>NZ_JBYZMO010000002.1:0-1622393 GCF_058216335.1 Rhodoferax sp. SPJ21
TTCAGAAGGCCCGAATCGGCTTCGAAGCGAGCAGTCTGACCTTCGTTGCGCGCCGAATCCTCAAAATTCCGGCAACGGCGGGGTCGGCGTGCATGTCGGTGGGCGGTATTTCAGCAGCCTGCTAGGGAGCGGCGCACATCAAGTTGCGCCGTGGCACTTCTTGTACTTTTTACCGCTGCCGCAGGGGCACAGATCGTTGCGGCCAGGAGTAGGTTCCTTGCGCACCTGCTCCACGCGGGGGCCGAGCGAGCGCCAGAGTTCGCGCAAGTCATATACCGCCCACATGGCTTCGCCAAAGGCCTCCATGCGCGCTTCGGACATGCTGGGCGGGGGCTCTTCACCACCCTCTTCGTCCGGACCAAAAGCCGACACCTCGGCAGGGCCGGTGTCATCTTCGGTCAGAGCCACGATGGCGCTCAGGGCGCCGTCCAGCCACTGCACGGCTTCCTTGTCTTTGGCCGGCGCTTCCCACTCGTCGGGCCAGGCCTCGACCGCAAACATGAAGCCTAGCGCCCAGACCTGGCCGAAAGAAGGCAGCGGGCCTTCTTCCTCACCAACCAAGGCTTCGGCACGCTCTTCGGGGCTGAGCGACAGCATCATGGCGCGCACGTCCAGCACCTCGGGGGTGTAGGCGCGCTCGTCGGATAGGTTGTTGACGTCTTTTTCGTCCAGTGCGGACTTCACCTCGTTCCAGCGGCGGTCCCACAGCTCCATGAAGCGCGCGCGCTGGGCGTCGTCGGCAAAACTACCTTCACCGTCTTCGCCGATATCCAGCAGCACCGAAAGATATTCGCTGGCCGGAATGGCTCGGCGGCAGCACACCACGGCGGCCATGAAGCCTTCACAAAACTCCCACTGCGGGGTTTCGTCATACCGCTCGCGCAAGTCCTCCAGAATCAGGTCCAGGGCTTCGAAGTCGTCGGGTTGTAAAGGGGCAGCGGTCAGGGCGGTCATGGTGTTCTCGGATAGCAAACCCCAAGTTTAGCCAGTAGCATCGCGCCAGGAGAAAACACCCCGATGCTGGACTATTTGAATTCGATTTATCCGATCCGCTACACCGTGTTCGGCATGTGCGTTATGGGCCTGTTGCTGAGCATTTTCAGCTTGGTGGCGTTCCACACCGGTGCCCTGCCCGGGCTGGTGTTTCTGGGTCTGGTCGGCCTGGGCCTGTATGACCTGCAGCAGACCAAAAAATCGGTACTGCGCAACTACCCGGTGATAGGCCATATGCGCTACATGCTGGAGTTCGTGCGCCCGGAGATCCGCCAGTATTTCATCGAGGCGGACAACGACGCGACACCGTTCTCACGCTCGCAGCGCGCCCTGGTCTACCAACGCGCCAAGGGCGATATCGACAAGCGCCCTTTCGGCACCCAGCTGGATGTGCTGGCCGAGGGCTACGAGTGGATCAACCATTCCGTGTCACCCACCGAGGTGCCGACCCACGACTTCCGCATCACCATCGGCCTGGACAGCCAGACCGGTATGCAGGCCGACAGCTCCAATTGCACCCAGCCGTATGACGCCAGCGTATTCAGCATCTCGGCCATGAGTTTTGGCGCACTGTCGGCCAACGCCATCCTGGCGCTGAACAAGGGCGCGCAGCGCGGGCGCTTTGCACACGACACCGGCGAGGGCTCGATCTCGGCACACCACAAGGTGCATGGCGGCGACCTGGTGTGGGAAATTGGCTCGGGCTACTTTGGCTGCCGCAACGACGACGGCACGTTCAACCCCGAGCGCTTCGCCGTGAACGCCAGCCAGCCGCAGGTCAAGATGATCGAACTCAAGCTGAGCCAGGGCGCCAAGCCAGGGCACGGCGGTGTGCTGCCCGGCCCCAAGGTCAGCGCCGAGATTGCCGAAGCCCGTGGCGTGCCCGAGGGCGTGGACTGCGTGTCGCCGTCTGCCCACAGTGCCTTCAATACGCCGGTGGAGATGATGCTGTTCATAGCCCGGCTGCGCGAACTCTCGGGCGGCAAGCCCACCGGCTTCAAGCTGTGTATAGGCCACCCCTGGGAATGGTTTGCCATGGTCAAGGCCATGCAGGTCACCGGCATCACGCCCGACTTCATCGTGGTCGATGGGGCCGAAGGCGGCACCGGCGCAGCGCCACTGGAGTTCACCGACCACGTGGGCGCCCCCCTGCAGGAAGGCCTGCAACTGGTGCACAACACACTGCGCGGCGTGGGCCTGCGCAGCCGTATCAAGCTGGGCTGTGCGGGCAAGGTGGTCAGCGCCTTCGATATCGCACGCATGATGGCGCTGGGCGCCGACTGGTGCAATTCAGCGCGCGGCTTCATGTTTGCGCTGGGCTGCCTGCAGGCCCAGGCTTGCCATACCGGCCACTGCCCGACCGGCGTGACCACGCAAGACCCGGTGCGCCAGCAGGCGCTGATCGTGCCCGACAAGGCCGAACGGGTACACCAGTTCCACCAGAACACGCTGAAGGCACTGAAGGAGATGGTGCAGGCCGCGGGCTTGCTGCATCCGAATGAGATCACCGCCCACCACATCGTGCGCAGGGTGAATGAAACCGGGGTCAAGCTGCTGGTGACCATCATGCCGCCGCTGCCCTTGAACGCGCTGCTGGACCGCGACATCAGCGGCCTGCCAAATGTGTTCAAGTTCTACTGGCCACACGCCAGCGCGGACAGCTTCAAACTACAAATGGAATAGTGGGAACACCCCCAGGCTCCACACTGCCCCGGGGTCGGACTGCAAGTCCGACAACGCATGTTTTCGCCACCTCCCTCATATCGGTTTGAAAAACCGATATGACATGCAGGAGGCGATGCCAGCAGCCCGGCAAAGCCGGTTCTGCGGCATACCTGGGCTACGCGGCTCGCTGCGCATCGCCCGATCCGTATTGCTACATTTTATATAGCTGCCTGCACAGATACTTCATGCGCTAGCAGGCGTTTTTTCATACAAAGCACGGCCTTGTCCTTGCTCAACAACAGGGCGCGGTGGGCCACGGCAAGGTCGATGAAACACTGGTCGTCAGGGTCCTTGCAAACCAAATGGACGCGGGGCGCCACATCGACCAGCGTGGTGTGGCGGTCAAACGCGGCCAGCACATCGGCAGCGGTCAGCTGGTAGAACGCCAGCTTGGGCACCAGGTGGGCGTAGTCCAGCACCCGCTCCAGCTCGTTGCGCATGTGCCGAGTTGCCAGCCAACGCAACTGGCCCGCCTCCAGCGCAGGTTTCAGCGGCTTGGCCACCTTGTCGTCGAACAAAAAGATGTCCAGCACGATGTTGGTGTCCAGCACTGCATTGCGCACTGCCTGCGGCTCAGACATCCTTGGGAACGTCCGCACCACGACGTGCAGAGCCAGCAACCATGTCGAAGCGGAACAGGCGGCATTCGATGGGGCCGTTCCACATCGGTACGCGGCGCGACTCTTTGAGGCGCATCTTGCCCGGCAGCTTGAGGTCGGGCGTCAGCATCCAGGCGGTCCAGCCGGCGTAGTTGCGCTTCCAGTGGGTGGCCAGCTGGGGGAAGAAGTCGGCGCTGCCGTCTTCGGTCTGCGCGGCTTCGCGCCGGCCAGCGACACCGGCGACTTCAATCCGCTCGCCGTAGGGCGGGTTCAGCAGCATCACGCCGGACTCGGCTGGCGGCATGCGCTGCAAGGCATCGCCGCCACGGAACTCGACCACACCGCTGACACCCGCGCGCTCGGCATTGCGGGTCGCGAAATCGACCATGCGGAAGGCCACATCGCTGCCGAAGATCTGCGTCTGGGGCTCGTGCTCAGCCTCGTGGGCCTGGTCCTGGATGATGGACCACACATGGGGCTGGAACGGCAGCAGCTTCTCAAAGCCAAAGCGGCGCAGGCTGCCGGGCGCAATATTGCAGGCGATCTGCGCGGCCTCGATCGCGATGGTGCCGCTGCCGCAGCAGGGGTCGTACAGGGGCGTGGTGCCGTCCCAGCCGCTGGCGGCGATCATGGCCGCAGCCAGCGTCTCTTTCAGCGGCGCGTCGCCCTTGTCTTCACGCCAGCCGCGCTTGAACAGCGCGTCGCCCGAGGTGTCGATGTAGATGGTGGCGCGCTCGGTGGTCAGGTGCAGGTAGATGCGCACATCGGGCCACTGCACGTTCACGTCAGGGCGCACGCCGGTCTTGAAGCGGAAGCGGTCGGCCACCGCGTCCTTCACCTTGAGCGCGGCGAAGTTCAGCGAATTCAGCGGGCTGTGCTGGGCCGTGACCTCGATCTTGAAGCTTTGCTTGGGCGTGAACCAGATCTCCCAGGCCACATTGCTGGCGGCTTCGTACAGGTCTTTTTCGCTGCGGTATTCGGTGTTGGACAGCTCGATCAGCACACGCTGCGCCAGGCGGCTGTGCAGATTCAGGCGCATCGCGTCGCGCCAGGAGGAACGCACCAGCGTGCCGCCCCGCATCACGCGCAGGTCTTCGCCCTGCAGGCCGGTAATGCCATGCACCTCTTCGGCCAGCAGCTCTTCCACGCCGGCGGCGCAGGGTAAAAATAGTTGAAGTTGGTTCATATCAATCGTTTCATAGCGTCACCGGGCTTGTCCGGTGCCGTCCATTACAAAGCCTTGCGCAGATTCGTCGGAGCAATTCTGAGCGCTTCGCGGTACTTGGCCACGGTGCGGCGCGCGCATTCAATGCCCTGCTCTTTCAGCATGTCGGACAGCTGGCTGTCGCTGAGCGGCTTCTTGGGGTCTTCAGACGAAACAAACTGTTTGATCAGCGCGCGCACCGCAGTGCTGGACGCATTGCCGCCGGTCTCGGTCCCCAGGGACGAACCGAAGAAATACTTCAGCTCGAAGGTACCGTAGGGCGTGGCCATGTATTTGGCGGTGGTGACGCGGCTGATGGTGGACTCGTGCAGACCCAGCTCGTCGGCGATCTCGCGCAGCACCAGGGGGCGCATGGCCAACGCACCGTGGCTGAAGAAGTTCTTCTGCCGCTCGACGATAGCGTTGCTGACCCGCAAGATGGTGTCAAAGCGCTGCTGGATGTTCTTGATGAACCAGCGCGCCTCCTGCAAGCGTTGCTGCAGCGCGGCATTGTTCGACGAGTCCTTGCCGCCGCCCTTGTGCTGGCGCAGCGCATTGGCGTAGATGTCGTGCACGCGCAAGCGCGGCATGACCTCGGCATTCAGCTGCACGCGGAAGCGGGCCTGGCCACCACGCCCGACCTTGACCACAATCACGTCGGGCACCACGATGTTGCGCTCCACATCGACAAAGCGCCGCCCCGGCTTGGGCTCCAGCCTAGCGATCAGCGCCATGGCGGCCTTGATGTCGGTCTCGGTGGCGCGGCACAGCTGGGCCAGGCGCTTCACGTCGCGCCGGGCCAGCAGATCCATGGACTGGCGGCAGATGCGCATAGCCACCTTGCGTGCAGGGTCCTCGCCCAGCACGGACTGCAAACTCTGCAGCTGCAGCAACAGGCATTCGCCCAGATGCCGTGCGCCCACGCCCGCCGGCTCCAGGCTTTGCAGCAAGCTCAGCGCCACGGTGAAGCGGTGTACCAGCTCTTCCACGCTCTCGGCGTCGTCGCCGGCCAGGCCACGCGCCAGGGTTTCGAAATCGTCTTCCAGGTAGCCGTCGTCGTTCAGCGACTCGATCAAAAAGCGCAGCGCAGCCTGGTCCACCTCGCCCAGCCGCAGGGCCAGGGCCTGGCGGTGCAAATAGCTGGTCAGCGACTCCTGGTTGCGGGCCAGCTCGGTGGCGTCCATCTCGCCGTCATCGCCCAGGTTGTTCTGGCGCGCCGGGGCATCGCCACCCCATTCGCTGTCGTCGGGTTTGATCTCGGAAGTGCCGTCGCCATCCCAGCTGGTGTCGTCACCGCCGGTCAAAGGGGATTCAGCATCATTTGGGGCTTCCGCGCTGGATTCACTTGCGTATTCAGCTATAGAACTTGTAGCAACCTCAGCCTCACGCTCCCCTGTGCTGACCGGCGTATCGGACTGGGCCAGGCCGAACTCCTCGCGTGGAGCCTCGTCCATATTGCGTTCCAGAAACGGGTTGTCGTCCAGCATCTGGTCCACTTCCTGGCTCAGTTCCAGGGTGGACAGTTGCAGCAGGCGGATGGACTGCTGCAACTGGGGCGTCAGCGCCAGATGCTGTGAAACGCGTAGGGATAAGCCTTGCTTCATCGGGACATCACATCTTGAAATGTTCGCCGAGGTAGACGCGACGCACATCGGCGTTGTCCACAATCTCGGACGGCGTGCCCTCGGCCAGCACATGGCCGTCGCTGATGATGTAGGCGTGGTCGCAAATGCCCAGCGTTTCACGCACGTTGTGGTCGGTGATCAGCACGCCAATGCCGCGCGACTTCAGGAAGCCGATGATGCGCTGGATCTCGATCACGGCAATCGGGTCGATACCGGCAAAGGGCTCGTCCAGCAGAATGAAACGGGGCTGGGTGGCCAGGGCACGGGCGATTTCCACACGGCGGCGCTCGCCACCGGACAAGGCCATGGCCGACGACTCACGCAAATGCTCCACCCGCAGATCCTGCAGCAGGGCCGTCAGGCGCTTTTCGATCTCGGCGTGGGTGAGGGATTTGCCGGCCTCGTCGTGCTGCAGTTCCAGCACGGCGCGCACGTTCTCTTCCACCGTGAGCTTGCGGAAAATCGAGGCTTCCTGGGGCAGATAGCTCAGGCCCAGGCGCGAACGCCGGTGGATGGGCATGTGCTCCACCGACTGGCCGTCGATGGAAATATGGCCGCCATCGGCCCGCACCAGGCCCACGATCATGTAGAAGGAAGTAGTTTTGCCCGCACCGTTGGGGCCTAGCAGGCCCACCACCTCGCCTTTTTTGACGGCCAGGGTCACGTCTTTCACGACCTTGCGCTTGCCGTAGGCTTTTTGCAGATGGCGCGCCTCCAGGCGGCTTTCTCCCGACTCCACCACCGCCGTCACTTCTTCATGCCCTCCAGCGTGGTAGTGGAGCGCAGCACCGGTGCAGCACCGGCAGGCGCCGTGCCGCTAGGGGCCGACGCTGCGGCCTTGGGGGTCAACATGGCGCGTACGCGGCCATTCTGGCCACCGGGATTGCTGCCGGCTGTGCCACTGTCCACGGTGAATACGTCGGTGGTGTTGTCGTAGACGATCAGTTCACCGGTGATTTCGTCGTTCACCTTGCTGCCAACCAGGCGGCGCAAAATGGCCCGCTTGATGAAACGCACGTTGTCCAGCTTGCTGCTGTACTCGATGGTTTCGCCCTCGCCTTCTATGTATTCGTCCAGGCCGTCGCGCTTCTGCTTGAAATACGCCAGCTTGCCCGGCTCGGCCGTCACCACGCCGAACTGGTTGCCCTCGGCGTCCTGGCGCACATCGACGCGGGCGCCACGGATGATGATGGTGCCCTTGGTCATCACCACCTTGCCGGTAAAAACGTTGGTCTGCTTCAGATCGTCATAGCGCGCCGCGTCCGCCTCGATATTCATAGGCTTAAGTTTGTCGGCTTTTTCCGCGTGGGCTGCTCCGCCTAGGCCGACGAAACAAACCAAGAGCAATGAGAGTAGGGTGTTGATTTTCATAGAGGCACGAATCTTGCAATCCATTGTAACGGCCAGCCACCCTGAGTTGGACGTAGCCAGAAAAAAGCCCGCTGACGCGGGCTTTTTCATCTCTCTGGCCTTGACGGAATCAGGCTTTCTTGCGCTGCTCGGCCACCAGATATTCCACGATGGTCAGTGCGCGCGGCATGTTCTGCGCCTGGCTGCCGTCGGTGTAGAACTTGCCGGCCACGCCCAGCGCGGGCACGCCCGCCACCTGGTAGGCCTGCTGCAACTGGGACGCCTTGCGCACCTTGGTGCTGACACCGAAGGACTGGTAGGTCTCGGTGAACTTGGTCTTGTCCAGGCCCTGCTTCACGGCCCAGGCGATCACCAGATCATCTTTGTCCAGACGCTGGTGCTCCACATGGATGGCGTTGAACACCTTGCCATGCAGGGCATCCAGTTGGCCCAGGGCCTCCAGCGTGTAGTAGAGCTTTTGCGGCGGAATGAAGCTGTCTTGAAAGTTCACAGGCACGCGTTTGAAGGAAATATCCTTGGGCAGGCGCTTGAGCCACTCCACCAGTGCGGGCTCAAACGCATTGCAATGCGGGCAGGCGTACCAGAAGAACTCGATCACCTCAATCTTGCCGGCCGGGGCTTCGGTAGGCGCCGGCTTGTCCAGCACCAGATAATCCGTGCCTGCCACGGGCGGCTTGCCCTGCGCCAAGGCGCTACCGGTGTGGCCCACAGCCAGCGTGGAACCAGCCAGCACACCCGCTGAAGCCAGCGAAAACTCACGACGTTTCATTGCAAATCACTCCTTGTGGGGGGTCGGACCGGCGCCGGGCGCAAAAGTTCAGCGCGCGGCACCAGCTTCAATAGGGCTGGTCAGCGCTGCACTCGCACCAGGGTGGTTTCGTTACCGGCACTTTCCAGCCGGTCCTTGGCATGGTCGGCATCATCGCGCTTGGCATAAGGGCCCATACGCACCCGGTAGACGGTGCGGCCGGACTGCTCGCGTTCGGTGACCTTGGCCTCCATGCCCATCATCGCCAGCTTGGCGCGCTGGGCCTCGGCATCTTCGGGCGTGCGGTAGGCACCGGCCTGCACGAAATACTCAAACGGCTCAGCCGTGGGTGCCAGCGCAGGCGCCGTGGCCACAGTCGCCGACGCAGCTGCCTTGGCTTTAACCTTGGCCAGATCACCCAACGGATCCGCGGAAGCGGCCGCCGATGGCTTGGCTTCTGGCTTCGCTTCTGGCTTGGCGGCAACTGCCGCCGGGGGTGCGGGCACCACAGCCGGAGTCGCCGCCGGGGCTGGTGGTGGCACCACCATCGGGGCCGCCGCATCCACCGCACCGGATGCCACGGGCGCAGCAGGGCGCACCGTGTTTTTGCCGTGCAAGGGGGTGTTCGGGTCCCAGTCCTTGTTTTTCTGGCTTTCGACCGCGTCGTGGTCTGCGCCATTGGCCTGGGTTTTGCCGCTCATGAACGGCACCGGCACCTTGGTGACATAGACCGCCACCGCCAGCGCCGAGCCCAGGCCGACCACCACCCCGATGATGAAGCCCAGGATGGTGCCGCCGCTTTGCTTGTGTTTTGTCATGCTTGCTGTCAATTACATTTTTTCTGGAGCATCCACGCCCAGAACTGCCAAGCCATTGTGCAATACCTGCGCACACGCGGCGACCAAGGCCAGGCGCGCCAGCTTGAGCGGCTCGTCGTCCACCAGCACGCGTTCGGCGTCGTAGTAGCTGTGTAGGTTGGCGGCCAGCTCGCGCAGGTAGAAAGTCACGTCGTGCGGGGCAAAGCCATCGGTTGCTGCGGTCAGCATCTCGGGGTACTTGGCCAGTTGCAGCATCAAAGTCTGTGCCTGGGGAACCAGCAGGCTGGACAAGTCCACGCCCTGCAGTTTCGCCACATCGCCACCCCAGTCGCGCAGCATCTTGCAAATGCGGGCGTGGGCGTACTGCACGTAGTACACCGGGTTGTCGTTGTTCTTGGCCAGCGCCAGATCGATGTCGAAGGTGTATTCGGTGTCCGGCTTGCGGCTCAGCAGGAAGAAGCGCACCGCGTCCTTGCTGGTCCAGTCGATCACGTCGCGCAGGGTCACGTAGCTGCCGGCACGCTTGGATATCTTCACCTCTTCGCCGCCGCGCACCACGCGCACCATGGTGTGCAGCACGTAGTCTGGGTAGCCCTGAGGGATGCCCACATTGGCCGCCTGCAGGCCGGCGCGCACGCGGGCGATGGTGCCGTGGTGGTCGGTGCCCTGGATGTTCACCACCTTGGTGAAGCCGCGCTCCCACTTGGCGATGTGGTAGGCCACGTCGGGCACAAAGTAGGTGTAGCTGCCGTCGGTCTTGCGCATCACGCGGTTCTTGTCGTCGCCGTAGTCGGTGGACTGCAGCCACAGCGCGCCGTCTTGCTCGTAGGTCTTGCCGGCTTCCTGCAAGCGCTTGACGGTGGCGTCCACACGGCCGCTGGTGTACAGGCTGGACTCCAGGTAGAAGTTGTCGAACTTCACCTTAAATGCTTGCAAGTCCAGATCCTGCTCGCGGCGCAGATAAGCCACGGCGAATTCGCGTATGGAATCCAGGTCGTCCACATTGCCCGAGGCCGTGACTTCGCGGTCGTCGGCCTTGACGGTCTTGCCGGTCAGGAAGTCCTGCGCGATGTCGCCGATGTAGTCGCCGTTGTAGGCGGCTTCGGGCCATTCGGCGTCGCCGGGCTTGAAGCCCTTGGCGCGCATCTGCGTGCTGGTGGCCAGGGTGCCGATCTGCACGCCAGCATCGTTGTAATAGAACTCGCGGTACACGTCCCAGCCCTGGGTGGCGTACAGGTTACAGATGGCGTCGCCCAGCGCTGCCTGGCGGCCGTGGCCCACATGCAGCGGGCCGGTGGGGTTGGCAGAGACGAATTCCACCAGGATATGCTGGTTGTTGCTGGGCTGCACGCCGAAGCTGAGTCCGGCGGCCAACACCTCGCGCACCACTTCCTGCTTGGCGGCGGGCTTGAGTTTGATGTTGATGAAGCCCGGGCCGGCGATGTCGATGGCCTCGACCCATTTTTCGAAAGCTGGCTGCTCCAGCAGAGCCACGCGCAGGTTTTCACCCAGCTGGCGCGGGTTCAGCTTGAGCGGCTTGGCCAGTTGCATGGCGGCGGTGCAGGCGAAATCGCCGTGCGCGGCCACTTTAGGGGACTCGAACGCGGCTTTAGCGCCAGCGCCGGGGGCAATTTTTTCCAGCCCGACGGCCAGCGCCGCGAGCAATTCGTGTTTGACTGAGAGCATGGCCGGATTTTACCGGGGGGTCATTGCTACCCCGGTCCTCCGGCTTGCGCATTGCGGCGTTATGGGTTGCAATCCAGTCGTCTTCGGACCTCGCGCACTGGATTTACCCCCACAAACATCTCTTCTGGAGCTTGCATGAAACAACTATTACCTCTCCTAGCCGCCCTGGGTCTGACTCTGTCTATGGGCCTGGTCCATGCGGCCGACAAGGAGCCAACTCCCCAGCAAGCCAAGATGTCGGCCTGCAGCAAAGAAGCCAAAGGAAAAAAAGGCGATGAATACAAGGCTGCCGTGAAAGCCTGCCTGAGCGCCGACGCGCCAGCAGCAGCCGATGGCAAGACCGCCCAGCAAAACAAGATGGTGACCTGCAACGCCGACGCCAAAACCAAGGCGCTCAAGGGCGACGAGCGCAAGAAGTTCATGAGCGACTGCTTAAAAGGCTAAACCCCCCGCCCTCCCCATGCAAAACCCGGTTCGCCGGGTTTTTGTGTTTTCAGGCCCGTCCGCTGCGGTCCGCAGCCGTCCAGAAGCCCGGTTGGCTGTAGTGGAGCTTCAAAAAGTCTATCCACAGCCGCACCCGCAGCGGCAGGTGCTTGCGCTGCGTGAACACCGCGTAGATGCCATTCGGCGGCGCGGCAAATGCGTCCAGCACCGACACCAGTTGGCCGCTGGCAATCTCGGCCTCCACCTCCCAGGTGCTGCGCCAGGCAATGCCGTAGCCGGCCAGACACCAGTCGTGCAAAACCTGGCCGTCGCTGCAGGCCAGCGGGCCGCTGGGCTTGGTATAGAACAGCTCAACCGCATCTTTGTCGCCACCCGCCACTGGCAGCTGAAAGGCCCAACCGCGCGTCTGTGAAGACTCGCTGGACAAGGCCAGGCAGGCAAAACGCGACAACTCACTGGGGTGCTGCGGCGTCCCAAAGCGCTGCAAAAAAGCAGGCGTGGCCACGCACAGGCGGCGGTTGTCGGCCAGGCGCATGCTGACGAGGTTGGAGTCGGGCAGGTCGCCCACCCGCACCGCGCAGTCAAAGCCTTCACCGCCCAGGTCCACCACGCGGTCGCTCAGGTTCAGCGACACCGTCACCTCCGGGTGCCGCTCGCGGAACCAGGGCACCAGCGGCGCTACATGGCGGCGGCCAAAGCCGGCCGGCGCGGTGATGCGTAAATGCCCGCTGGCCTTGACACCGCCGGCTGACACACTGGCCTCGGCATTCGCCAGGTCGGCCAGCACGCGCTGGCAGTCCTCCAAAAAAGCCGAGCCTTCGTGCGTGAGGCTGATGCGCCGGGTGGTGCGCAGCAGCAGCTTGACGCCCAGGCGCTCTTCCAGCGCGTCCAGCCGGCGGCCGATGATGGCCGGGGCCACACCTTCTGCCTGGGCCGCCGCCGTCAGGCTGCCGCGCGCCACGACGGCGACAAAGGTTTCCAGGGTTTTGAGGCGATCCATCGGTTCACAAATCTAATAAAACAAGCCTGATTAGCAACATACATCAGACGTATCACCACACCCGTTCGCCCTGAGCCTGTCGAAGGGCTCTATCAGCAAGCCCTTCGACAGGCTCAGGGCGAACGGGGTTTTGAATGCGCGTGGTCGCGATCCGAGACATGTATCCAATCAGGAAAAAAGGCTCCAGCGCAGGTAATACCTGCGCAATCAGCTATGTATTTAATAGCATCAAGGCGGCTATCTCGGCCTCGCCATAGCCCAGCCCGCGCAGCAGCTCGGCGCTGTGCTCGCCCAGCTTGGGCGGGTTCAGGCGCACGCCGGGGCGCTGGCCGTCCAGCGTCAACGGCAGCAGCACGGTCTGGCTGGCGCGGCCATCGGGCAACTCCATGGGCGCCAGGCCGCCGGTGGCCAGCAAATGCGGGTCGTCCAGCAGGTCCTGCGGGCGGGTGATAGGCGCGTAGGGCAGCGCGTGCTTTTCAAATACCTCGGCGATGTGCGCCGCGCTGAACGGCGCCATGCGCTCGCGCAGGATGGGCATCATCCATTCGCGGGCACGCACCCGGTCGTTGCTGGACTTCAGGCGCTCGTCAGCAAACAGGTCGGCAAAGCCGAAGACCTCGCAGAATACGGCCCAGGCGGAATTACTGACCACGGCCAGAAAAATCTGCTCGCCGTCCTTGACCTTGAACACGTCGTAGATGGCCCAGGGCGACAGGCGCTCGGGCATGGGCGCGGCGGGCTTGCCGGTCACGGCGTACTGCATCATGTGCTGGGCCACCAGGAAGACGTTGTTCTCAAACAGCGCGCTTTGCACCTCCTGGCCCAGGCCGGTTTTCTCACGTTGCGCCAGCGCCGCCATGGCCCCGATGGCGCCAAACATGCCACCCATGATGTCGTTCACGCTGGTGCCGGCGCGCAGCGGGTCGCCGGAGCGGCCTGTCATATAGGCCAGGCCGCCCATCATCTGCACCACCTCGTCCAGCGCCGTGCGGTGCTCGTAGGGGCCGGGCAGAAAGCCTTTGTGGCTGATATAGATCAGGCGCGAGTTCAGCGTCTTCAGGCTGGCGTAGTCCAGCCCCAGCTTTTGCATGGTGCCGGGCTTGAAGTTCTCGCTCACGATGTCGGCCGTCGCGATCAGACGCAGCACCGCCTCCTTGCCCTCGGGCGTCTGCAGATCCAGCGCCAGGCTTTTCTTGTTGCGGTTGAACAGCGCGAAAAAGCCGGCCCCCGCGCCCAGCAGCTGGCGCGTGGCATCGCCCTCGCGGCCATGGCCGATCGACTCGACCTTGATCACCTCGGCCCCCAAGTCCCCCAGCACCAGGCCGCAGGTGGGGCCCATGACCATGTGGGTGAATTCGACGACGCGCAGGCCAGCGTAGGGCAGTGCGGGCGTTGGGTTTTCTTCATTGTGGACAGCGGACATGCAGGTTTTTCCCCGGATTGGTGACAATAAGGAAGCAAGGCTCCATTGCATCTATTTTTGTCACATATAAATGCAATTTAACTGAATTAATGGCCGATTAAGTATCGAATACGATAGGCCCATCGTTTGCTTAAGCCATTATTCTCCGACCCACCCTCGCAAAGGCGCACCACTATGACAGCACGCACCACCCGCCACCAGCTCCAGGTAGCCACCGTTCTGGACCAGTTCATTGAAGACAAAGTGCTACCCGGTACCGGTGTGGACAGCGCCAGCTTCTGGGCCGGGTTCAGTGCGATCGTGGCGGACCTGGCGCCCAAGAACATCGCCCTGCTGGCCGAGCGCGACCGCCTGCAAACGGCGCTGGACAGCTGGCACAAGGCCCACCCCGGCCCCATCGCCGACATGCCTGCCTACAAGGCCTTTCTGGAAGAGATCAGCTACCTGGTGCCCAGCCCTAAGAAGGTGAAGATCAGCACCAAGAATGTGGACGCCGAGCTGGCCATCCAGGCGGGCCCGCAGTTGGTGGTACCGGTGCTGAACGCGCGCTACGCGCTGAACGCCGCGAACGCGCGCTGGGGCTCGCTCTACGACGCGCTGTACGGCACGGACGTGATCAGCGAAGAAAAAGGCTGCGAGAAAGTGGGGCCGAAAGGCTACAACCCCAAGCGCGGCAAGAAGGTCATCGAGTACGCACGCAATGTGCTGGACCGCTGCGCGCCGCTGAAGAAGGGCACGCACGTGGGCTCCACCGGCTACCGCGTCAAGGGCGGCGAGCTGGTCGTCACGCTGAAGGACGGCAGCAGCTCCAAGCTGGAGCACAAGTCGCAGTTCGTGGGCTTCCAGGGTGAGGCCAAGGCGCCCTCTTCCGTGCTGCTGGAGCACAACGGCCTGCATCTGGACATCATCATCAACCGCGCCACGCCCATCGGCAAGAGCGACGCAGCTGGCGTGAGCGATCTGGTGCTGGAAGCCGCGCTGTCCACCATCCTGGACCTGGAAGACTCGGTGGCCGTGGTGGACGCCGAAGACAAGGTGCAGGCCTACGGCAACTGGCTGGGCATCTTGCAAGGCACGCTGACCGAAAGCTTTGACAAGGGTGGCAAGACGCTGACCCGCGGCCTGAACGCCGACCGCATCTACACCTCGCCCGAGGGCAAGAAGGACGTGAAGCTGCATGGCCGCAGCCTGATGTTCGTGCGCAATGTGGGCCACCTGATGACCAACCCGGCCATCACCTACACCGCCGCCGACGGCAGCACGCAAGAGATTCCCGAGGGCATCATGGACGCGGTCATCACCACGACCATCGCCCTGCACGACCTGAAGAAGACCAAGAAGGACGCCATCCGCAACTCGCGCAAGGGCTCGGTCTACATCGTCAAGCCCAAGATGCACGGCCCCGCCGAGGTGGCGTTTGCCGCCGAGCTCTTCAGCCGCGTGGAAAAGATGCTGGGCCTGGCCGACAGCACGGTCAAGCTGGGCATCATGGACGAAGAGCGCCGCACCAGCGTCAACCTGAAAGCCTGTATCGCCGCCGCCGAAAGCCGCGTGGCCTTCATCAACACCGGCTTTCTGGACCGCACGGGTGATGAGATGCACACCGCCATGCTGGCCGGCCCCATGGTGCGCAAGGGCGACATGAAGACCAGCGCCTGGATCCAGGCCTATGAAAAGAACAATGTGCTGGCCGGCCTGAGCAGCGGCCTGCGCGGCAAGGCACAGATCGGCAAGGGCATGTGGGCCATGCCCGACCTGATGAAGGCCATGATGGAGCAAAAAATTGCCCACCCCAAGGCCGGCGCCAACACCGCCTGGGTGCCCAGCCCCACCGGCGCCACCCTGCACGCCCTGCACTACCACCAGTTGCTGGTGCGCGACGTGCAGAAGGAACTGGAAAAGACCAACTACGAGAAGGCCCGCGACGGCATTCTGGACAACCTGCTCCAAATCCCGGTCACCCCCACACCCCACTGGAGCGCCGCCGAGAAGCAACAAGAGCTGGACAACAACGCCCAGGGCATCTTGGGCTATGTGGTGCGCTGGGTGGACCAGGGCGTGGGCTGCTCCAAGGTGCCCGACATCCACAACGTGGGCCTGATGGAAGACCGCGCCACGCTGCGCATCAGCAGCCAGCACATGGCCAACTGGCTGCACCATGGTGTGGTGACCAAAGAGCAGATCACCGAAACCTTCGAGCGGATGGCCGCCGTGGTGGACAAGCAGAACGCGGGCGACAAGCTTTACAAAAACATGGCTGGCCACTTTGCCACCAGCGCCGCGTACAAAGCAGCCTGCGACCTGGTGTTCAAGGGCCTGGAGCAACCCAGCGGCTACACCGAGCCGCTGCTGCATGCCTGGCGCCTGAAGGTGAAGGCAGGCACGGCCTGATGGCTTGCTATTGAATCAGTAGCTGCCCGCGCAGGTAATACCTGCGCCAGCGCCTGATTTCATGCACAAAAATGGCACCCTAGGGTGCCATTTTTTTGACTTGCAGCGAGCCGATCCAAGCTGTATTTGCTATGGAATATGCAGCTACCAGCGCAAGTAGAACCTGCGCTGGAGGGCATTTCCCCCACAATAGAAAACGGCAGCTTGCGCTGCCGATCTTGTTTACAAACCCACTGCTCGCCCGGCGTGGCACCGGGGGGTGGGCCGCCTGCACTTTAGCGTGCGGGCATCCGGCGACGATCGCGATCGTCAGAGGGCCAGTTGTATTCGTTGCGTTGGGCTATCGTGGTCATGGGAAACTCCTTGTGCACCTACAACGAGCTGCCCCAACGACCGGTTGACAAAGTTTTTACAAGTTTTTTATACCGTGACAAAGTTGGCAAATACGTGGGCCTGGCCCATGACGGTAATTTGCACGGTAGAACCCAGCGGCGGGATGTGGATGGCCGGGCTGCGCACCAGCAGCGGCTCGGTGCCCGCCTGGGCCTCGTCCAGCAGGCGTACGGTCAGGCCGCACAAGGCACCGCCGAAGTCGATGTCTTCCACCACGCCGCAGCAGGCTTCAGCGTCTGGGTCCAGCTGTTCCGTCGGAACGGGGGTCAGCTGCAGCTGCTCCGGGCGCAGCATGATTTGCGCCGGACCGCTGCGTTCACTGTCGTTAACAGCGATCACGCCCAGCGCACAGGTCGCCCAACCCTGCGCCAGTTGGGCCGGCAGCAGAATGGTTTCACCCAAAAACTGGGCGGTGGCAGCATCTACCGGGCGCAGGTACAGCGCGTTCGGCGCGCCGACCTGGACCAGCTTGCCGCCACGCATCACAGCGACCTGGTCGGCGAAGGACAAGGCCTCGGCCTGGTCGTGCGTGACCAGAATGGTGGTGATACCGGCGGCACCCAGCAGCTGGGCCACGGCTTTGCGGGTGCTGGCACGCAAACCTGTGTCCAGCGCCGAAAACGGCTCGTCCAGCAGCATCAGGCGCGGCCGCAAGGCCAGGGCGCGGGCCAGGGCCACGCGCTGCTGCTGCCCGCCCGACAGTTCGTGCGGGCGGCGCGACAGCATGGCCGGGTCCAGGGCCACCATCTGCATCAGCTCGGTGATGCGCTGGCTGCGGTCGGGCGCGTTGCGGGCCAGGCCGAAGCCAATGTTGTCAGCCACGCTGAGGTGTGGAAACAAAGCCCCTTCCTGCGGCACAAAGCCGATGCCGCGCTGGTGGGCCGGCACGGATTGCAGACCCTGGGCCAGTTGCTGGCGCCCCAGGCTGATGCGGCCCACATCGGGCGCCTCAAAGCCGGCGATCAGGCGCAGCAGCGTGGTTTTTCCGGAGCCAGAAGGCCCAACGATGGCGGTGCGGCTGCCGGCGGGCACATGCAGGTCCACGCCGTCCAGCGCCACCACCGGGCCATAGCTTTTACGCACCGCATTCAATTCAAGAAAACTCATCTTCCGGCGGTCCGTTTCGATTGCACATACAAAAGCCAGGTCATAGGCATGGACAGCAGCACCATGGTCAGCGCATACGGTGCGGCTGCGGCGTAGTCGATTTCGCTGCTGAAAGCCCAGAAGGCCGTCGCCAGGGTTTGCGTGCCGCTGGGCGCCAGCAGCAAGGTGGCCGTCAACTCGTTGGTGATGCCCAGGGACACCATGGCCATACCGGCCGCAGCCCCCGGCGCGGCCAGGCGCAAGGTCACGGACCACAGCGCCTGTGCGGGCGAGCGGCCCAGGCTGCGCGCCGCATATTCCAGCTCTACCGGCGCCTGGGCAATGCCCGCACGCAGACTGACCAAGGCGCGCGGCAAAAACATCAGCGCATAAGCCAGCAGCACAGTGAAAACGGTTTGGTAAATCGGCAGGGCTACGCGCACAGTCACGGTGACCAGGGCCAGGGCCACCACCACGCCGGGCAGCGAGCCAACCATGTAGTTGCACGCCTCGGTAAGGCGCTGCAGGCGACCCGGTGCGCGGATGGACAGCCAGGCCATGGGCACGGACACCAGCGTGGTCAGCACGCCGCCGGCCACAGCCAGCGCCAGGGTTTGGCCCAGGGCCGAGGCCATCACCTCCCAGTGCCAAACCGCCGCGCCACCGGCAATCAGCCAGCGCCCCAATGTAAACAGCGGCACACCCAAAGACAGCAAGGCCGTCACGGCCGGCAGCAGCCAGGCAAGTACCGTGTAGCGGCCCAGACGGGCGCGCATGGGCATGCGGGCAGCACCCGCGCCCACACGGGCATAGCGCTCATTGCCGCGCAGGCCGGACTCCAGCGCCAGCAAGGCAAAGCAACACACTACCAGCACGCCCGCCAGCATGTTCGCGGCGGGACCGTTATAGGTGGACTGGAACTGGTCCACGATGGCGGTAGTGAAGGTGTCAAACCGGATCATCACAAACAGACCGTATTCGGCCAGCAGATGCAGGCCCACCAGCAGGCCGCCGCCACACAGGGCCAGGCGCAGCTGCGGCAGCACTACACGGAAAAACACCGCCCAGGGCCCCAGGCCCAGGGATGCAGCAGCGTCTTCCATGCCCGGGTCCAGGCGGCGCAGCGCGGCAGACAGGGGCAGGTACATAAACGGAAAATACGCCAGGATGGACACCAGCATGCCGCCGGCCAAACCATGCAGACCCGGCGCCACGGTGATCCAAGCGTAGCTATGGACAAAAGCCGGTACCACCAAGGGCGCCACCGCCAGCCAGGCCCAGGTGCGGGCGCCGGGCAGATCGCTACGCTCGGTCAGCCAGGCCAGCGCCAATGACAAGATCGCGCACAAGGGCACGGTGCAGGCCACCAGCCAGGCCGTGTTGACCAGAAGCTCGCCAACGCGCGGACGGAACACCAGCGGAGCCGCAACCTCCCAGCCCGTGTTCCAGGCCACCCAGACTACAAAGCCCAGTGGCAGCAGCGCAAACAAGGACACCGCAATGGCCGCTGCGCCCACCCAGGACGCAGAAAAGCGCCGCATGCGGCGCAACCAATGCGGCAGCGCGCCTGGCATGGCAGGCGCGCTAGAGAGGACCGAAGGTACGACTGACACTCAAGTTTTATAGCAAGCCCGCCTGGGTCATCAGGTCCGACACTTTTTTGCTATTCAGTTTAGAAGGCTCGACTTTGGGCGACTGCAACTCGGCCAGTGGCACGAGTTTGGAGTTGGATGGGGCACCGAAACCTACGGCGTATTCATACGAGTCACCGGTGCGCAGGATCTCTTGACCGCCCTTGCCCGTCACCCATTTGACGAACGCCTGGGCCTGGGCCTGGCGCTTGCTGTTAGCCAGCACGCCGCCGCCGGAGATGCTGACAAAAGCGCCCGGATCTTCGTTGCGGAAGTAGTACAGGGCGGTGTTGTTGCTGTTTTCACCGGTCTTGGCCTGGTCGCCGAAACGGTAGTAGTGGTAGATGATGCCGCCATCGATCTGGCCTGCGTTCACCGCCTTCAGCACAACGCTATTGCCCTTGTAAGGCGTGGCGTTTTCCTTCATGGCCTTGAGCCAGGCGGCCGTCGCGGGCTCACCCTTGAGTTCCAGCATGGCGCTGACGATGGCCTGGAAATCTGCGCCCGCAGGCGATGCAGCCCAACGGCCCTTCCAGCTGGGGTTGGCCAGGTCCATCATGGACTTGGGCAACTGTTCGGGGGTGAACTTCTTCTTGTTGTACACAAACACCGTGGTGCGGGCAGCGACGCCAATCCAGCGGCCATGCTCTGGGCGGAAGCTGGCAGGCACCTGGGCCAGGGTGGCAGGGTCCAGCGGCGCGAACAGGCCAGCGGCATCCACCAGGGCCATGGCGGGGGAGTTTTCGGTTAGGAACACGTCGGCATTGGAGGCCGCGCCTTCTTGCACCAGTTGGTTGCCCAATTCACTGTCGCCACCGTTGCGCAAAATCACCTTGATGCCGGTTTCCTTGGTGAAACCATCGGCCCAGGCCTGGGTCAGGCTGACGTGCTGGGCGTTGTACACCACCAGCGGATCAGACGCTTGCGCCCACACGGACGTCGCCAACACACCCACTGCCAGTGCCGCAGCCCGTGCCAAAAACGGAATGGAAATTTTCATGAGAAGGATGGGGATAGAAGCTGCATTCCAAGGGCGCAGACCCTATGCCCGCTCCGCAAAAATGCAAATACGAATTAATTGCATCTGCATTGTACTCTCGCCCGTATGCGGCAAACAGTACAAAGCCACACCGCCGGGTAGAGAACTCAGCGGGAACGGACCATGGAGCGGCGGCTCTTGCGTCGCCGGGACGCCTTTGCCCGGCTGCGCAGCAAGAAATAGCGCGCGATCTTCATGCCTACATATAGGACGACGGCACCGCCCACCCAGGGCGCAACCTCGTCCAGCAGTTGCGCGGCCAGCAAGGATGCGCGGGCCTCGTCCTGGCGTATTTGCTCTTCTGTGCGCTCCGGGCCGCCGGTGCGCATGTTGGCAGATGCCTCGCTATTCACCCGGGCTCTGCGCGCTGCATCGATCTCCTCTTCGCTGCCGGCATCCAGTACCTGGCGGGCCTTTTCCAGGCTCGGGTCGGCACTCAGGTTCTGGTAGGTGTCTTGGGCGCCAGTTGCCTTCAACAGGTCTTTGTAGGCCGCGCTAATCGACTCGTCATGGGCGGGCTTACCAATGGCGGCATTCGCATTGCCCAAGGGGGCTGGTGCGTCGGGGGCGGTGCGGACCATCGAAGCCGTCTCGTCCGTCTTGGCGGCTGAGGACTTGTGCGCCCCATCGGCTGAACCGGCATCATGGCCCGTCGAAAAGTCCAAAGCCGCCGCGGTCGCGGGGTTTTCAGCCAAGGGGCTTGCAGAGCCGGCCACCGTAGCGGCTAAAACTATGGGCCCCAGGCCCATACCGACCAGCGTAAACAGTGCTTTTATTGTGAAATTCATGCGCATATCCGGCCTTTGCACTACTTTGCGATCTCACCGCATAGTAAATATTGTCTGCCCCACGTTCGATTGTGTAAGGTATTGATACATTTGATTTTAGGGAAAACCGCCAGCGCCAGATATTTATGCCGAGGCCTACCGAACGGCGCGGGCAATACTACAAAATAAGTAGCATCAAGTGCACGTAAATAAAGCACGAAACACGGATTTTCCACCCACCCCCAGCCGGCCTAGCCCCGTACACCCAGGATTCCCCATGCCCGCCGATACGCCGCCCACCGCCATCCAGCCCAGCCAATGCCCGTTATGTGGCCAGGCCAACCGCTGCGCCATGGAACTGGAGCGTAGCAGCGGCATGGCACAACCACCCTGCTGGTGCACAAGGCAAAGCGTGGCCCCCCAAGCGCTGGCCCAATTGCCGCCCGAAGCACTGAACCGGGCCTGCCTGTGCCCGCGCTGTGCGGCGGGCCTCTTCCCTACGCCGAAAGACTAACCCCATGTGCCAACTTCTTGGAATGAACTGCAATACGCCGACCGATGTGGTGTTCAGCTTCAGCGGATTTGCTGAACGCGGCGGCCGCACCGACCACCACAGCGACGGCTGGGGTATCGCCTTTTTCGAAGGCCGGGGCCTGCGCCATTTCGTGGACCACCAGGCGGCCTGCGAGTCGCCGGTGGCCGAGCTGATACGCCGCTACCCCATCCAGAGCCGCAATGTCATCGCCCACATCCGCAAAGCCACGCAAGGCGTGGTGGCGCTGGAAAACTGCCACCCCTTTGTGCGCGAACTCTGGGGCCGCTACTGGGTGTTTGCCCACAACGGCGATTTGAAAGACTTCCACCCGCGCCTGCACAGCAGCTTCCAGCCCGTGGGCAATACCGACAGCGAACGCGCGTTCTGCTGGGTGATGCAAGAGCTGGCCAAGTCCCACGCCGGCGTACCCAGCGTGGCCGAGCTGACGCTGACCCTGCGCGAGCTGGCGGCCCGCATCGCCCGCCACGGTACCTTCAACTTTCTGCTGAGCAACGGCGAAGCGCTGTGGGCCCACGCCTCCACGCAGCTGCACTACCTGGAGCGCCAGCACCCGTTCGCGCACGCCACGCTGAAAGACGAAGACCTGAGCGTCAACTTTGCCGAACACACCACCGCCCAGGACCGCGTGGCCCTGGTGGCCACCGCGCCACTGACCACCAACGAGGCCTGGACGGCCTTCGCTCCGGGTGAGCTGAAGGTGTTTGTAGACGGCGCGCTGGTCGGCTGAGTGGTTTCAAGCAAAATCGGCCTGTAGCGCAGGCACTACCTGCGCAAGCAGCTATTTATTCAATAGCAAATCACAGAGGCGCCAACGGCTGCGGCGAGCCGTCGTAGCCGCCCCATACCGACTGGTCGTACTCCACCACCGAGCCGGTCATCAGCCCAGACTCGTCCGAGCACAAGAAGGCCACGGCACGCGCCACCTCTTTCGGGTCCACCAAGCGGCCAAAAGGCTGGGCAGCGGCGGCCTTGTCCAGCCAGTCGGCATCGGCACTGTGGAATTCACGCTGGATGCGATCCTCGCCTTCCGACGCCATCCAGCCAATGTTCAGCCCGTTGACTCGGATGCGGTTGCGCAGCAGGCCGTAGGCGGTGTTGCGCGTCAGCGTGGCCAGCGCACCCTTGGAGGCGCAGTAGGCGGCGATGAAAGGCTGGCCAGCCAAAGCCGACATGGAGCCAATGTTGACGATGCTGCCTTCTATGCCTTCACGGCGCATCACCTTGATGGCTTCCTGCATCAGGAAAAAAGGCGCCCGCACATTCACCGCAAAAATCTGGTCGAACAGGGCCGGGTCGGTGTCCAGAATACTGCCGCGGTCGGTGACGGCAGCGGCGTTGACCAAGATGTCGATACGGCCAAACGCCTTGTCGGCAGCGGCGATCACCGCGCGGCAATCCTCCACCAGCCCCAGATCGGCCTGCACATACAAGGTTTGCGCGCCACTGGCCTGCTGGATCTGCTGCGCCTGGGCTTCGCCCTTGGCGCGGTTGCGCCCGCAGATGACGATGCCGCGGGCGCCGCGCTCGGCCAGCAGTGCCGCAATGGTTGCGCCCAGGCCCTGGGTACCGCCGGTGACCACGGCGACTTTGCCGTGCAAGGGAAGGGATGTGTTCATTCAGTTGTCTCCTAGTGGGTAGTTCGTTTTTTGTCAGCCTGCTGCTGCAGGGCCTGGTTCAGTTGCTGCGCCGGCCAACACTCCGCCAGGGCACGCAGCACCAGGCCTTGCTGGCTTTCCGGCGCCAGGCCGCCCACGGGCGGATCGCGGTCCAGATTGGTCGGGAAGGCATAGCCCTCGGCACAGGCGGCGACGGCACTGGCCAAAGCTGCGTCTGTTGCGGTCCCCGCCTGTTGCAGTGCGCGCAGCGCCGGGTACAGCGCCTGCGCCATACGCTGCCGGTCCACCGACTCCATGGTGCGGCCAAAGGCGGACGACACCTGCAGCAGGTTCGCCATACGGCAGATATCGGTAGATCGGTTATGGCCCGCAGCGTGCATCAATGCAGGGTTGAAAAACACCGCATCGCCCTTGCGCAGCGGCAGCTGCACATGGTGGGCATCAAAGTAGGACTGGAACTCCGGCTGGCCGGCCACCAGGTAGCCCGGCAGGTATTTGTGCGAGTGCGGCAGGTACAGCGTGGGCCCGCTGTGTAGAGGCATGTCCACATGCGCCACCGCGCCCTGCAACGTCAGATAGGGCGACAAGCGGTGCACCGGCGCCGGGTAGCGCGCCGCCTGCGCTGCGGTCAAAAAGCCCAGGTGGTAGTCGCGGTGCGCCATTTGCGCTGCGCCGCCAGGGTTCACGCTGTTGATCTGCGAGGTCATCTGGTAAGCCGGGCCCAACCAGGCCTCGCAGACCAGCGCCAGCAGCTCGTTACCGTAGTAGGCGGCAAAAACCTCGGGCGCTTCCACGCAAAACTTCTCCAGCGCGTTCCACACCCGGTCGTTGGCACCGGGCTTGGCGAAATGGTCGGCCTTGGCGCCCTGCAGCCGCTCGGCGGCAATCATGCGCTGGAACACGGCAGTGGCGGCGTCCACCACGGCCAGGTCGGCAAACAGGCCTTGCAAGGCCAGCACGCCCGGGCCGTCACTCCACACGCGGCTCCATTCGGCCATCAACTGCTGCTGCAAGAGCGCCGGCTGGGACGTCGCCGCCATTTGCTGCCGCAACCGGGCGCAGTCGTACTGCGGCACGCCTTTATCCATGCCGCTGGCCAGCGGGTATTCGGCGGGATCGGCGGGGCTGCGAAGCACCGCATCCAGCTCAGCCACCTTGCAGTCTTCGGGTCTGAGCCAGTGGTGCGAGCGGGATGCGGCTGTGTCGTTTGGCAGGGAAGGCATGGCGGGAGTCCATCGGTGAAAGATGCGCCAGTGTAGGTATTTCAGAGGAATAATTGGGGCTCAAAAGCCTTCAAAAACACCTCAGAAATACATCAAAAAATGGCCCATATGCACCTTCTGAAAGACATCGCCTCGCAGGCTGGCACCAGCCTGGCCACGGTAGACCGGGTGCTGAACCAGCGCGGCGGCGTGCGCCAGCACACGGTGCGGCGGGTTGAGCAGGCACTGCAGGAACTAGACCGGCAGAAAAACCAGGTAGGGCTGGTGGGGCGCAAGTTCCTGGTGGATGTGGTGATGCAGGCGCCGCAGCGCTTCAGCCTGCTGGTACGCACGGCGCTGGAGCAGGTGCTGCCGGGCCTGCACCCGGCCATCTTCCGCGCCCGCTACCACCTGGGCGAAGACCAGACCACCACGCAGCTGGTGGCCACGCTGGACAAGATCCTGCAGCAAGGCAGCCACGGCGTGCTGCTGAAAGCGCCCGATGTGCCCGAGGTGTCCCAAGCTGTTGCCCGCCTGCAGGCCAAGGGCATCCCCGTGGTGACGCTGGTGACCGACCTGCCGGGTTCGGCACGACTGGCCTATGTAGGCATGGACAACCGGGCCGCCGGCCACACCGCCGCTTACCTGGTATCGCAATGGCTGGGCAAGCGCAAAACCGGTGTGCTGGTGTCCATCAGCAGCAACCGCTTCCGGGGCGAGGAGGAGCGGGAAATCGGCTTTCGCCAGGCTGTGCGCTCCCAATTCAAAAACCTGGTGCTGCACGAGGTCAGCGAGGGCCTCGGCTTGCACGATGCTACGGTAGCCCTGGTGCGCAAGCGGCTCAAGCAGCTGCCGGATGTAGAGGCGGTGTATTCGATTGGCGGCGCCAACGCGGCGATACAGCAAGCCTTTGCGCAGCTGCAGCGCCCATGCCGGGTGTTCATCGCCCACGACCTGGATGCCGACAACCTGGCGCTGCTGCGCGACGGCACGCTGCAAGCGGTGCTGCACCACGACCTGCAACAAGACATGCGCCAGGCCTGCCTACACATCATGGCGGCACACGGCGCGGCGCCTGCGGGCATCTCGGCCACCCCGTCCGCAGTGCAGGTGGTGACGCCTTACAACCTGCCCTGACCGCTGCGGGCCTAGGCGGCGGGACCCAAGCCCAGCGCCGCTTCCAGCGCATCAACAAACAGCGCCGCTACATCGCAACCCGTCTGGTCGAAGATTTCCTGGAAGCAGGTGGGGCTGGTGACGTTGATCTCGGTCACGCTGTCGCCGATCACGTCCACACCCACCAGCAACAGGCCGCGCGCGGCCAGGATAGGGCCCAGGGCTTCGCCGATTTCGCGGTCACGCGCCGACAGCGGCTGGGCCACGCCCTTGCCGCCGGCGGCCAGGTTGCCGCGCACCTCGCCGCCCTGCGGAATGCGTGCCAAACAAAACGGCACGGGCTTGCCGCCGATCACCAGCACGCGCTTGTCGCCCTGGGCGATGGCGGGCAGAAACTTCTGCACCATCACACTCTCGGCGCCGTTTTTGTTCAGGGTCTCGATGATGCTGCCCAGGTTCAGGCCATCTTCCTTGACGCGGAAGATGCCCATGCCGCCCATGCCGTCCAGCGGCTTCAGGATCACGTCCTTGTGCTCGGCGTGAAAGCGGCGGATGGCCTCGGCACTGCGCGTCACCAGCGTGGGGCCGCTGAACTGCGGGAACTCCATGATGGCCAGCTTTTCCGGGTGGTCGCGCAGCGCACGCGGCTTGTTGAAGACCTTGGCGCCTTCACGCTCGGCCTGCTCCAGCAGGTGGGTGGCGTAGAAGAATTCAGAGTCGAACGGCGGGTCCTTGCGCATGATGATGGCGCCAAAGTCCTTCAGCGCACGCGGGCTGCCGGCAAACAGCGGCTGGCTGACGCTAAACCAGTCGGTCTTGTCACCCGTGAGATGGATATCCCGCACCTGGGCCGTCACCACGCCGCCGGTCTGCCACTGCAAGTCTTGCGGCTCGCAGGCCGAGATGGTGTGGCCCCGGCGCTGGGCCTCGCGCATCATCACAAAGGTGCTGTCTTTGTAGATCTTGAAAGACTCAAGCGGGTCGGCGACGAAGAGGATATTCATGGGAGCTTTCAAACAAGACTTCAAACTGCGGGACGGCGGTACTGTTGCACAAGCAGGGCCAGCGTGCCCGCCACCACACCCCAAAACGCCGAGCCGATGCCGGCTATCACCACACCGCTGAGCGTAACCAGGAAAGTGATGGTAGCGGCCTCGCGGTGCTGCACGTCCTGCAGCGCGGCCGTCAAGGCATTGCCGATGGTGCCCAGCAGCGCCAGCCCGGCAATCGCAGCGATCAGCTCACGCGGGAAGGCCGTCAACAGGCCGGTGATGGCCGCGCCAAAGATGCCGATCAGCACATAGATCAGGCCGCAGGACACGGCGGCGGTATAGCGCTTGGCCTTGTCGGCATGCGCCTCGGGGCCCATGCACATGGCGGCGGTGATGGAGCTCAGGCACAGCGCGTAGCCGCCAAACGGCGCCAGCACCAGGGTCGCCAGGCCGGTGATGCTGATCAGCTTGGAGATCGGCATGGGGTAGCCGGCCGCGCGGATCGCCGCCACGCCGGGCAGGTTCTGTGAGGCCATGGTCACCACAAACAGCGGCAAGGCCATGCCGATGGTGGCGGCCCAGCTGAACTGCGGCGTTACCCACACTGGAGTCGCCACAGAAAATACGATGCTGGCGCTGGCCACTTCTCCGCGAGCAGCTACAAAAGCAATAGCAACCAGCAGCGTCAGCACCACTGCGTAGCGCGGCAGCCAGCGCCGCGCCAGCAGGTACACCGCCAGCATCAGCAACACCAGCGGCAGGGCGCTATGGGCGGCGGCAAAACCATTGAGCCCGAAGCGCGCCAGCACGCCGGCCAGCAGCGCGGCAGCAATCGCCATGGGGATGCGGTCCATCACCTTCTCGAACCAGCCGGTCACGCCACACAGCGCGATCAGCGCCGCGCTGACCATGAAAGCCCCCACCGCCTCGGCCATGCTGAAGCCCCCCGCCACTGCCGCCGTGGCCACCACCGCCGCACCGGGGGTGGACCAAGCCACCATCACCGGCATGCGCAGCCACAACGAGGGCAGCAGCGTGCACAGGCCCATGCCCAAACCCAGCGCCCACATCCAGGAAGTGGTTTGCTCGGGCGTGGCATGCAAGGCCTGTGTGGCCTGGAAAACGATGGCCACGGAACTGGTGAAACCCACCAGCACGGCCACAAAGCCGGCGGTGGCGGCCGAAAGATTGATGTCTCTGAAAAATCGCATGCGGCATTGTCTCCGACGCACAGTTTCGCAAAATCCGCTAAACTAGATAGCAAGCTAACTAATTTAATACCTGCCATGGCCTCCCCGTCCCCCGCAGACAGTGCCCAGCGCACGGCATCCCTGATGGCTTTGTCGGTGTCCCTGGCCGGCCTGCAGCGCGGCTACCGGGCGGCGGTGGACAAGACCGTGGCGCACGCCGGCCTGTCCCAGGCGCTGGCCCTGCCGCTGGTGATGATCGGCCGCCATGGCGACGGCCTGCGCCAGGGGGTGCTGGCCAACCTGCTGAACATCGAAGGCCCGTCCCTGGTGCGGTCCATCGCCCAGCTGGAAAAGGCCGGGCTCATCAGCTGCCATGAAGACCCGGCCGACCGCCGCGCCAAGACGCTGCACATGACAGCAGCCGGCGCCATCTCCCGCGCCCACATCGAAGCGGCCCTGGAAGACATGCGCGCCGTGCTGTACGAAGGTGTCAGCGACGACGACGTGGCCGCCTGCCTGCGCGTCTTCGCCACGCTGGAGCAGCGCCTGGGCCGGCGCAACACGGCCGAGCTCGGCGTAGCAGCCCCCGCCAAAGCCGAAGCGCCATGAAGCTGCCGCGCTTCAGCCAGGCCGAAGTCCTGTTTTCCCTGAAGACTTTCGGCTCCGGCATGCTGGCCATGTACATCGCCAACCGCGCCGGCCTGCCGCGCCCGTTCTGGTCCCTGCTGACGGCCTACGTGGTGGCCAACCCGCTGGCCGGCGCGGTGCGCTCCAAGGCGCTGTTCCGCTTCCTGGGCACCTTGCTGGGCAGCAGCGCCGCCGTGTTGCTGGTGCCCACACTGTCCAACGCGCCCGAGCTGCTGACCCTGGCGCTGGCACTGTGGACCGGCCTGTGCCTGTTCATCTCGCTGCTGGACCGCACACCGCGCGCCTACATCTTTCTGCTGGCGGGCTACACCGCTGCGCTGATCGGCTTCCCCTCGGTGCAGGCACCGCTGCAGATATTCGACACCGCCGTGGCGCGGGTGGAAGAAATCGGCCTGGCCATCCTCTGCGCCAGCCTGGTACATAGCATCATCCTGCCTACCAGCCTGGCACCCACGCTGCTGGGGCTGATGGACCGCACGCTGGGCGACGCCCAACGCTGGCTGCGCGACCTGCTGCGCCCCGGCCCGCGCCAAGGCACCCAGGACCCGCATGCACTGGGTACCGACCGGCGCCGGCTGGCGATGGACATCACCCAGCTGCGCCTGCTGTCTACCCACGTACCGTTTGACACCACCCATTTGCGCTGGACCGCCGACGCCATCCGCGCCATGCAGGACCGCGTCGCCGCGCTGACCCCCGCCCTGTCCTCCGTCGAAGACCGGCTGGCCGCGCTGGAACAAGCCCAAGGCGGCACGCTAAGCGCCGATGTCTCCGCGCTGCTGGCACAGATAGGCCGGTGGCTGGAAGCAGCCACGCCGGACCAGTCGGCGGAACTGCCCGCGCTGCAAGCCGCCATCCATGCCATCGCCGGGCAAACCGCACTACCCGCCTGGGAACGCGCGTTGCGCATGGGGCTGGCCACCGGGCTGGAAGATCTGGTGCAGGGCTGGCGCGCCTGCGCCCAGCTGCGCCGCGACATTGACGCCGGTCTGTCGGGTACAGCCATGCCACGCCACCAGGCCAGCAGCAACCGCGTGCTGCACCGCGACTACGGCATGGCCCTGTTGTCGGCATTGGCAGCCGTGCTGGCGATCTGCCTGTGCAGCGCCTTCTGGATCGCCACCGGCTGGTCCTCCGGCTCGGCCGCCGCGATGATGGCGGCGGTGTTTTGCAGCTTCTTCGCCAGCATGGACGACCCGGTGCCGGCCATCCACGGCTTCCTGAAGTTCACGCTGTGGTCCATGCCCATCTCCGTCGTCTACGTGCTGGTGCTGCTGCCGCTGGTGCACGACTTCGGCATGCTGGTGCTGGTTTGCTCACCTTTGTTTCTGCTGGCCGGCTGCTACATGGCCCGCCCCGCCACCATGGGCAGCGCACTCGCTTTGCTGTTCGGCGTAGCCGGCACCCTGGCGCTGCACGACACCTCGAATGTGGACCTGGCGGTGTTCTTCAACGCCATGGTGGGGCAGATCGTCGGCATTGTGGTCGCCGCCCGGGTGACCCGGCTGGTGCGATCCGTTGGCGCTGAATGGAGCGCCCGGCGCATCCAGCGGGCCATATGGCGAGAACTGGGTGATATGGCCGCTGCACGTGGCGCGCCTGGCAATACCGACTACACCGTGCGCATGCTGGACCGCATCGGCCTGCTGGCGCCGCGCGTGGCCCTGGCCAGCCCGGACGACCCGAACCTGGTGACGAATGACGCCCTGCGCGATTTGCGTGTGGGCATAGACATTGCCGGCCTGCAAGGCAGCCGCGCCCAGTTCCCAGCGCAGTCGGTCGGCACTGTACTGGCGAGCATTGCCGGCTTCTTCCGCCAGCGCAGCGCCGGCCGCAGCAGCCCCTGGCCGTCAAGCCTGCTGGCGCATATAGACCACAGCCTGGCCGCAGCCCTGGCCAGTCCGCATGCAGATGGCCGCAGCGCCGTAACCGCGCTGGTCGGCCTGCGCCGCAACCTGTTTCCCCATGCCCCAGCGGCACTCAGCCCCGAAGGAGCCACCCCATGATCGGCCAAACCAGTGTTTACGGCCTGTACCTGCCCTGGCTGATGCTGCTGGCCCTGGGCGCCCTGTTCGCGCTATGGGGCGTGCGCCGGCTGCTGGCCAGCGCCGGCCTGTACCGCTGGGTCTGGCACCCGGCGCTGTTCGACCTCGCCCTGTATGTGCTGCTGCTGTATGCGATCAGCCGCGTCTCCACTTTTTTGCATTGAAACCACCATGACTAGCTTCACCACCCCCAACGCCTGGGCCCTGCGCGGCGCCCGCATCCTCGTCACCCTGCTGATGGTGGCCGCCGCCATCTGGGCCGCGCTGCGCCTATGGGACCACTATGAACTGGAGCCCTGGACGCGCGACGGCCGGGTGCGCGCCAACGTGGTCCAGTTGGCGGCCGATGTGTCCGGCCTGGTCACCACCGTCGCCGTGCGCGACAACCAGCAGGTGCATGCCGGCGAGCTGCTGTTTGAGGTGGACCGCGCCCGCTACGCGCTAGCCCTGCGCCAAGCCCAGGCCGTGCTGGGTGCCCAGCGCATTGCCCTGGCCCAGGCGCAACGCGAAAGCGAGCGCGATGCCGGCCTGGGCACGCTGGTGTCCCAAGAGCTGCGCGAGCAGGCCCGCACCCGCGCTGAACAGGCCCAGGCCACCGTGGCCCAGGGTGAACTGGCGGTAGACGCTGCCCGGCTGAACCTGGAACGCGCCCTGGTGCGCGCGCCCAGCGACGGCTGGATCACCAACCTGGACCTGCACACCGGCAGCTACGCCAGCGCCGGCCACCCGGTACTGGCCCTGGTGGACGAACGCTCTTTCTACGTCGAGGGCTACTTTGAAGAAACCAAGCTGGCCCGCATCCACGTCGGCGACCGCGTGGGCGTGACCCCCATGGGCGGCGGCGCGGCACTGCCCGGTGTGGTGGAAAGCGTGGCCGCCGGCATTGCCGACCACGACCGCAGCCCCAGCAGCAACCTGCTACCCAATGTGAACCCCACCTTCAACTGGGTACGCCTGCCGCAGCGCATACCGGTACGCATCCAGCTCGACCCACTGCCCGCCGGCGTGCGCCTGGTGGCCGGCGAAACCGTCACCGTGCAGGTGCAGGAAAAACAGGAAGAGGCCGCGCCCGAAAAAGCCAAGCCCCTGGCCAGCAATGCCGCGCCAGCCGCCCCCAAAGGTTGAAGCCATGCAAGCGACATTCCGCCCTACACCCATGCGGCCGCTGCTGGCCTTGCTAGCTGCAACCGCACTGGCCACCCTGACGGCCTGCAGCACTGCACCCGTAGGCCCCGATTACCAGCTGCCGCCCCAGGCACTTGCCAGCCAGCCTGCCGCCGCCAAGCCGTTTGCTGGCGTGGACGGCCAGGCCCCGTTCTCCGCCCAGCCCCTACCAGCCCACTGGTGGCGGCTGTACCAGGACCCGCTGCTGGACCGGCTGGTGCAGCAGGCCCTGGAGCACAACACCGACCTGCGCCAGGCCGTAGCCAATCTGGAGCGTGTGCGCTCGCTGGAAAGCGAAGCCGCCGGCGCCCAAAAGCCCAGCTTGAACGCCAAGGCCGGCCCCGAGTTCGGCCATGTGTCCGGCCTGTCGCTGCTGCAAAAGGACTACGAGCCGCCGAATAGCTATCTGTACAGCGCCAGCGCCGGCCTGTCCTACCAGATCGATCTGTTCGGCCAGATCCGCCGCGGCATCGAGGCCGCCAACGCCGCCGGCGACAGCGCCCAGGCCGCGCTGGACCTGGCCCGCGTCAACGTGGCCGCAGGCACCACCCGCGCCTATGCCGAGGTCTGCTCCAGCGGGCTGCGCATCGCCGCCACCGAGAAATCCATCACCCTGCAAAAAGAAGCGGTGGACATCTCCGAGAAGCTGCAGCACGCCGGCCGCGCTGGCAGCCTGGACGCCGGCCGCGCCCGGGGCCAGCTGCAGCAGCTGAACGCCAGCCTGCCACCGCTGCAGGCCGAGCGCCAAAGCGCGCTGTACCGGCTGGCCACGCTCACCGGTGCGCTGCCGCAGGACTTCCCGCGCGACGTGGCCGGCTGCAGCACGCCGCCGCAGGTCGCCGGCACGCTGCCGGTGGGCGACGGTGCAGCTCTGCTGCGCCGCCGGCCCGACATCCGCCAGGCCGAACGCAACCTGGCCGAAGCCACGGCCCGCATCGGTGTGGTCACAGCCGACCTGTACCCCAAGATCAGCTTTGGCCTGCAGGGCGCGTCCGAGGGCGAGGCCGTGGGCTTTGGCCGCAAAGACACGCTGAGCTGGGGCATAGGCCCGCTGATCAGCTGGAGCATTCCCATCAACGGCGTGGTGCAGGCCCGCATCGCCCAGGCCGAGGCGACCACCCGTGGCGCGCTGGCCAAGTTCGACGGCACGGTGCTGACCGCCCTGCGCGAGACCGAGACCGCCCTGAACACCTATGCCCGCGAGCTGGACCGCCACGCCGCACTGCAAGCAGCCGCCCGAGAAAACGCCGCCGTGGCCCAGCAAGCGCGCCAGCTCTACCGCAACGGCAAGACCGGCTACCTGGAAGCTCTGGACGCCGAGCGCGCCCTGGCCAGCAGCGAGGCCGCCCTGGCCGCGTCCCAGGCCCAGCTGGCCGACGACCAGGTGCAGCTGTTCCTGGCCCTGGGCGGCGGCTGGGAGCCGAATGACGCGTCCTGAAGCATTTAAAGGAAAACAGGCTCCAGCGCAGGTAGCACCTGCGCAAGCAGCTATCTAAAAAATAGCAAGGCTTAGTTCAACCGGCCCATCCACTTCAGCAGCTTCTGGATGCGCGGCCGGTACGGCGGGTACACCAGGCTGCCACCCGACCAGCGCGACTGCAGGAACACCGGCTTTTCCTTGCTGAACTGGCGAAAGCCATATTCCCCGTGGTAGTGCCCCATGCCCGACGGGCCCACGCCGCCAAACGGCATGCCATCCTGCGCCAGATGCACCAGCGTGTCGTTGATGCACACCCCGCCCGACAGGGTCTGCGCCAGCACCTGGTCGCGGTGGGCCGTGTCCGTGCCAAACCAGTACAGGGCCAGCGGTTTGTCGTGGGCGTTCACATAGGCAATCGCCTGGTCCAGCGTGTCGTAGGGCACGATGGGCAGGATGGGTCCGAAGATTTCCTCCTGCAGCGCGCGCATGCCGGCGTGCACATCCAGCAGCAGCACCGGCGCCAGCTGGCGGCCCACGCCAGGCACGGCGGACGGCTCCAGCTCCACCACCCGGGCGCCCTGCTGGCGCGCATCGTCCACCAAGGCGTGCAGGCGCTGCAAATGCCGGTCGCTGGCAATGCTGGTGTAGTCGGGGTTGCCCAGGAAGCGCGGGTACAGGCGCAGCATGCTGGCGCGCAGCGCATCCACCAAAGCCGTCTGCTGGCCGCGCGGCACCAGCACGTAGTCGGGCGCAATGCAGGTCTGGCCGGCGTTGATCAGCTTGCCCCAGGCCAGCCGGTCCACCACCTGGTCCAGATCGCAAGACGCATCCACGATGGCCGGCGACTTGCCGCCCAGCTCCAGCGTCACCGGCGTAAGGTTCTTGGCTGCCGCCTGCGCCACCAGCCGCCCCACGGCGGTGGAGCCGGTGAACACCAGGTGGTCAAACGGCGTGGCGCAAAAGGCCTGGCCCAGGGCCGCATCGCCGGTCAGCACCGCCACCTCTTCAGGCGCAAAGAATTCGGCCACCGCCGCCTGTAGCGCATCGGCAAACAAGGGCGTGAGCTCGGACGGCTTGAGCAGCGCCCGGTTACCCGCCGCCAGCACATCCACCAGCGGCGACAAGGCCAGCAGCAGCGGGTAGTTCCAGGGGCTGACGATGCCCACCACGCCCAGCGGCTGGACCAGCAAACGGCTGCGCCCGGGCCAGAAGGCCAGCGCAGTCGCCACCCGCCGGGGCCGCATCCAGCCACGCAGATGGCGCCGCGCATGGCGTATGGCGCCACGCACCGGCAGCAACTCAGTCAGCCGGGTCTCCACCGCCGAGCGGTTGCCAAAGTCCTGGCTGACCAGGGCTGCGAGGCGCTCGCCATGCTTCTCCAGCAGCGCGTCCAGCCGCTGCAGGCGGTCCAGGCGCAGGGCGTAAGCGGGTGCCGGGTCGGCCGCATGGGCCTGGCGCTGCAAGGTCAGCAGGCGCTGAAGTTCAGTTTCTGGGGTATGCATAGCCCCCATAGTGCCAGTGCTGGGAAACCACGGTGGGAAAAGTGCGACACAGATGTGACACACTTCCGTTCCTTCCTAGCTGCCCGACCCTCGCTCCACCACAATGAAGACAACGGTTTTTGACTTTTCTCCCGCGCAGATCCAGGCCCTGGCCGAGGCCGACGCGGCCCGCGCCCTGGCCGAAGACGTGGGCTCCGGCGACCTGACCGCCGCCCTGGTAGACCCCACCCGGCAAGTCCATGCCCGCGTGCTGGCCCGCGAAGCCGCCACCGTCTGCGGCGCCCCCTGGGTCGAGGCCACGCTGCGCCAAATCGCCCCCACCGCCACCTGGCGCTGGCTGGTCCATGAAGGCGAGCGCTGCGCCGCCGACCAGGTGGTGCTGGAGCTGGAAGGCCCGGCCCAGGCCCTGCTCACGGCCGAGCGCACCGCCCTGAACTTTCTGCAGCTGCTGAGCGCAGTGGCCAGCCGCACCGCCCTGCATGTGCAGGCCGTGGCCGGCACCGGCACGCAGATCGTGGACACCCGCAAAACCCTGCCCGGCCTGCGCCTGGCGCAAAAGTACGCGGTGCGCACCGGCGGCGGCACCAACCACCGTATTGGCCTGTATGACGCGGTGCTGATCAAAGAGAACCACATCGCAGCCGCTGGCGGCGTGACCCAGGTATTGCAGCGCGCTGCCGCCTTGGCCCAGCAGGCCAGCTTCATCGAGATCGAGGTCGAAACCCTGGCCCAGCTGGACGAGGCGCTGAACGCTGGCGCCCGCATGGTGCTGCTGGACAATATGGACCTGGCCACCCTGCATGAGGCAGTGCGCCGCAACGCTGCACGCGGCGCGCAGAAAGCCGTTCTGGAAATCTCTGGCGGCGTCACGCTGGAGAGCCTGCGCAGCCTGGCCGAGGTCGGCGTGGACCGCATCTCCATCGGCGGCCTGACCAAGGACGTCAAGGCCACCGACTATTCCATGCGCTTTCTGGACCTGTAAGGAGACGGCCATGCACACGATGATGGAAGTCGAATACGAGCAACCGGCAGAGGGCGCGGCCTGCACCCCGCGCCACGCCTGGGCCCGCGTGCCGGTAGAGCCCAGCCCCAGCGAACGCCTGGCGCTGAAGGACCGCATCCGCCGCCTGCTGAAAGAGCGCAACGCCGTGCTGGTGTCGCACTACTACGTGCACCCCGACCTGCAAGACCTGGCCGAGGAAACCGGCGGCCTGGTCAGCGACTCGCTAGAAATGGCCCGCTTCGGCCGCGACCATGCGGCCCAGACCCTGGTGGTCTCCGGCGTGCGCTTCATGGGCGAAACGGCGAAGATTTTGTCGCCCGAAAAGCGCATCCTGATGCCCGACCTGGACGCCACCTGCTCGCTGGACCTGGGTTGCCCCGCCGCCGAGTTCAACACGTTTTGCGACGCCCACCCGGACCGCACCGTGGTGGTCTACGCCAACACCAGCGCCGAGGTCAAAGCCCGCGCCGACTGGCTGGTCACCTCCGGCTGCGCGCTCGACGTGGTGCGCGCACTGAAGGACCAGGGCCACAAAATCCTGTGGGCACCCGACAAGCACCTGGGCAGCTACATCCAGCGCGAAACCGGTGCCGACATGCTGTTCTGGAACGGTGCCTGCATCGTGCACGACGAGTTCAAGGCCTTCGAGCTGCAGGCGCTGAAAGCCGAACACCCCGAGGCCAAGGTGCTGGTGCACCCCGAGTCGCCCGCCGACGTGGTGGCGCTGGCCGATGCCGTGGGCTCCACCTCGGCCATCCTGAACGCCGCGCGAACCATGGATGCGACCACCTTCATCGTCGCTACCGACAACGGCATGCTGCACAAGCTGCGCACGCAGAACCCGCACAAGCGCTTCATCGAAGCCCCCACCGCCGGCAACAGCGCCACCTGCAAGAGCTGCGCGCACTGCCCCTGGATGGCGATGAACGGCCTGGCCGGCCTGGCCCATGTGCTGGAAACCGGCGCCAATGAAATCCATATCGACCCCGCACTGGGCCTGCGCGCCCGCGTGCCGATTGACCGCATGCTGGCTTTCACCGCCGCGCTGAAGAGCGGCCAGTCCACGGCCGGCCTGGTACCCCATATCGGCGCAGCCTGATTGAGCAGACGATGGACCCCATCACCGCGCTGATCGACTTCAGCGACGCGACCGACCCCGGCGCGCCGCGCCTGCGCCACGCCTTTGGCACGCCGCTGCAGACCCTGGTAGCGCATACGCCGGAACAGGTGCGGCCGGTAATGGATGCCGTGCAGGCCGCCAGCGCCCAGGGCAAGTGGTGCCTGGGCTATCTGCGCTATGAGGCCTCACCAGCCTTTGATACCGCGCTGGCCGTGCACACCGCCGACGGGCCGCTGGCCTGGTTCGCGGTATTCGACCAAGCCCTGCGCTGGCCGGAAGCTGCTGCTGGCGGCGCGCAGATCGATTGGCAGAGCTTCATAGACCGCACGGATTTCGACGCCGCGATGGCGACACTGCTGCAGGCGATTGCCGATGGCGAGCTGTACCAGGCCAACCTCACCGCGCAGATGCGGGGCCGCTTCAGCGGAGAGCCGCAAGCCCTGTTCGCCGCGCTGCAGCGCGCCCAGCCAGGCGGCTATGCGGCCTACCTGGATACCGGCGAAGAGCAGCTGCTGTCCGTCTCGCCCGAGCTGTTTTTTGACTGGCACGGCGAGCACATCCTGACCCGCCCCATGAAGGGCACGGCAAGGCGCGGTGCCAGCCCCGAGGCCGACCAGGCCCAGGCCGAACACCTGCGCACAGCGCCCAAGGAGCGCGCCGAAAACGTGATGATCGTGGACCTGCTGCGCAACGACCTGTCGCGCATCGCCCAGCCCTTCAGCGTGCAGGTGCCGCAGCTGTTCCAGACCCAGGCCCTGCCCAGCGTGTGGCAGATGACCTCTGACGTGACGGCCCGCACCCGCCCCGGCTGCAGCCTGGCCGATGTGTTTGGCGCCCTGTTCCCCTGCGGCTCCGTCACCGGCGCGCCCAAGGTGCAGGCCATGCGCACCCTGACCGCGCTGGAGCCCACGGCACGCGGCGTGTACTGCGGCGCCATCGGCGTGGTGCGGCCGGGCGGCCACACAACTTTCAACGTGCCGATACGCACCGTCACCCTGCGCGGTGCACAGGCGCGCTGCGGCATCGGCAGCGGTATCACCAGCGACGCCCGCCCCGCCGGCGAATGGCAGGAATGGGCCGACAAGCAGGCTTTTGTGCAACGCGCCAGCGCACCGTTTTCGCTGCTGGAAACCTTGGCCCTGGTGGACGGCCAGCTGCGCCACCGCGACCTGCACCTGGCCCGCATGGCCGCCGCAGCGCAGCACTTCGGCACGCCCTGGCATGCCGAGCGACTCACCCAGGCATTGCACGCCCTGAGCACCCAGCACCCCACAGGCGCCTGGCGCGTACGCCTGCTGCTCGACGGCCAAGGCCAGCCCAGCGCCGAGGCCTATGCCCTGGAAGCCTCGCCCCCGCGCGTGCGCCTGCAGCTGGCCGACCGCCCGCTGGCCGAGGCCCACAGCGAATTCGTGCGCTTCAAAACCACCCGCCGCGCCCACTACGACGCCTTCACCACACCGCCCGGCGTGTTCGACACCCTGCTGTGGAACCCGGCCGGCGAAATCACGGAATGCACGCGCGGCAATATCGCCCTGCTGTTGGATGGCCGCTGGGTCACGCCGCCGCTGGCCAGCGGCCTACTGGGCGGCATAGGCCGGGCCGCAGCCCTGCAACAAGGCCGCCTGATTGAGGCCGTGGTGCGGGTAGACGACCTGCCGCGCGTGCAGGCCTTTGCGTTTGTGAACAGCCTGCGCGGCTGGATAGACGCGGATTTGGTTTAGCTACGGTTTTTGTAGCTACTGGCGCAGCTAGTACCTGCGCCAGCGCCTTATTTCTTATAAATTCCCGGGCACCAGCACCGTGGGCTCCGAGGCTGCCGCCAGCTCCGGGTAGTCGCGGCTGAAGTGGCCGCCGCGGCTTTCCAGGCGGGAGCGGGCGCTGCGCACGATCAGGTCGGCCACCTGCAGCAGATTGCGCAGCTCCAGCAGGTCGCGGGTGACGTGGAAGCGGGCATAGAACTCGTGGATTTCACTTTGCAGCAGCGCGATGCGGTGGGCGGCGCGCTCCAGGCGTTTGGTGGTGCGCACGATGCCGACGTAGTCCCACATGAAGCGGCGCAGCTCGTCCCAGTTGTGCGACAGCACGACCAGCTCATCGCTGTCGGTGACCTGGCTGTCGTCCCAGTCTGGCAGCTTAGGGGCGGGTTTGCGCTCCAGCAGCTCCAGGGCTTGGGCGGCGGCGCGGGCAAACACCATGCATTCCAGCAGCGAGTTGCTGGCCAGGCGATTCGCGCCGTGCAGGCCGGTGCAGGCGGTTTCGCCCAGCGCGTACAGCCCGGGCACGCCGGTGCGGCCTTGCAGGTCGGTCAGCACGCCACCGCAGGTGTAGTGGGCGGCGGGCACCACCGGGATGGGCTGGCGCGCCATGTCGATGCCCAGCTCCAGGCAGCGGGCGTAGATGTTTGGAAAGTGCTCCAGCAAGAATGCCTTGGGCTGGTGCGAGATGTCGAGGTAGACGCAGTCGAAGCCGCCCTTTTTCATCTCGAAGTCGATGGCGCGGGCCACCACGTCGCGCGGGGCGAGTTCGGCGCGTTCGTCGTGCTCGGGCATGAAGCGGCTGCCGTCGGGGCGCAGCAGGCGGCCGCCTTCGCCGCGCACAGCCTCGGTAATCAGAAACGATTTGGCCTGCGGGTGGTACAGGCAGGTGGGGTGAAACTGGATGAATTCCATGTTCGCCACCGTGCAGCCGGCGCGCCAGGCGGCGGCAATGCCGTCGCCGGTGGCGGTATCGGGGTTGGAGGTGTACAGATAGACCTTGCCCGCGCCGCCAGTGGCCAAGATGGTGTTGGGCGCGCTGAAGGTGCGCACGGTGTCGCTATCGCCGTCCAGCGCGTACAGGCCTACGCAGCCCTGCTCGGCCAGGCCCAGTTTGCTGCCCACAATCAGGTCCACCAGGGTATGGTTTTCAAACAGGCTGATGTGCGGGTGGTGGAGCACCTGCTCGATCATGGTCTGCTGCACGGCCGCGCCGGTGGCATCGGTGGCGTGCACGATGCGGCGGTGGCTGTGCCCGCCCTCGCGGGTCAGGTGCAGCTGGCCGTCTTCCATGGAAAACGGCACGCCCATGGACTGCAGCCAGGCGATGCATTCGGGCGCGTGCTCGACCACAAAGCGGGTGGCGTCCACATCGCACAGGCCGCCGCCGGCCACCAGGGTGTCGTCCACATGCGCGGCGAAGCTGTCGCCCTGGCCCAGCACTGCGGCAATACCGCCCTGGGCCCAGGCGCTGGCGCCGTCGTTCAGCCCGCGCTTGGTGAGTACCGCTACGCGGTGGGTGGGGGCCAGCAGCAGCGCGGCGCTCAGGCCGGCCAGGCCGCTGCCCACGATCAAGACATCGAAATCCTGGGGAGAAGACGAGGCGGTGGAGGTCAATTTATGTCTCTAGGTTTTTTTATTTAAGGCCCATCGCTAACCAGAGCGCCTCCCACACTAGGAACCCGTGGAACCGGCTTTGCCGGGCCACTGGGTTCGCCCCCTGCAAGGGGGGTGGCGGAAACACGGAGTGTGGAGCCTGGGGGTGTGCTAAATCTCGATCTTCGAGCCGAGCTCAACCACCGCGTTGTTCGGCAGGCGCAGGAAGTCGGCCGCGTCGCTGGCGTTGTGGTGCATCTGGGCAAACAGCTTTTCACGCCAGGGCGCCATGCCGCCGCCCAGGGTGGGGATGACGGTGTCGCGCGACAGGAAGTAGCTGGTGGTCATGACCTCCAGTTCACAGCCACGACCACGGATCAGCTCCAGGGCGCGCGGGATGTCAGGGCCATTCTTAAAGCCGTAGTGGATGGTGATCTGCCAACAGTTGTGGCCCAGGGCGATCACCTCCAGGCGCTTGTCCATGCCCACCCAGGGAATCGGGTGGTTGTGCACGGTGACGAAGAGGTTGTTCTCGTGCAGCACCTTGTTGTGCTTGAGGTTGTGCAGCAAGGCGTTGGGTACCATGCCCTTGTCGGCCGTCATGAACACGGCCGTGCCTTCCACGCGCACCGGCGGGCTGATGAACACCGAGTCCAAAAAGCTTTGCAGGTCCATGGCGTTTTCACGCTGCTTGAGGGCCAGCAGCCGGCGGCCATCCTTCCAGGTGGACATCACGATGTACAGCACGATGGCCATGGCCAAGGGGAACCATCCGCCTTGCAGAATCTTGAGCGAATTGGATGCCAAGAAGACAAAATCCACCACGAGAAAGAAGCCTGTTGCCGCCAGACACAGCGGCAAGGAATAGCCCCAGCCATAGCGCACAACAAAAAATGTCAATGCAGTCGTAATCACCATCAACAAGCTAACCGAGATGCCATAGGCCGCAGCCAAGGCGTCCGACGAGCCGAACATCAGCACCGCTGCCACCACGCCGGCCAATAGCGTCCAGTTCACCACCGGTACATAAATCTGGCCGGTATCCCGCACCGAGGTATGCAAAATGCTCAGACGGGGCAGGTAACCCATTTGGATGGTTTGCTTGGTGGCCGAAAAAGCACCGGAAATTAGCGCCTGCGAGGCGATCACGGTGGCGGCAGTGGCCAGGCCCACGGTGGGGATCAGCGCCCAGTCGGGCACCATCAGATAAAAGGGATTGTCCGCAGCCGCAGGGTCCATCAGCACCAACGCGCCCTGGCCAAAGTAGTTCAGGGTCAGCGCGGGCATCACCACCGCAAACCAGGCCAGGCGAATAGGCTGCTTGCCGAAGTGGCCCATGTCGGCATACAGAGCCTCGGCGCCGGTCAAGCACAAGAACACCGCACCCAAGGTAATAAAAGCGATATGCAGGTTCTGGAAAGAGAACTGCAGCGCGTAAATCGGCGAAAAAGCCATCAGCACTGCAGGGTAGCGCACGATCTGGGCGACACCCATCACCGCCAGCACGCCAAACCACAACAAGGTCACCGGGCCGAAAAACTTGCCGATATCGCCCGTGCCACGGCGCTGCACCATGAACAGCAGCACCAGGATCACCAGCGAAATGGCTTTCACATAGGGTGCCGCGCCAGGCGTGATGATCTCTACCCCCTCAACCGCCGACAAAACGGAAATAGCCGGGGTAATCACGCCATCGCCAAAGAACAAGGCCAAGCCGAACACGCCCAGCATCAACAAGGCGCGCCGTAAGCGGGGGCTGGTCTTGACCGATTCGGCCGCCAGCGCCAGCAGGGCCATGAGCCCGCCCTCGCCGTTGTTGTCGGCCCGCATGATCAGCACCACGTATTTGAGTGACACCACGACCATCAGCGCCCAGAAGAAGAGGGACAGGACGCCGAGCACATTGAACTCGTTTACCTGCACATGGCCGTGGGCAAAAACTTCTTTGAATGCGTAGAGGGGAGAGGTACCGATATCGCCGTAGACCACACCAAGCGCACCGAGTGTGAGCGCCGTAAGCGAAGATTTTGAACTTTGCACAAATAAGGTCCCGCGGGGGAGACTCCAGGGGGAGTCAGCGGGGTTCCATAAACTTTGGGATGCGTATTTTGCGCCTTGCGCCCCGGCTTGCAAGCCGTGCAAAGCGCCTAATCAGGGGAAAGTAGAGAAATGTTGCAACGCAGCAACTCATTCCCCTGCCCCGCTCAATCGTAGGTTTCGGCGTCCGGGTCGGTGGCTTCCAGCTCGTAGCTGGCGGCGGCCATGGCCAGGCGCGCCACCACGCCGTACATGTAGAAGCGGTTGGGCGCGCTCGCGCCGGGCCTCACGCCCACTTGGGGCAGATGGGCGCTCTCTGCAAACGCCAAGGGCACGTAGCTGGAGCCGGGAGCGTTCAAATACTCGTCCACACCACGCTCGGCATGGATGCGGTAGAAGCCGCCCACCACGTAGCGGTCCATCATGTAGACCACCGGCTCGGCCACGGCGTCGTTGATGCGTTCATTGGTCAGCACGCCTTCCTGGATGATGGTGTCGCGCACCGGCAGGTCGTCCTTGCGGGTCTTGGCGCGGTGGTGCAGCACAGCCAGGTCTTTCACGTCGCGCACCGTCAGAATGCCCATGCCGGGGGCACCAAAGTCGGACTTGACGATGACGAAGGGCTTCTCGTGGATGCCGTATTCCTTGTATTTGCGGCGGATCTTGCCCAATAACGCGTCCACATTGGTGGTCAGGCAGTCCATGCCGTGGCCTTCGGCCATGTCCACCGCGCCGCACTGGTTGAACATCGGGTTGATCAGCCAGGGGTCTATGCCCAGCAGCTTACCCAGGCGCTTGGCCAGTTCTTCATAACTGCGGAAATGGGTGCTCTTGCGCCGCACCGAGCCCCCCGCGTGCAGCGGTGGCAGCAAGTACTGCTCGTGCAGGTCTTCCAGGATGCCCGGGGGACCGGCCGAGAGGTCGTTGTTCAGCAGAATCGTGCAGGGGTCGAAATCCTTCAGGCCCAGGCGGCGCTTGCTGCGCACCACAGGCTCCAGGGTGACCTGTTCGCCGTTGGGCAGGTTGATGACCGTGCTTTCCTTCACATCGGGGCTGATGGAGCCAATGCGCACATTCAGGCCGGCCATGTGGAAGATGCGCTGCAGCTGGGCCAGGTTCGCCAGATAGAAGGTGCTGCGCGTGTCGTTTTCGGCAATCAGCAGCAGGTTCTTGGCCTCGGGGCAGATCTTCTCGATGGCGGCCATGGCCGACTGCACGGCCAGCGGCAGCATCTGCGGCGTCAGGTTGTTCCAGCTGCCGGGAAACAGGTTGGTGTCCACCGGTGCCAGCTTGAAACCAGCGTTGCGGATATCCACTGCGCAATAAAACGGCGGGGTGTGCTCCATCCACTCCAACCGAAACCAGCGCTCGATCGCGGGCATGGAGTCCAGGATGCGCTGCTCCAGTTCATTGATAGGGCCGGTCAACGCGGTAATGAGATGGGGAACCATGGATTTTTCTTTGAAGGATATAAGCGCATTGTAGGAAGCTGACAAGACATACCCCGAGCCGGGCAGTCGGATGGATTAACGCAAAAATCCCCGCACGAGCCAAGGCATTGGCACAGAATATGCGGATTCTTTGCTGCTCTGCAAGATACAGACGCTGCCCATTCGCAACTTTTTCCCCACCCCTGCACCTGCCATGCCTTATCGCTCTTTTTGCTTGTTCGCTTGTGTGGCCTTTTGCTGCACGCTGCCTGCAGGCGCCGGCACACTGGAGAACATCCGCGCCAGCGGTGAAATCACCCTGGCGCATCGCAATGCCTCTATCCCCTTCTCGTATGTGGATGCCGACGGGCGGCCCCTGGGTTACGCCATGGACCTGTGCCTGAAAGTGGTGGACGCCATCAAGCACGAGCTGAAGATGGACAAGCTGGCGGTGAAATACCTGCTGGTCACGCCCGACAAGCGCCTCAGCGCCATCTCCGAAGGCCAGGCCGCCATGGAATGCGGCTCCACCACCAACAATGCGGAGCGCCGCAAGACGGTGGACTTCACGATTCCGCACTTTATCTCCACCGCGCGCCTGCTGGTGCGCAGCAATGACCACATCGAAACCCTGGTCCAGCTAGCGGGCAAGACCGTGGTCTCGACCAAGGGCACGACGCCACTGGAGCGCCTGCGGCGCATCAACAATGAGCAGTCACTGCACATCAACGTGGTGGAAGCGGCCGACCACGCGCAGGCTTTCGCCATGGTGGCGGCCGGCAAGGCGGCGGCGTTTGCGATGGACGATGTACTGTTGTCGGGCCTGCGCGCCAATGCCAGCAAGCCCGACGACTTCATGGTGACGGGCAAGCCACTGACCATCGAGCCCTACGCCATCATGCTGCCCAAGGACGACGCGCCGTTCAAGAAAGTCGTGGACCAGGAGATGCGCCGCATCATCCAAAGCGGCGAGATCAACGCCCTGTATGCACGCTGGTTCCAGCTGCCGATACCGCCCAAGGGCATCAACCTGGCGCTACCCATGCCCTATGTGCTGCGCGACTCGTTCAAGTACCCCAGCGACAAAGTCGGAGACTTGAACTAGCTACGTACTTCGCCCTGACCCAGCACCACATATTTGAGCGAGGTCAGGCCGGCCAGGCCGACAGGGCCACGCGCGTGGAACTTGTCGGTGCTGATGCCGATTTCTGCGCCCAGGCCGTACTCAAAACCATCGGCAAAACGGGTGCTGGCGTTCACCATCACGCTGGCCGAATCCACCTCGCGCAAGAACTGCTGCGCATGCATGTGATCGCGCGTCAGGATGGCGTCGGTGTGGTGCGATGAGTACTGGTTGATGTGGGCAATCGCCTCGTCCACTCCCTCGACGATCTTGATGCTGATGACCGGTGCCAGGTATTCCTCGTACCAGTCCTGCTCGGTGGCGGCCACGATGTTTGCTACATCTTTAGTAGCTGCTTGCGCAGATAGTATCTGCACTGCAGCCGCATCACACCGCATTTCCACCCCCTTGGCGGCGTAGATGGCGCCGATCAGCGGCAGGAACTCGGCCGCCACGCCACGCGCCACCAGCAGGCTCTCGGTGGCGTTGCAGGGGCTGTACTTTTGGGTCTTGGCGTTGTCGGCCACCTTGACGGCCATAGCGATGTCGCAAGGGTCGTCCACATACACGTGGCAGTTGCCGTCCAGATGCTTGATCACCGGCACCTTGGCGTCGCGGCTGATGCGCTCGATCAGGCTCTTGCCGCCGCGCGGGATGATCACGTCTACGTACTGCGGCATGGTGATGAGTTGGCCCACCACTTCGCGGTCGGTGGTCTGCACCAGCTGCACCGCGTCGGCAGGCAAACCGGCCTCAACCAAGGCTTGCTGAACCAACAAAGCCAGGGCTTTGTTGGAGTCGATCGCCTCGGAGCCGCCGCGCAAGATGCAGGCATTGCCGCTCTTGATCGACAGGCTGGCGGCTTCGATAGTTACATTCGGGCGGCTCTCAAAAATCATGCCGAACACGCCAATCGGCACGCGCATCTGGCCCACGCGGATACCGCTGGGCTGCTGCTGCAGGCCGATGATCTCACCGATGCTATCGGGCATGGCGGCCAGCTGCTCGCAGCCCTGGGCGCAGGTTTCCAGCGTCTGCGGGCTGAGCTTGAGGCGGTCCACCATGGGCGCGGCCAGGCCGGCGACGCGGGCGCGGTCCAGGTCCTTGGCGTTTTCAATCTGCAGCGCGGCGGTGTTGTCGCGCAGCAGACGGGCCAGGGTGCGCAATGCTATGTTTTTAGTAGCTGCCTGCGCACGCGCCATCTGCGCAGAAGCCACTTTTGCTTGCAAACCCAAAGCCTGGGCGTATTCGGCGATGTTCAGAGCGTTCATCGCTCTATTTTCTCACGCAGAAAAAATTAGCGTCCAGCTTGGGGCGCACAGGCCTGGCATAGCATGCAGGCCAGACGGTGCAAGGCCTGCCAGGAATCGGCCGGCCAATTCGGCAGCTTCAGACCTTTGACGATGCCGTCCACCTGGTGCGCGGCTGCCAGCAGATCAGCGATGGTGTTGGCGCCCAGGCGTGGCAGCACGCGCTCGAACAAGCGCTCTTTGGCACCCCATACGCGGTTGTCGCGCAAGGCCATGGGCAGGGGTTTGCCGGCATCCATGGCGTCTTTCACTCGCTTGAGCGCGCGGATGTCTTCGGCAATGGCCCAGTGCACCAGCACCTCGGCCTCGCCCTCGGCCTGCAGGCCGTCGAGCATGCGCTGCACCCGCAGGCGCTGGCCGGCCAGCACGGCTTCGGACAGCTTGAACACGTCGTAACGGGCCACGTTCAGCACCGCTGCCTCCACCTGCTGCCACTGCAGCTCACCCGCCGGGTACAGCAGCGCGAGTTTTTGGATTTCCTGGTGCGCCGCGAGCAGATTGCCTTCCACCCGGTCGGAAAAGAACTGCAAAGTGCGCTGGCCCTCGACGCCGGCTTCTACCCGCTGGCCCTGGGCCTGCAGGCGCTGGGCTATCCATTGCGGCAGGGCGCCGCGCTCCACCGGCTCCACCTGCACGGTCACGCCATAGCGCTCTAATGCCACAAACCAGGCGGCGGACTTGGCCTGCTTGTCCAGGCGCGGCAAGACCACCAGGGTCAGGGTGTCGGTATTGCCCTCGGCCTGCTCGGCCAGGCGCTGCAGGGCCGGGCTGCCTTCCTTGCCCGGCTTGCCGGACGGGATACGTACCTCCAGCATCTGCTTATCGGCAAACAGGCTCAGCGAGCCGCCGGCAGCCAGCACCTCGCTCCAGTCGAAATGCGCGCCGGACACGGTGTGCACCGTGCGTTCGGTAAAGCCCTGGCTGCGCGCCACGGCACGGATCGCGTCCAGCGCCTCTTGCACCAGCAGCGGCTCGTCGCCGTGCAGGGTGTAGAGCGAGCGCAGCCCTTTTTGCAGCTGCGCCGTGAGTTGACCCGGGGCCAATTGCATCGCGGCGGCTAGAGTTCTTTGACGGAGCCAAGCCGGCGCATGACCTGCTGCACCACGTCGGTCTGCATACTGCGGTAGAGCAGTTGCTCTTCGGCTTCCTTGGACAGGGCCGTGCTTTCTGAGTAGCTGATGTCACGCTGTTGCACGATCTCGGCATCAGGGATCAGCTCTTTACCGTCTAGCGTGCGCAAACGGAACTTCATGCGCACGCGCAGCTGGAATTCACGCACCTGGCCCGACGAGGTGAGCGAGGCCGCAGTTTTCTCGCGCTGGTCCTGCAGCACCTCCAGCACCACCTGGGCCGTCGCAAGCTTAGCCGGGTCGGTAATGACCTCTACCTTGCCACTGGCCTTGATGTTGCGTTTGAGCTCATTTCCCAGCGAAGACGCCTCGGCCACACGCACAAAAATGGTAGTGAACGCATAGTTGGGCGCCTGGCGCAGCTGGAAGCCGCAGCCAGCAAGACCCAGAGCGGAGATCGCAACGGGCAGTGTCAGAAGCAGGCGGCGGCGCATCACAGCACCAGGTTCACCAGGCGCCCGGGCACCACGATGATCTTTTTAGGTGCTGCTCCGGCGGCAATCTTGGTGAACGCCTCGCAGGCCAGGGCCGCAGCCTCGATCTCGGACTTGGCGGCGGTAGCGGCCACGAAGATGGAACCGCGCAGTTTGCCGTTGACCTGCAACATCAGTTCGATCTCGTCCTGCACCAGGGCCAGCGGGTCCACCACAGGCCAGGGTGCATCCAGCAGGTCGCCAAAACGGTCGGCATAGCCGAGCTCGGTCCACAGCGCGTGGGTGATGTGCGGGGTGGCTGGGTACAGGCAGCGCAGCAGAATCCCAAAACCTTCAGTGGCCGCAACCTCAAGACCCTTTTTCATGGAGCTCAAAGTAGCCTGCTCAGTAGCATTCAACTTAGCCAAATCATCTGCAGACACAGAGAGTAATTCCGCTGTTCCTTCCAACGCATTCAGCAGCTTCATGCAGCCAGACACCACGGTGTTGTACTGCATGCGCTGGTAGTCGTAGTCCACCTGGCGCAGCACGGTGTGCACCTCCAGCCGCAAGGCCTTGGCCTCTTTGCTGAATTCCACATCTTTCAGGCTGCTAACGCCCGTAACACTTGCGACAGCCGCTACGGAATCCATAGCAGACAGCTTGACGCCGAAGTTCCATACTCGGCGCAGGAAGCGGTAGCTGCCTTCGACGGATGCGTCGTTCCACTCCAGCGTGGCTTCGGGCGGCGCGGTGAACATGGTGTACAGGCGGGCGGTGTCGGCGCCGTACTTTTCAATCAACTCCTGCGGATCGACGCCGTTGCTCTTGCTCTTGCTCATGGTGGTGAGCTCGTAGTCCAGCACCGTGCCGTCGGCCTTCAGCGTGCCGCCGGTGATCTGGTCGCGCTCATTGCGCGTCACATCGACTTCGCTTTCCCAGTGGTACTGAATGCCGCCGCTGGCCGGCTTGTGCGAGAAGGCGCCGTTGAGCACCATGCCCTGGGTCAGCAGCTTGCTGAAGGGCTCGTCCACCTTGACCAGGTCCAGGTCCCGCATCACCTTGGTCCAGAAGCGCGCGTACAGCAGGTGCAGGATGGCGTGCTCGATGCCGCCGATGTACTGGTCCATAGGCATCCAGTAATTGGCGCCCTCGGCCACCATCTTGTCGGTGTTGTGCGGGTCGCAGTAGCGCATGAAGTACCAGCTGGAATCCACGAAGGTGTCCATGGTGTCGGTCTCGCGCCGGGCCTTGGCGCCGCAGATCGGACACACCACGCCGGCGTGGAAGCCTTCATGCTTGTGCAGCGGGTTGCCGGAGCCGTCGGGGATGCAATCCTGCGGCAGCACCACGGGCAGATCCTTCTCGGGCACCGGCACTGCGCCGTGTTCCTCGCAGTGGATGATGGGGATGGGCGTGCCCCAGTAGCGCTGGCGGCTCACGCCCCAGTCGCGCAGCCGCCAGGTGGTCTTCTTCTCGCCCAGGCCCTTGATCTGCAATGCGTGGGCCACGGCATTCACCGCGTCCTGGTAGTTCAGGCCGCTGAAGCTATCGGAATTGATGGTGACGCCGCGCTGCTTGTCGCCGTACCAGTCGTTCCAGTGGTGGTAGTCGTAATGGAGGTGGTCTACGTGCACCACCTGGACGATGGGCAGCTCGTATTTCAGCGCGAAGGCAAAGTCGCGCTCGTCGTGCGCGGGCACGCCCATCACGGCGCCGTCGCCATAGCCCATCAACACATAGTTGCCGACCCAGACGTCAATCTTGTGGCCGTTCAGCGGGTGAATGACTTGCAGGCCGGTGGGCATGCCTTCTTTTTCACGCACCGCAAGTTCGGCCTCGGTGGTGCCGCCCTGCTTGCAGCTCTCAATGAAGGCCGCCAGCTTGGGATTGGTTTGCGCTGCATGCGTAGCCAGCGGGTGCTCGGGCGCCACGGCGCAAAAGGTCACGCCCATGATGGTGTCGGCACGGGTGGTGAAAACATACATCCTGCCGTCACCAATCAGCTGGCCGCTGCTGTCCTGGATGGTGTGCGGGAAGGCAAAGCGCACGCCTTCGCTCTTGCCGATCCAGTTCTCCTGCATCAGCTTGACGCGCTCGGGCCAGCCGGGCAAATCGTCCTTGACCTGGCCCAGCAGCTCCTCGGCGTAGTCGGTGATTTTTAGGTAGTAGCCAGGGATTTCACGCTTCTCGACCACGGCGCCGGTGCGCCAGCCCTTGCCGTCGATGACTTGCTCGTTGGCCAGCACTGTCATGTCCACCGGGTCCCAGTTGACCACCTGGGTCTTGCGGTAGGCAATGCCCTTGTCCAGCATCTTCAGGAACAGCCACTGGTTCCACTTGTAGTACTCGGGCGTACAGGTGGCGATCTCGCGGCTCCAGTCGATAGCCAGGCCCATGGCCTGCATCTGCTTCTTCATGTAGGCGATGTTGTCGAAGGTCCACTGCGCGGGGGGTACGCCGTTTTTCATCGCGGCGTTTTCCGCCGGCAGGCCGAACGCGTCCCAGCCCATGGGCATGAGCACGTTGTAGCCCTGCATGCGCAGCTGGCGCGCCAGCATGTCGTTGATGGTGTAGTTACGCACATGGCCCATGTGCAGCTTGCCGCTGGGGTAAGGCAGCATGGAGCAGGCGTAAAACTTCTTCTTTAGGTTACCCCGCGCGTCACGCGAATCTTCGGTGACGCGGTAGGCGTCACGGCCGTTCCAATAGTTTTGCGCGGACGGTTCGACTTCGAGATGGTTGTATTTTTCGAGCATGGCAGGCGTAAAAAGCGGGAAGAAGCAGAAAGGCGGACAAACACGGGGCGGCGCAAAAGCCGCAAGGGGCTGATTTTAGGGCGTGGCCGTGGGCTGGGCCACAAATCCTATGCGATTCAGGCCGGCGGCCTGCGCGGCGCCCATGACTTCGACCACGCGGCCATAGGGCACGGTGGTGTCGGCGCGCAATTGCACCTCAGTATCGGGGTTCTGCTCGGCCACGGCCGCCAACTGGGCCGCCAACTGCGCCGCGTTGACGGGCTTGTCGTCCAGAAAGGCCTGGCCCGACTTATCCACCACCAAGGTGACGGACTGGGGCGCGGCCTGCGACTTGGCAGCATCGGTCTTGGGCAGGTCCAGCTTGATGGAACTGGACAGCAGCGGCGCGGTGATGATGAAGATCACCACCAGCACCAGCATCACGTCCACCAGCGGCGTCATATTGATGTCGCTCATGGGCTCCGAACCCTTGGTGCGCTCAAGACGGCCGAATGCCATGCCAGGTCTCAGCCCGTATGGCTGGCCAACAGCTCGCGCAGGTCGCGGGCGAAACCTTCCAGATCGGCTTCGATGCTGCCGATCAGACGGCCAAACACGTTATAGGCCAGCACCGCCGGAATCGCTACCGCCAGACCGGCGGCCGTCATGACCAGGGATTCGCCCACCGGGCCGGCCACCTTGTCAATGCTGATCTGGCCTTCCAGCGCAATGGCGCCGAGCGCGTGGTAAATGCCCCAGACCGTACCCAGCAGGCCGACAAACGGCGCGGTGGAACCCACAGTCGCCAGCAGCACCTGGCCAAACTGCAGCTTGTGCAGCACGGCATGCAAAGCATTGCGCAATACGCGGGTCAGTTGCTGGGCGCGGTCACCGGCTGCAGCCAAAGTGCCGCTCGCTTCCATTTTTGTAGCTACAACCAAAGGCAGCACCAGCGCCAGAGGGTCAAAAGATGCCAAGCGCTCCGACGCCTCTGCAACGCTAGGCGACTGCCAAAAAGCAGCGGTGCTGCGGGCAACATCGGTGCGTGCACGGCGCAGCAGCCAGCCCTTCCACAGGATCACCATCCAGCTGGCTACTGACATCAGTAGCAGCACCAGCGCCACGATGCGGCTGACGATGTCTCCGCGCAGCAGCACCTGTAGCGGGTCCATGGTGTTACTTCAGGCCCAAGACGTCGAACATGTCGAACAAGCCCTGGCGCTTGTCGGCCAGGAAGCGCACTGCACGCAGACTGCCCTGTGCGTAGGTCGCGCGGCTGGAGGACTTGTGGCTGATCTCAATGCGTTCGCCGGTGCCGGCAAACAGCACGGTATGGTCGCCGACGATGTCGCCGCCGCGAATGGTGGCAAAGCCGATGCTGGACGGGTCGCGCTCGCCGGTCACGCCATAGCGCTCGTAAACAGCACAGTCTTTCAGGTCGCGGCCCAGCGCGTCGGCGATGACTTCGCCCATCTTCAGAGCGGTGCCGGACGGTGCATCCACCTTGTGGCGGTGGTGGGCCTCGACGATCTCAATGTCGTAGCCAGTGGACAGCGCCTTGGCCGCCATTTCCAGCAACTTCAGTGTGACGTTGACGCCCACGCTCATATTCGGCGCCAGCATGATGGCGATATCTTGCGCGATCTCGGCGATTTCGGCCTTTTGTTCTTCGCTGAAACCGGTAGTACCCACCACGGCGTTCACACCCAGGCTGCGGCAGATGCGCAGATGGTGCATGGTGCCTTCGGGTCGGGTGAAGTCGATAAGGGTGCGGGAATTCTGCAAACCGGCGGTTACATCCGCCGTAATGGCCACGCCCGTGCTGTGGCCCAGAAACGCAGCGGCATCGGCACCCACATTCGGGTCGCTAGCCAAACCCAGGGCGCCAGCCAGCACGCAGTCGTCGGCATTGTGGATGGCCTCCACCAGCATGCGGCCCATACGGCCAGAAGCGCCAGCAACGGCAATCGCGTGGGGCACGCCAACAGTTGTGGCCTGCGAGAAAAGAGAATCGGTCATGGAAAAGCCAGAATTAAGGAGCCGCAGGGGCTTCTAAAGGAGGGTAGGCCGTGGCCGCCGTCACTGGGGTGGCAGGCGCCTCCGGTGCAGACGCCGCTGCAGTGGGTGCGGGGAAGGATTTCAGGCTGCTTTCATCGGCCTCCAGCAAGGGCACAGCCTTGACTGAACGGGAGCGGGCCAGCAAGCCCACGAATTCGCTCTCGCTGGGCATCGGGTCGCCTTCTACGCGGTCTACCGCGTCACCCTTGAAATACACGGTCAGCTGGCGCGACTGAGGCTCGGTACCTTGGCGGTCCAAGGTAAAGACATAGTCCCACCGGTCGGCGTGGAAGACGCTTTGCAGCAAAGAGGTGCCCAGGATGTCCTTGACCTGCTCGCGGGACATGCCGGGCTTGATAGCCTCGACCTGCTCCTTGGAAACAAAATTACCCTGCACCACTTCGATCTTGTAGGGCGACACGACAGCCAGCAAACTACGCGTTTTCGTATCCACTCCGCTGCACGCCACCGAGGCCGCGCAGACAGCAAGCACGAGGGCGCAACGGGTACCGCGCAATATAGGTTCGAACATGGATAAAGGCTCTGGCGATATGATCAAACGATTGTAGCGGCTGCCTCCTAGCCGCCCTGCACCCGAAAGATACGACACCATGGCCAACATCGACGAACTCAAAAATACCGGCCTGAAAGCCACCCTGCCCCGACTCAAGATTCTGGAAATTTTCCAGAAAGGGGAGCTGCGCCACATGACGGCAGAAGATGTATTCCGGGTTTTACTGCTGGAGCATTCAGACATCGGCCTGGCTACCGTCTACCGCGTGCTGACCCAGTTTGAACAGGCGGGGATTTTGTCGCGCAGCAACTTCGAATCGGGCAAGTCGGTGTACGAGCTGAACGAGGGCCGCCACCACGACCACTTCATCTGCACATCTTGCAGCAAAGTGGAAGAGTTCTACGACGCAGATATCGAGCAGCGACAAAAAATCGTGGCCAAAGAAAAAGGTTGGACGGTGCAGGACCACGCGATGTCACTGTACGGGCTGTGCGCAGACTGCAGCGCAAAGCAGCCCTGAGAACCTACCAAAGGGCCTAAGCGGCCCTAACCCTCGTTTTCCATGGCCTTGCGGTGGCGCTCGACAAACTCTTGGTAGGTGTCGATGCCGCGCAGCTGCAAGATCGTATTGCGCACGGCAGCCTCTACCAGCACAGCGATGTTGCGGCCGGCCACCACTTGGATGATGACCTTGCGCACTGGTACACCCAGCACGTCCTGGGTCAGCGGCTCGTAGGGCAGGCGCTCGTACTCGCGCTCCATGGTCTCTTTGCGTACCAAGTGCACGATGAGCTTGAGCCGCATCTTGCGGCGCACCGCCGTCTCGCCAAAGATGCCGCGGATGTCCAGCAAACCGATGCCACGTACTTCCAGCAAGTTTTGCAGCAGCTCGGGGCAGCGCCCTTCGATGGTCGTCTGGTTGATGCGGTACAGGTCCACCGCATCGTCGGCCACCAGGCCGTTGCCGCGTGAAATCAGTTCCAGGCCCAGCTCACTTTTACCCAGACCGGATTCGCCGGTGATCATCACGCCCAGGCCCAGAATGTCCATGAACACGCCGTGCATCGAGGTGCGGTCGGCGAAATGCTTGGACAGGTAGGCGCGCAGCACATCAATCACAAAAGCCGACGAATCCTGGGTGGAGAACATCGGGATTTGCGCGCGTTCGCACATGGACAGCAGCGCGTCCGGCGCCACCTGGCCGTCGGCAATCACCAGCACCGGCGGCTCCAGGGTGACGATGCGGGCGATGCGCCGGGCACAGTCTTCCGCAGACGCACTGGTCAGGTAGGCGACTTCGCGCTCGCCCAAAATCTGCACGCGGTAAGGATGGATGTAGTTCAGGTAGCCAACCAGATCGGCACCCGAGCGGGCCGCACGTACGGCCACCTCGTCAAAACGCCGTTCCGACGCACCCAGACCCGCAATCCACTCCCAGCGCAGCAAACCGCGGAAAGCTTCAAACAGAACGTCAGCACTGACGACGGTGGGTTTCAAGGACGGTACCGAACCTGAACGCTAGCAGCTAGTAAATAGCCAATGGCCTAGGCGGGTTGCGCCGACTGCCAGGTGCTGATCAGGCCGTGCAGCGCAGTGGCGTCTTCGGCGGTCTTGATTTTTTCGCGCAGGGGCGCGTCGCTGAGCAACTCGGCGATTTCAGAAAGAATTTCCAGATGCTTCTGGGTAGCCGCCTCGGGCACCAGTAGAAAAATCAACAGGCCCACGGGCAATTCGTCGGGCGCATCGAAACCGATGGGTTGGGCCAGCTGCACCACAGCGGCCATAGGCGACTTCAGTCCCTTGATACGGCCGTGCGGAATAGCCACTCCGTGCCCCAAACCGGTGGAACCCAGGCGCTCACGGGCAAACAGACTGTCCGTGATCAGGGCGCGACTCAGGCCGTGCAGATTTTCAAACAGCAAGCCGGCTTCTTCAAAAGCACGCTTTTTGCTGGACGCATCAACGCTCACGAGCACTTGAGCGGAGGGCAGGATGGAGGCGAGTCGGTTCATGGTGGGGAGTGAATTATGCACGTGCTGCGCCGCACAACAAAAAAGCCGCCTGATTATGCGGGCGGCTTTATGGTTGGCGCGCAGCGCCAGAGATTACATCAGACGCTTGGGCGCTTCGTGGTGGTGGTCTTGCACACGGTCTTTGTGGCGTCCCACCTGGCGGTCCAGCTTATCTACCAACTCGTCCACGGCGGCGTACAAATCCGCATGGGAACTCTCGGCGAACATGTCATTGCCTTTGACGTGGATGTTGCACTCGGCGCGTTGTCGTCCCTGCTTTTCCTTTTGCTTCTCGATGGTCAGAAGAACTTTGACATCCACCAGTTGGTCAAAATGCCGGGTTATTCGGTCTAGCTTGGTGGTCACATAGCTACGCAGTGCGGGAGTCACCTCCAGATGGTGTCCGCTGATCGTCAAGTTCATGTACAGCCTCCTAGTGCATTACTTTCACCGTTGAAAGTCAATTAACTATGCGCCCGATGCAGGCGGAACGCAAGCGATAACCCGACCTGATGACGTGGCTGTTACAACGGCTAACGAAAACGTGAATAAGTACGTCAATACAACATTCCGCGCCGCAAAAAGCACACCGAAACCAGCACTTTTGCGATGCCATAATCCATAGCCTCACCACATCGGAAATAACCCATGGAAAGCATACCTAGTCGGTAGCTTTCACCTCCCTGCGCTGCACGGGGGTTGAAAGCCAACCCATTCCCCCGCCCGTAGCCATCATTTCCAGGGAGTGCCCCATGCTCAATATTTTTTCGCTCGCCAACGGTCGTTTGTTCCAGGAGGAAATCGAATCGCTGGAAGAGTTGTCCCGCTTTCAGCCGATCTGGGTAGACCTGGAGTCGCCCACACTGGAAGAAAAGCGCTGGATCAAGCAGTACTACGGCCTGTCCATCCCGGAAGACGCGATGGACGAAGATATCGAAGAATCCGCCCGCTTCTACCAGGAAGACAACGGCGAGTTGCATATCCGCAGTGACTTCTTGGTAGCCGACGAGTCCGATCCGCGCACCGTACGGGTGGCTTTCATCTTGAACCAACACAACACCGAACTGAAAAGCCGCGGCGTGCTTTTTTCCATCCACGATGAAGACGTGCCGGTGTTCCGCCTGCTGCGCATGCGCGCGCGCCGGGCACCGGGCTTGATCGAAGACGCGAAAGAAGTTTTACTGAAACTTTTCGATGCCGACGCAGAGTACTCCGCCGACACGCTGGAAGACATCTACGTGGACCTGGAAAAGGTCAGCCGCCGGGTACTCGCCGGCAATATGACCGACGCCTTGGCCGGCGAGGTGCTGGCCTCCATCGCGCGCCACGAGGATTTGAACGGCCGCATCCGCCGCAACATGATGGACACGCGCCGCGCCTTGAGCTTCATGATGCGCAGCAAGATGCTGAATGCCGAGCAGTTTGAAGAGGCCCGGCAGATCCACCGCGACATCGACTCACTGGACTCGCACACCGCCTTCCTGTTCGACAAGATCAACTTCTTGATGGACGCTACCGTCGGTTTCATCAACATCAACCAGAACAAGATCATCAAGATCTTCTCCGTGGCCAGCGTGGCCCTGCTGCCGCCGACCTTGGTGGCCAGCGTGTACGGCATGAACCTGAAATTCCCCGAGCTGGAGTTTCTGGGCGGCTGGAGCTACCCCTACACCGTCACGATGATGGTGGCCAGCGCGCTGGTGCCGATGTGGTACTTCTACAAGCGCGGCTGGTTATCTTAGACACACCCCCATGCCTCAGCTTCGCTGCGGCTCCCCCTTGCAGGGGGCGACACCAGCGGTCCGGCAAAGCCGGTCCCGCAGTGTCCCTGGAAAGATCCGTTCAGGCCTTGGCACCCAGGGTGATCACAAACGCTGCACGAACTCTGTGAGGATGGCCTGCGCGTAGCGGCTGGCTACGGTGCGGACGAACTCGGGGAAGTCCACATGCGCGCTGTCGTCGGCGCGGTCGGAGATGGTGCGCATGGCGGCGAATGGGATGCCGTAGTCATGGCAGACCTGGGCCACGGCGGCGCCTTCCATTTCCACGGCCAAGGCCTCATGGCCGGCGTCGCGCAAAGCAGCTTGCAAGCGCTGCACTTCAGTGGCAGCAGAAACGAAACGGTCACCGCTGGCCACCAGGCCTTGGTGCACCTGGGGTTTGGACGCATTTAAATAAAAAAGGCCGCTAGCGCAGGTGATACCTGCGAAGGCAGCTTCCAAAAGCATAGCATTCAGCGCCGGATCACAGACAAAGCGGGACTGGCCATAAAGCGGTATTTCGAAGGTGGGAAACAGCGGTGCGGCGTTCATGTCGTGCTGGATGAAGTCGCGGGCCACCACCACATCCCCCACCTGCACGCCCTCGCCTACGCCACCAGCCACGCCGGTAAAGACGATGCGGCTGACCTGGAATTTCTCGATCAGCGCCGTGGCCGTGGTGGCCGCGGCCACCTTGCCTATGCGCGACAGCGCCAGCACCACGGGCTGGCCGTACCAGACGCCCAAACCAAATGCACGCCCCGCGTGGTGCACACGCCGGGGCTGCTCCAGCTGCTCGAAGATGCCCTGCTGCTCTTCTGCCAGGGCACTCAAGATGGCCAAGGTCATGTCAGATCATGCCTTGGCGCGCAACTCGCGACGCAGTATCTTGCCTACCGGGGTCTTCGGTAGCTCGGTACGGAACTCGATCACGCGCGGCTGCTTGTAGCCGGTGAGCTTGGACTTGCAGTATTCGCGCACCTGGGCTTCGGTCAGCTCGGGGTTCTTCTTGACGATCACCAGCTTCACGGCTTCACCGGTCTTTTCGTCCGGCACGCCCACGCAGGCGCATTCCAGCACCCCGGGCATGGCCGACACCACATCCTCCACCTCGTTCGGGTAGACGTTGAAGCCACTGACCAGCACCATGTCCTTTTTGCGGTCCACGATCTTGAAGTAACCGCGCTCATCCATGGTGCCGATGTCGCCGGTTTTGAAATAGCCGTCGGCCGTCATGGCCGACGCCGTTTCGTCCGGGCGCTGCCAGTAGCCGGCCATGACCTGCGGACCTTTAATGGCAATCTCGCCCGGCTGGCCCATGGGCACCTCCACACCCGCATCGTCCAGCAGCTTGAAATAGGTGCTGGGCAGGGGCACACCAATCGAGCCGCTGTAGGACTTGCTGGTGGGCGGGTTGCAGCTGGCGGTGGGCGAGGTTTCGCTCAGCCCGTAGCCTTCGGTGATGGGGCAACCGGTCTTCTCCAGCCAGAGCTTGGCCACGGCCGCCTGCACCGCCATGCCGCCGCCGATGGACACCTTCAAATGGCTCCAGTCCACGGTGTTGAAGTCGGGGTGATTGGCCAGGCCGTTGAACAACGTATTCACCGCCGGCAGGCTGTGGATGCGGTGTTGCGACAGCTCCTTCAGCACGGCCTTGAGGTCGCGCGGATTCGGGATCAGGATCAGCTTGCCGCCGGTGCGCATGGACAGCATCATGCCCACGGTAAAAGCGAAGATGTGGTACAGCGGCAGCGCGCAGACGCTGGTGGGCTGTTCGTCGGCCGGCACGGCGTCCATCACCGGCTGGTTCCAGGCCTCGGACTGCAACACATTGGCGATCACATTGCGGTGCAGCAGCACAGCGCCCTTGGACACGCCGGTGGTACCACCGGTGTACTGCAGCACGGCCACATCGTCGTGCTGCACCGGCACTGGTTTGAAAACACCTTGGCTGCCCTTTTCCAGTGCCGCATTGAAGCGCACAGCGCCCGGCAGCTGGAAGGGTGGCACCAGCTTCTTGAGTTTGCGCACCACGTAGTTGACCAGCGCGCCCTTGAGCAGCCCTAGCTGATCACCCATGGCGCACAGCACCACATGCTGGATCGGCGTGGCGGCAATGCAGTGCTCCAGCGTGGCGGCGAAGTTCTCCAGGATCACGATGGCCTTGGCGCCCGAGTCCTTGAGCTGGTGCTCCAGCTCGCGCGGGGTGTACAGCGGGTTCACGTTGACCAGCACCAGACCGGCCCGCAGCAGGGCCGCTACGGCCACAGGGTACTGAGGCACATTGGGCATCATCACCGCCACGCGGTCGCCCTTGACCAGGCCCAGGCCCTGCAGATAGGCGGCGAACTTGCGGCTCAGCGCATCGGTCTCGCTGTAGCGCAAGTCCTTGCCCATGAAGCTGTAGGCCGTGCGGTCGGCATACTTCTGGAAGCTCTCCTCGATCAGCGCCTGCAAAGAGGGGTAGCAAGCCGGATCTATGTCAGCGGGTACGCCCGGTGGGTAGCTGTTGAGCCAAATGCGCTCGGTCATTCACATTCCTTGAAAAATACAAAAAAAGGCAGCGTCGCCCACCTACTCAATGGCTTTGACCATATCCTCAACCACCTTTTTGGCATCCCCAAACACCATCATGGTCTTGTCCATGTAGAACAGCTCATTGTCCAGCCCCGCATAGCCGGCGGCCATGCTGCGCTTGTTGACGATGATGGTCTTGGCTTTATAGGCCTCCAGGATGGGCATGCCGTAGATGGAGCTGCCCTTCACATGCGCGGCTGGGTTCACCACGTCGTTGGCGCCCAGGATGATGGCCACGTCCACCTGGCCGAATTCGCCGTTGATGTCTTCCATCTCAAACACCTGGTCGTACGGCACTTCAGCCTCGGCCAGCAGCACGTTCATGTGACCCGGCATACGCCCGGCCACCGGGTGGATGGCGTATTTGACGTTCACACCCTTTGCCGTGAGCTTTTGCGCCAGCTCTTTCACCGCGTGCTGGGCCCGCGCCACGGCCAGGCCGTAGCCGGGCACGATGACCACGGTTTCGGCATTGCCCAGCACAAACGCCGCATCATCGGCACTGCCGCTCTTCACCGCGCGCTGCACAGCCGCGCCGGCTGATGCAGTTGCCGCATCGCCGCCAAAGCCGCCGCCGATCACGTTGAAGAACGAGCGGTTCATGGCCTTGCACATGATGTAGCTCAGGATGGCACCGCTGGAGCCCACCAGGCTACCGGCAATGATCAGCATGCTGTTGTTCAGGCTGAAGCCGATGCCGGCCGCAGCCCAGCCGGAATAGCTGTTCAACATGGACACCACCACTGGCATGTCTGCACCACCGATGGGGATGATCAGCAGCACGCCCAGCAGGAAGCCCAGCGCGATCACCAGGCAGATGTCGAGCCAGCTTTGCGAATGCCAGAAGCCGAACACAAAGAACACCGCCGCCAGGCCCAGCACCAGGTTCAGCTTGTGCTGGCCAGCAAAACTGACCGGCGTGCCCTGGAACAGGCGGAACTTGTACTTGCCGCTGAGCTTGCCAAATGCAATCACCGAGCCGCTGAAGGTCACCGCGCCAATGAAGGCACCCAGCGCCAGTTCGATACGGTTGCCGCCGGGAATTAGTCCACCCTTTTCCACAATCGCAAACGCCCAGGGCTCGGCCACAGCCGCTACGGCGATGAACACCGCCGCCAGGCCAATCATGCTGTGCATGAAGGCGACCAGCTCGGGCATCTTGGTCATCTCGACGCGCTTGGCCATCAGCGTGCCGACGCTACCGCCGACCACCAGTGCGCCCAGCACCCAGGCAATGCCGGTGCCGCCGTCCACGCCCATCTGGCCGGCCAGCTTGAAGATCAACGCGATGGTGGTGAGCACCGCCACCGCCATGCCCAGCATGCCGAAGACATTACCCCGGATAGATGTCGTGGGATGCGACAGGCCCTTGAGCGCCTGGATGAAGCAGACGCTGGCGAACAGGTACAGCAGGGTGACAAGGTTCAGGCTCATGCTGCCTCCTTGGCGGGCGCCTTCTTATCCTTCTTCTTAAACATCTCCAGCATGCGCCGGGTGACCATAAAGCCGCCGAACACATTCACCGCCGCCAGCGCCACGGCCAGCACGCCCATAGTTTTACCCAGGCCGGTTTCGGTCAGCGCAGCAGCCAGCATGGCGCCGACGATGACGATGGCGGAAATGGCATTGGTCACCGCCATCAGCGGGGTGTGCAGCGCCGGGGTCACTGTCCAGACCACGTGGTAGCCCACGTAGATGGCCAGTACGAAGATGATCAGGTTGGTGACCGTGTGGGAAAGTATGTCCATGCTCTTGTCTCCTTGTTTCTTTACTTGCGCTTGACTTCACCACCCTGCGTAACCAGGCAGGCGGCCACGATGTCGTCGGCCAGGTCCACGTTCAGCGTGCCCTCCTTGGTCAGGACGAGCTTGAGGAAGTCCAGCACGTTACGGGCATACAGGGCCGAGGCGTCGGCTGCGACAAGGGCGGGCAGATTGGTTTCGCCAATCAGGGTCACGCCGTGCTTGACCACGGTCTTGTTGGCTTCGGACAGTGGGCAATTGCCGCCACCGTTCGGGCCCTTGCCTGCGGCGATGTCGACGATGACGGAGCCGGGCTTCATGCTTTTGACCATGTCCTCGGTGATCAGCGTGGGAGCGGCTCGGCCAGGGATCAGCGCTGTGGAGATCACCACGTCGGCCAGTGCGACACGCTTGGCCACTTCGACCTGCTGGCGCGCCAACCAACTCGGCGGCATGGGCTTGGCGTAGCCGCCGACACCAACTGCGGCTTCTTTCTCTTCCGGCGTGTCGTAAGAAACTTCGATGAATTTGCCGCCTAGAGACTCGACCTGTTCCTTGACGCTGGGGCGTACGTCGCTGGCTTCGATCACCGCGCCGAGGCGCTTGGCGGTGGCGATGGCTTGCAGGCCGGCGACGCCGACGCCCAGGATGACGACGCGCGCAGCCTTGACGGTGCCGGCGGCGGTCATCAGCATGGGGAAGAAGCGCTGGTATTTGTCGGCGGCCATCATGACGGCCTTGTAGCCGGCGATGTTGGCCTGGCTGGAGAGTACGTCCATGCTTTGCGCACGGCTGGTGCGGGGGGCGGCTTCCAGGGCAAAGCTGGTCAGGCCGGCAGCGGCCAGACGTTGCAGGCCTTCGGCATCAAAGGGATTGAGCATGCCGACCAGGGCGCTGCCGGGGCGCATTTGCGTCAATTCGGATTCAGAGGGACTGCGCAGCTTGAGCACCAGGTCGCAGGCCAGAGCGCCGGCTGCGTCGGTGATCTCAGCGCCGGCGGCCTGGTAGGCCTCGTCCGTCACGCTGGCGGCCACGCCGGCTCCCGACTGGATGCGCACCGTGTGGCCCTGGGCTTTGAGCTTTTTGGCGGTTTCGGGGGTGACAGCAACGCGGGTCTCGCCGGTCGCTGTTTCGGCGGGTACGCCAATCAGCATATATGTCTCCTCTGGATGGAATCAGGGATGGTGTACATCCATACTTTTCGCGGAATTTCGCCAAAGTGAATGTCTTCTGCCGGCTAGCTTAACTGAGTTTGGCAGGCCTGCCAGACGCGCCGACGCCCAGGCGACAGCCAGTCCGCATAATGCGGTGCATGAAAAGCAGATGGAAACCCAGTGTCACGGTGGCCGCCGTGGTCGAACACAACGGCCGCTTCCTGTTGGTGGAAGAGCACACCCCCGAAGGCCTGCGCCTGAACAATCCGGCTGGCCACCTAGAGTCGGGTGAATCGCTGGTGGACGCCTGCGCGCGCGAAGCACTGGAGGAAACCACCTACCGGTTCACCCCCACGGCCCTGGTCGGCATCTACCAGGCCCAGCTGCGCAACGCCAGTACGCAGGAAACCACGACCTATTTGCGCTTTGCCTTCTGCGGCGACCTGGGTGCCCTGCAGCCGCAGCGCAAGCTGGACCGTGGCATTGTGCGTACCCTGTGGATGACGCCCGACGAGATCCGCGCCAGCACTGCCCGCCACCGCAGCCCCCTGCTGCTGCGCTGCGTGGAGGACTACCTGGCCGGGCGGCGTTACCCGCTGGACCTGGTGTACACCGCGCCCGAAATAAGCTAGGCCCCCGGGTACAGGCCCCGCACCCGCGCGTGCAAGCGGGCCATGCCCAATAGTGCATCCATGAACGGGGTGTCCACACCGGTCAGCCGGCCCAGCTCCTGCACCGCCGTCACCAGCGCGTCCAGCTCCACAGATTTGCCGGCCTCCACGTCCTGCAGCATCGAGGTTTTGAAAGCCCCCAGCTTGCGGGTGATGGCGTGGCGGTCCTCCGGCTGCTGGTCGATGGGAATACCCAGCCGCAGGCCGATCTCCTTGGCCTCCAGCATCACCCGGGTGGTGAAGCCGCAGACCAGCGGGTCGGCCATGATCAGGTCGGTGGTGGCTCCGGTCAGAGCGCTCACCGGGTTGACGGTCATATTGCCCCACAGCTTGAACCAGATGTCTTTCTGGATGCAGTCGGACACCGGAGCCTCGAAACCCGCGCGCGTGAGCAACTCCGCCAGCTGCTGCACCCGTGGGCTGCGCCCGCCGGCCGGCTCGCCCAGGATCAGCTTGTTGCCGAAATGGTGCTGCACCAGGCCGGGCTCAGGCACGGACGTGCCTGCGTGCACCACGCAACCAATGAGTTGCTCTGCCGGTATGGCCGCCGCAATCGCGCCCGAGGCATCCACGGCGTGCAGCGGTGTGCCCTGGTAAGCACCGCCAAAGCCCTGGAAGAACCACCACGGCACGCCGTTCATCGCCGTCAGCACCACGGTGTGCGGCCCCAGCAGCGGGGCGATGCCGCGCGCCACCTCTGCCAGTGCAGGGGCTTTGACGGCGACCACCACCAGGTCTTGCACGCCCAGGGCGGCGGCGTTGTCGGCCACCTGCACGGGCATCTGCAACAGGCTGCCGTCCTGCTGCAGGCGCAGGCCATGCGTGCGCAGCGCCTGCAGCGTGGCACCACGCGCCAGCACGCTCACTTGCGCGCCCTGGGCCGCCAGGCGTGCGCCCATCCAGCCGCCGATGGCGCCGGCACCGTAAATACAGATTTTCATAAAAAAGACCTCTAGCGCAATCAGCGCCTGCGCAAGGCGCTACGATTTTTGAAGTAAGACCCTTGCCAGTCTAGCGCCACTGCGGCGCCGGCCTGTACGGTGCGCCCCAGGTTTTTACAATCGAGCCATGGGAACACACAGCAAACAACGGGTGGTGGTCGGCTTGAGCGGCGGCGTGGATTCGGCCGTCAGCGCCTATCTGCTGAAAAAGCAAGGCTACGAGGTCATCGGCATCTTCATGAAAAACTGGGAGGACGATGACGACAGCGAGTACTGCTCGTCGAACATCGACTTCGTGGACGCAGCCGCCGTGGCCGATGTGATCGGCATCGAGATCGAGCACGTCAACTTCGCCGCCGAATACAAAGACCGCGTGTTCGCCGAATTCCTGCGCGAATACCAGGCCGGCCGCACACCCAACCCCGACATACTCTGCAACGCCGAGATCAAGTTCAAGGCCTTCTTGGACCACGCCATCCGCCTGGGCGCCGAGAAGATCGCCACCGGCCACTACGCCCGTGTGCGTGAGGTGGGCAGCCAGTTCCAACTGCTCAAGGGCCTGGACCCGGGCAAGGACCAAAGCTACTTTCTGCACCGTCTGAACCAGGCGCAGCTGAGCAAAACGCTGTTCCCGGTGGGTGAGCTGCACAAGACCGAGGTGCGCCGTATCGCCGCCGAGATGGCGCTGCCGAACGCCGCCAAGAAAGATTCCACCGGCATCTGCTTCATCGGCGAGCGGCCGTTCCGCGACTTTCTGAACCGCTACATCGCCAAGGAACCGGGCCCCATCAAGGACGAAAAAGGCCGTGTGCTGGGCAAGCATGTGGGCCTGAGCTTCTACACCCTGGGCCAGCGCCAGGGCTTAGGGATTGGCGGCATCAAGGAAAAAGGCGCACTACGCGGCGGCGGCGAGCACGCGCCCTGGTTTGTGGCCCGCAAGGACATGGAACGCAACACCCTGTGGGTGGTGCAAGGCCACGACCACCCCTGGCTGCAGTCGCACCAGCTGACCGCAGACGACGCCAGCTGGGTCGCCGGCCATGCGCCCACACCCGGCGCCTACGCCGCCAAGAGCCGCTACCGCCAGGCGGACGCGCCCTGCACGCTGACCAGCGCCAGCGCCGACGGCTTTGCACTGCAGTTTCCCGACGCGCAATGGGCCGTGACGCCCGGCCAGTCGGCCGTGCTGTACGACGGCGAGGTGTGCCTGGGTGGCGGCGTGATCTGCGCAGAATAATGGATGTTTTAGGCCTCTAGCGCATATATTACCTGCGCCAGCAGCTACAAAATAGATAGCAACTCCAGCTAAGCCATTACGCCGACTGCTTGAACGCCATCACCGCCTGGTTGCGCAGGGTGCGTAGCAGGGCCAGCTCTTTTTCGTCCACCACCAGGCCACCGGGCTGGGCGGTGTCTGCGTAAACCAGGCCTAGCGGCCGGCCTTTGATGGCCAGGGGCAGCAGCAGAAAGGTAGGGGCGTGGAACTGCTGGCGGTACCAGGCGGGCAGGCGCTCGGCGATGCGGGCTTCCGTGGCGTCGTTAATCAGGGTGTCGGCGCCTTTGAGGCAGACGGCGGAGAACAGGTCGGGGTTGTCGCTCGCCTTGAGCGGCACGTGGAAGGATTTGGCCAGGGCTTCCACGCCCTCGCCCAGGCCGAAGCGGCCGGTCAGCGCGTCGGTCTTGGTGTCGCGCATGCAGAAGATGATGCGCTGAAAGCGCATGGCGCGGAACATGGTTTCCAGGATCATGCGCAGCACGTCGCTGAGCTTGAAGTCTTCCACCATGGCGTGGGTGATGTCCAGGATGCCGGCGGTCAGGATGTCGGCGGCGCTGGGCTCTGGCGCAGCGGCGGTCGCCTCGGCCGGTTCCACAGGGGTGGCTTGCAGCGCCATCGGGGCCAAAGTGTCGGTGAAGTCTTCGGTGGGCAGGATGCTGTCGTCGCTGGGCGTCTTCAGCAGCTGGGCCGAGCCCGAGCTGGCCGGCAGCTGGATCTCCATGGCATCGGCCATTTCAATCAGCTTTTTGCGGGCCAGCAGCGTGGCCTTTTGTACCGCTTCCGGGCTCAGGCCCAGGGTTTTGGCGTAGCGGCGCGACAGCAGGGCCAGGCGTACCGGCAGGTCTTTGGGGTCGGCGCGCTGCAGGGTGTCGGCGATGTCGTTGGCAGCAGTGGCGATCCAACGCAGCCGCTCCTCCAGGCCGACAGGCGGGCGCAGGGGAGGTTCACCGCCGGGTTTGCGCATGCAGCGGCGCATGCCCTCGGGCAAGCCCCAGGATTGGGCCACGCCCACGCCCAGCGCTTCAAAGCTCAGGCCCAGCACGCTGGTGGATGCGGCGGCTTCGGTCAGGTGCTGCTGCGGCGCGGCCAGCAGGCTGCGCACGGCGCGCGCCTCCTGCGGGAAGTACAGCTCGGCCAGCATGCGGCCCAAGTTCTGGAACATGGCGCCGATGAAGGCTTCTTCGCTCTCGTTGGACGCGGTGCACAGCTCGCTGGCGATGGCGCCGGCCATCAGCGAGCGCACGAACTCTTCCTTCAGCAGGCTGGCATGGACCTTGTCGCGCATGTGCTCCAGCAGCACCAGGCTGAGCGCCATATTGCGGATGCCGTTGAAGCCCACCAGGCTGACGGCCCGCGACACGGTGCTGATGCTGCCGCCGCGCGCTGCGAAGTGCGCGCTGTTGACCAGGCGCAGCAGCTTGTTGGTCAGCGCCACATCTTTCAAAATTTCATTGGTGACGCTGCCCACGCTTTCGGTCTCGGAGCTGGCCATGCCCTGGATGCGGATGATGGAGTCCGACATGGCCGGAAAGTCGCTTTGCAGGCGCATGCGCGCCAGCAGGGCCAGCAAGGTGCCGTGGTCCGTGCCGGGCGCTGGTGCGTCGCTGGGGGCCGGGGTGGGTGGTATCAGGTCGGCCATAACGTCAAGGAATACAAGGGCAGGTGTGCCGCAACGGGTTGTCTCTTTCCGCAGTATGGCACTGCGGTTACAAATGGACGCAACATTTTGGCCGCCCTGCCCCGGTATTTACACGTACAGCGGCTCTTCCTGCATGGCCTCGATCTGCTCGGTCAGCATGTTCACCTGGCCGGTCCAGTAGTCGCTGCTGCCAAACCAAGGAAAGTTGATGGGGAAGGTCGGGTCGCTCCAGCGCCGGGCCAGCCAGGCGCTGTAGTGGATGAGGCGCAGGGTGCGCAGCGGCTCGATCAGTGCCAGCTCGCGCCGGTCAAAGCTGCGGAACTGCTCGTAGCCGTCGACCAGGCCGCTGAGCTGGCCGGTGCGCTGGGCGCGGTCGCCGCTGAGCAGCATCCACAGGTCTTGCACGGCCGGGCCGGTGCGGGCGTCGTCCAGGTCCACAAAGTGCGGGCCGCCATTAGCGCCGTCGGTGGGCGTCCAAAGGATGTTGCCGGGGTGGCAGTCGCCGTGCAGGCGCAGGATTTTGGCGTCAGTGTCTTTTATGCCTCCAGCGCTTGTAGGTAGTGCGCTGGCAGCTATCAAATCGAGAGCTTCATTGCAGGCCTTGTGCCAGGCGCCTTGCACGTCCAGCGGCACGATCTCATGCTTCAGCAGCCAGTCGCGCGAGTGGATGCCGAAGCTTTGCAGGTCCAGCGCGGGGCGGTGCACAAAGGCTTTTTTGGCGCCCACGGTGTGGATGCGCGCCAGGAAGCGGCCTATCCACTCCAGCACTTCGAAGTCGTCCAGCTCGGGTGGGCGGCCACCCCGGCGCGGGCTGACGCTGAAGGCAAAGCCGGCAAAGTCGTGTAGGGTGCGGCCCTCTAGCACCAGCGGGCCTACGGCGGGGATTTCGGCCTCCATCAACTCGGCGGCAAAGCTGTGCTCTTCCAGAATCTGCGCCTGGCTCCAGCGGCCGGGCCGGTAGAACTTGGCCACCACCGCACTGCCGTCTTCCAGGTGCAACTGGTAGACCCGGTTCTCGTACGAGCTGAGCGCCATCAGCCGGCCGTCGCCATACAGGCCGACGCTGGCCAGCGCGTCCATCACCACGTCGGGGGTGAGCGTTTCGTAAGGGTGGGCGGCGTTGGAGGAAGCATGGGGGGTGGACATGCTTTGATTGTCACCGCTGCAAAACAAAAAGCCCACGCCATGGGTATGGCGCGGGCTTTTTAGAGAACTAACGCACTGCCACCAGGCGAGCGCAGCAAGCCCCTTCGCAGGAACCCACGGAACCGGCTTTGCCGGGCCGTCGGGTTCGCCCCCTGCGTGTCGTATCGGTTTTTCAAACCGATACGAGGGGGTTGGCGGAAACGCGCAGCGTGGAGCCTGGGGGTGAGCCTAGTTCAGACCAGAGTCAAAGTGACTTCGATGTTGCCACGGGTCGCGTTGGAGTAAGGGCACACGCCGTGGGCGGTGTCGATCAGGTCCTGGGCGACGGCGCGGTCCATGCCGGGCAGGCTGATCTTCAGCTGGGCAGCGATGCCGAAGCCGGCGGGGATGGGGCCGATGTCGATGCTGGCGTCAATACTGGCGTCAGCGGGCACGCTGATCTTCTTCATGCCGGCCACGTGCTTCATGGCGCCCATGAAGCAGGCGGAGTAGCCAGCGGCGAACAGCTGCTCGGGGTTGGTGCCGTTGCCATTGCCACCCAGGGCTGGTGGGGGAGCCAGGGTCACGCTGAGCTTGCCGTCGTCGCTGACTGACTTGCCTTCGCGGCCGCCGGTGGTGTGGGCGTGGGCGGTGTAGAGCACTTTGTCGAGTTTGGTAACCATGGTGTTTCCTTTAGGGGTGGGTGAAAAAACGGGTGTGTCAGGCGCGAAAACTCGTCAGTCGCTCGCGCAGGGCCTGTACTTGCTGCGTGAGTGAAATCAATTCGGGCAGGGCGCACTGGCTGGCATCCAGGATGCAGCCGGGTATTTTTTCGGCCTGGGCCTGCAGGCTACGTCCGGCAGATGTCAGGCGTATGGTGACGCGGCGCTCGTCTTGCGCGTCGCGCTGGCGGGTCAACCAGCCGGCCGTTTCCATGCGCTTGAGCAGCGGGGTCAACGTGCCGGAGTCCAGGAACAGGCGCTCGCCCAGGGCAGACACCATCAAACCGTCGTTTTGCCATAGCACCAGCATCACCAGGTACTGGGGGTAGGTCAGCTCCAGCTTGTCCAGCAGGGGCTTGTACATCTTGGTCATGGCCAGCGAAGTGGAATACAGCGCAAAACACAGCTGGTTGTCCAGTTGCAGCATCTCGGACGCTGTGTAAGTGGTGGGTTCTGTGTGTGCCATGGGTTGAATTATAGCGAGCAATTAAATTGCTCGCAACTTAATTGCAAAAAGTTGTATCAAGCCACCGACAAGCCAAAGCACACATCATCGACATACACGCCATCGGCCACCCGTACATGCTCGCGCAGCCGGCCCTCCTCCACGAAGCCCATGCCCTGGTACAGGGCGATGGCGGGGTGGTTGCTGGCGCGTACCCAGAGCTCAATCTTGCGCACCTCGGGGCGCTGGCGTGCCCAGTCCACCAGCGCGCTCAGCAAGGCTTTGCCATAGCCGCGCCGCGACTGGCCGGGGTGCACGCAGATGTCCAGCGTGACCACATGGGCGATGTTGCGGCGGGGCAAGGGCATCAGGCTGGCATGGCCGACCATGCGGCCGTCCACCTCGGCCACCAGGTATTTGCCACGCCCTCCAGCACCTTCAGCCAGGAAGGCGATACGTTTCTGAAAGCTGGCCACCAGCAGTTCCTCGGGTTCGGCAATCAACCGGCCGGCGGCCGCAGCGGCCGTGCTGCGCTCGGCGGCACACAGCCGGGTGGCGTCCGCCACCCGCGCATCACGAAATATCGGTAATACCGGCAATACCCGCATGCCCGCCATCAGTAGGTGTAGACGCCCTGCTTGGTCTTGCGGCCCAGCCGGCCGGCCGCCACCATTTCTTTCAGCAGCGGGCTGGGGCGGTATTTGCTGTCGCCAAACTCGTTGAGGAACACCTCCATCACCGCCAGGCACACATCCAGGCCAATCATGTCGGCCAGCGCCAGCGGACCGATGGGCTGGTTGCAGCCCAGGGTCATGCCGGCGTCGATGTCTTCCGGCGTGGCCACACCCTCGGCCAGCACGAAGAAGGCCTCGTTCACCATGGGCATGAGGACGCGGTTCACCACAAAGCCAGGGCCGTTCTTCACGGTGATCGGGGTCTTGCCCAGCGCCAGCGCCATGGCGTGCACCGCATCATGGGTGGCGTCGCTGGTCTGCAGGCCACGGATGATTTCCACCAGGGCCATCAGCGGCACCGGGTTGAAGAAGTGCATGCCGATGCAGCGGTCTGGCCGCTTCGTCACCGCCGCCAGCTTGGTGATGGAGATGGACGAGGTGTTGGAGGCAATCAGCACCTCGGGCGCCAGCAGCGCATCGAGCTGCTGCACGATCTTGACTTTGAGCGCGTAGTTCTCGGTAGCGGCCTCGATCACCAGCTGGGCGGACTGGAAGTCTTCGTAGCGGGTCGAGCCCTGGATGCGCGCCAGGATGGCTGTCTTGTCGGCGGGCGTGAGCTTTTCCTTCTTGATCAGCCGGTCCAGGCTGCCGGCGATGGTGGCCAGGCCCTTGGCCACGGCTTCGTCGGAAATATCGACCATCACCACGCTCAGCCCCGCCGCCGCGCAGGTCTGCGCAATGCCGTTGCCCATGGTGCCGGCGCCGACGACGCCGACCGTGCTGATGTTGAAAGTGCTGGTCATAGCAAACTCCTGACAGATAGGTAATTGAAGAGCAGATGGGTTAAGGACGCTCTGCAAAACTCCCAGCGGTCTGTGGCAGCACGGCCTCGGGCGGTCTGCGGCGTTGCATTTCTTGCCAATAGCTATGGCTATTGGCCGCAAAATGCGCCTTGCATCCCATCCCGATCCGCACTACCACATCCTCGCTTGAGTTTTGCAGAGCATCCTTAAGGTTGCCGCCATCATAGAAGCACTGAATAAGCAGAAGCTGCGCCATCTCCATGTTCGACTACATCATCATCGGCGGCGGCACCGCAGGCTGCGTACTGGCCGCCCGCCTGAGCGAAGACCCGCAGGTCAACGTGGCGCTGATAGAAGCCGGCCCCTTGGACGCCAGCCTGCTGTCGCGCTGCCCCGCCGCCGCGCCATTGTTAGCGCGCCGTACAGGCCTGCACAGCACACCCCAGCCGGGATTGAATGGCCGCGTAGCCAAGCTGCCGCACGCCCCCATGCTGGGCGGCGCCAGTGCCAGCAACGCCATGCTCTACAGCCGGGGTCACCCCAGCGACTACGACCAGTGGGCCGCTGAGGGCAACCTCGGCTGGGGCTTTGCCGACCTGCGGCCCTTCCTTCAGCGCGTGGAGGACACGCTGGCCATTGCCGACGCGGCGCCCGCCCAGGCCTGTAGCCAGGCCTTTGTGGACGCCGCCGGCCAGGCCGGCTGGCCGCACCTGCCGCACTTCCACAACCCGCAGCCCGAAGGCATAGGCCTGCACCAGGTGCTGCGCCGCGCGGGCGAGCGCTGCAGCACGGCGGCGGCCTATGTACTGCCACAGCTGCAGCGCAGCAACCTGCACCTTTTCACCCACGCGCACTGCACCCGCGTGCTGCTGCGCGGCGCGCGTGCCACCGGCGTGGAGTTTGCGCAGGACGGCCTGCTGCAGCAGCTACACACCCAGGGCGAGGTGCTGCTGTGCGCCGGGGCCTACCACTCGCCACAGCTGCTGATGCTGTCCGGCATAGGTCCGCACGCGCATCTGGTGGCGAATGGCATCGCCACCCGCCACGCCCTGCCCGGCGTGGGCCTGCACCTGCACGACCAGGCCACGGTAGCCCTGGTGTTCGACGCACCCCGCGTCAAAGACCTGCTGGGCCTCTCCCCCACCGGTCTGCTGCGCCTGGCGCGGGCCGCCTGGCAGTGGCGCCAGACCCGCAGCGGCCCGCTGACCAGCAACCTGCTGGAGGCCGGCGGCTACGTGAAAAGCCGGCCCGACGAAGCCATCCCCGACCTGCAGCTGGGCCTGGGCTGCGCCAAGCTGCTGGACCATGGCCGCCAGATCCTGCCCGGCCTGGGCTTCACCCTGCAGGCCACGGTGCTGCGCCCGCGCAGCCGAGGCACGGTGCTGCTGGAAGGCAAAGACCCGTTCCTGGCGCCACGCCTGGACCCGCACCTGCTGGGCGAACGCGAGGACGTGGAATGCCTGCAACGCGGCCTGGGCCTGCTGCGCCACATTGCCGCCCAGCCGGCCATGGCGGCCCTGGGTGCGCGCGAAACCCGCCGCTCGGCCGCGCAGCAGGGCGAATTGCAAACCGAATACTTGATCCGCGACCATGCCACTGCCGCGGGCTACCCGGTGGGCAGCTGCCGCATGGGCAACGGCCCGCTGGACGTGGTGGACAGTCAGTTGCGGGTGCACGGCATGCAGGGCCTGCGGGTGGTGGACGCAGCGGTCATGCCCAGCACCGTGGGCGGCCCCACCCAGGGCGCTGTGGCCATGCTGGCCGAGAAGGCCGCCAGCATGTTGCAAGCGCACACAGAAGTGCTATGAATTTTGAAAAAATAGTCTGACGCTCGCACTTATCGCTCCAATAATGGTGCACCGCCGCCTGCCACCCGCTGCCAAGCACCGCACCGCATGAACTTCATAGAACGCCCCCGGCTGAATGCCGTAGCCGGCCCCATCTTTGGGGAGTTTTTACTGGGTTACACCGTGGTCATCGGCGGCCTGTGGCTGGCATCGCACACCTCGGACGGCGCAGCCGGCAGCCTGGGCCTGGCAAACCAGGTGCTGGAGTCGCTGTATGTGGTGTTCCGCGTGCTGGCCATCGGCATGGGCGTGGTCATCACCCAGCTGCTGGGCGGCAAGCAGCTGGAACTGGTGCGGCGCACCGCGCTGGCCGGGCTGGGCGCATGCACCTGGGCCGGCGCGCTGGTGGTTGCCATTCTGGTGCTGGGCAACGACGCCATCCTGGACCTGCTGAACGCGCCCGACGAAATTCTGCCCCTGGTCAGTCCCTATCTGCAACTACTGGCACCGGCCGCGCTGCTGGACGGCTACAACCTGACCATGGCCTCCATCCTGCGCGCGCACCTGCATGTGCGCGACTCGCTGAAGGTGATGGTGGTGATGCACAGCACGCACCTGGCACTGGCCGTGCCGCTGATGCTGGGCATGGGGCCCTGGGAAGGCCTGGGCCTGTACGGCTTTGCGGTGGCGCTACTGATCAGCCGGGCCCTGGGCCTGGCGCTGCACCTGATACTGTGGCGCAAGCGTATGGACCTGGTACCCAGCGCCCGCCATTGGTGGGTGCTGCAACCGCGCATGCTGGCGCCAGTGCTGCGCATCGGCGTGCCGGGCGCCAGTGCCGAGCTGGGCTACCGGGTGGCCTTCATGGTGTCGCTGGCCAGCGCGGCGCGCCTGGGCGTGGCAGCCCTGGCCACCCATGCCTACACCCTGCAGCTGCTGCGCTATGTGCTGCTGATCAGCCTGGCGATTGGCTGGGCCTGCGAGATCATGGTGGGCCGACTGGTCGGCGCAGGCCAGTTCACGCAGGCCCACATGCTGGTGCGCAAGGGCCTGCGCAACGGCATCATGGCCTCAGGGGGCATGGCGCTGATGGCGGCACTGGCCTCGCCCTGGCTGATGCGCGTCTTCACCAAGGATGTGCATGTGATCGAGGCCGCCCACACCCTGCTGTGGATTGCCGTAGCGCTAGAGACCGGCCGCGCCTTCAACCTGATCATCACCGGCGCCCTGCGCGCCACCGGCGACGTGATCTACCCAGTGGCGGCCAGCCTGGGCTCGTTCTTTCTGGTGCTGGGCGCGGGCTCGTACATCATGGGCCGCAACTTCGGCCTGCCGGGCATCTTCATTGCCTATGCGGCCGACGAATGGGTGCGCGGCCTGCTGATGTGGGCGCGTTGGAACTGGCACGGCTGGCTACCGCATGCGCGCAGCTCGCAGCGCCGGGTGAAGCAGCGCTAGGGGCCGGCTCTGCGCAGCTTGCAAAATTTAGAGAAAATAGGCCTCCAGCGCAGGCAATACCTGCGCTGGCAGCTACTGAATCAATAGCAACCCTAGCCCACCAACCCAAGGAAAACCATGTCCACTCCCCTGCCCGCAGCCGCCCTGGAACAAAGCTTTTTGAACGCCCGCACCTTCAGCAAATTCACCGACCAGCCGGTGACGGATGCCATCCTGCACCAGCTGTACGAGCTGGCCAAGTGGGGGCCGACCTCGATGAACTGCCAGCCTGCACGCCTGGTCTTTGTGCGTACCCCCGAAGCCAAAGCCAAGCTGAAGCTGGCGCTGGCACCGGGCAATGCCGACAAGACCATGGCCGCCCCGGTCACCGCCATCGTGGCCCTGGACACCCGCTTTTACGACCACCTGCCAGAGCAGTTCCCGGTCATGGACGCCAAGCCCATGTTCGAAAACAACGCCGCAATGGCCGAAGCCACGGCCTTCCGCAACAGCTCGCTGCAAGGCGCTTACCTGATCATCGCGGCACGCCAGCTGGGGCTGGACTGCGGCCCCATGAGCGGCTTTGACGCCACCAAGGTGAACGAGCAGTTCTTCCCCGACGGCCGCTTCAAGGCCAATTTCCTGGTCAACCTGGGCTATGGCGAAGTAGGTAGCACCTACCCACGCGGCCCGCGCCTGCCGTTCGATACGGCTTGCAGCATCGCGTAAGCGACGTACCTAGCGTTTAAATTTTCCGTCCATACCAATGATGGCCAGGTCGGCAAAGTCCAGGCCGGAATGGTCGGTGGGGCTGTAACTCAGCTCCAGGCCGCCCAGGTCGAACTTGGTCAAGCCCTCCAGCGCCGCCTGCAAGCGCTCGCGTGTGGGTTTACCGCCACTGCGGTGCAGCCCCTCGACCAGCACCTTGGCAGCGGTAAAGCCTTCCAGCATGGCCGGGCTGGGGTCGCCCAGGCCCTTGGCGCGGGACAGCTCGGCGCATTCCTTCACCAGACCGTAGGACGGCGACTGCGGAAACACCTGGCTGACGATGACGCCACGCGCATTCGCCCCCAGGCTGGCAATGAAACCGGCCGAGGCGTTGTTCGACAGGGTCACAAACTGGGCATTGCTGCCGGCCGCCCTCAACGCGTGGATGGCCTCCGCCGTGGCGCCACCCGAAGCCACCAGCAACACGGTTTGCGCGCCCGACTGCGCCACCGCCGGTGCAATCTTCGAGAAATCGGGTTTGCTGCGGTCGAACTTGTATTCGCCGCTGGGCGCCAGCTTGGCGGTCTGCAGGCCTTTTTGTGCGCCGGCCAGGCCGTCCAGGCCAAAGCTGTCGTCGGTGTAGACCAGGGCGATCTTGGTGAAGCCGCTGCTGACCTGCTGGGCGATCGCCTTCTCGGCCTCGCGCTGGTAGGTGGCCCGCACATTGAACACATATTTGCGCACCGGCTGGTGCAGCACCATGGCGCCGGAGGACGGCCCCACCAGCGGCACGCGGTGTTTTTCCAGCAGCGGGATGATGGCCTCGGTATGCGGCGTGCCACGGGTCAGGAACAGGGCCACCACGTTCTTTTCCTCGATCAGCGCGCGGGCGTTTTCCACCGCCTGCTGGGTGTCGAACTTGTCGTCCATGGAGATCAGCTCGATCTTCTGGCCGGCCACTCCGCCCTTGGCGTTGACGCGGTCAAGGTACAGCTTGGCGCCGTCGGTGGTTTCCTTCACCCCCGCAGCCACCGCGCCGGAGAAGCCGGCGGTCTGGCCGATCCAGATCTGCGCCTGGGCCGCCAGGCCGCTGCAGGTTAACAACACGGCAAAGCCAAAAGAGTAACGAGTCTTCATGGATAGTACGGAGGTAGGAAGATGCGCAAGGCTGGGACCGCGATTGGGCCACAAGCCGGCCGCGCAGGAAAGCCCATAAAGGGGAGTCTATCGGGCCATATATGCGGTAAATTCCGCCATCCCGGCCACCAGCGCGTCCGCGCCCTGCCCTTTTTCTCTGTACGGATTTCCCCATGACCACCTTCGGTACCCCCCTGTCCCCCTCTGCCACCAAAGTCATGCTGCTCGGCTCCGGCGAGCTCGGCAAGGAGGTGCTGATCGCCCTGCAGCGCCTGGGCGTGGAAACCATTGCGGTAGACCGCTACGAAAACGCCCCTGGCCAGCAGGTGGCCCACCACGCCCGCACCATCACCATGAGCGACCCGGCGCAGCTGAAGGCGCTGATCGAGGCCGAAAAGCCCGACCTGGTGGTGCCCGAAATTGAAGCCATCGCCACCCCCATGCTGGAAGAGCTGGAAGCCGCCGGCACCGTGCGCGTGATCCCCACGGCCCGCGCCGCCCGCCTGACCATGGACCGCGAAGGCATACGCCGCCTGGCCGCCGAAACCCTGGGCCTACCCACCAGCCCGTATGTGTTCTGCGACTCGCTGGACGAGCTGCAGGCCGCCATCGACAGCAAGATCGGCTACCCCTGCATCGTCAAGCCGGTGATGAGCAGCTCGGGCAAAGGCCAGAGCAAGATCAGCGGCCCGGCCGATGTGAAGACCGCCTGGGACTACGCCATGGCCGGCGGCCGCGTCAGCCACGGCCGCGTCATCGTCGAAGGCTTTATCGACTTCGACTACGAAATCACCCAGCTCACCGTGCGCGCCCTGGGCGCCGATGGCAAGGTGGAAACGCATTTCTGCGACCCCATCGGCCACATCCAGGTCAGCGGCGACTACGTGGAAAGCTGGCAGCCCCACCCCATGCCGCTGCCTGCCATCCAGCGCTCGCGCCAGATCGCCAAGGCCGTGACCGACAACCTGGGCGGCCAGGGCCTGTTCGGCGTGGAGCTGTTCGTCAAGGGCAATGAAGTCTGGTTCAGCGAGGTCAGCCCCCGCCCGCACGACACCGGCATGGTCACGCTGTGCACCCAGTGGCAAAACGAGTTCGAGCTGCACGCCCGCGCCATCCTGGGCCTGCCGGTGAACACTGCACTGAAGAGCCCGGGCGCCAGCGCGGTGATCTACGGCGGCGTGGACGCCCAGGGCATCGTGTTCGACGGCGTGGCCGAGGCACTGCGCGTGCCCAACACCGACATCCGCCTGTTCGGCAAGCCCGAGAGCTTTGTCAAGCGCCGCATGGGCGTGGCACTGGCCTTTGACGCCGACGTGGAAGTCGCCCGCACCCGCGCCAAGCAGGCCGCCGCGCTGGTCAAGCCCCGCACCGCTTGAACGCCATGCAGCTTGTCGAGCAACCAATCCGTATCGGGCACAACGGCACGCACACCAGGAACCCGTGGAACCGGCTCGGCCGGGCCACTGGGTTCGCCCCCTGCGTGTCGCATCGGTTTTTGCAAACCGATGCGAGGGGGGTTGGCGGAATTGCGTTCTCGGCGTCCGCCGATTCCGGGGCGCAGCGTGGAGCCTGGGGGTGAGCCATTTAATAGCCTGGGCCGACGACTCGGCGCTGCGCATTTTGCTCGCGGCGGGCGTAGTGCTGGTGCTGGCTTTGGTACTGCACACCGTCGGCGTGGCCCTGGTGCGGCGGGTCACGCGCACCATGCCCATGGCGTCGACGATTGCCGGGGAGTGCAAAGCGCCTACCCGCTTCGTGCTGCCGCTGCTAGCCCTGCAGGCGGTGTGGCAGGTGGCACCACCCGACTTCCCGCTGATTGCCGGCGTGCGCCACGCCAACGTCTTGCTGCTGCTGGCCTGCCTGACCTGGCTGGGCCTGCGCGTGGTGCGCGGCACCACCAAGGGCCTGATCGCCATGCACCCGCTGCAGGTGGAGGACAACCTCAACGCCCGCCGCGTGCACACCCAGGCCCGGGTGCTGGCCAACACCCTGGTGTTCGGCATCCTGGTCACCGGGCTGGCGTCGATCCTGATGACCTTCCCCGGTGCCCGCCAGTTTGGCGCCAGCCTGCTGGCCTCGGCCGGCGTGGTCGGCCTGGTGGTGGGTATCGCCGCGCGGCCGGTGCTGGGCAACTTGCTGGCCGGCCTGCAGATCGCACTGGGCCAGCCGCTGCGCATAGACGACGTGCTGATCGTGCAGGGCGAATGGGGCCGGGTGGAAGAGATCACCGGCACCTACGTGGTGTTGAAGATTTGGGACCAGCGCCGCCTGATCATTCCGCTGCAGTGGTTCATTGAAAACCCGTTCCAGAACTGGTCGCGCCGCAACCCGGAGCTGATCGGCACGGTATTTTTGTGGGTGGACTACGGCATGCCCATGGAGCCGCTGCGCCGCGAGGCCCAGCGCATCTGCCTGGCATCGCCCGCCTGGGACGGCCGCCACTGCAAGCTGGACGTGACCGATACCGCCGCCAACGGCGTGCAGATCCGCCTGGAAGTCACCGCCGCCAATGCCGACCTGCTGTGGCGCGTGCGCTGCGACGTACGCGAAGGCCTGGTAGCCTACCTGCAGCGCGACTACCCGCAGTACCTGCCACGCAACCGCATGGCGCTGGAAGAGCAGGGGCCGGTGGCCAGCTCCATGCTGTAACCCGCTGCCGCCACCATGCCCCAATTTGCCGCCAACCTCAGCATGCTCTACCAGGAGCACGCTTTTCTGGACCGCTTTGCCGCCGCCGCCGCCGATGGCTTCAAGGCGGTGGAATACCTGTTCCCCTACGCCTTCTCGGCCAGCGACATCGCCGCACAACTCAAGCAGCACGGCTTGCAGCAAGTGCTGTTCAACGCGCCGCCCGGTGACTGGGACGCGGGCGAGCGCGGCATCGCCTGCCTGCCGGGACGCGAGGCCGAGTTCCGCCAAGGCTTTGCCCAGGCGCTGGACTACGCCCGCGCCCTGGCCTGCCCGCGCATCCATGTGATGGCCGGCTTGCTGCCCGAAGGCCAGACGCGTGACAGCCTGCACCCGGTGTACGAGGCCAACCTGGCCTGGGCCGCAGCGCAGGCCGCTAGCGCTGGGCTGGACGTGCTGATCGAGCCCATCAACACCCGCGACATGCCCGGCTTCTACCTGAACCACCAGTCCCAGGCGCATGCCATCGTGGCCTCGGTAGGCGCACCCAACCTGAAGGTGCAGATGGACCTGTACCACTGCCAGATCATGGAAGGCGACCTGGCCATGAAGCTGCGCCAGTACCTGCCGACCGGCCAGGTCGGCCACATCCAGATCGCAGGCGTGCCCGAGCGGCATGAGCCGGATGTGGGCGAGATCAACCACGACTACCTGTTCACCCTGCTGGACCAGCTGGGCTATGCCGGCCACGTGGGCTGCGAGTACCGGGCGCAGCGCGGCGCGGTGCCAGGCGGCACATCGGCCGGGCTGGGCTGGCTGCAGCGGCACAAATAAGTACACGGACTGCTATCACTTTGACAGCAGTCCGCGCTTGTTTCATAAGCGCCAGAGGCCTAAAAAGCCCCCTGGCTTATAGCCATCAGCTCTTGCCGAACTTGGCCTTGGCAGCGCTGATACAGCTGGTCTTGGCGTCGCCGGCCAGCACGTCGCACTTCTGCGCTGCGACGTCGTAGTCGGCGTCGTGCTTTTCTGCCGTTGCATCGGCCTTCACGTCACTGACCTTTTCGTTGGTGCGCGCATCCGCCTTGGCCTTGACTTCGATGGCCTTGGCTTCCTTCACGCAGACCGACTTGTCATTGCCGGCCTTGTCGTCGCACTTCTCTTTGGCGACGGCGTATTCGGTTTCAGCCTTGGTTTCCAGCGCACTGGTGCGGTCAGACAGCTTGCCGGTGTAGCTGTACTTCATGTCCGCCAGGGCCACCTTGTGCTTGGCCTTGGCCTCTTCCTGGCAGATGTCCTTGGTGTTGCCGGCCAGCGAGTCGCAGGCGGCCTTGGCGGTCTTGTATTCGGCGCCAACGCGTGTCTTGCCGCTGGCGTATTCGTCCTTGCTGATGTTCGCAGCCTGGGCCAGCGGCAGAGCCAGCAGAGCGGCAATGGCGAGAGAAGATTTGAGCTTGAAAAGTGAACGCATGGAGATCCTTGGTGAACAGGCAAAAGTGCTGCGGTCAGTGTGTTCTTCTGTCGGTTGCGCACACAGCGGACAGGGCGTCGAATCGCTGTAGTAGATGTCCTACTGCCCGAAGCCCAATTGCTACACTATTCATAGCCACTCGCTCACATAGCGCCTGCACTACAGGCCCATTTGGCTTATAGGGCTTTGCAGTTTTTCACCCGAAGGACATACGCAGCGTACGGCTGCCGGCCTAGCATCAGCGGCTGAATTCACAGCCCGAAAGTGTATTGATGCAGCTCTTTGCCCCGGCCTCCCAGCGACCTTCCATGCGCCCGCGCCGCACCTGGCTCAGCCTGCCCTTGCTGGGCCTGCTGGCGGTGCACAGCAGCTGGGCCCAAACCCCCGGCGGCATGGGTGGTGGCCGGCCACCCGGGGTGCGCGAGTCGGACAGCAGCAAATGCGCGTCCAGCGCGACCGAGCCGGCGGGCAGCATGCTGATCAAGCTGTATGCCGAGGAAAGGCTGCGCACCCTGCCGGAAGAACTGGCGCTGGTGCCGGCCCAGCTGCCGCTGTTTGAGCGCTACGCGCAGGCCCTGCAGCGCCTGATGCTGGATGAAAACAGCTGGGCGGTACGCGCGCCGCTGGCAGAAGCCAACCCGATTGCCAGCATAGGCGCGCAGATCGACCGCGCCAACAACCGCAGCGCCGCCTGGGAAGATGTGCTGGATGCTGTCAAACCGCTGTATGCCCAGCTAAGCGCCGGGCAGCAGGCCATTGCCCGCAAGCGCCTGGTGGTGTCGCTGGAGCCCAGTGCATGGCCTGCGCAGAGCGCAATGCGGCCCGGCAGCCTCCGGTCGGGCGACGCACCGCCCTCCCCCCCCTAAACTATCAGCTATTTATTTGATAGCTAGCCGCGCAGACAAAACCTGCGCCACAGGCCTTAAATGCTTGTAGAAATGTAGCCAGAGACAAGACGGGCACAGCCCCCCCTTACCCAGCGCGCACCAGAGCAAGGCCCAAGCCGGTCAGCGCCGCCACCTTCTGGTCGGTGGTCTGGGGCTCGACTACAAGGCCGGTGGCTTCGGTGCAGGCAGCGATCACATAGGGCGAGGCGGCGTGCAGCTTTTCGGCCGAGGCCAGCACCCAGGTCTCGGCCGCCTGGGCCATCAGCGCGCGTTTCACATGGGCTTCCTCCATATCGCCGGTGCTCAGGCCGGCGGTGGCGCTGATGCCGGTCACGCCCATGAAATACAGGTCAGCGCGCACCTGGCGAATCGCCTCGATAGCCGCCGCGCCCACCGCCACCACCGAGTGCTTGAACAGGTGGCCGCCGATCAGCTGCACCTCGACCAGCGGGTGCTCCACCAGGGCCAGGGCGATGGTGGGGCTGTGCGTAACCACGGTGGCCCGCAGCGTGGGCGGCAGGCGCTGCGCCAGCTGCTGGCAGGTGGTGCCTCCGTCGATGAACACCACCTGGCCAGGCTGGACCATGGCGGCGGCCGCTGTGGCAATCGCCTGCTTGCCGGGCATTTGCAGCTGGCTGCGTACGGCGAAATTGCCCACCGCAGGCGATGCCGGCAAGGCACCGCCGTGCACGCGCTGCAGCAAGCCAAGTGCGGCCAGGGCGCGCAGGTCACGGCGGATGGTGTCATCGGACAGGCCTAGGCTGGCGCTGAGGTCGGCGGCGACGATGCGGCCGTCGCGGCGCAGGGTGTCGAGGATGAGTTGTTTGCGTTGCTGGGTCAGCATGGATAGTCAATCTGCACGAAGTTGCTCGTTTTGCATGATTTTGCACGACTTGCTAGACTGTGGGCAAATCTACCCCCTGGAGCCCGCATGCAAGCCCTGCCAAACCTGCGCGTTATCGAAGAAAAAGTCCTGTCCAACGACTGGTATGTGCTGAAGAAAACCAGCTTCGAGCTGCGCCGGCGCGACGGCAGCTGGCAGCGCCAGAGCCGCGAGACCTATGACCGGGGCAACGGCGCCACCATCCTGCTGTACAACCCGGCGCAGGGCACGGTGGTGCTGACGCGGCAGTTCCGCTTCCCCACCTATGTGAATGGCAATGCCGACGGCATGCTGATCGAAACCTGCGCCGGCCTGCTGGACCAGGACGACCCGGCCACCTGCATACGCCGCGAAACCGAGGAGGAAACCGGCTTCCGCATCCAGCAGGTGCGCAAGGTGTTCGAGGCGTATATGAGCCCCGGCTCGGTGACGGAAAAGGTGTTTTTCTTCGTCGGCGAATACAGCGCTGCGGACAAGGTGTCCGACGGCGGCGGGGAGCACCACGAGGGCGAAGACATCCAGGTGCTGGAGCTGCCCCTGACGGAAGCCGTGCAGATGGTGGCCGATGGCCGCATCTGCGACGGCAAGACCATCCTGCTGCTGCAGTACGCGCAGCTGCAGGGCTTGCTAAAAAACGTCTAAGCGCGCGGCTCGCCCTGGCGGTTCACCGTGATGGTGGGGCCGGGCTGGGTGGTCATCTGCACGCGGTGCTCTTGGCCCCGGAAGTTGTAGCTAACGTCCCAGTAGGCGGGGCGGGCTGAGGCGGGCACGCTGCTGCAGCGTTGCACATCCTGCGTCTGTGCGGCGCCATAGCCACCGCCCACGCCATACCCGACCGCCGCACCGGCCACGGCGCCCCCGGCGGTGGCAATGTCCTTACCCCGTCCGCCGCCCACCTGGTGCCCCAGTACGCCGCCAATCAGTGCGCCGACCAAGGCGCCGGGGATGTTCGCCCCGCCGCTTTGCTCCACCTGCTGGCGCTCAGTCCAGCAGCGCTGCTGCGGCGTACCCATGATGGCGCGCACCGAAGTCACCGGGACCTGGAACAGACGCTCGTTGTCGCGGCGGCGGTTGTCGTAGGCAGGCTGCGGCAGGGGCGCGTAGCGGTGATCACCCGCGCGCTCATTGCCGCGCAGTGGGCGCTCGGAGGAGATGCGGTCGTTCAGGCCAATGGCCGCCAATGAGGGGTACTGCCCAGGCAGCAAGACCACGCAGCGGCCGCCGTAGCGCACGTCGTCGCACACCTCGCGGCGCTCACCCAGCACCACCACCGACGAGGCCCGGTCATTGAAGCCAAGGCTGCGGAAGTCCTCCACAGGCTGTTCTACGGTAAAGGCCCGGCCCTGGAAGCCTTCGTTTTCGTAAAAGGTCACCTGGGCGGCAACATGGCCGGCCAGCACCAGGGTGGCCAGGGTAAAGCCGGTTTTGAAGAATGTGTGCATGCTTGCCTCTGTCTGGATGGAAGATGTGCGGATAGGACTCCGCCTCCCGTCCAGTGTCTTACAAGCCAGTCGGCGCAACCAGCAGACGGTGGCTTGGCCGGGGGTAGTAGAAATCCTACAAAAAAACACGGCACTGACAGCCGCGTAGGAAAAGTCTTACAAGTAGCTGCGCGTATGCCCGATGGTGGCACCAAGCTGGTGACAGGCATACTCCAACCATCGTTTTTGAATATATCTACTGTGAGCTGTGGACCCCACTCCACCCCTGATGCGCTCTTGCAGAGCCACTACGCAGGTTCTGGAGCCAACGAAAGTATTGCCACCGCCATGCCACCGCTCAAAACCTATATCGTCGAAGACAGCCCGGTCATCCGGGAAAGTCTGATCGCCACACTGGAGGAGCTCGTCCCCGTCCAGGTGATAGGCACGGCGGAAGACGAAAGCACGGCAGTACAGTGGCTCACCGATGCCAGCCACGCGGTGGACCTGGTGATCGTGGATATTTTTCTGAAATCAGGCTCGGGACTGGGGGTTTTGCGGGCCTTGCATACGCCCACGCTGCACCACAAGCTGGTGGTGCTGAGCAACTACGCCACCCAGGACATGCGGCGCAAATGCCTGGACCTGGGCGCCGACCGGGTGTTTGACAAATCCAACGATATTGACGCGCTGATCACCTACTGCGACCACCTGGCAAACGGTGGTACCGGCCCCGGCGCGCTGGCATGAGCCCGCGCAAGCGGCTTACTGGATCAGGCCGTTCTTCAGCGCGTAGTAGGTCAGATCGCTATTCGACTCCAGCTGCATCTTTTCCATTACCCGGGTACGGTAGGTGCTGACAGTCTTCACGCTGAGTGACATGCTGACGGCCATGTTGCCAATGGTTTCGCCCTTGGCCAGTCGCAAAAACACCTGCAACTCGCGCTCGGACAATTGCTCATGCAAGGGCTTGTCGGTGTCGCCACCCAGGCCGTCGGCTAGGCGCTCGGCCACGGCGGCGGTAATGTACTTGCGGCCACGGTGCACGGTGCGTATGGCCTTGACGATCTCTTCGGGGTCGCAGTCCTTGTTCAGGTATCCGCTGGCGCCCTGGCGCAGCAAGGTGGTGGCGTAATGCGCTTCGGCAAAACCACTGAGTATGAGCACCGGCAGATCCGGCTCGCGGGCCTTGATGGCGACCAGGGCGTCCACGCCGCTGTGGTCGGGCATGGAGATGTCCATCACGATCACATCCACATCGCCCCTGCGGACAATGTCCAGCGCCTCGCGGCCATTGGTAGCCTCGGCTACGACGGCGAAGTCGATCTGGTCCGCGAAGAACTGGCGCAGTCCAGCACGCACCATGGCGTGGTCATCAACAATAGCAATTCGGATCATGGTATGAAGCAGTACTTTCTGCTGCATGATCCCACATTTTTGGCAAAGGGATGGAGATGAGATTCCTCACGGTCGTCAAACGCAACCGCATCGTGTTTGTACTGGCTTGCGCCGTGGCCTTGTCCATGGTGTTGATCAGTGAGGTTTCCTACTTCCAGTCGGTGGACCGTCTGGACACGCTGACCACCATGTCACAGGCACGCACCAATATGCAGATCCTGTCCCAAAGCCTGGTGGATGCAGAAACCGGGCAGCGCGGCTATTTGCTGACCGGTCGCAAGGAATACCTGGCGCCCTACGACGGTGCGCTCAAAAAGATCAAGACCGCGTTCGATTTCCTGGACCAGTACTACAAAGGCAGACCCGAGCCAGAGGCCATGATGGCCCAGCTGCATGCGGTGTCGGAGACCAAGCTGTCCGAGCTCTCCCTGACCCTGCATCTGTATGAAACCGACAAGCTGGATGCAGTCAAGGAAGTAATGCTGAGCGGTATTGGCAAGGAGCAGATGGATGCGTTCCGCCTGCTCTGCAGCAGCCTGCATGAATACGAGCTGAACAACATCACGCAAAGCCGTAAAAGCATCTACACCACGCTGATGTTCAACCGCCTAGGCGTGGCCGCGCTGACACTGCTCAGTCTGGTGGCCCTGTTCATGTACCTACGCCAGATTTTCTTGTTCAGCCTGCAGCAGCAGGAGTTGCGGCACATGGTGCAGGTAGAGCGCGACCGGCTGGAGGTCGAAGTGGTGCAGCGCACGGCGCAACTCACCGAGCTGACCCACCACCTGCAAAGCGCCCGCGAAGACGAGCGCAACCGGCTGGCGCGCAATCTGCACGACGACCTGGGCTCGCTGCTGACCTCGGCCAAGCTGGATGCGGCCCGCATCAAGTCGCGCATCAGCGCCACGTCACCTGAAGCGCTAGACCTGCTGGGCCACCTGGTCTCCACCATCAACAGCTGCATCTCGCTGGGCCGGCGCATCATCGAAGACCTGCGCCCGTCCGCACTGAGCAACCTGGGCCTGGTGGCCACACTGGACATCCTGACCAAGGAGTTTGCCGAGCACTCCGACGTGGCAGTGCACTGCACCCTGGATGCCGTGCAGCTGACAAAGTCCGCCGAGCTGGTGGTCTACCGCCTGGTGCAGGAGGCCATCACCAACATCACCAAATACGCCAACGCCAAGAACATCTGGATCTCCCTCACTGCCCAGGAAGGCCGTGTAGAGGTTTCGGTACGCGACGATGGCGCGGGCTTCGACACCAGCATCAAACCCATCTCCGCCTACGGCCTGATGGGCATGCGCTTTCGCGTGGAAGCCGAAGGCGGCGTGCTGACGCTGAACTCCGCCCCGGGCCTGGGCACGCGCATCCACGTCTCGCTGCCCGAGTCGAAAGTCCTGGCGACTTAAGGCACCACGGTTTTCAGCCCAGCGAGCCATTGAACCGGCTTTGCCGGGCCACCCGATTCGCCCCCTGCAAGGGGGATGGTTACACCACGCAGCGTGCAGCCTGGGGGTGTGCCGCCCTCCTGTCAGCAACGTCCTACGCGGGCAGTCGCCCTCTCCCGACATGGCTGCGGCAACGCCGCCTATGGGCCGCAAGCGCCCCCCGGTTCACACTCAAGGCATCGCAACGTGACAGGCTGCGACAACATTGAAACCCGGGGCCTTGCGGCCCCTTACCAGGAACCAAGCCATGTTGCATTACGCCGTCGTCTTCTTTGTCATCGCCTTGATTGCAGCCCTGTTCGGCTTCACCGGCATCGCTGCCAGTGCCGTGGGCATTGCCAAGATTTTGTTCGTCGTCTTTGCCGTCATGGCAGTCGCCAGCTTCTTGTTCAGCCTGATCAAGTCGGGCTAAGCAATCGCTCGCCCCACACAGATATCCAAGCCGACCACACCGTTTTATCCACTCTGCAAAGGAAACCCCATGTTTAACAACAAACTCTCAGACCACACCAGCACCCTGGCCGACGAAGCTGCAGTGTCCGCAGAAAAAGCCATCCAATCCACCCGACGCGCGGCCAACAACGCCCTGGACGGCCTGGCCGACACAGTGGACGACTTGCACGGCCAGAGCACCCAGGCCTTCGACCGTGCCGCAGCCAAAGCCAGCGCCCTGCTGCAATCCAGCTCGGCAGCACTGCATGACAGTTCTGAGAAATTGCGCGCTCAGGCACGCCGGGCCACCGACCACACTATCGACTACATCAAGGAGCAGCCAGTCAAGTCGGTAGCCATTGCGGTAGCCGCAGGTGCCCTGCTGACCGTCTTTGCCGGTCTGGCGCGCCGCTCCAGCCAGCGCAACTAAGCACGTGCCGGAGCACACCATGCGCACCGCCAACGCACGCCCCACTCTTAGCAGCTATATCTACTTTGGCGCAGCCATACTGATGGCAGTGACGGCGGCCACCGCACAGGTGAGCATGGACGCCTCGGGGGACTACCAACAGGAAGTCTTGGCATGCAACAACGGCAAAACCCAGCAAGACAAGGCAACCTGTTTGACCGAGGCACGCAGTGCCCATGCGGTGCCGAAGCAAAGCCTGAGCACCGCTGCCCAGGCAGATCTTCAAGCCAATGCCTTGCAGCGATGCGACGCTCTGAATGGAGCCGATAAGGCTGCCTGCCGGGCTCGTATCGAAGGCCAGGGAACGGCCTCTGGCAGCGTAGCCGGCGGCGGCATTCTGCGTGAAATGCACGAGGTGGAAATCATGGCACCCGCATCTCCTACCGGCAAGCCCTGAGTACCTGCCTGACCAAGCTCCCATCCTTGGGCAGCCGCGCCACCCATTCGGATGACGGGGAGGTCCCGCACTGCGCTAGGTTTGTACCGCCCTCACTTGTTTTTTAACCAGGAGATGACCATGGGCTTAGGCACCATTTTATTGATCGTTGTGATTCTGATGCTGATTGGCGTTTTGCCCACTTGGCCGCACAGTTCGGGCTGGGGCTATGGGCCCAGCGGCGGGCTGGGCTTGGTGCTGATCGTGCTGATCGTGCTGCTGCTAACCGGCCGGCTATAGAGTCTTGCGACACAGCGTTTCAGTCGGACGCAGAAGCCGTGCTCCGCGTGGCCAATGGCTACGGCGCATGGCTTGCGCGCGCACCCGGCAATGTATGTTGCAGCAGCTTCAACGACTCCACGCACTCATACACGCAGGCACGCACCGACGCATCGACGCGCTGGGAGGCGACTGCCGCGCATAGCCGCTCCAGTACGGCACGAAACAAGACATCCCAGTCCTCTGCGGGCACAACCGCCTCTGGCGCAAGCTGGGGCGCGTTATCTGGTGGGTAAGATACTTGCATGTAAGCGGAATAGAAGACCAAAACTGCAATGTAGGTGTGCTGGTGCGCAAGCCATGTGTCATAAGACATGACGGCACACCAAACAACACTGCCGACCACGAGGCCCCCATGAGTGAAACCCATTGCAGTGCCTGCCCTTTGCGGCAACTTCCTCTGTTCATACCTCACAGCGGGGACGAGCTCGACTTGGTGCAGTCATTGAAGCGGCGCGAGGTTCAGTTGACTGCGGGTGAGACGCTGATCCACGAAGGTCAGACCGATGCACCGCTGTACACCTTGCTGACGGGCTGGGCCTTTCGCTTCAAAACCCTGAGCGACGGGCGGCGCCAGATCCTGTCTTTTTTGCTGGCCGGTGACTTTGTGGGTGTACAGCAAAAGATGGGCGACGCATCGGCCCACGGCGTGCAGACCCTGACCGACGCCAGCCTGTGCGTGTTCCAGCGCGATGCGCTCTGGGAGCTGCACCGCCGCTCGCCCACCATGGGCTTCAACATCACCTGGCTGACGGCCCATGAAGAGTCGCTGGTGGATGACACCCTGCTGTCGGTCGGGCGGCGCAGCGCCGAAGAGCGCATTGCGACGTTGCTGATACTGCTGTTCAAGCGGGCCGCTGCCTTACAGCCGGATGGTGGTGCGCATGGCGTGCCATTCCCCCTGACGCAGCAGCATGTAGCCGACGGGCTGGGTCTGTCGCTGGTGCATACCAACAAGACCCTGCGCAAGCTGGAGAAACGCGGACTACACCGTATCGACAATGGGCGCCTGTACCTGCGCGACGTCAAGGCACTGACCCGGCTTGCCGACCTGTATGGCGACGGCAAGCCGCCCCCCAGGCCGCTGGTGTAGGCCTACCTTGCCTACTTGGCCGGCTTCTTCACCAGTGCCGTAGTGCGCTGGCGCAGGCCCTGGCAACCGGCAGCCCCCTGCTGGGCCTTCTCACTGTCACCCAGGTCCATCAACGGAATCAGCGCTGCAAACGGGTTGATCAAGCCCAGCAGCACGGCGCTGGCGGCCTTCAGGCCCAAGGGGCCTTTCTCCAGCGACACATCGGGCTTGCTGAAGCTGCCACTTACGCGGATGGGAGTGCGCAGGGCCAGCGGGCTGAAATCCTTGGGGCTGACCACCAGGCGCAGATCCATGGTCTCGCTGGCCAACGAGAGTGAGCCCTCCGTCCACACGGTCGAATTGTCAGTGTCCACCACCATCACCTTGGGACGGAACACGCCGCCCGCAGCCGTCAAGTCGGCCACCGCACAAGACACGGGCAGCGCATCATCTCCCTTGATCCAAACCCCCAGACTGCGCGCCAGATCCAGCCCCAGCAACTCCACGCCCAGGTGCGACACCGCGCCATTGCGCAAGTCCATGCGCAGCTGTCCCTGCAGGCTGGCCAGGATCTCGGCGGTGGAACGCCCCTTGCCCTGCAACTGGGCCTGGCCCTGCAACTGGCCGCTGACATAGGGTGGCTGGCCCTCGTCCCGCGTCTGGCGCAGCCAGTGGTCCAACTGCACACCGCTCCAACGCAAATCGGTCTTCCACAAAGCCTCGTCCGCCCGCCCGTCCAGTGAAAACGCGCCCATGACTTGGCCCTGGGCCGTACGCGCCACCATATTCTGCAAAGTCAACAAGCCGGCCTGGAGCTGCAGATGGCCGCTCAGCGGCTGCAGAGGCTCCAGCAGGCGGGAATTCAGGTCCACCTGCTGGATGTCGATCAGCACATTCGCATCCATAACGCGCATGGCCGCCAGGTCGAACGGGCGGTTTGGCAACACGCGCCCTTTGCCGTGCGTCGCTGGCACGGCTACGCTGGCGTCCTCGCTGGCAGCCATGGTGGCCGGCGTGGTCCCAACCACCGGGCCCAGGTCGGCCAATTGCAGGCGTTTGCCGCCCAGGCGGCCGGCCAGCAGCGGCACAGGGCGCGCGGTCTCATAGGTGAAAGCGCCGTTCAGACTGCTGGTGCCTACGGTGGCATCGCCCACCACCACGCTCCAGGTTGTTCCTTTGCGGGCGATGGCACCGGTGGTACGGAACGCTGATGTGGTCGGCAGCGTCACGCCCAGCGGGTCGCCCACGGCGGCCAGTGACGGCCCCTGGACATTGAAGCTACCCTGGAAGTCGCGGGGCTGCAGCACGTCCGCTGCGCGGCCATTGAAATGGATCTTGGCGCGGCCCACGCTGAGGTCCAGTGCCAGGCTGACCGGCAACGTGGGTGCAGCACCTAGCTCGGAAGGCAGCACACCAGAGGACTGCACCTCCAGCTTCAAGGGCAAATTGCGGTAACGGCCATTGCCCTGCAGTTGCAGCACGCTGGCCACCGGCCCCTCCGCTTGCGCGGCCTGGCTAGGAGCCAGCGAAAGCTGGGCTTTCAACGCCAAGCCCAGCGGTGCGTCGTTAACACGCACAGCACCCTGGTCTACCTGCAGATGGCCAAACAAAGGCAACTGTGCCAGCCTATTAGACGGCTTGGTCGTGGGTTGTGCCGGCCCGAATTGCCAGCTGGCCCGGCCATCGGCCAGGCGCTCTAAATCACTGTCCAGCGTGCGCGCCTGCAAGCTCTGGATACGCAGGGGCTGGCCCTGGTAGGCACGCCACAGGTCCAGGTAACGCAGCTCCAGGGCCAGGTCTTGCGCCAGCAGCATATGCGGCGTCTTGCTCCACTCCGGCGCTGCCACTTCCAGTAGCGGAGTCTGCAGCCTAAGCCCTCCCACGAAGCGGATCTGAAAACCCTGCGGAGCCAGCACCACACGCCGCTGCATGGAATCCCCCAGCATGCGCTGCAGCGGCGCCGCCAGAAACGGCCAACCCCACCACTCGCCCAGCGCAACGCCCGCCAACAATACGCAAACGACTGCGGCAGACCAAGGCCTCCAAGAGAAAGACGCCGTACGCGAAACTACAGGGCGCGCCGAAGGTTCAGAAGGAGCGCTAGTGGGCATGCGTGTAACAACCTTATCCATGAAAAAAAACAGATATGCGGGACATCCCACCGAACCCCAGTGTATCGGCGGCACCCATTACGGCCGCATTGCAAAGACCGCCACACAGGCAACATGGACATACACCGCGTGTTGTCTTACAGGGCGCAGCCTGCTCTCCGACATACAGCCGCCTCCATGCGGCCTACATTGAGGTTGCCGCTTGGTTACACGTGGCCTGCACCGCGGGCCCGCCAAGGCGTTCCCCCTGAAGCACATGCGCCACATGTGCCCCAAAGGGCCGAGCGCTTGGCATAAGGAACGCCCATGAGCTGCCAGACACTTCTTACCTCGCGCTGGAGCACGTCTTCTTTTGGTGCCACCGCAGATACCTCGCCCATGGAACTCGCTGCCCTGGGCGAGCATCTGGACCATTGCCGAGCCGCACCTGGCGGCCTGTCTGTGCTGCAGTACTGCGGTGAGAGGCTGCACGGCTTCGTCGCCGCAAGGTTTGTAACGACCCTATTCATCGTGACACTGCTGATGGGTGGCTGCTTGCTGGCCTTGTAACGCCATGTCTATCGCAGAGCTACAGCAACTGGTACCCGATGCACCACCGGCGGTGTGCCAGATGCTGGACGAAGCACGTGGGCCGGTGCTGGCCCCCATCCGCTCGGAAATCTTCGGCCTGCAGCGCTTCGCGCAGCATGGCCACAGCCTGGGTGCCACCCACCGCGCTAGCCGCCCCAGCCTGCGGGCCGGCAATTTCTTCCCCCGCCTGCGCGACAACATCCACACGCTGCAGGAAGCCCACCGCTACATCGGCGCTCAGGCCGCCACGGGTTACGACATTAGCCCCGCAGCCGAGTGGCTGTTGGACAACTTTCACCTCATCGAGGCCCAGCTCGAAGAAATCCGCACGGGCCTGCCGCGCAGCTATTTCCGCACGCTGCCCATTCTGGAGGATGAACCGCTGGCGGGCCTGCCAAGGATTTACGGCGTGGCCTGGGCCTTCGTGGCACACACCGACGGGGCGTTCAACGAAGAGCTGCTGCAGCAATTCCTGACTGCCTACCAAGATAGCCGTGAACTGCATCTGGCCGAAATCTGGGCCCTGCCCACCACCTTGCGTGTGGTGCTGGTGGAAAACCTGCGCCGCCTGGCCGAACGCGTTGCCACCAACAAGGCTGCACGCGAAGTGGCCAATCTGTGCTGCGACAAACTTGAGCTCTACTCCCCGCAGAGCCTGGACAGCTTGCTGCACTTACTGAACCAACGCGGTGTTGGCCGCGTATTTTTGGCCCAGATGGCACTGCGCCTGCAGGAGCGCCAAGGCAGTGACGACGGGGCGTGCACCAGCTGGCTGAACCACGCACTGCCCGATGCGGCTGCGGCCCACACGCAACACAACGCCGACCAGGCCGCCGACAACTTGAGTGTCAGCAACGCCGTCAAATCATTGCGGGCCATTGGCGACGCCGACTGGCCGGACATCATCGCCCAGGCCAGCGTGCTGATGCAGCTCATGCTGACTTCTGCCGCATTCGAAGCCGAGCACCCCAGCACGCGCGACCAAACGCTGCACGGCATCGAGCGCTTGGCGCGGCGCAGCGGCCGCAGCGAAGCCGCCGTAGCCCAAACGCTGCTGGGCCTGATGCGCAAGTCAGCGGACACTGACGCCGCCAGCACGGTTGCCAGCTACTGGATGCGCGGCGCAGGCCGCCCCACACTGTCCCAAGCTCTGGGCCTGGGCCTGCAGGAGAAGGCATCGGAACTCTGGCGCAGGGTACGGCAGCGCACAGCCTTGCCGGTGTATCTGTTGTCGCTATTGCTAGGAAGTGCCGGTGTCGTGGCCTGGCTGCTGCAACGACCGCATGTGGCCACCCTAAGCGTCCAGAACAACAATGGCTGGATGTGGCTGGCAGCCGCGTTGATGGTCTGGCCTGCGTCCGAGGCCATCGTGGCGGTCATCAACCGCCTGGTCAGCGAGTCCGCGCGGCCCCGGCCGCTACCGCGCATGGGCCTGGTGGACGGAATTCCAGCGGAGCACCGCGTCTTGGTGGCCATACCGGCACTGCTGACCGATGCCGCCTCCGTGCTGGCCCTGGTACGCCGACTGCATTTGCACCATATTGCCAACCCGGAAACCGAAGCGCAGTTCGCGCTACTAAGCGACTACGCCGATGCAGACGCCCAGCACCTGCCGACTGATAACGCATTGGTACAGCTGGCCATAGAGCAGCTGGCCACGCTCAACTTGCGCTACCCCGTCGCGGCGGGAGCAGCACCCCGCTTCATCCTGCTGCACCGGGAACGCAGCTTCAGTGAAACCGAGCAACGCTGGATAGGCTGGGAGCGCAAACGCGGCAAGCTGGAGCTGCTGGTGGAAGCCATGGCCACTGGCGAGCGCCAAGCCTTCATCGAATGGGGCGAAGCCTCGCGCATTGCAGCCGACACGCCCTACATACTTACGCTGGACAGCGACACCCAGCTCCCCCCGGGACGCCTGCGCGACCTGGTCGGCGTAGCCGCCCACCCCTACAACCAGCCGCAGCTGGACGCCACTGGCAGGCGCGTCGTCACTGGCTATGGCATCTTGCAGCCACGGGTCTCCACACCGCTGCCCGCCCCCAAAGACTTCACGCTCTACCACTGGCTGTTTGCCGGGCAATGCGGCATCGATCCCTACAGCACGGCCTCGTCCGAGATTTACCAGGATGTGTTTGCCGAAGGCACCTTCACAGGCAAAGGCCTGCTGGTGGTACAGGCCCTGCACGCCGTGCTGGTCCGTCGCCTGCCTGAAGGCGCAGTGCTCAGTCACGACCTGCTCGAAGGTTCGATGGTGCGCTGTGCGGCCATCAGCGACATCACGCTGATCGAAGACGCGCCCTTCCACGCCGATGTGGCCGCGTCCCGCGTGCACCGCTGGATGCGGGGCGATTGGCAACTGCTGCCGTTTCTGCTGCGGCCACGGCTGTTCCACCTGCGGCCCATCCACCTGTGGAAGATGTTCGACAACCTGCGCCGTTCGCTGGTGGCCCCCATGTCGCTGGGCCTGCTGCTGCTGGCCCTGGCCACCGGCAGCATACCGCCCGGGTGGACGCTGGCACTGGTCATCGCAGCATTTGCGGCCGGCCCATTGATGGGGGCCATTGCCGGGCTCTCGCCCAGCCGTGACGACCTGGCCAAACTGCACTTTTACCGCCACGCCGGCGCCGACCTGGCGCGCGCATGCTGGGGCGGGCTGTGGCATCTGGCCCAACTACTGGCGCAAGCCATGCTGAATCTGGACGCGATTGCGCGGGCGCTGTACCGCATGGTCTTTAGCCACCGCCATCTATTGCAATGGACCACGGCCGCCACCGCGCAGTCCCAGGCCAGCACCCATCTGCCCGCCTTGCTACGCGCCCATTGGAATATCCCCGCAATGGCCGTACTGCTGGCTGGCGCACTGCTGGCCGGCGGCACACCCTACCCGGTGCTGAGCCTGTGCCTGTGCGCTCTGTGGGCCGCGTCCCCAGTATGGACATGGTGGACCAGCATGCCGCGTCCACCGCGCAGCGACTCCGTGCTGCCAGACAAGGACCGCGCCATTCTGGAGAGCACCGCGCGCGCCACCTGGCGTTTCTTTGAACGCTGTGTAGGCCCGGAGGACAACCACCTGCCACCGGACAATCTGCAGGTGCTGCCCCACGACATGGTGGCCCACCGCACCTCGCCCACCAACATCGGCCTGTACCTGCTCAGTGTGGCTTGTGCACGCCAGTTCGGCTGGATCGGCACCCAAGACCTGCTGGAGCGTATGGAGGCCACGCTGGCCACACTGCAACGCCTGCCACGCCACCGTGGTCACTTCCTGAACTGGTACGACACGCAAAGCTGCGCAGCCCTGCTGCCAACCTATATCTCCACCGTGGACAGTGGCAACTTGAGCGGCCATCTGCTGGCAGTCGCCCAGGCCTGCCAAGAACTGGCAACCGCACCCTACGACGCCAGTGCAACACAAGCCGCCCTGCAGCAAGTGCGCCAGCGCTTAACACCCTTGCTGGCCGAGCGCACAACCCTGACGCCGGTGCAGCGCCAACAGCTGCAATGGCAGTTGGCCGACCACCGGGCTACCCGCATTTCGGCGGCGCGGGATACCCAGGCCCATGCCAGCAACCACCCTGCAGCCCAACGCCTGCACGCACTGGCACTGGCATTCGAGGCGCTGGCCTGGGCGCCGGACTACCGCTTTCTGTACCACCGCAGGCGGCATTTGCTGCACATTGGCTACCGGGTGGCTGAGCAGCAGCTGGATGCCGGCTTCTACGATCTGCTGGCGTCCGAATCGCGGCTGACCAGCCTGCTGGCCATTGCCAAGGGTGATGTGCCAGTGCGCCACTGGGCCTCGCTGGGCCGGCCATTCTTCGCCGTGGGCACGGACACCGGCCTGCGCTCGTGGTCTGGCTCCATGTTCGAATACCTGATGCCCACCCTGGTGCTGAACGAGCCCCCGGGCAGCGTGCTGCAAGAGGCTTGCCACGGCGCGCTGCGCGAGCAAATCGCCTTCGCCAAAAGCCGCAAAGTACCCTGGGGCATCTCCGAATCGGCCTATGCCGGCCGCGACTACACCCTGGCCTACCAGTACGCGCCCCAGGGCGTGCCACGGCTGGCGCTGCGCCGCACGCCCCCCGACGAACTGGTCATCGCACCCTATGCCAGCGCCTTGGCCGCACAGATTTCACCCCACCAATCCGCTATAAATTTAGAAGCACTCAGCGCAATCATGGCAAGCGGCCGCTATGGTTTTATCGAGGCACTGGACTACACGCCCGAACGGCAGTCAGACAACGCAGTGTTCACCCCCGTGGCAACCTTCATGGCCCACCACCAGGGCATGACGATCGTGGCCCTGGCCAATGTGCTGCTGAACGGCCCGGCGCAGCGCTGGGGCATGGCGAATGTGCATATCGAAGCGGTCGCATCCCTGCTGCACGAGAGCCCGCCGCGCGAAGTGGCGCTGCTGCACACCCCGCCCGCGCGCCCCACGACGATGGGTATGCAGAACAGCCGCCCCAGCCTGCTGCGCGAACTCATACCCGGCGCCACGGCACTGGAGCCCACCCACCTGCTGTCCAACGGGCACTACCACGTGGCACTGCGGGCCAATGGCGCGGGCTGGAGCCGCTGGCGCACCACGGGCATCACCCGCTGGCGCGACGATGCGCTGCGTGACGCCTTCGGCCACTTCTTCTACCTGCGCTGGAGCGGGCACGCCCAGCCGGTGTCCATCACCCAACACCCGGCACCCGACCCGGCTGCGCACTACCAAAGCACCTTCCATGCCGACCGGGTCTGCTTCGACGCCAGTTGGCCCGGGATGCAAACCCACACCACGGTATGGGTCAGCCCCGAGGACGATATCGAATTCCGCCAGGTGGAGGTGCGCAACCTGGGCGACCGCCCCCTGGAGATCGAGTTGCTGTCGGCCTTCGAAGTCACCTTGAGCGATGCACGCGCGGACGAGGCCCACCCTGCCTTCGCCAACCTGTTCGTGCAGGCGCAGTGGGAGGACGAAGACCAGGCGCTGCTATTCCAGCGCACACCGCGCCTCCCCACGGAGCAGGCCTTGCAGGCCGCCCACTTCCTGGTCGATACCGATCCCCAGGTGGTAGGCATACGCATCCAGACCGACCGGCAGCAGTGGCGGGGCCGCAACCAGGACGCCAGCCAACCCCATGCAGCCATGGACGCGCGCCCAACGGCCTCCGGCCCACTGCACACCGGGCTGGACCCGGTCAGCGCGCTCGCGGTGCGCCTGCGCATCGCCCCGCTGGGCAAGGCGCGCATCACCTTTGCCACGGCCGCCTCAGACTCAGGGGCCACCCTGGGGGCAGTGATAGACAAATACCGCCAGCACAGCAATGTGCAGCGGGCTTCGCTGATGTCGGACACCCTGACCGGCATACGCCTGCGCATGCTGGGCCTGACGCCTGACAACCTGGCGGCCATCCAGACCATGACCACCCCGCTGCTGCTCAACCTGACTCGCATGGGGCGCACTACCAACCGGTCACCCTGGCTGGGCGTGTGCGACAAGCGCTTGCTGTGGCGTCTGGACATCTCGGGCGACCGCCCCATCCTGCTGGTCACCGCCGGCGCCGCAGAGGGCCTGGGCCTGCTACGGGCGCTGGCCCAGGCCCTGCGGGTCTGGTCCTGGGGCGGCCTGGGCTGTGACCTGGTGGTGGTGAATACCGAGCCCGCGTCCTACCAGATGGAGCTGCACCGCGAGATCGGCATGCTGCGTGACCGCCACCTGGCCGACAGCAGCGCGGAATCTACCCCCACCGGCTTCTACCTGCTGCGCTCGGAAGAAATCTCGGCCGACGAACTCAACACCTTGCACGCCCTGGCCCGCCTGCATTTGCGCGCCGATGGCCGCCCCCTGGTACACCACGTGCAGGCCTGGGCGGCGCTGCATGAAGCGGCGCTGGAGGAACGGCAAAACACCGCTACCGTGGCCATTCCGGTCGCTACCAGCCCGGTCACCACACCAGCACCACCCACAGGCCACTTCGATGCAGACAACGGAGAGTTTCACTTCGATGTCAGCCCCCAGAAGCGTCCGATACGACCCTGGACCAATCTGCTGGCCAACCCGGCATTCGGCTGCCAACTGACGGAAGCCGGGGGCGGCACTACCTGGGCACGCAATAGCCGCATGAACCAGCTCACCGCCTGGTCCAACGACCCGGTGGCCGACCCACCCGCAGAATGGTTTCTGCTGCAAGACTGCAAGACCCAGGACATCTGGAACGTGGCCCCGCACGGCTGCGGTGGCGCAGATGTCAGCTACCAGATCGCCCATGGGCAAGGCCACAGCAGCATCCGACACCGCCACGGCGATATCGACGTGACCACCAGCTGGTGCGTGGACATCCACAGCTCGGTCAAGCAGATACGGTTACACATACGAAACCGGGGTTTGCGCGCCGTCCAACTGCGTGTGATTGGCATGGTGGAGTGGATGATGGGTGCCAACCGCAGTGACCGCAGCAGCACCCACACCCTGCACGCGCATATTCCTTTGGCAGGCCGGCAACACAGTGTGACTGCCCTGCTGTGCACCCAGGCCGAGCGCTCTGCCGGCTTTGGCAACGGAACTGCCTTCCTGGCCCTGGCGGCGACCGATGAAGATGCCGACGACTGGACCTGCGACCGGCGCGAATGCTTCGATGCCCGGGGCCGCCTGGTCATGCCAGACCATTTCAACCAACGCAGCGGTGGCGGGCTGGACCCCTGCGCCGCCATAGCCAGCATCATCGAGCTACCTGCGGGCGAGGCCATTGAGCGGGTGTTCCTGCTGGGCTATGCAGACAGCCCTGAAGCCGCCCAACAACTGGCCAGCATCGCCGCCGACATTCCGGCACATCAGCGCCTGGCAGACGCCAACCAACACTGGGACCGCCTGCTGGGCGCTACCACGGTGAGCACGCCCGACCCGCTGTTCGACGCCATGGTCAACCGCTGGCTGCTATACCAAACTGTGGCCTGCCGCATGTGGGCCAAGGCCGCTTTCTACCAGGCCGGCGGCGCAACCGGCTTCCGCGACCAGCTGCAAGACGCCATGGCTCTGGCCTGGGCCGCACCCGAGATGTTGCGCGCGCAGATCATCGAGTGCGCGGCGCGCCAGTTTCCGCAAGGGGATGTACAGCACTGGTGGCACAACCCGGGCGGCGCGGGCGTGCGCACCCACTTCTCGGACGACCTGCTGTGGCTGCCCCACGCCTGCCTGCACTATCTGCACGCCACGGGTGACACCAGCTTGCTGGAACACAGCCTGCCCTTCCTGGAGGGCGCGGCCATCCCCGAGGGTGCGGAAGATGCCTACTACACACCCACCATCGGCAAAGACAGCGCCACGCTGTACGAGCACGCAGCCCGCACCATAGACCGCAGCCTGGCGGTGGGCGTACACGGCTTGCCGCTGATGGGCAGCGGCGACTGGAACGACGGCATGAACCGCGTCGGCATTGCGGGCCAAGGTGAATCCGTATGGCTAGGCTGGTTCCTGTGCCAGGTGGTGGCGGGCTTCGCACCGATTGCCACCCAACGCGGAGACGGAGCCAGAGCCGAGCGTTGGACGCAGGCCGCCGAGGGCTGGAAAGCCGCACTCAGCGGCCCCGCATGGGACGGGCGCTGGTTCAAGCGCGCCTTTTTCGACAATGGCGAGCCCCTGGGCTCAGACGCCAATCCCGAGGCAAAGATTGACCTGATTGCCCAGGCTTGGGCGGTACTTTCGGGCGCTGCCTCACCCGCACTGCAACGCATGGCCCTGGCTGCGGTGGAAGAGCATCTGGTGGACCCGGTTGCGGGACTGATCCGCCTGCTGGACCCACCCCTGGCCCATGCCGTGCCAAGCGCCGGGTACATCCAGGCCTACCCGCCGGGGGTGCGTGAAAACGGCGGGCAGTATTCCCACGCTGGCGCCTGGGCTGTGATGGCCCAGGCGGCCTATGCCACGCAGCAAGCACAGGGCCAAGCCGCCGATGGCGACACCGCTTACCGCTATTTCTGCTATCTGAACCCGGCACACCGGGCAGGCAACACGGCCCAGAATGCCGTCTACGGCATCGAGCCCTATGTGATGGCCGGCGACGTCTACACCCATGCGCCGTATGTGGGGCGTGGCGGCTGGAGCTGGTACACCGGGTCGGCAGCCTGGATGCACCGCGCCGCGATCGGGTCGATCTTCGGCCTGCAGCAAGGCGCCCACAGTCTGTGCTTCCAGCCCTGCCTGCCCACGCATTGGCCACGGGCCGAACTGCTGCTGCGCCGCGATACGCTGCAGATGCGCTTCATACTGGTCCGTGCCACACCAGACACCGCGCTGGCAGCAGCAGGCGCTATGGATGCGCGTCTGCTGCTGCCCGGTGAGGCTCTGCCATGGAGCACCCTGGCAGGCCCCGCCTGCTTTGTCATTCCCGTGGGGGCATCCCATGAAAGCAGCTGACTCCCCCGCCCCCAAACGGCCCCGCCAGTCCGGCCAAGCCATAGACCTGCATGCCGAAAAGGTCGCGCGCCACATTGCTGAACACAAGCACATCGCCCGCAACACGGCCAACGACCTGGACGAAGACACCTCTCTAGGCGCAAGAGCCGCCGATGCGGTGGCACGCTTTGGCGGGTCCTGGGCCTTCATTAGCCTGTTTGCCGCCGTGCTGGTAGTGTGGGTCGGACTCAACACCTTGCTGCTGACCCACTACAACGCGGTGTTTGACCCCTACCCGTTCATCTTGTTGAACCTGGTGCTGTCCATGCTGGCCGCAGTGCAGGCGCCCATCATTCTGATGTCGCAAAACCGCCAGGCCGTGAAGGATCGCCTGCATGCCGAGCACGACTACGAAGTCAACCTGAAGGCCGAACTGGAAATCATGCTGCTGCATGAAAAGGTAGACCTGCTGCGCCAAGGCCAGTGGGGCGAGTTGCTGGCTATCCAGAAGCAACAGCTGGAACTGCTGGCGCACCTGATCGACAAAAACCCCAGCGCTGCTGCGACCCTTGACCATCCGTCCAGTGCCGCCTCGGTCTAAATAGCAGTCTGCCCCATGCCGCCCTCGGACTGCAGCAGGCGGCCCCGGCACTGGCGCTTGGCCTCATACCGCACAGCATAGGCGCGGGCCAGCCAGCTCCGAGGGTTAGATGGGCGCATCTGCGACGGCAAGACCATCATGCTGCTGCAGTATGCGCAGCTACAGCGCCTGATTTAACAAGCGGTAACTTGCATGGCCCGGAGTGCTCTGCACCCGAGTCCATGAAAGTTAGTTCGGCAGGCTGGCCAGGCCGCCAATCGCCGCGATGATCGCATTGGCGGCAATGCGGTTGAAGTTGGTGAACGAGCCGCCACTGGCGCCCGCAGGGAAGTAACGGCCTTCTTGCACATTGCCTTCGGGGGTCAATGCGTAGATGAACTTTTGGCCAGCGGCCAGGCCGGAGTGGGTCGATGCACTGGCATCCACCGAAGCCGGAATGGTCAACACCATCACCTCTGTGCCCATCACGGTTTTGACTTCCCAGGTGCCGTCGGCCAGCGCGGGTGGGTTTTGGTCAGGGTAGTTGATGGACAGCAGCAGCGCACCGCTGGTGGTGCCTGGCCCAAAGCGCCATTGCAGCAGGGCACCCTGTGCCAAGCTGCCGCCATACCACTGCACGGGGTCAGAGCTGCTGCTGTGCTGGCTGCGGAAGTCGGCCAACGAGGTCACATTGCTAAAGCCGGTGCCGCCGTTGAGCTGGTACTTTTCAGACACATAGGTTTGGGTGAACTCAAACACCTTGGACCCGGTAGGCAAAGTGACGTTTGTTGAATCGCCGTAGCGGTAGGTCGCAGGGCTGCTGGACACCATCGTCATCTGGGTCGATTGGGTGGCGCTGGTGTACAAAAAGCTGGTCAGTCCGGTTTGCCTCACGGTGGCAGGCAGATTTGCACCGTCAAGCACCCAGCCGCTGGCCGTCAATACGCGGTTGTTATCGCTGTTGTCAGCCGCGCCCCAGGCACCGTTGGCAAAGACATAGCTGTTGCCGGTAAAGCTGTACACGCCATTGGCCGGGCCGCTGGTCGAACGGTGTACTTCGGCATTCCAATGGCTGCGGTAGTCATCGTAGTGCACACCAAAAATGCCCGCGGCAAAGTCGGTCGCCAGGGTGGATTGCAGGCTGGAGCCGACGGTGGTGCTGCCCGCCGCCACCTGGCTGACGATCGCCGGCAGTGTGGTCCGGGCGTTGGCCACGGATGCGGCCAGTTGGTCGAGCAAACGGTCGTAGGCGTTGCCCGTGGCAGGGCTGTCCAGGGTCGCCGGGACTAACGCGTCCGTGAATGGATTGGTCGTGGTGATGCTCACCGAGGAAAACAGCGCGGTCGCCACCTTGGTCACTGCCGCCGCCAAACTGTCTGCGCTGACCGTCGCCGTCTGGGTGCTGCTGAAAGCATTAAAAAATGTAGCAGGTGCCTGGCCTGCAGCCTGCGCCAGCACCAGTTCGGTCAATGGGGTGACGTTGGCCACCACAGTTCCGCCCCCGCTGCCTGCGGCTACCGAATGCAGGGTGGTAAGGCCATCGGCAGAGCGGACTTGCAAGACGCAAGGTAGCGCGGCATTGTCCAGCGTCGTGGTGTAGAAACCGCTGGCAATGGTGCTGGCCGTGGCGTTGCCGGTGGCGCACTTGATGTTGACAGTGGCCCCGGCCATGGCCAGGCCTGTAGCGGCATAGCCCGAGAGCGTGATGCTGCTGCCTGCCGAGCTACTGTCACCCCCGCCGCCGCTGCCGCCACCGCAGGCGCTGACCAACACAGCAACCGCTGCCGCGCTGGCCAACAAGGTGAAACGGGAATTCCAGTGGGGGATTTGCATAGTTTTTCTCATCAAAAGGGTCTCGCCCCATCGCGGGCACAGGCTGCGCCGGATTATTCAGAGCTAACTGTCTGTTTCACCGGACAATCGACACATTCCCTCACCTTTCTACACAAAAAAATACATGCAAGAGACATTGGACGGTTGGATGCGTCAGCGGGCGCGGGAGCTGGGTTTGAACCTGAGCGCACTGTGCAAGCAGGCCGGCATAGGGCGGCAAACCCTGTACGACCTGGCCTGCATTCCCGACAAGCTGCCGTCTATGCAAACGGTGGTGGCGCTGGCCGATGTGTTGCAGGTACACCCCTTGCGCATCCTGCACCTGGTGTTTGATGTGGTGCCCATCAACCCGGCAGTGAAACGGGCCCAGCAGCAGGGCGACCGCAGCGCCTTTGTGCGGGATGTGACGGCCCCGGATGGCGCGCTGGTGCTGCCGGGCCAGCGCTTCACCAAAACCTGGGAGCTGCAAAACGCGGGCAACGTGCCCTGGCAGGGACGGTTCTTACAGTGCATGGACGAAGAGGTGGTGGTTGCCACCCGCACCGGCGAAACCCTGCATCTGGCGCACAACCTGGTGCCCGCCAGCAGCCGCATTGCGGTGCCCACCACCGCGCCGGGGGCGACGGTGCAGCTCAGCGTGGAATTCACCGCGCCGCAGACGCCGGGCACGGTACTGTCGTACTGGAAGTCGGTGTTTGCTGATGGCACGCTGTGCTTTCCCGACAGCGTGGGGGTGTGGGTGAAAGTGCGGGTCAACACCTGTACCCAGGGGGCCTTCAGCGGTGCCTGACGGCGGCGTAAAAATAGGTGATGAAATCGCCTGATTAGGTGCATGCCTCAGAACTCAACCGCGCCCATGAAAGAGCCCCGTTCGCCCTGAGCTTGTCGAAGGGCTTGCAAACTGAGCCCTTCGACAAGCTCAGGGCGAACGGTTGTGGTGGTGTGTCTGAGGCAAGTAGCTAATCAGGTGAAATCGGCAGTTCGCGCTTATTTCACCAGCACGAGCAGCTATCTTTTTAGCTAAATAACCGTCTGCCCCATGCCGCCCTCGGACTGCAGCAGGCGGCCCCGGCCCTGGCGCTTGGCCTCGTACAGCGCAGCATCGGCGCGGGCCAGCAGACCGGTCAAGGTACCGTCGCCATCTTTCAGCACGGCCACGCCGGCGCTGAAATCCAGGGGGAAGCCCAGCTCCTGCTCGGCGCGCTGGCTGAGCACGCTGCGCAAACGCTGGTCAAAACCATAGCAAGCCGACTTGTGGGTGTTGGCCAGCACGATGCAGAACTCCTCGCCACCCAAACGCCCCACCAGGTCACCGGTACGCCGGCTCTCACGCAGCAGCCGAGCAAACAGCTTCAGCGCCATGTCGCCCACCTCGTGGCCGTGGGTGTCGTTAATGCGCTTGAAATGGTCAATGTCCAGCATCATCAGGGTCATGGGCTGCTGGTAGCGCTGCGCATTGGCGAACAGGCCTTCGGCACGCTCTTCCCAGCCTCGACGGTTCAGCAGGCCGGTGAGGCCGTCGGTCATGGCCAGACTGCGCAGACGGGCCTTGGCCTCATCACGCCAGGCCGCCAGCAAGGCCAGCGTGGCCACCAAGGACACCACATTCACAGCCAGTGCCAGCAGCAGGTTGAACAACTGCAGCACCCGTTCGGCCAGAAGCGCACCCGCCGCAGCGCGCGCCAGCAAAAGCATCGCCATGCCCACCAAGCAGGCACACAGCAACCACCGCCAATCCCGCCCCGCAGCACGCAAAGGGAACAGCGTGGCACGCGCCACCAGCAGCAGCATGGCCGCCAGGCCCACCTGCGACCAGGCCATTTGGAAGCCCGAGTAGTCCCAGCCCAAGGCATAGCCCACGGGTACAGCTGGCACCAGCACCAGCATGCAGCGGGTGGCCCAACGGTAGCTCAACCAATCTTGCGGGCCACGGCGGCGCGGCCGCTTGCGGGTCGGGCTGAGACGTGCGCGGTGCCCCAGCCAGCCGCCCAGCGCCCGGTGCAGCAGCCACTGGCCGCAGCCAAAAGCGGCAACAGCCAAGGTGCCCCACACGGTCTGCCAGTTGTACGACGCGGCCATCGCCAACACCCCGCCAAGCATATGCATAGCAACCGCCAATTGCGCACAGCGCGTGGGCGACGTGGTGTGCCGGCCCATCAAAGCAAGCAAGGCCAGGGACAACACAAACAGGTTGGCAGTGGCCAGCACCAGCAGAGTGGGTATGTCTAACTGCATCGTGTTACGGGAAGATTGGTAAGGGGCCTGACCAATGCGGCGCGCCTACTGGAACGCCACCTCAGCAAAGCTGCGCAGCTTGCGGCTGTGCAGCTGCTCCAGCCCCTGGGCGCGCAGCAGCTCGATAGCTCGGATGCCGATGCGCAAATGCTGGTCCACGCGCTCGCGGTAGAAGTGGTTGGCCATGCCGGGTAGCTTGATTTCACCGTGCAACGGCTTGTCGCTGACGCACAGCAGCGTGCCATAAGGCACACGGAAGCGGAAGCCATTGGCGGCGATGGTGGCGCTCTCCATGTCCAGCGCGACAGCGCGGCTCTGGCTGAAGCGGCGCTGGGGTTGGTTATTCGGCAGCAGCTCCCAGTTGCGGTTGTCGGTGCTGGCCACGGTGCCGGTACGCATGATGTTCTTCAGCGCCACGCCGCTCACCTGGGTCACGTCGGCCACGGCCCGCTCCAACGCAAGTTGGATTTCGGCCAGCGCCGGAATGGGCACCCACAGCGGCAGTTCTTCGTCCAGCACATGGTCTTCGCGCACATAGCCGTGGGCCAGCACGTAGTCGCCCAGCTGCTGGCTGTTGCGCAGGCCGGCGCAGTGGCCGACCATGATCCAGGCATGCGGGCGCAGCACGGCAATGTGGTCGGTGATGTTCTTGGCATTTGCCGGGCCGACGCCGATGTTGACCATGGTGATGCCAGCGCTGTCCGAGCGCACCAGGTGGTAGGCCGGCATCTGCGGCAGGCGCGGCGGCGCGGCGCCCAGCGCATCCACGGCCTCGGCGGGCAGGCCCACGCGGCGCGTAATCACGTTGCCGGGCTCGACAAAGGCGCAGTATTCGCTATTCGGGTCGGCCATGGCGGCGTGGCCCATGCGCACGAATTCATCGATGTAGAACTGGTAGTTGGTGAACAGCACGAAGTTCTGGAAATGCTCGGGCCCGGTGCCGGTGTAATGGCGCAGGCGGTGCAGCGAATAGTCCACGCGCGGCGCCGTGAACAGCGACAGCGGCAGCGGGTCGCCGGCCTTGGGCTCGTAGGTGCCGTTGGCAATGCCGTCGTCCATGGCGGCCAGGTCGGGCAGGTCAAACACATCGCGCATCAGCATGCGGCGTGCAGCGTCCATATGGCCCTCCACATGGTCGTGCTCGGCAAACGAGAAATGCACCGGGATAGGCAAGGCACTGGTACCGATCTCCAGCTCGACACGGTGGTTTTGCAGCAGCAGGCGGAACTGCTCCAGGTAGTAGCTGCGGTACAGATCGGGGCGCGTCAGCGTGGTCTCGAAGCGGCCCGGGCCCGCCACGAAGCCGTAGCTCAGGTGGGCGCTTTCCAGCACATCAGCGCGCGCTACGGTCTCGGTATGCAGGCGCACAAACGGGTAGCAGGCACGCACATGGCCGGGCAGTGTCTCGCCCGCCACAAAGCGCTGCATGGCCTGGCGCAAGTGCTCGATCTGCTGGTCATAAATCCGCTGGACCTGGGCCAATGCAGCATCCGGGTCGGTGAAACGGGTCGGGGCGATAAAGGGGGGCAGGTAGGGCATAAGGCTATTGTGCAACGCAACAAGGTCAAGAAGAAGAGGCGATAAAAGGCTCACGCATGGTTACAAATTCTTCGGCGGCGGTGGGGTGTATGCCGATGGTGCTGTCAAACACGGCCTTGGTCGCGCCGGCCTTCATGGCTACGGCAAAGCCCTGCACCACTTCACCCGCGTCCGCGCCCACCATGTGCAGGCCGACCACGCGGTCGGTCGCGTCGTCCACCACTAGCTTCATCAGCGTGCGCTCGGTGCTGCCGCTCAGCGTGTGCTTGAGCGCTTTGAACTCGCTGCGGTAGACGCTGACCCGGCCGAACTGTTTGCGCGCGTCGGCCTCCGTCAGGCCTACCGTGCCGATGTTGGGGTGGGTGAACACGGCGGTGGGAATCAACTCGTAGTCCATCTGCCGCACAGGTTTGCCTGCCTTGGGGCCGAGTAAATGGTCTACCAGAACCATGGCCTCGCCCAGCGCTACTGGCGTGAGCTGCACGCGCGAGGTCACGTCGCCCAGCGCAAAGATCGAGGGCACCGAGGTCTGGTAATGCGCGTCCACCTGGATTGCACCGTCTGCCGCCCTTGCCACACCCACGGCCTCCAGGCCCAAACCATGCACATTCGGCACGCGGCCGATGGCGTACAGCACCTGGTCCACCGTCAGCGTGCCGCCATTGTCCAGGCGCACTTCCAGGCCTTCGGCGGTGCGCAGGATGCTGGCCACCTCCGTCCCCAGGCGCAGATCCACACCGGCCTTGCGCACCTCTTGCGCCAGAAAGGCGCGCACATCGTCGTCAAAACCGCGCAGCGGCTGCTGGCCCCGGTACACCTGGGTCACCTGGGAGCCCAGTCCGTTGAAGATGGAGGCAAATTCGCAGGCAATGTAGCCACCGCCCACCACCAGCAGACGCGGCGGAAACGGGTCCAGGTCGAACATCGCGTCTGACACCACGGCGTGCTCGGCGCCCGGCACCGTGGGCACGGTGGGCGTACCGCCGGTGGCCAGCAAGATGTTCTGGGCGCTGTAGCGCTGGTCACCGACTTGGACGGTATGCGCGTCCACCAGCGAGGCCCAGCCGGTGATGAGCGTCACACCCGCGCCCACCAGCAACTGGCGGTACACGCCATTGAGCCGAGTGATTTCTGCAGCGCGCCGGGTCTTCAGCAGACCCCAATCGAAACGGGGCCGCTCCACATGCCAGCCAAAGCCCGCCGCCTCTTCAAAGGACTCGGCATAGTGGGCCGCGTAGCTATAGAGCTTTTTGGGAATGCAGCCCACGTTGACGCAGGTCCCGCCCAAGGCCCCGGCCTCTACCAGCGCCACCCGCGCGCCGCGCTGGGCCGCCATGCGTGCGGCCCGCACACCGCCGCTGCCACCGCCCACTACCAATAAATCGAATGTGAATGCAGACATTCCAGAGACTCCTATGTGTGCGGCGTGTAAAGCCACATTTTGCTATGAAAAAAATAGCTTGAGAAACAAGCGCTTACTGCGCCATTAGCTTTTTTAATGAAACATCGCGGCCCTGCCGCGCATAAATCGCAATAATGGCAGCCTCTACGCTCCACCCAAAGGTAATTTGTGAAATTCCCCCTGTGTACCGCCGCCTTCTGCCTCGTGATCAGCAGCACTTTCAGCGCCATGGCAGCAGACGCCGCCGATGCTGCCAAGGAGCCCGGCGCCGTCGTCACATCCAGTGGCCTGGTGTTCCGCTCGCTCAAGGACGGCACCGGCGCCAGCCCCACGGCCAGCGACAAGGTCAAGGTCCATTACCGTGGCACCTTCCTGGACGGCAAGGAATTCGACAGCTCCTACAAGCGCGGCGAACCCATTGAATTCCCACTCAATGGCGTCATCAAATGCTGGACCGAAGGCGTGCAGCGCATCAAGGTCGGAGGCAAAGCCAAGCTGACTTGCCCGGCCAGCATCGCCTACGGTGAACGCGGCGCCGGCGGCGTCATTCCGCCCAACGCCACACTGCAATTTGAAGTCGAGCTGCTGGCCATCAACGGCAAGTAATTTCCCCCTGGATTTTTGGACCCACCATGGCACCCTCCCTGGCCGCGCAAGGCACTCCCTCCACCTCCGACACCCGTGGCAGCACCGCCGCGCATGAGCACATCGCGTTTATTGGCGGCGGCAATATGGCCAGCGCCATCATCGGCGGGCTGATCAAAAAAGGCGTGCCGGCGAACCACATCGTGGTCGTCGAGCCCTGGGCGGAGGCCCGCACCAAACTGCTGGCCGACTTCGCCTTGGTGGCCCATGAAATGCCCGGCCCCGCGCTGGCCAACGCCCGCACCGTGGTCTGGGCCGTCAAGCCCCAGGTGTTCAAAGACGCGGCCCTGCAAGCCCGCTTCCACACCAAACAGGCCCTGCACCTCAGCGTGGCCGCCGGCATACGCAGCAGCAGCATCGCCCGCTGGCTGGACAGCGAACGCATCGTGCGCGCCATGCCCAATACGCCCGCGCTGATCGGCAAGGGCATGACCGCCCTGTTCGCCCGCGACGCCGTGTCCGACAGCGACCGCCATGTCATCGAGAAAGTGCTGGCCGCCACCGGTGAAAGCCTGTGGGTGGGCGACGAAACCCAGCTGGACGCGGTCACCGCCCTGTCCGGCTCCGGCCCGGCCTACGTGTTCTATTTCATCGAAGCCATGATCCAGGCCGGCGCCGACATGGGCCTGAGCCGCGCCCAGGCCCACAAGCTGGCCGTGGGCACCTTCTACGGTGCATCGGCCCTGGCCCATGCGTCCAACGAGCCGCCCGAAATCCTGCGCCAGCGCGTCACCTCCAAGGGCGGCACGACGTTTGCTGCCACCACCTCCATGGACCAGAGCGAGGTGAAGGCGCACTTCATCCGCGCCATGCAGGCCGCCCAGCACCGCGCCCACGAGCTGGGCGACGAGTTCGGCGACTAAGCCCGGACCGCGCCATGGCCACGCAGCAAGGCACGATCGATTTCCTGCTGGACCAGCTGAGCGCTGCGGGCCGCGTCACAGCCCGCAAGATGTTCGGTGAATACTGCGTGTACCTGGCCGGCAAACCGGTGGGCTTTGTCTGCGACGACCAGCTCTTCCTCAAGCCCACTCCCGAGGGCCGTGGCCTGATCCCCAAGCCCACCGAAGGCTTCCCCTACCCTGGCGCCAAGCCCTACCTGCTGATCACCCCCGACGCTTGGGACGAACGCGAATGGCTGTGCCAGCTGGTGCGCACCACGGCCGATGCGCTGCCGGAGCCCAAGCCGGCCAAGCCGCGCAAGCCCAAGGCCTGATTTAGATTGCTACATAAAAAATAGCTGCTAGCGCAGGTAATACCTGCGCTAGCAGCCTATTTCATCCAAACCTCAGAAACAGTTCAAGCCGCCATGCGCAGCTGCTGGTGCGGGTCGATCACAAACTTCTTGGGTGCGCCGGCATCGAACTCGGCGTAACCCTTGGGGGCGTCGTCGAGCGAAATGACCTGCACGCCGACGATGTCGGCGATGTGGATGCGGTCCCACAAGATCGCCTGCATCAGCGCACGGTTGTACTTCATCACCGGAGTCTGGCCGGTGTGGAAGCTGTGCGACTTGGCCCAGCCCAGGCCGAAGCGCAGGCTGAGTGCACCGCTCTTGGCAGCCTTGTCCACACCACCTGGATCGTCCGTCACGTACAGGCCGGGGATGCCGATCTTGCCGGCGGCGCGGGTGATCTCCATTAGCGAATTCAGCACGGTGGCGGGCGCTTCGCCCTGCGACCCGGCGTGGCCGTGGCCGCGCGCTTCGAAGCCCACGGCATCCACAGCGCTGTCCACCTCGGGCGTGCCCAGGATGGCGGCGATCTGGTCGGCCAGGCTCACGTCTTGCGACAGGTCCACGGTTTCAAACCCGACCTTGCGTGCGTGCACCAGGCGGGCCGGGTTCACATCACCAACGATGACCACGGCCGCACCCAGCAGGCGCGCCGAGGCAGCTGCCGCCAGGCCCACCGGGCCGGCGCCGGCCACATAGACCGTGCTGCCCGGGCCCACGCCGGCGGTCACCGCGCCGTGGTAGCCGGTGGGCAGGATGTCGGACAGGCAGGTCAGGTCCTTGATCTTGGCGAGGGCGCGGTCGCGGTCCGGGAACTTCAACAGGTTGAAGTCGGCGTACGGCACCATCACGTACTCGGCCTGGCCACCGATCCAGCCACCCATGTCCACATAGCCATAGGCGCCGCCGGCGCGCGAGGGGTTGACGCTGAGGCAGACGCCGGTGTGCTGCTCCTTGCAGGTGCGGCAGCGGCCGCAGGCCACGTTGAAGGGCACGGACACCAGGTCGCCCTTCTTGAGGGTCTCCACGTCGCGGCCCACTTCCAGCACCTCGCCGGTGATTTCATGGCCCAGCACCAGGCCGGACATGGCGGTGGTGCGGCCGCGCACCATGTGCTGGTCGGAGCCGCAAATATTGGTGGACAGCACTTTCAAAATCACCCCGTGCTCGGCCTTCTGGCCCAGCGGGTTGATGAGTTTGGGAAAGGGTATGGATTGCACCTCGACCTGGTTTTGCCCCAGGTACACGACACCTCTGTTATCTGACATGGCGTTTGTCTCCTTTGTTCTTCATACACACGTGAATACGGATACGCCATCTGCCCTGCAGGCAGACGCGCGTCCCATCGTAGTGCGGAGGAACGGTGACTCTGGCCAAATTGCGACACCAATCGGCCAGTTAGGCCTACCCTTTGTAAGTGTTCGTAAGCAGCAGCCTAAAAAGCGAAGCCGCCGGCCACCCCGATAAACACCGCGCAGCCCAGCCAGTGGTTGAGCCGGAAGGCCTTGAAGCAGCCGGCGCGCTGGCGGCTGCGTATCAGCTGCCAATGCCACAGCGCCTGCAGCGCGGCCACCCCAATTGCTATGTAAAAAATAGCACCCAGCGCATACGGAATAAGCGCCAGCACCCAAATGGCTAAAAACAGCACATAGAAAACCATGACCGCCGCCACATCGAAACGGCCCAGGGTGATGGCCGAGGTTTTCATGCCGATCTTCAGGTCGTCGTCACGGTCCACCATGGCGTATTCGGTGTCATAGGCCAAGACCCAGAACAGATTGCCCAGCACCAGCCACCAGGCCAGCGCCGGAATGCTGGCCCACACCTGGCGCAGATTCAGCGCCTGCCAGGCCGCCGCGGAAAACACCGTGCCCCAATCTCCCGTGGGCCCGGCATGCACGGCGGTAAAGGCCATGGGAATACCCGCGCTGAAAGCCACGCCCAGCACCGCCTGCGGCATGGAGACAAAGCGCTTGGCATAGGGGTAGACCAGCGTCACGGCCAGCGCAGCAAACGATGCCACCACCGTGGCCGGGTTGGTGCTGAGCACCAGGCCAAACGCCAGCAGCGCCAGCAGAGCACCAAAGCGCAGGGCCGCGCCCACCGACAGCGCGCCGCTGGTCACCGGGCGCTGCGCCGTGCGCTTCACATGCTTGTCAAATTCGCGGTCGGCCACATCGTTCACACAGCATCCCGCGCTGCGCATGAGGATGGTGCCCAGCACAAACACCACCAGCAAATGCCAGCCCGGGAAGCCCCCAGCCGCCACCCACAGCGCGCCCAGCGTGGGCCACAGCAGCAGCAGCCAGCCGGCAGGCCGGTCCCAGCGGATCAGGTTCAGGTACAGGCGCAACGTGGAGGGAGAGGAATTCATAAAAAACAAGGCGCTAGCGCAGCAAATACCTGCGCTAGCAGCTATCAATTAAATAGCAAATATCACAAACCCAGCTGGCGCAGGTCCAGCCGGCCCTGGTGCAGCGGCGGGCACCACAGGTAGGCGCCGGTGACGGGTTTGGAATAAGTGAAGGTCGCGTCCACCACGCCGTCTTCCTGGCCGGCCATGCGGCGCATCTGCGCCTCGAAAGCATTCAGCGTGGCGCCAAAGGCCACAAAGAACAGGCCGCATTGGTGGCCCACGGCCCAGGGCATGGAGCGGCGCAGCACAAAGGCCTCGGGGCTGAAGCTCTCTTGCGCGGTGCGTTTGACGTGGGCAGAGATGGGCGCGTCGTCCAACTCTTCGTTGTCGGCCATGCGCCGGCCCATGGCGTTGTTCTGCCCGTCCGTGCCCAGTGCGTCAAAGGCGTCCAGGTTGTGCACCCATTGCTGGATGGCGACAAAACTGGAGCCGTCCTGCTGCAGCGCGGCGGCCACTGCCTCGTCGCCTTCGGGGTTTTCGGTGCCGTCTTCAAAGCCGGTCAGGTCACGTCCATGGTCGGCCGCCGGGTCGCCGTGGCGAAAGCCGTCCAGCACGCGGTCCAGGTGGAAGGCCGGGGCCAGCGCCTTTTCCAGCGCGCGGGCCTGCAGCACCAGTTCGCCTTGCGCCGCGCCGCGCAGCCAGCACCACAGCGCCACGGGCGTGCTGGGCACCTGCACGCCGTGCCCGGACATGTCGGGCATGGGCCGCAGGCCGGGTACTTCGGCACCCAGCGCCTGCACCAGGGTAGCGCCCAGGCCAGCTACGACGCTGCGGCCATCAACTTGACCGGCCAGTCGCTGCAGCGCACTGCGCAGTACGTCTGCATTGGTCTGGGCCGGAATGGAGAAAAACAGGTAACGCCCATGGGCGGGTACGGCTTGCAAGATGCCGGCTTGTACAAATTCCACAAGGTGCTCCACAAAGATCAGGAAAGGCGTTTCACGCCCGGCAGTTCGCAGGCGTAGATGGCATTGCGCAGGGCGGCAATCGCCTCGTAGCGGGTAAAGCTGCGCCGCCAGGCCAGCACCACGCGGCGCATGGGCGGCTCGCCGTCGAACGGCAGGTAGCGCACATACGGGTCTTCGTCGCGGCCACGGCGTGGCTTGGCAGCCAGGGCGGCCTTGGGCACGCTCAGACGCGGCACCAGGGTGATGCCCATGCCGGCGGCGACCATGTGCTTGATGGTTTCCAGCGACGAGCCTTCGAAGCTCTTGCGTATGCCCTCGGCTCCGCTGGAGAAGCGAGCGAACTCGGGGCATACCTCCAGCACATGGTCGCGGAAGCAGTGGCCGTTGCCCAGTAGCAGCATGGTCTCGGCCTTGAGCTGGTCGGAGGTGACGGCGGGCAGCGCCGCCAGTGGGTGGCTGGTGGGTACGGCAACCATGAAGGGTTCGTCGTACAGCGGTGCCACGGCCAGGCCGGTGTCGGGGAAGGGCTCGGCCATGATGGCGCAATCGATCTCGCCCATGCGCAGCATTTCCAGCAGCTTGACGGTGAAGTTCTCTTGCAGCATCAGCGGCATTTGCGGCGTGCGGCTGATGACCTGCCGGACCAGGTCGGGCAGTAGATACGGGGCAATGGTGTAGATGATGCCCAGGCGCAGCGCGCCGCCCAGCGGGTCTTTGCCGCGCTGGGCAATTTCCTTGATGTTGGCGGCCTGCTCCAGCACGCTTTGCGCCTGGCGCACGATCTCTTCACCCAGCGGGGTGATGGTGACCTCGTTGGCGCTGCGCTCAAAGAGCTTCACGTCCAGCTCTTCTTCCAGCTTCTTGATCGCCACCGACAGCGTGGGCTGCGACACAAAGCAGGCATCGGCCGCCTTGCCAAAGTGCTTCTCGCGGGCCACCGCCACGATGTATTTGAGTTCGGTGAGGGTCATGGGCTGTATTGTCTACCGGTCCAAGGCTATCTGCACCCCCCTTTGCCTGGGCGGTGCCGGCGAAGCTAGTCGGGAATCACGGCGTCGATCACCGCGCCGGTGGCTTTCACGCCGGTCTTGACGATGACGGCGCCGGTGGTCACCACGGCATCGGCCACGGCCACCACGGCGCAGCCACTGCACGCCAACGCCATCGCCACTGCCCACATCCATCGCCGCATACACACCCCAGTTGTTGAAAGACCAAGCCGCATCATAAAACCTGCGCTGCTGGCCCGATCCGGGGCTGTGCACCATTTCGTACACAACCGTATAGATCGCCCCGATGCCCCAAAAAATGCGTTCAAAATAAGTCCCCGCCTACCCCTTGGGTAGGGTCACAATTTCATCCGGCAACCGCCAGCAGACTGCCAGCAACCTGTTTTTGGAGACGTATCGATGCGACTTATTCCGAACACCATCAGCGGACGGCTGGCCTGCGGTTTTGCCGCGCTATTGGTCTTTATGGCACTGAACATCGGTGTGGCCTGGGTGCAAATGAACCGCCTGGGCGCGACCTCGGACCACCTCATCGACCACCTGGCCACCCGCGAGCGCGAGGCCCGGCAATGGCAGACCCTGCTGGGGCGCAACGCCCTGACGGCCAACGGCGTGCTGGTCACCAGCGACCCCGAAAAACTCAAGCCGCTGGTGGACGAGCTCAATAGCGGCACGGCCCGCATCACGGCGCTGCACACCGCCTACGCCAAGCGCGACGATGCGCAAGCCCCCATCAGCAAAGCGCATGCAAACTTTACCGCCGCCACCAAGGACTTCATGGACGCGGTGGGCTCGGGCTCCAGCGACTTCATGCGCTCGGAGTTCTACGACAAGTTCGCCCCCGCCGTGCGCACCTACCAGGACCTGCTGGAAACGCTGGCACAGCGCCAGCAGGAGCAGATGGACCAGGGCCGCGCCGCCGCCGATGTAGAGCGCGCCAATGGCATCCGCGCCATGCTGCTGCTGGGCATACTGGCCTGCGCCGTGGGTGGCGTGGTGGCCTGGCGCCTGTCCAGCGGCATCCGCCGCGCGCTGATGGAGGCCGTGCGCATGGCCCACGCCGTGGCCCAGGGTGACCTGACGGCACGCAGCACGGTCAAGGTACAGGGCGAGCTGGAGCAGCTGTTTGGCGCCCAGGAAAGCATGTGCGAGCGCCTGCGCACCACGCTCTCCAGCATCCAGACATCGGCCGAGGCCGTGCAGCTGGGCTCGGGCGAAATCGCCTCCGCCAACAACGACCTCAGCGTGCGCACCGAGCAACAGGCCGGCACCCTGCAAAAGACCGCCTCCACCATGGAGCAGATGACCACGGCCGTGCACAACAACGCCCACAACGCCACCCAGGCCAGCCAGCTGGCCAAGAGCGCCAGCGCGAACGCCGTGCAGCGCAGCGCGCAAATGAATGAGCTGGTGGCCAGCATGCAGCAAATGGCCTCCAGCAGCAGCAAGATTGGCGAAATCACCGCCGTGATCGACAGCATCGCCTTCCAGACCAACATCCTGGCGCTGAACGCGGCCGTGGAAGCCGCACGCGCCGGTGAAAACGGCCGTGGCTTTGCCGTGGTGGCCAACGAGGTGCGCACCCTGGCGCAGCGCAGCGCCACCGCCGCGCAGGAAATCCGCGGCCTGATCGCCAACAGCGTGCAGAACGTGAATGCCGGCGTGACCCTGGCCACCGCCGCCGGCGGCTCCATCGGCGACCTGGTGCAAAGCGTGCAAGCCGTGGCCGGCTTGTTGCAAGAGGTTGCGGACTCTACCGAGCGGCAGAGCCAGGAGCTGTCGCAGATCAACCATTCGGTTGCCGAGCTAGACCATATGACCCAGCAGAACGCGGCCATGGTGGAAGAAAGCGCCGCCGCCGCCAGCAGCCTGAAAGAGCAGGCCGACCACCTGAAAGACGCCGTGGCGGTGTTCCGCTTCGGCTAGCCCTTCGCCACAGCCCGCTGAAGCCGGTGGGTGCGGCCAGCGTGGTCCACGGCCAAATCGGCGCACAGGGTACGGAATCGGAATCGGAAAGGGGTCTGCATGGGGAACGGTCCAAAGCGTCAAAAGCCCCAGCGGCCCTGGGGCACGCGGCAACGAATGCCCGCCATAAGAACCGGAGATCAAGGCATGCCAACCTGCTGCGATAAAACGCTGCGTGGCGCAGCCGTGACGAGCTGCTGCCTCGATGTCACTTCAAAAAACATAGCGCCTCACGCAGGTAATGCCTGCGCAAACTACGATTTCGTCCACAAACCACAGGAACATCGCGAGCGCCCGCTAGGGCAAACCAGCCATCCTGCGCCATACTAGGCAGCGCAGGTGTAGGGCTCCGGCAGGCACCTGTTGTCCACGATCCCCGCTGCCCAGGACCATGCTCAAACGAATCCACGTTCAACACCTCACCCTGGGGATGCACATCGACGGTTTTTGTGCCCCGTGGATGGAGCATCCGTTCTGGCGCAACCACTTCGTGCTGAGCGACCCGCACGATCTGGAGAGGGTGCGCAACAGCAGCGTGCAAGAGGTCTGGATAGACACCAGCAAAGGCCTGGACGTAGCCCCCGAGCCCGAGACAGCAGAAGCCCGCGTAACCACCCCAGTCGCTCCACCCGCCCCCTTGCCAGCACCGGTACGCGACACCCTCCCCACCCCAGCCGCCGTGGAATATGCCCGCGCGGCCGTTATCTGCAACAAGTCCCGCCAGGCCATGGCAGACATCTTCCAGGATGCCCAGCTGGGCAGGCCCTTGAACACCGCGCTAGCCCAGGGCCTGGTGCAGGAGATCTCCGACTCCATCATGCGCAACCCAGACGCCATGGTCAGCCTGGCCCGGCTGAAGACGGCCGACAACTACACCTATATGCATTCGGTGGCCGTGTGCGGGCTGATGGTGGCACTGGCACTGCAGCTGCAGCTGGACGAAGAGCAAACCCGCTGCGCGGGCATGGGCGGCCTGCTGCATGACCTGGGCAAGGCCGCCATGCCGATGGATGTGCTGAACAAACCAGGCAAGCTGACCGACGCCGAGTTCGCCATCATCAAGGCCCACCCGGTAGAGGGCCACAAAATGCTGTTGAACGACCCCAGCGTGGACGCCATGGTGCTGGACATCGTGCTGCACCACCACGAGAAGGCAGACGGCAGCGGCTACCCCGAAGGACTGAAGGGCGACGAAATCAGCCTGCTGGCCAGGATGGGCGCTATCTGCGACGTGTACGACGCCATCACCTCCGACCGGCCCTACAAAAAGGGCTGGGACCCGTCCGAGGCGCTGCGCATGATGGCCAGCTGGACCAACAGCCACTTGGACGGCCGAATGTTCCAGGCCTTTGTGAAGAGCCGGGGCATCTACCCCACAGGCTCGCTGGTGCGGCTCAGCTCCGGGCGCATCGGTGTGGTCACCGCGCAAAGCGAGGGCGCCCTGCTCAAGCCGGTGGTGAAGGTGTTTTTCTCGACCAGGTCCAATCTGCGTTTGCCGCCCTTTTTGATCGACCTGAGCGCACCCGACTGCAAGGAAAAAATCGTCGCCCGCGAAGACCCGCAGCAATGGCAGTTCCCGGACCTGAACCCGCTGTGGTCAGGCTTTGAACCCGCAGCTCTATAGCACTCCGTCTTTCTGGGCCTGCCGCCACAGCTGCGGCGTGGTACCTGTCACGCGGCGAAATTCACGCTGAAAATTCGACTTGGTCTGGAAGCCGCTGGCCAGCATGGCGTCGGCCACGGTCTGCTCGGTGGTCAAGAGCAAGCGGCAGGCATGCTGGACCCGGAAGTCGTTGACGTACTGGGACACGTTCTTGCCCTCCACCTGGTTGATGGCCGCCGAAATCTGGCGCGCCGGGATGCCGCTCTTGCGCGCCAGGCGCAGCAGGTTCAGGTCGGGCTGCAGATACAGCGGCTGTTGCTGCAGCAGCGCATGGAGCGCATCGCGGATGCGGGGGCCATCCGCCAACGGCTCGGCCACGGGTGGCGGCGTGTCGGTCACGGGCTCAGCCGTGTTCTCGGTCTCTGTCAAGCTGTCTGCCGCCACCGCAGCCGCGTAGCCGCACAACAAAAGCATCAGCAACTGGCCCGCCCCCACCACCGCAGCGCTATGGCTGCCCGCGTTATGGCGTATGTCCCAGGCGATGAACACATCGGCCAGCGCCGACATCAGCAACAGCAGTGCCGTAGCCCACAGCGCGCGGTGCGCCAGCAAGGCCTCGTCCAGCCGGGCCAGGCCCAGCGCATCCGGCCCACGCCGCGCCAGCCGCAGCAAGGCCAGGCCGTAGCCCAGAGAGGCCAGCACCACGACCGCATCCACCCCATCGGGCCAGGCCGCAAACAACAGCACGACCACCACCGCAGGCAAGCCGTGCAGCCCCGGCCAGCGGGGAGCCGAGGCTGCAGCCAGACTCTGGTAACAGCACCAGGCCCAGGCCGCCAGCGCCACGGCCAAGGTCGCCTGCAGCGGTAGCAGCGTCTTCACGCCATAACCCCATCGCAGGCCCAGCAGCATCGACAACAGGGCATAGCCGCCCAGCAGCAAACGAAAGCGCCGGTTCGCCAGCACCACAGCGCCCTGGCGCCAGGTCATCTGCGCCAGCAAATACACCAGCACCAAAGCCACAACAAATGGAAGGGGAACAAAAAACATGGATGGAATCGGTAAATCAGTCAATCGAAAGGCCTAGATCGTGTTCCAGGTCGGCCTCTATCCGCTTGCAGGGCGCCAAAACAGGGGCCAAGCGCCATTCTTGGGCTGCTGCGGGCCAGCCGCCGGCGCGCCCACTCTACCTGAGGAAATACTATGAACCTGATCTTCTCCCGCTGGCGATATTTGCTGCTCTGTTTGCTGTGCATCAGCCCTTGCGCCTGGTCGCAAGACGCCCCGGGCCTGGCCCAGGCTTTTGAAAGGGACAGCTTGCGCGGCATCACAGTGCCGGTGCACATCATCAACCTGGGTCGGCCCGGCACCCATCCCCTCGCAGTGGAAGCCGCACCGCTTGCACAGGCCATTCCTGGCTCTACCTACGCCACCGTCGCCGATGCCATCCACTTCAGCTTTCTAGGCCTGTGCCGGCCCGATAGCCGGTCCATGCTGGCCAGAGAGGACGAACCAGACCCGATTTGCGACGACGGCAGCGACCGCGCGCGGGTGGCCCAAGCCCTGCTCAGGCCTTGAGGTATTCGGCCTTGCTGCCCAGCCAGCGCTGCACATGCTGCTCGGCCAGGTCCGGGTAGCGGTCCAGCATGGTCGGTGCCAAGGCGCGGGCCCATTCCAGCAGCTCGTGGTCGGTTTCCAGGTCCGCAAAGCGCAGCAAGGCGGCACCCGACTGGCGCGCGCCCAGGAACTCGCCGGGGCCGCGTATCTCCAGGTCACGCCGGGCGATCTCGAAGCCGTCGTTGGTCTCGGCCATGGCTTTCAGGCGGGCGCGGGCCACCTCGCCCAGGCGCGGCGCGTCGCCGGTGGAGTACAGCAGCACGCAGGCCGATGCAGCGGCGCCCCGCCCCACCCGGCCGCGCAGCTGGTGCAGCTGGCTCAGGCCAAAGCGCTCGGCATGCTCAATCACCATCAGCGAGGCATTCGGCACGTCCACGCCGACCTCGATCACGGTAGTGCTGACCAGCACGCCCATCAGGCCTTCGTTGAACATGTCCATCACCGCCTTCTTCTCGGCCACCGCCATGCGCGAGTGCAGCAGGCCGACCAGCACGCCCGGCAAGGCTTCGCTCAGGTCGGCATGGGTTTGGGTGGCGTTGACAAGATCCAGTGCCTCGCTCTCCTCGATCAACGGGCATACCCAGTAGACCTGGCGGCCCTGGTCGATCTGGACGCGGATGCGCTCTATCACCTCGTCGCGCCGGGCGTCGTTCACCAGCTTGGTGACGATGGGCGTGCGGCCGGGCGGCAATTCGTCGATGGTGGACACCTCCAGGTCGGCGTAGTAGCTCATGGCCAGGGTACGCGGAATGGGGGTGGCCGTCATCATCAGCAGGTGCGGCTCCAGGCCATCTTCCTGTAGCTTGCTGCGCAGCGCCAGGCGCTGGGCCACGCCGAAGCGGTGCTGCTCGTCGATCAGCGCCAGGGCTAGGTTTTTGAACTCCACCTTGTCCTGGATCACGGCGTGGGTGCCGACCACCAGCGCGGCTTCGCCGCTGGCGATTTTGGCCAGCATCTCGCGGCGGGCCTTGGTCTTTTGGCTGCCGGTGAGCCAGGCCACGCATTTGCCCAGGGGCGTGAGCAGCGGCTCCAGCCAGCCCACCAGCTTGCGGAAATGCTGGTCGGCCAGGATCTCGGTGGGCGCCATCAGCGCGCACTGCCAGCCGGCATCCATCGCGATGCAGGCGGCCAGCGCCGCCACCACGGTCTTGCCCGATCCCACGTCGCCCTGCAGCAGGCGGTGCATGGGTACGGGCAAAGCCAGGTCGGCGGCGATCTCCACGCCCACGCGCTGCTGCGCCCCGGTCAGCCCGAATGGCAGCGCGGCCAGCAGGTCTTGCTGTAGCCGTGCGCCGGGCAGCGGGTGCAGCGGCGGCGCGCGCAGGCGGTCGCGCTCGCGCTTGGCCTGCAGCTGCGAGAGCTGCTGGGCCAGCAGCTCCTCGGCCTTCAGGCGCTGCCAGGCGGGGTGGCTGCGGTCTTCCAGCGCAGCCAGCGAGACATCGGGCGTGGGGTGGTGCAAAAAAGATAGCGCCTCGCGCAGATTCCATATGCGCTGGCGGCCTATTTTTCTTAAATCCGCATCTGCAGCACCGGGCGGCAGGGTTTCGGACAAGGGCGCGCGTTTCAGGCCACCCAGAACCGCACGGCGCAGATAAGCCTGCGGCAGACCCGCCGTAGTGGGGTAGACCGGTGTGAGCGCATCGGGTAGCTCGCCACCGGCCAGCTTGAACACCGGGTGCAGCATCTGGCGCCCAATAAATCCCCCCTTCATCTCGCCGCGTACACGCAGCCGTGCGCCCACGGACAAGGTCTTCTGGTGCGAGGGGTAGAAGCTGAAGAAGCGCAGCTGGCAGGTGTCGGACCCGTCGTCCACCGTCACCAGCAGTTGGCGGCGGCCGTGCAGCGTGACCTCGCTGTGGGTGACCGTGGCCTCTATCTGCACCGTCTCGCCCTCGCGTGCATCGGCCAGGCGGGTGATGCGGGTTTCGTCCTCGTAGCGCAGCGGCAGATGCAAGGCCAGATCGATGTCGCGGCGCAATCCGAGTTTGAGCAGGGCTTTCTGGGCGGGATTGAGCTTCGCGGGGGGGGCAACCATGGGGCTGGATTTTGCCTTGTTGTCCATAGCGCACAGCGCAAACTTTGTGACGGCAGACCCAGCATCCTGGGCCATACTATGTATGTATGCTGGTCCGTGCCGCTGATGAGGGCGCCACGTCACTCGCTCGTTTTTCTTGTCCTATGCTCAAAAGAATCAAAGTTGAACACCTGACGCTAGGAATGCACATTGACGGCTTTTGCGGGCCCTGGATGGACCACCCGTTCTGGCGCAACCATTTTGTGCTGACCGACCCCCAGGATCTGGTCCGTGCCAAGGCCAGCGCCATCCAGGAAGTGTGGATAGATACCCAAAAGGGACGTGACATTGCGGTCGGCGAGTCCCCTATGGCCGAAGCCGCCTCTATGTTCGCGACACTGGAAGACGAATTCACCCTGCCCGAGCCCTTACGCGATACCGCCCCCACCTCCGCTGCCGTAGAACTAAAGCGCGCCGCCAACATCTGCAACAAGGCCAAAGAGGCCGTCGTCGCCATGTTCCAGGAAGCCCGCATGGGCAACGCGGTGAATACCGAGTTGGCCGGCCATCTGGTGCAGGAAATCTCCGACTCGGTGGCCCGCAACCCCGGCGCACTGATCAGCCTGGCCCGGCTGAAGTCGGTAGACGACTACACCTACATGCATTCCGTGGCGGTATGCGCCCTGATGATTGCACTGGGCCGCCAGCTGCGCCTGAAGGAAGAGCAAATCCGCTCCCTGGGCCTGGCCGGCCTGCTGCATGACCTGGGCAAGGCCCTGATGCCCATGGAGGTGCTGAACAAGCCCGGCAAGCTGACCGACGCCGAGTTCGACGTCATCAAGTCCCACCCCCTGAAGGGCTACAGCATGCTCGTCGAAGGCCAGGCGGTGGACAACATCGTGCTGGACGTGGTGCTACACCACCACGAGCGCACCGACGGCACCGGCTACCCCGACCAGCAAAAGGGCGGTGCCATGAGCCTGTTCGCCCGCATGGGCGCGGTCTGCGATGTGTACGACGCCATCACCTCCAACCGCCCCTATAAAAAGGGCTGGGACCCCGCCGAATCCATCAAGCGCATGGCCGAATGGACCTCGGGCCATCTGGACCCGATGGTGTTTCAGGCCTTTGTGAAAAGCCTGGGCATCTACCCGGTAGGCTCCCTGGTCAAGCTGGCGTCGGGCCGCTTGGGCGTGGTGACCGAGCAAAACCCCAGCAGCCTGCTCAAGCCCCTGGTCAAGGTGTTTTACTCGACCAAATCCGAAATGCGCATCCCCCCGGAAGTGGTGGACCTGGCCGCATCGACCACCAAAGAAAAGATCGTCGGTCGCGAAAACCCCGCCTTCTGGAACTTCGCGGACCTAGACGAGCTATGGGCCAGCGGTAGCTAGCCCTACCGACCTGGTCGCCGCGCATGGGACAATCGCGGGTTGTTCCCCAACTCTTGGTATGGGTTTGTCCAGCCCTCAAGTTCCATGCGCACCTATTCCCTCAGCGATTTCGACTTCATCCTGCCTGAGGCCCTGATCGCCCAGCACCCCGCCCCTGAACGCAGCAGCTCCCGCCTGCTGGACGGCACGGGCACCACCGCCCAGGACCGCATCTTCCGCGACCTGCCCAGCCTGCTCCAAGCCGGCGACCTGCTGGTCTTTAACGACACCAAGGTGCTTAAAGCCCGCCTGTTCGGCGAAAAATCCAGCGGCGGCAAGGTCGAGCTGCTGGTCGAGCGCGTGCTGACCGGCAACCAGGTCGCCGCCCATATGCGCGTCAGCAAAAAGCCCGAGCCAGGTGCCACCATCGACTTGGTGGGTGAGCCTGGCTTCCGCGCCACCCTGCTGGGCCGCTGGCCCGATGCCGACGGCACGCTGTTCCGCTTCGTGCTCAGTAACGACGCAGGCGATGACCCCTACACCCTGATGGAGCGCCACGGCCATGTGCCGCTGCCGCCCTACATCACGCACACCGATTCGGCCGAGGACGCGCAGCGCTACCAGACCGTATTCGCCCGCGCACCCGGCGCCGTGGCCGCGCCCACCGCCGCCCTGCACTTTGACGAAGCCCTGCTGGCCCAACTGGAAGCCCAGGGCGTGCAGCGCGCCAGCGTCACCCTGCACGTGGGCGCCGGCACCTTCCAGCCGGTAAAGACCGAGAACATCGCCGAGCACCAGATGCACAGCGAGTGGTACGAAGTACCCGCCGCCACCCAGCAAGCCATTGCCGCCTGCAAGGCCCGTGGCGGCCGCGTGGTCGCCGTGGGCACCACCACCGTACGCACGCTGGAGTCCTGGGCCCAGTCGGGCGTGGCCAGCGGCGACACGCGCATCTTCATCACCCCGGGCTTTGCGTTCCAGCATGTGGACCTGCTGGTGACCAACTTCCATTTGCCCAAGTCCAGCCTGATGATGCTGGTGAGCGCGTTGGCCGGCTATGAGCACGTCATGGACCTGTACCGCCACGCCATCGCCCACCAATACCGTTTCTTCAGCTATGGCGATGCCATGCTGCTCCAGCGAAAGACCGCCTGACCATGTTGCAATTCGACCTACTCAAGACTGACGCCCCTTCTGCCGACGGCAGCTACCTGGGCAGCCATGCGCGCCGTGGCGCGCTGACGCTGAACCACGGCGTGGTGCAAACCCCGATCTTCATGCCCGTGGGCACCTACGGCACGGTCAAGGGCGTGATGCCGCGCAGCCTGGAAGAAATGGGCGCGCAAATCATCCTGGGCAACACCTTCCACCTGTGGATGCGGCCAGGGCGGGATGTGATGCAGAGCTTCGGTGGCCTGCACGGCTTCGAGAAGTGGAACAAGCCCATCCTCACCGATTCAGGCGGATTCCAGGTGTGGAGCCTGGGTGCGATGCGCAAGATCACCGAGGAAGGCGTGACCTTCGCCTCACCGGTGAACGGCGACAAGCTGTTTATGTCGCCCGAGGTCAGCATGCAGATCCAGACCGGGCTGAACTCCGACATCGTGATGCAGCTCGACGAGTGCACACCGTACGAGACCAATGGCCACAAGACCACCGAGGCCGAGGCGCGCAAGTCCATGGAGATGAGCCGCCGCTGGGCCAAGCGCTCCAAGGACGAGTTTGAACGCCTGGGCAATCCCAATGCGCTGTTCGGCATCGTGCAGGGCGGCATGTACACCAACTTACGCCAGGAGTCGCTGCAGGCACTGGTCGAAATGGACTTCCCCGGCTACGCCGTGGGCGGCGTTTCGGTCGGCGAGCCCAAGGACGAGATGCTGGAGATCATGGCGCACACGCCGCACCTGCTGCCGGCGAATAAGCCGCGCTACCTGATGGGCGTGGGCACACCCGAAGACCTGGTGCAGGGCGTGGCCGATGGCGTGGACATGTTTGACTGCGTGATGCCCACGCGCAACGCGCGCAACGGCACCATCTTCACGCGCTACGGCGACCTGAAGCTGCGCAACGCACGGCACAAGACCGACCACCAGCCGCTGGACCCGACCTGCACCTGCCACGCGTGTGCCGGAACCTCTGGCGTGAGTTGGGCCGACGGTGGCCGCGACGGTTTCAGCCGTGCCTACCTGCACCACCTGGACCGCTGCGGCGAAATGCTGGGCCCCATGCTGACCACGGTGCACAACCTGCACTACTACCTGAACCTGATGCGCGAAATCCGCGAGGCGCTGGACGCCGGCAGCTTCGGCCAGTTCCGCGCGCAGTTCAAGGCCGACCGGGCGCGCGGGGTCTGAACCGTAGCGCTACATAAAACATAGCTTCTCGCGCAGGAAAAACCTGCGCCAGCGGCGTTTTTTGCTTGAAATTCAATGCGCAAACATCGCGGCCTCGCGCGCGCTGGCTGTGCGGTGCGCGTACTTGCGGTCTTGCGCGCGGGCCAGGAAGGTCATGCTGAAAGCCAGCAGCGCCAAAGCGGCGCCGACCCAGGGTAGGTGGGTATATGACACGCCAGACTGCAGGGCCGTGGCGCCTAGCCAGGCACCGCCCGCGCAACCGATGTTGAAGCCGCCCTGGTTCAGGGTAGACGCCAGGTTAGGCGCGTTGTGCGCGGCGTCCATCACGCGGATCTGCAGTGCCGGCACAGCGGCAAACGACACCATGCCCCAGACGAACAGCATCACCAGGCACGGCCACCAGTAGGCGCTGGCTACGGTAAAGCCCGCCAACAACAGGCTCAACAAGAAGAAAACAGCCACCAGCATGCGCAGCGGGCGCCGGTCGGCCAGCCGGCCGCCCAGCAAGTTGCCCACGGTCAGCCCCACGCCGAAGATCAGCAGAAACAGGCTCGCATCATGGTCGTTCACCTGGGTCACGTTGGCCAAAATCGGCCGCACATAGGTGAAGACGGAAAACAGGCTGGCAGCCGACACGCCGCTCAAGGCCATGCCCAGCAGCACGCGCGGGTCGCGCAGCATGCCGAACTCCTGGGCCAGGCCCGGGCCTGGCACGGCGGCCATCTTGGGCAGCAAGGCCGCCAGGCCCACCAGCGCCACCAGGCCGATGACCGCGACCACCGCAAAGGTGTAGCGCCAGCCCAGGGCCTGGCCCAGCGCCGTGCCGCCGGGCACGCCCAGCACATTGGCCACGGTCAAGCCCGCAAACATCAGGGCCATGGCCTGGGCACGTTGGTCTCGCGGCACCAGGTCGGCCGCCACCACCGCGCCCATGCCGAAGAAGGCCGCATGCGCAAACGCGGTGAACACGCGCGCCGCCATCATCAGCCCGAAGCTGGGCGCCACAGCGCACAGCAGGTTGCCCAGCATGAAGATGGCCATCAGCAACAGCAAGGACCCCTTGCGCGGCGCCTTGGACAAGGCCGCCGCCATCACCGGCGCCCCCACCACCACGCCCATCGCATAGCCGGTGACCAGCATGCCGGCAGACGGAATGGACACCTTCAAGTCCGCCGCCACCTCGGGCAGCAAACCCATGATGACGAATTCGGTGGAGCCGATGCCGAAGGCGCCCGCAGTCAAGGCGAACAGGGGTATACGCTGGCGCAAATGGGTCAGAAAGCTCATGGTGGGTAGCCCCGTTGCGGGGCGAAAAGAGGCGAGAAAGGTGGGGCAGGGGTTAACGGTATCTTACGGGCCGAGCTTCCCTGCGCCCCGCTCGCCCCGATGAAGCCCCCAGCCTATGCCGGGGTTCCACATGCGTGGCAGAACTTGGCAAATGCGCTCTTGCGGGTGTTGCAAGGTTTGCAGTGGTCGAACAGGCCGATGCCGCAGTGCGGGCAGAAGTCGATGCCGGCATCTTTCAAATCTACCTGGCGCTCGCAGCCGGGGCACACGCTTTTGGCCAGGCGGGCCAGGGCCACGTCGTAGCTGAGTTCTTCGCGCCGCTGGGCATCGGGCAGGGCTTCGGCCAGCTTTTGTTTTTCCAGATAGCGGTTCAGGCCCACGATGGCCTGGCGGCCCACCAGCACGGTCAGTACGATGCCGACCACGTAGCGCACATAACCGCCGTAGCTGGGCAGGTAGGGCACCAGCTCGATGAAGAAGGCGAACAGCGCAAAGTAAATGAAGCCCCAGACAAACGGCCAGTAGGTGCTCTTGCGCTTCTTGGCAAACAGCCAGCCGGCCACCACCAGCAAGGGCAGGGTCAGCGCCAGCCGGTAGCCGAACACCCGCAGCTCCTGCTTGCGCTGCTCGGCGTACAGGCCTTCCTGAGCCTTCTGCTCCAGGGTGGACAGCTGCTTGTGAGCGGCCTGCACCGACTGGCGGGCGTCCAGGGCGCGTTGCTCCAGCTGTTCGATCTGGCTCTGGGCGCTGCGCTCGGCGGCCTTGAGTTTGTCCAGCGCCTTGGTGCGCGATAGCAGCTCGGGGTCCTGGTCGGCGCTGCCGGTGGCGTGGCGGGTGGCCAGCCAGTTGTCGAAGGTTTCGCGCGCGGCTGCGGCATCGGTCTGCGCCACCTGCAGCTTCAGCTGCGCCTGCTCCAGCGCGGTGTTGGCCTCTTGCTCGGCCTGCTGGCCGGTCTTCACAGCGGCACGCGCCTGGGCGGCGGCGGGCTTGTCGATGAAGTCCTCCTGGCTGTACTGGTGCTCCACCTGCGGCAGGTCGCCGACGATGCTGCCGCCCAGGCCGATCAAGAAGCCGCCGAACACAAGGGCTACCAGCCACAGGCCACGGCGGAACCATTTTTCAGACAAACGCAGTGTTTTGCTCATCGCAACTCCTTCACAGGGACAAACGGACCGGCGCCTGGCCCAGCTGGGCCCGCTGCAACCAGGCAAACACCGAGTCTACGGTGACTGTCTCGATGCGGTCGCTGAAGCGCTTGGCATTCGGGTGGTCGTCAAAGGCCACATTCGCCTGCGTCGCACGCGCCCCCAGACGCGTCAGCGGGCCGATGTGCAGCGCCGTGGGTTCATAGCCCTTGAACTGCAGCCAGGCCTGGGCGCGCGACCGGCTGTCGGCACCAGGCTCCATGGCCGAGGCCAGGGTTTCCATCGCCCACTGGTTGGACTGCTGGTAGCGCGTGCCCCAGGCGTAGCTGACCAGGCTGTAGGGCTTAGTGTGCAGGCGGGTGGCGCGGGCCGGGTCCTGCAGCAGCGCCAGCAGGCGGTCCTGCACCTCGGGCGTGGGCACGACCCAGGCGGCTTCATAGCGCCACAAGTCGTCCAGGAAGAACTCGCCCAGGCCTTGGCGGTAAATGGCGGCGTCCGGCGTGCCGCACTGGTTGAGCTTGTGCAGCACGCGCCACACATGGCCGCCCTGCCCGTCGGGCTGCTGGTAGGCCAGGCCGAGGTGCGAGTAGCGCAGGCCGTAGGCGCCCAGGTCCTGGCCCGCGCGGGCCAGGATGACTACGCGTGCACCGCTGGCGTCCAGCGCCGCAAGGGTGCGCTCGGCCAGGGTCAGGCTGCGCTCTACCGTGGCGGCCTTGGGCGGCTGCTCGGCGGCGCAGTTGCGCCCTGCCAACGCGGGCTGGGCCAGCCACAGGCCAGCGCAGAGCCAGAGAATGGAGAAGAAACGGGTCCGCATGGCCGACTAGCCCGTGACTTTTTCGTTGTACAGCAAGGCCCGGCCCAGGGCGTTGGGAATGAAGGCAATCGCCTCGCCCGCCGCCGACAGCACCACGCCGGCCCCGATGACGCTGACCGTCACCACGCTGCCCACCGCCAGCGCCGTGCCCGACACGGCCCTGGCGCCGATCTCCACGCTGGCCTGGGCGCCGTCCGAGGCGCGTTCCAGCAGGTACACCGTGCCGCGGGCGGTGGACTGCACCGTCTTCACCACCAACACCGCACCCGCCGTCAGCAGTACCACCGGCAGGGCCACGACCGCGCTGGCCGCCGCCGTCGAGCCCACCACTACCGAGGCAATCGGCAGGGCCGACACGGCGCTCAGCGCAGATGCCTCGCTTTGGGCTTTGGCATCAAATGGGGCTGTAGCGCAGAAGATACCTGCGCAGGCAGCTATAAAAATACTAGCAATTGGGTTTCGCATGAAAGTCTCCAGAAGTTATTCAGCGTCGGCGCGGTGCTGGCGGTTGCGCAGCTGGGCATCGGCCACATCAGCCTCATGCCTATCGCGCAAAGTCTTGGCCAGGGTGAAGCTGCCGGTGATCAGGTAGAGCCAGCTCACGCCCAGAAAGGCCTTGTAGGTATCGTTCACCTCCATGCGCACCAGACCCCAGCCGGTCAGGCCCATGGCAAGGAAGAAGCCGCCCCAGACCACCAGCTTGAACATGGGCGTGTCGGCAGTGCGCAGGTCGCCCTGGGTTTTTTCGTTGTCACGCACAAACTTGGACAACACGAACGCCGCCGTCAGGCAGAAGAAGTAGCCCATTACCATGAAGGCGCGGTCCAGGTCCTTGCCGGGCAGATAGGCAAGGCCCACGGCACAGACAAAGACCGCCAGGGCGAACGAGACCCAGACCTGCAAAGACCAGGCTTTGGAGTCACGGTGGATCAGAACTTGTTTGGTGTTTTGCATGCTGCCCTCTGGCTAGTGGTTGAAGATGGCCGCGATTATCAAAAGCCGCCACGCTAGGCCGTGCATTTTTCAGCACCAGTGGCAAAAAATAAGCTGCAAGGTATGAAAAAACGATACTTTCTGACCGCTACCCACTGCATGCACAATCGCCAGGATGAAAGCACCACCCAGACTGCAAGCCTTGGTCGAAGAAGGCCTGATCGACACCGTGGTCCGCCAGCTGATGAGCGGCAAGGAAGCCATGGTCTACGTGGTGCGCAGCGGCGACCACACCCTGTGCGCCAAGATCTACAAGGAAGCGACCAACCGCAGCTTCCGCCAGGCGGTGGACTACACCGAGAACCGCAAGGTGAAGAACAGCCGCCAGGCCCGCGCCATGGCCAAGGGCAGCAAATTCGGCCGCGAGGCGCAAGAGGCGGCCTGGCAAAGCGCCGAGGTCGATGCGCTGTACAAGATGGCCGATGCCGGCGTGCGCGTGCCCAAGCCCTACAACTTCTTTGAAGGTGTGCTGCTGATGGAGCTGGTGACCGACGCCCATGGCGACGCCGCCCCGCGCCTGAACGACGTGGTGTTCAGCCCCGAAGACGCCCGCCGCCACCACGCCACGCTGCTGGCCGAGGTGGTGCGCATGCTCTGCGCGGGCACGGTGCACGGCGATTTGTCAGAGTTCAACATCCTGCTGGCTGCCGACGGCCCCGTCATCATCGACCTGCCCCAGGCGGTGGACGCCGCCGGCAACAACCATGCCCAGCGCATGCTGCTGCGCGACGTGGCGAACCTGCGCGACTTCTTCGGCCAGTTCGCCCCCGAACTGCGGCACACGGCCTATGGCCCGGAAATGTGGGAGCTGTACCAGCGCGGCCTGCTGACCACCGAGGTGGCGCTCACCGGCAAGTACACCGCGAAGGCCGGCGCGGTAGACATGGGCAGCGTGCTGCGCGAGATCGACGACGCGCGGGCGGAGGATGCTGCGCGTAGGCTACGGATGGGCGGCTAACAACCCCGCCACCCGCGCCCGCAGCAGCTCCGGCTGCACCTCTGCCGCCGCCATGGGCTGCCCCACATTCAGCCCCACCCGGTTCAGCACGCCGCGCCGAAAGGGCTTGGCCATGGCCGTGCCGCCTTCGATGCGGCTGAAGAACGAGCCCCACAGATTGGTCAAGGCCATGGGAATCACCGGCACTGGTGCGGCCTCCAGAATCTTCATGATGCCGCCCTTGAACTCCTGCAGCTGGCCGTCCTTGGTCAGCCCGCCTTCGGGGAAGATGCCCAGCAGATCGCCATCGGCCAGCACCTTGGCGGCGGCGGCAAAGGCGGCCTCGTAGGCCTGTGGGTCTTCGGCACGCGGGGCGATGGGGATGGCCTTGGCCAGGCGGAACAGCCAGCCCAGCACCGGCACCTGGAAGATGCGGTGGTCCATCAAGAAGGTGATGGGGCGCGGGCTGGCCGCCATCAGCAACACCGCGTCGACAAAGCTCACGTGGTTGCAGGCCAGAATGGCCGCGCCGTGCACCGGGATGTGCTCGTCGCCCTGCACCTTGAAGCGGTATACGCAGTGCGACAGCAGCCAGGCCACAAAGCGCAGCAGGTACTCGGGCACCACCAGGAAGATGTAGGCAGCCACCACCGCATTCGCCAAGCCGGTGAACAGGAATATCTGCGGAATGGTGCAGCCCGCGCCCAGCAGCGCGCCGGCCAGCACCGAGCTGGCAATCATGAACAGCGCGTTCAAGATGTTGTTCGCGGCGATGATGCGCGCCCGGTGCGTGGGCTGGCTGCGCAGCTGGATCAGCGCATACATGGGCACGCTGTACAAGCCGGCAAACAGGCTCAGCAGCGCCAGGTCGGCCATCACCCGCCAATGCGCGGCCTGCGCCACGAAGGCACCCAGGCCCATCACACCCGTATCGGGCAGGCCACGCGATGCAAAGTACAGGTCCACCGCAAACACGCTCATGCCGATGGCACCCAGCGGCACCAGGCCGATCTCCACATGGCGGCGGCTCAGCACCTCGCACAGCAGCGAGCCGGTGCCGATACCGATAGAGAACACCACCAGCAGCAGCGTGGCTACCTGCTCGTCGCCGTGCAGCACTTCCTTGGCAAAGCTGGGGAACTGGCTCAAGAACACCGCGCCAAAGAACCACATCCAGCTGATGCCCAGCAGCGAGCGGAACACCACCAGATTGCCGTGCGCCAGCTGCAGGTTGCGGCAGGTTTCGGTGAACGGGTTCCAGTTGATCTTCAGGCCCGGGTCGGTGGCTGGCAGCTGCGGAATCGCCTGCGCCACGCAACGCCCCACCAGCGCCAGACCCACGCAGCCAATGGCCACCGCCGTGTGGCCCACCTCGGGCACGGCCACCAGCAGGCCGCCGACGATGTCGCCCAGCAAGATGGCCACGAAGGTGCCCATCTCGACCATGCCGTTGCCGCCGGTCAGCTCGGCATCATTCAGCACCTGCGGCAGATAGGCAAACTTCACCGGCCCGAACAGCGTGGAATGCAGGCCCATCAAAAACACGCAAGACAGCAGCACCGGCACCTGCACCGCCACATTGCTGGTGAAGAAGCCATAGGCCGCCAACAGCATGATGGCGATCTCCAGGTTCTTCACCGCGCGGATCATGGCCGTCTTGGGGAACTTGTCGGTCAGCTGGCCGCTGGTGGCCGAGAACAGCAAAAACGGCAGGATGAACAACGCCCCAATCACGAGCCCGGCCATGGCCGGCGGCAGCCAGCTGACGCTGAGCTGGTAGGTCACCATCACCGTGAACGAGAACTTGAACAGGTTGTCGTTCGCCGCGCCGGAAAACTGGGTCCAGAAGAACGGCGCGAAGCGGCGCTGCTTCAACAGGGCGAACTGGTTCGGGTGCGCTTGAACGGGTGCTTGATCGGCAGGAACATCGGCTGTCTGTGTCGTCATTTTTATAAACCCAATATGGCTGTGACGCACATTCTATGTGCGGGTAAAGCTATTAAAAATATAGCTACTTCAAGACCAGCGCAAGCACCATGGCACTTGCCAAATTGCGTGTGCCTTGATGGTGGCGTCAGTATGTGACACGCCTACCACGGCGGCGGCAGCATTTCGAACTGGACTGACCCAGCGCCCCAAAAGGTATCAATAATCGATACCTATGAGCACCACCGCCGACCTCGTTACCGCCCTGAAGAAGGAACTCAAAGCCGCGCACATGACCTATGCCGACCTGGCCGTGCAGCTGGGCGTGGCCGAGTCCAGTGTGAAGCGCATGCTGGCCAAGGGCGACATGCCGCTGTCGCGTGTGGACGCCATCTGCCGTGCGCTGAAACTGGACTTTGCCGAGCTGGCCCGCCGCGTGGCCGATGCCCAGCCGCTGCTGGCCGGGCTGACGCAGGAGCAGGAGCGCGCCGTGGTGGCCGACAAGAAGCTACTGCTGGTGGCGATCTGCGTGTTGAGCCAGTGGACGCTGGAGCAGATCGTGGCCAGCTACCGCCTGAGCGAGGCCGAGTGCATACGCTGCCTGGCCCAGCTGGACCGCGTCGGCATCATCGAGCTGCGCCCGCTGAACCGCTACCGCCTGAAGCTGGCCAAGACCTTTCGCTGGCTGCCGCACGGGCCGGTGATGCAGTTCTTCCGCGAGGACGTGCTGCTGGACTACTACAACGGCGGTTTTGACGGCCCCGGCGAGGGCCTGCTGCTGGTGCACGGCAGCGTCAGCCGCAGCCTGGCGCCGCTGTTTCTGGAGCGGCTGCAGCGCGTGGCGCAGGACTTTGCGCAACAGCACCTGGCCGACCAGAAGCTGCCCGAAGCCGCGCTGGAGGGCTACACCCTGCTGCTGGGCATGCGGCGTTGGGAGTTTGCGGCGTTTACCGCATTGAGGCGCTGAAACGCTGCGGTTCAAAGCCCATCAACCGTTCGCCCTGAGCTTGTCGAAGGGCCCTTCGACAAGCTCAGGGCGAACGAGTTGCCTAGGCCGAAACGCTGTCCGTAAATACCGTCAACACGCCCGTATACCCATACAAATTCTGCCGGGCGATTTCGCCGGCGGCGAAGAAGCCCACCAGGGGCACATCGCCCAGCGCGCGGCGCACGATCTGCAGCTCGGCGCTGGGGCCGCCGAAATGGTTGCCGCCACGGCCGGTGCAGCTGACGTACACAGCCCCGGCAATGCGCCGTGCCGGGTGTGGGGCGGATTCGGCCTCGGGGACGGCGAGCGCGGCGGCGATCTCTACCGACAGCTCCTCGGGCTCCAGCTCTTCACGGATTTCGGCGCAGATGCGCACCAGGTCGGAGCGCGCGGCCTGCATATTGCGCTGGCAAAAGGCCAACCGGGTGCCGACCTCGACCGTGTCGGCAATGGCAATGCCTTCGCGCGCGGGGTCCAGGCCGATGATGTGGCGCACCACCACGTCGCTGCCGAAATGCGCGGTGCGCAGCATGGCATCGCCGGCGGGCGAGCGCGTCAGCCCGACCAGGGTGTTGCGCACCTTGGCCAAGGCCTCTTGCGGCTGGGCCAGGTTCACGCCCAGGTCGTGCAGCAGCACGGTCAGCGCGGGCTGGCCGTCCAGTTCCAACACCAGGTTGCCGTCCGAGGCCGTGACCGTGCGGTTGGCGCTGATGGGCTGGCAGCCCTGGGTGATGCGCGACACCAGGTGCACGCCATCGGCAAAGGCCACGCCGCTAAGACCGCCGCTGAACACGCCACCAGCCGCGCCATGGCCTTTGATATTGCCGTTGCCACCCACGGCAAACTGTACCGAGCGGGTGCGGCTGGAGGCCAGGCCGCCGAACAGGTAGCCAGTCTCGGTGCGCTGGGCCATCTCGGCCACCAGCTCGGTCAGGTCGTGGGTGTTCGCGTCGGCGTGGACCAGGGCGGTATGCGCCTCAAAGCCCAGACCCAGCGGCGCCACGCCGGAGAACACGCGGTACTGGTCGGCCGGCAGGTCGCACAGCATGACGCTGAGCGCGGGCTCGTCAAAGTACTCGACATTGTTGGCGGCAATGCCTATGCCGACGGTGCCTGACCAGTCGGTCACCTCGGGCAGCTCGCCGCTCAGGTGGTCCAGGATGTCCTGCGCATCGCCAGCGTAATGGTCGGTGATGTAGAGCAGGCCCAGGCTGGGCGCGTTGGCGTAATCCGGCAGCGCCATCTGCGCACGCAGCTGGGCCAGCACCAGGCCGGCTGCCATGCGCCACTGGGGGTGCGTGGCATGGCCATGGGGGAAAAGTTTGAGGGCAGGCATGGGCCTAGCGTCCGAAAAAATAAAGCCTCAGATTACGCGCTTTTTGGGAACAGCTTTTTTAGCAGGGGCTTTTTTGGCGGGCGTCTTATTGGCTGCGGCCTTGGCCGGGGCAGCTTGGGGTTCGGCAGCGGGCTTGGCCTTGGGGGTGGCGGCCTTGGCGAACTCGCCCACGCTTTTCAGCGCCTCCGCCGCAAAGTTGCTGGCCAGGTCCTTGCTCTTTTCCAGCGCGGCCTGGGTGCCAGCATCTTTCAACGCAGCGCCGGCAATGTGCTGGAACTGTTCGGTCAGCGAGCCCCACCATTTCAGTGGGTCCACCACGCCGGGCAGCGGGGCTGCGGGCTCGGCTTGGGGCTCAGGTGCGGCGGCCTGGGGTGGAGGCGTGGGTTCCGGTTCAGGCTCGGGTGCTGCCTCGGGCGCGGGGGTGGGTTTGAGCTTGAAGGCATCCGCCAGGTCGGCCATGCTGAAGTTCATGCCCTTGAGTGTGGCCAGGGTCATTTTCTGCACCTCCAGCGCCTGGATGGTGGCTTTCAGCGCCACCGCATTCTGGTCCAGCCAGAACTGCACCGCCTTCAGCTCGGTGATGCGCTTTTCCAGCTCTTCCACATTGATGGTGGGCGCCACCCAACCGCCGAGTGGCGACGCCGGGGCAGCGCCAGCCGCCCCCTTGCCCAGGTTCTTCAGGAAGTCAAAACCGGGCACGAATTTGCTGAAATCAAAGGCGGATGTATCGCTCATGGTGTCTCCTTGGGTGTTGCCTACACAGCTTACCCCAACCAACACCAGAAGAGATGGCTAGTCCACCAGAGACAAACCTCACACGGCGCTGTACAAACGCTGCTCGACCAAGGCTGTGCCTTGCAGTCGGCGCCAGGCCTTGGCAGCAGCCAGCACGCCCAGGTCTACCAGAGGCTCTACCAGCACGACCGTCATATAGGCAGCGCCAAAGCTGGCGATCTGGCCCAGGTTTTCAGCTCCGACGCCTCGGCCATACAAAGCCCAGAAGCCAACCCAGACCACGATGCCACCTTGGTATGCCACCGACAGCTTGAACGCCTGCTGGTAGCCAATGTCCACATAGGCCACGGTGTCCGGGATGATGCGGCGCGCCAGCGCAGAAGTGGCAAACAGGGGCACAAGCAAGGTCGTGACGTTCATTCCGTACTGGGGCACGTCTTGCCATTCGAAAAACAGGCCCTGGACCAACAAACCCGCTGCCAAGCCGATGGCCGCGGGTGCCACACCAAAAATCAGCATCAGGGTCGTGCCCAGAATCAGGTGCACCTCGGACACACCCACGGGATGGTGCGGCAGTAGTTCAAAAAAGCTGAACACCAGGGCGGTGGTGATGGCAGAGCGCAGCAGCAAGGCCAGCATGCCATCCTTCTTCACAGCATCTACCGCGAGTTTGGCGCTGTAGCCAAGGGCCGCCAGCGCAGTCGCGTAGCTCAGAATGATTTTGCTGCCGTCAACAAGTCCGGGTTCAATGTGCATGGTGTATTTCCTCAAGTGGTAACGCAGGTTGAAAGAATGGTGCGCGGTTTGAAAGGTACATGCGTTGCACCCAGACGTGGTTTCGCCATCCAGAGATGGTCAATGAAAGAGTTTTCATGGAATCAAGGACCCGATAAGAGTTCTCCCTGGCTTCCCCGCCAGGGCATGAACGTCAACGCCGCACATCCATGCAACGCACCTTGTTGGCCGGTATCCGGGCTGATGGCACAACTTCCATCGCCTTCCCAAGCGCTTGTTCAGGGCGCTCAGTGGCTGGTTGATGAAAGCGGAATGGAGACACAGCTCCATCCATCCAATTGACCGTTGCGGGGGCAGCGCAGGTGGCGCGATGGGTTGTTGCCCCATCACACTCCTGCTTCCCGTTGAACTGCGGCATGTGAACCACGCCGCGAGCACCAACGACGGCATTTTAGGCGGGGCATTTGGCATTTGGCATCTATCGATTAAAGCGATGACCTTCTCGGCGCAGAAAGAGCACCAACGTGATTGCTTCCGTGGAATGTTTGAACTGTCGCCAGGTGCATGGCATCAAGACAGTACGGTTCTCAGCGCTGAAAAGCGCGAGATCAGCAGCCAGTCCAGCAGCAGCACCGCCAGCAGTACGCCACCGGCCAAGGGGAATGCCAGCGCGGTCAGCAGCATCACCACTGCGCCGCCCTTCCACAGCGGGGCCTGGGCGGGCACGCTGGGTGCCGCCAAACGGCCGCTGCCCTTGGGGCGCCGCAGCCACCACATCACCACGCCGCTGACGCACAGCAGCACCACGGCCAGGCAAAACAGCACATTGGCGCAGGCGCTCCACAGCCCCACGTCGCCCTGGTGCAAGGCAATGCCCACCGCCATGGCCTTGGCCATGGGCGAATAGTCGGCATAGGCTGCCTCGGCCAGGATGCGACCGGTGTAACGGTCTACGTGCACAAAGCGGTCTTGGAAGGGATTGCCCATATCGCCGTTCATGGTGTCGGCCGAGATGGAGTACACGCCCGTGGCGTCCTGCGGTACGTTGATGTGGTACTGCCCGGTGAACCCCAGGCGCTGGGCCAGCGCGGCCACGCCATCCAGGTTGACGGCTTCACCGGCCAGGATGCCCGGCGTGCCGAGCTGCGAGCCGGATACCGGCAGCGGCGTTTGCTCCAGCCCCCAGGGCGCACCGCGTATGCCACCACTGTCGAGCGCAGCATGGGTGGCGTCCGATGTCGGCACGGCGTCCCACTTGCTGGCCGGGAATGTGCTCCAGGGTTGCACATACTTCGCACCCCATACGCTGGTCCACGACATGCCGCTGAGCAGGAATAGGAACAACACCACGCCCAACCAAATGCCCAGGCTGGAGTGCAAAGACTTCCACCACTTGCGGCCAGTGGCCCGCCAATCGGGCAGCAGCACTTCGGACCACTGGTTCAACTGGCGCGGCCAAAACAAATAAAGGCCGGTGATGACCATCACAATGCCCAAACCTGCGGCCACTTCCATCAGGTAGCCGCCGACCGCGCCCAGCAGCAGCTTGGCGTGGATCTGCCGGGCCCAGGCAAATACGGTGCTGTCCTTGTTCACCACCTTGAGCACCTCGGCCGTGTAGGGGTTCACGGCCACCGCATCGGTGACACCGTCGTGCGCCATCAGGAACCAGCTGGCAAGGTCGGGCGCCTTGGGGGCGATGTACTCGCGCAGCTGGGCGGCGGGGAGCTGCGTCAGTACGGGCTTGAACTGGGCCGTCACGGGCTGTGTCTGGCCCTGGGGCGCGACATACACCGTCGGGCCCAGCCGGGTTTGAAAGCCGGTGAAGTACACCATCACCAGGCCGGTCACCGCCAGCACCACCAAAAAGGGCACAACGAACAGACCGGTGTAGAAGTGCCAACGCCAGGCCGTGGCATAAAAACGGGACGTACCCGTGGCGCGCGCAGGCGCCGTTGCAGTCGCGGAAGTCATAGTTTGAAAATAGATTGCGCAGCCCCATGCGACCCCAAAATGGGGTGCATACAGCTACAGATGCGCCTGTCGGCGCGGGACATTCAGATCGACAGGGCGTCAGCCCTGCAGCAGCCCCGGCAACCGGGGGCTGAATAGGGGCCGGAAAGACCGACGCGCCTTAGTGGACGTGGTCCGCGTGCGCGCCGTGCCCGGCACCTGCGCTGCTGGCCCCAGGGGCTACCGTGGCGACGGGCAGCTTCAGGTCCAGCTTGCTTTCCACACCCTTGGCGTCCTTGAAGGTCAGCGTCAGCGGGATGGTGCTGTCCTTGGGCAGGGCTGCTTTCAGGTCCATCAGCATGACGTGGAACCCGCCGGGGCTCAGTGCCACGGGCTTGCCAGCGGGCAAGTCCAGGCCACCCTGCACCGCGCGCATGCGCATCACGTCGCCGTCCATCTTCATCTCGTGCACCTCGGCCAGGCCGGCCACGGGGGTGGACACGGCCACCAGCTTGGTGTTTTCCTTGGCGGTCAGGGTCATAAAGGCGCCAGAGGCCTTTTGACCCTGTACGCTGGTGCGGACCCAGGCGTCCTTGACCACTACGTTTTGGGCATACGCATTTTGATAAAAAAGCCCGCTAGCGCAGAGAATAGCTGCGGCAATAGCTATAAATTTCATAGTAATCAAAGCCTCAATGTTGGTGGCCGCCGACGTGGTCGGAGGGGATGATTTCCAGCTTGGCAGCGGGCGATTTCAGGTCATGCGCAGATTTGCCGGGGGCCGGAATCTCGGCCCAGTCGGTGCTGCCTTGTTCGCAGGTTTGCAGCACTTTGAACCACATCGCACCACCCTCACCACCGGTAGCCGGCAGGCTGCCGCGCAGCACGAATTCGTCGAAGTAGGCATCGGGCAGCGCGTTGCCGGGGGATGCGGTCCAGGTGATGCTGGTCACACCTTCGGTGATCTGCTTGCCGTGGTCATCCAACGGCTTGTCCAGCTTGCCGACCACGGTGGACAACACCCAGCCCGCCTTGGGCATGGGCTTGGCGCCCTGGAAGCCAGCCGGCACGGTGACGCGGATGGCCGTGGTGGCAGTGCCGTTGCAGCCGTGGCCCACGCGCAGGGCCGCGTTGTAGCCGGTGTTGCCCAAGGCGGCGGGCTCGGCCAGAACAATATGGGCAAAAGTGCTGCTGGCGCACACGGATACTGCGCAAGCAGCTACGAATTTAATAGCAAAAGAAAAAGACATGGAACAACCTCTGGATCAAGACGAAACAAGCCTCCAGCGCAGATACAACCTGCGCTGGCAGCTACACATTTGATAGTCAGAGGAAGGTCGGGGGCCCGCGTGCGGGCAGGGGCGCAGCGGTCAGCCAGGCCAGGCGCGCGGCGGGGATGCTGCGCAGCGCATAGGCCAGCGGCTGGGCGGGCGCCACACGCAGCTGCACCTCGGGCGGTGGCAGGCCACCACCGGTGATGCACAGCGGGCAGTCGCCCATCTGGCTTACCACCTGGCTGCTGCCGTCGGCCGACTTGACCAGCAGCTTGACACTACCCACGCTGGAGCAGACCAGCTCCAGCGACTGGTGGTTGACCAGCGGCGCGGCGATCGCCACACCCAGCGACAACACAAAGCACAGCAGCGCCCAGCGGGCAATGGCGTGTGTGTGGCGCAGGAAGAACATGTGGCAATTATCTACCGCGCCGCAGCGCGTGCCGACGCAGATTGCTATTTGCCGAAAGCCTGCACAGAATAAGAATGGCCTTCTTTCACGCCCAACCTGCGGCCCCGCCCGCACCACCACCGCAGCACTATGAAGCGACTCATCATTTCCAACGACGGTACCTGGAACGCCCCCGACCAGGAAGACAACGGTGTGCTTGCACCGACCAATGTGGTCAAGCTGCACAACGCCCTGGCATTGCACAGCAGCGACGGGGTGGAACAAGTCTCCTACTACCACCCCGGCGTGGGCGCCAAGACCCATCTGCTGGAGACGGCCGCCGGCGGCGCCGTGGGCGCGGGCATCAGCAAGCACATCTGCAGCGCCTACCACTGGCTGGCCACGCAGTACGAACCGGGCGACGAGATCTACATCTTCGGCTTCAGCCGGGGTGCCTTCACCGCACGCAGCCTGGGCGGTCTGCTGGGCCGAGGCCTGCTGGACCTGCGCAACCTGCCGCCCAAGGACGCCTGGGCCCGCGTGGACGCGGCCTACGCGGCCTACCAGCAGTACGAAAAACGCACACTGGACGACCGCCGCTGGGCCGCTGGCTGGAACTTCTTCCACGGCCTGGACGCCACGCCAATACGCTTCATCGGCGTGTGGGACACGGTGGGCGCTTTAGGCGTACCAGACGACCTGGAGCTACTGAACCTGTTTGACAACGCCGAAAAATGGCGCTTCCACGATACCCGGCTGGGCGCCCATGTGCGCACCGCACGCCATGCCATGGCCATCGACGAAATTCGCGCCAGCTTCACCGTCACGCGCTGGGCCAATGCCAGCGAGCACCCGGACGCAAAGGAGTTGTGGTTTCCCGGCGTGCACTGCAATGTGGGCGGCGGCTATGCCAACACAGATCTCTCCGACAGCGCACTGCAATGGATGATGCAAGAGGCCCAGGCCGCCGGCATTACCTTCCGCCCCGGGGTGCAAGACATACTCAAACCCAACCCACTGGGCGTGCTGCACAACTCCTACAAAGGTGCATTTGCCAAGCTGCGCTCGCGCCCACGCAAACTGGAGGCGATGGTGCCAGCCAACCAGGCGCTGTTCCACCCCAGCGTGCTGGCGCGCCAGGCTGCGTCGCCCATCGCCTACCCCGCCTACCACCCCACCACCCGGCTAGCACCCGGCCAAAGCCACACGCTGGACGTGCACGCCGACACCCAGTGGAACGCCAGCGGCGTGTACCTGGCGGCGGGCGAAAAATACCGCTTCAGTGCCACTGGGGAATGGCTGGATGCCAACGACGCTTGCGACTGGCGTGGCACCGAAGACGGCAACTTCACAGCTGGCGACATCATCCGCCTGGGCGGCTCGGCCCTGGGCCACATAGAAGACCTGGTGAAGAAGGCCAGCAAGAATCCGTCCACCGATTTCTGGCTGAGCAAACGGGTGGAGAGCTACGGCTGGTTCACGCTGGTGGGCGCCATCGCCAACGACTCCGGCGTGGACGCCATCGTGCCCAACGACGGCAGCCCCAGCCCGCACGAGTACCTGGACTTGCCCGCGCATGAACACAACGCCTTCCAGGTGCAAAACCCCGGCTACCTGTTCTGCTTTGCCAACGACGTATGGAGCCTGTATGGCAACAACCACGGCAGCGTGCGGCTGACCATCACGCGCACCGCGTAAGCGCACGGCGTTGCCGTGTCATGCAAATGACACAGCAATGCCGTGGAGCCGTCACATCAGCGCGACACACTGGCGGGACATCGCTTTGACAAGGAGCCGCCATGCCCGATTTGACGCCCATCCTGTGCCGCAGGAGCGCCGATGCTGCAGCAGTTTGACGCAGGCCGTGCAGGCACGGCGCCCTGGCTGGCGGCCCTGCAGCCCAAGCCCGGGAGCACAGAGCACGACCATGACGACGACATCGGCCATGGCCAGCGCTACCGCTGCATCTTCATCTCGGACCTGCACCTGGGTACACCCGGCTGCCAGGCCGAGCCGCTGTTGCGCTTTTTGAAAGCGCACCCCAGCGACTACCTGTACCTGGTGGGCGACATCATCGACGGTTGGCAGCTGCGCCGGCGCTGGTACTGGCCGCAGGCCCACAACGACGTGGTGCAAAAGCTGCTGCGCCGCGCCCGCAAAGGCTGCCGCGTGATCTTTGTGCCCGGCAACCACGATGAGTTCGCACGCGGCTTCGTAGGCCACCACTTCGGCGGCATCGAGGTGGTGCAGGACGCGGTGCACGTCACCACCGATGGCCGCAAGCTGTGGGTGGTGCACGGCGACCACTTCGACGCCGTGGTGCAGTACGCCAAATGGCTGGCCTATCTGGGCGACAACCTGTACGAGCTGACGCTGAAGCTGAACCGCCACCTGAACAGCTTTCGCGCGCGCATGGGCCTGCCCTATTGGTCGCTATCGTCGTACCTGAAGGGCAAGGTAAAGACCGCGCTGAACTACGTCACCGACTTTGAAGACGCCGTAGCCGCCGAGGCCCGCAAGCGCGGCCACCACGGCGTGGTCTGCGGCCATATCCACCGCGCCGAGATGCGCACCATCAACGGCACGCTGTACTGCAACGACGGCGACTGGGTAGAGAGCCGCACCGCCCTGGTGGAGCACATGGACGGGCGCCTGGAAGTGCTGCATTGGCAGGACCCGGTGGAGGCCACGCCCAGCGCTGCCATCGCCGCGCCGCGCCCTAAGGCCGCAGCCGCCGTGGCCAGCCAGCCCGCCGAAGTGGTGCGCTAAGGCAAGCAGCGCTTCATCACGCCGGATACGCGCCATGCACAGCACCACACCCACCTGCGTCCGCCAGCAAATTCACCCGCCTGTCACAGCGCCTGTCACTGTTTCGTCACCCCGATTTTTTACCGCCCACATAAGGAGCCACCATGTCTGATTTTTTCGAGCAACTCAAGATCCAGCGCTGGGACGACCACCGCTACTACCACCACAGCCGCATCAACCAGTCGCTGCATCTGGTCAGCGCGGTCAGCTTCGTCTGCGCCTACGCCCTACTGTTCAAGGACCCGGCCCTGGCCGCGCTGCTGGCCTGGCTGGTGTCCATGACCAGCCGCCAGGCCGGCCACTTCTTCTTCGAACCCAAGGGCTATGACGTGGTGAACCAAGCCACGCACGAGCACAAGGAAGACATCAAGGTGGGCTACAACCTGCGCCGCAAGGTGGTGCTGATGGCCATCTGGGTCGCGTCGCCACTGCTGCTGGTGTGGCAGCCCAGCCTGTTCGGCCTGCTGGACCCGCACACCGGCTGGGAAAGCTTTGCACGCAACACCGGCATGGTGTGGCTGGCGGTCGGCGTGGGCGGCCTGGTGTTCCGCACCGTGCACCTGTTCTTCATCAAGGACGTAGAGGCCGGCCTGGTGTGGATGACCAAGATCCTGACCGACCCCTTCCACGACATCACGCTGTACTACAAGGCCCCTCTGGCCTTGATGCGTGGCGAGTTGATCGAGCCACGCCAAGCCCACCACGCCTAAAACAAAGCTGTGCCCCGGCTTCGCAGCAGGGGCACAGTCCCGTTCAAAACTTCTTCGCCAACATTTCCCGCAACACCCGGCGCTTGATGGACTTGTTGGTCAGCTCCGGGTTATGCCACCACCAGCCGTCGGCCTGCATGGCCTGGGCGGCGCGCACAAAGCGCTGGGCCACGGCTTCAAAGTCGGCGTCGCTGTAGTTCAGGCTGAAGATGAAACGCCCCGTGCCCACCCAGCTCAAAGCCAAGCCTTCCAGCCGCAAATAATGTTGAAGCAAAAAGTTGTAGCAGGCCGGCTGGGTATAGAGCACGGTCCAGATGGACGACATATTCGCCACCTGCACCGGCAGGCCGGCGGCCTGCAGGCGCTGGTTCAGCAGGGCAGCACGCTGGTCCCAGCGTGCGTCCTGCCCGGCGTACAGCGCCTGGATCGGCGCTGTGTCCAGGCTTTGCAAAAACACGTTCATCGCGCCCATCACATAGGGATGGGCGTTGAAGGTGCCGCGCGCGAAGCAGATGTCGGCCGGAGCCTCATCACGAAAGCGCTTCATCCACGCATGCTTGCCGCAGACCACGCCCACCGGCAGGCCGCCGCCCAGGGTCTTGCCGTAGGTGACCATATCGGCCTGCACGCCAAAGTACTGCTGCGCGCCGCCGGGTGCCAGGCGGAAGCCGACAAACACTTCGTCGAAGATCAGGGCAATGTTTTTCTCGGTGCAGATCTCGCGCAACCGCTGCAGCCAGCGGGTGTAGGCCGCGCGGTCGTAATGCGCTTGGCGCGAGCTGTCGAGCAGCGACGAGTCGCCGGGCGCGCCGATATTCGGGTGCAGGGCTTGCAGCGGGTTCACCAGCACGCAGGCAATATCCTTGCGCTTGCGCAGCACGCTCAAGGTCGCCTCGCCCATGTCCTTCAGGGTGTAGGTATCGCGCTCGGTCATGGGGTTGCCGATGCCAGGCTGCACATCGCCCCACCAGCCGTGGTACGCGCCGCAAAAGCGCAGCAGGTGCGTGCGGCCCGTGTGGTAGCGCGCCAGTCGCACGGCCTGCATCACCGCCTCGGTGCCGGACATGTGGAAACTCACCTCGTCCATACCGGAGATGGCCTTAAGCCGCTGCGCGTTGTCGGCCACCACCGGGTGGTAGGAGCCCAGTACCGGGCCCAGCTCTGCCACCAGGGCACTGCCTTGGGCAATGCTGTCCTTGTAGTAGTCGTTGCCGAACAGGTTCACGCCGTAGGACCCGGTCAGGTCGTAGAACACATTGCCGTCCATATCGGTCAGCGTCACGCCGCTGGTGGACTGCACAAAAGAGCCGGTCTTCAGCGCCTTGCCGAACAGCTCGCGGAACTGGTAGGGCAGCTTGTAGGCAGCTATGAATTGCATGTCCGAAATATCGCCCTCGGCCGCACGCGTCAGCGCCAGGCTTTTGGCATAGCGCTCGCCGAACTGTGCGGCCAGCCGGGCCAGCGCGGTCTTGCGCAGGCCCACCACTTCGGGCGGTGCGCCGTCCAGGCCAAAGGCTTGCGTTTCGTCGTAGCGGTAGCTGGGCAGTTGGGCCGCCATGCGGCGCGCCATGCGCGGGTGGCCGGTGAGCGAGCCGTGCTTGGCCAGCGACAGCTCCAGCCGGGTCTTCACGCGTGCCGCACCGTACAGCAGGGCACCGCCTGCGGCGGCGTACAGAGCCAGAGTTTCATTCACAACATTTTTCCTTTCAAAAGAGATTGACCATGCAGATACGCCAGCACATCCAGCAACTGCTGAAGCACGAGGACCTGAACTTTTTGCTGACCAACCGCCTGCCCCGGCGCTGGCTGACCCAGGCCATGGGTTGGTTCAGCCAGATTGAGCAGCCGCTGGTGCGCGACGCATCCATCGCGGTGTGGAAGTTCTTCTCCGACCTGGACCTGTCGGAGGCGAAGAAAACGCAGTTCAAAAGCATGCACGACTGCTTTACCCGCGAGCTGAAAGACGGCTTGCGCCCGCTGGCCATGGACCCTGCGGTCATGAGCAGCCCCAGCGACGGCATCGTGGGCGCCAGCGGCCCCATCCAGGGCACGCAGGTGTTCCAGGCCAAGAGCTTTCCGTACATGCTGGAAGACCTGCTGGGCGATGAAGCGCACAGCGGCGAATGGCGCGATGGCTACTTCGTTACGCTGAGGCTCACGTCCAGCATGTACCACCGCTTCCACGCGCCGCAGGACTGCACGGTGGAGAAAGTGACCTACTTTTCCGGCGACACATGGAACGTGAATCCGATCGCCTTGAAGCGGGTTGAGAAACTGTTCTGCAAGAACGAGCGCGCCTTTATCAAGACCCGCATCACCGGCGACGGCCCGGCCCAGGGCCAGCCGATTGCGCTGGTGCCGGTGGCTGCCATTCTGGTGGCCAGCATCCGCCTGCATTTTCTGGATGTGCTGCTGCACCTGAAGTACAAGGGCCCGACCACCCTGCCCTGCAACGCCAGCTTCCGCAAGGGGCAGGAGATGGGCTGGTTTCAGCACGGCTCCACCATCATCGTGCTAGCGCCCAAGGGCTTCACGCTGTGCGAAGGTCTGCGCGAAGGCTCGGCGGTCCGCATGGGCCAAGCCCTTATGCGCTGGGAACGCTAGTTGCGCTGGTGGCGCTAGGCAGGAGGTGCGGCGCCAGGCTGAAATGGCCTCCGTGGCACTGCACCACGGTGCGCAAGGTGCCCACAAAGCTGTCGTACACCGCAGCCCAGCCCAGGTGGGCCACGCTGGCCGCCGCCTGCTGGCGCATGGCCTGCAAGGCGGGCCGGTCGCTGGCCATGGCCACGGCAGCCTGTACAAACTGCATTTCTTCGCCCAGGGGCACCAGCGTGCCGTTGTGGCCAGGCCGCACCACATTGGCTGCCGCCGCATAGTCGTAGGCCAGCACCGGCACGCCGCTGGCCAGGGCCTCGGGCACCACATTGCCATAGGTTTCGGTGGTGCTGGGGAACAGGAACAGGTCGCCCGATGCGTAATGGGTAGCCAGGTCTTCGCCCTGGCGCAGGCCGGCGAAATGGGCGTGCGGGCAGTTGTCCTGCAGCAGCTTGCGCAGCGGGCCATCGCCCACCAGCACCAGCTTGGCATTGGGTACACGGGCCTGGATGGCGGCAAAGGCCAGCATCACCGAACCCACATTCTTTTCCTTGGCCAGGCGGCCCACATGCACCACCACCAGATCGTCCTCGGCCACGCCCCAGCTGGCGCGCAATGCGCTGGAGCGGCGGGCCGGGCTGAACTGCGATAGCTCCACGCCGCGCGATAGCACCGACACATTGCGGTAGCCGCGCGCCTGCAGCGCCGCCACCAGGGCCGGCGTGGGCACTAAAGTGGCCATGGTGCGGTTGTGTAGCTTGCGCAAATATGCGTCTATGGGCGTCTTCAACAGACCCAGGCCGTAGTGGCCGGAGTAGTTATGGAAATTGGTGTGGAACGAGCTGGTCACCGGCAGCTGCAGCTTGCGCGCGGCTGTCACGGCCGACCAGCCCAGCGGGCCTTCGGTGGCCACATGCACCACGTCGGGCCGCATCTGCTGCCACAGCTTGACCAGCCGGTTCTTGGACGGCAGGCCGAAGCGGAAGTTGCCGTAGCTGGGAATCGGCACGCCGGGCGACAGCACCTCGTCCAGCCCCTCGCGCGGCGGACTGCCGACGTCGGCGCCAGGCTGGCGCGGGCGCACGATCTGTACCGCATGGCCACGCTGCAACAGCCCCTCCACCAGGCGGCCCAGGGTCATGGCGACCCCGTTGACCTCGGGCGGGAAGGTCTCTGTCACCAATGCAATCCGCAGACTGGACGGGTGGGCAGCGAACGATTCGACGATGATCTCTTCGGTGTTTTTCACAGGCCCGAGGCTACGGACTGCTAATTTCAGATTGATGATGCTTTTATGGCAGTTTCAAGACACCGCAGCATTCGCCACTCCCGCCCGGTGGTGGCGCAGCGTGATCAAGGCCATGGTGCTGGCCACCAGCAGGCCAAAGCACCACAGCAGCTGGTGCAGCTCCAGCCGCAGCGCGGTGGCAGCCGCGTACAGCGACAGCATCAGCAGGATGCCGGCGTTCTCGTTAAAACCCTGTACGGCGATTGAGCGCCCGGCCGTCAGCAGCTGCTGTCCGCGGTGCTGCAGCAGGGCATTCATGGGCACCACGAAGAAGCCTGCCAGCCCACCCACCAGCATCAACAGGCCCGCCGCCCAGCCCAGGGAGTGCACGCCCACCATGCAAGGCACCAGCAGGCCCATGGCGATGCCCAGGGGCAGCACGCGGGTGGCTTGCTCCAGGCGCAACATTTGGCTGGCCAGCGTGGCCCCGGCGATCACGCCCACTGCCGTCACGCCCTGCAGATAAGCCGCCTGGCTCAGCGCCAGGCCCAGCGCGGACTCGGCCCAGCGCAGCACCACCAGCTGCAAGGTGGCGCCAATGCCCCAGAGCAGCGTGGTCACCGCCATGGACACGCCACCCAGCGGATCGCGCCACAGCGTCAGGTTTTCACGGAAGAAGCGGCGCACCAGGTACACCGCGTGGAAGGAATGCCGGGCATAGCGCACGCCGCTGTCCGGCACACCGGCATTCAGCAGCGCGGCCAGCAGGTACAGCAGCAACAGGCCCAGCATGCCGGCATGCAGCGAAGTGGGCGTGGCACCCACGGCCACCGCGAGCTCGGGCGGCAGCAGATTGCGCAGCTGCGGGCTGACCAGCGCGCCACCCAGCACTGTGCCCAGCAGGGCCGCGCAGACTGTGCTGCCTTCGATATAGCCGTTGGCCCGCACCAACTGGTCAGCCGGCAGCATCTCGGTGATCAGTCCGTATTTGGCGGGCGCGTAGACGGCGGCACCCAGACCGGCCAGGGCCAAAGCCAGCATCGGGTCGGAGCCCGCCACCAGCAGGGCGGCGGCCAGGGCCTTCAGAAGATTCGCCGCCACCATGACCCGGCCCTTGGGCCAGGTGTCGGCCAGCGCGCCGACAAACGGCGCCAGGAACACATAGCACAGGGTGAAGCTGAGCTTCAGCAGGGGCACAGTCCAGGCCTCGGCCGCCAGCTCCAGCATGCGGGCGATGGCCACGATGAGCAAGGCGTTGTCGGCCAGTGCGGAGACAAACTGCACCGCAATGACCCGGTAGAAAGCTGGCATGGTGGAGGCACACTGGTAGCGCCGCGCCACAGTCGGTGCGGTCAGCCAGCGATTCCAACAAAACCCTGTGTAGTCTGTGTGACGCTATGGAGTATTTGTGCCAAAACGGGCTGTAGCGCAGATAATACCTGCGCAAGCAGCTACATAAACCATAGCAATCAGCTTAACGGGGCCGGTCGTAGAACGGGAAGGTGAACGGCACGCTGACCGTCACCGCCTGGGCCTTACCCTGGCTGTAATAAGGGTTCAGGCGCAGGCCCTGCACAGCGTCCAACGCGGCCTGGTCCAGCAGCGGGTTTGCGCTGGACTGCGACACCCGCGAACGCAGCACGCTGCCCGAGGCGTCCACCAGCATCTGCACCACCACCGTGCTGTTGTGCGAGCGGTCGCGCACCAGGTCTTTTTCCGGCGGTGGCACCTTGGGCTGCACCTGCGCCGTGATGCCCAGGTCTTGCAGCCGTGCCTCCTGGTCCGGCCAGACCGGCTCGGGGATGGACGAGGCGCATGCCGATACCAGCAGCGCGGCCAACAAGGCGGAGCACAGGCCCGCCAACGATTTCTTAGCGATTAAATTTCGCATCAACATATCCTTTGAATATTCTTCAGCGCAACCAGGGCGCCAGTTCATGGTCGATGGCGCCAAACAGGCTGTGGCCGTCCTTGCCCATCATCTCGATGCGTACGGTGTCGCCGTACTGCAGATAGCCGGTACTGGGCGTGCCACCGTTCAGCGGGTCCTGGGCCTCCATGGCGCGCTTTTCCGCGATGCTGTGGTAGCCCTTGGGCCACTGCATCTGCGCTTTCTGCGCCACGCCAGCATTCGCCACCGGGCCGCTGCCGATGATGCTACCGGCACGCACGGCGCGGGTGCTGCACACATGGGCCACCAGCTGGCCGAAATGGAACCGCATCTCAGGCCCCGCGTCGCACATGCCAACCTTGCGGCCGTTCCAGCTGGTGTGCAGAGGCAGGTGCACGCGGCCCTTGTCCCAGGTGTCGCCCAGCTCGTCCAGCGTGATAGCCACCGGGCTGAAGGCCACGGCCGGCGCGCTCTGCACCCAGCCCGCGCCCTTGGCCTGCTCCGCCGCCTCCACGCTGCGCAGACGCACGCTATTGGCCAGCAGCAGCAGGCGCACGCCGTCCAGCGCCTGCTCGGGGCTGGCGCCTTGGGGGACATCGGCGGTGATGGCGGCCAGACCTGCGCAGAAGTCCACGCCCAGGGCTTCAGAGCCGCAGCGCAGCGGCTCGCAGGCGCCCAGGAAATGGTCGCCGCTGCCAGGGGCCATCACCAGGCTGGTATCGGACTCGGGCGGGCGCAGCAAGCTGGGGTAGGCCTGGGCCTCGGCCCACTGGTAGGCACGCGGCAAAGGTGCCATGCACTGGCGCGCGTCGAACGGGAAGCTGTGGCGGCCCCTGCCGTGGTTGAGCGCGTCGTACAGGTCTTGCAGCTGCGGGCTCATAAAGCCCCAGTCGTCCAGCACCTGCTGCAGGCGGCTGGCGATGCCGGTCGCATAATGGGCCGTCGCCAGGTCGCGCGACACCACCACCAGCTGGCCGTCGCGCGAACCGTCTTGGTAGGTGGCTAATTTCATGGCGGTGTCCGCCGGGAGGGGATGGAGAAGCGTTGCATAGTCAAATGAGTTTAACGAAGGCTTCCGCCGCAACCTCTTCCGTCCCGCTGCGGGGCCTGCTGGTGCTGGGCGCCGCCGTGGTGCTGGCCCACCTGGCCGTGCTACAAACGCTGCCCGCCGTGCTGCAGGTGAATGCACCTGGCGCTACGACGGTGCGTGCCCTGAATACGCGCAGCATTCCGGCGCCCGTGCCTGCGCCACCGGCACCGCCGGTGCCCATCGCCAAACCGCCCGCACCACTCAAGCCGCGCCCAACGCCACGCGCCGCTGAACCAGCCCCTGAACCAGCGGACAGCGTGGCAGTTGCCGACGCCTCGCCGGTAGCGCCGCTCCCCGACCCCGCCGCCTCTGCCGCCGAAGCAGCTGCCCCTGCCGCATCCGAGCCCATAGCCACCCCAGTACCTCCGCCACCCGCGCCAGCGCCCGAGCCCGTGGCGTCCGCCCCCGTACCGCCAGCACCTACAGTGACCCAGGCCACCGCCTTCCGCTTTGCCGACCCGGTGCGGCTGCTCTACAACCTCAGCGGTCAGGCCAAAAAGCTGCACTACGACGCCCGTGGAGAATTGCTGTGGCAGCAGGACGGCCAGCATTACGATGCCAGGCTAGCCGGTAGGATGCTGTTTCTTTTTTCGCTCACCTATACCAGCAGCGGCAGCATCACGACCGCCGGACTAGCGCCCCAGCGCTTTTCTTACAAACGGTCTAGCGAACTCGCCGCCCATTTCGACTACGACAAGGGCCGCGCCACCTTCAGCGCCAATACGCCCGACGTGCCCCTGCTGCCCGCCGCACAGGACCAGCTCAGCGTGGTGCTGCAGATCGGCGGCATGCTGGCCGCCGACCCGTCGCACTACCCGCCGGGCAGCACCATCACGCTGCAGACCGTGGGCCCGCGCGACGCCGACATCTGGAAGTTCAATGTCGAAGGGCCAGACAAGGCCTACGTGCCCTACGACAGCATAGACACCCTGAAACTCACCCGCGAGCCACTCAAGGAGTTCGACAAAAAGGTCGAGCTGTGGCTGGGCCCCAGCATTTCCTACCTGCCAGTGCGGCTGAAAATCACGGAACCGAACGGAGATTTCCTCGACCAGCAGTTGCGTGCGGTCGAAAAGCCCTAAGCTGAGATAGCGAGAAGTGGCACAGAACTTGAATTCCCCGCTATCGCGACCATATAGCCCATAGTGATTGAGAAAAGGACACCCACCATGAACACGCTATACGACTCCGAATCCTTTGCGGTGGTCCACATGCAGCCCGACGCTGCCAACGCCGCCCTGCTGGCGCCCGCCGACCCGCCGCGCGCGCCCACGCTGGAACGCCACGGCTTTGAAATCGTCGACAAACGCTCGGGTAAAGAGGTCTACCTGGACGGGTCCTGGGCCGAGTTGTTCCAGCAGCATATTTCGGCCTGGCAGCTGAACACGCCGACCCAGGAAGAAGTCGAAGACACGCTGGAGCAATACGCCGGCCTGGCGCAAAACCCGGTACTGGTGCACTGAGCGTGCGGCTCAGCGCCGCCACGCTGCTGGCTTGCTGCACCGCCCTGTTGTGGGGCTGCGCCAGCGTACCCAGCGTAGACCAGCGTGTGCAGGCCCTGCTGCCGGCCGACGCCATCCTGCTCGGCGAGCAGCACGACGCCACCGAGCACCAGCAGATCCACCGCCAGGTGATTGAAACCCTGGCAACACGCGGCCAACTAGCCGCCGTGGCCCTGGAAATGGCCGAGCAAGGCCACGACACCCGCGCCCTGCCCCGCGACGCATCCCAGGAACAAGTACAGACCGCGCTCCAGTGGGACGACGCTGGCTGGCCTTGGGCCGCCTACGGCCCGGCGGTGATGGCCGCAGTCCACGCCGGCGTGCCGGTACTGGGTGCCAATCTGCCGCGCGCGCAAATGCGTACGGCCATGGGCAACGCCAGCTTGGACATGCAACTGCCCGGCCCCGCACTCAAAGCCCAGCAGCAGTCCATCCGCCTGGGCCACTGCGGCCTGCTGCCTGAAAGCCAGATCGGCCCCATGACGCGCATCCAGATAGCCCGCGACCAGGCCATGGCGCAGACCCTGCAGGCTGCGGCGCTGCCTGGCAAGACCGTGCTGCTACTGACCGGCAGCGGCCATGCCGACCCCAGCCTGGGCGTGCCGCAGCACCTACCGGACAATTTCACGTCAAAATCTATTGTGCTGCAGGTGCAATCTGCGCAAGAAGCTAGCAAAAACATAGCATCCTTCGACCAGACCTGGGTGACGCCCAGCATCCCGGCAAAAGACTACTGCTCTACACTTCAAGCCAAACCACCGTAAACACACAAGGCCCCAGGCCAAAGAACCCACGGAACCGGCTTTGCCGGGCCGTCGGATTCGCCCCCTGCAAGGGGGTTGGCGCAGCGACATGCAATGCGCGCAGCCTGGGGGTGTACAACAATGACCACTGCTTACATCCTCACCCTGTCTTGCCCGGACCGCCCTGGCATCGTCCACGCCGTCTCGGGTTTCCTGCTGGAGCGCGGCAGCAACATCGAAGAAGCCGCCCAGTACAACGACCACGACACCGGCCTGTTCTTCATGCGAGTGCAGTTCGCCTGCGACCAGATTCCCGCCGACGTACTGCGCAGCGCGCTGACCAGCTTCGCCGAAGGTTTCAAAATGCAGTGGAGCCTGCACAACACCTCGGAGCCGGTGCGCACGGTGCTGATGGTCAGCAAGGAAGGCCATTGCCTGAACGACCTGCTGTTCCGCTGGAAAAGCGGCCTGCTGCCGCTGGACATCCGCGCCATCGTCAGCAACCACCGCGACTTCTACCAACTGGCCGCCAGCTACAACGTGCCCTTCCACCACATCCCCGTGACCGCTGCGACCAAGGCCCAGGCCGAGGCGCGCATCTACGAAGTCATCGAAAACGAAGGCGCGGAACTGGTGGTGCTGGCGCGCTACATGCAGATTTTGAGCAACGACCTATGCCAGAAGCTGAGTGGCCGGGCCATCAACATCCACCACAGCTTTCTGCCCAGCTTCAAGGGTGCCAAGCCCTACTACCAGGCGCATGACCGTGGCGTGAAACTGATCGGTGCCACCGCCCACTATGTGACAGCGGACCTGGACGAAGGCCCGATCATTGAGCAGGACGTAGCCCGCGTGGACCACAGCCGCACGGTAGAGCACTTCACCGCCCAGGGCCGGGATACCGAGAGCCAAGTGCTGGCCCGCGCCGTCAAGTGGCACAGCGAGCACCGCGTGCTGCTCAACGGCCACAAGACGGTCATCTTCAAGTAACTGTTTAGTTCCAGAACCACCGCGGAACTGGCTTTGCCAGGCCGCTGGTGGTGCCCCCTGCATGTCTCATCGGTATTACAAACCGATGCGAGGGGGGTGGGCGGAAACACGCAGTGTGGAGCCTGGGGGTGTGCTAGCGCTTTGCCATCACTTCGCCCAGGCGTACGCTGCTAGCGGGCGCCCAGGCGGGGTTGAAGTTCAGCGGGCCCTCGGGGAACAACATCACCACGGTGGAGCCCAGCAGAAAGCGGCCCATCTCCTCGCCCTGCTTCAAGACGATCTGCTGCTGGTCATAGCGCCATTCGCGCACCGGGCCACGCGGCGGGTTGATCACACCTTGCCAGACAGTCGCCATGCTGCCGACGATGGCGGCCCCCACCAACACCAGCACAAACGGACCGCGCTCCGAGTCAAACACGCAGACCACCCGCTCGTTGCGCGCGAACAGACCAGGCACGCCCTGCGCCGTCACCGGATTCACCGAGAACAGGTCGCCCGGCACGTAAACCATGCGCGTCAGGCGCCCATCGCAGGGCATGTGGATGCGGTGGTAGTCCTTAGGGCTCAGGTAGATATTGGCAAAGTGGCCGTTCTCGAACTGCGCGCCCAACGCCGCGTCGCCGCCTACCAGCGCGGTGGTTGAAAAAGTATGGCCCTTGGCCTGGAAGATCTGGTCGCGCTCGATACGGCCAAACTGGCTGATCGCGCCATCCACCGGGCACACCAGATCGGCCTGGGCCAGCGGGCGCGCACCAGGCTTCAATGCACGGGTGAAAAACTCGTTGAAGCTTGCGTAGCTGGTGATGTCTGGATTGGCCGCCTCGGCCATATTCACCCCGTATTTGCCTACAAACCAACGGATGATTCCGGTAGTGATGCTGCCGGCGCGGGCCGTGGCGACGTGCCAGCCAAATGCGGTGATGGCGTGCTTGGGCAACAGGTACTGCAGCCACACTTTGAAACGGTCAGACACGCGCAATCCCCTAGGCAAAAAAGGGGGCCATTGTACCGAGCACCCCCTGCGACAAGGGGGACAATGCCGGCATGAGTGCTACGCGTATACCCCCGATTCAGTGCCTGCTGACCTTCGAAGCTTTAGCCCGCTTGCGCAGCGTAACGCAGGCGGCCGAAGAGCTGTGCGTCACCTCCAGTGCGGTCAGCCATCGGGTCAAACAGCTGGAGCAAATCTTGGGCACCAAGCTATTTGGCAGGGCCGACTTTTCGCTCACGACCGAGGGCAGCGAGTACCTGGCCCATGTACGCGAAGGCCTGTCCATCCTGGAACGCTTTCCCAGCACCGCATCTGCCCCAGGCAAGCGCAAGCTGCGCCTGGCCGTGACGCCCACGTTTGCCCGGTCCATCCTGATTCCTCGGCTGCGCCAGTTCACCGAGGCCTATCCCGAGATCGACTTGGCTTTGCACGTCTCCATACCGCTGCTAGACGTGGTGGCCGAGGATGCTGACCTGGTGGTGCGCTTCGGCACCGGTCGCTATGCCGACGTGGAACACATCTGCCTGACCCGCGACGAGGTCACGCCGCTGGCCTCGCCTGCTTTTGTCCGCGAGCACGGTCCATTCGACAGCGTGGCCGACCTGGAAGGAGCGCAGCTACTCCGCTCACCGCTCGAACCGTGGCGCACATGGTTCGCCGCCCACCAGCTGGACTGGCCCGAGCCCGCAGATGGCTCCCAGTTCAACGACATCGGCCTGATGTGCGACGCCGCCGCGGCCGGCATGGGCATTGGCCTGGTGCGCCTGCGCCTGGGCGCGCCTTGGTTGGAAAGCGGAGCGCTGGTCAAACTGTTCACCCGCAGCGTGCCCAGCCCCCATGCCCATTACCTGTGCTGGCAAACCGGCACGATGGACCGCTGGGAATGCGCCGCTTTCGCCGACTGGTTGAAGAAGGCCATGGCCTGAACGCGCAATCTGACTTTACAAACAAAAAGAGCTGCTGGCGCAGGTAATACCTGCGCCAGCAGCTCTATTATTGATAGCAAACAGCTTACGCGGCTTTGGCTTGGGCCAGCAAGGTGGCTGCGTCGCTGACTTCGAATTTGCCACCAGCTTCAACATTCAAGGTAACAACCACGCCGTTTTTCACCAGCATGGAATAGCGGTTGCTGCGCAGGCCCAGACCCTTGGCCGTCAGGTCCAGCGTCAGGCCGGTGGCCTTGGCGAAATCGGCACTGCCATCTCCCAGCATACGGACCTTGCCAGCAGTCTTCTGGTCGCGCGCCCAGGCGCCCATGACGAAAGCGTCGTTCACGCTGACACACCAGATTTCATCCACACCGGCTGCCTTGAACGCTTCCGCGCTGGCCAGGTAGCCCGGCACATGCTGGGCCGAGCAGGTGGGCGTGAACGCGCCTGGCAGTGCAAACAGGGCAATCGTCTTGCCGGCCGTGGCCTTGGCAACATCCACCGCGTTCGGGCCGATGCTGCAGCCTTCACCTTCGACTTCGGAGTACTCAAACAAGGTGGTGGAAGGAAGTGTGTCGCCGACTTTGATCATGGAATGCTCCTGGGAATGAAGAAATAAAAAAGGGGCCACGTTTCCGTCGCCCCACAAACAAAAACGGTCCACATTGTGGACCGTTTCCTAAGCAGCTTGCAGTATTAAACCGCAATAGCCTTTTGTACCAAGCGGGTAGCAACCCAGTTCTTGGTCTTCGAGATCGGACGGCTTTCCGTGATCTCAATGGTGTCGCCCAGCTTGAACTCGCCCTTTTCGTCATGGGCGTGGTACTTGCTCGACTTACCAACGATCTTGCCGTAGAGCTCGTGCTTCACACGGCGCTCGATCAGCACGGTCACAGTCTTTGCTCGTTTGTCGCTGACCACCTTGCCAATCAAGGTGCGCTTGAGGGATGTTTTAGCTTCCGTCATGTTTTCGCTCCTTACTTAGCGGCTTTGTCAGCGGCTTGCTTCTCGACAAGAATGGTCTTGGCGCGGGCAATATCACGACGCGCAGTGCGGATCGTGGCTGTGTTGTTGAGTTGTTGCGTGGCTTTTTGCATACGCAGGCCGAAATGGGCGCGTTGCAGCGCTTTCACTTCGTCCTTCAGGCCGGCGACGTCTTTGGTGCGCAGTTCAGTAGATTTGGTCATATCAGTCTCCTGCTTACTGGCCAATCATGCGGGCAACGAAGGTGGTACGCAAAGGCAATTTGGCAGCAGCCAAACGGAACGCTTCACGGGCCAGTTCTTCAGGAACGCCGACGATTTCAAAAACAATCTTACCCGGCTGAATTTCAGCCACGTAATACTCAGGGTTACCCTTACCGTTACCCATACGCACTTCAGCAGGCTTTTGGGAAATTGGCTTGTCAGGGAACACGCGGATCCAGATACGGCCGCCACGCTTCACGTGACGGGAAATCGCACGGCGTGCGGCTTCAATCTGGCGGGCCGTCAGACGGCCACGATCCGTGCACTTCAGACCGAAATCACCGAACGCAACCGAGCTACCCCGGGTTGCGATGCCGGTGTTACGGCCTTTTTGCTCTTTGCGGTACTTGCGACGCGCTGGTTGCAACATGTTTATTCTCCTTTACCGTCAGCTGCAACAGGTGCAGCAGGCGCGGCTACTTTACGGACGCGCTGAACGGTAGATTTCGGTGCAGCTGCACCTGTGGCTTCAACAGGCTTGTCGCTGCCGTCTGCAGGAGCCGCATTGGCACCTGCTGGACGACGGGGACCACGTGCTGGAGGACGGTCGTTACCACCGGGACGGCCACCGCGATCATCGCGACGGGGGCCACGGGGGCGACGCTCTTCTTCATTGCGCGGCTCTTGCACTGCAGGCAGATCGTTACGACCCAGGGTGTCACCCTTGTAGACCCAAACCTTCACGCCAATAATGCCGTAAGTGGTTTTGGCTTCAGAGGTGCCGTAGTCGATGTCTGCACGCAAGGTGTGCAGTGGCACGCGACCTTCGCGATACCACTCGCAACGAGCGATTTCAATGCCATTCAGACGGCCAGACGACATGATCTTGATGCCCAGGGCACCCAGACGCATGGCGTTTTGCATGGCGCGCTTCATAGCACGGCGGAACATGATGCGCTTTTCGAGCTGCTGGGTGATCGAGTCAGCGATCAGCTTGGCATCGATTTCAGGCTTGCGCACTTCTTCGATGTTCACTGCCACTGGCACGTTCAGCTGCTTGGCCAGATCACGCTTGAGGTTCTCGATGTCTTCGCCTTTCTTGCCGATCACGACGCCCGGACGAGCCGAGAAAATCGTGATACGGGCGTTCTTGGCAGGACGCTCGATCAGAATGCGCGAAACCGAAGCGTTCTTCAGCTTGGCCTTCAAGTACTCACGCACCTTGATGTCTTCAGCCAGCATGCCGGCGAAGTCATTATTGCTGGCGTACCAGCGGCTGGACCAGTTGCGGCTGACCGACAAACGGAAGCCGGTTGGGTGGATTTTTTGTCCCATATCTTCCCGACCTCTTAATTGCCAACCGTCACGTACACATGGCACGTGGGCTTGCTGATACGGTTACCACGGCCTTTTGCACGGGCCGTGAAGCGCTTGAGCGTGGCACCTTGTTCAACGAAGATGGTTTTAACCTTCAACTCGTCGATATCGGCACCGTCATTGTGCTCAGCGTTGGCGATAGCGGACTCCAGAACCTTCTTGATGATCACAGCAGCTTTTTTCTGCGTGAATTCAAGAACGTTCAGAGCTTGGTCTACCTTTTTGCCGCGGATCAAATCTGCGACCAGGCGACCCTTGTCAACAGACAAGCGAACGCCGCGAAGGACTGCACGTGTTTCCATGGTCTTTCCTTATTTCCGCACGACTTTTTTGTCGGCAGGGTGACCCTTGAAAGTACGGGTGAGTGCGAACTCTCCCAACTTGTGGCCCACCATTTGGTCGGTGATATAGACAGGGACGTGCTGTTTGCCGTTGTGCACAGCAATGGTCAGGCCGATGAAATCGGGCAAGATCATGGAACGACGCGACCAGGTCTTGATTGGCTTTTTGTCCTTGGTTGCTACGGCTTTTTCAGCCTTGGCAATCAGGTGGTGGTCTACGAATGGACCTTTTTTGAGTGAGCGAGTCATCTAGCTACCCCTTACTTCTTACGACGCGACACCACCATCACTTGGGTGCGCTTGTTGTTACGGGTACGGTAACCCTTGGTCAGATTGCCCCAAGGATCGACTGGATGACGGCCTTCGCCGGTCTTACCTTCACCACCGCCGTGTGGGTGATCCACAGGGTTCATGACCACACCGCGAACGGTTGGGCGGATACCCATCCAGCGCTTCACACCGGCCTTGCCCAAGCGGCGCAGGCTGTGTTCTTCGTTGGCGACTTCACCAATGGTGGCGCGGCATTCGATGTGGATCTTGCGAACTTCACCGGAGCGCATACGCACTTGAGCGTAGGTGCCTTCACGTGCCAGCAGCGTTGCCGAGGTACCAGCCGAACGCGCGATTTGCGCACCAGCACCGGGCTTGAGCTCGATGCAATGGATGGTGGAACCCACAGGAATGTTGCGGATTGGCAGAGTGTTACCAGCGCGGATCGGGGCTTCAGCACCACTCAGCAGGGTTGCACCGGCTTCCAGACCACGGGGAGCAATGATGTAACGACGTTCGCCGTCGGCATAGCACACCAAAGCGATGTGGGCAGTACGGTTTGGGTCGTATTCAATGCGTTCCACTTTAGCGGGAATGCCGTCCTTGTTGCGAACAAAGTCCACAACGCGGTAATGGTGCTTGTGACCACCGCCGCGATGACGCGTCGTGATGTGACCGTTGTTGTTACGGCCGGCCTTCTGGAACTGAGGCTCCAGCAAAGCTGCGTGAGGAGCACCCTTGTACAGGTGATCACGCGTGACCTTCACCATGCCGCGTTGGCCTGGCGAAGTGGGTTTCATTTTAATGACAGCCATGATTACGCGGCCTCCCCAGTCAGGTTCAGCTCTTGACCTGGCTTCAGCGTCACATAGGCCTTACGAACGTTGTCGCGGCGACCGATGGATTTGCCAAAACGCTTGGTTTTGCCCTTGGTGTTGACCACAGAAACGCCCTTGACTTCCACCTTGAACATCAGCTGCACAGCAGCCATGATTTCGTGCTTCGTCGCGTCCTGGAGTACCTTGAACGTCACAGCATTGGACTTTTCAGCAACCATGGTGGCCTTTTCGGACACGATGGGAGCGATCAGCACTTGCATCAGACGGCCTTCGTCGAATTGACGGTTGGTCAAATTCATGCGGCTCATGCGAACATCTCCTGGAGTTTGTCCATGGCAGCCTTGGTCACCAGAACCTTCTTGTAGTGCACCAGCGACACCGGATCGGCGTAACGGGGTTCAACCACCAGAATGTTCACGAGGTTACGGGAAGCCAGATACAGGTTTTCATCGATTTGGTCAGAGATGACCAGCACGGATGCCAGGTTCATAGCCTTGAACTTTGCCGCCAGGGGCTTGGTCTTGGGGGAATCCACCGTCAACGAATCGACCACGGCCAGACGACCTTCACGGGCCAGCTGCGACAAAATCGCGGCCATACCAGCGCGGTACATCTTCTTGTTGATCTTTTGCGTGAAGTTTTCATCAGGCATGTTCGGGAAAATACGACCGCCTCCGCGCCACAGTGGCGAGGACGTCATACCGGCACGTGCGCGGCCAGTTCCCTTTTGCTTGAATGGCTTCTTGGTCGAGTGGCGAACCTGCTCGCGGTCTTTTTGGGCACGGGTGCCTTGACGCGCGTTGGCTTGGAAAGCGACTACGACTTGGTGAACCAAGTCTTCGTTGTAAGCACGACCGAATACGGTTTCGGGCACATCGATCTTCGATGCGGCCTGACCTTGGTCATTCAGGAGTTCGAGCTGCATTAGTTCGCTCCTTTTGCTGCTTTGGCCTTAATGGCCGGACGCACCGTCACAAACCCACCCTTGGAACCAGGAACTGCGCCCCGGATCAAAAGCAGCTGACGGGCTTCGTCAATACGGATCACATCCAGGTTTTGAGTGGTGACTGTGTCCACACCCAAATGACCCGTCATGCGCTTGCCAGGGAACACGCGACCTGGATCCTGGGCCATACCAATGGAGCCAGGAACATTGTGCGAGCGGCTGTTACCGTGCGAAGCACGTTGCGAGCTCATGTGGTGACGCTTGATGGTACCGGCGTAGCCTTTACCAATCGTCGTACCTTGCACGTCGACTTTTTGACCCACCGCAAACACAGCACCGGCCGACACCACAGAACCCGCTTTGTATTGGGCTGCAGCATCCGACGTGACGCGGAATTCTTGGATGATTTCACCGGCTTCCACGCCTGCTTTCGCAAGGTGACCGGCTTCTGGCTTGGTCACACGCGAAGCTTTGCGTGCGCCGAACGTGACCTGCAAGGCCACGTAGCCGTCGTTCTCTTGGGATTTGATCTGGGTAACACGGTTGTTAGACACGTCTACCACCGTGACAGGAACTGCGTCCCCGTCATCGGTGAATAGGCGCATCATGCCTACCTTGCGGCCCAGCAACCCTAGGGAGTTGCTTTGACTCATTTTTTTCTCCGTAACTTCCACCCATGTAACTGCAATTGGCTACACGGTTTTAGTGTGAAAGACTGTTAATAAAACCGCGCCAAAACAGAATCCTATTTTGGAGCAGCCTTGGAGTATAGCCCGCGCTTGCGTTTTCAGCAAGTGCGGGTTATTTCCTTGGGGTGGTAGCAGCTTTCGCTTGCGCGAAAACCACACCGTTTGCTTATTGCAGCTTGATTTCGACGTCCACGCCAGCGGGTAGATCGAGCTTCATCAACGCGTCAACGGTCTTGTCCGTTGGGTCAACGATGTCCATCAGACGCTGGTGCGTACGGATTTCGAACTGGTCACGGCTGGTCTTGTTGACGTGTGGCGAACGCAGGATGTCGAAACGCTTCATGCGGGTTGGCAGGGGCACGGGACCCTTGACAATCGCGCCGGTGCGCTTTGCGGTATCCACAATTTCAGCGGCCGATTGGTCGATGAGCTTGTAGTCAAAAGCCTTCAGGCGGATGCGGATTTTTTGCTTGGTAGACATGGTGTTTCCTACGTCGTTTTAAGCAATGATCTTGGCAACCACGCCGGCGCCGACGGTCTTGCCGCCTTCACGGATGGCGAAACGCAGACCTTCTTCCATGGCGATGGGGTTGATCAGCTTGACGGTGATCGACACGTTGTCGCCTGGCATGACCATTTCCTTGCCTTCTGGCAACGCGATCGCACCGGTCACGTCCGTGGTACGGAAGTAGAACTGGGGACGGTAGTTGTTGAAGAAAGGTGTGTGGCGGCCGCCTTCATCTTTGCTCAGCACGTAGATTTCCGAAGTGAAATGCGTGTGTGGCTTGATCGAGCCTGGCTTGCACAGCACTTGGCCGCGTTGCACGTCTTCGCGCTTGGTACCGCGCAGCAAGATGCCGACGTTGTCGCCCGCTTGGCCTTGGTCCAGCAGCTTGCGGAACATTTCCACGCCGGTGCAGGTGGTCTTTTGGGTGTCAGCAATACCGACGATTTCGATTTCTTCGCCGACCTTGACGATGCCGCGTTCAACGCGACCGGTCACCACGGTACCACGGCCGGAGATGGAGAACACGTCTTCCACAGGCATCAGGAACGCGCCGTCAACTGCACGCTCTGGCAGGGGGATATAGCTGTCCAGTGCATCGGCCAGCTTCATAATGGCTTCTTCGCCCAGAGGACCCTTGTCACCTTCCATGGCCAGCTTGGCGCTGCCGTGGATGATGGGGGTGTCATCGCCTGGGAAATCGTACTTGTCGAGCAGCTCGCGCACTTCCATTTCAACGAGTTCGAGCAGTTCGGCGTCGTCCACCATGTCGCACTTGTTCAGGAACACGATGATGTAAGGCACGCCCACTTGGCGAGCCAACAGGATGTGTTCACGGGTCTGGGGCATTGGGCCGTCAGCAGCCGAGCACACCAAGATAGCGCCGTCCATTTGAGCAGCGCCGGTGATCATGTTCTTCACATAGTCAGCGTGGCCTGGGCAGTCCACGTGGGCGTAGTGGCGGTTGGCGGTTTCGTATTCGACGTGGGCGGTATTGATGGTAATACCGCGGGCCTTTTCTTCAGGTGCCGCGTCGATTTGGTCGTAGGCCTTGGCCGAGCCGCCGAACTTGGCTGCCAGCACGGTGGTGATGGCGGCTGTCAGCGTGGTCTTGCCGTGGTCAACGTGACCGATCGTGCCCACGTTGACGTGGGGCTTGGTACGTGTGAACTTTTCTTTTCCCATTTTTCAATTCTCCAGAAAGAGCTTTTCCCGTGTGAGGTTTAACGTCTGCACAATGTTGCTTGATCGCCTCGCACGGGAACAAGGCGGCACACTGTCGCAGACAGGGGATTGAAGGCTCGGCCGCTTGACGCGACGAGCCCAACTTCAATTTACTTAGCGCGGGAAGCCATGATGGCTTCGGACACGTTGCGAGGAGCTTCGCTGTAGTGCTTGAACTCCATCGTGTACGTGGCGCGGCCTTGCGACATCGAACGCAGCGTGGTGGAGTAACCAAACATTTCCGACAGCGGAACTTCGGCCTTGATGGCCTTGCCGCCACCAACCATGTCATCCATACCCTGGACCATACCGCGACGGCTGGACAAATCGCCCATCACGCTACCGGCGTAGTCCTCAGGGGTTTCCACTTCCACAGCCATCATGGGCTCCAGAATCACGGGGCCCGCCTTGCGGCAACCTTCCTTGAAACCGAAGATGGCAGCCATCTTGAACGCCAGTTCGTTCGAGTCCACATCGTGGTACGAACCGAAGTGCAGCGTGACCTTGACGTCCACCACAGGGTAGCCAGCCAACACACCTTGCGTCACGGCTTCGTGGATACCCTTTTCAACTGCAGGAATGTATTCGCGAGGAACCACACCGCCCTTGATAGCGTCGACGAACTCGATGCCCTTGCCGGCTTCGTTGGGTTCGATCTTCAGCACCACGTGACCGTATTGGCCCTTACCACCGGACTGGCGAACGAACTTGCCTTCAGCATCTTCGATCGTCTTGCGGATGGTTTCGCGGTACGCCACTTGTGGCTTACCAACGTTGGCTTCCACGCCGAATTCGCGTTTCATGCGGTCAACAATAATTTCCAGATGCAACTCGCCCATACCGGCGATCAGCGTTTGACCGGACTCTTCGTCGGTCTTCACGCGGAACGAAGGATCTTCCTGGGCCAGACGTTGCAAGGCAATGCCCATTTTTTCCTGGTCGGCCTTGGTCTTGGGCTCCACAGCCTGGGTGATCACAGGCTCAGGGAACACCATGCGTTCCAGCGTCACAATCGCGGTTGGATCGCACAGGGTTTCACCGGTGGTCACGTCTTTCAAGCCCACGCAAGCCGCGATGTCACCAGCGCGAATTTCGCTGACTTCTTCGCGGTTGTTGGCGTGCATCTGCACGATACGGCCAATACGCTCTTTTTTGCCGCGGATCGGGTTGTAGACGCTGTCGCCCTTTTGCAGCACGCCGGAATAGACGCGCACGAAGGTCAACTGGCCGACGAACGGGTCGGTCATGAGCTTGAATGCCAGCGCGGAGAACTTCTCGCTGTCGTCGGCCTTGCGGACCACGGGAGCGTCGTCTTCGTCCATACCACCAACGGGTGGAATATCCACGGGCGAAGGCATGAATTCGATCACGGCGTCCAACATGCGCTGCACACCCTTGTTCTTGAACGCGGTGCCGCAGTACATGGGCTGGATTTCGCTGGCGATGGTACGCGTGCGAATGCCCAGCTTGATTTCTTCTTCGGTCAAGTCACCTTCTTCGAGGTACTTGTTCATGAACTCTTCGGAGGCTTCAGCGGCTGCTTCAACCATCTTTTCGCGCCATTCCTTGGCCAGCTCGACCAGCTCGGCAGGGATGTCCTTATACTCGAACTTCATGCCTTGCGAGGCTTCGTCCCAGATGATGGCTTTCATCTTGATCAGATCAACCACGCCGGTGAAGTTTTCTTCAGCGCCGATTGGGATGACCATGGGCACAGGGCTGGCCTTCAGGCGCAGCTTCATCTGGTCCACAACCTTGAAGAAGTTGGCACCGGTACGGTCCATCTTGTTCACAAAGGCCAGACGTGGCACTTTGTACTTGTTAGCTTGGCGCCACACGGTTTCGGACTGGGGCTGCACGCCGCCCACAGCGCAGTACACCATGCAAGCACCGTCCAGCACGCGCATCGAGCGCTCGACTTCAATCGTGAAGTCCACGTGGCCAGGGGTGTCAATGATGTTGATGCGGTGTTCAGGCAAGGACGTGTCCATACCCTTCCAGAAGCAGGTGGTAGCTGCCGAGGTAATCGTGATACCACGCTCTTGCTCTTGCTCCATCCAGTCCATGGTGGCAGCGCCGTCGTGCACTTCACCAATCTTGTGGTTCACGCCGGTGTAAAACAGAATGCGCTCGGTGGTGGTGGTCTTGCCGGCATCGATGTGCGCGGAGATACCAATATTGCGATAGCGCTCAATGGGGGTATGGCGAGCCATAGTTCTCTTTCGTTAAAGCCACAAGCCCGCCATCCGCCAAAGGGTGGTGCGGGCTTGTAAGCTTGAGATGGGAGGGTTGCTTAGAAACGGAAGTGCGAGAAGGCCTTGTTGGCTTCAGCCATACGGTGGACTTCATCACGCTTCTTCATGGCACCACCACGACCTTCGGTGGCTTCCATCAGTTCGTTGGCCAAACGCAGGGACATGGATTTTTCGCCACGCTTGCGAGCGGCTTCCTTCAACCAGCGCATGGACAAAGCCAAACGACGGACAGGGCGCACTTCGACCGGCACTTGGTAGTTGGCACCACCAACGCGGCGGGACTTCACTTCGACCATGGGCTTGACGTTGTTGATCGCCAAGGTGAAGGCTTCCAGTGGGTCTTTGCCTGGGTTCTTCTTTTCGATGAAATCGAGAGCGCCATAAATGATGCGCTCAGCGATTGCCTTCTTGCCGCCTTCCATGATCACGTTCATGAATTTGGACAGCTCAACATTGCCGAACTTAGGATCCGGCAGGATTTCACGTTTAGGGACTTCGCGACGACGTGGCATTTTTCACCTCTTAATTGCTTCAGTTGGCGTCTTGGCAGACACCGCAAAAACCATTTTGGTTTTCACTTACTCGACCCACAGCGGGTCACTACGCTGCATCACCGCGCCACGCGGGAAACAGCACCGATACATACTAAAAACCGAGGGCTTACTTAGCCTTTGGCTTCTTCGCGCCGTACTTGGAACGCGATTGCTTGCGGTCTTTCACGCCTTGCAAGTCGAGCGAACCGCGCACGATGTGGTAACGCACACCGGGCAAATCCTTCACACGGCCGCCGCGAACCAGCACAACGCTGTGTTCTTGCAGGTTGTGGCCTTCGCCGCCGATGTAGGAGATGACCTCAAAACCGTTGGTCAGGCGCACTTTGGCAACCTTACGCAGAGCGGAGTTAGGCTTTTTAGGCGTCGTGGTGTAGACGCGGGTGCAAACGCCACGGCGTTGCGGAGAATTTTGCATCGCAGGGCTCTTGGACTTGATCGTTTCGACCTCGCGTCCCTGACGTACTAGCTGGTTAATGGTTGGCACTAAAGCCTCCTTGACAAAGAAAACGTCCCTAAACGTTTAAAACTAACAGAAAACGTGAATCCCTTCGGAAAGTTCCGAAAAGCCTTCGAGTATAGCTTTTTGAATCAGCGAGTGCAAACCTGCTGTTGTTTTAACAAGTTTGCATGCGCTCACTTATGCAAATTACTTAATCCACAAACGAATGGAATCCCAAGCGCGGCCCAGAATGCCGGCCTGCTCCACACCGTCCAAGGCCACCAAGGGGACGGTTTGCAGGGTTTGGTCGCCCAAAACCACCTTCAAAGAGCCCACGGCCTGACCCTTGGTGAAAGGCGCCACAAGGGGATCGGGCCGCTGGATTTCGGTCTTGACCTTGGCGGCGCTGCCGGCAGGCACGGCCACCACCACAGCTTCGGGACGGCCCAGCTTGACGGTGGCATCCTTGCCCTTCCAGACATTCGGCGTGACCACGGCCTGGTTGGCGTCAAACAGCTTGACGCCTTCATAGGCGGTGTAGCCCCAGTTCAGCAGCTTTTGCGATTCGTTCAGGCGGGCGTTTTCGCTGGCCGTGCCCAGCACGATGGTCAGAATGCGGCGACTGCCCAGGTTGGGGAAGTCGCGCTTGGCGGTGGCGATCAGGCAGTAGCCTGCGGCATCGGTGTGGCCGGTCTTCAGGCCATCCACCGTCGGGTCACGGAACAGCAGGCCGTTGCGGTTGTTTTCATTGCTGACGGGCGTACCGGGGTAGTGGTACTTCTTCATGCCGTCGTAGTGCGCGTACTCTGGAAAATCACGCATCAGCCGGGTCGCCAAGATGCTCAAGTCGCGCGCAGTGGTGATGTGGCCGGCTTCGGTCAGGCCTTCGGGGTTGCGGTAGCTGGTGGCTTTCATGCCCAGGGCCTTGGCCTGCTGGTTCATCATTTCCACAAAATGCTCTTCCGTGCCGCCCACGCCTTCGGCCAGTGCCATGGTGGCGTCGTTACCCGACTGGACGATCATGCCCTTGATCAGGTCTTCCACCGGCACCTGCATCTTGGGGTCGATGAACATGCGCGAGCCGGGCATCTTCCAGGCCTTGAGGCTGACCGGCAGGGTTTGCGTCAGGCTGATTTTTTTGCTGCGCAGCGCGTCGAACACCAGGTAAGCGGTCATCAGCTTGGTCAACGAGGCCTGCTCGACCGGCATGTCGATGTCTTTTTCCAGCAAGACCTGGTTGGCGGTGACGTCCAGCACCATATAGGCCTTGGCCGCGATTTCAGGGCCGGCCACCGGTTGGGCTGCCGCCAGCAAAGAAACAGAGGCCAACAAGGGTGCAGCAACAGCCTGCAAGAAGTATTTCATGGATGGGAATGGAGAGTGAGAGGTCAACAGGACGGGTGGCGCAGTGGCCACCCGGGTCAGGGGAAACCCCCGGTGCGACCCCTGGCAGGGCCGCAAAGTTTCATGCATGCAGGTGGCGCAGCACCAGATTTTTCAACAACGGCAATTGTCCGTGAAAAAAATGCCCGCCTGCTGGCACAACCGTCACAGGAAGTATCTGCGGCCGCGCCCAGTCCATGACAGAGGCCAGGGCAACGGTGTCGTCCTGCTCACCATGGACGACCAGGGTGCGCTCGTGCACCGCTGGCGGCAGGGTGGCTGCGGGTGCCCGCGCGGTGGAAGTCCCGACCAGCACCAGCTTTTCAACCGGGCGGCTGTCCCACAGCGCCCGCACTGCGTGGGTGGTGACGAAGGCGCCGAAGGAAAACCCCGCCAGGGCCAGCGGCTGGCCGGCCGGTGCCGTCTGCGCCACTACGGCCAACAGGTCTTCCATTTCGCCACGGCCTTCGTCGTGCGACCCGGCACTGGCGCCGACACCGCGAAAGTTGAAGCGCACCGCCGTCCAGCCGGCCTGTACAAAGGCCCGCGCCATGGTTTGCACCACCTTGTTGTCCATGGTGCCGCCAAACAAGGGGTGCGGGTGGGCGATGACGGCGATGCCGCGCGACTCGCCTGCAGGCGCGTCCTGGGCGGCTTCTATGGCGCCGGCGGCGCCGCTCAGGGTCAAACGCTGGGTAGATGCATTCACGAGATTACTACCAAATTGATAGCTACCAGCGCAGGCAATACCTGCGCCGGCGGCCTAAAAAGCTTAAATCAACGACCCAGGTGGGCTGGCGTCACCAAGCGCTCCACCACCTTGCCGTTCTTGAGGTGCGATTCGACGATTTCGTCGATATCGCTTTCGTCCACGAAGCTGTACCAGACCGCTTCCGGGTAGACCACAGCCACCGGGCCAGCGGCGCAGCGGTCCAAGCAACCGGCCTTGTTGACGCGCACCTGGCCAGGGCCAGACAGGCCCGCCTGCTTGACCAGCGCTTTGCAGCGGTCGAAGCCGGCCTGGGCGTTGTGGTGGGCGCAGCTGTCTTCGCCGTTGGTGCGGTCGTTCAGGCAGAAGAAGATATGGCGTCCGTAGTACGACCCGGTGGGTGCAGCTGGGGTGGTGTTGTCAGTCATGGGGGTATTTTAGTTTTCCGCTGCGGGTCGGGCGATGCGGCCCACCACCACGGCCAGTGCCACATAGGGCCACAGCCAGCCCAGCCACTGCACCAGACCATTGAAGCGGATGAACTTGCCCTGCTCCCAGGTTTGCAAAGTTTGTGCGAAGTAGGCGCTGGCCGGCGCCTGGTTCAGCACACCCAGGTGTACGGCCAAGGCCAGCAGCAGCAGCGCCGCACAGGCCCGGCGCGGCACCCAGACCAGGGCCACGGACACCGCCAAGCCGGCCCACAAACCCACGCGCACCGGCAGGGTCAACCACTGCAGCGCATGGATGGGGCCATAGCTCAGGCCGGCCGACACTGCCGCCGCCGCCAGACCCAGCAGCAGGATCAGCGGCGCAAACACCAGGCGCTGGCGTACCTGGCGCAGCACGCAATAGCCCAGCAGGCACGGAATCAACGCGCCCAGCAGCACACACAGCAGCTCAGCCCCCGGCACCAGGGGCTGCAGCTCGACATCGCGCACCGGCAACCAGTCCAGAAAAGGCGTGTCTGCCAGCATCTCGGCCAGACCGGCCTCGACCCGCTCCAGCACCTGACCGAGGCCCAGCGGTACGGCGGCAGGGAACAGCAGGGCCACCGGCCAGAGCGCCAGCAGCACCAGGGCGTTGCGCGCATCGCTGACAAACCAGCGGTCGCGGAAGCGGCTCCAGCGGTCGATCGCACCCAGCCATTCCAGCAGCGTCGCCGCAACAGCCCCCAGAAGAGCCCCGGCGCTGTTCAGAGCCCAGTCCACATTCGACGGCACCCGCACCGGCAGATAACTCTGCAGCATCTCCATCGCCAGCGACAACAGACAAGCCGCCAGCGTGGCCGCCAGCACCGGCACCCGGGTGCGGCCCGAGCGCAGGCCGCTCAACGCCCACAAAAAACCCAGTGGGGCGTAGCCGGTGACGTTGATGGCCACGTCAAACCCGGTCCAGTATTTCGGCAGCGGCGCGGTCACAAAAAACCAGGGCGTGATGCCCTGGTCGCGCCAGCCGTCAAAGGGATACAGGCTGGCATACAGCACCAGCCCGACATACAACCAGGCGAGCGGCCAAGCCGAGGTCTTGTGCATCCCAGGACAGGCCCTCCAGGTTAAAAGGGTTTCACCACCACCAGAATCACGATGGCCAGCAACAGCAGCACCGGCAGTTCGTTGAACCAGCGGTACCAGGTGTGGCTGCGCATGGGGGCGCCGGCGCGCATCTTGCGCAGCAGCACGCCGCAGCTGTGGTGGTAACCGATGACCAGCAGCACCAGGGTCAGCTTGGCATGCATCCAGCCATTGCCCGGCCCCCACCCAATGCCGTAGCCCAGCCACAGCCAGGCGCCGAACAGCACCGCCGGCACGGCCAGCAAGGTGGTGAAGCGCAACAGCTTGCCCGCCATCAGCAACAGACGTTCACGCTCGGCCAGCGAGTCCGGCGGCACCATCGCCAGATTGACGAAGATGCGCGGCAGGTAGAACAGACCAGCAAACCAGCTGGCGATGAAGACGATGTGGAAGGACTTGACCCAGAGCATGGTGAGAGCATAGCCCAGGGCAGGCAAAACCAAGCACCACCCGAATGAAGCCCCTTCGTGAACAGCGTGGAACCGGCTTTGCCGGGCCACTGCTGTTGCCCCCTGCAAGGGGGTTGGCGTAGCGACGCATAGCGCGCGCAGCCTGGGGGTGTTCCTATTCACCAAAAAAATACCCCGGCCAGAGGCCGGGGTGCTAAGCCCGTGGGTCGTGGACCGCTGGGCCCCGCTCAGGGAGGTAAAGCGGGAGGACGGCAAGCCGCCCTGAAAGCAATTTAGCAAAGGCCCCACCGGGATTCAAGAGGGCTTATCTGGATATTCCGGCAAGCCTGAGCGGATGGGGCACAATTTTGTCCATGACCTCCTCCACCCCCTACGCCCCCTACCCCGCCGGCCGGCCCCGCCGCCTGCGCCGCGCAGCCTTTAGCCGCAACTTGGTGCGTGAAAACACCCTGACCGCCCACGACCTGATCTACCCGGTGTTTGTGCACGAGGGCACCAACCGCCGCGAAGCCGTGGCCTCCATGCCCGGCGTGGAGCGCCTGAGCCTAGACCTGCTGCTGCCGGTGGCCGAGGAATGCGTGAAGCTGCAAATCCCGGTGATGGCCTTGTTCCCGGTGATCGACCAGTCGCTGAAGACCTACGGCGGCGAAGAAGCCTTCAACCCCGAAGGCCTGGTGCCGCGCGTGGTGCGGGAACTGAAAAAGCGCTTCCCCGAACTCGGCGTGATGACCGATGTGGCGCTGGACCCCTACACCAGCCACGGCCAGGACGGCCTGCCCGACGAAAACGGCTACATCCAGAACGAAGCCACCATCGCCGCCCTGGTGCAGCAGGTGCTGGCCCAGGCCGATGCCGGGGTGGACATCGTCGCCCCCAGCGACATGATGGACGGGCGCATCGGCGCCATCCGCCAGGCGCTGGAGACGCGGGGCCACATCCACACACAGATCATGGCTTACAGCGCCAAGTACGCCAGCGCGTTCTACGGCCCGTTCCGCGACGCGGTGGGCTCGGCCGCCAACCTGGGCAAGAGCGACAAAAAGACCTATCAGATGGACCCAGCCAACACCGATGAAGCTCTGCGCGAGGTGGCCATGGACATCGCCGAAGGCGCGGACATGGTGATGGTCAAGCCCGGCATGCCCTACCTGGACGTGGTGCGCCGGGTGAAGGACGAATTCCGCGTGCCCACCTTCGCCTACCAGGTGTCGGGCGAATACGCGATGCTGCAGGCCGCCGTGCAAAACGGCTGGCTGGACCACGACCGCGTGGTGCTGGAGAGCCTGATGGCCTTCAAGCGCGCCGGGGCCGACGGCGTGCTGACCTACAGCGCCATCGCCGCCGCCCGCCTGCTCCAGGCACAGAACGCGTAAGCTCCTAAAATAATAGCTGTCTGCGCAGATAGAACCTGCGCCAACGGCCTATTTCTTATAAATTTTTAACACCATGCGGATCTTCACAATTGTCGGCACCAGTGTGGTGGAAAACACCGCCCTGCCCAGCGCGCCGGTGCCGGGCGGCTACGTCTGGATCGCCTGCGCACGGAGCGAATTTGAAGTCCAGCAGGCGCTGCTGCAGTCCACGCTGCAACAGCTCTGTGGCCAGCAACTGGTGGATCTGCACGTGTCCGATTTGCTGAACAACCAGCTGCCGTCGCACTACGACTACACATCGCAATACGACCTGCTGGTATTTCGCCGGCTGGCGGCCGGCCCCAAGGAGGCTGGATCGGATGCACCCGCCGTACCGCCAGGCCAGCCGATGAAGCGCGGCGGCCCACCCATCCTGCGCCGCATCAACACCAACCCGGTGGGCTTTGCGGTGTTCGACCAGGTGTTGCTGACCGTACACCCCAGCGACTGCGCGGTGCGCGACAGCTATGCCGAGAAGCTGCTGGCCGCCACCTCCACCGAGCTGCGGGCCACCGGCGCCCGCGTACCCACCAGCCCGGCCGATTTGATGCTGCGCATCGTCAACACCATGGTCGATGGCTACCTGGACCTGCGCCGCGAACTGACCCGCCAGCTGGACCATTGGCAGAGCGAGCTGCTCAAGCCTGGGGCCCGTTTCAGCAACTGGAGCGCGCTGCTGGACGCGCGGCTGACCCTGCACCAATTGGACGATGTGTGTGAAGAACAGCGCTCGTCCATCCAGGACTGGATCGAGGCGGTAAAAACCTGGCCGGACGCACAAGGCATGGCCGAGCTGCGCGAACGCGAGCTGCTACAAGTGCGCAGCCGCGATGTGCTGGAACACATTGAACGGGTGGTGCACCATGTGCGGCGGCTGGAGCAAAGCGTTGAGACGGCGGTGCAGATGCACTTCAGCGTGCAGGGCAACCGGACCAACGACATCATGCTGACGCTGACGGTATTGACCGCCATCTTCCTGCCGCTGAACCTGATCGCCGGTATCTTCGGCATGAACTTCGAGGTGATCCCCCTGCTGCACCGGCAAGGCGGCTTCTGGTGGGCCATGGGCGCGATGGTGCTCATTGCATTGGGAATGGTGCTGCTGTTCTGGCGCAACCGGTATCTGGCACGCACCGGCCGTTAAAAACTATCCCGGTCGCGTAGCTACACGGCGGGCAGAAGGCTGAGGTCCAACACCTCCTTGGGCACTGGCCTGGAGAAGTAGTAGCCCTGCGCCTGGCCGGCGCCCATATCGCGCAGCAAGGCCAAGGTTTCGGCATCTTCCACCCCCTCGGCAACGACGCTCAAACCCAGCGATTCGGCCATGCGCACAATGGCCCGGACGATGGCACGGCTGCGCGGGCTGGCGCTCAGCTCCAGGATGAAAGACTTGTCGATCTTCAAGCCGCTGAAGTGGTACTGGTGCACGTAGCTCAGCGACGAGAAGCCCGCGCCGAAATCGTCCAGCACCACCGAGACGCCGTTGTCGGCCAGGTGCTTCATGGCCTGGCGCGCCAGCTCGGGTTCGGCCACCAGGGCGCCTTCAGTCAGCTCCAGGCAGATGCGCGAGGGCGCCACGCCATATTCGGCCAACAGACTCAGCACTTCGCTGGAGAATTCGCTGCGGGTGATGCTGTAGCTGGAGCAGTTCACATGCACGGTCGGCCAGTGCGCGTGCGCGGGCTGCGCCAGGATCTCCACCACGCTGTGCAGCATGTAGAAGTCCAGCCTACCGATCAGTCGCAAGCCCTCCAGCGCGGGCAAAAACTGACCGGGTGCGACGATATTGCCGCCCGGCTGGTGCCAGCGGATCAAGGCCTCCAAAGCCACAATGGCGCCGCTCTGCACATCCAGGATGGGCTGGAAATACGGCAGCAATTCATCTGTGCGTTTGAGCGCGTTGCGCAGGGCGGTCTCCTGCTCCATTTGGTCGGACACCTCGCGGCGCACTTCCTGGCTGAACAACGCATAGCTGTCGCGCCCGGCGTTTTTGACGCGGTACATCGCCGTGTCGGCATCGCGCAGCAGGTCGGCCGGCTCCTGGTGGAACTGGCTGTTGGCACCCACCACGCCGACACTGCAGGATGAAAACACCGTGTGCCCATCCACATGGAACGGCAGGTCGAAGGCCTGCACAATGCGTTCGGCTATGGCCGCCGTGACCTCCGGCGATGCACCAAAGGCCAGTACCGCAAATTCGTCGCCGCCCAGACGGGCCAGCAGATCGCTGTCGCGCATGCAGTGGCGCAGGCGCTGCGCGACCTGGACCAGCAGCAGATCGCCGCAGTGGTGGCCCAGGCTGTCGTTGACCATCTTGAAGCGGTCCAGGTCGATAAACATCACCACCAGCTCGTGGCCATGGGCGCAAAAGGCCTGCCAGGCGCTGTGCAGGCGTTGTTGCAAGTGGGCGCGGTTGGGCAGGCCGGTCAGCGAGTCGTGGGCGTTTTCATGCTGCAGCTTCGCATTGGCGTGGTCCAGCTCGCGGGTGCGGTCCTGCACCCGTGCTTCCAGCCGCATATTGGCGGTGTGGATGGCTTCGGCCGCGCTGCGCCGGGACAAGGCCGTGTCGATGTGCCGGGATACAAAGGTCAGCAATTCCTGGTCGCGCAGGGAATAGTGGATGTCGGCCGAATAACTTTGCACCGCCAGCACGCCGCGCACCGTGTCGCCATCGAACAGCGGAATTCCCAGCCAGGAGTAGGACTGGTTAGGGTCGTGCTGCACCGCAATCTCACCCAGGCTGTCCAAGCGCTGAGCCTCCTGGCGGTTCATCAGGCACGGGCGGCGCTGGCGAATCACATATTCAGTCGCGCCGCGCTCACCACGCCGGGGCTTGGGCGGGCTGTCTCGGAATTGGTCCACATAGTACGGAAAGGTCACCTCGGCGGTCGCATCGTCAAACAGCGCGATGTAGAAGTTGCGAGCAAACAGCAGCTCACCCACGATGCCGTGCAGTCCACGGAACAGTTCTGCCATGTCGCCCGGCTGGCTGGCCAGTTCGGTGATCTGGAACAAGGCGCGCTGCAGGTGCTCGGCACGTTCGCGGTCGGCCACCTCGTGGCGGAGCGCGTCGTTCAGGGTGGACAGCTCCAGCGTGCGCCGGGCCACGGTTTCTTCGAGGTGGGCGCGGTGCAGAATCCGGTCCAGCGCCATGGCCACGTGGCGCGCCACCACCAGAAACAACTCGCGGTCCTCCACGCTGTAGATGCGCGATACGTCGTAGACCTGCATCGCCAGCATGCCGAACACTTCGTCCGAAGCGTTCTTCAGCGGCACCCCCATCCAGAACTCTGGGCGATGGCCCACGCAGTAAAAGCGCCCTTGCGCCTGCGCTGCGGCAATGTCCGTGGCGTCAATGAACAGGGCCTGGCCAGTGGTCAGCACATAGTGGGTCATGGACAGGCGCTGGCGGTCGATGGACTCATGCTCCTCGGTCTCAAACGCATCGGCGTTGTCGATGTAGTACGGATAGGTGACCTTGTCGTCTTGGCTGTCGTACAGCGCCAGATAGAAGTTTTCGGCATCGATCAGGGTGGACAGATGGCGGTGCACACCTTGCAGAAAGGTCCGGCGCTCGCGGGTGGAGCTGGCCAGGTAGGTGATTTCAAACAGCACCCGCTGGCTGGCCTGGGCCCGGGCCAGTGCGTCGGTCTGCAGGCGCAATCCCAGCTTGTGCGCCAGATCCGCCAAGTACGGGTTGCCGGCTTCGCCGTGCGGAGCCAGCAACCAACCCAAGGCGCTTTCACCCTGGCCGGTGACCCACCGGTGCAACCCCTGGTCCTGGCAAAACGCGTCGAATGCCTCTTGGGCAAGCGCTTCGGGCCAGTGCGCAGCCGGGACACCCTGCTCGATACGATGCAGTGTGTCTCCCGCACGGTATGCCGCCCATGACAGGGTTGGCATGCTGGTCTGGACTGCATCCATCAAGGCTTGCAAGCTGCCGCGGTGGGCTGCGGTGTGCGCAGCATCTGCGTTGCCGGACGCGCCCGGCTCCACCGCAGTGTGGCCTGCGTGCGATGGCGGTGGGTCTAGTGTGGGCAAACGGGAAGTCATCGGCGCTCCATGCCAGCTGTCAACCCGCTATCTTCGTTGTTTGCGAGCGCGAATTGCAAGTTACCTTTGTATTTTTAGCATCCCCAATGCCGCAATCCGCGTTTTTTGAGTCGTTCCCAGCGGCCGCAGGTCTGTGAATCCACACACACCATATTGCTACAAAGTTTATAGCTATTTGCGCAGTATTTATATGTGCTAGCGGCCATTTTTATCTAAGGCGGCGTTGAATAAATCTCCGCGAGACTGCGTGCCTTGGATCGGGATGGGATGCAAGGCGCAAACCGCAGACATAGCCTTAGCTATGGCGAGGATTTGCAACGCCGCAGAACGCCCGAGGCCAGGGATGCGCAGACCGCGAGGGACTTGTTCAGGGTTGCCCCAAGCCACAAAAGGCACAAATGCAAAAAGGGCGGTGTCGCCACCGCCCTTGAAACTATCGACCTTGCGGAGATTAGCTGTGTTCAACCGGGATCAGGCCAGCATTGCGGGCGGCTACGTACTCGGCCATGACCTGTTCACGGGTCTTGCTGCTGGCGGCTTCGGCGATTACGGGGTAGCTGTTGTCGTTGCCGATTTGCAGCGTGCCGTCCTTGCGGGCCTGGGCCAGCTCGGCTTGCACCTCAGCGCGGGTCTTGGTGCTAACACTGGCGATCTGGGGGTAGTTGTTATCGCTTTCAGCAAATGCAGCACTGGTAGCGGCTACGGAAGCCAAAGCGATCAGGGCGGAAACGGCGAATTTAGAAGTAGACATGGGGTAGTTCCTTAGAGTTGTTAGTAGGATGTAATGCGAGGGAACTTTGGCGCCATGCGCCCTCTCTTGCAGAGGACTGCATGGCAGCACGGCACGCCCTCGGGCCTGTTCTTGATTAGCTATGTTCAACCGGGATCAGGCCGGCCTTGCGGGCAGCCACGTACTCGGCGATCACGTCGGCACGGGTCTTGTTGCTGGCAACTTGCGGCAACACGGGGTAGCTGTCGTCATTGCCGATTTGCAGCGTGCCGTCCTTGCGGACTTGCGCCAGCTGGGCTTGCACTTCAGCCCGGCTCAAGGTGCTGCGGGTGTTGATCTGGGGATAGTTGTTGTCGTTTCCGGCAAAGGCAGCGCTGGTGGCGGCGACGGATGCCAGAGCAATCAGGGCGGAAGCGGCGAATTTAGATGCAGACATGGTGATTCCTTTTAAACATAAACATCAAACAGAGGGAACCTTGTCGCCATGCACCCGTCTTCCTGGGTTACATCGCATTCAAAGCACACTCACAGTGTTGCAAGCTAGGGTTTGCAAGCTTGCTAATACTGTGAATAGCAGATAAGCGCGAAGTTTCATCTTTAAACAGGTCGAAATGGAACAAGACTGTTTCGGCAACGGAAACAATGGATACCCTCGAACTCATACGCACCTTCCGCGAAGTCGCTCTGCGCGGCAGCTTTTCCATGGCCGCGAAAACGCTGGACGTGTCCAAGGCCAATGTCAGCAAATACGTGGCGGCCCTAGAAGCCCGCCTGGGCACGCGCCTGCTAAACCGCACCACCCGTACCGTCAGCCTGACCGATGCTGGCAGCCTGTTGCTCAAACGCAGCACGCCCTTGCTGGAGATCGTGGACCTGACCCGCGACGAACTGAAGCACCGCTCGCGCCTGCCCAGTGGGCGCCTGCGCCTGACCGCGCCAGTGGGCCTGGGCAACACCGAGCTGCCCGATTTGCTGGCCGACTTCATACGCCGCTACCCCGACGTGCACATCAGCCTGGACCTGAGCAACCGCCAGATTGACATGGTGGACGAGGGCATAGACCTCGCACTGCGCATTGGCCGCATCACCGATTCCAACCTGATCGTGCGCAAGCTGCGCAGCATCGACATGCTGGTCTGCGCCAGCCCGGCCTACTGGCAGCAGCGGGGCACGCCGCTGCACCCGGACGACCTGGCCGAGCATGACGCGCTGACCTATGCCCTGGTGGGGCCACCGGAGTGGCGCTTCACGGTGGATGGCGCGCTGTACCTGGTGCCGGTACAAAGCCGCATGGACGCCACCGACAGCGCGCCGCTGGTGCACATGGCGTTGCAGGACATGGGGGTGGTGAACATGCCGCGCATGCTGATACAGAAGCACCTGGACAGCGGCGCCCTGCAGCCCGTGCTGGAGGGCTTTCAGTCGAACGACCTGTGGCTGTACGCCGCCTACACGCAGCGCCGCCACAACAGCGCGGCGCTGAAAGCCTTGCTCACCTTTATGGAAGAACGCTGGAGAGACTAGGCTCACCCCCAGGCTGCGCGCACTGCGTGTCGCTTCGCCAACCCCCTTGCAGGGGGCGATACCAACGGCCAGGCGGAGCCGGTTCCGTGGTATCTCTGGAAGGGGGAGATTCGCGCCGCTGCGTTTAATTGATGCCGCTGTTGTTTACACCAGCGGCTGACCGATCTTTTCTGTCGCAAAGGCGCGTTGCACTGCGGGGCGGGCCAGTACCCGCTGCAGGTATGCACCTAGCTGCGGCAGGCTGCGCGCGGGGCGGGTGAAGTTGCGGGTCCAGCGGCACAGCATCAGGGCGTAGGCGTCTACGGCGCTGTACTGTGCGCCCAGCAGCCAGGGGCCGCCGTGGCGGGCCAGCTCGGCTTCCAGCTGGTCCAGCAGGCTGCCGACGCGTGCTTCGGCGTGCGCCTTGACGCTGGCCACGCCAGCGTCGTCGTCAGCCCAGCGCTCGGGGTAGAAGTACAGGATCAAATCGGCCTGCAGCGTGTTCGTCAACCACACCATCCATTTGTAGAAGTGCGCACGCTCGGGCGTGGCCAGGGGTGGCGCCAGGCTGGCTGCAGGGTGGCAGTCCGCCAGATGCAGGCAGATGGCGGCGGCCTCGTACAGCACCAGGCTGCCGTCCACCAGCACGGGGATCAGGCCGTTCGGGTTCAGCCGCAGATAGTCGGGTGACTTGTGCGCATCGTGTTCACGGTCTACCCATACCAGTTCGAACGGCACGCCAAGTTCTTCCAGCACGATGTGCGGCGCCATACTGGCCGTGCTGGGAAAGTAATGCAGCTGCAGCTTGCTCATGCCAGGTGCCGCTCAAAGAATGCCAGCGAGCGCTCCAGTGCCAGGGCGGCCGACGGGGCGTCAAAAGCGCCGCGCTGGTCGCAGTTAAAGCCATGGTCTGCCGGGTACAGGCGCAAGTCCACGCCGGGGTGGGCCTGGCCAAAGGCCTTGACCGACTCCAGGCTGATGCCGTGGTCGCGTTCGCCAAAGTGCGACAGAACAGGTACCAGGGGCTGGCGTGCCACTTCGGCGGGGCCGGTCATGCCACCGCCGTAGTAGGTCACCGCCGCGCTCAGCCCTGGCACCAGGCTGGCCGCGCGCCAGCTGAGCAAACCGCCCCAGCAGTAGCCCACGGTACCGACTTTGCCAGCACGGGCCGCATAGGCCAGCGCGGCCTGGATGTCATGCATCAGGGTGGTGACGCCTTGGGCCTCGGCGGCAGCCTTCAAGGCGATACCGGCCTGCACATCCTCAGGGGTGTAGCCAATGTCCACACCGGGCTTGACACGCTGGAACATGGCCGGCGCCACGGCCAGATAACCCGCGGCAGCGTAAGCATCGGCCACGGAGCGGATGTGGCGGTTCACGCCAAAGATTTCCTGGAGCACCAGCACCGCGCCCTTGGGTGCACCGCTGGGCGTAGCCACGTAGGCCGGCAGCACACAACCGTCGGCGGCGGTGAGATCAACAAAAGAAGAAGACATACAAGCAGCTCCTGAAAGGACTAAGTGGGCACGGATTTACCAGAGAGCGGCATGGTACTGGTATCGTTCCATCTCTACAGACAAGGCCTGACATGACCCCATCCCCTGCTCGCCCCGTATTGCTGGTCACCGGCGGCGGCCGTGGCATCGGCGCGGCCACTGCGCGCCTGGCCGCACAGCGCGGCTATGCGGTGGCCATTAACTACGCGCACCAGGCCGCTGCGGCCGAACGGCTGGCCGCCGACATCCAGGCCCAGGGCGGCCAGGCCATCGCGGTACAGGCCGATGTTTCCGACGAAGCCCAGGTAGTGCGGCTGTTCACCACGGTGGATGCGCAGCTGGGGCCGCTGCGCGCCCTGGTCAACAACGCTGGCGTGGTGGATGTGACCACCCGCGTAGACAACATGGATGCAGCCCGGCTGCAGCGCATGTTCAGCGTGAACGTGATTGGCAGCTTTTTGTGTGCCCGCGAAGCCGTGCGGCGCATGGGTACGCGCCAAGGCGAGCGCAACTCAGCCCCGAGGCCAGCTACACCACCATGGCACTGGTGGATGTGGCGGGCGGACGTTAAGCTCTGCGCCCATGGATACCAAACCCCTCATCACCCTGCTGGCCATCGTCAACCCGCTGGCCATCGTGCCCTTCTTCATCCACTACACGCAGAGCTTTTCGGCGGCACAGCGCAAGCGCACCATCTGGGTGTCGTCGTTCAGCGTGTTCGTGGTGATCGCCGTCAGCGCACTGCTGGGCCTGCAGATCCTGGACTTTTTCAATATCTCGCTGGCCAGCTTCCAGGTAGGCGGCGGCCTGCTGCTGATGACCTCTTCGCTGAACATGCTGAACGCCCAGCCTGCCGAGGCCAAGTCCAACGCTGACGAAATACAGGACGCCTCTGAGCGCGCCGCCGTGGGCTCCAGCATCGCCGTGGTGCCGCTGGCCATTCCCCTGCTGACCGGCCCAGCCAGCATGTCCACCGTGGTGATCTACGCCGACCGCGCCAAGTCCTTCTGGCAGCTGATGACGCTGGTGGGCTATGGCGTGGTGATCGGCCTGGCCACCGCCCTGTGCTTCGCGCTGGCCCAGCCCATCGCCCGCATCCTGGGCAAAACCGGCATCAATGTGATGACCCGGCTGATGGGCCTGATCCTGGCCGCGCTGGCGGTGGAGGTGATGGCCGAGGGCCTGCACAAGCTGTTTCCTATTTTAGGCTAATGCTCCTTTTTTAATAGCTACTGGCGCAGGTATTGAATGGGCTGTAGCCTGATTTAATGCGTTAAATTCCACCACAAACCCATGCCTTCTTTCACCGTCCTGTGCTTCCCCAACCTCGACAAAGTCCTGCCGCTCCCGCACGCCCAACTCCCTCAATGGGATGGCAACCAACAAACGCTCCTCAACGCCGCCAAAGCCGTTCGACCCGATCCCAATCCAGTACCAACAGATGACGGCGATGCGATGGGGGTGGGGCAGTTTTTTCCAATGGCCCAGTATTTTCGGAGAGCATGAATGCAGTCCTTCCGGTGTGAATTTTTCGTGCGGCAGCAAACTCCGCGTCGCATCTTCCAGTCCGCGGCCCAACTCGTGGCGTGGCTGCTGCTCTGGATCCTCGTGTGGCATGCCGCACCGCTCAGGGCCGCGTCGCCTAGCGCAGAGCCCGTCGCAGTCGAAAACATTTGGGGGGCTGCTGAAGCTGGCGACGTAGCAGGGCTGCAAAAATTCGTTGCCAATGGCATAGAAATCGACGCGCAAGAGAAGGGCAAGAGCGCGCTGATACGTGCACTGGAACGTCGGCAATTCAACGCGGCCACGTGGTTGCTGCAGCACGGAGCCGATGCCAACCAAACCACGCGCGACGGTTTTTCTGCACTCTCCTATGCGTATTGGGCGGGAATTGCACCTGCACCCCGGCCCTACGATGTGCGCTGGTTGAATCTACTGTTTCAGCAGGGGGCGAATGTCGATGCACTGAATCGCAACGAAACCATTTTGATGCTGGTCGTCGGCCACCGGCCGTTTCGGCCTGAAGCCTTCAAACGAATCCTGGCACAGCACCCGCAGTTGGAGAGGCGTAAAACCAAAAGTTGCGCTACGGCGCTGTTTGACTCCTTGGGTTCCAGTGAAGCCATGCAATTGCTGCTGGAGGCGGGTGCCAATCCCAATGTGAATGAGATGACCAACGCCTACTACGGTGCAGGCGATTGGGGTTACATGATGTACGCCACGCCGTTGTTGCGCGCAGCCGGTTTGAGTGCAGGTTATGGAGAACGTCAGAGCACGGTGGAGTTGCAGTACGAGGAACAGGTGTGGCGATTGTTGAAGCATGGCGCCAACCCGCGTTGGGGCGGCATTGGTGGCCCGCACGAAGCCCAGCTCGATTGCCCCGAAGGTAAGTCCGGCGGGCCGGGCGTTTCGGGCACCGCCGCACCCGAATGGGTGGGCTTTGACTTTGGGCAGTCGAATCCGGCGTTGACGCAGTTGCTGGGCGTTGCCAGCCCCCGCTGGACCCTGTTTGACGAACTGGTGCGCGTGGCACAGCCCATCGCACCCGGCGAGATCGGTTTTCCGGCCATCTACGATGCGGTAGGGCAATACGGGGGTTTACCTGCTCGCATCAACCAAAATGACCCGGCCAAAAATCCCCAAGCCACGGCAAAGCAACTCGCGGAGTACCAGTTCATGCTGCAGCGCAAGCAGAATTTGGAGTACACCCTGCACCGCTTGCTCGACTTGGATGCCAAGGTCAACCCGGCAGTGCGCCTGTCCACGCAGTTGGGCTGGGGTGATCTGTGGCTCACCAGTCTGGATGATTCCACCTCTGGCCTGGGTTTGCTACCGCTATATGTGGATGAGATGCCCGACGCACTGTACCTGCGCTTTCTGCAGCATGGTGCCAGCCCGGCCATTCGTACCGACGCATTTCAGGGTGACACCACTCCGGTGGTGCCCTACCTGATCAAGCGCGGCGCTGCCACCAAACTGGCCTTGTTAGGTGAGTATCTGGGGACATTGAATTCGGTGCCACCGTGGTGTGGTGCCACCGTACACAGCATCGCGCAAGCGCTACAACCACAGTTCGATTCGCGTGGTCGTGCTTCAGCCCCCCCGTTGAGCTCTGCGACGGGTCAGGAGGCAAAGAAGATCATGCTGACGCTGTTGCGAAATCCGCGCTGCGAAAGCGATTTCGATGATCTGGATGCGTTACTTAAAAATCTGGCCGACGCTCAGATTAACCAGGCCTATGCTGCCAGCGCGCTGTGGCCACAAGCCCAATCCAGGCGCGGCACACCTGGCTCACTGCGTTGAGCCCCTTCTGGGCTAAACCGGTATGCACGCCGCCGCGAGGGCCAGCATTGCCGTGGACCTAATGGCCGACGGCCTGCAAAAGCAGTTTCCCATTTTGGGTTGTGCTGCGGTTTTAATAGCAGATTACGCAGGCAGCATAATCGCTAGAGACTGATTTCTTATAAATTTTATGCGCCACACTTTTTGCCGTTTAGGCCCCTTGCTGCTGGCCTCCGTGCTCGCCCTGGGCGGCTGCTCCACAGCGCTGCCCGAGGGCATTGCCGCCGTCACATCGTTCGATGCCACACGCTACGCGGGCAAGTGGTTTGAGATTGCCCGGCTCGACCATTCGTTTGAGCGCGGGCTGGACAACGTCAGCGCCCGCTACACCCTGCAGCCAGACGGAAGCGTGCAGGTCATCAACCGGGGCTTCAACACGGAAAAGAACGCCTGGAAGGAAGCCGAGGGCGTGGCCAAGTTCACCGGCGACCCGCACACGGCATCACTGAAGGTGTCTTTCTTCGGCCCGTTCTATGGCGGCTACCACGTGGTGGCGCTGGACCCGGACTACCGCTGGGCCCTGGTGATTGGCGCTGACCGCAGCTACGCCTGGATACTGGCGCGCGACAAGCAGCTGCCACCCGCCATCCGCACCCAGCTGGTAGAGAAGGCCCGGCAATTAGGCGTGGCGGTGGACCAGCTGCTGTGGGTGGCGCAGACCCGCAGCGACAGCTGATTGCTATTTAATTTATAGCTACTAGCGCATATATAACATGCGCCAGCGGCATTATTCATGCGCAAGCTGGCGGACCAAACGCGTAGCCACCAACATCGCCAGCAGGCCAAAAATGGCGCTGCCCACACCGGCCCCGGCCAGCACCCCCACCGGGCCGTAGTGCGCACCCCACCAGGCAAACGGGATGGTGCCCAGCGTGGCCCGGGCCCAGTTGAAGCCGGTGGACCACAGCGGGCGGCCCAGGTTGTTGAACGCGGCATTCGCCACGAACAGCGCGCCGATGAAGAAGAAGCTGGGCGCCAGCCAGCTGCAGTACATGCGGACCAGATGCGCCGCATCACCGTCGACCCCAAAGGCCTGCACCAGCAGGCCCTGGCCCAGCGCCAGAAACAACCACGCAGCCCCCACGGCCATCACCATGAAGCGCAGGCTGTCGCGCAGGCCCTGGCGCACCCGGTCGAAGGCGCGGGCCCCCAGGTTTTGGCCCAGGATAGGGCCGACCGCACCGCTGAGCGCGTACACCATGCCAAATGCCACGGGCGTCAGCCGGTCGATGATGGCCTGGCCGGCGACTGCCGAGGCGCCAAACTGTGCGATGGAATGCGTCACAAAGGCCGCCCCCACCGGCGTCGCCAGATTGCTCAGCACACCGGGGCCGGCCACCGCCGCCAGGGCCCGGGCATCGGCCAGCAAGTAACCGCGTTCCAGCCGGCCCAGCAGATGGTGGCGCATCACGCCGCGCAACCCCACCACCGCCAATATGCTGCGTGACACCACCGCCGTGGCCGCAGCGCCGTCCAGCCCCATGTGCAGGCCGAAGATCAGGATCGGGTCCAGCACCGCCGTGACCACCGCCGCGCCCAGCGTCACGTTCATGGCGCCCCGCGCATCGCCCACCGAGCGCAGCAGGGCCGAGCAGGCCATGCCTATGCCCAGCAGCGGCAGGGAATGCACGGTGACGCCCAGGTAGCGCGCGGCCAGCCGCTCGGTCTCGCCCGCAGCGCCCAAGGTGCGCAGCAGCGGGTGCAGAAACGGCGCCGTGCCGCTGCCTACCAGCGCCGCTGCCAGCACCATCCAGAACAGGCTGGACATGGCCAGGCGCCGCGCATCCTCGGCCCGGCCAGCACCCACCCTACGTGACACCACTGCAGCAATACCGATGGTCAGCCCTATGCACAGCGAGGTGTGAAAGAAGCCCACCACCCCGGCAAAGCCCACGGCTGCGGCAATCGACTGCTCGCCCAGCCGGGCGATGTAGAACAGGTTGATCAGGTCCACCACAAACACCGCCACCAGGCCGATGGCCGAGGTGGTGGACATCACCGCCACATGGCGAAACAAGGGGCCAGTCACAAAACGGGCAGGGGCAGGACCAGGGGATTCAGGCATGGCGCAAACCGGTAAAACGGGGCACCATGGTAACTGTGCTGCACTATTAAATATATAGCTGCTTGCGCTGGCTATATCTGCGCAAACGGCTGGTTTTACTTGCAACTACGTAGGAGCTAACCATGCGCATCACCGACGAAGAGTACTTCCGCAGCTGTGTCGCCAAGGAGCGCCAGCTGGCCCATTTGCTGGGCCACCACCAGATCGAGGAATGCTACGAGAGCGCCGGCACGCTGTGGGAAGGCACGCACAAGCTACCGCAGTGGACCCGCAGCTGGGCCGCCTGCGGGCCGCTGCTGGCGCAGCACGGCATCCAGCTGGTGTTTGGCAGCGACGCGGCGGGCGCCTGGGTGCGCGCCGGCACCACCACCCAGCACATGGCCGACCACCCCAACGCCGACCGCGCGGTGATGGTGGCCGTGGTCAAGGAGCTGATACACCGGCTGGAGCACCCCAAGGCCGTGCGCGCCGCGTGACTACGCCGTAGCGCGGTCGTCAGCCAACGGGGCTCTGCTGCCGCAGGCTCAGCCCTGCAACGGTAGCCGCACCACCACCTGGTGCCGCGCTCCATCCTGTGCGAAGCGCAGCTCGCCATGCAAGCGCACCACAATTTGCTGCGCAATCGCCAACCCCAAGCCGAAGCCAGGCAGACCGCGGCTGGCGTCACCGCGTGCGAACGCTTCCATCAAACGCCCATCCCCGTTCTGCGGCAAGCCCGGCCCTGTATCCGACACGGTCATGGTGGCCCAGCCGCCCTCTTCCGCAATATCGACTTCAACCGGCAAGCCACCATGTTTGAGTGCGTTGTCCACGAGGTTGATGATCAGGCGCTGCACCAGCAATCCATGGGCCTGTTGCAGCCACACACTGTCTGGCGAACTCAACTGCAATTCATGCACCGGACGCTCAAAGCCGACAACGGCCTCCAGCGCCACTGCAGCCAGGTCCACCACTTCATCCATGGCCACCGTGCTGGCGCGAATGAACTCCAAGAAACTGGAGGTCAAGCGATCCGCGTGGTCCACATTGCGGGTGATGCTGGCGACGCCGGCCGCGTTGTCGGCAGACTCGGGCAACATCTCGGCGGCCAGCCGGATGCGGCTCAGCGGGCTGCGCAGATCGTGGGACACACCGGCCAACAGCAGCGCACGCTCGCGCTCGTTGCGCTGCAAACGCTCGGCAAGCAGGCGGTAGGCATTTTCAATTTCCACCAGCTCCGGCGGCGCTTTGCGGCTTTGCATGGAAGGCCACGGCAGGGTTGGCTCCACACCGTTATGCGCATGCAACTGCATACGGTTGCGCAACTGGCTCAGTGGGCGGGTCACGCGAATGGCAAAACCCCAACTTACCAAGCCGCTCACAAGCACCAACAGCACCAGGCCGACCGTCATACGCGGGGCCCATTCAGGCAGCGCCGACGGCACATTGCCGCTAAGCCACACCGGTGCACTGCCCGGCACCAACACATGTACCCACAAGGTGAAGTGGCCATCCCGGCGATTGAGCCAAACATCATCGACCACCACCTGGTACTTGGCCAAGGCCCTCACAAAATCGGCCACCGCAGGTCTCTGGTAGATCCGCAGCTTCCAGCCATCGGGCAGCTGCGTATGGCGGCGTATGGTCAAGCCGAGTCCATCCACCGGCACCGCCTGGTTGACATCGGCCTGCACTGCCACCTTGATGCTCGGGGCCAGCAAAATGGCAAATTCAGGTGCCGACAGCTGGTTGCGCTCTATCACCAATAGACCGCCGATGACCAGTAGTGAGCTAACCAACAGCACGGTTTGCGCAAGTGCCAGGCGCATGAAAAGCGAGTCGAATTTTCGGAAGATCATCCGTTGACAGGGGAACTCGGTGCCCCTCCCCGCGGCACAAAGGCGTATCCCTCCCCGCGCACGGTTTCTATCCACTCGCTACCCGGCGCCATCTGCGCCAAGCGGCGGCGCAACCGCCCCACCTGCACATCCACAGTCCGATCCAGCGGGCGATAGGCCGTGGCTTGCACGGCATTACTCAGTTGCTGGCGCGACACCGCCTGCCCGGGCACGCGGGCCAATTCGACCAATAGCTTGTATTCAATGCTGGTCAAGTCCGCTACGCGGCCATCTACCAGCACTTCACGACGCAGCAGTTCGATGGTCAGACTGCCAAAATTCCATTGGGTCACGGGCGCCGGTACCGCTGTCGACTGCCGGCGTATCAAGGCGCGCAACCGCGCCACCAGTTCACGCTTTTCGAAAGGCTTGGCCAGGTAGTCGTCAGCCCCCAGCTCCAGACCCAGCACGCGGTCAAATGGATCACCCCGCGCCGTCAGCATGAGCAGGCCCAAACCCGGGTACATGCCGCGCCAGCGCCGGCACAGCTCCATCCCACTGGCATCGGGCAGCATCACGTCGAGCAAAACCACGGCTGGCAAACCCTGTTGCAGCAGCTGCTCGGCCTGCACGCCGGTGTACGCAGCCTGAACCGCCCAGCCTTCTCCCTCCAGCAAGCGCACCAGCATGGACGAAAGTTCGAGATCGTCGTCAACGATCAACACAACAGCTTTAGACATCGGCAGCGGAGCGGTGGGGTCTGGGTACAAAGAACATAGCCGGGCTATCGTAAGTCAAGTGTCCGCAATGGTGGTGCGACATAACAGGCGCGTATGTAACAGCCGTGTCGTGAAACGTCTCGACACGTCTCACATGGCGAGGGGTAATTTGAGGAAACTTACTTCGCACCCAAATCCGTGGCGCACATGAACAGAAGCCCGCCCCATGGGATGACTGTCCAGCCGGAAATGGATCGCAATTTTTCCTCTCTTAACTACGACTCGCACACACCATATGCACAGCAAAATCAAACTCAGCCTTCTCGCCGCCGCCATGTTCTGCGTGGGCGCTCAAACAGCCAATGCAGGTTTGCAAGACAAGGCTGCGGCACAAGAGCTGAAAGTTCTGGAAGCACGCTTTGCCCAGGCCGACAAAAACCATGACGGCAAGTTGTCCCTGGACGAAGCCAAGGCAGGCATGCCCGTGGTGGCCAAGCACTTCACCCAGATCGACAAAAGCAACAGCGGCTTTGTGAGCCTGGAAGATATCAAGGCCGCCATGGCCAGCGGAAAAATGGCAGCGTCCACCAGCGCAGCCGCCGATGCAACGACCACATCTGCCGCACCCGCAGCTACCGCCCCTGCAGCCAACTAAGTCCAGCATCTTCCGGCGAGGGGCCGCCCCCCCCGCCGGCATCCATCACAAAGACAAATGGGAGAGATGGGGATGAATAGAAATCGCCACCTACTGCAGCTTCTAGTATTCATCACGGCTTGCTTGGGCGCCAACCTGCTAACGGGTACCACCTACGCCGCACACAGCAAAGAAGACTTTTACTGGAATACCAAAAGCTAAGGCAGTGGCATTGGTGCCGTACCCAAGCTGGTATGTACACAAGGACAAGGACAAGGACAACACACAGCGTCTTGAAGTCAGCCAGCCCTCCAAACGCAGGAATTGCAGGGATTTTCAACCGCTTTGCTGCAATTCATTGGTAAGGCCAATCGTTACCATGGCTCTCCATGAACAACCCAAGCCTGCGCCACGATTCGCCCTGGAACACCGAGCTGTTGTTGCCCCGTGTGACAGACAACCACCAACTGCTGGAGCTGCAGATTCTGCTGGGCGGCCTGCAACTGGTGCTTAGCCGCGTCCACCCGGCCTTCGTCGCGACACGCTTCACAGCCACACGGCAGCTGACGCTGCGGCTGATACGCGGCATCGAATACGACGATGCCCAAAAGGCCCATGTGGGCAGCTCCGACCTGCAACGCACGCTGAACGAAACCGAGAAGTCGCTGGATCCCGGCAGCCTGATGGTGCTGCGCAAGCTGCTGACGCAAACCCTCAAGGACGAGCAGACCGCCACCCCGCTGGCACACGCCGAGTTCACCTACAGCGACTTCATCGCCGAAGAGCAACTGGCCGCCAAGTTCGGCAACCACCAGGCCGAGCAACTGGGCAGCGCCGTACTGGCCCCCCACTAAGCCAACGCCACCGGCGGTGGACACGTATTTCGACACCATCATCATCGGCGCCGGCACCGCTGGCTGCCTGCTGGCCAAGCGCCTGAGCGAAGACCCGCAGCGCCGCGTGCTGCTGCTGGAAGCCGGCCAGCACGACAACTACCCCTGGATCCACATCCCGGTGGGCTATCTGTACTGCATAGGCAACCCGCGCACCGACTGGCTTTACCGCACCCAACCCGAGCCCGGCCTGAACGGCCGCGCACTGCGCTACCCGCGCGGCAAGGTGCTGGGCGGCAGCTCCAGCATCAACGGCATGATCTATATGCGCGGCCAGGCCCGCGACTACGACCACTGGGCCAAGCTGACCGGCGACCCGGCCTGGCGCTGGGAACAAACCCTGCCCTACTTCCGCCGCCATGAAGACCACTACCTGGGCGGCGACGCGCTGCACGGTGCGGGCGGCGAATGGCGCATTGAAAAGCAGCGCCTGCGCTGGGACGTGCTGGACGCCTTCGCTCTGGCGGCGCAGCAGGCTGGCATACCGGCCAGCCCCGACTTCAACCGCGGCGACAACCACGGCGTGGGCTATTTCGAAGTCACGCAAAAGCGCGGCTGGCGCTGGAACACGGCCAAGGCCTTTCTGCGCCCGGCCTGCATGGGCCGGCCCAACTTCACGCTATGGACCTCGGCCCAGGTGGAGAAGCTGAACACCGCCACCCAGCCCGACGGCAGCTTGCGCTGCACCGGCGCCCAGGTGCGGGTGGACGGGCAGATGCTCACGGTCCACGCCGCGCAAGAAGTCATCCTGTGCGCTGGCAGCATAGGCTCGCCACAGATCCTGCAGCTGTCCGGCATTGGCCCGGGCGCGCTGCTGCAGCGGCACGGCATTGCCGTGGTGCACGACCTGCCAGGCGTGGGGGCCAATCTGCAAGACCATTTGCAGATACGCGCCGTCTTCAAGGTGCACGGCGTGCCCACGCTGAACGTGCTGGCCAACAGCCTGTGGGGCAAGGCCCGCATCGGCCTGGAATACGCGCTGCACCGCAGCGGCCCGATGAGCATGGCGCCCAGCCAGCTGGGGGCCTTCACCCGCAGCGACCCGGCACAGCCCTACCCGAACATCCAGTACCACGTGCAGCCGTTGTCGCTGGACGCGTTTGGCGAGCCGCTGCACCGCTTTCCGGCATTCACCGCCAGCGTTTGCAACCTCAACCCCACCAGCCGTGGCACGGTGCAGATCCAGAGCCCGCGCATGGACGACCCGCCGGCCATTGCCCCCCAGTACCTCAGCACACCTGAGGACCGCCAGGTGGCCGCCGATTCGCTGCGCATGACCCGGCGCATCGTCGCCCAACCGGCGCTGGCGCCCTACCGCCCCGAGGAATGGAAGCCCGGCGTGCAGTACCAGAGCGATGCCGAACTGGCCGCGCTGGCTGGCGACATCGCCACCACCATCTTCCACCCCGTGGGCACCACCCGCATGGGCCGGGCCGACGACCCGCTGGCCGTGCTGGACAGCCGCCTGCGCGTGCGCGGCGTGGCCGGCCTGCGGGTGGTGGACGCGGGCGCCATGCCCAGCATCACCAGCGGCAATACCAATGCGCCCACGCTGATGCTGGCCGAAAAGGCCGCCGAGTGGATACGCCAGCCGGAACTTTGATACAGATCAAACGCCAGTCCGAGGGAGGGTAAGTCCTGATTCATGTGCACCGACATGGGGCTACATTTACGCCACTTGCAGAGAGGACCAGCGCCTCTACCAGCGAGGGTCCGGGGAGACATACAGCAGAATTATCAAAATATGATCTAGGCATCCGAACGAGATGTTTTTCAAAAGCGCCGCTTCATCCCGGCGCTTTTTTATTTTCCGGACGAAATAGCCTCTAGCGCATATTCTGCCTGCGCAAGCAGCTACTAAATATGTAGCAACCCGGGGATGGGAAAATCCCCGCCATGGAACTCCTATTTGTCTCGTTGGCCTCGCTTCTGGCCGGTTTTATCGACGCCATCGTCGGCGGTGGTGGCCTGATCCTGGTGCCCGCCCTGTTCGCCACCTTCCCCACCACCCACCCCGCTACGCTGTTCGGCGTGAACAAGGGCGCCTCCATTTGGGGCACGGGCTTTGCCACCTGGCAGTACAGCCGCCGCGTCGAGATGCGCTGGGCTGCGCTGCTGCCAGCCGCGCTGGCCGGCTTCGTGGGCGCCTTCGGCGGTGCCTGGCTGGTGACGGTGATTTCGCCCGACTTCTTGCGCAAGCTGCTGCCCCTGGTGCTGGTCGCCGTACTGGGCTACACGCTGCTGAAAAAAGACCTGGGACGGGTGCATGCGCCGCGCTTCAGCGGCCGCCAAGAGGCGCTGGTGGCCAGCGCCATCGGGCTGACGATTGGTTTCTACGACGGCTTCTTCGGCCCCGGCACGGGCAGCTTCTTTGTGTTTCTGCTGGTGCGCTGGCTGGGCTACGACTTTCTGACCGCATCCGCCTCGGCCAAGCTGCTGAATACCGCCACCAACCTGGCGGCGCTGATTCTGTTCATCTCCACCGGCCACATATGGTGGCACTACGTGCTGTTCATGGCCATCGCCAATGTGGTGGGCAGCGTGCTGGGCTCCCGCCTGGCGCTGAAGCACGGCACAGGCTTTGTGCGCGGCGTATTCATCGCGGTGGTGAGTGCGCTGATCTTGAAGACGGGCTACGCCGCCTTTTTGCAATAGCCCGCCGGGGCTGCATTGCTACCAATTAGATAGCTTTCTGCGCAGGTATTACCTGCGCTAGCCGGCTTTTTTCTGTACAGCCACCGGGCGACTGGCAGGCGTGCGAGGTGCAGATGCACCTGGTGCCGCTAAGGCCACTGCGGCAGCGGCAGAAGCCGCCGCCGCGGGTGCCGACGCCGGCGCACCCGGCAGATCGGGCACATCGGCCACGGCGCGCGGCGTGCCTATGGGCGTCTGGGCCAGCCCCTTTTGCACCGCCGCCATGTCTTCTACCGAGGGGTACTGGTGCAGCAGCCAGTAGTCGAAAACGCGGCGCGCGATCGGTGCCGCACTGGCTCCGCCAAAACCGGCGTTTTCCACCACCATGGCCAGGGCGATCGTTGGGTTGTCCGCCGGGGCAAAGGCCATGTACAAGGCGTGGTCGCGGAAGCGCTCGGCGGTGCGCGAGGCGTTGTATTTCTCGTTCTGGCCTATGGTCACCACCTGGGCAGTGCCGGTCTTGCCAGCAGCCACATAGCCGGCGCCACGGAAGGCGGTGGCGCCCGTGCCCTCCACGTTCACGCCCACCAGGGCCTTCTTGATGACATCGATGTTCACGGCCTTGGCAATCGACTCGGCCTTGATTTCACGCAAGGTTTGCTGCGCGGTGTGGGAAACCACGTCCACCACCTCTTTCACCAGGTGCGGCTTCATCTTCACGCCGTCGTTGGCGATGATGCCGGTGGCCGAGGCCAGCTGGAGCATGGTGAAGTTGTTATAGCCCTGGCCAATGCCCAGCGAGATGGTCTCGCCGGCATACCACTTCTGCTGCTCGGGCCGTTTGTAGGCGCGGCGCTTCCAGTCGGTGGACGGCAGAATCCCGCGCACCTCGCCATTGATGTCGATACCCGTCAGGCTGCCAAAGCCGAACTTGCCCACCTCGTCGTGGATCAGGTCCACGCCCATGTCGTTGGCCAGCATGTAGTAATAGGTGTCGCAGGACTGGACGATGGATTTGTACATGTCCACCGTGCCATGGCCGCCCTCCTTGTCGTCGCGGAAGCGGTGGCCGGCCAGCAAGAAGAAGCCGGGGTCGAAAATCGCCTGCTGCGGTGTGCGCTTGCCTGTTTCCAGCGCGGCCAGGGCCATAAAGGGTTTGTAAGTGGAGCCTGGCGGGTAGGTGCCGCGCAGGGCCCGGTTCAGCAGCGGCTTGTCGGGCGACTCGTTCAGTGCCTGCCAGTTCTCGACGTCGATGCCTTCCACAAACAGGTTCGGGTCGAAGGTGGGCTTGCTGACAAAGGCCAGCACCTCGCCGGTCTTCGGGTCCAGCGCCACCATGGCACCGCGCCGGTCGCCATACAGGTCTTCCACCAACTTCTGCAGTTTGATGTCCAAAGACATGACCACGGTGTTGCCGGGCGTGGCCGGGTTGCTGGCCAGCTTGCGCACAGCGCGGCCGCCCGCCGAGGTTTCGATTTCTTCCACCCCGGTCAGGCCGTGCAACTGGGGCTCAAAGCTTTGCTCCACGCCCAGCTTGCCTATGTATTCCGTGCCGTTGTAGTTGTCGGCATCGTCCGAATCGTCGATGCGCGCCTTTTCGGCCTGGTTGATGCGGCCAATGTAGCCAATCACATGGCTGGCCAGTTCGCCATACGGGTAGCTGCGGAACAGCCGGGCTTTTACGTCCACGCCCGGAAAACGGTAACGCTGGGCGGAGAAGCGGGCCACCTCGATATCCGTCAGCCGGGTGCGAATCGGCAGCGACTCGAAATTGCGCGACTCCTCCAGCAGCTTCTTGAAGCGGCGCCGGTCGCGCGGCTGGATGTCCACCACCTGAGACAAGCCCTCGATGGTTTCCTCCAGGTCTCCCACCTTGCTGGGCGTGATCTCCAGGGTGTAGGCCGAATAGTTGCTGGCCAGCACCACGCCGTTGCGGTCCAGGATCAGGCCGCGATTGGGCACCACCGGGACAATCGCCGTGCGGTTGTTTTCGGCCTGCTCCAGCAAGTCCTCATGGCGCACGATTTGCAGATAGCCCAGGCGTGTCACCAGCCCGGTAAACGCCAGCGCCACCACCACCCCTGCCGCGACAAGCCGTGTGCGAAAGCGCGACAGCTCGGCGCCAACGTCCTTCAGTTCGGTCATAGAGGCCGGGTTTTATCGGGATTGGGTGCCATGCGCTGCGGCGCCAGCAGGACCACGCTGACCAATGGCCACAGCACGGACTCCAGCAGGGGCGCCAGCAACATCCACCAGCCGGGGAAGATGCCGCCGCCCAGCATGCGCAGCACCAGGTCGATCACATGCGCCGCCATAAACAAGGGCAACACCTGCATGGCCTGGGACGGCACGGTGAACCACAGCAGCCGGCGGTGCATGGCAATCGCCAGAAAGCTCAGCACGGTATAGGACAACGCGTGCTGGCCCAGCAGGCCGGTCTGGTGCACATCCATGCACAGCCCGAAAAAGAAGGCCGTGCCAATGCCCACGCGCAGCGGCTGGTGCACGCTCCAGAACACCAGCAGCACGGCCAGCAGGTCAGGCACCCACGGCACACGGCCCCAGGCCATGTTCACCGCCATGTTGAAGAACAGCGCCAGCACCAGGCTGAAGGCAATGAAAACCGGATTCGCAGGCAGCAGCAGCTGCTGGCCAGGACGCATGATCATAAGCAGCCCCCGCGCATATAAGCTCTCACTTCTTTGCTCCTTTTTTGGGAGCAACCACAGGAGCAGGCAACGGCAGATCAGGCAGGCCCACAGGTTGCAGCACCATCACATGGCGCGCGCCCGATACCTGGGCCACCGGGCTGCAGTAAATACGCGCAAAGGCCGAATCGGCACGGCGCTCGATACGGGCGATCTTGGCTACCTGCAGGCCCAGCGGGTAGACACCATCCACCCCGCTGGTAGTCAGCACATCACCCACCTGCACATCCGAATTACCGGCCATGAAGCGCAGCTCCAGCTGGCTGCCGGAGGCGCTGGTAGGGTCGCCATAGGCCACGCTGCGGGCGCCGGTGCGGGTGTTCAACACGGGAATCGCCTGGTCGCGGTCGATCAGCAAAGTGACCTCGCTGACCATGGGGTGGGCCCGCGTCACCTGGCCCAGCACGCCCAGACCGTCGAGCACCGGCGAGCCGGCCACCACGCCCTGGGTTGTGCCCTTGTCGATGATGATCTTGCGGGTATAGGGGTCAGCCGCGTCATACAGCACTTCGGCCGTCTGCTGGGGTGTTGAGATTTGGGCACGCAACTCCAGCAGTTGGCGCAAGCGTTGGTTCTCCAGCGCCAGCATTTCCACCTGGCCGGCGCGTTGCGACTGGACTGCCAGCTGCCGCTGGGCCTGGTCGGCCTGAGCCTGCAGGCTTGCCATGGACTCCATATAGGCGCCCCCACCACGCACCAGGCGCAGGGGCTCCATCACCACCCACTGCACGGGGTACAGCGCGGTGCCTAGAGCTGCGCGCAAGGGGCGCATCAGGGTAAAGCGCGCATCGGCCACCATCAGAAACAGGGCCAGGGCGCTAAAGAAAACCAGTTTGCTCAGGGCCGAAGGGCCCTGCTTGAAGAACGGCGGGGGGTTTCTGTCCAGCGTACCGAGTGGCATCGCTGTACCTCTGGTTGGAAGTCGCTAAACCCGGCTTATTCGCTGGTGAAGATGGAGCCCAAACGCTCCATCCGCTCCAGGGCGATACCGCAGCCGCGCACCACGCAGGTCAAAGGCTCTTCGGCCACCAGCACCGGCAGGCCGGTTTCTTCGGCCAGCAGGCGGTCCAGGTCGCGTAAGAGCGCGCCACCGCCGGTCAGCATCATGCCGCGGTCGGCAATGTCGGCGCCGAGTTCGGGCGGGGTTTGTTCCAGCGCGTTCTTGACGGAGGCGACAATGTTGTTCAGCGGGTCGGTCAGCGCTTCCAGAATTTCGTTGCTGGAAATGGTGAAGCTGCGCGGCACGCCTTCAGACAGGTTGCGGCCCTTGACTTCCATCTCTTTGACTTCGGAGCCGGGAAAGGCCGAGCCGATGTTTTTCTTGATGGCTTCGGCAGTGGGCTCGCCGATCAGCATGCCGTAGTTGCGGCGGATGTAGTTGATGATGGCGTCGTCGAAACGGTCGCCACCGACGCGCACGCTGCCCTTGTAAACCATACCGCCCAGCGAGATCACACCGACTTCGGTGGTACCGCCGCCGATGTCCACCACCATGGAGCCGCTGGCTTCCGACACTGGCAAGCCAGCGCCGATGGCCGCTGCCATGGGTTCTTCAATCAGGTAGACCTCGGAAGCACCCGCGCCCAAAGCCGATTCACGGATGGCGCGGCGTTCGACCTGGGTGGAACCGCAGGGCACACAGATGATGATGCGCGGGCTGGGGCGGAATACGCCACGTGGGTGCACCATCTTGATGAACTGCTTGAGCATCTGCTCAGTGACGGTGAAGTCGGCAATCACGCCGTCTTTCATCGGGCGAATCGCCTCGATGTTGCCAGGCACTTTGCCCAACATGGCCTTGGCTTCTTTGCCGACGGCCTGGATGGTTTTTTTACCCTGGGGTCCGCCTTCGTGGCGGATGGCGACTACGGACGGTTCGTCGAGCACAATGCCCTTGCCGCGTACGTAAATCAGGGTGTTGGCGGTGCCAAGGTCAATGGCCAGGTCGGTGGAAAAGTACCGACGAAAAGTCCCAAACATGCAAAATCCTCTCGGGCATGGCCTGCGCATCGGCCTGCCATCGCCCTGTATAACGGGTCAAATAGGGGTTTTCGGTGCAAATACCGGCAATTTCGCAGCGGATACACCAAAGGCGGGATAATACCGCATCCCCTGTGCAGAACGCCCGCGTACGCCGCGTAAACGGCACTTTACTTTCGTTTTCTCACCTGTCTTACACATGGCCCTGACGCACCAAGAACTCGACCGCATTGCCAATCTGGCACGGCTAGAACTCCAACCCGCCGAGAGCGAACGCCTGCTCTCGCAGCTCAACGGTTTTTTTGGCATTGTGGAAAAAATGCGCTCGGTGGACACCGCCGGAATTGAACCGCTGGCGCACCCGGTGGCGACCATCCAGGACATCACGCTGCGCCTGCGCGACGACGTGGTCAGCGAGCCGAACCAGCGCGAAGCTAACCAGCAAACCGCCCCTGCCGTGGAACGCGGCCTGTTTCTCGTCCCCAAAGTCATCGAATAAAGCGCCATGAGCCTCCCATCCCAACTCCACGACCTGTCGCTGGTCGAACTGGCCCAACAACTGCGCGCACGCACGGTCTCCGCCGTCGAAACCACCCAGCATTTCCTGGCCCGCGCCAAAACCCACGCGCCGCTGGGCGCCTACCTGGCCATGGACGAAGCCGTCAGCCTGCGCCAAGCCCAGGCCGCCGATGCGCGACTGGCCAACGGCACGGCCGGCACGCTGGAAGGCGTGCCCATGGCGCACAAGGACATCTTCGTCACCAAAGACTTCCCGACCACCGCCGGCTCCAAGATGTTGGCCGGCTACCGCTCACCTTTTGATAGCACAGTGGTCAATCAGCTGGCGCAGCAGGGCGTGGTTACCTTGGGCAAACTGAATTGCGACGAATTCGCCATGGGCTCGGCCAACGAGAACTCGGCCTTCCAACCCGTGCAAAACCCCTGGGACACCAGCCGCATCCCAGGCGGCTCTTCGGGCGGCAGCGCGGTCGCCGTGGCGGCGCGCCTGGTACCGGCAGCCACAGGCACCGACACCGGCGGCTCGATCCGCCAGCCAGCCTCGTTCTGCGGCATCACCGGCATCAAACCCACCTATGGCCGCGCGTCGCGCTACGGCATGGTCGCGTTTGCCTCCAGCCTGGACCAGGCCGGCCCGATGGCCCGCAGCGCCGAAGACTGCGCGCTGCTACTGAGCACACTGTGCGGCCCGGACCTGGACCGCGACTCCACCTCGCTGGACATTCCAGCCGAGGACTACAGCCGGCAACTGAACGACTCCATCGACGGCCTGCGCATCGGCGTGCCGGCGGAATTCTTCGGCGAGGGCCTGGCCCCTGACGTGCGCGCCGCTGTGGATAGCGCTCTGCAGGAATACACCAAACTGGGCGCCAAGCTGGTGCCGATCAGCCTGCCGCGCACCGAGCTGTCGATCCCGGTCTACTACATCATTGCGCCGGCCGAAGCGTCTAGCAACCTGAGCCGCTTCGACGGCGTGAAGTTCGGCCACCGCGCCGACAAGTACACCGACCTGGTCGATATGTACAAAAAAACGCGCGCTGAAGGTTTTGGCGACGAGGTGAAGCGCCGCATCATGATCGGCACCTATGTGCTGAGCCATGGCTACTACGACGCCTACTACCTGCAGGCTCAAAAAATCCGCCGCATGATTGCCGACGACTTCCAGCAAGCCTTCCAGCAGTGCGACGTCATCGCCGGCCCGGTGGCGCCCACCGTGGCCTGGAAACTGGGCGACAAGTCTGCCGACCCGGTCGCCAGCTACCTGGCCGACATCTTCACCCTGCCCTCATCGCTGGCCGGTCTGCCCGGCATGAGCATCCCCGCCGGCTTTGGCGAGGCCGGCATGCCCGTCGGCCTGCAGCTGATCGGCAACTATCTGCAAGAAGCCAAGCTGCTGAACGTGGCCCACCGCTTCCAGCAAGCCACCGATTTCCATCTCCAGCAACCCGCCGGTATCTGACATGAGCAAAGCTACAACCTCCCTGCTGGTGCAGGGCTATGAAGTCGTCATCGGCTTTGAAACCCATGCCCAGCTCTCCACGCAGAGCAAAATCTTCAGCCGCGCCTCCACGGCTTTCGGGGCCGAGCCCAACACCCAGGCCTGCGCGGTCGATCTGGCCTTGCCCGGTACGCTGCCGGTGATGAACAAGGGCGCGGTGGAACGCGCCATCCAGCTCGGCCTGGCGCTGGGCTCGCACATCGCGCCGCGTAGCGTGTTTGCGCGCAAAAATTACTTCTACCCCGATCTGCCCAAGGGCTACCAGATCAGCCAGTTCGAGATCCCCGTGGTGCAAGGCGGCAGCGTGGAGTTCTTCCTGGGTGACGAGAAGAAAACCGTACGCCTGGTGCGCGCGCATTTAGAAGAAGATGCGGGCAAATCGCTGCACGAAGACTTCATTGGCCAAACCGGCATCGACCTGAACCGCGCGGGTACGCCGCTGCTGGAGATCGTTACCGAGCCAGACATGCGCTCCAGCGCCGAGGCCGTGGCCTACGCCAAAGAGCTGCATAAGATCGTTACCTGGATCGGCATCTGCGACGGCAATATGCAGGAAGGCAGCTTCCGCTGCGACGCCAACGTTTCCGTCCGCAAGCCCGGTGGCCCATTGGGCACGCGCCGCGAGATCAAGAACTTGAACAGCTTCAAGTTCATGCAGCAAGCCATTGACTTCGAGGTGCGCTGGCAGATCGAGCAGATCGAAGACGGGCTGGAAATCCAGCAGGCCACCGTGCTGTTCAACCCCGACACCGGTGAAACCCGCGCCATGCGCACCAAGGAAGACGCGGCCGATTACCGCTATTTCCCCGACCCGGATTTGCCTCCGCTGGTAGTGGCGCCCGAGTGGGTGGAACGCGTGCGCTCTGAAATGGCCGAGCTACCGCGTGTCATGGCCGCACGCTTTGTGGCCGATTTCAGTCTGTCGGAATACGACGCAAATGCCTTGACGCAGAGCAAGGACATTGCCGGCTATTTCGAAGCCGCCATAGCCGCTGGCGCCCAGCCCAAGCTGGCAGCCAACTGGATCATGGGCGAGCTGGCACGGCGCCTGAACGGGCAGGATCTGGACATTGCCCAAGCCCCCGTGTCCGCTGCAAAGCTGGCGCAACTGCTGGTGCGCATTGCCGACAGCACCATCTCCAACAATGCCGCCAAGCAGGTGTTCGATACGCTGTGGAGCGATGCCGATGCGCAAGTGGACGCCATCATCGAGGCCAAGGGCCTGCGCCAGATGAACGACACAGGTGCGCTGGAAACTATCGTGGATACGGTGATTGCCGCCAACGCCAAGAACGTAGCCGAGTTCAAAGCCGGCAACAGCAAGGCATTGAATGCACTAGTGGGTCAGATCATGAAGGCCAGCCAGGGCAAGGCCAACCCGGGGCAGATCAATGAGATGCTGAAAGCCAAGCTGGCCTGACAGCGCTGCTCAGCGGGCCCCGCTCCACAGGGGTTTGAGCCGGGCCAGCTCCTCGTCGAAGCGGTCGTTCACGCGCTGCTTCTCTTGTTGCTGGTTGGCGATGAACCGTTGCTGGGCCAGCACGCTGTCGCCGTTGTCTGTAATGCGGCGGCGTAGAGCAATAGGTGCCTTGCTGGGGTCCTTGGCGTAGAACTCCATCTCGGTGTCCAAAGACTTGCGCTGCTGCGCCAAGTCGGCCAAACGGGCATTGGCCGCGCGGATCACCTCGTCCACCTGGGTCAGGGCCTCGCTGCGGCTGGCGTCGTGTGCGGCCTGGTTTTTGTAGCGGGCCAGCAGCGCGCGGTTGCGTCGGCGTTCTTCGTTGACACGGGCTTTGTCTTCCATGTCCTTTTTATCCAGGGCCACCTGGGCGGCTTCTTCCTGCGGGGTGAGTACCGGGCCGACACTGCGTTTCACCGTGCCGTTGGAGTTGAGCTCTTTTTGCTCTCGGTCCATGCACTCGGGGATCGGCCGGTCGGAGGTGAGGCGCTTACCCCGCCCGTCTATGCAGGTGAAGATGCCTTGCGCGCCCACTCCGAGGTGCAGGCCAGCACACAAAGCAAACATCCCCAAACACCTCACCCAAGCGATCACACGGTTCCTTTGTCTACGCCGTAGCGCTGCCTGTATGCCAGCACCTTCGGGTAGTGGGCCCGCAGCTCGTCTGTGCCATTTGTTTCCAAATATTGCAGCAAGTCGGCCAACTTCGCAATAGCGCACACCTGCATACCCAGTTGGTCACGTACGTACTGCACCGCGCTGTGCGGTACATCACGCCCGGCCTCGGTCGCCATTTCCTGGCGATCCAGCGCAATCACCACCGCATGGGGCGTGGCGCCGGCTGCCTGGATCAGGGCAATCGACTCGCGGGCCGCCGTGCCGGCCGACATCACATCGTCCACGATCAACACCCGACCCTTGAGCGGCGCGCCTACCAAAGTGCCACCCTCGCCGTGGTCCTTGGCTTCCTTGCGGTTATAGGCAAATGGCAGGTTGCGGCCATGCCGGGCCAGCTCCACCGCCACCGTAGCAGCCAGCGGAATGCCTTTGTAGGCCGGGCCAAAAATCATGTCAAACTCGATGCCGCTGTGCAGCAAGGCCTGTGCATAAAATTCGGCCAGACGCTGCATGCGGGCGCCGTCGTCAAACAAGCCGGCGTTGAAGAAGTAGGGGCTCATGCGGCCAGCTTTGGTTTTGAATTCACCAAAACGCAGCACCCCCGCATCCACCGCGAATTGCACAAAATCCTGCGCCAGGCTGTCCGGCGCTTTACTTTCCACCATGGGGGAATTCCTTGTTCAAATTAACTAGCCTGAATTTAAACGGTATCCGCTCGGCTGCCACCAAAGGCGTAGAAGCCTGGATTGCCGCTACTGCGCCGGATTGTATTTGTGTCCAAGAAGTAAAGGCCCAGGCGGCCGATGTGCAGGGCAAATTCGAACAAATGGCCGGCCTGCAAGGCTACTTTCACTTCGCCGAAAAGAAGGGCTACTCCGGCGTGGGCGTATACAGCAAACATGCTCCCAGCGAAGTCATCACGGGCTATGGCTCACCGGAATTTGACGCCGAAGGCCGCTATGTGGAGCTACGCTTCGACACGCCACAGCGCAAGTTCTCGGTCATTAGTTGCTACTTTCCAAGCGGCTCATCCGGGGAGGAGCGGCAGCAGGCCAAGTTCCGCTTTCTGGCCGAGATGCGCCCCTACTTGACCGCCTTGAAGCAAAGCCGCGATTTCATCCTTTGTGGTGACGTCAATATCGCCCACCAGGCCATGGACCTGAAAAACTGGCGCGGCAACCAGAAGAACAGCGGCTTCCTGCCCGAAGAGCGCGCCTGGATGACCCACCTCCTGGCCCGTGCCGACCTGGACCCGCTAGCAGCCGAAGGCCTGGGCCTGGTGGACGTGTACCGGCAACTGCAACCCACGGCCACCGACACCGCCTACACCTGGTGGAGCAATCGCGGCCAGGCCTATGCCAACAACGTGGGATGGCGACTGGACTACCACTTAGCCACGCCAGCCATCGCCGCCCTGGCACGCAGCGAGCACATCTACAAGGATGTGAAGTTCTCGGACCACGCGCCCATCACTATCGACTACGACTTCACGCTGTAAGTCACAGCAGCTCCATGCCCACCAACAACCACCCGCTCTGGTTCACGTTTGCCCGTGCGCCACGCCAGACCGATATGCACCAGCCGCTGGCCGTGGGCGCGTCGGTCGGCATCCGCTTCGCCCAGCACGGCGTTTGCATCGTAGGAGGCCAGGCATGAGCACCGCAGCTATCGCCGCGCGCTACGCGCTGGCCCAGAGCATTGCCCGCCAGGCCGGCATGCAGGCCCTGGAATGGTTCCGCAAGCGCGACCAGTTGGTGATCGAATCCAAGGGTTTGCAGGACATGGTCAGCGCTGCTGACAAGGACACCGAGCTGTACATCCGCGCCCAGGTGCTGGCGCAGTTTGCCGACGACGGCTTTCTGGGCGAAGAAGGCGGACTGGACCGCGAGGATGCGGCTTATCTGTGGGTCATCGACCCGATCGACGGAACGGCCTGCTTCGTCAATGGCATGCATGCCTGGTGCCTGTCCATCGCCGTGACCTACCAGGGCAAGCCGGTGGTCGGCGTGGTGTTCGACCCGAATAGCAACGAGATGTTCCACGCCTGCGACGGCCAGGGCGCTTTCGTCAACCAGCAGCCCATCCATACGCACCAGGCCCGCAGCATCACCGAAGGCGTGCTGGGCGTGGGCTTCTCACACCGCGTGCCAGTCAGCGCGTTTGTGCCGTTTCTAGGCCGGGTGCTGGAGGCGGGCGGCATGTTCATCCGCAATGGCTCGGGTGCGCTGATGCTGTCTTATGTGGCGGCCGGCCGGCTGATTGGCTACTACGAGCCGCACATCAATTCCTGGGACTGCCTAGCCGCCATCGTGCTGGTACGCGAGGCCGGCGGCCAGGTGAATGACTTCCTGGCACACAACGGGCTGCACAAGGGCAACCCCATCATCGCTGCCGGTGCGCACATCTATGCGCCGCTTCTGGCGCTGATAGATCCGGACACGGCACGTTAGCTATCCGTTGTTATTGCTACAAAAAGAAGAGCTGCTGGCGCAGGTACTGTCTGCGCCAGCAGCTCTTTTTACTTAAATCCTGGAAGCTCAGGCAAACACAGGCCGGAAAAAGCTGCGCTCGTAGCTGAGGATGCAGCGAGTGTCCTCGGCAAAGCGAAAGGCGGCCTGGCAGTCCGGGTCCTGCAGGGACGCGGCGCGGTACACCTCGTACTCGGCCAGCGACGGGAAGGTGAACATCGCCAGCGCGATATTGTTGGCCCCCTCGGAGGGCAAAAAGTAGCCATGGTGCTGGCCACCAAACTTCTCCACCAGCGGAATCCACAGCTTGCCGTAGTGCTCGAATTCGGCGAGTCTGTAGGGGTCGATCACATAACGCAGGTAGCAGGTCACCATCGCATAGAACTTTCAGGGTTTAACTTTTCCTGGCCTGCTCGTACAGCGGCAGCACCTTGGGCAGATTCTTCTCGATCTGGGCGATGCGGGTGCTGCTGGCCGGGTGGGTGCTCAGCCATTGCGGCGGAGCCCCCGTATTCTGGGTGCTCATTTTCTGCCACAGGCTGATGCCGGCGCGCGGGTCGAAGCCGGCGCGGGCTGCCAGCTCCAGGCCGACCAAGTCGGCCTCGGTTTCGTCCGACCGGCTGAACTGCAGGTTCAGCAATTGGGCACCGCCGCCTATCACCTGCTGGCCCAGTGCACCGGCACCCAGCAGCTGGCTGAGCAGATTCGCGCCCAGATTGGTGGCGGCGGACTTACCCATGCGTTCACGCGCATGCTCGCGCAAGGCGTGGGCGATTTCATGGCCCATCACGGCGGCGATTTCGTCGTCGTTGAGCTGCAACTTGTCCAGAATGCCGGTGTAGAAGGCGATCTTGCCGCCGGGCATGCACCAGGCGTTGACCTGGCTGCTGCCGATCAGGTTGACCTGCCACTTCCAGTCCTTGGCGCGCGGGTTCCAGTCGGCGGTATACGGAATGATGCGCTGCGCGATGCGGCGCAAACGCACCAATTGCGGGTGGTCGGCGGGCGCCAGTGCCTGCTTTTGCTGCGCCTGCTGCAAGGTCTGCTGGTATTGCAGCTTAGCGGTTTCCTCCACCTGGTCCGCCGACACCAGCTTAGAAAAGGCCGAGTTGCCCCCCACATCCACGCCGTCGCGCGCCCATGCCGCAGGAGCCAGCACCAGGGCCAGACCCAAACAAACTGACCGCCACCCAGGGTTCATCTGCATTCGTCGCCACCTTCAATCTATGTGTAAGCCGTACTTAACGCAGCAAGTATTATTCCCGGATGACGTCCCCCTCTTCTGCCAGTACCCCGATCTCCCCTCAGCCAGAGCCTGCTTCCGCCCCGCGCCGCAAACGTTCAGCGATGGAGGTGCTGAGAGAACTCAGGCAGCCCAAGGTGGCGGTCATGCTGGCGCTGGGCTTTGCCTCGGGCCTGCCGTTTCTGCTCACCGCGAATACCTTTGGCTACTGGCTGCGGGACGACGGCACCAGCCTGGTGGCCATCGGCTTCATTTCCTGGGTTGGATTCGCCTATGCGTTCAAGGTGTATTGGTCGCCCCTGGTGGACCGCATCGACGTGCCGCTGCTGGGCCGCCTGGGCCGGCGGCGCGGCTGGATGTTGCTCTGCCAGATTCTGGTCACCATCGGGCTGCTGGGCATGGCCACGGTGGGCACGGCGGGCGGGCTGGCCGCGATTGGCGCCTTTGCCTTGCTGACGGCCTTCGCATCGGCCACGCAGGACATCGCCATCGATGCCTGGCGCATCGAGTCTGCGTCCGATGCGGATGAGGTAGGCCTGATGACCTCGGCGGCCCAGGTGGGCTACCGCGTGGCCCTGCTGATTACCGATGCCTTGATCATTGCCGCAGCGGCCCGTGTCGGGTGGAGCATGTCGTACGTGGGCATGGCGGTGCTGATGGCGCTGTGCATGGTGGCCACTCTGTACGCCTCGGAGCCGGCGCGCGCCGATGTGGTGCTGCAGCAAAAGCCCTCGCTCTGGACCTTGCGCGGCCTGGTCGATGCCATCGTCGGCCCGTTTGTCGATTTCTTCGCCAAGCACAAAGTCGCCGGACTGGTCATGCTGCTGATGGTGGCGCTGTACCGCTTGCCAGACTTCGTGATGGGGCCGATGTACAACCCGTTCTACCATGACCTCGGTCTGTCCAAGGACACGGTCGCCTGGGTGCGCGGCTCCTTTGGCCTGGTCGCCACCTTTGTGGGCATTGCGGCGGCTGGCATCAGCGCCATCCGGATCGGCTTGCTGCCCACGCTGGTTGCCGGGCTGGTGCTCGAAGGGCTCGGCACGGCGGCATTCGCCTTGCTGAGCTTCCACCCTGGTACAGAGGTTTTTGCCGGGGTGATGGCGCTGGACGCGTTTGCACAGTCGTTTGCCGGCGTCGCCCTGGTGACGTATATGTCTAGCCTGACCAGCCTGGGCTACACCGCGACCCAGTACGCCATGCTGTCCTCCACCTACGCTTTGCTGGGCAAGTTCCTGAAAGGATTCTCTGGAATTGCGGTCGAAACCCTCACGCCCACCTACGGGCTGCTGGGCGCTTACGCCACCGCCTTCGTGGCCACCGGGCTGACTGCCATCCCGCCCATGCTGCTGCTATTGCTGCTGTGGCGCATGCAGCGGAACAAAATATGAACCAGCCTAAAAGCCTTCTAGCGCATATAAAACAAGTGCCTACAGCTATTTATTTGATAGCAAAGTGGATGTAAAGTATTTACCTAACTTTACGGTGGCTACAACCCAAGTTGGCGGCAAAGGAGCACCATCTGCTTTACAAATGCTTTCCCAACGGCCAGACCACTTAACGGATACCCCATGAGCGCAAACCTGCTAATGATTGAAGACGACACCCGCCTGGCCAGCATGGTCGGCGAGTTCCTGGGCCAGTCTGGCTTCAACGTGTCGCACCAGCCCACAGCCATGGGCGGTTTGGCGCAGCTGCAAGGCCAGAGCGGCCCGACCCGTCCCGACCTGGTGATCCTGGACCTGATGCTGCCCGACCTGGACGGCCTGGAAGTCTGCAAGCGCATCCGCAACAGCACCGGCGACATCGCCCAGGTGCCAGTGCTGATGCTGACCGCCAAGGGCGACCCGCTAGACCGCATCATCGGCCTGGAACTGGGTGCCGACGACTACCTGCCCAAGCCCTTCGAGCCGCGCGAGCTGTTGGCCCGCATCCGCGCCATTTTGCGCCGCCAGGGCGATACCGCCGCCACCGCCAACAAGGTGCTGCGCTTCGGCTCGCTGGAGATCGACCGCGACGCACGCTCCGTGACCGTCAACGGCCAGCCGGCCGACCTGACCTCGTACCAGTTCGACCTGCTGGTGGCGCTGGCCGAACGCGCCGGCCGGGTGCTGACGCGCGACCAGATCATGGAAGCCGTACGCGGCCGTGAACTGGAGGCGTTTGACCGCTCTATCGACGTGCACATGGGCCGCATCCGCGCGGCCATCGAAACCGACTCCAAGAACCCACGCCGCATCGTCACCGTACGCGGCGCTGGCTACGTCTTCGCCAAACAGCAAGACTAGCCCGCCGTCCGGTTCCCTCCGTGGGTGCCGCCCGCCAGCGCGGTACATTTCGGGGCTTCACAGCCCGACCGGATAGAACTGAGATGGACTACGTCCCGATGCAACCTTCCCTGCCCTCGCTGCTGCAGCGCTTGTACGTGCGCATCTGGCTGGCCGTGCTGCTGGCCCTGGCCGTGCTGATGCTGATGGTTGGCCTGGCTTGGCGCATGGCCGCCGATCCACCGCTGCGCGAACTGGTCATACGCAACCGGGCCGGAGAAATCATCGGCAAAGGCACGACCCGCCAATTGCGCGTTTCGCCCGATGGGCTGCAGATCGTCCCGCCGGCCAGCGCCCCGGCCGCGCCTGTAGCACCAGAGGATGCCGACGACCTCACGGAGCTGCCCCCGCCCTCGCCCGAAACCATGGACAGCCGGGGCCCCGAATTCGTGGTCCGCATGCATGACGGCCAACGTGTGCTGATCCACCTGCCGCGCCCGGCCCGCACCTGGTGGCTGCGCCCGCCGTTTGGCTTCTTCTGGACGTTGGGCATGGTGGGTATTGCCATGGCACTGGCCATGTACCCCATCATCCGGCGCCTGACGCGGCGCCTGGAATCGCTGCAGCGCAGCGTGGAGCAATGGGGCACCGGTGACCTGTCGGTACGCGTGCCCATCCATGGCCGCGACGAGGCTGGCCTGCTGGCCCAGCGCTTCAACACCGCAGCCGAACGCATTGAGACCCTGGTGGCCTCGCACAAAACTTTGCTGCAGTCGCAAAAGTCCCTGCTGGCGAATGCCTCGCACGAGCTGCGCTCGCCACTCACGCGCATCCGCATGGGTATCGAGCTGATGGGCTCATCGCCCTCGCCGGCCTTCAAGAACGAGATCAACCGCAACATCGCTGAGCTGGACCAGTTGGTGGACGAAATCCTGCTGGCCAGCCGGCTGGACGCCAAAGAGGCCGACCTGGGCACAGTGGAAGAGGTGGACCTGACCGGCCTGGTGGCCGAAGAATGCGCCCGCACCGATGCCTCGTTTGAGGTCGGTGTGGAAGGCGAGCCCGACCAAACCTACGAGGTGCACGGCGTGGCCAAGCTGCTGCGCCGCGCAGTGCGTAATCTGCTGGAAAACGCCCGCCGCTACACCAGCGGCGATGTGGACGTCAGCCTGCAGCGGCACGGCGGCAACGCGGTACTGCGCGTATTCGACCGCGGCCCTGGCGTGCCGGTCGAGCTGCGCGAACGCATTTTTGAGCCCTTCTACCGCCTGCCCGGCGCCAGCGAACGCGATGGCGGTGTAGGCCTGGGCCTGGCCCTGGTCAAGTCCATCGCCGAACGCCACGGTGGCAGCGTGCGCTGCGAAGGCCGCGAAGGCGGCGGCGCCTGCTTTGTCATCGAACTGCCTTGTTGAACACCCCCAGGCTACAGTGCTACGCACTTTTCGCCAACCCCCTTGCAGGGGGCAACAGCTGCAGCCTGGCATAGCCAGTTCTGCGCTGTTTCTGGAAGGCTTGCCTTCCACCACCCTTGACGGCTAGAGGCCGCCATAAGCTTCCATATGCCTGCGAGGGGATAGTGCGGCTGCCGCACAAATCGCGGCGATCCTTCCTAGAATGCCTGCTCCGATTAGAACGTTCTAACAACAGCCTTGGAGACAGAACATGACCTACCACGCCGCAGCCGATCGCTACGACGACAAAATGCCGTACCGCCGCTCTGGGCGCAGCGGCCTGCAGCTTCCCGCCATCACCCTGGGCCTATGGCACAACTTTGGCGACACCACGCCACTGGCAACCCAGCGAGCCATGCTGCGCACCGCCTTTGACCTGGGTATCACCCACTTCGACCTGGCCAACAACTACGGCCCGCCCTATGGCAGCGCCGAAACCAACTTCGGCGAGCACATGCGCCGCGACTTCAAGCCCTACCGCGACGAGCTGGTGATCTCCAGCAAGGCCGGCTACGACATGTGGCCCGGCCCCTACGGCCAGGGCGGCGGTGGCCGCAAGTACGTGCTGGCCAGCCTGGACCAAAGCCTGCAGCGCATGGGCCTGGACTATGTAGATATCTTCTACTCGCACCGCTTCGACCCCGACACCCCGCTGGAAGAAACCATGGGCGCGCTGGCCACGGCCGTGCAGCAGGGCAAGGCGCTGTATGTGGGCCTGTCCAGCTACTCGGCCGGCAAGACCCGCGAGGCCTCCGCCATCCTGAAAGAAATGGGCGTACCCTGCCTGATCCACCAGCCGTCCTACAGCATGCTGAACCGCTGGATCGAAGAAGAGCTGCTGGACACCCTGGGTGAACAAGGCATAGGCTGCATCGCCTTCAGCGCACTGGCCCAGGGCCTGCTGACCGACAAATACCTGAACGGCATTCCGGCTACGGCACGCATCAACCAGCCCGGCGGCGGCTCGTTCAAGAGCGAGCACCTGAGCCCGCAAAATCTGGCCCATGTGCGTGCGCTCAACGACATGGCCCTGGCGCGCGGCCAAAGCCTGGCGCAGATGGCCATCGCCTGGGTGCTGCGCGATCCGCGCGTGACCTCGGCGCTGATCGGTGCCAGCCGGCCAGAGCAAATCGTGGAGCTGGTGGGAGCGCTGAAAAACGCGCAGTTCAGCGCGGAAGAGCTGGCTGCGATCGACCAGCATGCGGTAGACGGCGGCATCAACCTGTGGAAAAAGCCCTCCACGGACCAGCGCCTGGCCTGACCCCGGCACCCGCGCCCGCCTAGCGCCGAGCACGTCCACACAGGTCCGTTACGAGCTATACAAACAGTAGCAATAAAAAAAGCACGTACGTGCCGCCGGAGCACTACAGTCGTGGGTTTGAAGGTTTATTTACCCGCCCTGCATACCCACGACTGGAGGTGCTTTTCATGCAAAAAATCGGTCCTTGCCTGTGGTTTGACGGAATGGCCGAAGAAGCGGCACATTTCTATGTCTCCGTCTTCCCCAACGCACGCATCGTCAGCACCACGCGCTATGTGGAGAGCACACACCGGCCCGTAGGCTCGGTCATGACGGTAGAGTTTGTGCTGGATGGCCAGGAATTCGTGGCGCTCAACGGCGGGCCCTACTTCCACTTTTCTCCAGCCATCTCCATGGTGGTTCCGTGCGACACACAAGCCCAGTTGGACCAACTGTGGAGCCGTCTGCTGGAGGGTGGCCACGCCCAGCAATGCGGCTGGCTGACCGATAAATTCGGCGTGTCCTGGCAGATCGTGCCCAAAACCTTGACTGCCATGATGCAAGACAGCGACACAGCCGCAGCCCAACGCGCCGTGGCCGCCATGCTGCAAATGGTCAAGCTCGACATTGCGGCCCTGGAGCAGGCCTACCACAGCGCCTGAGCCAACGGTAGCCATTTGTACTCATTTTTTGATAGCTGCCTACGTAGAATTCATCTACACCCAGGCATATTCCACTCCTAGAATCCGGCTGTACGCTCCGCACGGGTTCCCACCATCTGAGAGCGGAATAAATGTGTTGACAATGCATAAGCTCTGCGCCGGGGCGGCACCCGGCCAGCGCAACCAATAGCCGTAAGAAAGTGTTCAAAGGGGAGCCAACCATGCCGGGTCGTTGGAATATGCAGCCATGCCAGGTTTGAAGCGCGCGCTTGGGCGACGCCCCCGGCTGGTCGGCGGCCTGAGCGGCATTGCCATAGCGCTGACCATGGGCCTGGCGATCGTGCTGGCCGGCGTCGTACTGCGCGTGCGCGAGCTCGACCGCGGCCATGCCACCTTGTTCCGCGTCATGGAGAACCGGCGCGTGGAAGTCGGCGCGCTGCTGCTGGAGCTCAACAGCATCTACCCCGCAGACTGCACCAACGACAACCGCACCAAACTGCGCAGCCTGCTGTTTAAACACCGGGTGGTGGGCGACATCGGCATCCTCGACGACCAGCGCCAATTGGTCTGCAGCACCAGCCTGGGCGACATCTACCCGCCCCTGGCACCCAACACCGGCGGGTTCCAGGGCCAGGCCGGCCACTACTACCTGAACGCCCCCTTGCCGCTGGCCAATGAAACCGTATTCGTGACCCTGGTGGAAAGCGGCCACTTCCAGGTCGCACTGGACGACAACGCCACCCGCGATGCCAAGGTGCAATACAGCGACACGCTGTGGGCCGGCCGCAGCGCCGAACGCACCCAGGTTTTCCGTGGTGAGCGCGCCAGCCTGACCAGCCCCCGGGTCGGCCCCAACACACCGCACCTGCAACTGGACACCGACAAGGGCGTGCTCCAGGTCAGCAACACCCTGCCCAACATGGTCCAGCTGTCGGCCCAGTCGGTACTGCAGCTGCGCGAACTATTGGCCGACTACTGGGCCCTGCTGCTGGGCGCCCTGGGCCTGTGCACGCTGCTGGGCTTTCTGGTCGCCGACGTGGTGACCCGGCGCTGCCGGCACTACCAGTCCATGGACTACCGCATCCGCCACCTGTGCCGGCCGGACAACGTGGTCTGCCACTACCAGCCGATCCGCGACCTGGCCACCGGCCGCACCATAGGCTGCGAGGTACTGGCACGGCTGCAGGACCGCAAAAAGCTGGTCTACCCCGACCAGTTCATCCCCGCGCTGGTACTGCAAAACCTGGGCTGGACTTTTGACGCGGCAGTCAGCGCCTGCGCCCTACGCGAACTGGGCGCGGCCCTGCCGGCGCAAACCGAATTCAAGATCGCGCTGAACTTCTTCCCCAATAACCTGCAACGCGACCGGGTCCATGCGCACCTGCAAGCCGTCATGCACGCCACCGGCCGCAAAGACCTGCAGGTGGAGCTGGAGGTCACCGAGTACAACTTCTCACCCGAGATCGTGCCCGAACTGCAGCGCCTCAAGGCCGACGGCTACCTGATCGCCATCGACGACTTCGGCACCGGCTATTCCAACCTGGGCATGGTCAAGCGCGTGGCGCCCGACTTCCTGAAAATCGACAAGTCCTTTGTGTTCGAGATGGAAGACGCCAGCCTGCGCTCCAGCCTGATCCCCGAGATCGTCGCCATCGCCAAGGCGGTAGACAGCAAGGTCGTCGCCGAAGGCATTGAAAACGCCGCCCAGGCAGCCCAGCTCAGCGCCCTGGGCGTGCAGTACGGCCAGGGCTACTACTTTGCCAAGCCCATGCCGCTGCAGGCATTTCTGGACTACCTTGCGGCTGAAAATCAGCGCTAGCGCATATAAATACTGCGCCAACAGCTATCAAAAACGTAGCACTTTCATAAACCCAGTGCGCTCAGCCCTGGGTGGTCTTCGGGCCGGCGACCTAGGGGCCAATGGAATTTGCGCTCGGCCTCGGTGATCGCCAGGTCGTTGATGCTGGCGTGGCGCTCGGCCATAAAGCCGTGCGCATCAAACAGCCAATTCTCATTGCCGTAGGAGCGAAACCACTGGCCCGCCGCGTCGCGCCACTCATAGGCAAAGCGCACGGCAATACGGTTGCCCTGAAAAGCCCACAGCTCCTTGATCAACCGGTAGTCCAGCTCGCGCACCCATTTGCGCTGCAGAAACACCTCGATCTCAGCACGGCCCTGCGGAAACTCCGCGCGGTTGCGCCAGCGGCTGTCCGGCGTGTAGGCCAGCGCCACGCGGGCCGGATCGCGGCTGTTCCAGGCGTCCTCGGCCAGGCGCACCTTCTGTGCGGCGGTGTCGGCGTTGAACGGCGGCAGGGGTGGGCGGGGGGCTTCGGGGGTCAGGCTCATGGTGGGCTCCAGGCAAAGGTTAAACCAGGCAGACGGGCAGCGTCTGCCAACAAGCTATCAGGCGGCTGCGCCAGCGCGCACGACCGGGAAGTCAATATCGGTCTGCGCCACATTGTTGATGTAGTTGGTCAGCACATTCAAGGCCACTGTGGCCACAATTTCCAGCACGGCGGCTTCGCCAAAACCTGCGGCGCGCACAGCGGCCAACTCGGCATCGGACACACGGCCACGGTTGCTCGCCACACTGCGGGCAAAACGCAAAGCAGCGGCGGTCCGTGCATCGCTGGACTCACCGGCTCGGGCGGCGGTGATCTCCTCCTGGCTGAGCTTGGCCACATGTAAGCCCAGATAGGTGTGGGCCGACAGGCAGTAATCGCAGCCGTTGTATTCCGCCACCGCCAGGGCAATACGCTCGCGCAGGCCAGCGTTCAACGAGGCCTTGGCCAGCGCGCCATTCAGCGACAAATAGCCCTCCAGCGCGGCCGGGCTGTGGCCCACCAGCTTCATCAGATTGGGTACCACGCCCAGCTGCTGTTGTACAGCGGCCAGCAGAGGCTGGGCAGCCGGCAGAGATTGTTCGACGGTGGGGATGGAGATACGGGACATGGTGGTTTCCTTTAGTTAGGGCTGTGTCCGTGCGGTATGCAGCGGATGGATGTACTGTATTAATACCTTCCAACAAATAGAATCACCTAAATTTTCAATACACCATTCCACAAACAGGAAGAATATGGACAGACTCCAGGCCATGCAGATCTTTGTGGCCGTGGCCGACGCGCAAGGCTTCGCAGGCGCCGCGCGCCAGCTGCAGCTGTCGCCCCCGGCCGTGACCCGCGCCATCAACGACCTGGAAAGCCACCTGGGCGTGCGCCTACTCACGCGCACCACCCGGGTGGTGCGCCTGACCGAGGCCGGCGCCCGCCACGCCGAGGACTGCCGCCGCATCCTGGCCGAGCTGGCCGATGCCGACGCCTCGGTGGCCGGCATGCACGGCGCACCGCGTGGCCGCCTGGTGCTGACCGCGCCGCTGATGTTTGGTGCGATGCACGTCATGCCTGTGGTCACCGACTACCTGCAGCGCTACCCCGAGGTGCAGGCCCACTGCCTGTTCCTGGACCGGGTGGTGAACCTGCTGGACGAAGGGGTGGACGTGGCCGTGCGCATAGGCGCCCTGCCCGACTCCAGCATGCAGGCGGTGCGCGTCAACCAGGTGCGCCGCGTGGTCTGCGCCGCTCCCGCCTACCTGGCCCAGCACGGCACACCCAGCACGCCGCAGGACCTGGCAGACCACACCGTCACCACCATCCACGGCACGGGCCCCACCAGCGAATGGCGCTTCTGGCACCAGGGCGAGCCGCGTGTGGTCAAGCTGCAGCCCCGCATGCTCACCACCACCAACGACGCCGCCATGGCCGCCGCCGTCAGCGGCTTTGGCATCACCCGCCTGCTGTCCTACCAGGTGGCCGAGCATGTGCGCGCCGGACGCCTGCAGATTCTGCTGGCCGACTACGAGCCCCCAGTCCTGCCGGTACACCTGCTGCACCGCGAGGGGCGCTACGCAGCGCAGCGGGTACGGGCGTTTCTGGACATGGCGGTGGAGCGGTTGCGGGGCGTAGGGGCGCTGGAGTAGGCACCGATCTTGGCCGTTCTATACGCCCCAGGGATTTAAGGCAAATTGCCCTATGGCGCAGATACTGCCTGCGCCAGCAGCTACTCTTTACATAGCAACCACACGCAAGCAAACAGCGCGGATGCAGAATCAGCACCACTGCATGTACGAAAGGCCACCCATGCTTGAATCCTCCCACGGCTGGTTCTTCTGGGCCGCTTTGTCGGCCTGCTTTGCGGCGCTGACGGCGATCTTTGCCAAGGTGGGCATACAGGGCGTGGATTCGGACTTCGCCACGCTGGTGCGAACGGCCATCATCGTCTGTCTGCTGGCGGTGTTTGTGGGTGCCACCGGCAAGTGGATGGACCCGCGCAGTCTGTCGCCACGCACCCTGCTGTTCCTGGGCCTGTCGGCCCTGGCCACGGGGGCGTCGTGGGTGTGCTACTTCCGGGCATTGCAAATGGGCCAGGCCTCGCAGGTGGCGCCGGTGGACAAGTTCAGCCTGGTGCTGGTAGCGGTGTTTGCCTTTGCATTCCTGGGCGAGCGCCCCTCGCTGCGCGAATGGGCGGGCATTGGCCTGGTGGCCGGCGGCGTGCTGGTACTGGCGGTCAAGCGCTGAGCAGCGCCCGGCTGGTTACCAGCCCAGATCGCCCCACAGCCGCGCCTGCGTGGCCGCATCGATGGCGCCGCTTACAGGCAGGCCTGCCTGCTGCTGGTAGCGCATCAGCGCTCTCTGGGTGGCGGCGCCAAACCAGCCGTCCACAAAGCCGTTACCGCCGTAGCCCAGCACCATCAGGCCTAGCTGCACGCCGCGCACCGTCAGATCGGGCATGGGGCCTTGCAGATAGCGTTTGTGGAACAGATCCAGCTTCTGGTCGTACTTGTTCTTCTGGAAGTCCGTGCCCTTGTAGTGCAGGGCGAACTGGGCCCAGTCGCCGCGGCGCAGACTGTCGGCCAATTTCGCGTGCTGCACAAAGGCCGCCATGGCGCGGAGCTGGGCGTCTTCAGAGTCCTGCGAGGCGGCGACCAGCGCGTTCACATTGGCACAGCCGGCGGCCACGGCGTTGAAGCCCATGATCTGGCCCAGGCCCCAAGACGTGCTTTGCAAAGCGGCGTCGGCGTCCAGCGCCATGGCTTGGGTCAGGCGGTCGTACTGCGGGGCGCCGCCAGCGCCGTAGCCCCCAGCCACCGGGTTGCTAATGCCCGAGGGGTCGGCGTCAAACCGGCCATGGGTCAGGCGGCTGAACCAATGGCGTTCAAACAGTATCTTGGGTCGGCGGTCCGGCAGAAAGCCGCAGCCACTGGTCTCCACCGTCAGCACGGCCCATAGCGCGGGCGGATCTACGCCCAAGGAGGCGGCGGCGTTCGCAACGCCCTGGGCAGTCAAAGGGCTGGTTTTTCCGGTGAACTCCATGGCACAACTCCTTGAGGCAAAGGATGACGCGGCCGATGTTGAACGCCGATTTCAGCGACAGCGCTACACCCGCGCTTACTTTCGCAAGGCGTTGGGCTCTCCAGCCCAGGCGCAGCCTGCGCTGGAAGCTAGCAAAACAAGAGCGTTTAAATCAAACCTTTGAGGCGCAGCAGGCCAAAGGCGGCGACGGTGGTGGCGTCCTGGATGCTGCCGTCGCACACCATGGCTTGTACGGTGGCGATGTCGAAGGGTCGCGCCACCAGGCCCTGCTCTTCCACATCCAGCTCCGGCGCGTGCTGCTCGCAGTCGGTGGCCAGGAACAGGTCGTAGGCCTGGGTGGAATAGCCGTAGCCCAGGAACAGGCGGCCGGCGTGCTGCATCTGGCCAGCCACCAGGCCGGTTTCTTCCCGCAACTCGGCGCGCGCCAGACTCAACGGGTCTATGGTCTGGCCCTCCCATGAGCCTTGGGGTAGCTCCCAGAAGCGCTGGCGCACCGGGTAGCGGTACTGCTCGACCAGATAGAGCTGGCCGTCACGCAGCGCGGCGATGACGGCGAAGTCTGGCTTCTCGACCACGCCGTAGATGCCGGTGCTGCCGTCGGCGCGCACGATGCTGTCCTCGCGCACCGCCATCCAACGGTTGCGGTAAACGATCTGGCTAGCGGTGGTGTGGATCTCGGGTGCTGTCATGCCGCCATTGTGGTCTAGCCGCCGCGCAGGATTACAAAACTTTGCAGGCACAGGCGTCGGCCAGAGCGCCAGCCGCAGGCGTTGTAGACACATGGAATTCAACACTCCATACCCGTGACAAACGATAGACCTAAACGCTACTTTCCAGGAGCCACCATGCAAGCCAAGACCCTGATCGCCGCCTTCGCCCTCGCTGCCGCCAGCGCCGCCAGCTTTGCCCAGGCCCCCGCCGCCGCAACCCCCACCGTGGCACCCGCCACCGCGCCGGTGGTGAAGACCACCTCCGCACCCGCCAAGCCCGTGCACAAGGTCGCTGCCAAGAAAGTGGTGAAGCACCCTGTCCACAAGGTAGCCCATACCCCGGTGAAGGCCGACGGCAAGCTGAGCAAGACGGCCCACCACCCAGCCACCAAACACAAGATCCTGCACCACGCATAAGCCCCTCTGCGTGAACAGAGAGCCCGCCGTAGCAATATGGCGGGCTTTTTTATGTCCGATTTGAAATATGAAGAAATCAGGCTGCAGCGCAGCTTCTACCTGCGTAGACAGCTATTAAATCCATAGTGTGCAGAATACCTAGGGTTTCACCCTAGATTGCAGTTGAAATCTGCCTGCGGGGTTCCGCAACACGGGGTTGGCGGCGGCTTGGGAAGATCACCCCATCGACAACACACTGCACCGGATACGGTGCAAAAACCCAGTTAACCCAAAGGAACCACCATGACACGCACTTTCAACCGCATCGCCGCTTCCGCTCTGTTTGCCCTGACCGCTGGCGCTTTCTTGCCCGCACACGCCGCCAGCAACGACGCCGACCTGGCAGGCCAAGTTCAAACCGCTCTGAGCAGCAGCCTGGGCAGCGACGCCAAGGACCTGACCGTGACCGCCGACAACGGCAGCATCACCCTGCACGGCTGGACCCAAGGCCCCGTGGAAGAAGCCAAGGCCCGCTTTGTGGCCAGCAAGGTTCCCGGCGTAGCCAACGCTTACAGCGCAGTGCGCACCTTCTCGACCGACAACAACGAGTAATCAGCCACCAGCGGCCTACAGCGGCTAATTGCCGCCCGGCGTTGATGGATCCAACGGCCCCTGCTATCGCAAAGATAGCAGGGGCCGTTGGCGTTCAGGTGCCGCAAAAAGTGCGGTAGCCCTGCTGCGTGGCCGCAGGCGCGGGCTCGGCGTAGGCTGCAGAGCCTGCCTGCGCATCGAAGGGGTGCGACAGCACGGCCAGCAGGCGTTCGAAAGGGGCATAGTCGCCACGCTCCACGGCGGCAGCCAGGGCTTCTTCGACCCGGTGGTTGCGCGGGATATAGACCGGGTTGACTTGGCGCATAGCCTGGGCGCGCTGCGCGGCCGGCATAGCGTCCTGGCCCTGGCGGGCCTGCCAGCGGGCAAGCCAGGTATCCAGGGCGCTGGTGTCGCTGAAACGGGCCCGCAGTGCATCCGCCTCTGGGCCGCCGGGCGCGTCCACCAGGTCGGCCAGGCCACGGAAGGCCTGGGTGTAATCCACCGCCTGGTCTTGCAGCGTGGCCAGAAAGCCCTGGGCCAGCACCAGGTCGTCTTGTTGCGCGCTGGCCAGGCCCAGCTTGCGGCGCATGCCGTCCAGCCAATGCTGCTGGTAGCGGTCGGGGAACAGGTCCAGCACCTCGGTGACCAGGGCCACGGCCTGGTCGCTGTCGGCGTGCACCAGGGGCAGCAGGGTCTCGGCCAGGCGGGCCAGGTTCCAGCGGACGATGGCCGGCTGGTTGCCGTAGGCGTAGCGGCCCTGGTGGTCGATAGAGCTGAACACCGTGGCCGGGTCGTACGGGTCCATGAAGGCGCAGGGGCCGTAATCAATGGTTTCGCCAGACAAGGCCATGTTGTCGGTGTTCATCACGCCGTGGATGAAGCCGACCAGCATCCACTGCGCCACCAGCTGCGCCTGGCGTTCACACACGGCCTGGAACAGCGCCAGATAGGGGTTGGCGGCGTGTGCAGCCTCTGGGTCGTGCCGGGCGATGACGTAGTCGGCCAGCTTTTTCAGCTGCAGCTCCTCACCCTGCGCGGCGAAGAACTGGAAGGTGCCTACGCGGATATGGCTGGCCGCCACGCGGGCCAGCACGGCGCCAGGAGGCGCACCGTCGCGGCGCACTTTCTCACCCGTGGTCACTGCTGCCAGCGCGCGCGTCGTGGGAATGCCCAAGGCGTGCATGGCCTCGCCCATGAGGTACTCGCGCAACACCGGGCCCAGCGCGGCCTTGCCGTCACCACCCCGTGAAAACGGCGTGCGGCCTGAGCCTTTGAGGGCGATGTCGCGCCGCCGGCCGTGCACGTCAATTACCTCGCCCAGCAACAGCGCCCGGCCATCGCCCAACTGGGGTGAGAAGCCGCCGAACTGGTGGCCTGCGTAGGCCTGGGCCAGGGGTTGGGCGCCATCGGGCACGCGGTTGCCAGCGAAGATGTCCGCGCCTTTGGGAGAGTCCAGGGCCTCGGCATCCAGACCCAGCTCGGTCGCCAGGGCGCGGTTGAGTTTGACCATGGCGGGCTGGGGCACCTGGGCGGGTTGCCAGGGCGCGTAAAAGCCTGTCAGCTCGCGGGCGTAGCTGTTGTCGAAGCGGAAGGCAACGTCGGTCTCAAGGGGCATGGCGCGGCTTTCGGGTTGGCGGGGCAGGGACAACCCTGCATACCCCCTACTTTAGGCTAAAGCAGACGCGCGCAAGACAGCCAGGCTTTTTAGAACAATTCCACGTCGTTGTGCGCCACGTCGGCCACATGCAGGCCGCCACTGGACATCAACTCTTCGTAGTAGCACACCTGGTTACGGCCGTGCTGCTTGGCGTAATACAGGGCCTGGTCGGCATGGCCGAGGATTTCCACCGGCGCACCCTGGCTGGTGCCGGTAAAGCCTACGCTGACGGTGACGCGGCCCACCTGCGGGAACTCGTATTCCTCGATGTTCTGGCGGAAGCGCTCAAAGATGCTGCGTGCAATCTCCAGGTCGGCCGACCGCACCAGCACCACAAACTCTTCCCCACCAAAGCGGAAGATACGGTCATTGCTGCGGAACGACGAACGCAACAAATTGGCCACCAGGATCAACACCTCGTCGCCATAGACGTGGCCAAACCGGTCGTTGACCAGCTTGAAGTGGTCGATGTCCACCACGGCCAGCCACTGCGTGTCGCCACTGTTGCGCCGCTCGCCCGTAGGACCCGGGGCGACGTTGGTGCGTGCGTAGCGCGAAAACTGTTCGTCAAAGGTCTTGCGGTTGAACAGCCCGGTGAGCGCGTCGCGCTCGCTGTAGTCCAGCAGGCTCTGGTAATTGCGGTAGACCTCGATGATGCCGTGGATCGTGTCGATGGCCTGGACACTGTAGGCGGTGTCGTTGGTGATCTCAATGCAGGAGACGATCTTGTTGTCCAGCCGCACGGGCAGCCACAGCACATCGGAACCATCTGCCTCGATGCGATGCACGCGATCGGTCTGCTGCTCTATGCAATGCACCAATTCCGGGTATTCGCTGAGCAGCTCCACGTTGTCTTCGGAGCTGTTTTCTTCCATGGCGAACACCTGGTCGTTCTCCAGCAACAAATACCCTCGCACATACGTCACATCGTCCCGCGTAAGAAATTCCAGCTTGCGGATGCGGCGGATGCCCATCAACTGGCGCAGCGCCGAAACCACAGACAGCTCCAGCCGGGAGTGGTCGCGGTGGCCGGTGATATCGACCAAATGCTGCAAAACGGGGGTGAGATTCTTGGGTGTCATCGCAATGAATGGGGCAAACACTTCTCTGTTGTTCATCCAAGAACCTGGAGCGACGGCAAGCTCTGGTTCCGACGTGCGGCGCAAAGCCACTGTGAGGCTGGAATGTAACAGCTTCTTACAAAACTACGGCCGCACCATGTGCATACACTTCATGCGGCATCCTCTCATGCTAAAGCATGCAATACCCGTTCCGGCCCCACGTCTACCAGGCAGCGCGTATGGCCCAAAGGGCAGCTGCGCTGGAAGCACGGCGCGCAATCCAGCGGTGGCTGGTAGGTGGCATCCTGCTTCAACCACAGCACATGGGCGTGCTCGTTCAGCGGCGGTGTATGCAGCGGGCTGCTGGAGCCAAACACCGCCACCTGGGGCACGCCAAAAGCAGCGGCCACATGCATCAGGCCGGAGTCGTTGCTCACTACACTTTTGCTAGCAGCTATCGCAGACAGTGCCTGAGCCAGCGTGGTTTTCCCTGCAAAGTTCAGGGCCCAACCGGGGCGCACGGCGTTGACCGGGCCGGCGATTTCCTCGCACAACGCGTGCTCCTTGCCCGAGCCCAGCAACACCACCGGCACATCCAGCTGCTGGGCCAGGGCCGCAAAGTGCGCGGCCGGCCAGCGTTTGGCCGGGCCAAACTCAGCCCCCGGCGCAAACACCACATAGCCGCCGATCTGCAGCCCTAGCGCGGCCAGGGCCTGGGCCACCGGCTGGGCGTCCAGATGCAGATGCGGACGATCCTGCTCCAGACCGGTTTCACCACTCAAGGCCGAGTAATAAGCCACCATGGGTGGACGTTGGCCCTTGGGCGGGTTGGCCAAGCGCTGGTTCAGCAACACCAGGCGCGACTCGCCCACATAACCCATACGGCGCGGAATGCCCGCCAAAAACGGTAGCAACGCACTCTTCAGCGAATTCGGCAGCACGTAGGCGGTGTCGAAACGGCCCTTGAGTTGCGCCGCCATCGCGCGGCGCGCCTGCCACTGCAAGCCGCCATGCTGAAAGGGAAAGTCGATGACCTCGGCCACCTGCGGCATGGCGCGGTACACCGGCGCCACCCAGGGCAAGGCCCCCACGGTGAGCCGCTCGCCGCGCGCATGCAGGCGACGCATCAGCGGCTCGGTCATCACCGCGTCCCCAATCCATTGGGGCGCGATGACCAGGGAGTTAGTGCCCACCGCCGAAGTGTTCGCCGGCTTTCAATGCGTACACCGTGCCGCAGTACGGGCACTTGGCCGAGCCGGTGTGGGCCACGTCCAGGTAGACCTTGGGGTGGCTGTTCCACAGCTTCATGTCAGCCTTGGGGCTGGGGCAGAACACGCCGCCTTGGGCGTTCAGGTCTTTGGCTAGCAGTTCAATATTGGCGTTGCTCATTTTTCAATTTCTCCGTGGCCCGTGAGGTAGCCGGTTTTTCCAAGAACACCGCGGAACCGGCTTTGCCGGGCCGCTGGTGTTGCCCCCTGCAAGGGGGTGGGCGAAAGACGCGTGGCGCTGCAGCCTGGGGGTGTTACACCTTGCTCAGCCAGTGGGCGTATTTGGGATTGCGGCCGTTGACGATGTCAAAGAAGGCGCTTTGGATTTTTTCGGTGATCGGGCCGCGGCTGCCGACGTAGTCGTCGCGGCCGAGTTCGATGCGGTCGAGTTCGCGGATGGGCGTGACTTCGGCGGCGGTGCCGGTGAAGAAGGCCTCGTCGGCGATGTACACCTCGTCGCGGGTGATGCGCTTTTGCACCACTTCCAGGCCCAGATCCTTGCAGATGTGGAACACGGTGTTGCGGGTGATGCCGTTCAATGCGCCGGCCGACAGATCGGGGGTATAGACCACTCCGCCCTTGACCACAAACAGGTTCTCGCCCGCGCCTTCGGACACAAAGCCGTTGGCGTCCAGCAGCATGGCTTCGTCGTAGCCATCATCGGTGGCTTCCATGTTCGCCAGGATGGAGTTGGTGTAGTTGCTCACCGCCTTGGCCTGCGTCATGGTGATGTTGACGTGGTGGCGGGTGTAGCTGGAAATCTTCACGCGGATGCCGCGCTTCATGCCTTCTTCACCCAGATAGGCGCCCCAGGGCCAGGCGGCAACCATCAGGTGGATGGTGTTGCCCTTGGGGCTGACGCCCAGCTTCTTGTCGCCGATCCAGGTCAGCGGGCGCAGGTAGCCGGATTCGAGCTTGTTCTCGCGGATCACGGCGCATTGCGCGTCGTTCACTTCTGCTTGGGTAAACGGGATCTGCATGCGCAGGATCTTGGCGCTGTTGAACAGGCGCTCGGTATGCTCCTGCAGCCGGAAGATGGCCGGGCCATTGACGGTGTTGTAGGCCCGCACGCCTTCGAACGCGCCGCAACCGTAGTGCAGGGTGTGCGTCAGCACGTGGATCTTGGCGTCGCGCCAATCGACCATCTGGCCGTCCATCCAGATTTTGCCGTCACGGTCAGCCATTGAAGGGGGAAGCGGGGACATAGCGGTTCCTCAGAAATGCGTGGGGGAAAGTCGGTGATTTTACGGGCTGCTCAGGCGCCGTACGGCGCGGGCCGCCACAGCTGCCAATGCAGCAGTTTGCCATCCTGGAAGACGCAGCTGGCGTGGGACACGCTGGCGTTAGTCCAGCGGTAGTGCTCCGGCTGTCAACCCGGGGGCGATTGAAGCTCGCCTAGCGGACGGCTCAGGGCCACCGACCTCACGGACTGGTAGGAAGCGCGCCGCATCAGCCCCAATAAGCGGGAAACATGCAGCAGCCCCCACATCACGATGGCGCCCAGCGCCAAAGCCACCCCCGACCTGCCCCAGTGTCGGTAGGCCAGCGCACACAACAGCACACCTGCGGCTGGCAGCAGAATCTTTTGAAATGGCATGCGCAAATTCTCGCCCCAGCGGTGGCGCAGCGAAACCACGAGCCTAATTAACCGATAGAGCGCACCACCTCCATCGCCTGCTCCACCCGTTCCACGGCGTGAATAGTCAGCCCCTCAATCGGCTTCTTCGGCGCATTCGCCTTGGGCACGATGGCCACGCTGAAGCCGAGCTTGGCGGCTTCTTTCAGGCGCTCCTGGCCGCGCGGCGCGGGGCGTACTTCGCCGGCCAGGCCGATCTCACCGAAAGCGATGAAGCCCTTGGGCAGTGGCTTGCCGCGCAGACTGGAGGTGATGGCCAGCAGCACGGCCAAGTCAGCCGCCGGTTCGTTGATGCGCACGCCGCCGACTGCGTTGACGAACACGTCCTGGTCCATGCAGGCCACGCCGGCGTGGCGGTGCAGCACGGCCAGCAGCATGGCCAAGCGGTCTTTGTCCAGGCCCACGCTCAATCGCCTGGGCGACGGGCCGCCGCTATCGACCAGCGCCTGGATTTCGACCAGCAGCGGGCGCGTGCCCTCCAGCGTCACCATCACGCAGCTGCCGGGCACCGGCTCGGCATGCTGGCTGAGGAAGATGGCGCTGGGGTTGCTCACGCCCTTCAGACCGCTCTCGGTCATGGCGAAGACGCCGATCTCGTTGACCGCGCCAAAGCGGTTCTTGATGGCACGCACCAGGCGGAAGCTACTGTGCGTATCGCCCTCGAAGTACAGCACCGTGTCCACCATGTGCTCCAGCACGCGCGGGCCGGCGAGAGCCCCCTCCTTGGTCACATGGCCGACCAGCACGATGGCCACGCCGCTGGACTTGGCCGCGCGCGTGAGGTGGGCCGCACATTCGCGCACCTGGGCCACCGAGCCGGGGGCGGAGGTGAGCTGGTCGGAATAGACCGTCTGGATGGAGTCGATCACCGCAATCGCCGGCTTGTGGGCCTGCAGGGTGTGCAAGATTTTCTCCAGCTGGATCTCGGCCAGCACCTGCACCTGGCTGTTGACGATGCCCAAGCGGCGCGAGCGCAGCGCCACCTGGGCGCCACTCTCTTCGCCGGTGACGTACAGCGTCTTTTGCCCCGCGCGTTGCAGGGCGTCCAGTGCCTGCAGCAGCAGCGTGGATTTACCGATGCCGGGGTCGCCGCCGATCAGCACCACGCCGCCCTCGACGATGCCGCCACCCAGCACGCGGTCCAGCTCGTCCAGGCCGGTGGGGGTGCGCGCGAAGTCGGTGGCGTCGATGTCGGCCAGGGTCATCACCTCGGCGGTTTTGGCCAGTGCGGCGAAGCGGTTGTTCTTGCTGGCGCCGGCCGGCTCGGCGATGGACTCGATCAGCGTGTTCCAGGCCTGGCAGTGCGGGCACTTGCCCAGCCATTTGGGCGTGGTGCCGCCGCACTCGTTGCAGGTGTAGATGGTTTTGTCTTTGGCCATGGCCGGGACTATAGCCGAATACTGTTCAAAAACACAGCACTCCTATTTTGATAGCTGCCTGCGCATGTAATACCTGCGCCAGCGGCCTATTTCCCTATGAGGTTTGCAACGCCCGCTGGTGGCGCAGTGTGCCCACCACCGCCAGGCTGCAGCCCAGCAGCGCAAACACCAGCACCGGCAGCACCAGGCCAACGCCGCCCAGGTTGGCGATGGCATAGGCAAACACCGGCGGGCCCAGGGTGGAACCCAGGTTGCCCATCTGGGCCACGGCGCCGGTGGCGCGGGCCTGCACCGCTGGCACCTGGCTCAGGCTCGGAACCAGCGCGAACGAGGCCCCACCCGACAAGCCCACCAGGTACACCAGCAGCAGGGCCACAGGCGCGATGGGCCAGCCCATGCCCAGGCAGCCGCCCAGGGCCAGCCCGGCCAGCGCCACGCCGGCAAACGCAGCACGCACCAGCCAGGCCGGCGCCAGCACCGACTGCGCCAGCCAGCCCGCCGAAAACGTGCCGGCAATGCTGACCATGGGCAGCACCACGGCCAGCCAGGGCCGGTCCGCCCCGGCCTGCTGCGGAATGAAGGTCAGCAGTGCAATCGCCGTGACGGTGTAGAAGAAGAAACAGCAGCCCGGCAGCGCCGTGGCCCACTGGCTGTAAATGCGCGCATGCAGCTGCGGCAGGTCGGCCAGGCGTGGCCAGGGCTGGGCCGCGCCGTCCGGCGGCAACATGCACAGCACGGCGACAAACATCACGGCCATGCCGATGGCGTGGGCCAGCAGCAGCCCACTCAGACCGAAGTGCGCCAGCACCCAGCTACCGCCGGCCGCCGTCAGCGCAAACGCTACGCCCACAAACGTGCTCCACAGCCCCATGGCAATAGCGCGGTGCTGTGGCGCGCTATGCTGCATGATCAGCGTGGGCGCGGCCACCACCACCGCCAGCTGCGACACGCCTTCCAGCAGCCGCGTCAGCCACAGCAGGGCAAATGGCGGTGCCAGGGCCTGCACACCGGCCAGGGCGGCGCCCAGTCCCATGCCCAACAGCAGCAGGCGCCGGTAGCCCAGTGCCGGTGCCACCAGGCCCACGGTGACGCCAAACACCAGGCCGACCATGCCCACGGTGGACAAGATCCAGCCCATGGCCGCTGGGGTGGCGCCATAGGCCGACTGCAGGGCCTGGAACGCAAACGACACCTTGGAAAACTGCATGGCCGCCAGCACGCCGCACAGCCAGAGCGTCATGACGCGCGGCCAGTGGGTCGTGGAGAGTGGGGCCTTGTGCAAAGAAAGAGTGCTTTTAAAAATATAGCTGCTTGCGCTTATGGAATCAGCAAGTACGGCCTATTTTATGCCCGGGCTTTAGACCACATCCGCACCACCAAGGCCGCCGTCGCCGCCAGCGCCGCCAGTCCGCACACGCCCTGCCATCCATACTGGCCCAGGGCCAGGCTGCCCAGCCAGGCGCCGCTGGCCATGCCGATGAACATGCTGCTCATCAGCACCGCGTTCAGACGGCTGCGGGCGGCGGGCTCCAGGCTGTAGATGATGGTTTGGTGCGCGATCAGGCTGGCTTGCACGCCCAGGTCAAACACCACCGCACCCACGGCAATCAGCCACAGCGGGCTGCTGCCGCCGGTTTCGCCCAGGGCCATGGCCAGGAAGGACGCCACCACCAGGGCCGCACCCAAACGCGTTACCACCTCGGGGCCCTTGCGGTCAGCCACCCGGCCGGCCAGGGGCGCGGCCAGGGCGCCGGCGGCGCCGGCCAGGCCGAAGGCACCGGCAGCGGCGCTGCCCAGATGGAAGGGAGCGGCATGCAGCATCACCGCCAGCGTGGACCAGAAGGCGCTAAAGGCCACGCTCAGCAGGCCCTGTGCCAGGGCAGCCCGGCGCAGCGGCGTGTACCGCTTCCACAAGGTGAACAGGCTGGCCATCAGCGCCATGTAGGACATCTGCGTAGTCGCCTTGAAGCGTGGCAAACCGCGCCACACAGCCACACCCAGCAGCGCAATGCTGGTAGCCGCCACCGCGAACATACCGCGCCAACCCGCATGCTCGGCCACAAAGCCGGACACCACGCGCGACAGCAAAATGCCCATCAACAACCCGGTCATCACCGTACCTACGGTTTTGCCACGGTGCGCCTCGGGCGCCAGCGTGGCGGCGGCGGGCACGATGTCTTGCGCCAGCGTGGCCGACAGGCCAATCACCAGGCTGGCGCCCAGCAGCACCTGGATGCTCGGCGCAGCGGCAGCCAGTAACAGAGCCAGGGTCAGCACCACCGCCTTGCCCAGGATGATGCGGCGCCGGTCGAAGCGGTCGCCCAGCGGCGCCAGCAGCAGCAGGCCCACGGCGTAGCCCAGCTGGGTCAGCGTGGGCACCAGGCCGATGGTGCCGGGGCTGGCGTTGAACTCGCTGGCCAGCACGCCCAGCATGGGCTGGCTGTAGTACAGCGCGGCAGCGGCCAGGCCGGCGGCAGCGGCCAGCAGCAACACCAGCGCGCCGGGCATGGCAGCTGGTTGGTTATGCGTTAAAACGGTGGAAGACATGGTGAAAACCCTTGCTTTTGCAGAATGCCGCAAGTGTCTTGGAAAGCGCCACGCCTGGGAACGCCCCCGCTGGGCAGAATTGTTATACGCTGTGCGTATGAAGACGACGCCTGACCGTATTGAGCTGATGCAAACCTTTGTGCGCATCGTGGAGGCCGGCAGCCTGTCTGCCGCCGCCGCGCAAATGGGCGCCACCCAGCCCACGGTGAGCCGCCGCTTGCAGGCGCTGGAACGCTCGCTGGGCATCAAGCTGCTGCAACGCTCTACCCACGCCATGCAGCTGACCGAAGACGGTGCGCGCTGCTTTGACCGCGCCAAGGAGCTGCTGGGCCGCTGGGAAGCCTTCGAGTCCGACCTGCGCGGCAGCCACGACCTGCCCGAGGGCACGCTGCGCGTGATGGCGCCGCACGCCTTTGGCCAGCAGCAGCTGATCGCGCCACTGGCCCGTTACCTGCGCCAGTACCCGCGCGTCGCAGTGGAATGGCTGCTGCACGACGGCACGCCCAACTTCATCTCCGACGGCATCGACTGCGCCATCCACGTCGGCACCGTAGAAGACCCGGCCGTGGTGGCGGTGAAGATGGCCGAGATCCCGCGCATCGTGGTGGCTGCACCGTCGCTGCTGGGCGACGCGCCGCCGCCCACGCACGCGTCCCAGCTGGGCGCCCTGCCCTGGCTGGCCCTGCGCACCTTCTACCGCAACGACATCACCCTGCAGCACAGCGACGGCGAGCAACTGCGCCTGCCGCTGCAGCCGCGCATCAGCACCGACAGCCTGTTTGCCCTGCGCAACGCCGCGTTGATGGGACTTGGCGTCTGCGTGGCATCCGCCTGGGCGGTGGCCGACGACGTCAAAGCCGGCCGCCTGCTGCACCTGCTGCCCGAATGGCACGCAGCCCCGCTGCCCATGTACCTGCTGTACCCCTACGCCCAGTTCTACCCGGCCAAGCTGCGCCGCTTTTCCGACATCGTGCGCGCTGATCTGCTGCAGGGGTTGGACCGCATGACTTAAAAATCATGCCTAGCCGACATCCCGCACATGGAGGAAGGCGCACACTGGCCGAACAGCGGGTGGTGGCGGCTGATTGACTGGCTGGTAATGCTGTACTGGTTGGAGCAACCCAGCAAAAGCTCAAGCCGGTATTGATGGCTTGAGCAGGGTATCTGCTCTATATTTGATAGCTTACAGCGCATATAAAAACTGCGCGGAAGCCATGTTTTGTATAAGCTTTTTCGAAACCCAAATAACTGGGTGACGTTGGGCAGGCTTCAGTGAACTGAATATGTGGCAGGCCTAGGTCAGCGGCTATCGGCCAGGAGCAGTGTTTCGGGTCATGAGGCAATTCCCGTCCCCTGCCGGTGAGGATTGTGCGGCTCCTATTTCAAACTAACTTTTTTTTGCAACGCCGCGTCAGTGGCCTGGGCGGTAATGGGTTTGCTGCCAGGAGAAGCTATTTTTTGTTCAGCCGGCGTAGGTTGTGAATCGAAGAAGTGTTCAGCATCGAGATATTCAGCGCCGTGGACTGCAAGAAAAATGCTAGCCAAAATGATGGCTACGCGGCGAATATTGCCGTTGAAACGGATCTGCTGATGCATCGGTAAAGGCCCTGAAAACCCTAGTTTGCAACCTATCAGCACGCGTTCTGAGCATGGCCACAGACCCGCAGCAAACACTGTTACAAGTTGTGGAATTCGTCACATATTCAAACCCACCCCTTCAGGTGAAGGTGGGGCATGTGCTTGTACAAGGAACAACGAAAGACTGCGTTGGGCCCGTTGCGGCCAAAAAGCAAAGGACTTAACCATGTCGTGCAGCGGCTTGGCCACGTCCTGCGAGTCCGTGCTCGCACGTAACCAGAGCCCAAAGTAGCTCTCTTTTTCATAGCTACTCGCGCAGGTAAAACCTGCGCCAGCGCCTCATTTGTTATAAATTCTCACACAAACTCACAGAGGTAAAATCCCGGTGAACAGGGCGCACACTGGTCGGCGTACCGGCCCGGCGGCACGTTGGAAGAGCAAGTCCACTTCTGACCAGCACCGATGCAAGCCACCCAACTGCTCCGCCCCACCGTGCTCGCCCTGGCCACCCTCGCGGTGGCGGGCTGCGTGGTGCAAGCCCCGCCCCAGCGGGTTTACGTCAGCCCGCCGCCGCCCGTGGCCTATGCACCGGCGCCCGCCCCCGCCGCCCCGGTGGTCAGCGTCTATGTGGAGCCGCCTCTGTACCAGCCCGCGCCCGTGGTGATTGCCTCGGCACCGCCGCCAATGCTGGTGGAGCCGCCGCCGCCCATGCCGTTTGCCGGCGCGGTGTGGATCGGCGGCTACTGGGCCTGGCAGGACCGCTGGGTCTGGGCCACCGGGCGCTGGGCACCACCGCCGCATCCCGAGTACCACTGGGTCCACCCCTATTACGAGAACCGTGACGGCGTGGTGGTCTTCATCACCGGCCACTGGTCGCCACCCGGCGTGGTGTTTGTGCCGCCGCCGCCCACGCTGAGCCTGAACGTGGCAATCAACATCGGCGGTAACGTGCCAGGGCCACGGCCACAGGGGCCATCCGGTGTGTTCGTACCCGCGCCACCCGGCTCACGTTTGGGCCTGATCATCCCGGCGCCGATAGGCACGCCACCGGCCGTGGTGGTGGGCGCGCCGCCGGTGACGCATGTGGGCATGCACATCCAGAACCAGGTGAACAGCAACAACACGGTGAACAACACGGTCAATAACGCGCAGCGCATCACCCATGTCACCAACATCACGAACGTGACCATCGTGGCCCCGGCCGGCGCCACCGCCAGCGGCCAGGCCTTCGAGTCCCATGTGCCGGCCCTGGCCCACCTGGCCGCCGCCCAGGCCCCGGCGGTCCGCATGCCAGCGCCGCCCCCTGCCGCCAAGCCCGCGCCACCGGTTTCCGCGGCTGAACGCCCGCCCGCCCAGCCGATGCCCGCCCATGCCGCCGCCAATCTACCAAACATAGAAGCCACGCCGCCGCAGCACTTCTTGCCCATGCCCGCCGCCCAGCCCCCAGCCAGCGCGGCACGGCCCGTCGAGGCCGAACGGCGCCCCATCGATATGCCCAGACCGGCAGAAGCCGTGAAGCCTGTGGCACCGCAGGCCGAGGCCGCGCAGGAGAAGGCACGCGCCCTGCAACAGCAACAAATGCAAAGGGCCGAGAAAGAGAGAGCTGCCCAGGATGCCGCACGCCACGCCGAAGGCCACCAACACGGCGCGGATGAAAAAGCCAGAGCCGCCAAGGAAAAAGATAAGGAAAAAAGAAAGCTAGAGGAAAGCGAAGCCAAACCCTAAGAAGGTGTTCAAAGAGTGCTGTGCATTCGGGCAACGCTGAACAAGTCCCTCGCGGTCTGCGCATCCCTCATATTCGGGTCGAAGAGGGCGGTGATTTTCAACTGTGGGCATTGCGCCTTCATCAGGCGGTAGTAGGTGATGGCCTCTGTGATATCCGGCCTGTTGCGCAGACTGATACGCCCGCTGGCCTTGATGGTTTTCGCTAACGAGGCTCCCATCTGAACATCGAGCTTGATGCTCTTATGCCTTATCGGAATGTCCCCGTCCCGGTCCGACCTGTCTGTTCTATCACACGCCTGGTCGCTTGCTCCATAAGGCCTGGACCCCACGTCGAGGGCGTTCTTCAGCGCGCCAGGCAGGGACCGGTTGTATTCAGGTGTCGCGAACAACACAGCGTCCACGGCACGAAGGCGCGCCCGAAAGGCACTCCAAGCCGCTGGCTCCGAATTTTAGAGGTCCGGGTTGTAAAGTGGGAGCTCGCCGATCGGCACCAGCTCCATTTTCACGGAGGCGGGAGCCAATGCCATCAAGGCTCTGGCGAACTGGAGGGTCAGCGAATCACGCCGCAGGCTACCGACGATAACGGCGATGTTGATTTCTGTGCTCATTGAAATGTGTCCAGGGTCGTTGCGGATCGCACGGTTCGGAATTTCAGTGCGAAGTCTGGCCGCCGTCGATGACGTAGGTTTGACCAGTCACGAAAGAAGCAGCGTCTGAGCACAGGTGCAGCACCGTTCCCGCGATTTCCTCAGGCTCGGCAGGCCGGCCGATCGGGCTGTTTTCCATCAGTTTCTGCTTGAAGGCGGGATCGGCCAGCCACCGTTGCGTCATGGGCGTGGCGACCAGCCCGGGGGCAACGGCATTGACCCGGATGTTGCGGGTTGCGTAGTCCAGCGCGGCGGCCTTGGTTAGCCCCACGACGCCGTGCTTGGCGGCGACATAGGGCGACATGCCCGCATCTGCCACCAGACCCGCAACAGATGCTGTGTTGACGATCGCCCCCCCGCCGTCCTTAAGCATTTGGCTGATCTCGTATTTAAGGCACAGGAACACGCCGCGAAGATCGACGGAAATGGTGCGGTCGAAATCCTCCAGCTTCATGTCCGCAAGGTCAGCGGTGTGGGGCAAGAGACCGGCATTGTTGAAGGCAATATCAAGACGGCCATACGCACTGACCGTCGCCTGGACTAGTGCCTCGACCGAGCTGGCCTGGCTGACATCGGTCTTCACGAATAGCGCTTCTCCACCTTCCTGGGTGATGAGTGAGGCGGTTTCGGCCGCTTTCTCGTCGAAGTCGCCAATCACGACCTTTGCGCCGTTTCGTCCAAAGGCGAGCGCGGTTGCTCGACCAATGCCGCTGCTCGCGCCAGTGACCAGGACAACTTTGCCTGCGAAAAATGAGGGGTTCAACATGTTTCAACCTTGATTTGTTAACGTAAAAAAATTTTGATGGCTCGGGCTTTCCCAGCCAGATACCCGTAATGGTTTTGAGCCCAAGTTCGGTCTTCGACAGCCCAAAGAGCCATCAAGGTGCGATGCCGACCTGCTTCATGAAGGCTAAGTTGTCCCAAAACAGCCACTCTTCGTCCATCACGCCGTCTTTCCAATGTCCAATGGTGGTCATGGACATCTTGAACGTCTTGCCGGTGGCAGGAATGCTTTTGCCGTCACCGATCGGCATGGGTTGGCTAAAAGTTCCCTCAAAGGTTCCCATCACCGCGGTCCAATCGCCGGACGCAATGCGGATGGGATGCTCCGTTACACGCGAGTCAGGGGCAAACACGAACTGGGCTTTCAATTCGTCGATGTGCGACGAAATGCCCTTGCTCACATGCCCGTCCGCGTAATGCACCGTGATGTCCTTCGAATGGCTCTTTTGAAGCTCATCCCACTTTTGGCCGCTGTAGACATTGAAATCTAGATCATCGAAGTTTGCCAAGTGGGCCGTCTCCATTTGTCGCGATTTCATGACGTTGGCCAACTGCTGTTTCATGGCGTCCACCTCCGACGAAGATTGTGCAAAGGCGGTGGAAGCCGCAAACCATGCGGAGCCCAAAATCAGGGAAGAAACGAGAGTTTTCATGGTCAATACCTTGGAAAAGAATAAGAAATGCTTCAAGCCGAAGCGGAGACACGCGATTCGCCAAATTGGTACGATGCCATCGCCACGCTCATTGCGTGATCCACAAAAACACGGTGGCCTACGTCCTGACCGGCAGCACCTGCCACCACCATCAGTGGCAGAAGATGGTCTTCCTGTGGGTGTGCCAAGCGTGCACCCTGCGCTTGCTCCCACTGGACGAGCATGTCGCTGCGCTTTGCGGCATCGGGCTGGCCAATAGCGGCGTTGAGATACGCCTCAAATGCCTCGGCAACCGGTGTCGACGCGCTGCGGCCGAAGCCGCGCATGCTGTGGTACGTTAAGCCACTGCCCATGATCAATACACCGTCGTCGCGCAAGCTGCTGATGGCTTCGCCCACGCGAATATGGTCAACCGCGGAGTAGTCACTCCTGAGAGACAAAAGAACGATCGGCACATCGGCATCGGGATACATCAGACTCAGCGGCACGAAAGTACCGTGGTCAAAACCTCGGCCCGCATCGCCGGCACATTCGAATCCGGCTTTGGCCAGCAGTTGCTGTATCTGCCCTGCTAGTGCCGGCGATCCAGGTGCCGGGTATTGCAAGCGGTAGGTGTGTTCCGGAAAGCCGAAATAGTCGTAGTCAATGGGTGGACGCTCAGACGTCGATACCGAGAACCGTGCTGCCTCCCAGTGGCCGGTGATTATCAGTACCGCCTTGGGTTTGGCGGGTAGGCGCGACGGCAATGCCGCAAATTCTCGGGCGGTCTTCGCGAACATCTGTTTCATGCCGTCCACCCAGGGCCAAGGGCCGCCACCGTGGGAAAGGAAGTAGACGGGCATGCGTGCTGCGCCGGTAGTTTCAGTCATTTTTTGCCCGAATCAGTCAGGTTGTTGTTCCTGACTTTAAGAGCGGTGGCCTTCGAGAAAAATAGGGCGCACATCCATGCGTTATTGACGCAACGTCAATAATCAACCCCCACCACGCCTTAGCGTGATTGGGCACGTGCTGTAGCTTGGGCCATATTGGCCCGCACATGCGCAATCAGGTGCTCCAGAAAAACACGTCCCCTTGCGGGCAGAAATTTGCGATTGGGATATGCCGCCACGAGGCTGAGACGGTTGGTGATCCAAGGCGCAACCACTCTGTGCAATTGTTGGTTGTTGACAAATGGGGCCGCAATATCCTCTCCTTGGCTGCTGATGCTTCCCCCATCCAGCGTTGCACGCAACAATGTGTCGGTATGGTCTGCGATGAGGACCACAGGGGTTTCGACCAGTACGTCCGGGGTGCCAGTTTCGGGGCTCATCAGTTTTAATGGATCCATCCGTCCACTCGCCAAGCGTAAGCGCAGCATGCGGTGTGCACCCAAGTCGCTCGGCAGCCTGGGTTCGCCAAATTTCTTCAAATAGGCTGGCGCGGCATAGAGCACTGCGTGGCTCTTGGTTACTTCCCGCACCACGATGTCCGCGGGCAGCGGTGCAGAGCCACTGAGGGCGGTCTGCGGTTTGCGCCTTGCATCCCATCCCGATCCAGGGCACGCAGCCTCGCGGGGACTTATTCAGATGGCATGGGCGCCTCCCTCCTGCCGCTACTTGCACTGCGCCCTGGGTAGTGCCAGATTGGAGATCCCATCGTCAACATCGAAACGCAGACCATCATGGAACGTACCGTCATTGCCGTCGACATTGCCAAGAAGGTGTTTCAGCTGCACTGGGTCGAGATGGACACCGGGTGCATTGAGAGGTTGCAGTTGAAGCGCGCCAAGCTGCTCGAATGGTTTGCCAATCGCACTGCTTCGCTTATCGTGATGGAAGCTTGCGGCGGCGCACACGACTGGGGCCGAGCCTTGATGGCACTGGGCCACGAGGTACAGCTCATCTCCCCGGGCAAGGTACGCCCGTTCGTTCAGCGCAACAAGACCGACGCTGCGCACGCTCAAGTGATCTGGACCGCATGCCGTCAGCCGGGAATGCGCTTCGTGCCCGTCAAGAGCGAGGCCCAGCAGATAGTGCTATCGCTGCACCGGATGCGCTCACAGCTCATGAAGACTCGCATCATGCAAACCAACGCACTCAGAGGGTTGCTCTACGAGTTCGGCATCGTGTTGCCGGAAGGTCATGCGGCGCTGCTTAAGGCCTTTCCTGACGCCATGTGCGACGCAAAGACACGGCTGCCAGCGATGTTCATGGACAGCCTGGACGAGCAGCTCAGGCGAGTCCAGCAACTGCAGGCAGACATTGGCCTCATTGAGCGCAGGCTGTCTTTGCAATTGCGGGAAATGCCAGCCTGCAAGGCGGTCGCCGAAATTCCCGGTGTGGGCCTTCTGACGGCCACGGCAATCGTCGCCAGCATGGGAACCCCATCGACGTTCAAGGACGCACGGGAGTTTGCCGCATGGGTCGGATTGGTTCCGCGCCAGACTGGCACGGGTGGACGGGTGAGGCAGCTCGGCATCAGCAAGCGTGGCGATGCCTACTTGCGCACGCTCCTCATGCACGGCGCGCGAGCCGTCGTCGTTAGATCCAAGGATGGTCCGACATGGCCATGGCTGACGGCTTTGTTGCAACGTCGGCCGTACAGCGTGGCGGTCGCAGCCGTAGCGAACAAGTTGGCGCGAACGATCTGGGCCGTACTGGCACGCGGACAGGCTTGGAGGCCTGAAGCGTGGCAGGCCGCGCGTTAAAGATGAAACTTACGAAACAACCAGTTTGAAGGAGAGCAAGCGACCACGCGTGTGATGGGACAGACAGGTCGGACCGGGACGGGGACATTCCGATAAGGCGCAAGAGCATCAAGCTCGATGTTCAGATGGGAACCCCGTTAGCGAAAACCATCAGGGCCTGCAGGCGTATCAGCCTGCGCAACAGGCCGGATATAAGACTGCCGCCCTGCCTCCTGAACCTTCACACACACGAGTTCTTGCAATCCGGGAGGCGCCCATATAAGCGTCGCCTTAGGTAGCTGCTACCGCAGATATTGCGTGCGCTACGTCTTGGATTGCTGGCAAGAAAACGCTATCAAAACAGCAGCGCACCGGGTCGTCAAAGAGAACCTTGCTGTGTGCTGTCTTCTTACTTAATTCTTTTATTTAAAAGATAGTAGTAGTAGTAAGCACAGCGCCTTTGTGTGGATAAGGCCATTTTCTCCAGCGCTACCGGGTACTTAGCCAGCGTGAACAGGTGTGCGTGACCTTGCTTGGCATCTGCTACCGCTACAGGGATAAGTTGGGCGCCTCTGCAATTGCTGGGGATAAGTAGGACCTTATGGGGAAAGTATCCACACAGTTATGCCAGCCCCGGTGACAGAACCTATCTGCAGAAAGATTTTGCTATTGAATATATAGCTGCTAGTGCAGGCCTTACCTGCGCCAGAGCCCTATTTTCTTTAAAAACTACAGGGGCCGCACAGGTAGGCAAATCTGGCAGGAGAACACACCTGTCGCGGGGTCGTAGTAGCTGCCTACCGGGTAGTGCTCGAAGTAGGGCCGTGCGTCGCCTTGCATGCCGCTGGCGGGCAGCCAGTCGCGCAGCATCTCACTCCACGCCAGGCCGATCTGCACACCCGTGCCGCGAAACGCGCCCAAGGCGTAGCGCCCGCCAGGCAGTTGCGCCGCGCTGACCGGGCTGCGGGCCACAAAGTCTTCGGGCACCTGCACGCAGGCGTCGTAGCGGCACTGTTCTGGCGGGGTGATGTGGGGGTCGTCGCGGCCGATGCCGTAGCAGGCCGCGCCGTCCAGCCCCTGGGCGCTGCGCCAGGGCATGAACTGCTCGGCCCAGAAGCGGCTGATGGTGGCACCGTAAGGGCCGATGTGGCGCATGTAGGCGACGCGGACAGGGGGCAAGGTGGCGATGCTGACTTCCATAAATGGCTCCGAGTGGTTGAGGCTTCGATGGTTGCTGGAACCAGCCCGGGCCGCCTGATCGCTATTGCTCTGGGCCTGATCCAGATTGCGGTCTTGCTGGCGGCGCACCTGGGCCAGCTCGTCCGCCCAGCGCTGCGGCGTGGCGGCGCGCCAGGCGCTGGGTGTGCAGCCAAAGCGCAGCTTGAAGGCCCGCGCGAACGCCTCGCCCGAGCCAAAGCCCACGGCCAGCGCGATCTGCAGCACCGGCGCCTGCGGCAGGCGGGCCAGTTGCAGCGCGCCCACCTCCAGCCGGCGCCGGCGCAGGTAGTCGCCCAGGGTCTCGCCCATCCACGCGGCAAACACGCGGTGGAAATGGAAGGCCGAGAAGTGCGCCACGTCGGCCAAGCCCGCCAGGTCCAGCGGGGTATCGAGGTGCCGGTCGATATGGTCCAGCACCCGGTTCATGCGCTGGGCGTACTCCACGGCATGGCTGTGCGGCAAGGTGGGTGAGTCCATGGTGGCGCAGTGTAGCGCCACTGGTTTGCTACCAAAAAAGTAGCTACCAGCGCAGATACTATCTGCGCTAGAGGCGGTTTTTATGTGTAGACAGAGATGGTGTAGGCCTGCGTCTGCCCTGGTGTTTCCCCTGTGTGCCAGGAGGCACCAGCAGGTTTCAATCTTTGCTACATTCAAAGCGCTTTGAAACTTGTTCTGACCACCGGAATACGCCCGCCCATGCTGTCCCTCGCCCACCAAACCCAGCTCGCCCAGCAACACGTCACGGCCCAGCTGGCCGCCCGCCCCGAAGCCAAGTCCGCACGCAAGTCCTGGAAGGCCTTCGCCACGCGGCTAGACGCGCACTTTCCCACCCTGCTGGCCGAGCTGGCGCCGCTGTATGGGGCGCGGGCGGACTTTCTGGATTTCCTGGTCGATCTGCTGGCCAAGAGCTTCGACGCCTGGCTGGCGCGCCCGGTCGATCTGCAGGCGCTGGACGTGCAGCGCGAGAAGAATCCGCGCTGGTTCCAGTCGCAAAAGATGCTGGGCGGCGTGTGCTACGTGGACCTGTACGCGGGCAATCTGAAGGGGCTGCTGAAGCAGATTCCGTACTTTAAGGAACTGGGCCTGACCTATCTGCACCTGATGCCGCTGTTCAAATGCCCGGCGGGCAATAGCGACGGCGGCTACGCGGTCAGCAGCTACCGCGAGGTGAACCCCGCCCTGGGTAGCATGGCCGACCTGCAGGCACTGGCCGCTGCGCTGCGCGCCGAGGGCATTAGCCTGGTGCTGGACTTCATCTTCAACCACACCTCGGACGAGCACGACTGGGCCCGCGCCTGCGTGGCCGGCGACCCGCAGTACGCCGATTTCTACTACCTGTTTCCCGACCGCACGCTGCCTGACGCGTATGACAAAACCGTGCGCGAGATATTCCCCGACCAGCACCCCGGCGCGTTCTCGCAGCTGCCCGATGGCCGCTGGGTCTGGACCACCTTCAACAGCTTCCAGTGGGACCTGAACTACAGCAACCCGGCCGTGTTCACCGCCATGGCCGGCGAGATGCTAGCCATCGCCAACCTGGGCACCGAGATTTTGCGCATGGACGCGGTGGCCTTTGTGTGGAAGCGCCTGGGCACGGTGTGCGAGAACCTGCCCGAGGCGCACACGGTGATCCGCGCCTTCAGCGCGCTGGTGCGCATAGCCGCGCCCAGCATGCTGTTCAAGAGCGAGGCCATCGTGCATCCGGACGACGTGGTCAAGTACATCTCGCCCCAGGAATGCCAGCTCTCGTACAACCCTCTGCAAATGGCCTTGCTGTGGAACAGCCTGGCCACGCGCGAGGTGAATTTGCTACAGCAGGCGCTGGAGCAGCGCCATAACCTGGACCCCGACACCAGCTGGGTCAACTATGTGCGCAGCCACGACGACATAGGCTGGACCTTTGCCGACGAGGACGCCATCCAGCTGGGCATCCAGGGCTTTCCGCACCGGCAGTTTTTGAACCGCTTTTATGTGAACCGCTTCGAGGGCAGCTTCGCCCGTGGCGTGCCGTTCCAGGACAACCCCGCCACTGGCGACTGCCGCATCAGCGGCACCTGCGCCTCACTGGCCGGCATCGAGCAGGGCGACCCGCTGGCCCCGGCGCGCATTCTGCTGCTGCACAGTGTGGCACTCAGCACCGGCGGCATACCGCTGATTTACCTGGGCGATGAAGTGGGCACGCCCAACGACCCCAGCTATTTGAGCGACCCGGCCAAGGCCAGCGATAGCCGCTGGGTGCACCGCCCGGCCCGCGCCGCCAGCCTATACGCGCAGCGGACCAAAAAGAACAGCGTGCCCGGCCAGATCTACCAGGGCCTGCGCCGCATGGTGGAGGTGCGCCAGTCGCTAGAGGTGTTTGCCGGCGGCCACCTCACCGGCTTTCGCGCCGGCAACCCCAGCGTGCTGGGCTATATGCGCGGCGCGCCAGGGGCGCATGTGCTGGTGCTGGCCAACTTCAGCGAGCAAGCGCAGCAGTGCCCGGCCGTCGTCTTCAGCGCCCAGCCCGAAAGCGCGGTGGACTTGCTGACGAACGAAGCGCATGCGCTGCGGGGTGGACTTTCCCTTGCGCCTTACCAGGTGCTTTGGCTGGATTGCAAAGCGGCGAAAAGTTAGTCGAACGTTTAGGTGGAGTTGACTCGAACTCGCCCGAATCCATGTGCAACGCGCAAGGGTTTCTGCCAGCGAAAAATCAATATTTCATAAACCACAAACCGCCTGCAACACTGCAAGAAACTTGGCTGCTTGTGCGTCCATCGAGTATTTTTCTATTACGGATGCTCGCGCCGCTTGCCCCATTTCAAGGCGGCGATCTGGATCGCGTAATGCTTTAAAACAAATCTGCCAATCCTGCGCCGAGCGCGCAAAAAATCCGTTCACACCGTGTTCTATGATTGGTTCATAAGATGGTATCGGCGTAGCAATCACAGGTAGGCCCATTGCCATTTTCATGGTTAGTCGGTTTTCCGACTTGACCTTCCAGCTTGGCGGCAAGTTAGAGCCTTGTGCCGCTGGGTAGGTATCGATCGGAATGATGCCTATGTCAGCTTTCTGCATTTCACAATACACAAGGTCGGGATGCCATGGAATACATGAAATACGCCGATCCGTCAGAAAACGAAAATAAGCCAGACGCGCTGAAGGTTGTTGCTGAAGCCATTCACGGTACAGCTCACGCCAGCGCTGAAGGCCGCTCGCATACCGCCCCACGATGCGCACCCTCAACCATGCGGGCACTTGATCTAATACCGGCACACTTCTAAGAGCAGAGGAGGTCACCAGCACGGCTTGTAGCGGTCTTCCTTGTGCGTTGGCATCAACACCAGCAAAACGCTTGCATGCATGAGGCCTTTCAATACCGTCATGCACCGAATAAATGCGGTCTTGTAGCGTAGAAGGATATAGTGACTTCAGATAGTCTGTGACTACGACAGTTGCATCTGTCGCTGTGGCCATGGGTATATCGACCAGATCACACACCAAATAAACCGTTCGGATCCCGGCCGTTCGCAGATGCTGCGCCAATGCCTCCGCTCCAGCCCCCCTTACTTTCTGAAATACCACGATCTCACACCGGGCCGCCACAGCACGCTCCACCACGCCGGTAATATCTGGCGTTTCGCTTGGAATAGATGGTTCAAAAAGAATATGGGTTTGCCACGCTGCTGATCGCAAATACGACAACATATTCAGCACGGCGATCCGTGTACTCGGAATTGGATCTTGGACACTGGAACACAGAACAAATCCAACACATCGGGAAGTCATCTCGCTATTTTTGCGGAAAGACATATCTGATAACCAAGAAACTCACGCACAGGCCGCCACCGTTGGAGAGACATGGGTAGTCGGTTGAGCAGACGATTCATGCGGCCACCGCCACGATCACCCCAGCGCAGAACTGCGCTGTGTGCGTTGTTTTCCAATCCACAATCTTCAAGCAATTGCAATGCATCTGCATAAGTAAACCAGCGTAGATGTGTTCTATCGAAAATTCCACGGTCCCTTTGAGGGAAATGTCCCTTAAAAAAGATGGCGCTCATTGCGGAAAGGTGTCTGATGTTCGGAAGGCTAATTACGAAACAGCCCTGCGGTTGCAAGTGCTGTACGGCTTGCCGCAAGCAGCTTAGAGGATCAATCAAATGCTCTAGAACATCCGCAAAAATAATACAGTCAAAGCGACGATCGCCAAACGCCAATCGCCAATCAAGTAAATTGAGGTCCGCATGGACCACATATTCAAGATGCTTTGCAGCTTCTTGCGCAAAAACTGCGTCAAACTCTATGCCGGATACTCTGCGCTCAGGCTGAGCTTGCTGTAAAAAACGTCCGAGTGCACCATTGCTGCAGCCAACATCCAGAATACGGCGCGCCTCCGCCGGTACCATGTCACACACATCAGGCCGCGACGTGGTATATGCGGCATCTCGCTGACTTGATATAGCAGACAATTACGACTCCTAGGTTGGCATAGCGAATTTCGGATGCACTTTAGCAACCAATAAACACTCACAAATTTGCGAGCACACGTTTTAGATATTTTCATTAGAACCTTTTTTAATGCCACGAAAATACCTAAAAACCACTTATTCCTAACGCTTGAATTTCCCCCACATCGCAGCCCACTCTTCATGCAACGGGTGTTTGAAGAACATAACACCCGAGAATAATCCCGCCAAAGAGCCAAAGCCTCCCAGCGTAAGCGGGAGCAACGATGCCTTCGGATAGGGCCCATATAGTAGAACCGTTAGCAAAGGCGCTATGGATGCACACAGAGTTACCAGCGCACTCGAGCGCAATGCAGGAAGCAACTTGTACACAGAAAAGCCAAGGTGAAGTGAAGTAATGCGTAGCGTGTAGCCCGCACTGACGGCGGAACTGAATATCACAGCAATACTGAGGGCAAGCAATCCCTGTGATGCCCCCAACGCCACAAGTGCAACTGTCTGCAATGCATTCACCACTGTCAGACGGGCAATTTTTTCCACTGCGCCAGATGACAGCAAGGCGACATTGCATAAAGCAGCTGGTACGCTAAAAGCCATAGCCACCGCCAAATACCGTGCCAAATCCACAGAAGCATCCCATTGGGTGCCATACAAAACACGTACGATAGGGTGGGCCAAGCAAACTATTAACACGCAAAACGACCAACCCAGCGCAGACACATAGGCCGTGGCTTTCAAGAACGGCGCCACGAAATCGCCCACCTCACGCGATTGTTTAGCAAACCAGGGCAGACATACCGAGCCTACGGCATCCGTAATGAGCCGGTTAAACATCTGGACTAAACCGTTCGAACGCGAATACAAACCTGCTGCCGTCAGGTCTTGAAGTTTGCCAAGCAATAGTTCGGGTGAACCACCAGACACCATCCCGATGACGGAGCTAGCAGTGAGTTTGGAGCCGAACGACAAGACCCGTTTGACCTCACCCAAGCCCGGCATCCAAGGAAAAAACTTAGGCCGAAAATAGGAAGCCATCAGCGCATTGGCCAGAGTAGCAGTCAAAGAACCAAACGCTAGGCTAATGGCACCATGGCCGAGCCACGCAAGCCCAACAGATACCAAGGCACCGCAAACAGCCGAAGTAAACCGCATCAAGGCCACGTTCTCGAAGCGCATCTCTCGCATCAGCCAGGCATAGGTCAGGGAGCCAAATGGATTGATAGCGTAGTTCAACGCGATCACCAGCATGATGTCCCGCATGCGCGGCTCTTTGTAGAACAAGGCCACCGGATAGCTGGCCAGCAGCACCAGGCAGGCCAGCCCGACGCCCAATCCCAACTGAACCGCCCAGACGGCGCGGATGCGTTCGATGGTGAGGTCGCGCTCCTGCACCAGATACTGGCCGGCGCCCATGTCGCGCACCGATGCGACCAGCATCAGCAAGACCATGGTGACGGAGAACACCCCAATCTCGGCCGGCGTCAGCAGCCGGGCAATGACCATGGACGAGCCCACTGAAATGGCCAGACTCGCATAGCGGTCCAGGAACGAAAAAAACAGCGATTTACGGGTGGACATAGTGCTCGTTGCGGACTGAACGGTCAGCGTCGCCAGGCCAGCGAGGCTTCGCGTTGGCTGGTAGACGGCTGCGGATAGGCTACGCTTCCGCCTGTTTTAAAGTATCGCACAGCCACCTCCGAGCCTAGCCCATGTCCTTGACCGCCTATCTCCACACCCAACCCCAGCTCGCCGACGGCGTATTCATCCATGCCTCGGCCCAGGTCATCGGCGATGTGCATATCGGCAACGACAGCTCGGTGTGGTGCAACACCGTGCTGCGGGGCGATGTGAACCGCATACGCATTGGCCACAGCAGCAATATCCAGGACCTGAGCATGGGCCATGTGTCGCACAAGAGCGCCAGCAAGCCCGAGGGCTCGCCGCTGCTGATCGGCAACTACGTAACCATTGGGCATTCGGTGATCCTGCACGGCTGCAGCATTGGCGATGAGTGCCTGATCGGCATGGGCAGCATCATCATGGACGATGTGGTGGTACCGGCGCGCACCATGGTCGGCGCCGGCAGTCTGATAGGCCCGGGCAAGGTGCTGGAAAGCGGCTACCTGTATATGGGCCGGCCGGCCACCAAGGTTCGGGCGCTCACCCCCGAAGAAATCGCCTACCTGCGCTATTCGGCCGAGCACTATGTGCGGGTGAAAGACAATTTCCTCGCCAGCGAAGCCCAAATATAAAAATAGCCTCCAGCGCAATGAGCGCCTGCGCTGCCAGCTATCAAAATAAGAGTAACTCGACTTACTCCACCACCACCGGCACGCGCTGGGCCAGCGCACACATCAGCTCGTAACCCACGGTGCCCGCCTTTTGCGCCACCTCGTCGATCGGCAATACCGCCCCATTCGCAGCCCGGCCCCAGAGGGTGACGGGTGTACCGATATGGGCCTGGGGCGTGGGGGTCAGGTCTACCGCCAGCATGTCCATGCTGACGCGGCCCAGGGTGCGGCTGCGCACACCGTCCACCAGCACCGGGGTACCGGTGGGGCAGATGCGCGGGTAGCCGTCGGCATAGCCGCAGGCCACGATGCCGATACGCATGGCCTGCTCGGCCACAAAGTTGGAGCCATAACCCACGGTAGCGCCCGGCTGTAGATCTTGGGTAGCTATGATTTTTGCAGTGAGCGTCATGGCCGGCTGCAGACCCCAATCGGCCGAGGTATAGGCTGGGAAGTCGGGCGCGCTGCCGTAGATGGCGATGCCGGGGCGCACCCAGTCGCCCGCCACCTGGGCCGCCAGCGTGGGCTGCTGCAGCGGCGCACCGGGGGTGTGGCGCAGGGTGGCGGCGCTGTTGGCCACGCTGCGTTCGCCAGGCAAGTCGGCCGTGACGGCGTTGAACACCGCCATGGCTTCGGCAATGCCGCGCGGGCCGTCGGCGTCGCTGAAATGGGTGATCAGCGAGATCTCGTCCACCTGGGGCAGCAGGTTCAGGCGGGTCCAGGCCGAGCGGTAGCGCTCGGGCGTGAAGCCCAGGCGGTTCATGCCGCTGTTCATCTTCAGGAACACGCGGTGCGGCACATTGGTTTTATGGATGGCCAGCATGTCGATCTGGGCATCGCAGTGGACGGTGTGCCACAGGTCCAGGCGCGAACACAGCTCCAGGTCGCGCTGTTCGAACACGCCTTCCAGCAGCAGCACCGGGCCGCGCCAGCCCAGAGCTCGCACGCGTTCGGCCTCGTTCAGGTCCAGCAGCGCAAAGCCGTCAGCGCCGCGCAGGCCCTCAAAAACACGCTCGATGCCGTGGCCGTAGGCATTCGCCTTGACGACCGCCCAGACCCGGGCATCACCCGCAGCGGCGCGGGCACGCGCCAGGTTATGGCGCAAAGAGTCGGTATGGATGGTGGCCTGGATGGGACGCGGCATGGGGGGTTCCGGTAGGGCAGACAAATAGGGTTGCTGGACTTTGACTATTTCGCCCCAAGCTGCAGAGTCAGAACGCTCACACCAAGGGACCCCGTGGAACCGGCTTTGCCGGGCCACAAGGGTTCGCCCCCTGTAGGGGGTTGGCGAAAGCGACACGCAGTGCGCGAAGCCTGGGGGGAATGGTTATTCCGGGATTTTGGCATTCCAGCGCGTGATATAACCCGCTGTCTTTGGAGACTTGTCTTAAATCAACCTGCATCAGCACAACTGATGCCGCCACAAGCATTTAATGAAGCGCGGTTTCTTTACCCTCATGTCGGCGCAGTTCTGCTCGTCACTGGCCGACCAGGCGCTTTTTGTGGCGTCGATTGCGATGATCCGAGGTGCCGGAGGTGCCCCCTGGCAACAGGCCGCCTTGGTACCCATGTTTGCGCTGTTTTATGTGATCCTGGCCCCCTGGCTGGGCGCGCTGGCCGACGCCTTCCCCAAAGGCAAGGTGATGCTGGCCAGCAATTCCATCAAGATGGTGGGCTGCCTGATGATGCTGTTTGGCATCCACCCGCTGCTGGCCACGGCCGTGGTGGGACTGGGTGCGGCGGCCTATTCGCCGGCCAAGTACGGCATCCTGACCGAGATGCTGCCGGCCTCGCAGCTGGTGCAAGCCAATGGCTGGATCGAGGGCCTGACGATTGCCTCCATCATTCTGGGCGTGCTGTTTGGCGGCCAACTGGTGGGGCCGGCGGTATCGGCCAAGCTGTTGGCGCTGGACTTCCCTTTCATTGACACCGGCATCAGCACCCCGCCGCAAGCCGCCGTGAGCGTACTGATCGCCGTATACGCGCTGGCCGCCTGGTTCAACACCCGCATCCCCGATACCGGGGTGGAAATGCGCCCCATGCCAAGCAATGTGCTGGCCCTGCTGCCCGACTTCTGGCGCTGCAACTCCCGCCTCTGGACCGACAAGCTGGGCCAGATCACCCTGGCCACCACCACACTGTTCTGGGGTGTTAGCGGCAATTTGAAGTACATCGTGCTGGCCTGGAGCGCCACCGCCCTGGGCTACAGCATCACCCAATCAACCAGCCTGCTGGGCGTGGTGGCCATAGGCACCGCAGCCGGCGCCGTGGCAGCGTCCATGCGCATGCGGCTGGACACGGCCACCAAGGTGATCCCGCTGGGCCTGCTAATGGGCCTGCTGGTGATCTTGATGAACTTCATCCACAACGTCTGGCTGGCCGTGCCTTTCCTGGTGGTGCTGGGTGGCCTGGGCGGCTTCATGGTGGTGCCGATGAACGCGCTGCTGCAACACCGGGGCCACAACCTGATGGGTGCGGGCCGTTCGATCGCGGTGCAAAACTTCAACGAGCAGCTGTGCATCCTGGCCCTGGGCGCGTTCTACAGCGTGTCCACTGGCCTGGGCCTGTCTTCCTTCGGCGCCATCACCGCCTTTGGCCTGGTGGTGGCCGGCTTCATGTGGCTGATCAAGCGCTGGCACGCCAACAACTGCATCAAGTACAAGGACGAGGTTGACCATCTGCTGATGCTGGCCCGTACCGACAACACACACTAGCCTCCCGCGCCCGCCCCTGCGGCTGGGCGTACCCTCTCGCATGCCTGCCGCCCTGCTCCCCGTTCTCGCGCTGGTGCTCAACGCCTTTATCTGGGGCGTGTCCTGGTGGCCGTTCCGCCAGCTGCAGCAGCTGGGCCTGCATCCACTGTGGTCCACCTCGCTGCTTTACGCCGTAGCCTTGCTGGGTCTGCTGCTGGCCCGCCCTGCCGCCTCGCGCGGCATGCTGCGCCAACCTGGCCTGTGGCTGCTGCTACTGGCTACCGGCCTGAGCAACGCGGCATTCAACTGGGCGGTGGCGATTGGCGATGTGGTGCGCGTGGTGCTGCTGTTTTATCTGATGCCCGGCTGGGCCGTGCTACTGGGTTGGCTGGTGCTGGGCGAGCGGCCCACACGCGCCGCGCTGCTGCGCCTGGTGCTGGCACTGGTCGGCGTGCTGGTGGTGCTGTGGCCAGCTGGCGGCTTGGGGGCGCTGGCCGGCCAGGGATTTTCAGCGGCCGATGCGCTGGCCTTGCTGGGTGGCTTCAGCTTTGCGCTGACCAATGTGCAGCTGCGCCGCCTGCAGCATGTGCCCGGCACCGCGCGCATGGGCGCCATGTTTGCTGGCGGCGTACTGATACCCGCGCTGGCGGCCTCCTTGGGCGCGCAGTTTGGCTTGGTGCCCGTTATTCCCCCGCTGCAGCTAGATTGGGCCAGCGCTATCGCGGTCATGGGGCTGTTGTTCTTCTTCGGCAATATGGGGCTGCAATACGGCGCGGCACGCATGTCGTCGGCCAACAGCTCCATCGTGATGCTGACCGAGATCGTGTTCGCCAGCGTATCGTCGGTGGCACTGGGTGCAGCCACCCTGTCGCTGCGCACCCTCGCGGGTGCGGCGTTGATACTGTTGGCGTCTGTGTTGGCAGCGCGTAGCGAATAAGCAAGCACTGGCGAAGTCTGCTTAAATGAATGGAATGACTACCTCCTCGCCCACCACGATTTACGACTTCAGCGCCACAGACATTGCCGGCCAACCGGTCGCCCTGTCGCAGTTCAAAGGCCAGGTTTTGCTGGTCGTCAACACCGCCAGCGCCTGTGGCTTCACGCCCCAGTTCGCCGGACTGGAAGAGCTGCACAAGCGCTACGGCGCGAAGGGCCTGGCGGTGCTGGGCTTTCCGTGCAACCAGTTTGGCGCGCAAGACAAAGGCAGCAACGACGAGATCGCCAGCTTCTGCCAGCTGAACTACGGCGTCAGCTTCCCCATGATGGCCAAGATCGAGGTCAACGGCGCGGGTGCCGACCCGCTCTACAAATGGCTCACCGCCGAAGCCCCCGGCCTGCTGGGCACCAAGGCCATCAAGTGGAACTTCACCAAGTTTCTGGTCGGCAAAGACGGCCAGGTGCTCAAGCGCTACGCCCCTACCGACACGCCCAAGAGCCTGGACAAAGACATCGAGGCGGCGCTGGGCATTTAAGGTACCTTCGTAAAAAGGAAGTCCTGTTTTGCAACATTAAAAATACGGGGTTCAGGGTCTATGCAATGCCTGATTTGAAGAACCGCCGCGCCGTGGGTACTACACCCTTGGGTGATGCCGACATCTCGCGCGTTGTCGAGATGGCATGGGAGGACCGCACCGCATTTGAGGCGATCGAGGCCCAGTTCGGGCTGGATGAGTCCGCTGTCATCGCCTTGATGCGCAGGCATATGAAACCTTCCTCCTTTCGGATGTGGCGACAACGCGTGGCCGGGCGGCGCACGAAGCATGCCGTATTGCGCGGCGCCGCTTTTTTGCGCCACCGCGCCACAAACTCTCGGTCGTGATCTCCATTGCAGCCGGTGCTGGCTACCGCCGGGCGTTATGGGGTCGTGTCTTGATACCCTGACGCAAGCGGCGCATTGGCTGTTGCGTTACAACAGGCATCCAGCATGTTCTGGCATACCTGAAGCTTTTGCCTATGTCCGCCGCTCCACAAAATTGCCCCGACCTTCACAACACACCGGACGCGAACTGCGGCACATTGACCGTGATGTTTGACGGTGCCTGCCCTTTGTGCCAGCGGGAAATCGGCCTGTACCAGTCGCTTGCGCCACTGCAGCCTGTGGCATGGTTGGATGTCAGTAGTGACAACGCGGGCTTGGTTGCGGCTGAACAGGCCCGCTACATGGCCCGCTTTCACGTTCGCCTGCAAGACGGCCAAGTACTCAGTGGCGCTGCTGCCTTTGTCGCGCTGTGGCTGGCCATGCCAGGCTGGCGCTGGGTGGGTCGCGTGGGTCGGCTGCCCGGCGTCACTGCGCTGCTGGAACTGGCCTACTGTGGCTTTTTGCGACTCAGGCCTCGCCTGCAACGCTGGGCGCGAAGTGCAGAGCAAACCCCGTGCAAATAAGCCAGCGGCGGAGGTTTTTGACGGTGCCCGATGCCATCGCGGCAGACAAACATGCCCAGCATCCCAAGTCCAACTGAACGAGGCTTGCTCCGCATAGAACCAAGCCAAATCGGCCTCTGGCGCATATTCCGCCTGCGCAAGCAGCTATTTATTCAATAGCATTTGGACTTCTACCTGACGGCCGGAATGCGGGACAATCCATGCTCCCTTTTGTGCGGAGCCCCGTGTGAACTTCCAAGCCATCCTCGACGACATCGTTGCTGCCGTGCGGCCCCAGCTCGGCGCGCAAGGCACGGTGGCCAGCTACATCCCGGCGCTGGCCCGCGTCTCGCCGCAGCAATTTGGCATTGCCCTGCGCACCTGCGATGGGCTGGAGGCGGCCAGCGGCGACTACGCCACGCCGTTCTCCATCCAGAGCATGTCCAAGCTGTTTTCGCTGACCATGGCGATGCAGCACCTGGGCGACGCGCTGTGGCAGCGCATAGGTCGCGAGCCCTCGGGCAACCCGTTCAACTCGCTGGTGCAACTGGAAAACGAGCAAGGCAAGCCGCGCAACCCCTTCATCAATGCCGGCGCCATCGCCGTGGCCGACCGGCTGCTGTCGCACGGCAACGGCGTAGGCAACGTGCTGGAACTGTTGTCCGAGCTGTGCAACGAGCCGGTGCACCTGGACCCCGAGGTGGCCCGGTCTGAGGCCCAGACCGGCTTTCGCAACCACGCACTGGCCAACTTCATGAAAAGCTTTGGCAAGCTCGACAACCCAGTGGCCGCCGTGCTGGACCTGTACTTCCACCAGTGCGCCATCCGCATGAGCTGCCAGCAAATGGCCCGCGCCGCCGGCTACCTGTGCCGCGACGGCCGCCACCCCTACCGTGCGGACCAAACCGTTGTCAGCGCCAGCCAGACACGCCGCGTCAACGCCCTGATGCTGACCTGCGGCACCTACGACGCCGCCGGCGAATTCGCCTTCCGCATCGGCCTGCCCTGCAAGAGCGGCGTAGGCGGCGGCATCGTCGCCGTGGTGCCCGACCAGCTCAGCCTGTGCGTCTGGTCCCCCGCGCTGGACGCCAGCGGCAATTCGCTGCTGGGCATGCAGGCGTTGGAGCTGTTTGTGGGGCGGACGGGGTTGTCTATTTTTTAGGCGCTGGTCGGACAAGTTCTTAGCTGTCGATGCGCGCAGCCGCGCTCCGCGTGATCGACTTCACCTTCATGGCGAGCTTGTCGGCAAAGATGAGCCCGCTTTTGGAAAGGCTGGGGGCAATCTCGTTCGTCGCCTTGTCGATGGCGTCAGGCAGCTTGGCTGCGAGGTCCATCGCCACCGATTGCAGGTATTTAGACCCCATGCCGATTTGTACGGCCAAGCCCTGCACCTGGGCCTTGCCCATTTCGCCAGGACGCAGTTCGCCGCCGATATTGAACGCGAACTCCTTCGACAGGCCAGGGTAGATCCGGGTACACATCATGTCGTAGAACGGTGTGAGGCGAACCCCCTCGCCAGCACGTTCATAGACCGAGAGGTTCTTGGCGTGGCTGTCGTTGTTGCCCACGTAAAGATTGAAAAATATCCACTGCGCGAAGGCCTGCAGGTCCAGGGCTGCACGCGCGCTGTACCGGCGGATGAGCTGCGCACACTGGGCCACGCCGGGGCCACCCTCCTTTTCGTATTTCCGGTCAGAGCCTGTGCCGGAGATCTGGCACAGGTCGTACTGGATGAGTCGCCCCAGCGTGCCGTCAGCGCGGGTGAAGCGGTCGAAGCGCTCGACAACGCAGGCATGGGTCAGCGGCTCGTAAAAAACCTTGGCGGTGTTGAGCCCGCAGTGGGCTGCCGTGCGCATGATGATCGCTTCGTTGGCGGCGGATTCCCGCACCTTGGCCAGGCGCCGAATGTCTGGTTTGAGGATGTGTGTAGACGGAGCTGACCCCTGGGGCAAAAGCGGTGTCTTGCCGTCAAAGATCGCAATCGAAGCCTTATCTTGCGCACCGGCCAGAGAAATCCGGGTGTCTTCCCCTTGGATCTGTATCGCGGCTGCGGACTTGTTCTTGACGATTTTTGCCAGCGCCTCCCACGCACTGGGCACGTACACAGGCGGCTCGGGTTGCTGACCTTGGGGCAGCATGACAAAGGCACCCGCCGTATCGCCAGCCACCTCCAACAACAGGGAAAACAAGGTAGAGGCTTTGCGCTGCTCGGACAGATAGATGCGCAGTTCACCCTCTGGCAGCAGGTTCTCAAAAAACGCCTGCACATACGCAGACGCGACCATGCCGGCCTGCAACGCGATCACGGACAGAGGGAATGCATCCCTCCGGTCCAACCAAGTCTGCGCGTATTCAAATGCCAGGGGAGAAACGTCATGGACCGTGCCCATGCGCTCCGTGCCGTAGAAAACATCCAGTGCAGCCGCTCTTTGCTTCACAGCGGCCTCGACGCTTTCTGTCGCACCGTCAGCTCCAGGCCCAGCAAGTCCAGCACGTCGAGCACCTTCTGCAACTGCACGGTGGGCTTGCCCTTCTCGATGTCCACGATCAAACGGTTGCCCGTTCCGCCGATACCCGCCAAGTCCATCTGGCGCAGACCCAAGGCCTGGCGCTGCGCACGCACGACGGCCCCCACATCGTCCGTCGAACGAAGCGTCACAGGCAGAGAAATATTACCGCTCGGGAATGTTAACGGCGATTCCGGCATGGCCACGCTCCAAAGTTACCGATGGGTAATTTTATCCTGCCCAAGACATGGATGCCATTGAAAATTACCGATGGGTAATTTTTAAGGCCACAGAGCGCCACCCGCAAATGAAAACCCTGGCCGGCGTGGGCTGTGGTGCGCCACCCGCTACAGCCAGGGCGCCGAGCCGCACGGGTCCTTGCTTGAAAATAAAAGGCAATAGCCTGATCGACCGCTAGCGTAGGTAAATCCTGCGCTGGTCGCTATCTTTTCAGAAGCGCGGCATAGGCACCCAGCTGCATAGCAGCACCCGTTTCAGCGTTGTGGACGCGTCCATCCCTGCGACCTCAGCCCCATTGCATATGGAAGGTGGCCTCGTCCTCTTGCACGACCTTGAACCCCATGCGGTCATAAAGGCGTTTGGCCGGATTGATCTTGATCACTTTCAGGACGAGGGGCTTGTGGACGGCTGTGGCGCGAACCACTTCTTGCGCAAGCACAGAGGAACCCACCCCGCGCCCCTGGAATTCTGGTTTCAGAAAGAGGGTGCGTACCCAATGGTTTTGCGTGCTCTCTTCGACATACAGCGCCCCCGTGTTTTGCCCACCATCGCAAATCAGTTGGAAATTCTGTACCGCTAGATTGGCCCAAAAACCACTACGCTGAAACTCCTCATTCCATCCCCAAGCCCACTCCACGTAATCGCGCATAGAGGTTTTGAAGGCTTCAAAGATGAAGTTTCTATCGGGCTCGGATGCGCGGCGGAGTGAGAAGGCGGTCATAACTTCGAGGCAAGTGCCCCCTTTAACTTTGTTACCTTGCAAAGGGTTCGATTGCAACGCACTGATCGGAGTCAGTTGAACTATTAGTTCACCAGCGCATGCCGGCCATGGATGACATGCCTTGGGCATACGCCAGCAGAGCGGACATGAGTAACGCTAGCGGAAATGAGATGAGTAGACTGGTAACGCAAGCTCGCACAAAAAATGATTGACCGCGTGTATGTGCGACAGCTGCGACAGGTGCCGCAAGCAGCGACCACACAATCGGAAACATTACCTGTACCCTAGGCAATTTATAGACGTCACAAAAGTTAGTGACAAAAATTGTGAATGTCACCAGCGTAAGAAGATGCAAAGTGGTTAACTTAAACGTGAAACTCTTTGCCTTGAGGAGCCAATATCCGATGTAAAGCGGATAAGTGACACCACCTATGAAATCAAATGCATATGCTCGCTTGTGCCCGTCTTGAGCGTAGGAAGCTATAGCCTCGAAAACCAGTACGGGGATCACAGTAACCAGCAAGAGTACGAATGCGTGAGCTGCTATCGCTAGCGCAATATGGGGGGCAGTTTTAGAAGCGGATTGCAACTTTGGCATAACTCATCTTGAATAGCCACGGTTTTCGTGGAGGTTGTTTTGTTAGCCGCGCTAAAGTGAAACAGGGCTTTTGGTCTTCTCGGCAAGTTGACGTTGAGCCCAGCATCCCTAACGCTCCAGCACAGTTACCAGGCGGGAGGAGCCAAACATGGCGACCGGCGAAATGGCAGGCTCTTCGAGCGGAACGTGTGCGCCATAGCGTTCCTTCATTTTCTGCTGGACCGCTGGGTCTTTCAGGTTGAACTCCTTGATCTTCTGGAGTGCACCCAACTCAACCCCAAGAGCACGCTGATAGATCTTCCAAACAAGCTCAGAACAGTAGATTCGATCATCCGACCACTCAAAGGTGAGATCGTAGGGCTTGCCCTCAAAGCCCCGTGCTGCCTGGCGTAGCCGCTCGACGCCAGCAGGATTAAGTATGACTGAAGCATCCTTCAATCGCTTGGCCACAACGTGACCTCCGATGCCACGAGCAACCCATACGTCCAAAGGTGTGTACTGCACCTCGCTGGCGGCCTCGTAAACGAATGGCTTGCCTTTGCGGATGAAAACGATGCCCATATGGCTGTAGCGGGAACCGGTTGCGTTCTGAACAGCAATGCTTTGCGACGAGCGAGAGGTTTGAAACACGACATCACCGTCGTGAAGCGGCGAGATTTCTGCGCTAGCACTGTGAGCGAAAAAGGCCAACGCCAAGATGACGGTGAATCTCATGATGACGCCCGCCCCAAGATCAAGCGACACAAATGTGTCCTCCCGACATCGACGCTCCTATGTGTGTCATATGCCCGGTTGGCTTGGGTTTCCGGGGTTTCCAACATGCGGTCAAAGGATATAAGAGTTCCAGCAAAAGTGGCAGGTCAAAGTGATGGGCCACTATAGCCGGGGGGATCTACCCGGCCCTGGGGTCAGAGCCGAAATGCGGGTGGACGACGTGAATTCTGATGTGCAAAGAGAGCGCAATTCGGATCTGACCCCATGGCCTGGCGCAGCTTGTTGGCTGGCAAATGGTTGTACGCCAAATAGGACGCCAGCGCAGGTAATACCAGCGCTAGAAGCTCCTATTTATATAGCAGAAAGCTACCTGAAGTCGCAGCCCGTGCAGGGCGCGATGCCCGGCGTAGCCGGGCTGGCTGTTTGGCTGTCCGCTCCCATGCCGTGTGGCGTCGGCGAGTAGCGCAGGGCTGGGCGGATCAGGGCCCGCGATTGTTTGAGGCCGTAGGCCGAGTTCGAGCGGGACCCCGACCAGACCGAGCAACGCAGCGTACCCGGAGCGCAGCGCAGGGGCGACGACTTCGGCTCGCCTTTTCTTGCTGACTTCTTTTGGCGAAGCAAAAGAAGTTAGTCGCCTGCCGGGGCGACTACCCGGCCGGGGATGCGCCTGGTGTCGTCAGCGCCCAAAGAACCTACAAGCCGAATCGACCGCTCGCGCAGCAATTACCTGCGCAACCAGCTATCAATTTGAGAGTGGGTGTTTATCCGGCCCTGGGGTCAGAGCCGAAATGCGGGTGGGCATCTTGGACGCCAATACGCAGACAGAGCGCAATTCGGATCTGACCCCATGGCCTCCCTGCGCGGGGAGCCCTTTCAGCGGGCTTGCAAACCAAATCGGCCGCTGGTACAGATAGAACCTGCGCCAGCAGCTACGATTTCAATAGCATCCGCTCAGATATATGCGTTCAGCAGGTTTTCGATGTACTCCTGGCGGCCGGAGACCGGGCGGGGGTCGGCGCCGCTGGCCAGGACCTGGTCGGCCAGGGTGTCCAGGCTGACCTTGCCGGCCAGGATATTCTGTGCCTCAGCACCTTGCCAGCCGGCGTAGCGGGCGGCGACGTGCTTTTCCAGGCGGCCGTCGTTGATCATCTTTTCTGCTATCAGCAAAGAGCGGGCACTGACGTCCATGGCTCCTACGTGGCCGTAGAACATGTCTTCGGGGTCGATGGACTGGCGGCGGACCTTGCTGTCGAAGTTGACGCCGCCGGTGGTAAAGCCGCCGCCCTGCAAGATCAAATACATGGCCAGCGCGGTGTCGGGGATGCTGTTGGGGAACTGGTCGGTGTCCCACTGGCATTGCATGTCGCCTCGGTTCATGTCGATGCTGCCGAAGATGCCTAGGTCGATGGCGGTGGCGATTTCATGCTCGAAGCTGTGGCCGGCCAGGGTGGCGTGGTTGGCTTCGATGTTGACCTTGATTTCCTTCTCCAGGCCGTAGCGGCACAGGAAGCCGTAGACGGTGGCGACGTCGTAGTCGTACTGGTGCTTGGTGGGTTCGCGGGGCTTGGGTTCGATGAGGATGGTGCCCTTGAAGCCGATCTTGTGCTTGTACTCGACCACCATGTTCATGAAGCGGCCCATCTGGTCCAGCTCCTGGCCCATGCGGGTGTTGAGCAGGGTCTCGTAGCCTTCGCGGCCGCCCCACAGCACATAGTTTTCACCGCCGAGTTTCAAGGTGGCGTCCATGGCGGCGCGCACCTGCAGGGCGGCCATGCCGAAGATGGCCGGGTCGGGGTTGGTGGAGGCACCGGCCATGAAGCGGCGGTGGCTGAACATGTTGGCCGTGCCCCACAGCAGCTTCATGCCGGTGTCTTGCTGCTTGGCGCCCAGCACGTCGACCATGGCGTGCAAGTTGTTCAGACTCTCGCGCGGGGTGGCGCCTTCTGGGGCGACGTCGCGGTCATGGAAGCAGTAGTAAGGGGCGCCGAGCCGGGCGAAGAATTCGAAGGCCGCGTCGGCCTTGGCGCGGGCGGCTTCCATGGGGTCGGCAATGCGCATCCAGGGGCGCTCGAAGGTGCCGTCGTGGCTGAACGGGTCAAAGCCATTCCAGCAGAAGCTGTGCCAGTAGCAGGCGGCGAACCGCAGGTGGTCTTCCATGCGCTTTCCCAGCACCAGCCTGTCGCGGTCGTACCACTTGAAGGCCAGCGGGTTCGAGGACGCGGGGCCTTCGAACGCGATAGGGGCAATGTCTGAGAAATAGGAAGCCATGGAAGTCCTTTAAGAAAGTTAAGGGGGTGAAAGAGCCTGCCCCGCGCGCGCGCGCCGGGCTTCGGAATTGGGGTGCATGGGCCGCAGGTATTCATGCAGCGTCAGCGCGGCTGCACCCACGGCAGCGGCCATGGGGCCGTAGCGGGCCACGCGGATGCTGGGTGGCGTCATGCCGGCGCTCTCAGAGTAGGCGGCCACGGTTTTTTGCGCGGCCTGCAGGAATTCAGGGTGGCGGTCGCACGACTTGCCGCCCACCACAATGGCGCGCGGGTTGAAGGTGGTCCACAGGTTTTGCAGCAGCACGCCCAGGTAGTGGCCGGAGCGGCTCAGGTCCATGGGGTGGCTGCGCAGCGCGCGCAGGCCGATGAAGGCCTCGGCGCAGCCCTTGCGGCCGCAGGAGCACAGCGGGCCGTCGATCTGCATGATGGTGTGGCCGATTTCGCCGGCCATGCCCTGGGCGCCGGTGAACAGCCGGTCGTTGGACACAATGCCCGCGCCCACGCCCACGTCGCAGCTGACGAAGATCAGCGGGTCTTCGCCCTCGCCCTGCGCAAATTCATATTCGCCCAGCGCGCCGGCGTCCGCATCGTTCTGCAGCTGCACGGGCACAGGCGGCAGGCCGGCTTTGGCCATGGCGCGGGTCAGCAGGTCCAGCAGGTCCAGCTGGCGCCAGCCCAGGTTGGGGGCGAACAACACCAGGCCGGTGTCGTGGTCGATGGCGCCCGGCGTGCACACGCCCACGCCCACCAGCTGCAGGTCCAGCGCCCGCAGGCCTTCATAGGCGGTGGCCACCATGCGCGCGGTTTGCTGCGCGGCCTGCACGGGGCTATTGCTGGCCAGCGGCTGCTGGGCAGAGTGCAGCACCTCGCCCTGCAGCGTGACGCAGGCCACGCGCACCACCTCGACCGCGATCTCCACGCCGATCAGCGCACGCACGCCTTCGTGGATGCGCAGCGGGGTGGACGGGCGGCCTATGCCGTCGTTCACCGGCTCGGCGGCCTCGGTCAGCCAGCCGTCGTCGAGCAGCTCACGCACCAGCAGGCTGACCGTGGACTTGGTCAGGCCGCTCTCGGCCGCCAGGCGGGCCCGCGACAGGCCGGGCTGGGCGCGCAGCAGGCGCAGCAGCACACTGCGGTTGATGCGCTTGACGAGTTGTTGGTCGCCGGTGGTTTTCATAAGGGTTGCCGTGTGAACAAAAGAAGACCTGAGTCTAATTCTGCGCACGCTCCGCCTGCGCCTTACCCTCGGGCCGCTTGCCGGTGATGATCATGCCCAGCACCTCGTCCTCGGTCACGTCCGCAGTGTTGTAGGTGCCGACCAGCTTGCCGTTCTTCATCACCGCCAGCCGGTCGCTGAGACTGAACACATCCGGCATGTCGTGGGTGATCAGGAAGATGCCCACGCCTTCGCTTTTGAGCTGCTGCACCAGGCGGCCGACCATGGCGGTTTCCTCCGGGCCCAGGGCCGCGCAGGGCTCGTCCATGATGAGGATGCGGGCGTTGAAGTACAGCGCGCGTGAAATCGCCACCACCTGGCGCTGGCCACCGGACAGGCGGCGCACAGGCACGCGGATGTTGGTGAAGTTCTTGTTCAACCGGGCGAAGACTTTGCGGGCGTTGACCTCCATGAAGTGGTCGTCCAGCGTGTTCCAGGCGGTCATCTTTTCGCGGCCGAGGAACAGGTTGGCGACGGAGTCCAGGTTGTCGGCCAGCGCCAGGGTCTGGTAGATGGTTTCGATGCCCTGGGCCTGGGCTTCGGCCGGGGTACGGATGTGCACCTTGTGGCCGGCAATCACGGTGTCGCCGCTGTCTATGGGGTAGGCGCCGGCCAGCATCTTCATCAGCGTGGACTTGCCCGCGCCGTTGTGGCCCAGCAGGGCGACGACCTCGCCGGGGTAGAGGTTGACGCTGACGCCATCGACAGCGACCACGCCGCCAAAGGCTTTGCGGATGTCGCGCAGTTGGACCAAGGGTTGGGAGTGGTCGGTCATTTAACGATCTCCCGTGAACTTGCGATAGAGAACATCAAACACCACGGCGACGATCAGCACCTGGCCGATGATCACCATGCGCTTTCCGATGGACACGTCCAGCAGCAGCATGCCGCTGTCGAGCGACTGCATGATCAGCGCGCCCAGGACAGAGCCGAAGATGGAGCCGCTGCCTCCGGCCAGCGCCGTGCCGCCGATGACGGCCGCGGCAATCACATACAGCTCCATGCCGGTGCCCAGCGAGTTGGTGCCGGCGTTCAGCCGCGCTATGGAAACAATAGCTGCCACCGTAATCAATACGGCCAGCAGCGCAAATAATTGCAAGGTGACGCGCTTCACCGGAATGCCCACCAGCGCCGCCGCGTCGGGGTTGCCGCCCATGGCGTAGACATAGCGGCCAAAGCGGGTGCGGTGCACGATGAAGGACAGCGCGCCGGCCACCACGGCCCAGATCAGCACCGGTATCGGTATGCCCTGCGGCTCGGTCTTGGAGGAGATGAGGTAGTGGTTCATGGTGTTGGCAAAGGCCAGCAGCAGCAGGATGGGCACGCCGGTCAGCAGGGCCTCCATCCACAGCGGGTCGTTGGCCACGCCGTGGCGCTGGCGGGATCGGCGCTTTTGCACGGCGCGCAGCAACAGCGCCAGGCAGACCAGGCCGGTCACCCACCAGGTGGCCGTGGTGCCAATGCCGCCGTCGTAGCCACCGCCCAGGCGCAGAAAAAATTCGTCGGTGACCGGCTGGGTCTTGCCATCGGCCACCAAAAATGCCGCGCCGCGAAACGACATCAAGCCGCCCAGCGTGACCACGAATGAGGGAACGCCCAGCACCGCCGTCAGCCAGCCCTGGTAGATCGAAGCGGCCAAGGCTACCGCCAGCCCGGCCAGGCAGGCCGTGGGCCAGGACCAGTTGGCGCTGTACTGCAGATAGGCAATGAGTACACCCACAAAGCCCATCACCGAGCCCACCGATAAGTCGATATGCCGGGCCACGATGACCAGCACCATGACGGTGGAGACGATGCCCACCACCGCCGTCTGCTGGGCGATGTTGTACAGGTTCTCGGGCGAGAAGAAGATGCCTTCGGTTAGCAGGCCAAACACCGTGGCCAGCACGGCCAGCACCAGGCTCATCAGCACGAGCCGCCAGTCGATGTTGGCCTGGCGCCAAGAACTTTGCCAGGGGTTGGGGGAATCGCTCATATCAGGGTTCCGGAAGAAGAAAGGACTCCAGGCTGGCGCCCGCCCTGGCCTGCAGGGCGGAGCGCTTCAGCACCGGGGAGTTATTTGCAGGCCGCTGGTGCGGTTGCCGCAGCAACGCCCTTGCACAGCTCATCCTTCTTGATCCAGCCAGCCTTGACCACCACGTCCAGGTTGTCGCGGGTGACGGCTACGGGCTTGAGGAAGTGCGAGTCCAGCGCGATCTTCTTTTCGCCGCCGTTCCAGCTCACCGTACCGTCCACTTTCTTGCCATTACCCAGTGCCACAGCGGCGCTGGCGGCTTCGCGGCCCAGGTCACGTGCGTCCTTCCAGACCGAGACGGTTTGCGAGCCCAGGGCCACGCGGTTCAAAGCGGCAAAGTCGCCGTCCTGGCCGGAGACGGGGATGCCCTTGATGCCCTTGCTGGTCAGCGCGGCGACCACGCCACCGGCGGTGCCGTCGTTGGAGGCGACCACGGCATCCACCTTGCCACCGTTCTTGGTGAGGATTTGCTCCATGTTCTTTTGCGCGACTTCGGGCTTCCAGCCGTCGGTGTATTCCTCGCCGACGATCTTGATGGCGCCGGACTTCACGGCGGCGTCGATCACCTCTTGCTGGCCTTCGCGCAGGAAGTTGGCGTTCGGGTCGGTGGGCGAGCCCTTGATCATCACGTAGTTGCCCTTGGGCTGGGCCTTGAACACGGCGGCAGCCTGCAGGCGGCCGACTTCCTTGTTGTCGAAGGTGATGTAGTACACACCGGGCGCTTCGATCAGGCGGTCATAGGCGACGACTGGCACTTTTTGCTTGGTGGCCTTGTTGACGGCGGGCAGGATGGCGTCCTTGTCCATGGCCAGCACGATCAGCACTTTCGCGCCCTTGCTCATCAGGCTGTCGATGTCGCCCAGCTGCTTTTCGGGCGAGCCACCGGCATCGGCGCTGATGTACTTGGCGCCGAGCTTTTCCAGCTGGGTCTTGATGGCGGCCTCGTCTGTCTTCCAGCGTTCTTCCTGGAAGTTGGACCAGCTGACGCCCACGGTCATTTGCGCCAAGGCGGCGCTGCTGGCCAGGCCCAAAGCCAGGATGGACAGGGTCTGTTTGAAAGCGATCTTCATGTTTTGTCTCCGTTTTTGTGGAACAACGAGGCGGCTGCAGGCGGACGGCCCAACGCACCTTGGCAGCGGCGGGAATTCCGCAAAACCACTTAGTTCGACTGCCGCACGAACTATCTTTCATTTCCAGAAAATAAGGACTAGGACTTGCCCTAATACGGGGATTCACGGAGTTGGCCCCATTGGCATGGACGACAAAAAACCTTCCAGCGCATATTCCCTGTGCACTATTAGCTATCAAAAACAGAGCATCCAGGGTTGCGGCTACGATGGCGCATTCAGCCCACCCCACCCGAAAGACACCATGGCCGCTTACCAACTTTATTGTTTCGCCCAGTCGGGCAATGCCTACAAGGTGGCGCTGGCGCTGCAGCTCTGCGGCGCCGAATGGACGCCGCGCTTTGTGGATTTCTTCAACGGCGAAACCCGCACGCCGGCCTACCGCGATATCAACGTGATGGGCGAGGTGCCGGTACTGGAGCACAACGGCCTGCGCCTCAGCCAGTCGGGCGTGATCCTGGACTATCTGGCCGCACAGTTCCCGCAGCTGGCGCCGGCCAACGAGGACGAGCGCCGCGAAGTGCTGCGCTGGATCTTGTTTGATAACCACAAGCTGACCAGCAACATCGCCACGCTGCGCTTCCAGCTGCAGTTCGCCAAGACGGGCGAAACGCCAGTCACCGCCTTTTTGCGCGGCCGCATGGTGGCCGCACTGAAGATACTGAACCAGCACCTGGACGGCCGCCAATACGTGGTGGGCCAGCGGCTGACAACGGCTGACTTGTCGCTATGCGGCTACCTGTTCTGGCCGGCTGAATTTGGCGTGGACTGGGCCGATTACCCGGCTATTGGCGCCTGGCTGCAGCGCATCCAAGGCCAGCCTGGCTGGCTCGCGCCCTACCAGCTGATGCCCGGCCACCCACGGCCGCAAGACGTGGCTTAACCTGGCTTAACGTACCGGGCGCGGGCGGGCCAGGTCCGCCAACAGCGGCGGCAGCGACAAGGCCAAGAGCAGCAGGGCCAGCGGTACCACCCAAATGAAACCCACGTATTTGAAGCCGGTGGCGCCCACCAGCCCGCCCGTGACGAAGGCGCCTAACAAGGTGCCGTACAGACGCATCTTGACGAGGTTGGCCCGCACGCGCGATTCCACCGGGCTGCCCTGGCGGTTCATGTAGAGCATCTTGCCCAGCTCAATGCCCAGGTCGGTCACCACGCCGGTCATGTGGGTGGTACGTATCTGCGATAAGGAGATCTTGCTGATCAGCGCGTTCTGCAGGCCCATGGTGTAGGCCAGCACCAGCACGGTCAGCGGCACGGCAAACGGGGTCTGGCGGTTCAGCGTGGCGCCGATCAGGCCGAACACCAGCATCAGCAGCGCCTCGCACAACAAGGGCAAGGCGTAGGCGCTACGCAAATGGTGCTGGCGCGCCCAGTTGACCAGCACTGCCGTGGTGGCCGCGCCGCAGGTGAAGGCCAGCAAGGTGCCCAGCGCGCCTAACACCAAGGTGAACTGGCCCAGCACCAGGTTGTCGGCCACCATGGACGCAAAACCGCTCATGTGCGAGGTGTACATGCCCACCACCAGAAAGCCCCCGGCGTTGATGGCCCCCGCGTTGAAGGCCAGCAAGCCGCCCAGCAGCCGGTTGGTAGCCGGGGTGCGGTGATGGCTAGAAAGATGGCGCAAGCGGCGCATAGGGATTTATAAGAAATACTGCTACAGCGCAGATACTATCTGCGCCAGCAGCTATTTAAACAATAGCAAACCTAGTCTTTGAAGAAGTTCACCGGTAGGCCCGGCACATCCACGCGCAAAGACAGCACGTGGCCGGATGCGGGCAGCGCCGCCAGCTCTGCATCCGAACGGCCATGGCGACCGCTGGTGAGGTACAGGGTTTGCAGATCGTCGCCACCGAAGCAGGGCATGGTGGGGCAACGCACGGGCAGTGGGTAGGCCTTCAGCAGCTCGCCGTCCGGCGAAAACTTGCACAGGCGCTGGCCTTCAAACTGGGCCGAGTAGTAGTTGCCCTGTACGTCCACCGCCGCGCCGTCGGGGCGGCCGCCGTAGCCGGGCATGCCGGCCTGCCAGCCGGCGGGCTTGGGCGCCATCTGCAGGAATTCGCGGTAGTTCGACAGCACATTCGAGGCTGCGTCCCAGTCCCAGGCGTGGACGATGTGGTGCGGCGTGTCCGACCAGTACAGGGTCTTGGCGTCGGGCGACCAGGCCAGGCCGTTGCCGGTGATGGCGTTGCCCGCCTTGCTGCTCAGCCTGCCGGCCTCCAGGCAGTACAGCTCGGCCTTGCGCGCATCGCGTGGCTCGTAGATGGTGCTGGCCCAGAAGCGGCCCAGCGGGTCGCACTTGCCGTCGTTGAAGCGGGTGGTGGCCGGGTCATACGGTGCGGCAGCCAATAGCTGCAGATCGCCACCCCAGACCGGCGCGCGGTAAATACCCTCGCGCAGCGCCACCACCAGGCCACCGCTGGCAGCAGGGGCAATGCAGCCGGGCTCGGAAGGCATGGCCCAGCGCTCGACCACGCCGCTGGCCACGTCCAGGCGCTGCAGCAGCTTGCCGGGTACATCGACCCAGTACAGGCGTTTTTCCTGCGGATGCCAAAAGGGGGACTCACCCAAGAGGTTGGGTTCGGTGGTGACGGTTTGCCAGGTCATGGTGGGAGGTAGAAGTTTGCAGTGCCCGTATTGTGAACGGGCAAAAAAATAGCCCACCGGCATTGCTGCGGGCGGGCCGAATCTTTGGAAAAAGATCCTGCGGCTTTGCTGCAGCCTCGGTGGGCTGCAGCGCCGGGTGGCTTACCGGTGGTAAGCCGTTTCGCCGTGGGAGCTGATGTCCAGACCTTCGCGCTCTTCTTCTTCGGAGACGCGCAGACCAATGGTCAGATCCACAATCTTGTAGGCAACCAGAGACACGACACCGGACCAGACGATGGTCAGCAGCACAGCCTTGGCCTGGATCCACACTTGGGCAGCCACGGAGTAGGCGTCAGCGGGCGTCATGCCAGCGGAAACCCAGTCAGCCACGGTGGACGGGCCACCCAGGCTGGGGCTGTTGAACACGCCGGTCAGCAGCGCACCCAGGATACCGCCTACACCGTGCACGCCGAACACGTCCAGCGAGTCGTCAGCGCCCAGAATCTTCTTCAGGCCAGTCACACCCCACAGGCAAGCGAAGCCTGCCACGAAGCCGATCACCAGGCCGCCGCCAATACCGACGTTACCGCAAGCAGGCGTAATCGCCACCAGGCCAGCCACCGCGCCGGATGCAGCACCCAGCATGGAAGCCTTGCCCTTCATCAGCGCTTCACCGACACACCATGCCAGCACAGCCGCAGCGGTAGCACCCAGGGTGTTGATGAATGCCAGAGCAGCGAAGCCGTTGGCTTCCAGAGCGGAGCCAGCGTTAAAACCGAACCAGCCCACCCACAGCAGCGAGGCACCGACCATGGTCAGCGTCAGGCTGTGAGGTGCCATCGATTCCTTGCCGTAGCCAACGCGCTTGCCAATCATGTAGGCACCGACCAAGCCAGCCACAGCGGCGTTGATGTGCACCACGGTGCCGCCGGCGAAGTCCAGCGCGCCCCATTGCCAGATCAGACCGGCCTTGGCGTTCATAGCGTCAACCACTTCTTTGGAAGCGTAGGCGTCAGGGCCCATCCAGAACCACACCATGTGGGCGATAGGAGCGTAGCTGAAGGTGAACCAGATGGCTGTGAACAGCAGCACTGCAGAGAACTTGATACGTTCTGCGAAAGCACCCACGATCAGGCAGCAAGTGATACCTGCAAAGGTAGCCTGGAAGAAGGCAAACACGATTTCATACATTGGCACACCCTTGCTGAAGGTGGCGCCAGTGGCAAACGTGCCCGCAGCGTTGTCCCATATGCCCTTCATGAAGAGCCGGTCAAAGCCACCGATGTAGGCATTGCCTTCGGTGAACGCCAGGCTGTAGCCGTAGATAAACCACAGCACCACGATCAGCGAGAACGTGACCAAAACCTGCATCAGCACGGACAGCATGTTCTTGCTACGCACCAGGCCGCCGTAGAACAGAGCCAAACCGGGCACGGTCATCATGATGACCAGCAGCGTGGAAACCATCATCCAGGCGGTGTCGCCCTTGTTTGGAACCGGAGCGGGTGCGGCCGAAGCGGCATCCGCAGGTGCCGAGGCAGCAGGCGCTGCGGCGGCCGCTGCAGCAGGTGCAGGGGCGGCGGCATCAGCCGGCTTGGCTTCTTCCGATGCGGCAGGTGCCGCCATGCTTGCAGCCGGCTCGGCAGCCGGAGCCTGGGCTTGGGCGAAAGATGCGCCCCATAGCAGCCCCATACCCAGGGCAAAAGATGCGAGAAGTTTTTTCATGGTTGTTTGGCTTTCGTTAATGACGCACGCCGCGCTTACAGCGCTTCTTTGCCGGTCTCGCCGGTACGGATGCGAACAACCTGCTCCAGGTTGTAGACAAAAATCTTGCCGTCGCCGATCTTGCCGGTACGGGCTGCGCCCTCTACGGCCTCGATCACGCGGTCCACCAACTCGTCGGCGATGGCTGCTTCAATCTTGACCTTGGGCAAGAAATCAACAACGTACTCAGCGCCACGGTACAGCTCGGTATGGCCCTTCTGGCGGCCAAAACCCTTGACTTCCGTCACGGTGATACCCTGCACACCAATGCCGGACAAGGCTTCGCGCACCTCGTCGAGCTTGAACGGTTTGATAATGGCGGTGACAAGTTTCATGGCTGGTCCTTCGATGGGCTGTAGAGAGGGTGGGCGTCAAGGCGGCCGGCCTCGGGCGCTGGCAGTTTCATTGTCTTCTCCAAAATAATGAGGGGAATCGGCTACCACTAAGCATGTAGCGTGCCAAATTGGTGTCAATTTGTTAACCTACCCTTTATCCATGCATGCCGATGCACAGCTTTGGATTGGTATTTATCGCACACAAATGGTGCATTGCAAAGAAATGTGAACTTCGGTCGTCATCCGCGCACCGATACAGGGAGTAAAACGACGATGAGCTTGTGTTTGGTGCAGAGCCGTGCCTTGCTGGGCCTGGAAGCGCCCGCCGTCACCGTTGAGGTGCATCTAACCAACGGCCTGCCCAGCTTTACCTTGGTCGGGCTGGCGGACGTGGAGGTCAAGGAGGCACGCGAACGCGTGCGCTCGGCCATCCAGAATTCCGGCCTGGAGTTTCCGCACAACAAGCGCATCACCGTGAACCTGGCGCCGGCCGACCTGCCCAAGGACTCGGGCCGCTTCGATCTGCCGATTGCGCTGGGTATCCTGGCCGCCAGCGGCCAGATTGCGGCAGAACGCCTGACCGGCCACGAGTTTGCCGGGGAGTTGTCGCTGTCTGGTGCATTGCGCCCGGTGCGCGGTGCGCTGGCCACCAGCCTGGCGCTGCACGCACAAGAAGTGCACACCCGTCTGGTATTGCCACCGGGCAGCGCCGAAGAGGCCGCCCTGGTGCCTGGTGCGCAGGTGTACTGCGCCCAACACCTATTGGATGTGGTGCAGCAGTTTTTGCCGCAAGGCGAAGGCGACGCACCGGCCGAAGGCTGGCGCCAACTGCAGCAGACCGCCCGGCCCACCACGGCCGGCTATGCCGACCTGGCCGATGTCAAAGGCCAGGCCGGGGCCAAACGGGCGCTGGAGATTGCGGCCGCAGGCGGGCATAGCCTATTGTTGATCGGGCCGCCCGGCTCGGGCAAATCCATGCTGGCCCAGCGTTTCGCCGGACTACTGCCCCCTATGACAGTGGAAGAGGCGCTGCAAAGTGCTGCCGTGGCCAGCCTGGGTGGGCGCTTCTCCCTGGAGCGCTGGGCAACCCGCCCCACTTGCAGCCCCCACCACACGGCCAGCGCTGTGGCTTTGGTGGGCGGAGGATCGCCGCCGCGGCCCGGCGAAATCTCGCTGGCCCACCATGGCGTACTCTTTTTAGATGAACTGCCGGAATTTCCGAGGGCCGCACTGGAGGCCCTGCGCGAGCCGCTGGAAACCGGCCACATCACCATCTCGCGCGCTGCTCGGCGGGCCGAATTCCCAGCCCGCTTCCAGCTGATTGCCGCCATGAACCCCTGCCCCTGCGGCTACCTGGGTTCGCGCCAGCAGGCCTGCCGCTGCTCGCCAGACCAAGTTTTGCGTTACCAAGGCAAGCTCAGCGGCCCCTTGATGGACCGTATCGATCTGCATATCGAAGTGCCGGCGCTGCCGGCCCAGGACCTGCTCAACGCGCCACCAGGCGAATCCACGGCCACGATTCGCCAACGCAGCAGCGCCGCCCGGCAACAGGCCATGGAGCGCCAGGGCAAGTCCAACCAGGCATTGCAAGGACAGGAGATGGACCAACATGTGGCACTGGACAGCGCCGCCGGCAAATTCCTGAACACCACGGCAGCCCGTCTGGGCTGGTCGGCTCGCAGCATCCACCGCACACTGAAAGTGGCTCGCACTATTGCCGACCTGGCGGGCTCCAGCACGACCGATGTCAGCCATATTGCCGAAGCCGTGCAGTACCGCCGGGCGCTTCGAGCATCCAGCTAAATTACTATACTTTTGATAGCTGCCAGCGTAGTTAATTCCTGCGCTAGCAGCATTTTTCACCCTCAATTCGCACTCAACTCGCCCGTGGCGCGCTGCTGGGCAGAAGCAACTCGAAATCCGTCCCCTCACCCTCCGCACTGCGCACGCTGATGCTGCCACCCAGCAAGCTAACTACCGCGTTATAGGAAATATGCAGACCCAAGCCGGTACCGCCTCGACCCATCTTGGTGGTCACAAAGGGGTCGAAAATGCGGTCCAGCAAATCGGCTGGAATGCCACGGCCGTCGTCGGCCACGCGTAGCAGCAGCCAGCCCTCGTCCTGGGCCTCGCCGGTGATACGCACCGTGCCTTGGTTACGGCCTTCGAAGCCATGCAGCACCGCGTTATTCACCAGATTGGTCACCACCTGGCCCAAGGCACCGGGGTAGCTGTCCATCCACAGCCCGGGCGGTATCTCCACCACCACCTTGTAAGGGGTGCGGGCAAACGAAGGGCGCAGGCTGCTGACGATTTCGGCCACTACCTCGGCCAGCGCAAAACGCCGGCGCTGGGCGCTGGTCTGGTCCACTGCCACCTGCTTGAAGTTGCTCACCAGCTCTGCCGCGCGGTAGAGGTTGCGGGTGGATATATCGGTGGCCTGCTCGACACTGGACAGCAGAGCCTCCAGGGCGGTACGCCGCAGCCCGTCCTGCATGGACTGCCTGAATTTGCGCACTTCATCGCCCAGCGCGGTCACCGCCATCAGGCCGTTACCCAGCGGGGTGTTCAGCTCGTGCGCCACGCCGGCCACCAGGCCACCCAGAGCCGCCATCTTTTCGGCCCGCACCAGCTCGGTCTGGGTTTGACGCAGCTCGGCAATGGCAGTGGAGAGATCGTCGTTGGCACCGGCCAGGGCCTCGGTACGGCGCGCCACGCGCTCCTCCAGCTCGGCGTTGAGCTCGCGCAAGGCGTTATCGATGCGGTGCATCTCGGTAATATCCACGCCCGCCCAGACCATCATCTGCAATGCACCGATATGTACCTTGTCACGCGATAACTGGATCAGCACGGGCTCGCCGTCACCGCGCAGCATCCAGGCCTCGGCGGTGGCATGCCCTGCCTGGAACGCGGCAAACATGGCCGCGCGGTCGTCCAGCGAGCGCCACATATTCAGCTCCGTCCCTGTGCGGCCCAATGCATCTTCACGGCGGCGCCGGAACACCCGGCACCAGGCCAGATTCACGTCCAGCAGGGCGAACGGAGATTCCGTGCTGGTCACCGACATGGCCACCGGCGAGGTGTTGAAGATGGCCTGAGATTTCTGCTGGCGCTCCTGCAGCGTGGCCGCCATTTTTTCCAGGTCGCCCGAGAGGCGGTTGAACTCGGCGATCGTCCCCTGCGGCCAAGGGCCGACCTGCTCGCCGGCAGATATTTGGCCGGCGCGCACCACAATCCCCCGCAGCGGGCGTATCAAGCGGGACGCCCAGAACGGAGCCAACAGGAAGCCCACCACCAGAGCCCCCAGAAATACCGTGAAAACCACTACCACTAGGCCGCGGATCTCTCGGTTCTCCAGGCCAGAGGGCATGCCGCCCAAGAAATACCAGTCCAGGTCCATGGAGTGGGATATGGCCGGGTGAAACTCCCGGTCCATGAAGCTAAACAGATCGGGCAAAGCCTGGCCCTGTTGAAAGGTAGATATCAGCGGGAGGTTCAACACATTCACGCGGCCCACCAGCGCCCCCCCTTCGGTATCGGCCAGCACCTCGCCACGCCGGTCCACCAGCCAGATGAGGGAGTCACGCTGGCCCGCCGCCAGCTGGAAGGTGCGCAGCAAATAGGACAGTGGCACCTCGGCCACAAGCACACGCTGGGCGTCCACCGGATAGGCCAGCCCTACCGTCACCACGCCGGACAGCAGAGACAAGTATTTGTCCCCCCAGACCAGCTGCTGGCGGGTCTGGGCCGCGCGAAACAGCGGGTTGGCCGACAGATCGGTGCCCAGCCAGTCCTCGCGCTGGGCACGCAGGGTCTCAGGCACACCGGCAGCCAGTACACGGCCAGCTCCCGACACCAGGTAAATAGCCCCCATCACATGCGCGTTACCCACGGCTTCATCGAGCAGCGCATTCGCCTGCGACGCAGGCGCCAGCCGCACCGCCTGGCTGAGCACCTGCACACGCGACTCCACCGAGCCCAGCAGAATCTCCATCAGGGCGGCCATCTCTCCGATGTCCCGAGCCACCTTTTCCTTGTTGGCCTGCTCGATCTGCGGAATACGCATCCACAAAATGGCACTGCCCACAATCACCAGGGTCACCAGCATAGTGGCCACCAGCAGACCCGCCAGATAGCTGCGCAGCCGCCAAACCATCATGGCAAGGGCACGAACTGACCCGCCTGGATCTGGGTGAAGATCATCTTGCGCGTGGCATCGCCAAAGCGGTCGAACTGGATGCTCTGCTGCAGCCCTTCGTAGGGACCGTATTTCAGCAAGGCATCCTTGACCGACTCATGCCAGGAGCGCCGATCCAAAGCCTGCAGCAAAACCGTACCCGCATCAAACGAAGCTACGGCGCTAAAGCTGGGTGGCCGTGCAAATCGCGTCTGGTACGCATCACGAAAGCGGCGGTAACGCTCGGAAGTGTCAGCGCGGTCAAACACCTGGGACGTCACCATGCCCTCTACCGCCCGTCCGCCCAGCTCCACCAGATAGTCGCCAGAAGCCCATTCCGAGGCTGTCTTGGGCAAGCCGGGGGCCAGCTTTTCGGCCTGCTGGGCCAGCTGCGCCACGTCCAGCGTTGCGGCGATGAACAGCAAACCGTCTGGCTGTGCCGCAAGCATCTGGCGCACGCTGTCGCCCACGCCCTGCCCCTCCGCGCCAAAAGGCACTTCGGCCGCCACCTGGCCGCCCGCAACGGCATAGGCAGACCGGAACTCGTGGACCCAGGAGCTGGACAGGCTTTTGTTGCGCACGTCGTACAACACGGACACGCGGCGCTGGCCGCGCTGAAACAGCTTGGCCGCATACGCGCTGGCGTTTTCGCGTGCATTGCGGTTCATGCGAAAGAAGTAGTCATCTTTGCCCACAAAATCCATGGACGTCACCGTGGGGCTGAGCAGCACCAGCTGGGCCGCATCGGCCAGCGGCACCACCAAGGCGGCGGTGGCACTGGTAATCGAGCCCACCGCCACCACCACCTTGGACTGCACCAGCGCCTGCATGGCCGACTGTGCCTGTTGCGGCGTCTGGCCGCTGTCACGCACCACCAGCTCAATCGGGTGGCCGCCCAGGCCGCCGGCCTGGTTGCGCTGCTCTATGGCCAGCATCAGGCCATTGCGACCGTCCTCTTCGACATCTGGACTGCGGTTGGACAAGCTGGCAATAAAGCCTATGCGCACCGGCTGGCCAGGGCCACAGCCTGCCAACAGCCCTGCCAGCAGCAGCCAGGGCCAGAATTTCACGGCTTTATACCCAGGCGCTGTGCCAGCCAAGGCAGCAGGTCTTCGATGACCATGGCTTTGGCGTACAAATAGCCCTGGGCCTCGTCGCAGCCCAGGCTGCGCAAGATGCTGGCCTGGACCTCGGTTTCCACCCCTTCGGCCAGCACCTGCATGCCCAGCTGGTGGCCCAGCGGCACGATCATCTCGGCAATGCGCGCGCCCAGCCGGCCCGAGTCCAGCGAGCTGACAAAGGCGCGGTCAATCTTCAGCCGGTCTGCGGGCAACTGGTCCAGGTAGGACAGCGAAGAAAAGCCGGTACCGAAGTCGTCAATCGCCACCGCAATGCCGCGCTCCTTGATGGCGCGCAGCACGCTGGCGACGCGCTCCATGCCCATCACCGCCACAGACTCGGTGATCTCCAGCTCCAGGCAGTCGGGCGGCATGCCGGTGTCGGCCAGTGCCTCGTCCACCGTGGCCAGAAACTGGGGCTGCGCGAACTGCACCGACGACACGTTCACCGCCATGCGTATGCCCTGTATGCCAGCTGCGCGCAGCTGGCCGTGGGCGTGCAGCGCCGTGCGCAGGACCCAGGCGCCGATGGCCACGATCAGACCGGACTGCTCGGCCACAGGGATGAAGCGGTCGGGCGGCACGAACTGGCCGTCTTCGGTGCGCCAGCGCAGCAGCGCCTCAAAACCTATGGGCAGCCCGGTGCGCAAAGACATTTGCGGCTGGTAAACGACGAACAAGCGTTCGTGGTCAAAGGCACGCTGCAAACCATGCAGCAAGCGGGTGCGTTCGCGTGTGGCAATGCCGATCTCGGCCGAGTAGTACGCGCTGCGGCCCTGGCCCAACTCCTTGGCACGCTTGAGCGCAATCGACGCATTCTTCAGCAGTTCCAGGCCGCTGCCACCGGCCGCATCGCAGTGCACCAGACCGATGCAGATGGACACCGGGCGCTGAATGTCCTCGATCTCAAAGGGCTGCTCGAACACCGCGCGCAACACCTCGGGCTGGACCCGGGTTTCAGCGCCAAACAAGGCAAAGGTATCGCCACCCACCCGCGCCAAAAACGCGTCGCCCCCATGCAGGCCGCGCAGCCGGCGGGTGATGGCGGCCAGCAACAGGTCGCCGTACACGTGGCCAAACATATCGTTGGTCTCGGCAAACTGGTCCACATCCATCAGACCCAGAGCACAGCCCTGCGCCGAGCCGTCGGCAATAGCCCGGTCCATATGCTCGATCAGGGCGGTGCGGTTGGGCAAGCCCAGCATGCGGTCCACAAAGGCATAGTCACGCAGGCGGGCTACCAGCTCCACATTCGACGCGCACAGGGCGATGTTCGTGCAAAACACCTGCATCAAATGCATGTCCACTGCGCGCAAAGGCTGGGCCGAATACACAAACGCAGCGAAATCGCCCGACTCCCGCCCTTCGAAAAACAAGGTGATGCTGCGCTCGGTGACCAGGTTGCGGCGCTCCGCCAGACATTGCGTCAGGCTGGCAACGATATGTGGGTCGTCGATCTCGCTGATACGGCGGCGCATCAAATAGGCCAGATGCCCGGCCGCCGCAATCACGACATACTGCGCAGAGCCCTCACCGACGCCGGTAGAGGCACACACCAGGCCTTCCGCCTCGATGCCGATCAGCCCGGCAATTTGCGTGATTACGCCCTGGGCAAATGTCTGCACGCCGGCATCGGCAATGAATTGGTTGCTGGCCGCCACGATCTGCTCCAGCCCCTTGCGGCTGGCATCCAGGCGGCACAGCTGGTCATAGGAGCGGATAGCGGTGGTCAGCGCGGTATAGAGCTTGGTGCGGGTCAGCTCGCTCTTGGTCTTGTAGTCATTGATGTCGTAGCGGCGTATGGTCTCGATCTCGGGTGCCTGGCCTGGCTGTCCGGTGCGCAGGATGATGCGCAGATTAGCCAGGCCCAACCCGTCACGGATGGCGCCTACCGTGGCCAGGCCAGCGTCTTCGGTTTCCATCACCACGTCCAGCAGCACCACAGCAACGCCGGTTTCGTCACGCAACATCTGCAGGGCCTGGGCCGCCGAATAGGCGTGCAGCAACTGCAGACCACGGCCCTCGACCTCCAGGCCACGCAAGCCGTAAGACGTGCTTTCGTGCACATCGGGGTCGTCGTCCACCACCACAATGCGCCAGGCCTCCGGCATGGTCGCACCCGCAGAGGTCTCGGCGGCCGAGGGGGCGTCTATGAACTCAAGCAGGTCATCGTCATCCATGGGCAGTCCGGCAGAAGGCGTGGCGCTAAGTGGGGGGATTAACTCAGTTTCTTACAAACTGTAGCAAAGTACAAGTTTGTAAGCTGAGCGCTTAAGACCCATCTTCCACGTAAATCCACGCGCCCGCATGCGGACGAGCCCCAGGTTTTACAGATTCGGTGCCAAAAGGCGTTGCAAATCCTTCTCGGCCACGCCCCGGCGCTGGGCCAGGTCTTTCAGCTGGTCTTCGCCAATCTTGCCAACGTTGAAGTACACGCTGTCTGGGTGACCCAGGTAGAAGCCGCTGACACTGGCGGCCGGCATCATCGCCAGGCTTTCGGTCAGCTCCATGCCGATGTCATGGCACTGCAGCAGGTCGAACATCTCGCGCTTGGCGCTGTGGTCAGGGCAGGCAGGGTAGCCGGGCGCAGGGCGGATGCCGGTGTATTTTTCGCCAATCATCTCTTCGACGGTCAGCGCCTCCTGCGGCGAGGTGCCCCACAGGTCGGTGCGCACGCGCTGGTGCAGGCATTCCGCAAAGGCCTCGGCCAGGCGGTCGGCGATGGCTTTGAACATGATGCTGGAGTAGTCGTCCAGCTCGGCCATGAACTGGGCTTCCTTCTTCTCGGCGCCCAGGCCGGCGGTGACGGCAAACATGCCCGCGTAGTCCGCCACGCCACTGGCCTTGGGTGCCACGAAGTCGGCCAGGCAGCGGCTGGGGCGCATGACACCGTCCACCGCCTGCTTTTCGGCCTGCTGGCGCAGGCCATACCAGGTCATGGCGACTTCCGCGCGCGACTCGTCGGTGTAGAAAACGATATCGTCGTCATTCACCGTGTTCGCCGGGTACAGGGCAATCACACCGTTGGCGGTGAGCCAGCGGCCTTCGACCACGCGCTTGAGCATGGCCTGCGCATCCTTGTGGACACGGGTGGCTTCTATGCCGACCACTTCGTCGGTCAGGATGGCGGGGTACGGGCCGGCCAGGTCCCAGGTCTGGAAGAACGGGCCCCAGTCGATGTACTTGGCCAGCTCGGTCAGGTCGAAATTCTTGAAGACACGGCGGCCGATGAACTTGGGCACCTTGGGCGTATAGCCGGTCCAGTTGATCGGCGTCTTGTTGGCCCGGCATTTGGCCAGCGGCCACAGCGGGGTCTGCTTCTTGTTGGCGTGCTGCAGGCGCACCTTGTCGTAGTCGGCATTCAGTTCTGCTATGAAATCTGCAGCACCATCCCCAAGTAAGCTCTGCGCCACACCCACACTGCGCGATGCATCTGGCACGTAGACCACCGGGCCGTCGTAGTGGTGGGCGATCTTCACGGCGGTGTGCACGCGGCTGGTGGTGGCGCCGCCGATCATCAGCGGGATCTTCTTGACGCGGAAGTGGTCGTCCTTTTGCATCTCGCCAGCCACGTACTGCATTTCTTCCAGGCTGGGGGTGATGAGGCCGCTCAGGCCGACAATGTCGGCGCCCTCGACCTTGGCGCGCGCCAGGATCTCGTGGCAGGGCACCATCACGCCCATGTTCACCACCTCGAAGTTATTGCACTGCAAAACTACCGTGACGATGTTCTTGCCAATGTCGTGCACATCGCCCTTGACGGTGGCGATGATGATCTTGCCCTTGGTGCGCACATCGCGGCCAGCGGCTTCGTCCAGGCGTTTTTCTTCTTCGATGTAAGGAATCAAATGCGCCACTGCGGACTTCATCACCCGTGCCGACTTCACCACCTGCGGCAAGAACATCTTGCCCTGGCCAAACAGGTCGCCCACGATGTTCATGCCCGCCATCAGCGGGCCTTCGATCACATGCAGCGGACGGCCACCCTTGGCCAGCACGGCCTGGTAGGCCTCTTCGGTATCGGGCACGATGAATTCGGTGATGCCGTGCACCATGGCGTGGCTCAACCGGTCTTCCACCGACACGGGGTGGTCCGCCGTGCCGCGCCAGTCCAGGCGCTTGCTCTCGTCTTTGGCGCCGCTCTTGGCGGTTTCGGCAATTTCGACCAAGCGCTCGCCCGCGTCGGGCCGGCGGTTCAGCACCACGTCTTCCACGCGCTCGCGCAGCACCGGCTCCAGGTCGTCGTACACACCGACCATGCCGGCGTTAACGATGCCCATGTCCATACCCGCCTGGATGGCGTGGTACAGAAACACGGTGTGGATGGCCTCGCGCACCGGGTCGTTGCCACGGAAGCTGAAAGACACGTTCGAGACACCGCCCGATACCTTGGCGCCCGGCAGGTTCTGCTTGATCCAGCGCGTGGCTTCGATGAAATCCACCGCGTAGTTGTTGTGCTCCTCGATACCGGTGGCCACGGCAAAGATGTTCGGGTCGAAGATGATGTCTTCTGGCGGATAGCCCACCTCGTCCACCAGAATGCGGTAGGCGCGTTCGCAGATCTCAACCTTGCGCTCATAGGTATCGGCCTGGCCTTTTTCGTCAAAGGCCATCACCACGGCGGCCGCACCGTAGCGGCGCAGTAGCTTGGCGTGGTGCTTGAACTGCTCCACGCCTTCTTTCATGCTGATCGAGTTGACGATGCCCTTGCCCTGGATGCAGCGCAGGCCGGCTTCGATGACTTCCCACTTCGACGAGTCAATCATGATCGGCACGCGGGCGATGTCGGGCTCGCTGGCGATCAGGTTCAAAAAGCGCACCATGGCCGCCTTGCTGTCCAGCATGGCTTCGTCCATGTTGATGTCGATCACCTGGGCGCCGTTTTCCACCTGCTGGCGGGCCACCGACAAGGCCTGGTCGAATTCGCCATTCAAAATCATGCGGGCGAAGGCCTTGGAGCCGGTGACATTGGTGCGCTCGCCGATGTTGACGAACAGCGTGCCGGGGCCAATGAGCACAGGCTCCAGGCCGGACAACAGCATGGGGGGGACGGAATTTGCGACGGGTTCGGACATTCAACTCACCTGTGGAGGGGGCATGGTTCAGGTGAGCGTCGTTGCGGTCTCGTACAAGAGCTTTCCAAGCCTGACGGGGACCAGCCCCGCTGCAACGCTCCTTGGAAGCGCCGATTTTAAAGGCTATGCGCGAACCCGCCGCCCTACCCTGGGTCCCGAGAAAGCTCTAAACTTCCCGCGCAGACAATCTGTTACTTCTACACCCCTCCCCCAGCATGTTTGAAAACTTCTTTGGCAGCAAGAAAACCGTTCAAGGCCAACAACCCGAAGACCTTCTGCCCAAGCAGCGCATGCGGGCCGTAGAAGGCTCCGAGTCGGCCAACCGGGCGGCCGAGCTGCTCATCGCCCCCACGGCGCTGATGCAGCTGCTACCCGAAGAGGCGCTGACCGTCGTCAGCTATATGACACCGCGCCGCATCCCGATAGACACCACCTTCATTGTCGAGGGGGACAAAAGCGAAACCGGCTACATGGTTCTGCTGCTGGAAGGCGAAGTGACGGTAGAAAACGTTATCGTCAGCCGGCACAACCCGGTCACCGTGACCGTGCTAGGCCCGGGCAGCCTGATTGGCGAAATGGGCCTGATCGACGGCCAGGCGCGGCTGGCCTCGTGTACCGCCAGCACCAATGTGGTCTGCGCCATCCTGTCGCGCGCCGCTCTGGAAAAGCTCAGCCAGGACGACCCGCATACTGCCGCCAAGCTGCTGCTGGCGATTTCCATGCGCGTGGCCGAGCGGCTACGCGAAACCTCAGAGAAGCTGAAGCGCTACAGCCAGCTGGTGCAGGCCATGCAGCAGGAAATCGACCACCTGATGCCGACCTGATTTCGCCCCCGACAGGGGGCGGAATCAGTAAGCCACCGGGCTTACTTGCTGTAGGTCAGCACGTAGAACTTGTTGTCAAAAAAGGTATTGGCGTAGTACGGCGACACGCTGGTGGTGATCTTCTTGCTGTAGTCGGCGCTGCCTTCTGCGGTGATGGCGTAGATCTTCTTGCTCTTGTGGTCCATGGCCATGGTGCGTACGCCGGCCATGGTGCCCAGCGCTTCAGACGGCTTGTAGGTATTGGCATCGACCTGCTCGAACACATTCATGACCGAGTTCACACCGTTGGTCAGGAACACCCGTTTCAGCTCGGCGTCATACACCACGTCATCGTTGCCGCCACCGATTTCAAAGGTGTAGAGGATGGCGCCGTTGTCAGCATCCATCACCGCAAAAGACGGCTTCACCGTCGCGCTGCCACGGCAGCCCAGGAAGATGCGGCGGTTGGCCGCATCCAGCGCCAGGCCGTTAGTCTGGGCGCAACCAGGTGTGGGCCACTGGGCCGTGACGGTCATGTCTTTGGTGTTGATGCGGTACACCGCGTTCTCGTCGCGCGAGGCCATGTAGAAATTGCCCTGGCCGTCGGCTTCGGCGTGCTCAGGCTTTTTGGTGCTGACCTTGATGGAGCCAACCTTTTTCAATGAGGGGGCCTCCAGCACCTGCAACTCCGTGCCGTCTTTTCCTGCCGCCATATTCACGATGATGCGCTTGGTGGCCGGGTCGTAGTGGGTGGCATCCAGCTCGTCGCCCAGCTTGATGGACGCTTGCGCCTCCAGTGTGGACAGCTTGAAGGGGGTGATGGTGCCGTTTTCGTTGTATGAAATGCCGAGGTCGAACTCGGGCATCAAGGTGGCGCCGTTAGCGCTGTCGCTGGCCGTCGTGCCGATGATGCCAAGCGCCTTGTGGCTGGCCAGGTCGTACACCTGCAGGCCCGCGCCACGGCGGCCGATGAACAGGTGACCGCGCGCTGCGTCCAACGATACATAGTCCCAGGCGGAGCCCTTGCCCGGGATCGCCGTGGCGTTGTCCAGGTGCCAGCCGTCAAACGCAGCGGCGGGCAGGGGCATGGAAACAACGGCTGCGACAGCGGCGGCCACGGAAAGCAATTTGCACACGGACATAAGAACTCCTAGGGATGGGAGCCCGCATCCTAGGTCTGCGCCACCGTTTGGCGCAGGGTGCTAATCCTTACGTAATCGCCGCAGTCCGTGCAGGCAACTAGGCCGGCTGCGTCTTGCGCACTGCTGAAGTAGGCAGGCCAAACACGCGGTCAAAAACCCAGTTGAACACGAAGGCGTAAACCAGGAAGAACACCAGCAAGCCCAGGTCCATCAGCAGGGCCTGCCACAGCGTGGCGTCGAACCACCAGGCCATCAAGGGCACCAGAAACACCGTCAGCCCACCTTCGAAGCCTATGGCATGCGCAATGCGCCGGCCCAGGCTGCGGCCATACACCGCCTGGCGGGCTTCCCAGCGCTCGAACAAGGTGTTGAACACCAGGTTCCAGGTGATGGCGATGCTGGAGGCAGCGACCGCCACCACGCTTGAATCCTGCATGCCGTGGCCCGTCATGCCGGACAAACCGAGGGTGGTCGCCAGAATGGCAATGCCTTCGAACAAACTTACATAAACCAACTTGCGCTTGATACCTTGCATGGCAAATCTGAACGGCTTAGCCGCCTTGGAACCGGTAATGCCGCCACTTTATGTCTTTAATTCTGATATATAAAGTCAGCTTATGTCAGTTTTATTGATGGGTTGAGCCATGGCATTCACCACCGAGAGCGTGCAGGTATTTCTGGCCGTGCTGGACAGGGGCTCGTTCTCAGCCGCTGCGCGCGCCCTGGGGCGGGTGCCGTCGGCGGTCAGCATGGCCGTCGCCCACCTGGAGGCCGAGCTGGGGCTAGAGCTGTTCGACCGCAGCGGGCGCGAGCCCCGGCCCACGGCCACCGCGCGGTCGCTGGAGCCGCAGGCCCGCCTGCTGGCCGGCCAGCTGCAGCAGCTGAACGCACAGGCACTGGGGCTGACGCAAGGGCTGGAAAACCGCCTGACCCTGGCCATCGCCCCCGAGCTACTGGCAGCCCAGTGGCGCAGCCCACTGGCCACACTGGCGCAGGAATATCCCCTGCTGGAAGTGGAGGTGCTGGCCGCACCGCAGGCCGATGCGTTGAGCATGCTGCACGCAGGTCGGGCCAACCTGGCCCTGGTGTTCGAGCGGCCCAGCCTGGACGGGCGCGAAGGCTTTCAAGAAGTCAGCAGCGAAACCCTGGTGGCAGTGATGTCGCCCGAGCTGCTGGCGCGCACCCTGCAAGGCCCGGACGGCCTGCGCGAAGAGCAACTAACCAACACCCGCCAGATCGTGGTGGCCAGCCGCGACCTGGCCACCATAGACCGGCGCTTTGCCTTTGCCCGGCACTGCTGGCGCACCGACAACCACATCGCCGCGCTGGGCCTGATCGAGGCCGGCATCGGCTGGGGCTGGCTGCCGCAATCTTTTGTGCGCAGCCAGATCGCCTCTGGCACGCTGGTGCAGATACCGTTCGACAACCTGACCAACCACATGGAGCTGTGGGTAGACGTCGTCTGGTCCAAGGAACGGCCGCTGGGCCTGGCGGCGCGGCGCTTTATCGCCCTGGTCAGCGCCCGCAGGGAAGCCAGCAAACTGCTGGCGACATCCGCCAATAATTTATAACAAATAGGCCTGTAGCGCAGATATTAACTGCACAAGCAGCTACGAATTAAATAGCAGCCAGGGTTTCCCAGCGCCCGCTGCGCTGCGAGGCAAACAGCGCGTCGATGATGCGCATGTTCTGGACCGCGTCTTCCACGCCGTACGGCAGCGGCGCTTCACCACGGATCGCCTTTGAAAACGCATCGCCTTCCAGGCTGTACTGGTCGCAGGGCGCAAAGCTCTCCACCGTGGCGCTGGCGCCGCCCAGTTGCTGGCCGTTGTCGATGAAGATGCGGGTGGCTTCACCCTGCGGCGCGTTGAACGGAATCTCAATTTCCACCCGCTGCTGCGTGCCCACTACGTGCACGCGCTGGTAGGGCGTGGACTGGGTGGAGACGGTGAAGTCCAGGTGCCGGCCGCCACCAAAGTCCAGCAAGGCGCTGAACGTGCGGTCCACATTGAAATCGGGGTCCATGTCGGCCAGCGCCATCACGCGCACCGGCTCGGCACCGAACAGAAAGCGCCCGGCGACGATGGGGTAGCAGCCGATGTCGAACAGCGCGCCGCCGCCCTTTGCCGCATCGTTGCGGATGTTGCTGGCGTCGCGGTTGAAGTAGGAGAACCAGGCCTGCACCGTGCGCAACTCGCCCAGGGCGCCGCTCTGCACCAGCTCGCGCGTACGCAGCCACTGCGGGTGGAAGCGCACCATGAAGGCTTCCATGATGTGGACCTTGCCGGCCACCTCGCGCAACTGCGCGGCTTCATTGGCGTTCAGCGCGATAGGCTTTTCGCACAGCACATGCTTGCCGGCGCGGGCTGCGGCCAGGGTCATGGGCACATGCAAGTCGTTGGGCAACGGGTTGTAAATGGCCTCGATGCTCGGGTCGGCCAGCAGCTCTTCGTAGGAGCCGTAGGCGTTAGGGATGCCCAGTGTGTCCGCAGCGGCACGGGCCGATGGCAGCGAGCGCGAGGCAATCGCCTGCACATCGCACCACTGGCTGCGCATCAGCGCCGGGGTAACTTTCTCCATGCCAATCTTGGCAGTGCTCAACACACCCCAGCGCACTTTTTGCATATCAGGCAGCCTCTTTGTAGAAGAACGGGCGTAGCACGCGGCCGGGCAGCGGGTTCACCGCGTCGTGGATGGCGGCGATGTGGTCGGGCGTGGTGCCGCAGCAGCCACCGACGATGTTGACCAGGCCTTCGGCGGCGAATTCGCGCACCAGGGCCGAGGTGACGTCCGGCGTTTCGTCGAAGCCGGTGTCGCTCATCGGGTTGGGCAGGCCTGCATTGGGGTAGCAGCTGATGAAGGTGTCGGGCGCCACGCGGTGCAGCTCCTGGATGTAGGGGCGCATCAGCGCCGCGCCGAGTGCGCAGTTCAGGCCCACGGCCAGCGGCTGGGCGTGGCGCACGCTGTGCCAGAAGGCGGTGACGGTCTGGCCGCTGAGGATGCGGCCCGAGGCATCGGTCACCGTGCCGCTGATGATTAGCGGCAGGCGCTGGCCCGAGTCTTCAAAGTATTCGTCTACCGCGAACAGCGCGGCCTTGGCGTTCAGGGTGTCGAAAATTGTCTCGACCAGGATCACGTCCGCGCCGCCTTCGACCAGGGCCTTGGTCTGCTCGTAATAGGCTTTGCGCAGCTGCTCGAAGTTGACGTTGCGCGCGCCGGGGTCGTTCACATCGGGGCTGATGCTGGCGGTCTTGGGCGTGGGGCCGAGGGCGCCGGCGACGAAGCGGGGCTTGTCCGGCGTGCTGTATTTGTCGCAGGCGGCGCGGGCGATTTTGGCCGATTCGAAGTTCATCTCGATCGCCAGATCGGCCATGTCGTAGTCCTCTTGGGCCACAGTGGTGGCGCCGAAGGTATTGGTCTCGATCAGGTCGGCACCGGCGGCCAGGTAGCCCTCGTGGATGTCGCGGATCACGTCGGGCCGAGTCAGGCTCAGCAGCTCGTTATTGCCCTTCACATCCTTGTGAAAGTCCTTAAAGCGCTCGCCGCGGTACTGCTCTTCGGTCAGCTTGAAGCGCTGGATCATGGTGCCCATCGCGCCATCCAGGATGGCAATGCGTTGTGCCAGGATGGCGGGCAGTTGTTGGGCGCGGGTGTAGGTGGGCGTTTTCATGAGGGCTCGATTGTAGGAAACCCCGGCACGGCTCCGTTACACCGCCGCCAGTGGCCCCAGTCCGCGTAGGCGTACGGCGTCGCGCAGCGGCGGCTGGCCGTACATGCGGGCGTATTCGCGGCTGAATTGCGACGGGCTCTCATAGCCCACGGTGAAGCCGATGCTGGCCGCATCCGCCTGGCCAGCCAGCAGCAAGCGCCGCGCCTCTTGCAGGCGGATCTGCTTCTGGTACTGCAGCGGGCTCATGGCGGTCACGGCCTTGAAATGCCGGTGGAAGGTGGAGGCGCTCATATTCGCCCGCTGCGCCACCGCGTCAATGCGCAGCGGCTCGGCAAAGTGGCTACGTATCCAGCCTATGGCCTGGCCCACCTGGGCCATGCGGCTGTGGGCCAGCGCGATCTGGCGCAGCATGGGAGCCTGGGCGCCGGTCAGCAGACGGTACAGAATTTCGCGCTCGGCCAGCGGCGCCAGCATGGGGATGTCGGCCGGCCGGTCCAGCAGCCGCAGCAAGCGCACGGCGGCGTCCAGCAGGTCGGGCGTGACCGGGCTGACGGCCAGGCCGGGCAAGGGGGCGTCCTGAGCTGCCCCCGGCAAGGTGAGCAGCATGTCGGCCAGCACCGCCGGGTCCAGCTCCAGAGACAACGCCAGATACGGTGCGTCTGGACTGGCCTGGATGACCGAGCCGGTGATGGGCAGGTCCACCGACACCACCAAATACTGGCCGGCAGCGTATTCCACGATGCTGTTGCCCAGCAATGTGCGCTTGGCCCCTTGCGCCACGATGTACAGCATGGGCTGGTAGACCACGCCCATGGGCAGGGTCGGGGTATCGGAGCGCACCAGGCCAACGCGCGGGATGACGGTGGCGGTGCGACGCCCATGGCAGTGTTGTGCAATCAGGGCACACAGCTCTTTGAGGGAGTCTGGCGTAGGCGACGGTAACATGCGAGGATTATGCAAGAGCTGCGCAGCATCAGGCTACCGCTGCAAGGGCCGGCGCGCGGATAGTCAAGCCCTCAACTACCCGGAGCTTCTGCATGTCTTTCCAACCCCACACCTGGTTCATCACCGGCGCCGCACGCGGCATCGGTGCCCACACCGTGCAGGCCGCGCTGGCCGCCGGCCACAACGTGGTCGCCACGGCCCGCAAGCGCGACAGCATCACCCTGACCGACGACCGCCTGCTGGCGCTGGACCTGGACGTCACCGACGCGGCCCAGGCCCAGGCCGCCGTGCAAGCCGCCGTGGCCCGCTTTGGCCGCATCGACGTGCTGGTCAACAACGCCGGCTACGGCCAGCTCGGCCTGTTCGAAGAAAGCACGGCGGCCGATGCGGAGCAGCAGTTCGCCACCAATGTGTTTGGCCTGCTCCACGTCACCCGTTCCGTGCTGCCGGTGATGCGCGCGCAGCGTGCCGGCCATGTGTTCAACCTCTCGTCCATCGCCGGCATGCGCGGCATCCCCGGCGGCACGCTGTACTGCGCCAGCAAGTTCGCGGTGGAGGGCTTCTCCGAAGGGTTGGCGCAGGAGCTGGCCCCGTTCGGCATCCGCGTCACCATCGTGGAGCCCGGCGCGTTCCGCACCGACTTTCTGGACGGCCAGTCCATGCGCTTTGGCAGCCAGCCCATCGCCGACTACGCCGCCCAGTCGACCCAGACCCGCGCAGGTTTTGGTGCCCGCAACCACCTGCAGCCCGGCGACCCGGCGCGGCTGGCTGCGGTGCTGCTGCAACTGGCGGCGCATCCCACGCCGCCGCTGCGTTTTGCGGCGGGTAGCGATGCGGTGGCGATCATTGGGGCGAAGATTGAGGCGCTGCGGGGAGAGCTGGAGGCTTGGCAGGCGCTGTCGGTAACGACGGATAGGAATCTCCATCGTTAAGCGCCCTAAGAAGATCGTAAGCATCTCCTGGTCCAGATGTTCCTCGGAAATCGAGCGGCCCTTCGCCGAGCGCTTCACCAACTAAATCATTGAAGTTCTGCAAGCTGTCGAGAAAAGCCTGAACGTCACTCTCACTGTGGTCGCCCAGCAACTCTGGATTGAGGAATGTTTCTTTGTCGGCGTGCGAGACAGCTCGATTGCGGCTGTTGTTAAGGATGTCTCTGTAAACCTGAATACCAGCAGCTTCTTGCTTAATTGCATCTGTGAGAAGCCCCAAGACCTTCAGATCCTCAACAAGGTTTTCTACGGTCAAGTTCTCACGTTTACGAGTCATTGGGGGATCAGTTATCCGACACACTACAAGTACCCAATACTCGACCAGTATGGAATTCAAGTCGCCAAAGAATTGCTGTGCTGTTCGCCGCAGTAATGCGTCGGTGTCAGCACCAGACGAATACAGTGCAGCAGCGATATCGAACACCCTTCTCACCCATATAGATTCGACTCGGAACGCATTGAACGCATTTTTCGTCCGGTCGAGTTCAACTGCTGCCATAGGTGCTACCCAATTTAGTACGCTGAAACACATGCGTGTTCTGTTGCAAAACTGCAGATGAAAGCCCAGGACCACTATAGCCGGACGAAAACGCCACCCTCCCGGCACGGGGCACAATACCCGCTCACCCAGCCCAGCGCTGGTTTACATACAAAATCAGCCCCTAGCGCATATGCCACCTGCGCCAGCAGCTACAAATTCCAGAGCAAAAGCATTGTCCTCGTCCCCCCTCGCCATTCTGCGTGAAACCTTTGGCTACGAGCAGTTTCGGGGCCCGCAGCAGGCCATCGTTGAGCATGTCGTAGCGGGCGGCGATGCGCTGGTGCTGATGCCTACGGGCGGCGGCAAGTCGCTGTGCTACCAGATCCCGGCGATTGCGCGGCAGCTGGACGGGCATGGCATCACCATCGTCATCTCACCGCTGATCGCGCTGATGCACGACCAGGTGGGGGCGCTACACGAGGCGGGGGTGAAGGCGGCGTTCTTGAACTCCACCTTATCGTTCGACGAGGCGCTGGACGTGGAGCGGCGGCTGATGCGTGGCGACATCACCATGCTGTACGCCGCGCCCGAGCGCATCACCACGCCGCGTTTTCTGGACCTGTTGGACGACCTGCTGGCGCGCCGGCAGCTGAGCCTGTTTGCGATTGACGAGGTGCATTGCGTCAGCCAGTGGGGCCACGACTTCCGCCCTGAATACCGTGCGCTGACGGTGCTGCACCAGCGCTATGCCAGCGTGCCGCGCATCGCGCTGACAGCCACGGCGGACGCACTGACACGCGCCGACATCGTGGAGCGGCTGCAGCTGGAAGAGGCCCAGCATTTCGTCAGCAGCTTTGACCGGCCCAACATCCGCTACACCATCGTCGAGAAAAAGGACGCCACCACGCAACTACTGCGCTTCATCGAGCGCGAGCACGACGAGGACGCGGGCGTGGTCTATTGCCAGTCGCGCAAGCGGGTGGAAGAGGTGGCGCAGATGCTGTGCGAGCAGGGCATCAACGCCCTGCCCTACCACGCCGGCCTGGACGCGAAACTGCGCCAGACCCACCAGGACCGCTTTCTGCGCGAAGAAGGCATCGTGATGGTGGCGACCATTGCCTTCGGCATGGGTATCGACAAGCCAGACGTGCGCTTTGTGGCGCACCTGGACATGCCGAAGAACATCGAAGGCTACTACCAGGAAACCGGCCGTGCGGGGCGCGATGGCATGCCCGCCGACGCCTGGATGGCCTATGGCCTGCAGGACGTGGTGAACCAGCGCCGCATGATCGACGAGAGCCCGGCGGGCGAAGAATTCAAGCAGGTGATGCGCGGCAAGCTGGACGCCCTGCTGGGTCTGGCCGAAGCCACCGACTGCCGCCGCGTGCGGCTGCTGGCCTACTTCGGCGAGAAGTCAGAGCCTTGCGGCAACTGCGACAACTGTTTAGAGCCGCCGCCGATCTGGGATGGCACCGAGGCGGCGCGCAAGCTGCTGTCCACCATCTACCGCATCCAGCAGATGAGCGGCATCACCTTTGGTGCCGGCCACATCATGGACATCTTGCGCGGCAAGACCACCGACAAGGTGACCCAGTTCAACCACGCCACGCTGAGCACCTTCGGCCTGGGTACGGACTACACCGAGCAGCAACTGCGCGGCGTGCTGCGCCAGCTGATCGCCATTGGCGCGGTGGCGGTAGAGGGCGCGTACAGCACGCTGTGCCTGACCGAGGGCTCGCGCGCGGTGCTGAAGGGCGAGGTGCCGCTGATGCTGCGCGCCTCCCTCTCCGGCCCGGCAGAGCGTAAACCCAAGCGCGACCGTAGCGGCAAAAGCACGGCCAAATCCGCCGTGGCGGCCGCACTTGACGATGCAGCCCAGGTACGCTTCACCGCACTGAAAGCCTGGCGCGCCGAGGTGGCCCGTGAACACAACCTGCCGGCCTATGTGATCTTCCACGACGCGACGCTAGCCGCCATCGCCGCCCTGGCACCGGACAGCCTGGATGCACTGGCCGGCGTGAGCGGGCTGGGCACCAAGAAGCTGGAAGCCTATGGCGCGGAAGTGCTGCGCGTGTGCGCTGAGAATGCTACATAAATAAGAGCTGCTTGCGCAGATGCTATTTGCGCCAGAGGCCGATTGGGCTTGGGGCGACACTGAATAAGTCCCCGCGAGGCTGCGCGCCCTGGCTCGGGATGTGATGCAAGGCGCAAACCGCAGACATAGCTTGGGCTATGGGGAGGATTTGCAACGCCGCAGACCGCGAGGGACTTGTTCAGCGTTGCCTCAAATATAGGCAGACTGGTGCGCGTTGTAGAAGGCGTCAAACTCGGCAATCGGTAGCGCCGGGCTGACGAGGTAGCCCTGGTACGACAAGCAGCCTATGTCTTGCAGGAAGGCCCGCTGGCCCTCGGTTTCGACGCCTTCGGCAATCACGTCAAGCCCCATGCTTTGGCCCAAGTTGACGACGGTGCGGGCAATGGCAGCGTCCTGCGGGTCGGTGAGCACATCGCGCACAAAAGACTGGTCGATCTTCAGCTGGTCCAGCGGCAGCTTCTTCAGGTAGCTGAGCGACGAATAGCCGGTGCCGAAGTCGTCCAGCGACAGGCGCACGCCCCATGCTTTCAGGGCCGACATCTTGGTGATGATGTCGTCCACGTCATTGACCAGCAGGCTCTCGGTCAGCTCCAGCTTGAGCTGGGAGGCGCGCGCGCCGGATCGCTCCAGCACCGAGCCCACCTGGGCCACGTAGTCGGGCTGGCGGAACTGCTGGGCGCTGACGTTCACTGCTAACACCAGGTCGGCGGTCTCGGGCCGCTGCGCCCAGGCCACCAACTGGGCGCAGGCCGTGCCCAGCACCCAGTGCCCCAGCGGCAAGATGAAGCCGCTCTGCTCGGCCACGGGGATGAAGTCGGCGGGCGAGACCCGGCCCAGCACCGGATGGTTCCAGCGCAGCAGAGCCTCGGCGCCGACGATGTGGCCGTCGGCGCCAATCTGCGGCTGGTAATGCAGTGCGAATTGGTTGCGGCCCAGGGCCTTGTGCAGGTCGGCCTCCAGTGTGTGCAGGGCCTTCATGTCGGACTGCATTACGAACAGCAGGCCGTAGACCACGAGCAGGGCCAGGGCGTTGCTGATCCAGGTGCCTGGGATGCGTACGTCGTCGGGCATGGCGTAGGGCGTGACCAGGCCCCACTGGCTGCTGGCAAAGCCGAAGTAAGCGGCAAAACAGGCCAGCGGAATGCCGTGGCGCAGCCAGGCGGTTTCGCCACGGAACATCAGAAAGGTGCCCATGCCCATGACCAGAAAGTAGTGGTGGGACGAGCGTGGCGCCTGTGGCGAGGGGATGTCCAGCACCAGGCACAGCACGCTGAGCCAAACGGCCAGGATGGCCACCAGCAGCAGCACGGCCGCACGGTGGCGGCCGGTTCGCACCAGCCACAACGAGGTGACCGCCACCAAGGCCAACAGGATCTCCAGTTCGACCAGTACCCAGTTGCTGCGCAGCGCGAAGTAGATCGTCCAGAACACTCCTGCGCACGCTGTGGTAATGCTGAGCAGCACAACAGTGCGGCGCATGCGCAGTGCGTGCTTGGATGCGGGCGCTGGCCGGCGCAGCAAGGGGTTGTGCATGGCAGGGTGGGCCATGCCTTCAGTGCATAAAGCCTATGCCTCGGGACTCGCGCACCTCGGGCTTGATGCGGTGCTCTGCTTCAAGTTGGTCCATGAATTCTTCCGGGGCGAGCTGTGCGTCCAGGATTTCGCCCTGGCGTTTGACGGCGGCGAAGTCGCCGGGGCAGAGCTGGTCCATGCGGGCCAAACGGGCTTTCAGGCTGTCGTCCAAGCGGCTGGCATCGCCACCCAGGGCTTCCACCACGAACATGGTTTCGCGCTGCGTGCGTAGTAGCGGCTTGAACTGGATCTTGAAGGTGAAGCGACGCAGCGCGGCCTGGTCTATGCGGTCCAGCAAATTGGTGGTGCACACAAAGATGCCACGGTAGCGCTCCATGCCCTGCAGCATTTCGTTGACCTCGGTGACCTCGTAGGTGCGCTGGGCGCCGCGACGGTCTTGCAAGAAGCTGTCGGCCTCGTCCAGCAGCAGTACGGCTTTTTCGGCCTCGGCCTCCTTGAACATGGCGGCCATCTTCTGCTCGGTTTCACCCACAAATTTACTCATCAGGTCGCTGGCCTGCTTGACCAACAGGGGCTTATCCAGCGCCTTGGCGATGTGCTCGGCCAGCGCGGTCTTGCCGGTGCCGGGGGCGCCATAGAAGCACAGCGTGCCGTGGCCCCGGGCCTTCAGTGCTTGCACGATGCGCGGCAGCTCAAAGCGGCTTTCCACGTTGAGCATGTCCAGGCTGTACTGGGTCACGGTGGGTCGCTGGGCAGCGTCGGCCGCACGGTTGCCCAGCGCCTGGTCGGCATTCTTCAGTTGACGCTCGATCAGGCTTTCAAAGGCCGTGTCGGTCTGCGGTGTCACCAGGCCAGCGAAGCGCACGGCGGTGCGGATTTGCGCCGGCGTCAGGCCTTTGCGTTCGGTGAGCTTGGCCACGAATGCATCGGACACCTGCACGCCTTCTAAGGTCTTGCGCACCAGGCCTTCACGCGCGCCGGGCGGCGGCGACTTCAGCTCCAGGTGGTAGGCAAAGCGGCGGCGGAAGGCCGGGTCGATCTGCTCGATGCGGTTGGTGACCCACAGCGTGGGCACGGCGTTGGACTCCAGGATCTGGTTCACCCAGGCCTTACCACTGACCGAGCCGGAACTGGGCGCAGCCACCTGCTCGGCCCGCGCCATAAGCTGGGCGGCCTCGGAGCTGATGGGCGGGAACACGTCTTCCACCTCGTCGAACAGCAACGCCGCCTGCACGCTGCCTTTCAGGAACACCTGGGCGATCTGCAGCGAGCGGTAGCGGTCGCGGCCGCTGAGCGAGTTGCCGTCGCGGTCCGCGTATTCCACTTCGAACAGGTCGAGCCCGGCGGCCTGGGCGACGACGCGGGCAAGTTCGGTCTTGCCGGTGCCGGGCGGGCCGTACAGCAGTACGTTGACGCCCGGTTCCTTGCGGGCCACGGCGTTGCGCAAAAGGGATACCAGCACCTGGGTGTCGTCCAGCACATAGGTGAAGTCGGTCAATGCCAGCGCGCTCTTGGTGGCCGGGCGGGTGAAGACGGCCATCAGCTCGCTCTGGTCGCGGTACTCGCGCATCAGCACCGGGGGGAGCTTTTCGCTGACCTTCATCAGGTCGGCCAGGTCGGTGATGTTGTGCTCGGAGATCAGGTTTTCTACCAGGCCGATGCGCTCCAGCCGCGAGCCTGCGCGCAGGGCCTCGCCCACCTCGGCCGGGCTGACGCCGGCGACCTCGGCAATCGCCGCATAGGCTTCGGGCGCATTGTTCACCTTGACCTCGACCAGGATTGTGCGCAGGTCGCGCTGGTAGCGGGCCAGTGTGCCGTAGAGCAACAAGGCACGTTCGGCCTTGTTCAGCTGCAGCAGGCCGGACAAGGCGTCGATATTTTTTTCGACCAGGGTGGACTGGGACTTTAGCGCGTGGGTCAACCATTCGCCGGTGACGGCCAGGGCCGACAGCAGGTCCTTTGGCTGGTCCTTGGCGTATTCGTCCAGATAGAAGAACAGCGTGCCTTCTTCATACGGGCCGCGCCAGATGCCGTGGCGCTCCAGGAACTCGGCGGTGCCCAGGTCATCATGGCCGCGCCAAAACTCGTTGTCCTTGCAGCGGCGCAGCAGGAATTCGCGCAAGCGCAGCAGCACCGGTTTCGGCCACACCAAGTGCCTGCCGGCCATGGCCAGCAGGCTGTTCAGGTCGCGGCGGACATTGAATTTGGGGCCTTGGCGCGCCACCAGGGTCAGCACAAAGTGCGAGCACATCAAATCCAGCACCGGCGCAGCCTTCAGCCCCGGTGATGGAATCAGCGGTGCGTTGGCAGAATCAGAAATCAAGCGCTTCGCCATGGAAATGCTCCCAGCCACAAAGTGGTTTGTTGCCGCACCATAACGCAGGCCGTCAAGCATGGGAAGACATGGCCCGTGAAATATGCCCGGTAGAACCCACCTAGGGACAAGTCCTTAAAGTTGGTACGATGTCTAGCTTGCAGGTTTTGGCCTGCCAAGCTGCCCGGCAGGGCAGGTTTTTGACACCACCCCAAGGAATATCTATGTCCAGCCCTGATACCAGCGAACACGGCGCCAGCGCCCACGCTCCCGCCGATGCCGTGGAAGCCATCGTGCCCATGATCCCCATGGTTTTGCCCATCGTCGGCGGTGTGCTGATCTTCCTGCTGGCCTTTATCGCCGTATACATGGCCTGACGCCAGCGTGGCGGCAGCCCGGCCGGACTTGCCGCCGCTGATAGAAAAGCGCCGCGCCTGAACCACAGGCCGGTGCAGCGTTTTATGCAATGTAGAACGCCGTTTTTGCCCTAGTCACTCCCCTTATTTAGCCTTTTTTGCTACGTTTCTTGTAGCTACTGGTGCAGCATTTGTCTGCGCTACGGGGTGGAAATATGCGCCATTTTTACCCTCAAAAATGCACCGCATAACCTCATGCAACGTTTGCATACATTTTGTGTGTAATCGCACCGTAACTTTGTCCTGTCTCTTTAGAATCGAACTCCCAGCCGACCCGCGCTGACAACGCCGACCACCGACTGAGTAGCAAAGCCGTTTTCTGAAAAGGCCGCTCCCGCATCGAGCCTCTTTTTGAAAAGACGATTTTCAACTTAGGAGTACCTCGATGAACGCACGCACCATGGGCCTGGGACTGGACTTGAACGCCCCCGATTACGTCAAAAACACCCAGCTCCTCGCCTGGGTTGCCGACATGGCTGCTCTGACCCAGCCTAAGGCTGTGTACTGGTGCGACGGCAGCGAAGAGGAATACGCCCGCCTGTGCCAGCAACTGGTGGACGCCGGCACCTTCAAGAAGCTCAACCCCGCCAAGCGCCCCAACTCCTTCCTGGCCTGCAGCGACCCTAGCGACGTGGCCCGCGTGGAAGACCGCACCTACATCTGCTCTGAAAAGAAAGAAGACGCCGGCCCTACCAATAACTGGATGGAACCCGCCGAAATGCGCGCCACCCTGGGCCCGCTGTTTGCCGGCTGCATGCAGGGCCGCACCCTATACGTGGTGCCGTTCAGCATGGGCCCGCTGGGCTCGCCCATCGCCCACATCGGCGTGGAGCTGTCCGACAGCCCCTACGTGGCCGTCAACATGAAAACCATGACCCGCATGGGCAAGGCTGTGGTGGAACTGCTGGGCACCGAGGGCCGCTTCGTCCCCTGCATGCACACCGTGGGCGCACCGCTGGCAGAAGGCCAGGCCGATGTGAAATGGCCCTGCAACAAAACCAAGTACATCGTGCACTTCCCGGAAACCCGCGAAATCTGGTCCTACGGCTCGGGTTACGGCGGCAACGCGCTGCTGGGCAAAAAATGCTTCGCGCTGCGTATCGCGTCGAACATGGGCCGCGACCAGGGTTGGCTGGCCGAGCACATGCTGATCCTGGGTGTCACCAATCCACAAGGCAAGAAGTACCACGTGGCAGCCGCCTTCCCCAGCGCCTGCGGCAAGACCAATTTCTCGATGCTGGTGCCGCCAACCGGTTTCGATGGCTGGAAGGTCACCACCATCGGTGACGACATCGCCTGGATCAAGCCCGGTGCGGACGGCCGCCTGTACGCCATCAACCCAGAAGCCGGTTACTTTGGCGTGGCCCCTGGCACCAACTACCACACCAACCCGAACTGCATGGCCAGCCTGGACAAGGACGTGATCTTCACCAACGTAGCGCTGACCGATGACGGCGACGTGTGGTGGGAAGGCATGGAGAAGGACAGCGGCAGCCTGCCCGAGCATCTGATCGATTGGCAAGGCAAGGACTGGACACCCGCCATCGCCCGTGAAACCGGCGCCAAGGCCGCACACCCCAATTCGCGCTTCACTGTGCCTGCCACAAACAACCCCGCGCTGGACCCGGCCTGGGACGACGCTGCGGGTGTAGCTATCGACGCCTTCATCTTTGGCGGCCGCCGCTCCACCACCGTGCCCCTGGTGACCGAAGCTAGATCCTGGACCGAAGGCGTTTACATGGCCGCGACCATGGGTTCGGAAACCACCGCCGCCGCCGTGGGCCAAATGGGCGTGGTGCGCCGCGACCCGTTCGCCATGCTGCCGTTCACCGGCTACAACATGAGCGACTACTTCCAGCACTGGCTGAATGTGGGCGACAAGCTGACTGCATCGGGCGCCAAGCAGCCCCCAATCTACTGCACCAACTGGTTCCGCAAGGGTGAAGACGGCAAGTTTGTCTGGCCAGGCTACGGCGAAAATATGCGCGTACTGAAGTGGATGATTGACCGCATCGAAGGGCAGGCTGCGGGCCAGGAAAACATCTTCGGCGTCAGCCCGACCTATGGCGAACTGAACTGGACCGGGCTGGATTTCACGCCTGCACAGTTCGACACCGTCACCAGCATCGACAAAGCCGCCTGGCAGCAGGAACTGGTGCTGCACACCGAGCTGTTCACCCAGCTGGCCTACCACTTGCCGCAGGCTTTGGTGGACACCAAAAAGGCGCTGGAACAGCGCCTGGCGGCTTGAGGTAACGCTGAATGCAAAAAGCCCCGCACAAGATGGGCGGGGCTTTGGGGCCTCATGTTCGGCTCACTACGCGGCCGGCAGTGCCTGATCGACAGGCGTTGACGGCAGCGCGGTTTGCGCAATTACAGGTGTGCGGACAGGCGGTACTGCGCAGCAGCGTAAGCTTGCGCGTCCAGGCGGTCAAAAGCAGCCAGTGCAGCACGGCCCAGACGGCCTGATACGGGAGCCTTGTCTGCCACCACGGTAGCGTCGGCTTCTGCGTGGCGGCCCATGGCGACTTGCAGGTCGGCCATGATGCGGGGGTCGCTCAAAGCGGTAGCCCACAGACGTTGGTCAGCGCGGGCACGGGCTTGGCGCAGCGACCATGCATCCAGAGCCAGCACGATGCGTGCGGCAGCGCGGCGGGCCGTGCCTGCAAACAGTGCCAGAGCAACAAAGCCTACGGCCCACACAGCGCCCCAGGCGGCCAGCAGATGGCCTTCGCCCCAGTTGTCTACCAACTGGTCGGCAGCAACCACCAGTGCGGACACAATGGCGGCCAACAAAATGGTGGACAGGCCCTTGGCGGAGTCAAAACGTTCGGACAGGTTTCCGGTTGCCGACTCAGCACGGGTTGCGCTGTTGAGTGCGGTAGGGAAGCTGGTTTGGGCAATGCTGGTCATGGTAATTTCCTTTGGATCTAGCGTCCTCTGGACGGGATCGCCGTAGACGCAAGCGAATCTTAGGGTTTATACCCATACGACCCTACTTTATCTTTGTGATGATCTCCATTCACCACAGTGATGAATAGCTTGCGACTTGCCACCCTGCAAGCTAGCCAGACCGATCTGTAAAGGGCTTTCATACGTATGTAAACATTGCTGTGGAATATGCCTCTAACGCATGTGCTCTTTGCGCTAGCAGCTCTCATAACCATAGCAAACTCAGTTTATAAATATGGTATGCAAAAACGGTTTTTTTGGCACCTGCATCAGTCGTCGTACCAGCGCATGGCCATGACGATGCACCGTATCTATAAAGCAACACACTGCACTTACCACTACGCAAACCTTTGCGCCACCCGCCATGAGCCTGCCTAACTTTCGCACTTTCGATCTCAACCTGCTGCGGGTGTTTGATGAAATCATGGCCGAGCGCAGCCTCACCCGGGCGGCGCAAAACCTGGCGCTGACCCAGCCTGCCGTCAGCAACGCCCTGCGGCGCCTGCGTGAAACCCTGGATGACGAGCTGGTGCGGCGGCGCGGCCAAAGCCTGGAGGTCACACCGCGCGCCCTGGCGCTGTGGCCGGTGGTACGCGAGGCCTTGCGGCAGCTACAAGCCTCGCTGGTGCCCAGCGACTTCGTACCTGCGCTGGCAGACAACACCTTTGTGCTGGCCATGGCCGATGCTACAGCGGCCGAGCTGATACCTGGGCTGGTAGATATTCTGGAAACCGAGGCGCCCGGCATCTCGCTGCGCGTCGTGCCGCTGACCACGCGCGACCCGCGCAAGCTGTTGGAAGATGAGGTGGCCGACCTGGCCGTGGGCTATTTCCCGGCGGTAATGAGCGACCTCACAGCCCGCGCCCAGGTGGGCAAGGCCACGCCGTATGCGCACCAGCGCCTCTACGACGGTCAATATGTATGCGCGATGCGCAAAAGCCATCCGCTGGCCCCCGCCGGCCTGACGCTGGACGCGTTTTGTGCAGCCCGCCACTTGCTGGTGAGCTTTTCCGGCCGGGCCTTTGGCTTTATAGACGAGGCTTTGACCCGCCTGAAACGCGAGCGCCGCGTGGTGCTAACGGTGAACCAGTTTTTCACCGCAGGCCGGGTGGTGGTCAATTCTGACTTGCTGACGGTGCTGCCACGGCACTTCGTCAGCGTCACCGGCATGGGCGATGCGCTGCAGTTGCAAGAGCTGCCGTTCACGGTGCCTGCGGTGCACGTCGATGCGCTATGGCACCGGCGTATGGAGCATGACGCAGCCCACACCTGGCTGCGCCTGGCCTTGGCTCGCTCTGCCAAAAAGGCATTTGCGAACTAAAGCTATCAGCGCATCACGCTGAGAAAGGCCAGTGCCGCGCCACGCAGTTCGGCCGACTGGTAGGGGTTGGTGCCAGAGCGGGCACCCGCGCTTTCCATCAAATCCTGGGCCACATTGGGCGTGTCTTTGCGGCGACGGATGGCAGGCACAGCTGCGCTGACGCTACGGAACAAGATCTTTTGGAGGAGCAGACTCAACATACAAATACCACCGGACAAACGGTGAAAAACAACGATGAGTGAAGAATAAGGGTTTTCCCTAGATATTCAAGCCCAAAGCTATGCACTTGCTGCATAACCTGCTGCAGACCCGCTGTGGCGGGCATTCTCTGTGCAGTAATCAACAAGCAAGATCCCGCGTAGACTGGCGCCGCCATGAAGATCCAACTGCTGTCCGACCTGCACCTAGAAACCCACCCAGACTTTGCGCCCACGCCCGCGCCCGACGCCGATGTGCTGGTGCTGGCCGGCGATATCGGCTCCTACCAGGCGGGTTCGCGCCTGGACGATAGCGACTTCGGCCTGGCCCGCTTCTCCCCCCTGCCCCAGCACACCGGCTGGCCCACGCCGGTGTTGTTCGTTCCAGGCAACCATGAATACGACGGGCTGGACTTCGACACCGCCCACCAGCGCCTGCGCGCCACCTGCGAACGCTTGGGGCTGGTCTGGCTGGAACGCGAAACCGTGGAACTGCAGGGCGTACGCTTCATAGGCACCACGCTGTGGAGCGACTTTGACGCACTCGGGCCAGACGACACAGCCACCGAAGCCACGCTGGCCCAACAACTCAAGGCGCGCGACAAGGCCTTCCGCGCGGCCAACTACTATCTGACGAAGAACTCGGCCACCCGCGACGGCCAACCCATGCTGGCCGATGCCATCCGTGCGCAGGCCCTGGACTGCCAGGCCTGGCTGCGCAAGGCCCTGGCCGCAACCTTTGCCGGCCCCACGGTCGTAGTCACCCACTTTGCGCCCAGCCTGCACAGCGCCGACCCGCGCTACGGGCGCACGCCGGGCACGGCCGGCTTCTGCAATGCGCTGGACGATCTGCTGCCGCACGCGCAGCTATGGTTACACGGCCATCTACATGCCCCCAGCGACTACGTGCACAGAGGATGCCGGGTCGTAGCCAACCCCAGAGGCTATACCCGCAAGAACGAGCAACTGCACTTCCAAGAGGCGCGCTGCATTCCGCTTTGAGCCATGGCTACTATGGTTTTAATAGCTGCTAGCGCAGGTAATACCCGCGCTAGCGGGCAATCAGACCATCAAAGCAGGTAGACAGCACCCATTCGATAATCTGCTCATTGCTGTGCTGGCCCCCGGCCTGCAAAAAGCCCAGCACCGGGTCGCAGGCACGCGCATACAGCGTGTAGAGCACGGCCACAGCCGGCAGCTGCGGGTTGATCTGGCCAGCGGTTTGCGCGGCCTGTATCCAGCCGCCGAGCTGGTCGCTGACCTGCACCAGCACATCCAGGTAGGCGTTATTGCCCATCAGGTTGGCACGCAGGCTGGAGTTCTGGCTGGGTAGGGATGGCATTTCACCGGCCAACTGCACCTGCATCGCCCAGCGCACCAAGGCTTGCAGCTTCAACAAAGGGGCATCGGTGGCCGGCAGGGTTTGCAGAAAGTCCCGCGTGCGCTGCAGCACACGCACCATGGCGGCAGCGGCCAGGTCTTCCTTGCTGGGAAAGTGCTTGTACAGGCTGGCCTTGGCGATGCCCACGCCCAGCGCCACCTCGTCCACCGTCATGGCGTCAAAGCCCTTTTCAGCCAGCAGCCGGTTAACGGTTTGCACGATGGCCTCTTCACGGGCTTGCAGCATCTGCTGCTTGAAGGAAATTTTGGGTTGGAGGGAGGAGCGCATGCCGCATTTTAAGTGCAGACGCACAAAACAAGAACTATGGGTCTATTGTTAGACCCGCAAGTCACTAAACACAGCATGCGTACAACACACTGGCGATCGGCTGGATCTGCTGACAACGGAGTTTCAAAAATCCAGCCATATTATCTTTAATTTATTTAATAAACGATTGCATCGGCGCATTTATGTTTCAGTACATATACCATTTGTACCCATTGCACACCTGATTGTGAATCCAATGTACCTGGCGGGTTTTATAGCGCTTTATCTGTGATTTACGTCTGGGGCTGGCTGACAGAATTTAATTGCCCGTCCATCAACCCAGAGGATCACCATGCAAATCAGCAATGCAACCACCGTTCCTGCCAGCACTGCCAAAACATCTACGGCAGCCTCCAAAAGCTCCAGTACCCATGAAAATAGTGCGAAGGCTTTTAGCGCAGCTACTGCCGATGCCATGGGTCTGGCTAATTCGGCGGGCACAGCGGCTAAAAGTCTGGGCAACAGTGCAATTAACACCGTGAAATCGGCGGTAGAAAATACCGCCTCCACGGTTTCAGAAGGCACTAAAGAATTAAAGAGTGCCTATAACAGCGTAACCAGCGGCATCAGCAATGCTGCCACCAGCGCAGTGCAGGCCGTGGAAAACACCGCCAAATCTGCCGTCGACAGCACAGTGACCCTGGCCCATGAAAGCGCAGATGGTTTAAAAACTGCCTATAACGCTACTGCCAAAGGTATTGGCGCAGTAGCCAATGCCGCAGCCGGATATACGCAGGCGGGTATATCGGGTGCCACGCAAATCGTGAGCGCACTGGTTTAACCAGTAGCCCGGCATACAGGTCCAGGAGAATATTCTGTTTAAGTCCTATTGCCTGCGCGGAGCTGCGGTAGCGGCGTGTTTGCTGCAAACCGCCTGCTCCATATTTACGCCCGTGCCGCTGTTTGAGCTGGTGAAGGCCTCAGGCACGGCTGCCAGCACACTGATTACGGTCGGACCCAGCAAGGCAAAGGACACGGTCTACCACATACACCCCACTTTCGGCAAAGTCTGTATTGAATTCAATCCGCAATCACAGGCGGTTGAAATCTTGCCAGCAGTGCAATCCGAATTGCGCTTGCACCAAATAGAAAGTCGGATTTATGAAGCCGGCACCGCACCCAGTACCTGCGAAATTTGGCTAAATTATGTAGCGTATGTGGAGTGGGATATTCCACCATTCACCAATGATTACAAGACCTATTTGACCAGCACCACACTGACATTGCGTACATCCACTGGAAAAGTGCTGTCCAAGAGCAGTTATGCGCTAGACCCGGTATATGGCATGGGCAAATGGTCATCCACCCGCAGCAAGGTTGCACCGGTTATTACCGCATTACTCACCGGATTTGAAAATTAAACACCTGAGGATTTATATGGCACAGACTATCTACCGCGTACACGCATATTTAATGGCATTATTTGCACTGGCCGCGTTGGGGGCCTGTGCCGGATCGGACAGTATTGTCCCGCCGCCGGTGCGTGTGGCGGCCTTGCAGCAGCCCATGGATATAGAGCCGGTAGCCACCGGTGCGATATTCCGCTCGAATATGACGGTAACCTCGCTATTTTCAGACCGTAGAAAACCAACCAAAATCGGCGATGCACTGAAAATCGATATTTCTGAAACCCTGAGCGCCACCAGCGAACAAACCAGCAATACCAGCAAGGAAACCAAGCTGACACAGAAGGGGCCGGGTTCTGAGTCCAGCTCTCTGGGCAGTATCCTCAAAGGCATCATGAACGTGGATGCAACCGCCTCAGGCTCCGACACGCTCAAGGGCACGGGCACCGCCGGCAACAACAGCAAGTTCAGCGGCCGACTCGCGGCTGCCGTCATCAACGTCATGCCCAACGGCTACCTGCTGGTCGCCGGCGAGAAAAGCATTGTGTTGAACAACGGCATGAGCACGCTGCGCTTCTCTGGCGTGGTGAACCCGTATGACATCACCGCCGGCAACGTGGTCGCCTCGGGCGATGTGGTGGATGCCAAGCTGGAACTGGTCGGCAAGGGCGATGTGCAAGACGCCACCTCTCGCAACTGGATGCAGCGCATTCTGGCCAAGAGCCTGAGTTTTTGGTAGCCAGTCCCCTGGGCTGCGCGCACGCTACTGCGGACAGTTCTACCTCAGCCCAATCCTTACTGCAGCGCAGCCGCCGCCGCGTCAGTCAGCGCGGCGCTCAAGGTGTCCAGCACTTCGGACTGCAGATTCCAGCAGTGCCAGTAGAGCTGGATCTGCAAAGCCTCTTTAGGAACCAGGTTCACCAATTCCCCCTGGGCTAACAACTCGCTGGCCAGCAACTCGGGCACCACGCTGATACCCCAGCCGGCGCGCACAGCACGCACCTGGCCTTCAGAGCTGGGCACAAAAACCTGGCGTAGCGACACCCGCTTCAAACCGAATAGCTGGCTGACGAACTCGCGCTGCATATCGTCCTTGCGGTTAAAGGCGACAAACGGCACGTTGCGAAAGTTGTGCGCCGTCAGCCCATGCGGCAAATGCCGGCGGGCGTACTCGGCCTGTGCAACGGCCACGTAGCGCATGGCGCCCAGGTGCACCACCTTGCAGCCGCGCAGGGCCTGCTTCAAGGTCGTCACGCAGCCCAGCACCTGGCCTTCACGCAGCCATTCCTGGGTGAAATCCTGGTCGTCGGTGATGATTTCCAGCGGCAGGCCCTGCGCCACCACGCCCTGCAAGGCGCCCATGGCCCAGGTGGCAATGCTGTCGGCGTTGATGGCAATAGACACCCGCTCCTCGTCGCGCGCACCACCGTTGATGCTGGGCGCCAGCTCCTGCATGTCGCGCTCCAGATCGGCGCGCAGCAGGCGCAGCTGCTTGGTGTGTTTGATGAGCAAATGGCCGGCGGCCGTGGGCTTGAGCGGGCGGCTGCGCACCACCAGCACGGTGCCGGCCTGGGCCTCCAGCGAGCGCAGGCGCTGCGATACCGCCGACTGCGTGATGTTCAGCCGCTGCGCAGCACGCTCGAAGCCCCCCTCTTCCACTATCGCGGCAAGGCATTCAAGGGCGTCGGGGTCAAAACTGCTCATGGAAAGCGAATGTACCTCAGCCTGTATGGACCCGACCGCTAAATCCGTTGCCGTAGCGGGCCAGGCTCAGGCCTTCCATGCTGATGTCGGGCTTGCGCTGCGACAACAGGTCAGCCATCACGCGGCCGGTGCCGGCGGCCATGGTCCAGCCCAGGGTGCCGTGGCCGGTGGACAGGTGCAGATTCGGGTACGGGGTTTCACCCAGCACCGGCGTGCCATCGGGCGTCATGGGGCGCAGGCCGGTCCAGAACTCGGCCTTGGACACATCGCCGCCCTTGGGGAACAGGTCGGTGACCACGTGGTTCAGGGTATTGCGGCGCTCTTCATGCAACTGCAGGCTGTAGCCAGCCAGCTCGGCCGTGCCGCCCACGCGGATACGGTCGCCCAGGCGGGTCACGGCGACCTTGTGGGTTTCGTCCATCACGGTGGATTCGGGCGCACAGGCCGCGTCGGTAATCGGCACGGTGATGGAATAGCCCTTCACCGGGTACACCGGCAGGTTGAAGCCCAGCGGCTTGAGCAAGATGGGCGAATAGCTGCCCAGCGCTACCAGATAGCTGTCGGCCTGCAGCAGGCCGGCACCGGTGTGGACGCCGGTGATCTTGTTGCCATCTGCGGCAATGCGTTCGATCTGCACGCCGTAGCGGAATTGCACGCCCAAGGCTTCGGCCATCTTGGCCAGGCGGTTGGTGAACTTGAAGCAGTCGCCGGTTTCATCACCGGGCAGGCGCAGCGCGCCGACAAACTTTTCCTTCACCAAAGCCAACGCGGGTTCGTACTGCAGATAGGCCTCGCGGTCCAGCAGCTGGTAGGGCACGCCATATTGTTTCAGGATGGCAATATCGCCAGCGGTGCCGTCCAGCTGCTTTTGGGTGCGAAACAGCTGCAGCGTGCCCTGGCTACGCTCGTCGTAGGCAATGCCGGTGTCGGCGCGCAGCTGCTTCAGGCAGTCGCGGCTGTACTCGGCCAGACGCACCATGCGGCCCTTGTTGACCTGGTAGCGCGCCTCGGTGCAGTTGCGCAGCATTTGGGCACCCCAGCGCCACATGCTCGGGTCCAGCAGCGGGCGTATCACCAGCGGGCTGTGGTGCATCATCAACCACTGGATGGCCTTGAGCGGCACACCCGGCCCGGCCCAGGGCGCCGAATAGCCGGGCGACACCTCGCCCGCATTGCCGTAGCTGGTCTCCAGCGCGGGGCCGGGCTGGCGGTCCACCACCGTGACCTGGTGTCCGGCCTTGGCCAGGTAGTACGCAGTTGTGGTGCCTATCACCCCGCTACCCAAGATCAGAACTTTCATGTGGCGCTCGCTTTGTGAGAAATTGAAACTTGCCGAAATATAAGTTGACCTAATCCAGAACACCATGGTTTATTAGAAACTCTAATTCTGAATTAGGGTCTGTTGTGAGATGCTTGCAGTCCCAGAGACAACGGCCCCGTGCCGCAAGAAACACACCATGCCCAACACCACCTTGCTTATCAACGGCCAGTCCGTCCCCGCCTCCACCGGCACTACCTTCGAACGCCGCAACCCCCTGGACGGCAGCGTCGCCACCCGCGCGCCCGCCGCCACGGTGCAGGACGCGGTGGCCGCGGTAGAAGCCGCAGCCGCCGCCTTCCCCGCCTGGTCGGCCACCGGCCCGGGCCAGCGTCGCGCGCTGCTGACCAAAGCTGCTGCCGCGCTGGAAGCCAAAGCGCCGGCCTTCATCGCTGCCATGGCCGCCGAGACCGGCGCCTCCGCCATGTGGGCCGGTTTCAACGTGCACCTGGCCGCCGGCACCCTGCTGGAAGCCGCGTCGCTGACCACGCAGATCAGCGGCGAAGTCATTCCGTCCGACGTGCCCGGCAGCCTGTCCATGGGCGTGCGCCAGGCCGCCGGCGTGGTGCTGGGCATGGCGCCGTGGAACGCGCCGGTGATCCTGGGTGTGCGCGCCGTCGCCGTGCCGCTGGCCTGCGGCAACACCGTGGTGCTGAAGGGCTCGGAACTCTGCCCCGCCACCCACGGCCTGATCATCGAGGCGCTGCAAGAGGCCGGCTTGCCGCCCGGCGTGGTGAACTTCATCACCAATGCGCCGGCCGACGCGGCGGCGGTGGTCGAAGCCATGGTCGCCCACCCCGCCGTGCGCCGCGTCAACTTCACCGGCTCCACCCATGTGGGCAAGATCATTGCCGGCGTCTGCGCCAAATACCTGAAACCCGTGGTGCTGGAGCTGGGCGGCAAGGCGCCGCTGCTGGTGCTGGACGATGCCGATCTGGACGCAGCCGTCAACGCAGCGGCCTTCGGCGCATTCGCCAATTCGGGCCAGATCTGTATGTCCACCGAACGCATCATCGTCGACGAAAAGATTGCCGATGCCTTCGTCGCCCTGCTCGCCACCAAGGCCGCCAGCCTGCCGCTGGGCGACCCGCGCAAAGGCCCGGTCGTACTGGGTTCGGTGGTCGACATGAGCACAGTGCAGCGCTGCAACACGCTGATCGATGACGCGCTGGCCAAAGGCGCCAAGCTGCTCTGCGGCGGCAAGGCCGACAGCACCTTGATGCCCGCCACCCTGCTGGACCACGTGACGCCAGCGATGAAGATCTACAGCGAAGAATCCTTCGGCCCGGTGAAAGCCATCGTCCGCGTTAGCGGCCTCGATGCCGCCGTGGCCTGCGCCAATGACAACGCCTATGGCCTGTCCAGCGCGGTGTTTGGTCGCGACATTGCGCGCGCGCTGCAGGTCGCCGGGCGCATCCAGTCCGGCATCTGCCACGTCAACGGCCCTACGGTGCACGACGAACCGCAGATGCCGTTCGGCGGCGTCAAGGGCAGCGGCATCGGCAGCTTTGGCGGTGCCGCCGGCATCGCGGCGTTTACCGACCTGCGCTGGGTCACGGTGCAGACCACGCCACGGCACTATCCTTTTTGAGTAGATTTTCTATTCATAAAAACCGCTGCTGCCGCAGATATATCCTGCGGCATCAGCTGCGTTTTTGATAGCAAAGTTTCCTTGATTAGGCTGCCAATAACATGGCGAAATAGCCAAACACCGTCAACAAGATGCCAGACACCGCGTAGGCCACCGGGAAGCCTATCCACGGCACGCTGCTACCGATCTCCTTGGCGGCCTCGCGGGCCGGGCCGGAATGGCTGCGCGCACCGGCCACCCCGCCCATCAGCACGGCGGGGTTGATCTTGAAGACATGGAAACCCATCGCCCAGACGATGAACGGCGGAATGGTGCAGGCCACAAAGCCCAGCGCAAAGATCTTCAGCGCCACCATGCCGTTGAGCTGAGACAGCAGATTGGCCCCCGCATTCACGCCCACGATGGCTACAAAGAAGATCAGGCCCATGTCTTCCAGGATGTTGCGCGCGGCGTTCGGCGTGTTGCCAAAAAAGCGCACGCGCGACACCAGCGACGACACGATGATGCCCGACACCAGCAGGCCGCCCGCATTGCCCAGGCCCACCGACGCACCGAAGGCAGGCACCTGTATCTGACCAATCAGCAGCCCCAGAATCATGCCCAGCGACAGGGTCAGCAGATCGGTCGCGGTGCTGGGCCGCGCCACTTTGCCGATCAAGGCCGCCGCCTGGTCTATCGCGCTGCGCAAGCCCACCAGGTGCAACACATCCATGCGCTGCAAACGCGTCTCCAACCCCATGGGCAGGGGCGCGCCGCCGCGCTCCAGGCCCACCAGCTGCACCTGCCCGGCGATGGGCGAACGGCTGAACTCCTTCAGCGCCTTGCCCACCGCGTCGCGGTGCGTGACCAGAATCTCGGCCTGGTCCAGCGGGATGTTGAGCGCCCGTGCATCGGGCACCTCGGGGCCGATCAGGCCCATGTGATCGGTCAACGCGCCCAGGCTGCCGCCCAATGCGATCACGTCGCCCAGCTGTAGAACCAGCGCCGGGTCGGCTCCCAGCAGCTCTTTGCCGCGTTCCACGTTTTCGATCTGGTACTGCGCATAGCGCGTGCGGAACTGCGCGATGCTCTGGCCGCTCAGCTCGGGGTTGACCAGGCGGTAGGCACGCAGGTCGAACGGGCGGTAGCCGCTGAGGCCTGCGTCGTCCACATTCGGCACGCCATGCTCCACCTCGTAGGTCTTGGCGGCGCTGCGCGCGTCCACCCCCCACCAGCGCGGCAGGTATTTGCAGATCAGGATGATGCCCACCGTGCCCCAGATGTAGGTGATGCCGTAAGACAAGGCAATCATCGCCGTCGCGGCCTCGGCCGTAGTACCCGGCGGCAGCGGCACCACGCCGGAGGTGATGGCCTGCTCGGCCGAGCCTATGGCCGCCGACATGGTTTGCGAACCTGCCAGAATGCCGCCCGCCGCGCCCACAGGCAAAGACAGCCAGCGCGTGCCCAGCACCACGATGCCCAGGCCCAGGAAGGACGATAAAACCGCCAGCACGGTGAACTTCAGCCCGTCGCCCTTCAGGCTGTTGATAAACGACGGCCCCACACGCAAGCCCACGCCGTACATGAACAGGTAATAAAACAGGCTCTTGGTGAAGTTGTCCAGCTCGAAGCGCACGCCGTACGCCGCGCCCCAGGTCGCCACACCGCAGCCGATCACAATGGCCGCAGCCACCGCGCCCAGGCCATAGCCCTTGATGGTGCCGCGCCCCACCCAGACAGACAGCCCCACCACCAGAAACAGCAGGATGTAGGGGTTCTTCTGCAGAAAGGTCAGAAAGGCGACCATCACGCTGCGGCCAGCACGCGCAGTTCCGGCTCAGCTAGCGCCCCATGGCTGAAGCTAGGGCCCGCCTCGGAGCGCAGTACCGGGTTGTTCTGCAAGAAGTCGATGGCTTTGCGCAAGTCGTCCAGCAGCAGAGCGATCAGGTCGCGGCTGACACCGTGGCGCACCAGCACGCGTTGCACCACCACGGTCTGCCGGTCCGAAGGCAACGGGTACGAGGCAATCTGCCAGCCGCGCATGCGTACGCGCTCGGACAGGTCGTACAGCGTGAAGCCATGCTCCACGCCGTCCTTCAGCTTGTAGCAGACGGCAGGCAGGCCATCCTTGCCGTCGTACACCAGCTCCAGCGGGCTGAACTTGGCGATCTCTTGCGCCAGCCACTGCGCGGTGTCAGAGCAGGCCTGCTGGATGCGGGTGTAACCGTCGCGCCCCAGGCGCAAAAAGTTGTAGTACTGGGCAATGATTTCGCCGCCGGGCCGGCTGAAGTTCAGCGCGAAAGTCGGCATATTGCCGCCCAGGTAGTCCACGTTGAAGATCAGCTCCTGCGGCAGGTCGGCCTTGGCACGCCACACCACCCAGCCCACACCCAGCGGCGCCAGGCCGTATTTGTGGCCCGAGGCATTGATGGACTTGACCCGGTCGACGCAGAAATCCCACTCCAGCTCGCGCTGGATGAAGGGCGCCACAAAGCCACCGCTGGCCGCATCCACATGGATGGGAATGTCCAGCCCCAGGTCACGCTCCAGTGCGTCCAGCTCGGCCGCCAGCGCCGCCACCGGTTCATACACGCCGGTGAAGGTCACGCCCAGCGTAGCCACCACGCCAATGGTGTTCTCGTCGCAGTATGCGCGCAGGTCGGCGGGCTGCAGGCCCAGGGCGTCGCCACGCAGCGGCACTTCGCGCATTTCCACGTCGAAGTAGCGGGCGAACTTCTTCCAGCAGATCTGCACCGGGCCGCAGACAAAGTTGGGTTTGTCCGTGGGCAACCCGGCAGCTTCGCGGCGCTTCTTCCAGGCCCATTTCAAGGCCAGGCCGCCGAGCATGGCGGCTTCGCTGGAGCCGGTGGTCGAGCAGCCTATGGTGTCCCAGGATTTGGGCGCATGCCAGAGGTCGGCAATGATGTGCACGCAGCGGTTTTCGATCTCGGCTGTTTGCGGGTATTCGTCCTTGTCGATCATGTTCTTGTCGAGCGCGTCGGCCATCAGCTTTTGCACCTCGGGCTCAACCCAGGTAGTGCAAAACGTGGCCAGGTTCTGGCGCGAATTGCCGTCCAGCAGCAGCTCGTCGCGCACCAGGTTGTAGGCCGCCGATGGCGCAGTGGAATGGTCGGGCAGGCGGTACTTGGGCAGGCGCCGCTCCGAGGCTCCGCTGGAATACACATCCTCGATGGAAAGATCGTGGGACTCGGCAGTCTGGTACAGGGCCATGGGGTTTACTCGGTAAGGGAAAGTGAGGCAAAAGGCTGCACGCACGGCGCCATGGCGCCGTGGTGGCAGGGACAAACGAGGGAGGTACGAGGCCTAAGACACGCCCGGCGCGCGAGGCGGGCATGCGGGCAGATTGAAAAACCGATGGGCTGGTGGGGCACCGCCATGCCGGGCGTCGCCAGGCACCGGCTTAATGTGTTCCTCTACACCGGGCAAAGCAAGGCTTGGGCGGGCCTGCGAGCCAATTTGGCGCTTGTCCGACAGCGCGGAGGTGCGCTGTCCTACGTTCAAAGTCTGTCGCCTATAAAGGGCCAATAAAGTGCCTATAGCGCAGACAATACCTGCACCAGCAGCTATTACTTTAGGAGCAATCAGTCGTCCTGCCGGCGCTGGCAGCACGACCCTGGCATCGGCCTGAACCAGGTGCGCGCCTGCAAGCTCAAGCTGCTGGCCGTCGGCAGCCCCCACCGCTCGCTGCTGTTCCCTGATGTGCCGACGCAGACACCGTGTTCGGCGTCTACGCCCCCGCCTGCCTGCCCGCCGAGATCCTGACCACGCAAGCGATGACGGAGCGGATAGCCGGACTCGGCGGCAATGTGGCGCCAATGACACCCACAGCGTTTGGTGCCAAGACGTATGCGGACAGGGCGCGGTTTGGCAAGCTGACCCAGGAGCGGAGGATTCTGGGAGATTGAGACAGGGATGGCGGTAGAAAGTGGTGGCATGTCGCGGCGCGGCGCGGACCCCGATCAGCGCCGCATTCGGAGCCCGGTGGCACAATCGTCCACCCGGTGTGAAACCGGTTTTTTGGACCCAAACCCGCCATGCCCCCATCCTCTCCCACCGCGCGCCGCGCCGGAACTGCAGCGCTGACCATCCAGGACGTGGCCAACCACGCCGGTGTCTCCAAGGCCACGGTCTCGCGCTTTCTGAACCGGGGTGGCGAACAGCTATCGGCCGACATCGAGGCCCGCGTCTCAGCAGCGGTGCGCGAGCTCGGCTACAGTCCGAGCCCGATGGCGCAGGCGCTTAAGCGCGGCAAGTCCCGGCTGATCGGCCTGGTGGTGGCGGATGTGTCCAACTCGTTCTCGGTGGCCGTGCTGCGCGGCGCCGAAAAAGCATGCCGCGAGGCGGGCTACATGGTGATGCTGTTTAACCTTGGCAACGACCATGTACTGGAACGCGAGGCCATACGCGCGCTGTCGTCCTACCAGGTCGAGGGCTTCATCCTGCACACCCTGGGCAATGACGCGGCGGCGCTGGCCGACGCGGCGCGCCTGCACAAGCCGGTAGTGCTGATCGACCGGCGCAGCGGCGATGCCCAGCTCGACCTGGTCGGGCTTGACAACGATGCCGCCGTGCGCATGGCGGCTGAACATCTGGTGGAGGCCGACTACCGCCAGCTGCTGTTCGCCACCGAACCGATGAAGGGCGTGGGTTCGCGCGAACAGCGCGCGCGGGCTTTCCGCAGTTTCGTGGCCGAGCGCCCGGATATGCTGGCGGGCAGCACGTTCGAGGCCCAGCCGGGCGACGATGCCTCGCTGGACGCGGCCCTACGGGCGCTACGGCGCGATGCCGGTGCCAAGCCCTGTGCAGTGCTGGCCGCGAATGCGGTGATTGCGCTGCGCGTGGTGGCCGCCGTGGCACGGCTCGGCTGGACGCTGGGACGCGACATCGGCCTGCTCGGCTTCGACGACCCCGAATGGGCACCGCTGGTCGGGCCGGGACTGAGCGCGATCTCCCAGCCCACTGACGACATCGGCCGCTTCGCCATCAACTGCCTGCTTGAACGCCTGCGCGGCATTACCCTGCCACCGCGCCAGATTCTGCTGCCCGGCACGCTGAACGTGCGCGGGTCCACCCGGCGCAGCTGAGCCACGCGCCGCCCGGCGCGGCGCGCATTCCCCGTACTTTTGCATCCTGTGGCGAACCGTCTAGGGTTTGCACTGATATGTGCTTGAAACCGGTATCATAAAATTCAGAAACCGGTTTCAGAGACGTGTTTCACAGCCCATCCCGCCGGTGCACAACCCACTTACCGTGATGGAGACATACATGAACAAGCAATCCCGCCTGCAACGCCTGGCCAAGCCGCTGCTCGTTTCACTGCTGTTAGCAGCGACCACCCTGGGCGCGCAAGCGCAGAGCGTCAGCGAGATCGTCAAAAAGGGCCGCGTCACCATCGGTGTCGTGACGGGTGCGCCACCGTTCGGCACCACCGACGCAGAAGGTAAACCCGCTGGCTACGACGTGGATGTAGCGAACCTGCTGGGCAAGTACATGGGTGTGCCGGTGGAGCTGGTGCCACTGACCTCGCCCAGCCGGATTCCGGCGCTGGAGTCGGGCAAGGTCGATTTCCTGGTCGCCACCCTGGCACCGACGCCGGAGCGAGCCAAGGCAGTTATGTTCAGCATGCCCTACAGCGCCTTCGAGCTGACCATCTTCGCGCCCAGCACGGCCAAATACGCCAAGCTGGCCGACCTGGCCAAGCGCAAGGTCGGCGTGACGCGCGGCAGCACGCAGGACAGCGCACTCACCCGGCTGGCGCTTCCCGGCACCAACATCGTCCGCTTCGAGGACGATGCCACCTCGGCGCAGGCGCTGATCAGCAACCAGGTGGAGGCGATTGCCCTGCCCAGTACCACCGGTGTCGAGATCATGAAGGCGCGCGGCGCGGGCAAGTTTGACGCCAAGTTTGCCTTCTCGCTGCAGCCCAACGCCATGACCGTTCGCAAGGACGCGTTCGACCTGCACCAGTGGCTGAACACCACTATTTCCTACATCAAGCTCAATGGCGAGCTGGATGCGATTGCGCGCAAGTGGACCGGCAACCCGCTGCCCGTACTGCCCGTGTTCTGAGGCGGCTGACCATCCACCCGACCGCCCCGGCCCGCGCCGGGGCCCTTAGGAAACCGCATGAACTACCAATTTGACTGGAGCCCGGTACTGGGCCAGCTGGACCGCTTTGCCGCAGGCGCGGGCATGACCCTGGCGCTGAGCTTTAGCTCCATCGCGCTCGGCACCCTGGTCGGCACCTGTGGTGCCATCGCCGCCAGCTACGGCGGCCCCTGGGTGCGGCGCGGCGTGGCGGCCTACGTCGAGACCATCCGCAACACGCCCTTTCTGATCCAGCTGTTCATCATCTTCTTCGGCCTGCCGACCATCGGCCTGCAGATCGATGCGGTGACGGCGGCGCTGATTGCCATGAGCGTCAACCTGGGCGCCTATTCCACCGAAATCATCCGCTCCGGCCTGCAGGCCACCCACCGTACCCAGCTGGAAGCCGCAGCGGCCCTGGCCATGACGCGCTGGCAGGCGATACGCCACGTGGTGCTGGTGCCGGCCTTCGAGAAGGTCTACCCGGCGCTGGCCAGCCAGTTCACGCTGATGATGCTGACCTCCAGCGTGGTCTCGACCATCTCGGTCGAAGAACTCACGGCGGTGGCCAGCCAGATCGATTCGCAGACCTTCCGCACCTTCGAGAGCTACATCCTGGTGATGCTGATCTACATCGCGCTGTCCCTGCTGCTGCGGCTGTCGTTCTACCTGCTGGGTAGCCTGGTGTTCCGACGCCGCCGGGCGGTGGCGCGCAGCCAGCGGCTGTCGAAAAAGAGCCAGGGCCTGAAGGCCCGCCCGATAGGAGCCGCCAAATGATTACCGAATTCTCCTGGAACCACCTGAACATCCTGCTGCTGGCCGCACGCTGGACCCTGCTGGTGTCGCTACTGGCCTTTGTTGGTGGGGCGGCGGCCGGTTTCGTGGTGGCCTTGTGCCGCACTTCGCGCAGCGCTTGGCTACGTAACGCCAGCATGGTCTACATCCAGCTGGTGCAGGGCACCCCGGTGCTGATCGTGCTGTTCCTCAGCTACTACGGCCTGTCGGTGCTGGGCGTCAAGCTGTCACCCATGGTGGCGGCCATGCTGGCCATGTCGGTCTATGCCAGCGCCTACCTGGGTGAGATCTGGCGCGGCTGCATCGAAGCCGTGGCGCACGGCCAATGGGAGGCCAGCGAATCGCTGGCAATGACCCGCTGGCAGCAGCTGCGCCATGTGGTGCTGCCGCAGGCGCTGCGGCTGGCGGTGCCGCCCACCGTTGGGTTTTCGGTGCAGATCGTCAAGAACACCTCGATCACCTCGGTCATTGGTGTGGTCGAGCTAACCCGGGCCGGGCAACTCATCAACAACGCGACGTTTCAGCCCTTCATAGTGTTCGTCACCGTTGCCGTCATTTATTTTGCGCTGTGCTTCCCGCTGTCGTCGGCAGCCAAGCGCCTGGAAAGGAAACTCCATGTCTCTCGCTGAACCCATCGTCGAAGCCCACGCGGTGCACAAGTCCTACGGACACATCGAAGTGCTCAAGGGCGTTTCGTTCCAGGTCGAGAAGGGCCAGGTGGTGGCCATCATCGGCCGCAGCGGCTCGGGCAAAAGCACCATGCTGCGCTGCTTGAACGGCTTGGAATCCATCAACTCCGGCCGGGTCCGCGTGGCCGGCCACACGCTAGACCACAGCCGCAAGCAGTTGCTGGAACTGCGCCGCGATGTCGGCATGGTCTTCCAGAGCTACAACCTGTTTCCGCACCTGACGGTAGGCGAAAACGTGGCGCTGGCGCCGCGCATCGTACGCAAGCTGACGGCCGTGCAGATCGAGGCCATCGTCGACCGCGTGCTGGGCCAGGTCGGCCTGCGGGAGAAAAAGGATGCATACCCCGAGCAGCTGTCCGGCGGCCAGCAGCAGCGGGTAGCGATTGCGCGCTCACTGGCGATGGAGCCCGAAGTGATGCTGTTCGACGAGGTGACCTCGGCGCTCGACCCCGAACTCACCGCCGAAGTGCTGCGGGTGATGGAGCAGCTGGCGGCCTCCGGCATGACCATGGTGCTGGTCACGCACGAGATGGAATTCGCGCGCCGCATGGCGCACCAAACCATCTTCATGCACCAGGGCCGCGTGCACGAAGCCGGCGAATCCAAGGCGCTGTTCGCCGCACCGCAGACCCCGGAGCTGCAGCAGTTTCTGTCTGCAGGAGCCCTGAAATGAGCGCCGTGCAAGTTCTGGTATCGCTGGGCTCCTACGGTGCCGAGCTGGCGCTGCGCGTCGGCCAGGCAGAGCTGGCGCGCATCGCGGCAGCGGCGGGTGCCGATGGCATCGAATACCGTGGCGAGCTGCAGCGCGGCGTTGCCGACGAGCTGGCCGAGCAGGCTGCCGTCGCGCAGGCGCATGGCCTGGCGGTTGTCTGGTCCAGCCCCGAGGGCATCTGGGCCACCGATGGCGCCTTGGATGGAGCAGCGCTGGAGCGTGCCTTCACCACCGCCCAGGCGCTGGGCGCCAGCCGGGTAAAGATGTCGCTGGGTGCCTACACCCCCGACCGGGCTCTCGACGGTCTGCTGCCCTGGTTGCAGCGCGACGGCATGGAGCTGGTGGTGGAGAACGACCAGACCGCTGCCGCCGGCACGCTGCCGCTGTTACAGGACTTTTTCGGCCGCCTGGCGGCGCTGGGCTGCCATGTGCCCATGACCTTCGACATGGGCAACTGGTGCTGGACCGGCGAGGACCCGCTGGCCGCCGCCCGCATCCTGGGTGCGCAAGTCGGCTATATCCATTGCAAGGGTGTGCAGCGCCTGCCGGGCAAATGGGTGGCCGTGCCGCTGGAAGACTCTGCCGCGCCCTGGCGCGGCGTGCTGCGCCATCTGCCCACCAATGTGCCGCGCGCCATCGAGTTCCCGCTGCAGGGCGACGACTTAGTGCAGGTCACGCGCCGGCACCTGGCTCTGCTGCGTTCGGCGGAGCAAACCGCATGAGCGCAGCACGCCCGCACGGAGACGCTCGCACCGCAGCCCGCCAGGGCGAAGGTAGTACAGATAGCCATGATTTCGACGTAGTGACCTTGGGCGAAGCCATGCTAATGCTGGTGGCCGCCGAACCCGGTCCGCTCGACAAGGTGCAGAGCTTCCACAAGCGCACCGCGGGTGCCGAGACCAATGTGGCTATCGGCCTGGCGCGGCTGGGCCTGCAGGTAGGCTGGGCCAGCCGCCTGGGCAACGACTCGATGGCGCGCTACCTGCTGAGTGCCTTGGAGTCCGAGGGCGTGGACTGCGCCCAGGTGGTCTGCGATGCCGGCCAGCGCACCGGCTTCCAGTTCAAGGGCCGGGTGCTCGATGGCAGCGACCCGCCGGTGGAGTACCACCGCCGCGGCTCGGCCGCCAGCACCATGGGTGCCGACGCGGTCAATGCCGACTGGCTGCTGCGCGCCCGCCATCTGCACGTGACCGGCGTGTTCCCCGCGCTGTCGGCGGCTACGCTGGATGCCACGCGCAAGGCCATCGCCACCATGCGCGCGGCGGGTCGCACGATCTCCTTCGATCCGAACCTGCGGCCCACGCTGTGGCGCTCGCCCGAAGTGATGCGCGAGACGCTGAACGATCTGGCGCAGCACTGCGACTGGGTGCTGCCTGGGCTGGAAGAAGGCCGCCTGCTGACCGGCCACGCGGCGCCGGAAGACATCGCCGCGTTCTACCGTGCGCGGGGCGCCCAGCTGGTGGTGGTCAAGCTCGGACCTGATGGCGCTTATTTCGACAGCCCCGCTGGTTGTGGCCGCATCGCCGCCTACCCGGTAGCCCAGGTGGTCGACACCGTGGGTGCCGGCGATGGCTTCGCCGTGGGCGTGATCAGCGCCTTGCTCGAAGGCAGGGCCTTGCCCGAAGCCGTCCAACGCGGAGCTTGGATCGGCGCCCGTGCCGTACAGGTCCTCGGTGATACCGAAGGCCTGCCCACCCGTCAACAACTGGCCGCACAGGCCCTATGAGAGATTCCATGCGTAAAAACGTACTCGTATTCCGATCCCTGCCCGACGACCTGCTGGCGCGCTTGCAGGAGGCCCACCACGTGACCGTGGCCGACCCTCGCAAGCCGGAGCAGGTGGCGGCTTTTCATGCAGCGCTGCCCGGTGCCCATGGCCTGATCGGCTCCAGCGTCAAGCTCGGTGCCGCCGAACTAGGGGCCGCACCGCAGCTGGAAGTGGTGTCCAGCATCTCGGTGGGCGTGGACAACTACGACTTGGACTACCTGGCGCAGCGCGGTATCACGCTGTGCCATACGCCCGGCGTATTGACCGAGACCACGGCCGACACCGTGTTCTCGCTGATCATGGCGAGCAGCCGCCGTCTGGTCGAACTCGCCAACCATGTGCGCGAAGGCCGCTGGACGAAGAACATCGATGTAGACCTCTTCGGCTCCGACGTGCACGGCAAGACACTGGCCATCATCGGCTTCGGCCGCATCGGCCAGGCCGTGGCACGCCGCGCTGCGCTGGGCTTCGGCATGCGGGTGCTGTATGTGAATGAAAGCGATGTCGATCTGCCGGCGCTCGCTGGCCACACCACGCGCGTCACGCTTGCCGAGGCCTTGGCGCGTGCCGACATCGTCGCCATGACCTTACCTCTGACCGACGCCACACGCGGCCTGATGGGCCCGCAAGAGTTTGCCGCGATGAAGCCCGGCGCCATCTTTGTCAACGGCGCACGCGGCCAGATCGTGCAGGAACCGGCGCTGTTGGCCGCGCTGGACAGCGGCCACCTGCGCGCTGCAGGCCTCGATGTGTTCGCCACCGAACCGCTGCCGCAGGACTCGCCGCTGCGCAACCACCCGCGCGTCACTGCGCTGCCGCACATCGGCTCGGCCACCCACGAAACCCGCCGCGCCATGGCCGAGCTGGCCACCCGCAGCTTACTGCAGGCCCTGGCGGGCGAACGCCCGGCCAACGCGATGCAGCTGGCGGTTCACTGAAACCAAGGACGACCCATGCTCCACTCGATTCCCACCCTTTGCGGCTCCATCATGGGCCAGCCCATGAGTTTCAATGTGCGCATGCACAACGCCGCCTACCAGGCGCTCGGCCTGCCCTATACCTTTGTCTGCTTCGGCATCGACGACCCGGTGGCGGGCGTGGCGGCCATCCGTGCGCTGGGCGTGCGCGGCATGAACGTATCCATGCCGTTCAAGCAGGCGGTGATGCCGCACCTGGACGCGCTGGACGCGACCGCGCGCGACATCGGCGCGGTCAACACCATCAACAACCTGGACGGCCACCTCACCGGCTACAACACCGATTGCGTCGGCGCGGTGCGCGCGCTGGAAGAGGCAGGGCCGCTGGCGGGCCAGCGGGTCGCGCTGCTGGGTGCCGGTGGCGCGGGCCGGGCCGTGGCGTACGGTTTGCGCGGGGCAGGGGCGCAAGTCACCATCTTTAACCGCACCGCCGAGCGCGGCCAGGCGCTGGCCGACGACTTTGGCCTGCGCTTCGGTGGCGGCCTGGGTGACTTTGACGCGGCCGGCTTCGACACCGTGGTCAACGCCACTGCGGCGGGCTTCCGTGCCCCCGACATGAACCCATTGGAAGGCCTGCTGGCGCCGCACCTGCTGGTGATGGATGCGGCCTTTCTGCCGCTGCGCACCAAACTGCTGCGCGATGCCGAGGCGCTGGGCTGCCGCACCATCGGCGGCACCCGCATGATGCTGCACCAGGCCTGCGGCCAGATCGAGCTCTACACCGGCTGCGCGCGCGCACCGATCGAGGCGATGGAAACCGCCCTGCTCGACGAAATCCGTATCGTCGAAGCCTCAGCACGCTAGAACCGGATAGGTGGCGTTGCGCAGTGCCGGCTAAGCGCTCCCATGCGCCGCCTGCAAGCAGGCCTGCAGCACCTTGGTGGCCCGTGCCGGTTCGGGGGTACGGCGGGTGATGCCCAGAAACTGGCAGTCGTAGCGGAACAGCGCGGGCTGCAAGGCACGCATGCGCCCTCTTTGCACAAAGGCCTCGGCATAGTGCTCCGGCAAAAAACCCAGGTACTGGCCGGACAGTATCAGCGTGGCAATCGACTCCTGGTCGAAGCCGGTGGCCTTGCGCGGCAAGCGCACCTGCTGGCTGAACTCCATGTTTGGCGAGTGGTAGCCCAGGCCGGCAAACGGGTAGCGGCGCAGGCCGTCCCAGTCCAGTCCCTGCGGCTCCTGCGCAAACAGCGGGTGCTGCTGGCCGCAGTAGAGGTGCATGGTTTCGCCAAACAAGTCGTCGTACACCAGGATGTCCGACGTGCGGTGGCCCGGGATCACCCCGACCTGGAACTGGCCGTCGATCACGCCGCGCTCGATCGCCTGGATGGGTGCTACGTGCAGGCACAGGCTGACGTCCGGCGCCTGCTGGGCAAACTGGGCGATGGCCGCACTGATGCGCGCCTGCGGGTTGCTGGCGGTCTGGTCGAAAACGGCCAGGTGGATCTCGCCGCCCATGCGGTGGTGCAACGCGTCCACACTGGCGCGGAAAGCCTCGGCCCCGGCCAGCAGGCGCAGGGTTTCGGTATAGATCTGCTGGCCCTCGGGCGTCAGCGCAAAGCCGCTGCGGCCACGCCGGCACAGCGTCAGGCCCAAGCGGGTTTCCAGGTCTTTGACATGGCGGCTGACGGTGGAGGTGCCGATGTTCAGCTCCAGCTCGGCCGCCGCCATGCCGCCACACTCGACCACGCTCTTGAACACCCGCAGCAGGCGGATGTCCATATCGGTCAGCTGGCCCAGCACAGCTTTATTTTTCACTTGCATATTCTGCTAACTGAAGATTGATATTTAACTCTTTATGAGAGTAACAGGCGCGGCAAGAATCCAGCCATTCTTTTTCAATTGGACAGTGCCATGGACATGACCGACAGCCACAAACTCAGCCAACGCCCCCGTACCGACGCCGCCTGGCTGGACGCGCACTGGATGCCCTACAGCGGCAACCGCAACTTCAAGGCCGACCCGCGCATCATCACCAGTGCCAAGGGCTGCTACTACACCGATATCGACGGTCGCCAGATCCTGGACGGCCTGTCCGGCCTGTGGTGTTCCGGCCTGGGCCATGGCCGCGCCGAGCTGACCGCTGCCGCCGCGCACCAAATGGCAACGCTGGACTACTCGCCCGCCTTCCAGTTCGGCCACCCGCTGTCGTTCGAGCTGGCCAATAAACTGAAAGAATTGACGCCCGCCGGGCTGGACCACGTGTTCTTCACCGGCTCGGGTTCGGAATCTGCCGACACCTCGCTGAAGATGGCGCGCGCCTACTGGCGCACCAAGGGCCAGGCCAGCAAGACGCGCTTCATTGGCCGTGAAAAGGGCTACCACGGCGTGGGCTTTGGCGGCATCTCGGTGGGCGGCATCGGTGCCAACCGCAAGATGTTTGGCGAGGCACTGCAAGCCGACCACCTGCCGCACACCCAGCTGAAAAGCAACGCCTTCTCGCGCGGCATGCCGACCAGCGGCGCCGAGCTGGCCGACGAGCTGTTAGACCTGATTACCCTGCACGACGCGAGCAACATCGCTGCCGTCATTGTGGAGCCCATGTCCGGTTCGGCTGGCGTGGTGGTGCCACCCGTGGGCTACTTGCAGCGCCTGCGCGAGATCTGCACGGCCCACAACATCCTGTTGATTTTTGACGAAGTGATCACCGGCTTTGGCCGCATGGGTGCGATGACCGGTGCCGAGGCATTTGGCGTCACGCCCGACATCATGAACGTGGCCAAGCAGATCACCAACGGCTCGCAGCCCATGGGCGCGGTGCTGGTGAAGAAGGACATCTACGACACCTTCATGGCCGCAGGCGGCCCCGACTACATGCTGGAATTTGCCCACGGCTACACCTACTCGGCCCACCCTGTGGCCTGCGCCGTGGCGCTGGCCACGCTGGACATCCTGGTCAAAGAAGACATGCCCCAGCGCGTGCGCAGCATGGCCCCGCATTTTGAAAGCGCGGTGCACAGCCTGAAGGGTGCCAAGCACGTCACCGACATCCGCAACTACGGCCTGGCCAGCGGCATCACCATCGCTGCCGTCCCTGGCGAGCCGGCACGCCGCCCCTATGAGATCGCCATGGCGATGTGGAAAAAGGGCTTTTACGTGCGCTACGGTGGCGACACCATCCAGCTGGCACCACCCTTCGTCATCAGCGCGGCCGAAATCGACAGCCTGGTGAACGCCCTGGGCGAGACGCTGAACGCGCAGGCCTGAGCGGCATGACCGCCACGCAGCGCCCTTCGGCCATACCGACGGTGCAGATCGACAATGCCCGCGTCAAGGTGACCGAATGGCGCTTTCCACCCGGCGCCCACACCGGCTGGCACCGCCACGGCATGGACTATGTGGTGGTGCCCATGACCAGCGGCACCCTGCTGCTGGAGACCCCGGATGGCGAAGTGCACAGCGCCTTGACCGCCGGCCAGTCCTACACCCGGCTGACCGGCGTGGAGCACAACGTGGTGAACGCCAACGACCACGATTTCGTGTTTGTCGAGGTCGAGCTCAAGTAGCCTGAAAATCTACATCTTTCAGGCCGCCAGCGCAGGCAATACCTGCGCTGGCGGCTACGAATAGCATAGCATTCAGGGCTGCTGGCAAGTCCTGTTTACACACGCTTACGCCTGCAGTATGGTGGTGCCACCCATTGCAGGAAATGGCATGCCCACATCCACGCACCGGGGCCCCGCAGGCCCGCCCGTAGCGAGCAGCCCGCAGGCCTTGCAGCGGCAGCAGCGCCAGCTCAGCCAAGGAATAGGCTTGGCCGCCTGCCTATGGCTGATGCTGGTAGCTGGCGTGACGTTCATGGTGTCAGACAGCATCGTCGCAGCACGCATCAGCGCCGAGGCAGCCACCGCGGCACGCGAGGCCAACTCCTCCGGCCGCATCATCGACCGCACTTTTGTCGAAGTCGCCAGCGTAGCGCGCCTGCTGGGGCAGCAGCCCGAAGTGCATACCGTGCTGGCCCAGTACAACCCACAGGCGGCCACCCTGCTGTACTTCCCGGACACGGAACGGCGCCGGCGCCTGCTGCACAGCCTGGATGTGCGCGAACTTGGTGACAGCCTGGCCGGCCTGGCCAAGCGCCTGGGCTATGAGCGCATCTTCATCGTCAACGTGGCCGGCCTGGTGGTGGCCTCCAGCGACTGGCAGCTGGCCGAGGGCATGGTCGGCAAGTCCTACAAAAGCCGCAGCGACTTCAACGACGCCATGGCCAACGGCCAGGGCCAGCTGTTCACGGCCATCCACACCAATAGCCAGCCGGGCTTCTTCTTCTCGCTGCGCATAGACCATGACGAGGTGCCCACTGGCGTGGTCGTCATCAACCACAACGCCGGCACATTGGCTCCGCTGCTGTCCAGCAACCAGATCGCGCTGGTGCTGGACAGCACCGGCACCGTGGTCAGCGCCTCACGCACGGAATACATGCTGCGCCATGTGGGCCCGCTGAGCCGTGGCCAGCCGCCTACCGGCACGGCTGCCACCATACCCATAGAGCGGCCGGCGCAGCCGAGACATCCTGACCATTGGCTGGTGGATGGCAACCCCTATCTGCTGACGCGCAGCCCCCTGTCCGAGCCCGGCTACGAGCTGCTGGCGCTGAGCCGGCTGGACACGCTGGACGCCATGGTACGGTGGCACTACGGGCAAGGCGCGCTAGTGGCGGCAATGGGCCTGGTCGTACTGCTGCTGCTGGACCGCGTGCTGGGCCAGGTGCTGCGCCAGCGCCATGCCGCGCTGCGCTTGACGCAGGAGCACGGCGACTTCCTGCAAGCCATGATCGATTGCATCCCCATCCCCATTTTGTACCGCGATGCCCAGGCCCGGTATCGGGGCAGCAACAAGGCCTATCACGAAGCCTTTGGCTACACCGCCGAATCGCTGCGGGGTACTACCGTGATGGCCATAGACACCGTGCCGCTGGCGGTGCGCGAAGCGCTGATGGCCGAGCAGACCCAGCTGCTGGCCACCGGCGGGCGCTTCAGCCGCATCGGCGTGTTCACCTATACCGACGGCAAGCCGCACACCACGCTGTACTCCAACACCACCTTCCGCAACGCCGATGGCAGCATGGCCGGCCTGGTGGGCGTGCTGGTGGACATTACCGAGCTGACCCAGGCGCAGGAACTGCTGCGGCTGGCCAAGGAGGTGGCCGAAGAAGCCACCCAGGCCAAGTCCATGTTCCTGGCAAACATGAGCCACGAGATACGCACGCCGATGAACGCCGTCATCGGACTCTCGCACCTGGCGCTGAAGACCCACCTGGACCCGCGCCAGCGCGACTACATAAGCAAGATCCACCGCGCTGGGCAGAACCTGCTGGGCATCATCAACGACATCCTGGACTTCTCCAAGATCGAGGCCGGCAAGCTGGAGGTGGAGCACACGCCGTTCCGGCTAGACGAGGTGCTGAACCACGCCTCCGCCATGGTGGCCGACCGCGCCGCAGCCAAAGAGCTGGCCCTGGTGTTCGACGTGGCCTCCGAAGTGCCATCGACCCTGCTTGGCGACCCGCTGCGCCTGGGCCAGGTGCTGACCAATCTGCTGGGCAATGCGGTGAAGTTCACCGACGTCGGCTATGTCAGCGTGGCCGTGCGCGTAGTGGATACACGGCCCGGCGACGTGCAACTGCACATTGCCGTGACCGATACCGGCATCGGCATGGACGGGGCGCAGGCGGCCCGGCTGTTCCAGGCCTTCACCCAGGCTGATGGCTCGGTGACCCGCAAATACGGCGGTACCGGCCTGGGCCTGGCCATCAGCCGCGGGCTGGTGGAAGGCATGGGCGGGCAGATCGACGTGCAGTCCACGCCCGGCAAAGGCAGCTGCTTCAGCTTCAACCTCTGGCTGGGCCTGGCCGACTCCACCAGCCTGGTGCCGCCGCCGGAATACGACGGCCCCCGGCTGGACGGCTTGCGCCTGCTGCTGGCCGAAGACAACGACATCAACCAGCAGATCGCCACCGAACTGCTGCACAGCGCCGGCGCCATGGTGGACCTGGCCGACAACGGCCGCCAGACCCTGGACATGCTGCACGCCGCCACGCCCACGCACTACCACGCCGTGCTGCTGGACCTGCAAATGCCCGTCATGGGCGGGCTGGAGGCGGCACAGCACATCCACGCCGATGCCCGCTACCAGGGCCTGCCCGTGATCGCCATGACCGCCCACGCCCTGCAGGAAGAGCGCGAACGCTGCCTGGCCGCCGGCATGGTGGACCACATCACCAAGCCGCTGGACCCGCTGGGCCTGCTGCAATGCGTGCAGCGCTGGGCCCGGACCGCCCACCCGCACAGCGCCCCGCCCCTGGCCCCTGCGACCACACCCGGCCACCGCCTGGCCCCCCAGCCCGGACTGGACCTCGAGGCCGGCCTGCGCCGCGTGGCCGGCAACGAGGCCCTGTACCTGCGTCTGCTGGGCCAGTTCACCGACACCCACGCGCAGGCCGCCACCCGCGCCCAGGTCGCGCTCAACCAGGGCGATGCGGACGGCGCGCGCCGCATCCTGCACACCATCCGCGGCGTAGCTGGCAATATCGGTCTGGCCGAACTGGCCGATGCGGCCCAGGCGGTGGAAGAGCGGCTGCAGCGCCACGCCCCAGCCAGTGCGGCGGTAGACGTCGCCATGGAGCAGCTGCAGCTGCAGAACCGGCGCGCGGTAAGCGCCCTGCGCGCCCTGCTGGAAGCCGCTACGCCCGACGCGGCCGACGAACCGCCGGCCCCGCCCGACCCGGTCGCCCAGGCGCGCGGCCGGCACCTGGCCCAGCTGCTGGCCGACAGCGACGGCGACTGCGTGGAATATCTGCAAGCCCATGCGGCCAGCCTGCGCAGCCTGTTCCCGCCGGGCGGCTTCAGCGCCATGCACAACGCCATCCAGCGCTTCGACTTCGAAGTCGCGCACGGCCTGCTGACAGACGCGCTGGCGCAGGCTGCTTTGCCCCAATGCTATTGATTTAGTAGCTGCTCACGCAGGTATTCTGTGCGCTAGCGGCATTTTTTCTTAAATACTCTCGGGCGTCTGGGTATCCATGGGCACCACCACCTGCTGCAGGCCCAGGCCGGGGTTGTCCAGCACATCCAGCATGGCGGCCACCAGGCCCTGCGCCAGCTGTGGCAGGGGGTGGGACAGGGCCGCGTGCATATCGCCGGCCAGCAAGCCTTCGCGGATGCTGGACGTCAGCTCGCGCACCACACCAATGGGGCGCGCTCCGCCATGCTGCAGACGGTGCTCGCGCAGGGCCCGCAGCACGCCGTCCACGCCGCCCGAGGTGACAAACACGCCGACGATGTCGGCATGCTGGTGCAGCAGATCGCGTGCGACTTCTTCGGCCATCTGGTCGCTCTCCAGCGTGGCGCGCGGCTCCATCAGCTCGAAGCTGGGCGCGTGCTCGCGTACATAGGAGCGAAAGCTCATTTCGCACAGCTCCTGGCACAGAAAGCGGTGGCTGCCTACAAAGATCGCCAGCTTGCCCGGCTCGCGCGCCATGTGGGTGATCAACCAGGCAGCGGTGCGGCCCACACTGCGGTTGTCCAGCCCCGCATAGCCCGCGCGAGCAGGGGAACTCAGGTCGGAGATGAGGGCGAACACCGGCACGCCCTGGGCCTTCAGGCGCTCGATCTCGGCGCTGATCAGCGGGTGGTCAGCGGCCGTCAGCGCCACCGCGTCCACCCGCTGCCCCATATCGCGCAGGCGCTGCGACACGCCTTCGGGCGAGATGTCGTCCACATGCTCGATCACCGGGGCCTCGCAGAACTCGCTGCGCGCCTCCACCGCCTGGGCCAGCACCCGGCCCACCTCGCAGTGGAAGGCCGATTCCCGCGGCTCCAGCAGAAAGCCCAGGGTGCGGCGTGCCCGTTTGCCGCGCACCCGCTCGCTGATGACGCCGGCCGCGTGAAAGCCTATGGCCTCGGCCACCTCGCGGATGCGCTGGGCCGTATCCCGCCGCACCGGAGCCCGGCCATTCAGCACCCGGTCCACGGTGGACAGGCTGACGCCGGCGGCCTTGGCCACGTCGGCAATGGTGATGCGGGCGGGATGCGCTGCTTTTGACATAACTCTTTCAATACAAACCCTAATGAAATGAAAGTCTATGACAGTTTTCATTTCATTTCACTTCTTTTTTTATGACGGCTACCTAGAATCCGCCGCAAAGCACCAGCCCGGCTGGCGCCACATAAGGAGACAAGGTGTTAATGAAAGTCAAAACCGAAGACTGGGTGCTGGAGATGCGCGGCATCACCAAGTCCTTCCCCGGCGTGAAGGCCCTGGACGGCGTACAGCTACAGGTGCGCAAGGGTTCGGTGCATGTGCTGGTGGGGGAAAACGGCGCCGGTAAATCCACACTGATGAAGATCCTCAGCGGCGAGCACGCGGTGGACAGCGGCGAAATCTTCTTCCAGGGCACGCAGCTGGGCCAGCAGAACACCCGGGCCGCACTGGAACTGGGCATTGCCATGATCCACCAGGAACTGAGCCCCGTGCTGGACATGACGATTGCCGAGAACATCTTCCTCGGTCGCGAGCCCATGCAAACCCGCTGGCTGGGCCTGTTTGTCGACTTCGAGCGCATGGCGCGTGAAACCCAGGCCCTGCTGGACCGGCTGGGCCTGCCCTACCGCGCCGAGCAGAAGATGCGCGAGCTCAGCATCGCCGGCATGCAGCTGGTGGAGATCGCCAAAGCCATTTCGCGCCACGCGGCCCTGGTCATCATGGACGAGCCCACCTCGGCCATCAGCGACACCGAGGTGGCCATGCTGTTCCGCCAGATCGCCGACCTGAAGGCGCGTGGTGTGGCCATGATCTACATCACCCACAAGATGGACGAGATCTTCCAGATCGCCGACGACATCACCATCATCCGCGACGGCCAGTACGTGGACTCCGGTCCGGCCAGCAGCTACGACCAGCACAAGCTGATCGGCCTGATGGTGGGGCGCACCATCTCCAGCATCTTTCCCAAGGAAACCGTGCCCCTGGGCGAACTGGCACTGTCGGTGCGCGGCGCGACCCGCCATGGCGTGTTCCAGAACATCAGTTTCGACGTGCGCCAGGGCGAGATCGTCGGCCTGGCAGGCCTGATCGGCGCCGGACGCACCGAGGTCGCGCGCGCCATCTTCGGCCTGGACCGGCTGGACAAGGGCGAGATCTGGCTGAACGGCCAGAAACTCACGCTGAACCAGCCCAGCGACGCCATCCAGCAGGGCATTGCCATGGTCTCGGAAGACCGCAAGGCCGAGGGCTTGGTGCTGTGCCGCTCGGTGCAGGAAAACATCTCCCTGGCCAATTTGGAGAAATTCGCGCCCGGCCTGCTGCTCGATTTACAAGCCGAAACCGAGGCCGGCCAAAAAATGCGCTCCATGCTGCAAATCAAAACCGCGGATTTGAATACCGTGGTCGGCACATTAAGCGGCGGCAACCAGCAAAAAATCGCGATTGCCAAATGGCTGCTGCGCGATTTAAAGGTATTGATTCTGGACGAACCCACTCGCGGCATTGACGTGGGCTCCAAATCGGAAATCCACCGCCTGATGACGCAATTCGCCAAACAGGGCCTGGCCATCATCATGATTTCGTCCGAATTACCTGAAATTCTGGGTATGAGCGACCGTGTGGTGGTGATGCAGGAAGGACATATGCGAGGTGAACTTACTCGCGCCAATGCCACCCAGGAAAACATCATGGCCCTGGCCACCGGAGCAAAAACATGAGCGCCATTATCCAAAACTCCCCCACTACACAGCAGACCGGTATGTTCTCCAAAATACGCGAAATGGGTCTTTCTGAGATTTATAGGAAATACGGCACCATTTTAATTTTCATCGGCATCTTCATACTGGCATCGGTATTGAATGAAACCTTCTTAACCACCGGCAATTTAACCAATGTATTGCGCCAGGTGGTGGTCGTGAGTTTGCTTGCCTGCGGTGTGACTTTCATCATTATCCTGGGCCATATTGACGTATCGCTGGGCTCGGTGGTCGCACTGACCGGCACCATCGCCGCCAGCGTGATGTCCCTGACCGGCAGCGTGCCGCTGGCCATCGCGGCCGGCATAGGCATGGGTGTAGTCACAGGCTTGCTCAACGGGTATGTCATCACTTACTTCAAGATCCCGTCCTTCATCATGACGCTGGCCATGACGACCGTGGCGCGGGGCGCGATCCTGTTGTACACGGCAGGCGTGCCGGTGAGTAATCTGGGTGATTTCAAAATCATTGGTCAGGGCGATATCGGCCCGGTGCCAATATCGGTATTGATTTTGGCATTCGTGGTGCTGGTGTCCTGGATATTGCTGAACCGAACCAAGTTTGGTCGCCATATTTATGCCGTGGGCGGCAATGCCAAGGCATCGCTGGCATCCGGCATCAATACCGATAGCGTATTACGCAAGGCCTTTGTATTCAATGGTGTATTGGCTGCGATTGCCGGTATTGTGCTGATGTCCCGCGTGAATTCTGGCCAACCAGCTGCTGGGGTGGCCTATGAATTCGATGCCATTACCGCAGTGGTCGTGGGCGGCACCAGTTTGATGGGTGGCACCGGCACGATTACCGGCACCGTGATTGGCGCCATGATTATCGGCGTTATCAACAATATCTTGAACTTGATGAATGTCAGCTCGTATTGGCAGCAAATCGTCAAGGGTTTGATTATTGCTGTGGCCGTGATTTTGGATGTGAAAACCAAAACCGGCGGTGCCCGCAAGAAAGCTTGAATATTTCAAACACCAATCTCTGGAGGCCGCTTATCGCGTAAACCCATATTTCCCCGGTATAGAGACAGCCGTTGTAAAACAAAAACCAACTTTCAAAAGGAAGCCAAATCATGAAAACCTTTATCAAAGCCGCCCTGGCCTGCTCCGTCGTTCTGGCCATATTGCCCGGCCCGGTGTTTGCGCAAGGCAAGAAATTCGTCGTCGGCTACGCCAACCTGGCCGACACCGATGTGTTCACCATGAGCCGCAAGAACGCCTTCATCGACGCCGTGAAGGCCGACCCGGCAGTCAGCGTGTCGTTTGCCGACGCCAATGGCGATGCCAGCAAGCAGCTGGACCAGATCGATAATTTCATTGCCCAGAAGGTCAACGCCATCGTCATCGTGCCCGTGGACTACCAGGGCATCGTTCCCGGAGTAGAAAAGGCCAACAAGGCCGGCATTCCGGTGATCGCGCTGGGCATTGAGTCCGCTGGCGGCAAGTTCACCTTCGTCGGCTCCAAGAATGTGGATGCCGGCCGCATGCAGGGCGAATTCATGGCCAAGACTCTGCCGAAGAACGCACAGATCGTCTACCTGCAAGGTGAACCAGGCCTGTACCACTCCAAGGAACGCTTGGAAGGTTTTACCAAGGCACTGGCAGGCCGCACCGACGTGAAGATCATCGCCAACCTGCCCGCCAACTACGACCGCGCGCAGGGCATGAAGATCACCGAGGACTGGGTGCAAAAGTTTCCCAAGTTTGACGCGCTGATTGCCGCCAACGACCAAATGGCCCTGGGCGCACTGCAAGCGCTGAAAGCCGCTGGCCGCAAGGGCGTTGTGATCTCTGGCATCGACGGCGTGAAGGACGCGCTGGACGCCATCAAGGCAGGCGATATGGCGCAGTCCATCTTCCAGAACGCCAAGGGCCAGGCCCAGGGTGCGTTCGAGGTGGTCGAGATGATCAAGAAAGGCGAGCCCGCCCCCAAGGAAAAGCTGATCGCCTTTGAATCCATCGTTAAAGACAACGTCGATAAATACACGAAATAGAGCACACCCCCAGGCTACGCACTTCGTGTCTCCGCCAACCCCCTTGCAGGGGGCGAACCCTACGGTCCGGCAAAGCCGGTCCCGTGGGTTCCTGGCCGAAAAACCGTGCCACCAGTTTTTATCCCTACCTAAAGTGATCACCATGGAACTCAGAATCGGCGTCATCGGTTGCGGCGCTATTGGCCAAGACCACGCTGTGCGCATCCACCGCAAGCTCAGCGGCGCCCGCATCGTGGCCCTCAACGACATCAACCTGGCAGCCACCCACGCCTTCAACGATAGCTCCCGCCTGGGCGCTAAGGTGTATGAGAACTACCAGGACCTCATCAATGCCCCGGATGTGGATGCACTGCTGGTCGCGTCCTGGGGCCCGGCCCATGCCGAACAGCTGCTGGCTTGTATTGCCGCCGGCAAGCCCGTGTTTTGCGAAAAGCCCATGACCACGTCGGCCGAAAGCGGCCTGCGGGTGGTGGAAGCCGAGGTGAAGGCCGGCAAGAAGCTGGTGCAGGTCGGCTTCATGCGCCGATTTGACGCCGGCTACCGCGCCCTGAAAAAGACCCTGGACGCGGGCACCATAGGCGACGCGCTGATGGTGCACTGCGCCCACCGCAACCCCAGCGTGCCCGAGATGTATGTGGGTGATATGTGCATCACAGACACCTTTGTGCACGAGATCGATGTGCTGCGTTGGCTGCTGAACGACGACTACGTCAGCGCCCAGGTGGTGCAAGGCCGCAAGAGCCGCAACTGCCACGAAGGCCTGCACGACCCAGTGATGGTGCTGCTGGAAACCAGCAAGGGCATACGTATCGACACCGAAATTTTTGTCGGCTGCCGTTTCGGCTACGACATCCAGTGCCAGGTAGTGGGTGAAATCGGCGCAGCCTTCCTGCCCGAGCCCGCCAGTGTGGCCCTACGCCTGGACGGCCGTGCCTCCACCGCCATCCAGACCGACTGGAAGCAGCGCTTCATCGACGCCTACGACGTGGAGCTGCAGGAATGGATTAACGCGACCCAGCAGGGCCTGGTCAGCGGCCCCACGGCATGGGACGGCTACTTCGCCTCGGCCACCGCCGAAGCTTGCGTGGAAGCCCGGAACAGCAAGGCCATCGTGCCGATCCGCCTGGCACAACGCCCCAGTTTTTACGCCAAATAAACCGTTCAGGACATCGCAATGAAGTTATCCATCTGTACCGACGTATACAACAACCTGTCCTTTCCCGACATGCTGGGCAAGGTCCAGTCCCTGGGCGTGCACGCTGTGGAGATGACGGCCGGCGGCTGGGCCACCTGCCCCCACGTACCTACCGCCCAGCTGCTGGCTAGCGAGAGCAAGCTGCAGGCCTTCCAGGCCGAATTGGAAAAGCGCGACATGCAGATCGCCGCCCTCAACTGCTCGGGCAACCCGTTGAGCCCCGGCGAGATGGGCGTCAAGCACACCCAGTCCACCTACGACACCGTGGTGCTGGCTGGCAAGCTCGGCGTGAAGAAGATTGTGATGATGTCCGGCTGCCCGGCCGGCGCGCCCGGCGACAAGACGCCGAACTGGATCACCTCCACGGTGTCCTGGCCCGACTACATGGCACCCGCGCTGGAATACCAGTGGAACGAGGTGGCCATTCCATGGTGGAAGAAGTTCGCCGAGCACTGCCGCGCCCATGGCGTGGAGCAGATCGCCATCGAAGAATTCCCCTGCATGCTGGTCTACAACCCCGACACCCTGTGGCGCCTGCGCAATGCGGTCGGCCCGCTGGTCGGCATGAACCTGGACCCGTCGCACTTGATCGCCATGGGTGCCGACCCCATCGCCGCGGCACGCAACCTGAAGGGCGCGCTGTACCACATCCACGGTAAGGACGCACGCATTGAGCGTGGCCTGGTCGACATCAATGGTCTGTTGGAAACCCGGCCCGTCACCGACACGGTCAACCGCAGCTGGAACTATGTCGCCGTGGGCTGCGGCAAGGACCTGCAGTGGTGGAAGGAGTTCTTCTCGGTCTGCCGCATGGTGGGCTACGACGCCCATGTCTCGCTGGAAATGGAAGATCTAACCATGTCTACAGAGGCAGGGGTACTCACTTCTATTTCCGCATTGCAACAAACTATCAGCCAGTAAATAACTCTTCCAACAGGAGCCCATATGAAGATCGCCTTAGACCCATTTATGCATCGTCACTTGCCGCTGACCGAGCTTTGCCGCAAAACAGCCGAGCTGGGTTACGAATACATAGAACTCTCGCCGCGGTCCGACTTCCTTGAATGGTGGGCCCAACCCCGTGTGTACCCAGAGCGGATCCAGGAGTTCAAAGGTGCACTCAAGGACCACGGTGTGAAGCTGGCTACGCTGCAGCCTATGTACCGTTGGTCCAGCCCACTAGAAGACGAGCGCCAGGCGGCGATGCGCTATTGGAAAAAGGCAATCCAGGTAGCGGTGGAAATGGATTGCGACACAATGATTTCGGAGTTCGGTCGCGGCGCATCGCCCGAACGCTCAGCCGGTCAAAGCTTCAACACACCGGAGGCCTGCGAGGCGGCATTCTGGAGATCTATGGACGAGCTGGTCCCAATTTTCGAGCGTGAGGGCATCGTGCTATCCATAGAGCCTCACCCCGAGGACTGGATCGAGACCATTGCTCCTGCTATCGATATAGTGCGCTCCATCGGCTCTTCCCAGGTCAAGATTTCTTACATCGCGCCACATACCTTCTACTATGGCGACGACATGGAGGCGATGCTGCGTGCCGCATCCCCTGTGCTAGCCCATGTGCGTGTGGCTGATACTTTCAATCACAAGGCCTCGTCGGCGATGCGCTACACGGTGAACCCCCCTGGGGCCAAAGTACGTGTACATCAGCACCTTGACATGGGGCGGGGCGAAATCGATTGGGACCTGTTCTTCAAGACTCTGGCCGATATCGGCTTTGATGGCGTACTGTCCAGTTGCGTATTTGGCTGGGACGAGCGAGCCGACGACTCATCAAGCTTCATGCGCAAGGAAATCCAGCGCTACATCGACAAATACTGGGGCTGAAATGCCGACGCCGCCGACCCGCAGCCCGGACGGCGTCGCGCCCCTGCTGGCCTGCATTGGCCGTGAGCGCGACAACCTGAGCCGGCAGCTCTGCAGCATTGCCCGCTATGTGCAGCAGCACCCTCAGCACATAGGAAGCGAAAAAATCGTCAATCTGGCGCGCAGCTGCAATGTGCAACCCTCGGCCGTGGTGCGCTTCGCCAAGCACTTCGGCTTCCACGGCTACCGCGATTTCAAGGCGGTGTTCCGCAGCGACGCACTCCACACCATGTAAGACCCATGCCCAGCCACGACAGCACCAGGCCACAGGCCATAGCCGCACTGCAACAGCAAGAGCAGGCGCTGGTATTCACCAGCTTTGACGAAGAAACCGCCTACGCCATAGGCCAGGCGCTACGCGCTGCCGCCGCGCGGCAACAGGCGCCAGTGGCCATCGATATACGCAGTGCCTCTCGGCGGCTGTTCTACACCGCACTGCCAGGCGCCACACCCGACAATGAGGACTGGGCCCGCCGCAAAGGCAATGTCGCCCTGCGCTGCCATGCCTCGTCCTACCTGGTCCGGCTGCGGTTGCAGGCCGAGGGACGCACCCCCTGGCCCGATGCCGCGCTGCCAGATGGGGACTACGCCGTCCATGGCGGTGCTTTCCCGGTGCGTGTGCAAGGCACGGGCGTGATTGCCGCAATTGCCGTGTCCGGCCTGCCCTCGTATGAAGACCACGACCTGGTGGTGGCCGTGCTGGCCCGCCACCTGGGCCGTACGGATCTGCCTGCCACCCCCCTCCCCCCGGAGCAGCCATGAAAACCTTTAACGTGGGCGTTATCGGCATTGGCGACATCAGCGATGTCTACATACGCAATCTGCAGCAGTACCCCATCGTCCATGTACTGGCCTGCGCGGGCCGAAGCCTGGAAAAAGCCCGGCAAAAAGCCCAGCAGCACGGAATTGCGCGTCCCTATGCCTCCGCCGCGGAGCTGATCGCCGACCCGGATATCGACATCATCCTGAACCTGACGCTGCCCGCCGCGCATGCGGAGATCAGCCTGGCGGCGCTGCGGGCCGGCAAGCATGTTTACACCGAGAAACCGCTAGCCGCCACCCTGGCAGAAGGCCAGTCCGTTCTGGCACTTGCGCGCGAGCGCGGCCTGATGGTGGCTTCTGCCCCCGACACCTTTCTGGGTGCACGCCTACAGACCTGTCGCAAGCTGATTGACGATGGCGCCATAGGTGAGGTCACGGCCGCCAGCGCGTTTGTAGTGAGCCATGGGCATGAGTGGTTCCACCCGGGCCCGGAATTTTTCTACCAAGCTGGCGGGGGACCGCTGCTGGACATCGGACCCTACTATGTAACGGCCCTGCTGTCCCTGCTGGGACCGGTGAAGCGCTGCTCCGCCATGGCCAAGAAAACCTTTGCTACGCGCACGGTGGAAAGCGCGCCACTGCGCGGCAAGAGCTTTCCGGTCGAGGTGGACACCCATATCACGGGCAATCTGGAATTCGCCAGCGGCGCCATTGGCACGCTGCTGGCCAGCTTCGACGTCTGGGATTCGGAGCTGCCGCGCATGGAGATCTACGGCACGAAAGGCACGATCTGCCTGCGCGACATCGACCCGATAGACGGTCCCAATCTGTTCGGCGGCCCGGTATTGCTACGTACCGCCAAACAATACCGCTGGAAGAGCCTGCCTCGCCCGCAGTCCCTGCCAGACTGGGCCGAGGTTCCCGTACAGCACCCGTTCGCCGAAACCAGCCACCGCGTAAATAGCCGCGGCATAGGGCTGGTGGATATGGCCTATGCCATCACCCAACAGCGCGCCGCGCGTGCCAGCGGTGAAATGGCGCTGCACAGCCTGGAGCTGATGCACGGCCTCCTGGAATCTGCCACCAACGGTACGTTCTACAAGCTGCACAGCAGCTGCGAGCGGCCACAGCCCCTGCCGGTGGATTTCCCCCGCAGCGAGAGCAGAGGGCTAAGCCCCGGGACGTAACGCCCCCCAACTTCAGGGCGCGACCACCAGCTCCTTGGAGCGCTCCTGGCGTATCAGGTACAGGCCGCTGGCGATGATGATGGCCCCCCCCAGCAGGGTGCGGGCCTGCGGCAGGGTCTGCCACAGCAGGCCGTCCAGCACGATGCCCCAGGCCAGCGCGGTGTACTCGAACGGCGCCACTACCGAAGCCTGGCCCGAGCGAAAAGCCTGGGTGATCGCCAGCTGCCCGATAAATCCGCTGATGCCTATCACCACCAGCTGCGGAATATGCGCAGACTGCACCGCCACCCAGTCTGGCCAGGCCAACGCACCTCCGGCCACGGCCAACCCGCTGGTACCCCAGAACACCAGGCTGGCGCTGGAGTCGGTGCGGCTCAGAATGCGCCCGGTAATGGCCGATATGGCGTAGCAGCTGGCCGACGCCAGCACGGCCAGCGCACCCCATGACAAAAAGGCCCCCTGGCTGGGCCGCAGCGCCACCAGCACCCCACAAAACCCACCCGCAATCGCCAGCCAGTGGCTGGACCGCACCCGCTCCTTCAGCACCGGGATGGACAGCATGGTGATCAGCATCGGCGCCACGAAGAAGATGGCATAGGCCTCGGCCAGCCCCAGCGTCCGCAGCCCGTAGACGAACGACGACAGCATGGTCACCCCCACCACCGTGCGCAGCAGATGCAGCGGCCAGCGCACCTTCAGCAAACCACCCCACTCCCTGCGCCACAGCACATACAAGCAGACCAGGGGCATGGCCGCCAGGCCGCGCAGGCAGGCCACCTGCAGCGGCGGGTAGCTACCGGTCAGCGATTTCATGGACGCGTCCATCATCGAAAAAGCGCCGACGGCCACCACCATGGCGACGATACCGCGCAGATTGGCAGCAGAAGAAGAGGATGCGGAAGGGACGGAAGACACGTGCAGAACTCGGTGAAGCGGCGCGGCGCGCGGTGCCAAAACGTATGCACCGTGCGAGCCGCTACCATGTCACCCAACTATAGCCAAGGCCTGCATCTGGCCGCTACCGTAGGGACATGCATATGCCAATCTGGAAACAAGCCGTCAGCGTCGAATCGCTCAGCGCCTCTGGCCTGGGCACCGCCATCGCCCACCTGGGCATTGAGTTTCTGGAAGTCGGCGACGACTTTCTGCGCGCCCGTGTGCCGGTGGATTCACGCACCTGCCAGCCCTACGGCCTGCTGCACGGCGGCGTTAGCGTGGTGCTGGCCGAAACCCTGGGCTCCTGCGGTGCCATGTTCGCAGCCCCGCCCGGCCACCGCGCCGTGGGCCTGGACATCAACGCCAACCACCTGCGCGGCGTGACCAGCGGCTGGGTCACCGGCACCGCCCGCCCGGTACACATAGGCCGCACCACCCAGGTGTGGCAAATCGACATGGTGGACGATGCTGGCAAGCCCACCTGCGTGTCACGCATCACCGTGGCTGTATTGGAGCCCAAATAAGGCTGCAGCGTAGGATTTACCTGCGCAAGCAGCTACACAAAATATAGCTATTCGCTGACGCGGGCCATGCGCTCGCTCTTCCAGTACACATCATCCCCGCCGTCCACGCGGTTCAGCACCCGGGCCAGCACGAACAGCAGATCGCTCAGGCGGTTCAGGTAATGGCGGGGGGTGTCTTTCAGCGCGTCTTGCTGCTCCAGCGCCACCACGGTGCGCTCGGCGCGGCGGGCTACGGTGCGGCACACATGGGCTTGGGACGCGGCGCGGGTGCCGGCGGGCAGGATGAATTCGGCCAGGCGCGGCAGCGTGGCGTTGTGTTCGGCCAGGGCTTGGTCCAGCGCCAGTACGGCGTCGGGTTTGAGCAGCTCAAAACCCGGAATCGACAGCTCGCCACCCAGGTTGAACAACTGGTGCTGCACCTCGACCAGCAATGCGCGCACGCCCTCGGGCACGGGCTCGCACAGCAGCAGGCCGATGTGGCTATTCAGCTCGTCCACGTCGCCCATGGCGTGCACGCGCAGGCTGTTCTTGGAGACACGGGTGTTGTCGCCCAGGCCGGTGGTGCCGTTGTCGCCGGTGCGGGTGGCAATTTGTGTGAGGCGGTTAGCCATGGCGCTGCTCCTTGTGAACCTAGTGAATGGAGGCAGAATTGTCTGTGATCTGTCGATAACCGGAGAGACCCCATGAACGCCCCCACCGCCGCCCAGCACCTGCTGCCCACCCTGGCCATCCGCGAGGTGCCGCCGGCCCTGGTCGAGGCCCTGCACACCCGCTTCGGCGCGCAGTTCAGCACCGCGCTGGCCGTGCGCGAGCACCATGGGCGCGATGAATCCGCCTTTGCCGTGCCGCCGCCTACCGCTGTGGTGTTTGCAGAAAGCACGGCCGATGTGGCCGACGCGGTGCGGCTGGCCGCTGCCCATGCCACGCCCATCATCCCGTTCGGCGTGGGCTCGTCACTGGAAGGCCATTTGCTGGCGGTGCAAGGCGGCATCAGCCTGGATGTGGGCCGCATGAACGCCATCCTCAGCGTCAACGCCGAAGACCTGACGGTGACCGTGCAGCCCGGCGTGACGCGCAAGCAACTGAACGAGGCCATCAAAGACACCGGCCTGTTCTTCCCCATCGACCCCGGAGCCGACGCCTCCATTGGCGGCATGTGCGCCACCCGCGCCAGCGGCACCAACGCCGTGCGTTACGGCACCATGCGCGAGAACGTGCTGGCGCTCGAAGTGGTCACCGCCAGCGGCGAAGTCATCCACACCGGCACGCGCGCCAAAAAGTCCAGCGCGGGCTACGACCTGACGCGGCTGATGGTGGGCAGCGAGGGCACGCTGGGCGTGATCACCTCGGTCACGCTGAAGATCTATCCGCTGCCCGAGGCGATATCGGCTGCCATCTGCTCCTTCCCCAGCATCGAGGCCGCCGTGCGCAGCACCATCCAGGTGATCCAGCTGGGCGTGCCGATTGCGCGGGTGGAGCTGATCGACGCGAATACCGTGCGCATGGTCAACGCCCATTCCAAACTGGGCCTGCGCGAGGAACCCCTGCTGCTGATGGAGTTCCACGGCTCGCCCACCGGCGTGAAAGAGCAGGCCGAGCTGGTGCAGGAGATTGCCTCCGACTTTGGTGGCCAGGCATTCGAATGGGCCAGCACGCCCGAGGAGCGCACCCGCCTGTGGACGGCGCGGCACAACGCCTACTTTGCCGCCGTGCAGTCACGCCCGGGCTGCAAAGCCATCTCTACCGACACCTGCGTACCCATCTCGCGCCTGGCCGATTGCTTGCTAGATTCGATTACCGAGGCCGACGCCTCCGGCATCCCCTACTTTCTGGTCGGCCACGTGGGCGACGGCAACTTCCACTTTGGCTACCTGATCGACCCCGACAGCGCCGAGGAGCGCGAGAAGGCCGAGCAACTCAACCACGCGCTAGTGCACCGCGCGCTGGCGCTGGACGGCACCTGCACCGGCGAACACGGCGTGGGCCTGCACAAGATGGACTTCCTGGTGAACGAGACCGGCGCCGGTGCCGTGGCCATGATGCGCGCCATCAAACAGGCGCTGGACCCGCTGAATATTTTGAACCCGGGGAAGATTTTTAGAATTTAAGCCTTTTAGGGCTTTTCCGCAGGTGGCGCCTGCACAGGCAGCTACGATTTCAATAGCATTCTCTTGCACGACCCGCGCTCAGGGCGAGGCCACGCCGCATAGGCCCTGGGCCGGCGCGCGGGCCCAGTTCTCCAGCCAGGCCCACAGCCGCTGCACGCCGTCTGCGCCGGACTGCTGCAGGCCATGGTCAGCACCGGAGATGCGCAACGTGCAGAAAGGAACAGAACGGCCCTGTGCGCGTTCGGCAAAGCTTTGGTAGGCCAGTGGGGGCACTAGGGCGTCGGCGTCGCCCCAGGCCTGCAGAATGGGCCAGGGCGACTCCAGCAGAGGACGGGTGACGCGCCAGCGCCAAAGGTCACGCCAGTAGCGCAGGCTGCGGCCCTGAACAATATCGCTGTCCGGCGCATCAGAGCGCTGGGCTGCGTCAAGTACCTGCCAGGCGGGCAGCTGGCCCAGACGCTGGGCTTGCATCGCCCCGGCCTCCAGCGGGTCGAGCCCGGAGCCCGATAGCAGCACCAGGCCCGCCAGGTGGGGCACCTCGGCCGCCAGGCCGGGCAGCAGTTCAGCGCCTTCGGAAATACCGACCAGCACGGTAGGCAGCGGCTCCAGGCCGGCGCGGGCCAGGGCATCGGCGCGCAGGGCCGCGCTGGCATGCGCCTGCCAGCGGGCCAAGCTGTCGCGCCGAACAAAACCGTCTGGACATTCGGTGGGCATAAGCCCTGCCTGCAGATCGGTACCCGGTTTGTGCAGCACCAGGACCTGGGCGTGCAGCAGACCCGCAAAGTAGCGCACCGCCACCGGCGCCATACCGGAACAGCCCGAGCCCGGCAACACGATTACGCGAAAGCGCAACGGCGGCTGCAGTGCTTCGCGCTGCAGTGTGGGCACCGGACTGGCGGCAGATGCACCTGGCAAAGCGCCAGACGCAAAAAGGGGCTGCGCTTGCACGCAGCCCCCCACCAACACATGGAGCAAACCTGCCGCCAAGGCGGCACGTATGCACGGGCGCAACATCACTTCAAGATGATGGCCTGGGGTTGGGGTTGCACTTGCGGCTGCATCTGCAAAGGCTGGCCCTGCTGCATTGGCTGACGCACGCCACGGGCCATGTTGGGGTCGCTCAGGCCAAGCTGGTCCACCAGCTGTTCGTAGACGTTGGCGGCAAGGGTCTGCGAGGTTTCACGCATGACCTTGGCACGGTTCGGCGGCACCACGTCACCGCGGTTGGACAGCAGCTTGGTGTCGTTGCCCGCGCCCTGCGCCGAAAAGGACGACTTGATCTCGAAGGTCTTGGTGTTGATCAACGAGAAATCAGCCAGGATGTCCAGGCTGAACTGGTAGCTGGCGCTACTGGTGCCTTGCAGTGGTGACAGGGTGTCACGAAACTCCGCGCTAGAGAGGGTGCCGAACAGCACGTAATCGGCGCCGTTGAATTCACCCTTGCGGATGCGCGCAATGATGTCCTTGACCTCGGGTTGGCGAACGGGGGTGGCCACCTTGCCGGTCTTGAGTTGGTTCAGTACCTGCTCGGCCTTGGTGGGCTGCGGTGCACCAGCGTCGAAGCCCTTGCCCTGAACAACATGGAACACCGTACCGCGCAGCAAGGCGCCCTTGATGTCGTTGGTGAAAGAGCCCAACTCACGCTGCTCCATGTAGCTGTAGCGGCCAGCCACGTAAGTGCCGCTGGACTGCTCAGATGCCGAAATGCTGTTGCGGTTGGCATTGAGTTGGCTGCTGGACTGGTAGGTGCCAGCTTCAAAATACTGCGACACGGCCTGGGTATAGGCTAGATCGGTCACAGCAATCTTGGGGGCGTTCTGGGCCTGGACGTTAGCCACCAGAGCGAGCGCCAATACGGTGGCGGAGAGAACGGTACGACGTTGCATGCGGGACTCCTTAACGCTTGCTGGTCTTGCGAATTTCTTTTTCGTCCTGCCATTCGATCGTGCCTTCTTGCACGTCGAACATCTTCAGGGTGAACTTGTAGAACACGTCCTTCGTGTTGGCGTTTTGCTTGACGATGCTGGTCAGCTCGCCTTCCAGGCTGTACTTGGCGGCTGTCATCTGGCCGACCTTGGCGGTAGTGCCTTGTTTGTACAGGCCGCTCTGGTTTTGGCGCTGCAATTCATCTACGCCAGCCTGCATTTCGTTGATGGAACGGGTGAAACGCACCTTTCCCGACTTGACCAGCGTGGTCTGGATGGAGTTCATCACGTTCGTGGTGTCAATGTATTCGCTGGTCTTGTTCTTAACGGTCGAAATAGTGACCGTAGGGCGTCCCTGAAAAATGCCCGTTTCCAGCAAGCCACCGGTCATTTTTTCCGCAATCATCTGCAGGTCAGTAGAGCCAAATTCGTTGGTCACCAACTCGACGGCTTTGGCATCCCCGTAGTTGACCTGGCGGTCAAAACGCACAACAGGAGAGGACACCTGGGTCTGGCAAGCGCTTAAAACCAGTACGCTGGCCAGTACGCTGAGGGACAGAAGACTACGTGTTTGCATATCAAATCTTTCTTAAACGGGTTACTTCTCGATCTGGCAGCCCCGCGCAGGACGATGCTCGGAACCGACCATAGTGGCGCCGTCCGCGAGAGCGGCAAGCGCAACTGAAGGGATTACTTTTCGACGTTCATTTCCAAACGGAAATCGGTAGCGGCGCCCGAAGGAGCTACGCTCTTAACGGTTTGTTGGCCCTTGCCCAACACGCCCAGTTGCTTCCAGGATTCGCCGTCGCCAACCTGGTTGCCCACGTTGTCCAGCCAGCGAAAACGGTAAAACACAGTACGGTCACCGCGCTCGCTATTGGCCAGATCGGCTTGCACGACCAGGATGTCATTTGGTCGGGTGATGCGCATTTCGCTGACGCGCACACCTTGGGCTTCGCCGCGCAACGCGACTTTAGCGGCTACCGCTGCGGGCGTGCCGGGGTCTTGGGTTTGGGCCTGTACGGCCAAAGCCAAGCACAAAGCACAGAGGGTAAAAGAATGTTTGATCATGGAAGAATCCTTTGAAAACGGGCTTATTTGGTTTCTTCAACCAGCTTCTTGGTCACGGACTTGGCCGGTGCTTTGGCGGTAGGCTTGGCTACTGGTTTAACGGCGGCCGAAGGCGCCACGGGTTCGGGTGCTGGGGCTACAGCAGGCAGCTTGCCAAACATGCCCACATCGCCTTGGAGGGCGCTATTCTCGTAGAAGCGCAGAGGTACAAGGGCGTACTGGCCGTCCACCTGGATAGTCACGTTGTAGTCTCGGCCGTCGACCACCACCTTGTGTTCGCCGGGTGGCAAATAACCCCGTGCCACATACACACGGCCCGGCAGCATGCGCCACATACGGTCATCTGCCTGCTCTGTCAGAGCAGAACCCAATGAACCAATGATCGAGCCAAATACGCCTGCGTGCTTTTGCAACTGGTCTTGCGCCACGCCCTTGACTACGGCGCGGGTAAAACCACGCAATACCATGCCCGGCATTTCATCCTTCAGGGCACGGCGTGCCATGACATTCACGTCTACTACTTTTTCAAGCTTGAATGCGTTGCCGGAAACAGTGAGGGTTGTGAGCAGCGGGTCGTTGGAGGGTTCGATCACCGGGTAGGAAATGCTGACCGTGCCGATGGAGCCGCCCAGCGGAACAGGCACGGTGAACGCCTTCGGTTTGCGGGCCGGTGCGTTGCCTGCCTCTACGACAAACAACACGTCGGTCATCTTTTGGCGCCGACGCTGGGTGAAGCTGGTGCGAGCGTCCAGACCGCGCAGCCCTTCTTCCAGTACTGCAGTGTTGGGCTTGAGCTCAATCGCCTTGCGGTAGCCTGGGGCAGCCAGACCCGACTCGTTCATAGCTTCGTACAAAAAGCCAGCCAGGTAATGGCTCAATGCATTTTGGTAGCCGTTTTTCAGGGCCAGCACTTCGGGGTCGTTCAGGCTTTCTACGGGGTAACCGTTTAGCTCTTTGCTTTGACTGGTCACGCCCTTGGTCTTGGCTTCTTCTTCTGCTGCCACAGTTTCCTTGGCGCGGAATTCAGCAATTACCGCTTCCCGCTCGTGGGTGCGCTTGATATCCACGCGGGCATTCTCAAAATCACCGACGGCAACACGGTTAAGCGCTAGGCGGGTAGTGAGCCAGACTTTTTCATAGTCCTGGCCTTCGTACACCTTCAGGCGCTCACTGATAAGAGCGGCGCCTGCGCTGCCCAGGAGTTTTTGCGGATTGGTCTTGGCGGCCTCTTCCCAGTTGTTCACCTGGATGTCAGCCAGCAAGAATGCGTTAATGCTGTCGGGGTACTGGCGGTTCATGCGCAGCAGCTCGCCGCGCTCCAGGTTGTAGAGCAGGGCCGTTTTTTCCTCTTCGGTCTTGGCGGTGGATTCGAGCTGGGCAATCGCAGCAGGCAGACCGCCTGTGCGGGATGCGGCGTCGATATCGGCCGTCTTCTTATCGTGACTCTGCATGTTTGCGCAACCTGCCAGGGCCAAAGCAAATGCCAGTGCCGTCAATCCGCGAGTGCGAAATATCATTATTTTCCTAGTGGTTGGAGCTAAACAGCCCGGAAGGCGGCCACCGTCTTTCGTCTGCACGCACTTCGCATAAAGCCCAGTGCCTACGACCTCAGAGGAATCACCCAACAGGGCCCTTCACAAGATATTTTTGTGAAGAAAACCGTCTATCTTGTAAAGATCGGCCGCAGAATTCTACCGGCAGCACAGCCACCCGGCGTCCTCCATTTGGGGTAAGGAATGGCGTACTTACGCAGGCGGCGGCACCCGGTACAGCCACACGGGCCGTCCATCCGGGGCCTGCAGGCGACCAGTGGCGCGCACGCTAGGCACCTCAAATTCCAGGCTGACCAGCCAGCTGCCGGGCTGCTGCTGCGCACGGGCCTTGTCCCAGGCGCGGGCCATGCTTTCGGGGCGCTGGAACAAATACACCATGGCGTACGGCGCCCAGTCGGCGCGCCAGATATCACCCCTGCGCACCCGGGCCCAGGGGCAGCGCAGGGCGCACAGGGCGCGCAGCGGCCAACTCCATTCCAGGCCCTGCAAGCGCGCCTGCGGGTAGGCTAGGCGCAGCGCCTGCAGGCCATGGCCCAGGCCGCAACCGGCATCCAGCACCAGCGCGCCCTTGGGCAGAGGCACGACCTCGGCCAGGCCTTGCAAAGCCCGTGCAGGGGTGGGAAACAGCGGCGCGTCGCGCCAGGCATTCAGGGGGTAGACCAGCAGCAGCAAGGCCAGGGGCAGCAGCCAGGCCCAGGCCGGCAAGGCCACGGTGCCCGACAAGGCCAGCGACAGCGGGAAGCCGGCGCCAATCAATCCACGCCGCCACCAGGTCGCACCCCATAGGCTACAGATTGCACCGCCGGCGGTGGCCAACAGCAAGGCCGCCATACCGGACCAGCCCAGCTGCTGCAGTACGGTAAAAGCCGCCCAGGCGCCGCCCCAGGCCAGCAGCGCAGGCAGGGGCCAGGGCAGGCGTTGCAAGGGGAGCGAGCCGGCTTAGCGCGCTGCGCTGCGCGACAACTTTTCGATCAGGCCGTTGAGCTCGTCCAGCGAGCCGAACTGCACCACGATCTCGCCCATTTCCTCGATCTTGCCGTGGCGCTTGACGCGCTTCTTGATCTGGATTTCGACCTCGGCCATGAGCAGGTCGGAGAGCTCTTCTTCCACCCGCTTCAGGTCGCGCGACTTCTCTTTCTTGGCCTTGGGCGAGGCGGTCAGCGAAAACTCGGCGCTGAGCTTCTTGACCAGGCCCTCGGCCTCGCGCACCGACATCTTCTTGGCAGCGATCTGGCTGGCGGCCGTGATCTGTGTGGCCCGGTCCAGCGACAGCAGGGCGCGGGCGTGGCCCATGTCCAGGTCACCGGCCATCAACATGGTCTGCACCGGGTCGGCCAGGTTCAGCAGGCGCAGCAGGTTGCTGGCGGCGCTGCGCGAGCGGCCCACGGCCTGGGCGGCCAACTCATGCGTCAGGCCGAATTCCTTCACCAGGCGCTGCAGGCCCTGGGCCTCTTCCAGCGGGTTCAGGTCTTCGCGCTGGATGTTTTCGATCAGCGCCATGGCAGCCGCCGACTCGTCCGGCACATCGCGCACCAGCACCGGCACGCGGTCCAGCCCGGCCAAGCGGGCAGCCCGGAAGCGGCGCTCACCGGCGATGATTTCGTACTTGCCGGCGTTCTCACCGCTGTGCAGGCGCCGTACCAGAATGGGCTGCATGATGCCCTGGGCCTTGATGCTCTCGGCCAGCTCGTACAGCGCGCCCTCGTCCATGCGGGTGCGTGGCTGGTACTGGCCGGCGACCATCTCTGTCAGCAGCAGCTCGGTGGGCAGGCCGGCCTCTTGCGGCACGGGGTCTTGCACCTTGGGGCCGAGCAGGGCGTCCAAGCCCATGCCCAGGCCTTTGCGTTTAGGAGTTGCCATGTTCGTGTGCTTTCTATTTTTGATTCATTAACAGCGCCCTGCCCTGCGGCCAGTCGCCCAGGCCGGATTCGGCATTGATATGGCCGCGCGCGCCCAGGTTGTGCAGCGACGCACCCCAGTGCGCGGCAAACTGGGCCGCCGCGTCAAAGCTGCAATAGGGGTCGTCGGTGGATGCCGCCAGAGCGGACGGAAACGGCAACGCAGTCAACACCGGCACGGCCCAACGGTGCAGCTGTGGTGGAAAGTTGGGCTGCTCCACATCGGGCGGCGCCACCAGCAAAGCGCCCTGCACTTTCGCGGTGCTACGCGACACCGCCGCCCAGGCCGCCACCAAATGGCAGCCCAGGCTGTGCGCTGCCAGCAGTACCGGGCCGTCTTGTTGCTGCACCACCTCTTCCAGGCGGGTGATCCAGTCGCCACGCAGGGGCTGCATCCAGTCGTGCTGTTCGACCCGCAGGTCGCCGAACTGGGTTTCCCACAGGGTTTGCCAATGGCCGGGGCCGGAATTTTGCCAGCCGGGAAGCAAGAGTACGCGTGCTGATGTCATTTGCTATTGATTTAGTAGCTGCTTGCGCAGGTAAATCCTGCGCAAGCAGCCTATTTATTACATGGTTTTAATGCGCAGGACCATCTCTTCGGCAAACTCGATGTAGGCCACACTGCCCTTGGCGGACGGGTCGAACACCACGCCCGGCAGGCCGTAGCTGGGCGCTTCGGCCAGGCGGACGTTGCGCGGAATGACACTGTTGAACACCTTGTCAGCGAAGTGTGCCTTCAGCTGGTCGCTCACCTGCTGCTGCAAGGTAATGCGCGGGTCGAACATCACGCGCAGCAGGCCGATGATCTGCAGGTCTTTGTTCAGGTTGGCATGCACCTGCTTGATGGTATTGACCAGGTCGGTCAGACCTTCCAGCGCAAAGTATTCGCACTGCATGGGCACGATCACACCGTTAGCGGCGCACAGGCCGTTCAGGGTCAGCATGGACAGGCTGGGCGGGCAATCGATCAGCACAAAGTCGTAGTCCGCAGCCACCGCCTCGACGGCCGCGTGCAAGCGCTTTTCGCGCCGCTCCATGGCCACCAGTTCCACCTCGGCACCGCTGAGTTCGCGGCTGGAGCCGAGCACGTCGTAGCCGCATTTCTCGGACTTGACCCGCGCCTCGGAAATCGTGGCCGACTCCAGCAGCACGTCGTACACCGTGAGCTCCAGCGTGCGCTTGTCCACGCCCGAGCCCATGGTGGCGTTGCCCTGCGGGTCCAGGTCGATCATCAAGACACGCTGGCCGACCTTGGCCAGGCCGGCCGCCAGATTGACGGTAGTGGTGGTCTTGCCCACTCCACCCTTTTGGTTCGCTACACAAAATACTTTAGCCATGGAAACTTTCAGCGCTTACTTAACTTATTTCGACAGGGCCAGCTTGACGCCGAAGCCAATCAGGAAAACACCCGCCAGCTTGTTCAGCGCGCGGGACACGACCGGGTTCGCACGCATGCGCTCGGCCAGAAAATGGGTCAACAGGGTGGCGATCAGGCCGTACACAAAGGTCAGCGCAGCAATCGTCAGCGCCATCACCGCGAAGGTCAACAAACCTTGGTGGTGCACCGGGTCCACAAACAGCGGGAAGAAAGCCATATAGAACACGATGGCCTTGGGGTTCAGCAAAGTAATCATCAGGGCCTGGCGCAGGAAGTGCGATGGGCGAATATTCAAAATGGGCGCGTCGCCCGGCTTGGCCAGCAGCATCTTGGCGCCCAGGTAGGCCAGGTAGGCAGCGCCCAGCCACTGCACTGCCGCAAACGCCACCGGGTAACTGGCCAACAAAGCAGCCACACCGGCCACCGCTGTCCACATTAGAACCTGGTCACCCAGGATCACGCCCAGGGTGGCCGCCAGGCCGCCACGGATGCCGCCCTTGCTGGTGGAGGTGATCAAGGCCAGATTGCCGGGGCCGGGAATCAGCAGGAAAACGATGATGGCAGCGACAAATGCGCCGTAGTTTGCAATGCCAAACATGGTGGAAATCCTCGGAGTGAACGCCGAGTTTAAGCGAGGGCTATTTCCGCTTCATCCAGACAATGCAGCGCTCGGCGTCCAGGCCGGGCACAGATAGTGGTTCCACGTGAAACACTTCGACCGTGGCGGGCAGCGCGGCCAGTTCGGCATCGGGGTGTTTGCCCTTCATGGCCAGCCACACGCCCTGCTCGGCCAGCGCAGCCTGCGACCAGGTGGTGAAGTCCAGCAGCGAGGCAAAGGCGCGCGAGCTCACCACCTCGTAGGTATCGGTCAGGCTCTCTACCCGCGCATGCACGCCGCGCAGATTGCGCAGCTTCAGCTCCAGCGCCACCTGCTGCACAAAGGCCGCCTTCTTGCCCACTGTGTCCACACAGCTGACACTCAGTTCAGGGCAGCAGATGGCAAACACCACGCCCGGCAGGCCACCGCCCGAGCCCACGTCGAGCAGACGCGCGCCCTGCCCTAGCGTAGCCAAATGCCTTTGCAACGGCGGCACGGCAGACAGGCTGTCGATCAAATGGTGGGTCAAGGCCTCGGCTGGGTCGCGCAGCGCCGTCAGGTTGTAGACCTTGTTCCACTTCAGGATCAGGTCCAGGTAGCGCAGCAGGGTTTGGCATTGTTCGACCGAGAGGGCCAAGCCAAGCTTTTCGGCGCTGGTCGTCAGTATCTGTAAACGGTCGCTCACGAAACGGTTTCCTCTGTGGTGGCAACGGCGGTGGTGGTGGGCCGGTCCTTCCAGCCCATTTTTTTCAGGTGCACCAGCAGCAGCGAAATCGCAGCGGGCGTCACGCCGGTCATGCGCGAGGCCAGGCCCAAGGTTTCGGGGCGGTGCTTGTTCAAAGTTTGCCGCACTTCAAAGCTCAATGCGGTCACCGCCAGGTAGTCCAGGTCGGCGGGAATCTTCAGGTGTTCGTAGTGCGCAGCGCGGTCGATCTCGGACTTCTGGCGTTCGATGTAGCCCGAGTATTTGGCGTTGATGTCCACCTGCTCCAGCACGGAGGCCACAAAGTCTGCCTCGGCCGTTTCACGTGAAACAGTAGCAGAGAACTCCTCCACATCAAACTTGCCACCGGCCAGGGTCATCAGCTGGCCGTAGCTCACATCGGGGCGGCGCAGCAATTCAGCCAGGCTGTATTCGTGTTCTATCGCCTTGCCCAGCACCCGCTCTGACTCGGTTGCCGCCAGATTCTTGGGGCTGATCCACAAACCACGCAGGCGTTCTGTTTCACGTGAAACAGCATCGCGCTTGCGGTTAAACGACTCCCAGCGCGCATCATCCACCAAGCCCATTTGGCGGCCGGCTTCGGTCAGGCGCATGTCGGCGTTGTCCTCGCGCAGCTGCAGGCGGAACTCCGCGCGGCTGGTAAACATACGATAGGGCTCGGTCACGCCCTTGGTGATCAGGTCGTCCACCAGCACACCCAGGTAGGCCTGGTCGCGGCCTGGCAGCCAACTGGCTTCACCCCGGCATTGCAGCGCGGCGTTGATACCGGCGAATAGGCCTTGCGCCGCCGCCTCTTCGTATCCGGTGGTGCCGTTGATCTGACCGGCGAAGAACAGGCCGCCGATCTGCCGCGTCTCGAAGCTGCTCTTCAGGCTGCGCGGGTCAAAGTAGTCGTATTCAATGGCGTAGCCAGGGCGCAGGATGTGGGCGTTTTCCAGCCCCACCATGGAGCGCACCAGGTCGTACTGCACGTCGAACGGCAGGCTGGTGGAGATGCCGTTGGGGTAGATCTCATGCGTAGTCAGGCCTTCGGGCTCCAGGAAGATCTGGTGGCTTTCTTTATCGGCAAAGCGGTTGATCTTGTCTTCCACACTGGGGCAATAGCGCGGGCCCACGCCCTCGATCTTGCCGGTGAACATGGGGCTGCGGTCGAAGCCAGAGCGGATGATCTCGTGCGTACGGGCATTCGTATGCGTGATCCAGCACGGCATTTGTGCTGGGTGCATGGAGCGCTTGCCCATGAAGCTGAACACCGGAATCTGATCCCCTACCCCGCCCGGCGTGCCGTCGCCAGGCTGCTCAGCCAGTTTGCTGTAGTCGATGCTGCGGCCATCAATGCGCGGCGGCGTGCCGGTTTTCAGGCGGGCTTGCGGCAGCTTCAACTCCTTCAGGCGCGCGCTCAGCGACACCGCCGGCGGGTCGCCCGCACGGCCAGCGGCGTAGTTGTTCAGGCCGACGTGGATCTTGCCGTCCAGGAAGGTGCCCGCCGTCAGCACCACGGTGCGGCTGCGAAAGCGGATGCCCACCTGGGTAACGGCGCCGACCACGCGGTCACCCTCCACCATCAAATCATCCACAGCCTGCTGGAACAGCCACAGGTTGGGCTGGTTCTCTAGCATGCGGCGGATCGCCGCTTTGTACAAAACCCGGTCGGCCTGGGCGCGGGTGGCGCGCACGGCCGGGCCCTTGCTGGAATTGAGGATACGGAACTGGATGCCACCCTCGTCGGTCGCCAAGGCCATCGCGCCGCCGAGTGCGTCCACCTCTTTCACCAGGTGGCCCTTGCCAATGCCGCCGATGGACGGGTTGCAGCTCATCTGGCCCAGGGTCTCAATGTTGTGCGTCAGCAGCAAGGTTTTGCTGCCCATGCGCGCAGCGGCCAGCGCGGCCTCGGTGCCGGCATGGCCGCCGCCAACCACGATCACATCAAATTCCTGGGGGTACAACATACGCATTCCTCTATCGGTTCAAGCGCCCACTGGTCCATGCACGGGCGCGTCGGCGCGTCGTGCGGGGTACAAAGCTGGGGGGTTGTATATTTTAGTGGGCTGGGCCGTTTTTGCCCCCCTGTGCCCGATTCCCCACACCCCGACTGCTCCCATGCCCATCACCATCCCCAAAGAAGCCCGCACCCAAGCCATCGCGTCCATCGAGCGCTACTTCCAGCAGAACATGGAGGAAAAGATTGGCAACGTCGCTGCTGGCGCCCTGCTGGGCTTCTTCCTCGAAGAGATCGGGCCGCTGGTTTACAACCAGGGCGTGAGCGACGTGCAGGAACGGCTGCAGGCGCGGGTGATGGAGGTGGACATCGAAGTGCATGAAGACGCCTTCACCTACTGGCACAAGTACGACCGCGCCACCAAAGGCCGCGCCAAGTAAACCTTACACGGGCCAAGGCATTTTGCTATTTATTTAGTAGCTACCTGCGCAGGTAGTTTCTGCGCCAGCGGCCTTTTTCCTTTAAATCTTCCGCCACACTCCGGTAGCCGCTGCGCCGCCCCGGCGACAATCTGTCGCAACTCCTTACCTGAAAAGACCCTGCCCCATGGCCTCTAGCCTGTTTGTGTTGATTGACGATATTGCCTCCATCCTGGACGACGTGGCCCTGCTGACCAAGGTCGCAGCCAAGAAGACCACCGGCGTGCTGGGCGACGACCTGGCGCTGAACGCGCAGCAGGTGGCGGGCGTCAAGGCCGAACGCGAGCTGCCGGTGGTGTGGGCGGTGTTCAAGGGCTCGCTGCGCAACAAGCTGATCCTGGTTCCGGCGGCGCTGGCCATCAGCGCCTTCGCACCCTGGGCCGTAACTCCGCTGCTGATGGTGGGCGGCGCCTACCTGTGCTTTGAAGGTTTTGAAAAACTGGCGCACAAATACCTGCACAGCCCGGACGAGGACGCCGCCCAGCACCAGGCCCTGGCAGCCGCCGTGGCCGACCCGAAGGTGGACCTGGTGGCGCTGGAGAAGGACAAGATCCAGGGCGCGGTGCGTACCGACTTCATCCTCTCCGCCGAGATCATCGCCATCACCCTGGGCACGGTGCAGACCAGCGGCTTCAGCACCCAGCTGACGGTGCTGAGTACCATCGCCATCGTGATGACCATCGGCGTGTACGGCCTGGTGGCCGGCATCGTGAAGCTGGACGACGGCGGCCTGTACCTCACCCAGCAGGCTAGCGCCTGGCAGCAACGTCTGGGCCGGGGCATTCTGGTGTTCGCGCCGTGGATGATGAAGGCCTTGTCGGTCGTCGGCACGGCCGCCATGTTCCTGGTGGGCGGCGGCATTCTGACCCACGGCCTGCCCGTGTTGCACCACTGGGTGGAGGCCGCTACCCAGCAACTGGCCGCCGTGCCCGGTGCGGCCACCCTGCTGCCCTTGCTGGCGGACGGCATTACCGGCGTGCTGGCCGGCGCGCTGGTACTGGCCGGCGTGACGCTGGTGCAGCGCCTGCGTCCTGGCAAGGCCGCGCACTGATACGCTACTGAATTTATAGCTGCCAGCGCAGATAGTACCTGCGCTACAGCCTCATTTCTCCACTAACGCCCAGGGCGGGCTTGTCATAGCGCTGTCACCGCCCAGAAAGACACTTGCGGGAATTTATACCCATAAGAGGCTCTTTCCATGAACACCGCAAGCTCGGCAGCCGCGCCCTTCAAGCCGGCACACCCCCAACCCACCTCACGGCCGCAACTGGACCGCAAAAGCGGACCCATGACGGCCATCGTATTCATCGGGCTGCTGGCTGCAGGCCTGCTGTTCAGCGGCTACAGCCTGGTCAGCGATGTGCAGGATGCCGGCGCCGTGGCCACCACCTGGCTGCCCTATTTGCTGCTGGGCGTGGCCCTGCTGATCGCGCTGGGCTTCGAGTTCGTTAACGGCTTTCACGACACTGCCAACGCCGTAGCCACGGTGATCTACACCCATTCCCTGCCGCCGAATGTGGCGGTGATGTGGTCGGGCTTCTTCAACTTCCTGGGCGTGCTGCTGTCCAGCGGCGCGGTGGCCTTCGGCATCATCTCGCTGCTGCCGGTAGAGCTGATACTGCATGTGGGCTCCAGCGCCGGCTTTGCCATGGTGTTCGCCCTGCTGATCGCCGCCATTCTGTGGAACCTGGGCACCTGGTGGCTGGGGCTGCCCGCATCCAGCTCGCACACGCTAATCGGCTCCATCCTGGGCGTGGGCATTGCCAACGCGCTGATGCACGGCCGTGACGGCACCAGCGGCGTGGACTGGGCCCAGGCCACCAAGATCGGTTATTCGCTGCTGCTGTCGCCCCTGGTAGGCTTTGGCTGCGCCGCCCTGCTGCTGCTGGCCCTGCGCGCCCTGGTGAAGAATAAAGAGCTGTATGCCGAACCCAAAGGCAACAAGCCACCACCCTGGTGGATACGCAGCCTGCTGGTGCTGACCTGCACCGGCGTGTCCTTCGCCCACGGCTCCAACGACGGCCAAAAAGGCATGGGCCTGATCATGCTAATCCTGGTGGGCACCGTGCCCATGGCCTACGCGCTGAACCGCGCCATGCCCGCCGACCAGGTGGTCCAGTTCGCCGCCATGGCCCAGGTCACGCAGCAGTCGCTGGGTAGCACCAATACGGTAGTGGCACCCATTGATCCACGTGAAACATTGACCACCTACCTGCGCACCAAGGAGTTCACACCCGAGGTGGTGCCCGCGCTGAGCGTGGTGGTGGGCGACATCGGCACGCAGGTGAAGGAGCACGGCACGCTGGCCAAGGTGCCCGCCGCCGCCGTGGGCAATATGCGCAACGACATGTATTTGGCGTCCGAAGCCATCCGCTTCCTTGACAAATCCGAAGCCGCGCACCTGAGCCCCGACGCCAAGACCAATCTGAAAGCCTTCAAAGGCCGCATCGACGACGCCACCAAGTTCATCCCGCTGTGGGTCAAGGTGGCTGTGGCCATCGCACTCGGCCTGGGCACCATGGTGGGCTGGAAGCGCATCGTCGTCACCGTGGGCGAGAAGATCGGCAAGACCCACCTGACCTACGCCCAAGGCGCATCCGCCGAGCTGGTCGCCATGCTGACCATCGGCGCGGCCGATATGTACGGCCTGCCGGTGTCCACCACGCATGTGCTGTCGTCCGGCGTGGCTGGCACCATGGCGGCCAACAAATCGGGCCTGCAGATGTCCACCATCCGCAACCTGCTGATGGCCTGGGTGCTGACACTGCCCGCGTCCATCCTGCTGTCGGGCTCCTTGTACTGGCTGTTTGCCCACATTTTCTAAATGCCACGCTGGCGCTTTGCACCGCTGATGTGATCTGAGACGACGCGCCATGGCACCGCCTGGCCGCCTGGGCGCGCGCCGTTTCATACAAAAGTCACATCACTGTCACACAAACGCCAGACACTCGGCCCTTTAGCTTGGCGACGGATGGACATTACCTACGGTTCCGACAAGAACGGGCTGCTGTGCGGCTACCTGTTTGAAAACGGTGCGCCCGGCACGCCGGTCGATCTGGCCCAGGCCAGCGCCTGGCTGCGCAGCGAGCAGCCCAAGGGCCAGTCAGACTTCGTCTGGCTGCACTTCAACCTGAGCGACGCCGCCGCCGAGGCCTGCATCCACAAGCAGCTGGACGTGGTGCCCGAGTTCTTTGAAGCCCTGCACGAGGGTTCCCGCTCCACCCGCATCGAGGACGCGCACGACAACCTGATCGCGGTGGTCAACGACGTGGCCTACGAGTTCGCCTTCGACCCCGCCGAGATCGCCACGCTGTGGCTTAACGTCGGCCCGCACCTGGCGCTGAGCGCCCGCTCGCACCCCCTGCGCTCCATAGACCGCATGCGGGCCGCCGTGAAGAACGGCAAACCACTGGCCTCCTCCGTCGCCTTCCTGAACACTTTGCTGCATGAACAGGGCGACGTGCTGGTCCGCATCGTGCGCGACGCCACGGTGCAGGTGGACGTGATCGAAGACAAGTTTCTGGTGGGCCGGCTGCACAACCGGCGCGCCGACCTGGGCAAACTGCGCCGCGTGCTGGTGCGCCTGCAGCGCCTGCTGGCGCCCGAGCCAGGCGCGTTGTTCCGCCTGCTGCGCCTGCCGCCGCCGTGGATCAGCGAGCACGACCTGGAAGAGCTGCGCCAGGCCACGGAAGAGTTCTCGCTGACCATCCGCGACATGTCGGAGCTGAAAGAACGCATCAAGCTGCTGCAGGAAGAAATCGCCGCGCAGGTGAGCGAGCAGACCAACCAGAGCGTCTTCACCCTGACCATGGTCACCGTGCTGGCTCTGCCCATCAACATCGTGGCCGGTCTGCTGGGCATGAACGTGGGCGGCATCCCGCTGGCCCAGCACCCTGAAGGCTTCTGGGTGGTGGTGGCCATCATCTTGGCGTTTACGGTGTTTGCCGCCTGGTACGTTTACAAGCAGAAGAAATAAGACTTTTGCTACATTTTTAGTAGCTTCTCACGCATATTCTGCCTGCGCTTGCAGCCGATATTCATCGACAGTCAACGCACAGAAAAGTCAACGCACCAGCCGGAATAACGACAAGTCCAAGCCCTGCTGCGTGCGCCGCACCACGCCTTGCGGGTCGAAGTAGACCCAGAACCACATGTCCTGCAGCTCGCGCCAGCGGTAGGCCCAGATGTCGCCGGTCCAGGACATCACATGGTCCACCTGGGCCGGTGGGCCGAAGGCCCAGAGGATGTCGTCGCGGGTGGTGCTGCCAGACAGGTCGATTTGCGAAAACGCGTTGAGGTTCATCACCTCGCGCGCCTGCTGCACCTTACCGCCGGCGTCCATGTCCACCATCAGTACCGACTGGCCCATGGGCTGCTGGGAGTACTGCAGGCGGTGCACACCGGCGCGGTCTAGTTCGGCGGTAGGTTTACCGCGCGCCGACAAGACTTCATCCCGGGTCATCCCGGGCGTAACGGCGCAGCCCGCCAGCGCCACCACTGCGGCGGCACACAGCGCGCCCGCCAAGGTACGGAAAGTACGCATACCCATCATTCCTTCGCCAAAAACAATCACACCATGGTTTGCAGTACGGCCACGGCTAGCGCGTGGTCTTCTGCCTGGGGCAGGCCAGACACAGTAAGCACACCGAACAGGCCGGCCCCGCGTATGCGCAGCGGAAACGCGCCTCCATGGGCCGCATATTCGCGCGGGTCCAGGCCGGAGTCGGCTTCAAAGTCCTTGCCCTTGCTGCGGTACAGCGCCCCCATGTAGAACGAGCTATGGGCAAAACGGCGCACCACGTTGACCTTGCGCCGCACCCAGTCGGCGTTGTCGGCCGTCGTGCCCTCCATGGCGTGCTGGAAGACCTGCAAGTCGCCCCAGCGTATGTCCACCATCACCAGTTGGCCCACGCGCTGCGCCGCGCTGACAACGGCCAGGCCCAGGTCCAGCGCCGTGGCATGCGAGAAGCGGCTGAACTGCAAGGCATCTTCCTGGCGCAGCAGCTCGGGCAGCAGGTCTTTATCGGCTTGCGACATCCGTGTCTTCCTTCAAATTGCTATATTTATAGTAGCTACTAGCGCAGCTTATATCTGCGCTTCCAGCATTTTCCTTATCAATCTAGAGAGTAGCCATATCGATGACGAAGCGGTACTTCACATCGCTCTTGAGCATCCGGGCGTAAGCGGCTTCGATCTGGTCCATGGCGATGGTTTCGATGTCGGCGGTGATGCCGTGCTGGGCGCAGAAGTCCAGCATCTCCTGCGTCTCGCGGATACCGCCGATCAGCGAGCCGGCAATGCGGCGGCGGCGCATGATCAGGCCGAACACATTGGGTGAAGGGTGGGCGTGTTCCGGCGCGCCCACCAGCGTCATGGTGCCGTCGCGCTTGAGCAGGGCAATGAAATCATCCAGATTGTGCGAAGCCGCCACGGTGTTCAAGATGAAGTCGAAGCTATTGGCGTGCGCAGCCATTTCGTCGGCGTTTTTGGACACCACGACCTCCTTGGCGCCCAGGCGCAACGCGTCTTCGCGCTTGCTGGCCGAGGTGGTGAACAACACCACATGCGCGCCCATGGCGGCAGCGATCTTCACGCCCATATGGCCCAGCCCGCCCAGGCCGACGATGCCGACCTTTTGCCCCGGTCCCACCTTCCACTGGCGCAACGGCGAATAGGTGGTGATACCGGCGCACAGCAGCGGCGCTACGGCGGCCAGGTCGGACTCGGCATGGCTGACCTTCAGCACAAAGGACTCGCGCACCACGATGTGGCTGGAATAGCCGCCATAGGTGTTGGCGCCCGTGCCCTGCTCCGGGCTGTTGTAGGTGCCGGTCATGCCGTTGTCGCAGTACTGCTCCAGGTCTTCGGCGCAGGCGCTGCAATGCTGGCAGCTGTCCACCATGCAGCCTACGCCCACGATGTCACCCACCTTGTATTTGGACACCAGGTTGCCCACGGCGGTAACGCGGCCCACGATCTCGTGGCCGGGCACCGCGGGGTAGATGGCGTTCTGCCACTCGTTGCGCACCGTGTGCAGGTCAGAATGGCAGACGCCGCAGTACAGCACGTCCATCGCTACGTCTTGCGCGCCAGGGCTGCGGCGTTCAATGTTGTGAGGCGCCAGAGCGGCGGTGGGGGATGTGGCGGCGTAGGCTTTGGCGATAGACATCGAGGTCTCCGGTAGAGGGCAAACGGGCATGGTAGGGCGAAGCGCAGACGTGCGCAGCGCAAGGGTATTTCAGGGTATTCAAGAACCAGGCTGCAGACTTTTACGGTAAGCCGCCAAGCCGAAATCGTAGCTACCGCCAGCGCTGCTGCCCTGGCCCATGCTGCTGGATTGCCCCAAGGACGCGAGCATGCCCTGTTGGCTTTTCAGGAGGCTGGAGCGCTGGGCCAAGGCCGACAGGTACAGGCCCAGGTGGCCATCCGTTGCCAGCTCTTGCGTGCTGGCCGCAGACACCTGCTGGCCCATGCCCGCCAGCCCTTGGGCTACGGCTGAGGGATTGGTTTTTTGTGCGGCATCGAAAGCGCTGCTGTCCCACACCAGCTTGCCGCTGGCGCCCAGGTCCAGGCCCAACTGACCTAATACGCTCTGGCTTCCATTTTTGGCATTCACTGCATGCAGCAGGTCTTTGATGGTGCGCAGTGCGCTTTGCGTGGCCGCACCATCACCAGCCAGCGAGGCTGCGGATGTGGCGCTGTCAATGGCAGCGTTGTACATGGTGACGAACTGGCTCAGCGCGGCCTTTTGTGCAGCAGGCTTGCTGCCGCCCGCCGCAGCCGCCAATGCTTGGCCTCCCGCCTGCACGTCCGACAAGGCCGACTTGAGCTTGCCAAACGTAGACAACTGGGCCGTGACCACATCCACCTGGGCCTGTATGCGTTTTTCGGCCTTTTGGAGGCCGGGCTGCGCTGCCAGTCCGGTCTTGCCCGCACTTCCCGAATTTGCCGTCTGCTGGCTCGCATTCGTCCCTAGGTAGAGGGCTACCGCATTGGCCTTGACGAAGTCATTGATGTTCATGGTGCATCCGGCCAGCGTAAAAACGGTGGGCCAGCAGACCAGTCTAGTCCTTATCGCTGCAGATAGCTACGGCCGGCGGAAGGCCACTTTCTGGCTCGCCCAGTAACGCGTATCCAGCGGGTCTAGCCGCACTTCGCCACCCGTAGACGGCGCGTGCACAAAACGGCCCTCGCCGACGTAGATGCCGGCATGCGTACCCCGGCCAAACACCACCAGGTCACCGGTGCGCAGCTGGTCCCGTGGTACGGCCTGGCCTTCACCTTGCAATTGCGCCACGGTGCGCGGCAGGCGCAGGCCGGCGCGACTTTGGTACACGTAGCCAATCAGCCCGCTGCAGTCAAAGCCACCGTCTGGTGTGTTGCCCCCATAGCGGTAAGGCGTGCCCACCAGGCTCAGCGCATACAGCGTGACATCGTTCGCCTGGTCTACCGACAGGCGTGACGGAACTGCACTGGCAATGTTGTTGGCCTCTGGTGCCCGGGGCGGACTGGCGCAACCACCCAGCACCAGCAGCGCGGCAACCAACGGAAACAGACACAAGTTTTGACGAAGTTGCATGGCAGCCCCACTGTAATGGCAGCTAGGATGCGCCCGCGCGCCCATCAGTTCCACTTCCATACCACCCAGGCGCTCATCACCGCACCCACCAGCCACAGCGCAAGCGTCTGCGACACGGCATAGGGGTAGAACATCAAGGCCAGGCCCACGCAGAGATGGTCCTTGCGCTCGGCCTTACGGCCATGGCGAAAAGCCACATAACCGACGATGCTGAACAGCAGCACACCCACCAGGTAGGCCGGGCTGGGCAAGGTCAATCCCATGGACTGCAAGGTATCCAGATCATTCATGCGCGGCATGGTAAACCGCGCACCGCCTGGCTAACCAATCTTTACCGGTGCCCCCGTGCGCGCGCTCTCGTACAGCGCGTCCAGAATCTGCATCACCACCAGGCCCTGATCGCCCCCTGCCGGGTGCGGCTGGCCGCTAAGTATGGCCTCGGCATAGTCGTGCATGGCCGACTTGGCCAGCGCCGTGGGCGGGCACAGGTGCATATCCACCGGCGCGCCGTTGACTTCGGTGAACACATGGGCGTCGAAGGTGTAGCCCTCGTTCAAGTTCTTCTGCAGCAAACCAGCCTTGGTGCCCAGCAGCCGGGTTTCCATCAGCTCGGCCTCCTGGATGTTGGCGGCCCAGGAGGCCTCCAGCGCCAGCGTGGCGCCGTTTTCAAAGCGGATGAAGCCGGCGGCCAAGTCTTCCACGTCAAAGGTCTTGCCGGCCTTTGTAGCGATCTCGCTGGCGATGGGGTTGTAGGTGCTGCCCATCACCCAGGTCGGCTGCGGGTAGCCCATCAGCCACAGGGCCAGGTCCAGGCGGTGCACGCCCAGGTCGATCAACGGGCCGCCACCGGCCAGGGCCTTGGTGCCAAACCAGCCGCCAAAACCCGGCATGCCACGGCGGCGGTGCCAGATGCTGCGGCCAAAGTAGAAGTCGCCAAACAGGCCCGCATCCACCTGCGTCTTCAGCGCGCGTGAAGCGGCAGAGAAACGGTACGAAAAATTGATCATCAGCCGCTTGCCCGCCGCATGGGCCGCGTCCAGCATCTCGCGGCCCTCTTGCGCGTTCATCGCCATCGGTTTTTCGCACAGCACATGGCAGCCGGCAGCCAATGCGGCCAGGGTCAGCTCCTTGTGGAACTTGTTGGGCGTACAGACGCTGACCACGTCCAGCTGCGCGTTGTCCAGCAGTGCCGCTGCGCTGGCGTAGCGGCCCGCAATGCCAAACTCATCACCCACCAGCGCCAGCCGCTCTGCATCAGGGTCGGCAATCGCCACCACATCGACCAGCGGGTGTTCCTGCCAGCCCTTGATGTGGTGCCGGCCTATGCCCAGGCCGATAACCCCTACGCGTAGTTTTTGTACTGCGCTCATACGAGATCTGCCTTGGTTTGGGTGATGCCGACGTTGGTGAAACCCGGCTTGGGGCTGATGGGCTCCAGCGGCGCGGCGTTCGGGCACACATCGACGATGTTCACGCGCGGCGCGGCCCACTGCACGGCGTTGGCAATCACACGTTGCACGTTCTTGTCGTGATAAGTCGGGTAAGCCTCGTGGCCAGGACGGAAGTAGAAGATGCGGCCATGGCCGCGCTCCCAGCAGCAGCCTGAGCGGAACACCTCGCCGCCCTCAAACCACGAGATAAACACCGTGCTGTCCGGCTGCGGAATGTCAAAGCGCTCGCCGTACATCTCCTCGTTCGGCAGCTCGAAATATTCGCCCAGGCCGGCGGCGATGGGGTGTGATGGCTCGACCACCCACAGGCGCTCTTTCTCGTGCGCCTCGCGCCATTTCAGCGAGCAGTTGGTGCCCATCATGCGGCGGAAGATTTTGCTGAAATGGCCGGAGTGCAACACGATCAGGCCCATGCCTTCCAGCACACGTTTTTGCACCCGGTCCACGATGGCGTCGTCCACCAGGTTGTGCACCTTGTGGCCCCACCAGACCAGCACATCGCAGTTGGCCAGGCGCTCTTCGCTCAGGCCATGCTCGGGCTCGTCCAGCGTGGCGGTGGTCACATCCAATGCCAGCGTGCCGGGGCTGCGCTGCAGCGCCTGGGCGATGGTGGTGTGCAGGCCATCGGGGTAGATAGCGCCTACGGCTGCGTTCTCGCGCTCGTGGCGGAATTCATTCCACACAATAACAGAAATACGGGTTTTCACGGATAGGCTCCTGGGTTAAGCATTTAGGCCGGTTTGTCCAGCTAAGTGGCCTAGACTGTAGGCTTGCGATCGGGCTGCCTCAAGCGCGATTACTGCCAAAAATCCGCAATGAATAGCAAAAATCATGGACCGCAGACTTGAAGCCAGCTCCTGCTTGCAGGCCAGCCCGGACGCACCAGCCAACGGACCAGACGCCCACGCCATGCGCCAACACCTGGCCGATTTCCTACAGCGCGCCATGGCGGGCCAGCTACGGGTGCACCTGCCACGCAGCGCACAAGTCACACGTGGCGAGGGGCATTTCCACATCGGGCCTGAGCTGTTCCTGCAGACCGGTGGCTGGACCCGCTTCAGCTTTCCCTACGGCGAGCTGACCCTGGGTCCGGGCGAGGCACTGTTGATGCCACCCCAGCTGCTGCACCATGAACAGGTAGGCGCTGACGGGTCGGACCGTTTTGCCAACCTGGTGGTGTATGCCGAAGCCCATGCGTTGACCTGCCATCTGGCGCAAGAGACACAGCCCAGCCAGCCCGGCATACGCCATCTGGAAATGCGGCAACACCCCCAAGCCCGGCGTATCCACGACTGGCTGAGCGATGCCGCACAGCTGGGCCAGAATGGCGACGCTGTGTGGGGCCCCACCCAGGTGCAAGCCCTGGTGGCCGCCGCTACTGCCGGCGTGTTGCGTGCGCTGGACACGGTAGACCCGCAGGCCGCACCCGAATCCACCTGGGTCACACGGGTGCGCGTACTGGTGCAAAACCAGCTGGGAGACCAAGATTTGAGCGTGCGCGGCCTGGCCCAGCAATGCGGCTGCACGGCAGACTACCTGTCGCACCTGTTTCGCCAGCAAACCGGAGAAGCCCTGGTGGCCTATATCAACCGCATGCGCATCAACCGCGCCGCCCGGCTGCTGGCCGAGAGCGCGCTGGCGGTGAAAGAAGTCGCCTGGGCCTGCGGTTTTGCCAACCCCAGCTATTTCATCCACACCTTCCGTGCGCAGCACGGGCAAACACCCAAAGCCTACCGACAGGCCCCGGCTGTGGTGAAATCTGCCGCATGAAAACCCTCATCTTCGCGGGCAGCACCCGCCAACAGTCCTACAACCGCAAACTGGCTGCGGCCACCACCCTGCTGGCCACCGCCGCCGGGGCCGAGGTGACGCACATCGAGCTGGCGGACTTCAACATCCCCATGTACAACGCCGACCTGGAGGCCGAGGGCACGCCAGCCGACGTGATGCGGCTGAAGCAGCTGATGTTCGAGCACCCCGCCTGGATCATCTGCGCACCTGAGTACAACGGCAGCTACCCCGCCCTGCTGAAGAACACGCTGGACTGGGCGTCCAGCCCGGTCAAAAACGACCCGGTGTGGAAGGACGGCATGCGCTCCTTCAGCGGCAAGGTCGTGGGCCTGCTGAGCGCCTCGCCTGGCGGCCTGGGCGGCCTGCGTTCGCTGTCGCACCTGGCACCGCTGATGCTGAATCTGCAGTGCTGGGTCAGCCCCAAACAGTTCGCCCTCAGCCGCGCCTTTGAAGCCTTTGCCGAAGACGGCAGCTTGAAGCAAGACGCCCACCGCGCCGGCGTGCAAACCGTCATTGACCAAGTGCTGTGGGCCGCCCGCAAGTTCCATGCTTGATTGGGCTCTGGCGCAGGTAATACCTGCGCCAGCAGCTCTTAATTTGATAGCATATGGAATGTAGACTCGGCTGCGGCGCGTGTTGCATTGCGCCCAGCATCAGCTCGCCCATCCCCGGCATGCCGGTCATTAACGGCATCAGCAAACCTGCGGGGGTACGCTGCGTGCAACTCGACGACGCCAACCTGTGCCGCATCTTCGGGCAACCAGAACGCCCGGCCGTGTGCGGCCAGTTGCAACCCGCCGCAGACATGTGCGGTGCCAACCAAGCCCATGCTTTGCACTATTTGGACCAGTTAGAGCGGGCTACTTGTCCTACAGAAAAGTCCGATTAGCTCCCACCAGCACAGCTTCTTCTTTGGGGCTACCCTGCAGTTTTTCACAGGGAACCCGCATGACTTCATTGTTCGAACCGGTACAGGCCGGTAGCCTGCAACTGGCCAACCGCATCGTGATGGCACCGTTGACGCGCAACCGCTCGCCCAACGCCATTCCCACCCCACTGGTGGCCGAATACTACGCCCAGCGCGCCAGCGCCGGCCTGATCATCACCGAAGCCACTGCCATCACCCAGCAAGGCCAAGGCTATGCCGACGTACCCGGCCTGTACGGCACCGAGCAGCTGGACGGCTGGAAGCGCGTCACTGACGCGGTGCACGCAAAAGGCGGCAAGATCGTGGTGCAGCTGTGGCACGTGGGCCGCGTATCGCATGTAGACCTGCAACCCGATGGCTTGGCGCCCGTGGCCCCTTCGGCCATTGCCGCCAAAGCCAAAACCTACATCATCCAAGACGGCCAGGGCAGATTCGTACCCACTTCGGTGCCCCGCGCACTGAAGGCCGAAGAGCTGCCCGGCATCGTCTACAACTACCGCCACGCTGCACGCAACGCCATCCAGGCCGGCTTTGACGGGGTCGAGATCCACGCAGCCAACGGCTATCTGTTGGACCAGTTCCTGAAACGCAGCGCCAACCACCGCACCGACGACTACGGCGGCAGCATCGAGAACCGGGCCCGCCTGCTGTTGGAAGTAATGCGCGCCGTGGCCGAAGAAATTGGCGGCGGCCGTACTGCGCTGCGTATTTCGCCGGTGACACCGGCCAACGATATTTACGACGCCGAGCCACAGCCCTTGTTCGACTACGTGGTGCGCGCATTGGCGCCGCTGGACCTGGCCTATGTGCACGTGGTGGAAGGCGCCACCGGCGGCCCGCGTGAGCTGCCTGACCGCCCGTTCGACTACGCCGCCCTGAAAGCGGCCTACCGCCAAGCCGGTGGCAAAGCTGCCTGGATGGTGAACAACGGCTTTACCAAGGCCCTGGCCGAGCAAGCCTTGCTGAATGGAGACGATCTAGTGGCCTTTGGCAAGCCTTTTATCAGCAACCCAGACCTGGTACGCCGCCTGCGTGACAACGCGCCCCTGAACCCGCCTGACCAGGCTACGTTCTACGGCGGCGGCGCCAAGGGCTATACCGACTACCCCGCGCTGCCCGCCTAAACCACCCAGAAACCCACCTAAAGCCTCCATGGCGTGCCTTTGGCCGCTGTGGAGGCTTTTTTTATGGTTTTGAAACAAATACGGCTATAGCGCACGTATTACCTGCGCATGTAGCTATAAATTAAATAGCAAATATGGTTTTAAAAATTTTTTGACCGCTGCTGACGCCTCGCCAGAAATCCACGGATCGCATGCGGACTTCTGTGTTGGCTATTCTTCTAAATCTTTTATTAATACATAGTAGTAGTAGTAAGCATGGGCCTTGTCTGTGGGTAAGCGGGTTTTTGGCTTTGTTATCAACAGCTTAGGCCGTGTACCTGGATGTGTGTGACCCTGCATTTTTGGTGTCACGCAAATATGAACAACTTTTGAAAACCATGATCTCCTGTGGATAACTACTGCGTTGTGCCAGAACTATCCACAGGCTTTTAAACATAGGATTTTTATGGCCTCCCCTTTGAAGATTGATTTCGTGTCTGATGTCTCCTGCCCCTGGTGCGTGGTGGGTTTGAAGTCGCTGGAACAGGCGCTGGAGCGTGTGGGTGACAGCATCCCGACGGAGCTGCACTTCCAGCCCTTCGAGCTGAATCCGCAGATGGCGCCCGAGGGCGAAGACACCAACGAGCACCTGGCCCGCAAATACGGCTCCACCCCCGAGCAAGCCGCTGCCAATCGCGAAAACATCCGCGCCCGCGGGGCTGAGTTGGGTTTTACTTTCCGTATGGACAAGCGCCACCGCATCTACAACACCTTCGATGCGCACCGCCTACTGCACTGGGCCGAGCTGGAAGGCAAGCAGCACGCGCTAAAGCAGGCTTTGTTTGACGCGTATTTCACCGAAGGCGAAGACCCCAGCTCGCACGCCTTGCTGGTGCGCGTGGCCGGGCAAGTGGGCCTGGACACTGCGCAGGCGCAAGCCATTCTGGAATCGGACACCTATGCCGACGAGGTGCGCGAGCGTGAGCGCTTCTATACCGACCACGGCATCCATTCGGTGCCCGCCATCATCATCAACGACAAGCATCTGATCTCCGGCGGCCAGCCGCCCGAGGTGTTTGAGCGCGCTTTGCGCCAAATTGCATCCGGGGAATGAGCGCCCGCCCGGCCAGCGCACCAAGCCAGCGCCAGTAGCCGGGTTGCGCCGCATTGTGTGCACATAGCTGGTGCACTTTGTACACAATCTGCTCTTTGTATTGAGCACATAAGTTGGCACGGCCTATGCATAGGGCATCCCTATGCAAGCCTCCACCCCTACCTCCTCGCCCTCGGCCATTGAAATCATCGCGCTGACCAAGCGCTATGGATCGGGTAAGCCGGCCGTTGACAGCATCAATCTGCGCATCGCCAGCGGCAGCTACTGCTGTTTGCTGGGCCCGTCGGGTTGCGGCAAGAGCACCACGCTGCGCATGGTGGCCGGGCACGAGTCGGTCAGCAGCGGCGACATCCTGCTGGAGAACCGCAACATCACCGACCTGCCTGCGGCAGAGCGTGGTACGGCCATGATGTTCCAGAGCTTTGCGCTGTTCCCCCACCTGTCAGCGCTGGACAACGTGGCCTTCAGCTTGAAGATGAAAGGCGTGGACAAAGCCCAGCGCCATGCCAAGGCCAAGGACTTGTTGGAACGTGTGGCCATGGGCCATCTGGCCGACCGTAAGCCAGGTGAACTCTCGGGTGGCCAACAGCAGCGCGTGGCCCTGGCCCGTGCGCTGATCACCCAGCCCAAGGTGCTGTTGCTGGATGAGCCTTTGTCCGCGCTGGACCCTTTCCTGCGCATACAGATGCGCGCCGAGCTGCGCCGCTGGCAAAAGGAGCTGGGACTGACCTTCATCCACGTGACCCATTCGCAGGAAGAGGCGATGGCGCTGGCCGACACCATGGTGGTGATGAACCACGGTTTGATCGAGCAAGTGGGTTCGCCGCACGAGGTTTACAACCGCCCTGCCAGTGAATTCGTGGCGCGCTTCATGGGCGGCCACAACGTACTGGATACAGCCGCCGGCAAGATTGGTGTGCGTACCGACCACATGCAGATCATTCCCGCCGAAGCGGCCCAGCCGGATGGCCCGCACAACATGCGTGCCGTGGTCAGCGACGTGGAATACCAGGGCACCTATGTGCTGCTGGGCCTGCAAAAACCCGGTGTGGCTCAAACCGCCAACAGCACCGCTGAATTTTCCGTGATGGTGTCCGAGGCGCAGTTTGCCGCCCGGCCCTACAGCGTTGCTGAAAAAGTCCAGCTGGCATGGGCCCCGGAGGCCGCCCATTCCTTGAGTTCTGTATCTGCCCCCGTTTCCGTTCCCGCCACGGCGTAAGTCGTTTTCTACTGTAACCCCCAGGAGTTTTCACCATGTCTGACGTACTACCCAAACCCACCAACGCCCTCGCTGCCACCATGCAGCGCCGCTCGCTGCTCAAGGGCACCGCAGGTATCTTGGCCACCGGCATTTTCCCGGCCGTGCACGCGGCGGACCCCATCGTGTTGCGCTACCTGGGCACGGCGGTGAACCAAGACAAAGAGATTGCCGACAAGTTCGAAAAAGACACCGGCATCAAGATCCAGTACGTGGCCGTGACCACCGACGACGTGACCAAGCGCGCCGTCACCGCACCCAATAGCTTTGACCTGATCGACTCGGAATACTTCTCGCTGAAGAACATCGTCCCCACCGGCAATCTGAAGGGCATCGACACCAAGCGCATCAAGAATGCCGACAAGATCACCAGCCTGTTCACCAAGGGTGAAGTCGGCGGCAAGAAGGTCGGCGACCAAGGTACCGCACCCAAGAAGGTGATCTACCTGGAAGGTGAGAAGAGCAAGAAATTCTCCGCCACGCCCACCCAGTTCATGAGCCTGATCCCCACCGTGTACAACGCCGACACGCTGGGCATCCGCCCTGACCTGATCAAGCGCCCCATCAGCTCCTGGGCTGAATTGCTGAACCCTGAATTCAAAGGCAAGGCCGCGATTCTGAACATCCCGTCCATCGGCATCATGGACGCCGCCATGGTGGTGGAAGCCATGGGCATCTACAAGTACCCCGACAAGGGCAACATGACCAAGAAGGAAATTGATTTGACCATCAAGACCCTGATTGAAGCCAAGAAGCAAGGCCAGTTCCGCAGCCTGTGGAAGGACTTCAATGAGTCCGTCAACCTGATGGCCTCCGGCGAAGTGGTGATCCAGTCGATGTGGAGCCCTGCCGTCACCGCCGTGCGCACCAAGGGCCTGGCCTGCACCTTCCAGCCGCTGAAGGAAGGCTATCGCGCCTGGGCTTCTGGCTTTGGTTTGCCCGCTACCTTGTCTGGCAAAAAGCTGGACGGCGCCTACGAGTTCATCAACTGGTTCCTGGACGGCTGGGCCGGTGCCTACCTGAACCGCCAAGGCTATTACAGCGCTGTGCTGGACACCGCCAAGTCCAAGATGGAAGCCTACGAATGGGCTTACTGGATGGAAGGCAAGCCTGCCACCCAAGACATCAAGAGCCCGCACGGCGACCTGCTGGCCAAGAAGGGCGAAACCCGCGACGGCGGCAGCTACGAAGACCGCATGGGCGGCATCGCTTGCTGGAACGCCGTGATGGACGAGAACGCTTACATGGTTCAGAAATGGAATGAATTCGTAGCTGCATAAGCTCACCCCCAGGCTTGCCCACTTCGTGTGGCCTCCTCCCCCCTTGCAGGGGGCACAACCAGCGGCCTGGCAAAGCCAGTTCCGCGGTTGTCCACGAAGGGGCTTGCTTCGCTCGCCGGTGGCACTACCGGGCTGTTAATAGGCCCCGGTTTTACCCCCTCTCCCGCGTGCGGGAGAGGGTTGGGGTGAGGGGTTTTCTGGTTAGCTGAATTTATAAGAAATCGGCCTGTAGCGCAGGTATTACTTACGCAAGCAGCTACTATTTTTATAGTAATTCTATTTCCAGATCAATACGAGATTAGGCGCGAAGCCGCAGACAGTGGTTTACCACGGCAAGGCGAAGCAACGACACATTCGGATTGATCTGGAAATGGAATAACGTGGACACACACCGATGAGCACACCTAGCGCACCACTTCCTTCGCCTACGGCCGCGCCGGGCCGCAGTATTGCGGCCTGGTGGCAGGCTTTGCCGTTGACCACGGTGTTTGTTTTGTTCTTTCTGGTGCCGCTGGCGCTGGTGTTGATGGTCAGCTTTTGGGACTACAACCAGTACGAACTTTTGCCCGATTTCACCTTCAAGAACTACGCTGCGATTTTTGAGGGCTGCCTCAGCGGGGGGGACGATATGTGCGTCACCTTCAAGACCTATTTGTCTACCTTCAAGTTCTGTCTGCTGGTCTGGCTGATCACGCTGGTGATTGGTTTTACCGTGTCGTATTTCCTGGCGTTTCACATCAAGTCCAGCGGCGTGCAGGTGGTGCTGTTTGTGTTGTGCACGATTCCGTTCTGGACCTCGAATGTGATCCGCATGATCGCCTGGGTGCCGCTGCTGGGGCGCAACGGCTTGGTGAACCAGGCGCTGCTGACTACGGGGCTGGTCGACAAGCCGGTGGAGTGGCTGTTGTTCTCCAGCTTCTCGGTGGTGCTGGCCTTTGTGCACCTGTTCACCACCTTCATGATCGTGCCGATTTTCAACAGCATGATGCGCATCGACCGCAGCCTGATCGAGGCCGCCAACGACAGCGGCGCCTCGGGCTGGCAAACACTGTGGAACGTGATCGTGCCGCTGTGCCGCTCCGGCATCATCATCGGCTCCATCTTCGTCATCACCATCGTGATGGGCGACTTCGTCACCATCGGCGTGATGGGCGGGCAGCAAATCGCCTCGGTGGGCAAGATCATCCAGGTGCAGACCTCGTACCTGCAGTTCCCGCTGGCAGCGGCCAACGCCATGATTTTGCTGGCCCTGGTCCTGATGATCATCTGGGCGCTGACCCGCATGGTCGATATTCGCAAGGAGCTGTGACATGAACCTGAACAAAAAACCCGCCGCCTTCTGGATCTTGGCGCTGATTTTTGTCGCCTATGTGCTGTTCCTCTACGGCCCCATGCTGGTGATCGTGGTGCTCAGCTTCCAGGGCCCCGAGGGCGGCTTGACTTTCCCGATGCGGGGCGTGTCACTGCACTGGTTCCACGAGCTGTTCAAAGGGCTTGGCGTGGTGGACATCGGCGCCGCATTGAAACGTTCGCTGGGCCTGGGCCTCATGGTGATGGCCTTGACGGTGGTGTTCTCGGTGCTGGCCGGTCTGGCGTTTCGCAAGAAGCTCAGCGGCGGCAGCATTCTGTTCTTCATCGTGGTGGCCAGCCTGATCATGCCGTCCATCATCGTGTCCCTGGGCATTGGACTGGAGTTCCGCCTGCTCGACAGCGGCATCAAGAAGGCTTTGGAATTTCTGGGCTGGCAAGACACGCTGGACAGCTATGGCACGGCCCTGGGCATTTACACCTCGGCCCTGGGCGCGCACCTGACCTGGACCCTGCCCTTCGGCCTGCTCATCATGTTTGCCATCTTCAACCGCTTCAACCCGTCGTACGAAGAAGCCGCCCGCGACCTGGGCGCTACGCCCTGGCAGACCTTCAAGCACGTGGTGCTACCGCTGATTGCACCTTCGGTAGTCGGCATCGGCATGTTCGGTTTCACCTTGTCGTGGGACGAAATCGCCCGTACCTCCCAGGCGATTGGCGACGTCAACACCCTGCCGCTGGAGTTGCAGGGTCTGACCACCACCGTCACTACGCCTTCGATCTACGCCATCGGCACGGTGACCACGGTGGTCTCGTTCATCGTGATGGGACTCACGCTGATGCTGGTATGGTTGTTGAAACCCGGTAAAAAATAAACCCATAGTGCATGCCTGGCCAAATGGCCGGGACGCCAACACAAAGGCCGTTGACAGTGACCCCATCCCCCGCCCCCGCGCTCAGCGACAACGAGATATACGAGCGCATCGTCTCCGCCATCCTGGACCACCGGCTGCAGCCCGGTACCAAGCTGGTGGAAGACAAGCTGGGCGCAGCCTTTGGCGTGTCGCGCACACGCATTCGCCCGGTGCTGGTGCGCCTGGCTAATGAGCAGATCGTCACCATCACGCCCAACCGTGGCGCCTGCGTAGCCCAGCCCACCGAGCAGGAAGCCCGCGAAGTCTTCGAAGCCCGCCGCCTGGTCGAGCCGCCGCTGCTGGAACGCTTTATGGCCCTGGCCACTGCCGACGATATCGCCACGCTCACGCGCTTCATTTCTGAAGAAGAGGCCGCGCGTGAAAGCGGCGACCTGCGCCACGCCATCCGCATGTCGGGCGACTTCCATCTGTTGATTGCCGAGCGCGCGGGCCAGCAGACCCTGGGCCGCATCCTGCGCGAACTGGTGTCGCGCACCTCGCTGATCCTGATGACCTGGGGCCCGGTAAGCCTGTCGGCCAGCAGCGCACGGGCCGGTGCCTGCGGCTGCCTGGAGCACCGTGCCGTGCTGGACGCCATCCGCCTGCGTGACATGAAAGAAGCCACCCGCTTGATGCGCGAACACCTAAGCCATCTGGAAGACCAATTGCAGTTCCAGACAGTTTCTGCCTCGCCACCTGACCTCATCGAGCTCTTCGGCCACGCCGCCTGAGCTATGAACACCCCCAGGCTCCAGTGCTAATGCACTTTCCGCCAACCCCCCTCGCATCGGTTTGTAAAAACCGATGCGACACGCAGGGGGCCATACCAGCAGCTCTGCAAAGCCAGTTCTGCGGTATGCCGCGCATGGTTGCTTACGTCAATAAGTACAAGGGTGGTGTTTTTCTCTCCGGTTTTCGAATCTCTCCGTTATGCGCCATCTCTTAGTCATCAATCCCAACACCAGCGACAGCGTGACCGGGCTGCTGCGCACCCATGTGCTGGCCGCCAGCGCACCCGATGTGGCCGTGCATACCGTCACCGCTCGTTTTGGTGCGCGCTACATCTCCTCGGAAGCCAGTTACGCCGTGGCCGGTCACGCCACCTTGGACGCTTGGGCCCACTGGTTGGCCCAGGACGGCCCGATGCCCGACGCCGTGCTGATTGGCTGCTTTGGCGACCCCGGCCTGCTGGCTCTGCGCGAGTGCAGCGCCGCACCCGTCATAGGCCTGGCCGAGGCAGCATTCATCGAAGCCGCGCAGCACGGCCGCTTTGCCGTGGTCACCGGCGGCGCCGCCTGGAAGCCCATGTTGCAGCGCCTGGCCTATAGCCTAGGTTACGGCGACAGTCTGGCCCACATCCATACCGTGGAAGCCACCGGCGCCGAGCTGGCGGCCGACCCCGAGGCGGCTTGTGCCCTGCTGGCCAAAGCCTGCAGCGAAGTTGCGCAAGCCACCGGCGTGCAGGCCGTCATCCTGGGCGGTGCCGGTCTGGCCGGCATGGCGGCACGGGTGCAAGGCGCGGTGGGTGTGCCGGTGATAGACAGCGTGCTGGCCGGCGCACGCCAGGCTCTACTCGCCCCGGCCGGCGCAGTGATGCGATCTGCACTGCCCGGTATTTGGACGGGTTTGTCGCCGGAACTGATGGCCCTGACCGGCAGCACATGAAGGCCATCTGAGGAACGCAGCAAACATCTGCTGCAGCGTACAAGCCATGCCAGTTGTTAAACATGGCGGCATGTTTTGGTAAACGGCCCATTTTCATCGTGCGCGTTTGTGAGTGGTACTAAGTAGTTCTTCGTGAAAGAGCCTTACAAGCAGGCTGTAAAACAGTACCAGCTTTAGAAAATTCGGGCTTTTGAACCTGCTGGCTGCGCGTAAATGCCCCGAACCCAGCATGCATATCCACGGCATGTATTTGAAGATGTTGGACTTTGCGCCGCACGGTAAGTGCCAAACCCTCAAATTTGATGGACTCTTACAAAATCCATAATCCACCATTAAAGTGATAAAAACATACTTTAAAATGAGGAAAAATGCGTTAATTTTTCATATTAAAGACAAATTCATCAATTTATGCTCTTGTTTGTTTGATTTTCATCAAGTTAAATACTGTCTGCAGTGCCCATCATTGCAGTCGCGGTCAAGTTGTCGGACGAAATTGTCGGCAATTGTTCTGGTCCAGCTCTTGCCGCATTTAGCAGTTATCAAACAGGAGACACACCATGACTGTTCCCGCCTCCAGCCATCCATGCTGGCAACGTCTTGCCAACGGCAGCATTACCCGCCTGAAAACTCAACATCTCGGGACCCAGTTGATGACCAAACGCATCGAGCGCAGCACGGACCCTATCGCTGTGAAGGCCAGTGAACTGCACGCCTACTTTTCAAAATGGGAAAGAGCGCTCCCAACAGAAGTTTCTCAACTTGCTTCTCTTTAATTGGAGTCCTTTATGAACGAACTCATTTCCGTAGCCGCAGCAGCTGAACTTATCCGTAACGGTGCTGCATTGAGCCTGGCTGGCCCCGAATCTGCATTAGATCAATTACCAGCAGGCAACTGGATTGGTGGCACCATCCCGTATTTCATGGTGGCCGACGGCGGTACCGTGGTGACTGAAGGCAAGGTATTTGTTACCGATCTGTCCAAGTTGGGACACATCAATATAGCCAACTATGAGCCGGCTGAACTCGCAGGCATTGTGGAACACGCACCCGAGAATGGTTTTTCCCTGACCATCATCCCTGCCGGGGGCCAAGCCCATCAACGCTTTGCAGCTGAAGCCTCCAACAATCCGGATGCTTTCCTGAAACCCACGGTGGGGTGGATCTCAGGTGTGCATCTTTCGGACCTGGGCCACATAAGCCCCAAGGTGTATGACGGCCGTAACGCCAGCAAATATGAAGACCGGGCGGTCGTGGCCTACGTCAGCTTGCCTTCAGACAAACTTGCCTCGGTAGAAATTGTCAACCTGTTTGAATCCGATGGCGGCGATTTGCTACAGTTTTCGGCAACGTCCTTCCAGGTTAGGGAATGTCTGGTGAACGGCAAGACAGTTGATTTTGCGCAGTACCTGCGCAGCAACGGCTTAAATGCAGGCAAGTTGCCCCTGGTTGGTGACTTTGCCGGCGCGCGTATCAATGCCTCCATACAAAACATCGATGACGCCAAAGGCGTGGTAAATCTATATGCCCCGGTGTTTCCCGGTGTGGATTACCACTTTGCCAAGCCAGTGCCAGACTATGCAAACGCCTTTCGGGCACGCCTGGCCGAGGTGGATTCCCAGGGCGTGGTCCTAGGCTGTAACTGCATTCTGAACTTCTTGTACGGGGAGCTGGAAGGCAAGGCCATCGGTGGCGTGCAAGGGCCAGTAACTTTTGGTGAAATTGCGTACCAATTGCTGAACCAAACCATGGTGATGATCCGTATTTCCTGATTCGTGGGAGGCTGAACCTAGGTTCAGCAATATAGCAATACGCTATAAAAATAAGAGCTGCTAGTGCACATTCAAATTGCGCTAGCAGCTTTTTTCATCTACAACAATAGATCTGTTTCAGATTGTTATTTGGGTCATAGGTCACAAAAAAGCGGTACCCAAGTGCGCCCATAATTTTGGCTCGCCTGCCTGGTGCGAGCCCCATGGGTCTGGCGCCATTCCAGCCCCTGTCCACGGGAACCGCATGACCAGCCTTTCAGACCTTACCGCCATCTTCGGCAATGGCCTCAGCCAACACGCCCGCCTCATCACCATCCAGGCCTCGGAAGCCAGTGGACTCAGTGCCGTTTTGTCGGTAGAACGCTTCACCGGCACAGAGGCAGTCAACGCCTTGTTCTGCTTTGATGTGGATGCCCTGTCGCTGTCCACCGACCTGCCGCTGGAATCCTTTCTGGGCGAAGAACTCACGCTGCGCCTGCTGCAGGCCGACGGTAGCCAGCGCGCCTGGCACGGGTACTGCACCGATGCCGCATGGCTGGGCACCGACGGCGGCGTGGCCCGCTACCGGCTGCGGCTGGAGCCCTTTCTCGCGTTCTTGCGCTTGCGCCGTGACAGCTACATCTTCCAGGACCAGACCGCCCAGCAAATCGTGGCCGAGCTGCTGGCCGACTACCCACAAGCCAGCCTGCAATGGCAAGCCAGCCAGACCCTGCAGCAGCGCGCCATCTGCACCCAGTACCGAGAAACCGACCTCGACTTCTTCACCCGCCTGCTGGCGTCTGAGGGCCTGAGCTGGTACTTCACCCACAGCCAGGAAGATGCGGCCAGCGGTGAGAGCAATGCCGACAGCAGCCTGCGCGCTCGCCACCAACTGGTGGTGTTCGACGCCGCCGCCGAGGCCCCGCCCTTGCCCGGCGGTTTTGAGAGCATCCGCTTCCACCGCATGGACGCCACCGAAGAGCACGACGCCATCACCGCATTCCGCGCCAGCCAAGCCGTGCGCCCCAACGCCGTGGTGCGCGCCAGCTGGCACCCCCAGCAGCTGTTGGCCCACGCCGCAAGCGCCAGCCAGCCGCCCGCAGCGCAAGCCGTGCCCACGCTGGAGGTGTTCGACGGCAGCGGCGAACGCCAGCTGCAAGACGCCGACCACGCCCACCGCCAAGCCCGCTGGATGCAGCAGGCCCTGGCGCTGGACAGCGTCACTTTCCATGGCGAAGGCGCGGTACGCCAGCTGCAGCCCGGCTTCAGCTTCCAGCTCACCCAACACGACGGCTATGCCGAAGACGGCAGCAGCAACGCCTTCAAGGTGCTGTGCGTGACCCATGCCGCCGTGAACAACCTGGATATCGGCATTGGCAATGCAGGTGGCTTGTCTGGTCTGCTGGCAAACATGCCCGCAGGTACAGAAAGTGGAACCTACAGCAACCACTTCAGCTGCGTACAGACCACGGTACCCATCGTCCCCCTGGCCGCCGCACAGCCTGCACGGCCCACCGCACCGGGCCCGCAAACCGCCATCGTCGTGGGCTTGCCTGACACCGCCGTCACCACCGACCGCGACCACCGCGTCAAAATCCAGTTCCCCTGGCAGCGCGGCACTCGCCCCCTGGCCGGGGGCCTGTTCGACACCGGCAACAGCACAGACACCCAAGGCAATGCCCCCGGCGATGACAGCAGCGGCACCTGGGTCCGCGTGGCTGAAGCCATCGCCGGCCCCAACTGGGGCAGCCAATTCACCCCGCGCATAGGCTCCGAAGTGTTGGTCAACTTCGCAGAAGGTGACATGGACCGCCCGGTGGTACTGGGCCAGCTCTATAACGGAGCCGACCTGCCGCCGTTCAGCGCCGGGCTGGACTCTGGCGTTAACCACGCTGGCGTCATCAGCGGCATGCACAGCCAGGGCCTGGACGGCCAGGGCTACAACCAATGGGTGGTGGACGACAGCACCGGCCAGCTGCGCATGCGCTTAGGCTCAAGCACCGCTGCCAGCCAGCTCAACCTGGGCTACCTGGTCAGCCAGGCCCCGAATAGCGCCCAGCGCGGCAGCTACCGGGGCAGCGGCTTCGAGCTGCGCACCGACGCCTGGGGCGTAGTGCGCGGCGGTGAAGGCGTGCTGCTCAGCACCCACGCCCGGCCCCAGCAAGGCACCAGCGTGGCATCTACCCAGATGGACGCCAAGGAAAGCCTGGCCCAACTCCAAAGCGCCCAGCAGCTCACCCAGGCCCTGGTCGATGCCGCCACCCACCAGAGCGCAGGCACCAGCCGCCAAGCCACCCAGGCCCATAGCGACTTCATCACCGCCATTGACCCGCAGCAAAAGGGCAAACACCCCGGCAGCGTCAACGGCCAGCAAGCGTTCAAAGCCGCAGCAACAGGAACAGGCAGCCGAGAACTCGATACCAGCGCCCCGGTCGAGAAGTTCGCCACCCCGCTGGTACTGCTGGAAACCCCAGCCAGCACCCACTGGGCCAGCCCGGCCAGCACCGCCATCTTTGCAGGCAACCAACTGCAATGGACCACCCAAAGCGACACCCACTGGGCCGCAGGCGCCACCCTCTCCAGCGTGTCAGGCGAGGCCACCAGCCTGTTCAGCCACGCAGGCGGCATCCAGGCGTACGCCGCCAACGGCCCGGTATCCGTGCAGGCCCATACCGATGCCCTGGAGATCCTGGCCGACCAGGCCGTCACCGTCATCAGCGTCAACGGCGACATCCAGATCCTGGCCAAGGACAAGGTCACGCTGCAGGCCGGGCAGTCGTCGGTGGTGCTGAACGGGGGCAGCATCACGTTTACCTGCCCGGGCACGTTCACCGTCAAGGGTGGGGCACATCCGTTTGAGGGGCCGGGGAATGACGCGGCTGAGGTGGCGAAGTTGCCGGATACGCGGGTGAAATTGTTTGATGAGCAGTTCCACTTGGTTCTTCCTGGTACTGATCATCCTATTGCAAACACACGGTATCGAATAACCACTTCAAGTGGAGAAGTTTTTGAAGGTGTAACTGATTCACAAGGATATACAGAACGTGTATTTACTGATGAAAAAGTTGATTTAAATATTGAAGTATTTGAATTTGATGAAGAAATCAATATAGGTGATTAAAGTGCCAAATAAAGCCACAAAACCACAAACTGCCAAGAAGAAAAAGCCGGCAGCGAAATCTAAGTCCGCAGGAACAACAAACGATATAGATAAATCGCTCGTTAAATGTGAAGTAAAAATGGAGTTTGGTGAATGGATTTCCCCCGATTCTTGTAAAACTTTTTATATTGATGAGGACGCAAAGTTTCCAAGCATCACATATGAAATAAAGACAGATGAAGAAGGGCCATTTGAGTGGTCGTGGGAAATAAAATGGCCCGTACTTGCATGTCCTCAAAAACAAAATAAAACAAGATTTAAACCAAAAACTGAAAAAACTTTTTCCGAAAATGGGTCATTTAAATCTGATTTGAAAAAATGGACTGCGGAGTTAAATAAAAAAACAATTGGTGGCGACTTGACTGTCAAGGTTAAAGTCGGGGCAAAAACATTTGTTAGAAAAACTTTAATTTCAGGAAAAGAGCCTGGCGAGAAAAAAATAAATGACGAATTGGATACTTTCTCTGAAAAGTATCCAAATGAAATTATTTTGGCAAAAAAAATATTCAAACAAGAATCAAAATTTAAAAATTTCTATTCAGATGAACGTCCATTGGTATCATTTGATAATGGATATGGCTTAGGACAAGCAACTACACCAGTTCCCTCATATGAACAAGTTTGGGATTGGAAAAAGCATATCAAATATATAGTAACCCAAGTAATTAAAGAGAAAAGAGCTGCTGCAAAAAAGTACTTAGACACCCACGGCTCATATAATGATGAACAACTAAATTTGGAAACTTTGGTTTATTACAACGGAGCAAATTTCCATTATCATGTCTGGGATAGTTCTGTAAAAAAATGGATTGAGAACAGCGATGTTTTATGTGACCCAGATCAATCTAATACAGGTTGGAATATGAGTTTGGTTGAAAACAAAGGAAAATCGTTAAAAGACCTCAGAGACGGAAAAGGTACAAAACCAGTTTATACGGGACGTTGTTATGCAGAACATATTAACAATCAGAAATAAATTCTTTTTGCTTCTTGGTTTCATACTTATTTTTCTACCAGCTATCGCGACTAGTGCAGAAGATATTTGCACCAAATCTGTTAAAAGCCACCAAATGGTAAGAAATAAAGATGGAGTCGTATCAAGATTCTGTTTTGATAAAAATGAATTTTCATTGAAATACTTCTTCAAGGAAAGAAACGTATCTTTCTCTATCAAAAATAAGAATTTTTTGCTAAACAGAATACCTGCTGGATTTAATCCAGAAATGGTTGGTGCTGAGAAGTATTTCTTAATATTACCAGAAAATTTGCAGCCATATATTTCAAAAAATATTTTGTTATATATGTCGGCAATTAGGTCAACCTCGAGTAAAGGTGGGGGTCAATGTGGATCCGGCGCTGAAATTTATCTAAATACATTAGATTTAAGTTCTAACAGACCAGTGACTGTTTCTCAAATATTAATTGGAAGTTGCTCTAAGAATATTGAATTAATGGATTCTGAATCACCAACCAATAGTTTGGGCTATTTTTCTGTAGATGATGGGAATTTGTTGATTAATTTTTTATCATATGAAAATCTTGATGGGAACCCTCGTGCTCGTTTGTCTAACAATTTCAAAGAAATAGAATTTCTGAAGGAATAGCTCACCAGCGCAATTGGCACACGCGCAAATAGCTATTGATTTGATAGTGAAAAGGAACATAGCCGACCCCAACTGGGGCAACCAGTTTGCCCTGCGCGTCGGCACTGAAGTGCTGACATGAACCATGCTGTGAATATCAGATGGCGTCCACAGTTAGGGCTTGGTGCATTATTGCTGGTTTTTCAAAATTAATCATGCAGATTTAAAGGCATTATTCGTTAAAGAGTGGGAAACTTTTACCTATAACCACAACGGTGCTAAATGGAAAACACAAAATCCTAAGTCTCCATAAAAAATGGAGGATTTCTATAATGCCGCAAAATCTTAGTAAGGTTTTTAAATTAATCCTAATTGCACTGGTGCTTTTATTTAATAAAGCACAGGCAGGAACATTTGTTCAATTTGAAGAACCTGCTCTTATTGGGTTTGAATCAAATGGGAAAATTTATGGTTACTACGGATCATCAAATAGTCGAACAGGATTTTCGTGTGTCTTTTTCTTTCAAACCCTTGAGTCTGAAAAAAGTTTATCTTCACCCAAAAAAATAATTAGCTTTTATACTGAATCAAGTTTTCAAAATAGAAATGAAAGTGCAGATATTTCAGGTCAGCTCTACAAAAGTGAAGGTAGTTGGATAGTTGCGTTAGAAGATCAAGTCGCAGGATGTAATGCAGCGGTAAGCTGGAATTTTAAATTAGGTCCCCAAGAAAAAGGAGTAAAAAAATTTAAAATCGTAAAAAACATAACTGCTATTGAATTGCTATTTGCCACGAAGAAGACTCATTTCTATAAAAATACCAATGGGAAATTTACTCCCATGAAATCTTTTATTACCCAAAATGATGTTTTTGTTGTTCAAAAAAATGCCGGCATATATTCGTATGGACGATATGTGGATACCGATATGAGTAGGATTACTAATAATCCAAATGTCACCTTTGGTTGGATTCAACGTGCTGACTTGGAAAATCCATTTAAAAGTAATTGAGTTTCTGAAGAAATAGCTCATTAGCGCAATTGCTACCTGCGCAAGTAGCTACTAGCGCGCAGCCGTACTACCGATAATCATGACAACAGCCTCCTTTACCCTCCCCACACACCAACCTTCCGGTCGCATCAACGTGCGCCTGCTTTTGCGGGCCATGGTATGGGCATTGCCCCTATTAGCCGCAGTTAGCTGGGGCTATGCCTGTCTCTTGTTGTTAAACGTCCCTGGCGTTGTCGCAGCGTTTTTGGCGCTAGTATTTGCTGCGGTGTGTGCGGTCACGATTACCCACGCAGCGAACGCTGGGCATTCGCGCTCGGTGCGCTGGAATACGGTGTTGGCGGTCGTGCTGGCACTGTGTGCGCTGTGGGTTCGCTGGCTGGTAACGTTGCGCGGATATGGGGTGCCACTGGCCACCGAGTTTGTTGCATCGGGCCCGCTGTTCTTTCCGGTGCTGTGGGATGTTGCGGTTGCGCAGGCTGGTGCACCTGGAGCGTTTTCACCTTTGGCGCATTGCGTCGCATGGTTGGCCGAAACGGTGACAGTGGTGGGCCTCAGTGTGATGGTGGCGCGCAATGGGGCATGCGAACCGTATGCGGAAGACTCCCAAAAATGGGCAGCTAAAGAAGCCTTGGGAGAACTGTATTTAGCCGATGTGCAGTCTGGCGATCTATTGGAATACCTGGTCCAACACGGCCCGCGTTGCCTGCTTGCGATGCCAAGAGCGGCAGATCTTCAAACCAGCATCGCGTCCCAGTGGTGGACTATTGCGGTAGAAGGCTTCAGCACCGGTGCAGACGCTCCTGTCAAATGGCTCAACATTACGACGGTAGAGCAAACGCGCAATGACAAAGGTGGCATCAACACCGTAAAAAAACTGGTGGCGACAGCGTGGCCCGTTTCCGCAGAAGACTACGCCGATATTGTTCAGCACATGCGCCATGTAGAAAAGGCGTCCAGTCAAGAGGCCATGCACAGCGAAGCGGGTTCCTCCAACGAACAGCCACGGCCTACGCCGACTGAGCTGGAGTCGGCGCTGGCCGCCTACCAAGCGGGTCAGCACGCAAATGCTATTGCTTTGGCTGGCGCGCATTGTCAACATCCAGACCCGGCGGTAAAAGCAGATGCCTTTCGACTCTGCGCACTGTGCCATTGCGCACTATTGCAATGGGAGCAAGCGTTCAACTGCTTTCATGAATTGTTTCAATACGAATCTTCAGCCCACAATGCTTTGCAGCTGGCTACGACGTCCGTGATGTGTGGAGAGCTTTTGCGTGGGCAGGCCTGGTTTGAGAAAGCCGAAAACCTCAATGCAAGCAGCCGAGAGATGCCGAGTCCAACACTGCGTACAAACTACATATCTGCGCTTGAAAAAAAGGGGAAATGGCTGCGTTAATGCCCCATCTGGATTGGTTTGCAGACCTCTATGCCAGTCTGTCCATTACAGACTCGCATTTCTTGTGGGCACGGGGCGTGCCTTTTTTCTCTGTCTTTTTAGAAAAATCCTTACCTATCTTGCAGGCCAATATGGCGAATGCGGATATTCCAGATTGGTACAGAAAAATGGAAAAATCTCTGGATGAACGAGGCCGCGAGGCCCTTCATGTGCACATCCAAACCCTCAGCTAACGCCGAGCCCAGGCGACCTGCGCTAAGCAATGATCGAGTTCTACATCTACCCCGCCTTAGCCCTGCTTTTCATCGGCATTTTTTGCCGGGAAGTGATTGCACCCGCTTCACGCAATAGCTGTGACCATCGTTGGCTGATTCTGTCTACTTGCTCTGCTGTTGCAACCATCGCGACGACGCTTTTGATTGGCTATGTTTTTAGCCAAAAAATCAAACAACACGCATGGATTTCTAGCGCCGAGCTGTTGCCAGACGGAGTGATTGGTCTGCTGAGCTTTTTCCTCACCAGCTTTGTCTTCTACTGGTGGCATCGGGCCACGCACAAATTCGATGTGCTGTGGCGCGTCTTTCATCAGCTTCACCATAGCGCCAAGAGGGTGGAGGCGCTGACGGCCTTTTATGCGCATCCGTTGGATTCTGCGGCTGCCGTGCTCATCAGCGGCTTCTCTAGCTATGTCGTCCTGGGAGCGTCGCCGCTAGCAGCGGGCTTGGCACTCTTGCTGACGGGCGTCTTTGACCTTTTCCTCCACAGCGACCTTGTTACGCCCAGATGGCTTGGCGTCTTGGTGCAGCGCCCGGAAATGCATACGGTGCACCACGCGTATGGCCACCACGCGCAGAACTATGGTCTTCCCCTGTGGGACATGCTTTTTGGCACCTGGGTGAATCCTGCCCAGCGTGCCCAGAACCTCGGGTTTGACGAAGCGAAATCACAGCGCATTACAGACATGCTGATGTTCCGCGATGTACACCAGTAGCTTGTGCAGCAAGAAACACCGCCGTAAAGTTCTTGCTCTGTTTTCAATAGCACCCAGCGCATATACCACCTGCGCCAGGGCCCGAATTCTTTAAAACGGCGATTCCGCCAGATTCACCGGTTGCAAGGGCGCGGGCGCATCTGGCGTGGTGCCTACGGAGCCCAGGGCCATCTCGCCGCCCAGGGCCAGCAGCAGGTCGGGGATGAGCTGGCGCATTTCGCCAGTCGAGATGGCGGCGTCGGCGTCGAAGTTGTCTTCCTTTTCCTGCGAGGTACCGTCGAACACGCCGTCCAGGAAGGTGACTTTCTTGATCTGCATGCCTTCGGTCAACATGAAGGAGACGCGGCCTTCCCAGGTCATGGCCAGCTTGGTGGGCAGCTTGCCGTCGGCGACATGCTGGCGCACTTCGTCGATGTCCAGTGCATGGCGGGCGTATTTGACGACGGCTTTGGACTCATCGGCGGCCTTCAGTTCGCACTCGCGGTCCACGGTGAAGCCGGCGGGTGGCTCCTGGGTGGTCAGCCAGTTTGCCATGGCGGTGGCGGGCGAGATCGCAGTGTTGATCTGCTGCACGGCAAAGCCGTCTATGGCTTTGACCAGGGCGGTGATGATTTCATCGGCCCGGCCCTGGCTGCTGGCATCCACAACTAGCACCAGTGCGGCGGGGTCGATCCAGACGGTGGTGGCGCCGCGCTTGCTGAAGGCCATGGGCAGCAGCGACAACTTCACGTCTTCGCCGATTTCCTTGCGTTCTTTTTTGCCGGGCTTGCGGCCGGTGGTGGCCTCGATCTGCGCCAGGCGTTCTTCGGACTTGCGCTTGATGATCGAGGCGGGCACCGACTTGCTCTCGAACATGATCTTGAAGATCAGCTGGCCGCCAATGGATTCAACCAGCGGACCATGCGCCGTGCCGCGCGGCTCGACCCAGCCCATGGACATTTCCTGGCTGGCGCCACATTCGACGAAACGGTCTTTGTCCAGCTCGGCTTCTATCTTCAACAGATCAGGGACCCAACCGGCCCCTATGCGGTACACCAATACGTTTTTGAACACGGGAATTCTTTCTGCATAGGCCCGCAAAGCATGCGGACACGTTCTAACAAGGAAAATTAATGGGCGTGAGCCTTCTGGGTCGTTATTGTCGCCGCTGGTTTGGCACCTGCAGCTTTACAAAGCCATATTCACGGGTCATGGCGGGTACACAAGCGGCTTGCACACTGCCATTCAACCTGCAGCCAAACCCGACTGCAGGCTTTGGTTTTCCACGATCCACCTAGGAGATTGATATGGCTTCCGTACACACCGCGTTCAAGAGTCTGGTTCTGGCAGGCATGCTCGCCACGGCGGGCCACGCCGCCTTTGCAGCTGATGCGCCCCCACCGCCACCCCAAGGCCCAGGTGCAGGTCCAGGCATGGCCCACATGGACCCCGCCAAGATGCACGAGCGCATGCTCAAACACATGGCTGCGCTGAAGGCCAAGCTGCAGCTGACCTCTGCCCAGGAACCCGCCTGGACCACCTTCACCGCCAGCATGCAGCCGGCGGCGCCCATGGGTCCCCGGCCAGACCACGCCGAAATGGCCAAGCTGACCACGCCTGAACGTATCGACAAGATGCGCGCCATGCGTACAGAACGCGACGCCGCCATGGATAAACGCGCCGATGCCACCAAGGCCTTCTATGCCGCGCTGACGCCCGAGCAGCAAAAGGTGTTTGACGCGAACGCCATGCCGCACTTCGGCCCCGGCGACCACGGCCCCGAAGGCCACCCGCACAAGGGTTAAGGCTATTCCAGCCCGCCCTGCATCCGTGTGAATGCAGGGCGTGGTGTGGCGCCGCATAACTATGTGGATAGTTTTTGCATAAGACCTGGCTTATCCACAGGCTGGCCGCGCTGCTCCAACTTATCCCTGTTGGCGAAGCAAACCCAAAGCAGGGTCACGCACAGCCGTCCACATGGGCTAAGTGCCTGTCTGGCAAAGGGAAATGAGGCTTATCCACAGACCACCGGGGTGCTTACTACTACTACTATTCTTTAAATTAAAGATATAGAAGAAGAGTCAGGACAAAGTCCGGCCCCGGGCGTCTGCACGCAAATACTATATTTTTGATAGCTACTCGCGCAGTAAATACCTACGCTGGAGCCTGTTTTTATTTATAAAACTGCAGCTGTTCTGCAGGCATGGGTCGGCCAAACAGATAGCCCTGGAAGGCCAGGCAACCGTGCTGAACCAAGAAGTTGCGCTGCTCAGCGGTTTCTACGCCCTCGGCAATCACATTCAAGCCCAGGCTTTGGCCCAGGCCGATGATGGTGCGGGCGATGGTGGCGTCGTTCGGGTCGGTCATGACATCGCGCACAAAGGACTGGTCGATCTTCAGCAGATCCAGTGGCAGGCGCTTGAGGTAGGACAGCGAGGAATAGCCTGTGCCGAAGTCGTCCAGTGAAAAGCCTACGCCATGGGCGCGCAGGGCTTCCATTTTGGAAATGATCTGCTCGATGTCCTCGGCCAGCAGGCTCTCGGTCAGCTCCAGCTTTAACTGGGCCGGGTTGGCGCCGGTCTGGGCCAGGGTGTCGAGCACCTGCTGTACAAAGCCTACGTGCTTGAATTGGCGCGAGCTGACGTTGACGGCCATGGTCAGGTGCCGGGTGGCGGTGTTGCCCTGCCAGGTGGCTTGCAGAGCACAGGCCTGTTGCAGCACCTGGCGGCCCAGCTCCAGGATCAGGCCGGTTTCCTCTGCCAACGGGATGAAGGTGGCGGGTGACACCATGCCGCGCAGCGGGTGTTGCCAGCGGGCCAGGGCCTCCACGCCGGTCATAACCCCCTGGGCGTTGTGCTGGGTCTGGTAATGCAGGCGCAGCGCGTCTTGTGCAATGGTGACGCGCAGGTCGGCTTCCAGTGAGGCTCTTTCGCTGACCGCTGCTTGCAGCTGGGGGTCGAAAAACCCCAGCGTATTGCGCCCGGCGGCCTTGGCTTGGTACATGGCGATGTCAGCCTGCTTGAGCAACTCGCCCACGCTATTCGGCGCGTGGCTGAAAGGGGCGATGCCGATGCTGGAGGTGCTTTGGTGCTCATGCCCTTCCAGTTGGTAGGGCTGGCTCAGGGCCTGCAAGATTTTTTCGCCGATGCGCCGGGCCTGCTCTCCGATGCTTTGCGGGTTGTCGCCCAGGTCTTCAAGCATGACCACGAACTCATCGCCACCCAGGCGTGCCACGGTGTCCATATCGCGCACGCAGGCAGACAACCTCAGGGCCACTTGTTGCAGCAGCAGATCGCCTTTGTCGTGGCCCAGGGTGTCGTTTAGCGTTTTGAAGTGGTCCAGGTCGATGAACAGCAGCGCGCCGCCCTGCCCGTTGCGGGCACTGGTGGCCAGGGCGTGCTGCAACCGGTCTATCAGCAGCTGGCGGTTGGGTAGCTGGGTCAGCGGGTCGTAAAAAGCCAGCTTCTGGATTTCGCGCTCGGTCGCCTTGCGCTGGGAGATGTCGGTGCTGATAGAAAGTATGGAATGGGGCTGGTTGTCCACGTCGGTGATCAGCGTCCAGCGCGTCTCGGCTTCTATTTCCGTTTCGTCCTTGCGGTGGATCGTGAGTTCGCCTCGCCATTCGCCGTCGCGCATCACGGCCTGCTGGGCCGCTTTGACGGCCTCCGGGTTGCGGAACACGCGGTCCACCAGTACGTGGCCTATGACCTCTTTGGCCGTCCAGCCGTAGAGCCGTTCGGCACTTTTATTGGCATACAGCACGCTGCGGTCCATGCCACGGACAACGATGGCATCCTGCGCCTGGTCCAGCAGGGTTGCCTGGTGGTGGATACGGGCGTCGGACAGGCGCTTACTTTCCTGCGCACGCACATGGTCTATGCCGAACGCGATGTCATTCGCCAGCTGCTTGAGCAGCGGGACTTCTTCTGCGCCTATGTCTACGGTGGTGTTGGCATACAGGTAGAAAAGCCCCAGCGTGTTGTCGTTGTAGCGCAGCGGCAGGCTGGCTACAGAGCGCAAGTCGTCTACCCAGGATTCATTTAGCCAGCTCTTGAAGATTGCTTCTTTGCGGATGTCCGGCACGATGATGGTTTCGCCTGAGCGCAGGGCGCGGCCCGCCGGGCCTTGACCATAGGGTGAGTCGGCCGACCAGGACATGGGCCATATGGTGAAGTGCTCAGAGATCGCGCCGGCATGGGCCACGATGAGAATGGATTTTTCAATATTGTCCTGGGCAAATCCTACCCATGCCATGCGGTAGCCGCCGATCTCCACGGCAATCTGGCAGATCTCGTGCAGCAAAGTCAGCTCGGAGGTGGCCCGCACCAGAGCTTCGTTGCAGGCACTGATCATGCTATGGGCGCGGCTGAGTCGGGCCAGGTCTTTTTTGGCCTGCACATGTTGGCTGACGTCGTGGGCCAGCACCATTCGGGCATGTCGGCCGTTAAACAGCAGGCTGTCGCAAGACACCTCGACATCGATGGTCTGCCCATCTTTTTTGCGGTGCTTGCGCGGCACGGCGTGGATGTGTTCTTGGTCTGGCAGTGCCTCAGCCTGTAGCGTGTACAGGTCCATAGCCAGGAATTCGGCCCTGCTGTAGCCGTAGTGGGCGACGGCGGCCTGGTTCACCTCCAGGATGGTGTGCTGGGCCTTGTCCGTTACCCACATCGGCAAGGGGTTGTGTTCAAACAGCGTGCGGTACTGCCGCTCTGAAGCCTGTAGCTGTTGCAGTTCGGCAGCTGGAGTCTCCATGCGCTGCAGGTCTTCCAGCGGTGGAAGGGGCTGCATCGTGTCAGGGGGCGCTTGTGTCGACGTCTCTGCCATGGTCCATTTCTACAGGAGGGTAGGCACGGCGCCACACAAAGGCTCCGCGCTGGAGCTGTATGTTCTCACGGAACAGCCTGTGTCACCACAGGCTGTGCGTGTCCTGTCTATGTTGCTTCAGCCTTCGATGTTTTCGTGGCTGTCGGCCGTACCCTGGCGCCAGTAGCCTGCGGCTTTGATCCATTCCGGGCGGACGCCGCGCGTATCGACCAAATGGCTGCGCAGGGCCTTGGCGGCATGGGTTTCACAGGCCACCCAGGCATAGATATCGCCGGCGGGCAGGGCCAGGTCCTTCAGGCGGTCCAGCAGCAGGTTGGGTTGGCCATGCGGACGGCCCAGACGGTGGACCCAGACCGTGGTGACATCGGCCGCGCTGTCCATGGGCAGCTCGTCGGCGGGGCCATCCACCTCGGCCAGTACCAGGGTAGGGGCGCCAGCGGGCAGCTCGGCCAGGCGGCGTGCAATCGCCGGCAGGGCGGTGTCGTCACCGATCAGCAGGTGGCCATCAAAGTCGGTGGGCAGGATGAAGGAGCCGCGCGGGCCGGCCACGCCTATGCGCTGCCCCACCTGTGCCTGGAGGGCCCAGGTGGTGGCGGGGCCGGCGTCGTGCAGGGCAAAGTCGATTTCCAGAGTCAGGGCTTCGGTGTCAAAGCGGCGTGGTGTGTAGTCGCGCATGGTGGGCCGGGGGCCGTCCTGCGGCGCACCGGAGCCCGGCGGGCTGCTGGGCCGCACCAGTTCGCCGCTGACCGGGTCGGGGAAGAAGAGCTTCACATGGTCGTCAAAGCCCGGGCTGTTGAAGCCTTGCAGGTCTGGGCCGCCTAGGGTGATGCGCACCATGTGCGGGCTAAGGCGCTGGGTGGCGACCACGTCCAGCAGGCGAAAGTGCAACTCATGGCGCACGCGTTGCGGAGTACGGTTGGGGGTGGTGGTTTCCATTTAGATACGTTCCAGGTTTTGTGCGGCTTGGTCCAGCACCTGTGCGAAGGCGTGGGCTTGTTCTTCGGTCAGCTCGGTGCCGGCAAGGCGCAGGCGCACTGCCATCTTGAAGTTTTCCAGCGCTCGCACGACTTGCGGTGGCCGGCCGGTGGGCGGGCTGCCGGTGTCTTGCATGCGCGCCAGCATGGCGTCGGCGAGGGCGCGGTTTTCGGCCAGGTAGGTTTGGCCGGCCTCAGTGATGCTGTAGAGCTTGCGGCCACCGCCGTTCTCGGCCATGGTGGTGTAGCCCATTTCTTCCAGCAGGGTCAGCGTGGGGTAGATCACGCCGGGGCTGGGGCTGTAGCTGCCGCCCAGGCGGTCGCCGATCTCCTTGATCAGCTCGTAGCCGTGGCGCGGCTTGTCGGCAATCAGCTGCAGCAGTACCAGGCGCAGGCCGCCATGGCCAAATATCCGACCGCCGCTGCCGTGGCGACCGCCACCACGGCCGCCGCGTTCCAGCCCTTCTTCGAAAGGTCGCATAGTGTTTCCGATGTAGTTTAGATGCTATTACGATATATCTAAATTAGATCGAAAGTAAGTCTAAAACAGAGAAACCCTGATAACGCCCAGGGGTATTACAGGCTTGGTTTGTGGATAGTCACTATGATTTTTGTAGCTGCTGGCGTAGGTAAATCCTGCGCTGCAGGCCTATTTTTTATATAAGACCGGACAAGCCGGTGTGCAGCAGCTGCCCCAGGCACCAGTGGTCTAGCAGGCGCTAGCCAGCTGCGCCAGGCGTTTGCCAAGCGCGGCCTTGGTGCAGCGCTGCAAATCCATCAGCAGTGCGCTATGTGGCTGGGCGATGCCCCAGCGCTGGCGCAGGTCGTGCTGGATCTGGCCTAGCAGGTGGGCGGCCATTTCGGCATCGGCCAAGGCGCGGTGGGCCTGGCCGGTGCGCGGCAAGCGGTGGAAGTCCACCAGGCTGCCCAGCTTGTGGCTAGGCGCCTGCGGGTACAGGCGGCGTGCCAGTAGCAGGGTGCAAACAAAGGGCTGTTCGGCGGGCAGGTCGATGCGCGCCAGCTCGGCCTGCCAGAACTTGCGGTCGAAGGCCGCGTTGTGCGCCACCAGGGGAACATTGCCGACGAAGCGGCTGGCCTCTGCCATGGCCTGGGCCGCGGTCGGTGCGTCGGCCAGCATGGCGTTGCTGATGCCGGTCAGCTGGGTGATGAACGCCGGGATGCGCACGCCGGCATTCATCAGACTCTGGTAACGGTCCACCACTCGGCCCTGCTCCAGCAGCACGATAGCCACTTCGGTGGCGCGGTCGCCTTGGGCGGGCGAGATGCCGGTGGTTTCAAAGTCGATCACAGCCAGGCGGGTCATAGGGGCGCGATTCTAGCCAGCGCGAAGGGGCTGGCTCGTCAAAAACAACTTGTGGCTGGGCTTCTCGCAGTCTGTTTCCCTTGTCGCATGGGCTGAGGCGTACCATGCACAGCCATGGACGTTCTGAACCCGGTGCCGGGCGCACCTGCCAGCGCCGAGGCGCTTTTCTTTGACGGCACGCAGCGCCTGCAGCAAGGCGACTTGGTTGGTGCCGAAGCCGCATTGCGCGCCGCTGTGCAACTGGCCCCTACCCTGGCCGAGGCCCATGCCAACCTGGGTCTGGCGCTGGAGTTGCGGCATGCGTGGCCCGAGGCTGCTGACTGTTACCGCCAGTCGATTGCACACAACCCCACTTTGGTCGATAGCTATGTGAACCTGGCAGGTGTGCTGATACTGCTGCGCCAGCTGGACGAGGCCGAAGCCGCCTGCGCCATGGCCCTGCGGCTGCGCCGCGACGACCCGCACATCTGGTGCAACCTGGGTGTGGTTTACGCCCGCATGGGGCTGGAGGTGGAGTCCGAAGAATGCTGCCGCGAAGCCCTGTTGCTGGAACCCGGCTACCCCAAAGCCCGCTTCAACCTGGCCTACCTGCTGCTGCGCCAGGGGCGCTGGGAAGAAGGCTGGGCGCATTTCGAGTCGCGCGACTGGTATGCCTCCATGGCCCGCCTGATGCACTGCCCACGTTGGCGCGGCGAGCCGCTGGCGGGCCAGTCCATCCTGGTGGCTTACGAGGCTGGCCATGGCGACATGCTGCAGTTCTGCCGCTATGTGGCAGAGCTGAAGGCGCGCGGCGCTCGCCACGTCACCTTGGTCTGCCACCCGCCCCTGAAACGTCTGTTTGCCAGCCTGGCAGGCGTGGATGTGCTGGTGGGCTATGACGAGGACCTGCCGGATACGGCCTGGGACTGCTGGACGCCTTTGATGAGCCTGCCATCGCTGTGCCAGACCCGGGTGGATAGCGTGCCGGCTCCCCTGCCCTATCTGCATGCCGAGCCGGCCCTGCTGGCCGAATGGGCGCGCCACCCGGCCCTGGCCCAGGTGCCGGTGGGCGACCTGCGCGTGGGCCTGGTGTGGAAGGGCAGCAGCAGCTTTGAGAACGATGCCGAGCGCTCTCTGGCCAGCTTGACCACCCTTCTGCCGCTGGCCGCCGTGCCTGGCGTTTCCTTCATCAGTCTGCAAAAAGGCGCGGGAGAGGACGAGGCCGCGCATCCACCCCCAGGCATGGCCGTGCACGCCCTGGGGCCGCAGATACGCGACTTTGCCGATACCGCTGCTATCTTGGCGCAGCTGGATTTGTTGATCTCGGTTGATACCGGCGTAGCCCACCTGGCCGGTGCGCTGGCGGTGCCGTGCTGGGTGATGCTGCCCGACTACCTGACCGACTGGCGATGGCTGGCCGAGCGCAGCGACACGCCTTGGTACCCGGGTGTGATGCGTCTGTTTCGCCAGCCCGCAGGTGGCGGCTGGGCGCCGGTGGTGGATGCGCTGGCGGCCGCCTTACACGCGTTTGCGGCGGGGGCTGGTGGTGGCGGGGGCGCTGGAAATGGGGGGCTTCGCCACGCTTAGCTTGCTTGCGCTGTTGCGGCTGAGCTCGTTGGCAATGGTGCGGTTTTTGCTGTCCATGGCGTGGTCGAACATGGCGCGTCCGGCGGCGTCGGGGTCGCCCGAGGCAATCGCGGCGACGATGGGGCGGTGCTCGTTGGCGGTGATGGGCATCAGCCAGCTGTCGGCCAGGTTCAGGCGCCGAAACAGCGACAGCTCCTTGATCAGCTTGCGGTAGATTTCTGTCAGCTTGCGGTTGCCTGCCAGCTCCACCAGCCGGTCGTGGAACTTCAGGTTCAGCAGGTGGTAGTTGTAGGCGTCCTGGGCCTTGACCTGGCGCTCCATCTCCGTCACCAGACCCTTGATTTCTTTCAGTTGGGCAGCTGTGATGTGGGTGGCCAGTTGGCGCCCCACCAGCTCGTCCAGCGAGGCGCGCAGGTCAAAAATTTCTACCGCTTCGTCGGTGGGAATGTCGCGTACAAACACGCCCCGGTTCTTCTCGAAGCGCAGCAGGCCGCCCTCTTCCAGCATGCGAAAGGCTTCGCGTACCGGGCCCCGGGATACACCCAGCTTCAGGGCCAGCGTGGCCTCGATCAGCTTGGTGCCGGGGCCGTATTCGCCGACCAGGATGGCGCGCTCTATTTCCTGTTGCACCACACTCGTCAGCGAGCTGCTTTGGAGGAGGGCGATGGTGGGATGGGGTGCAGCAGACATGCTCCGAATTGGAGCACAGTTTGTATAAATAACTTGGCAAAAAGCCCCAGAATCCAAGCGGTTCTGGGGCGATACAACAACGCTTTATTTCTTGCCCATGGTGGTGACCGGTGGGCCCTTGAAGCGTCGGCGCTCAAAGCCAAACCAGACCACGGCTGTCAGCACCAAAAAGGCCAGCGTGATCTGCAAGGCGGCGTCGTTCGGGGGCTGTACACCCAGGAACAAGATCAACACTGCCGACAGCGTCACCAGCAGGGCCACCAGACGGAATAAAGGTCCCATGTCCCAGGGGCCCATCTTGTTCCAGCGGCCGCCATAGGCCAGGCCACCCAAGGCAATTGGCAGGCCGTAAGAGATGAAGATGAAGATCACGGTGACCGATACGATGGTGGTGTAGGCCGGGGTGTACAGCGTGAACAGCACGGCTATGACGCAGGCCGTCCAGATCGCGGCCACGGGGGACTTCAGCGTGGCGTGCACCTTCTTCAGCGCGCCCGATGCGGGCAAGCCGCCGTCGCGGGCAAACGCGAAGATCATGCGCGAAGCCGAGGTCACGGTGGCCAGCCCGCACAGGAATTGCGAGGCAGTAATGGCCCAGTACAACACAGCCTTCAGACCGGCCGGCAGCACGGCGTCCATGGTGGCAAAAAACACATTGCCACCCGTAGCAGCGGCCTTGTCCATGTCAGGAATGGCGATCACGAAGGCGCACAGCATCAGGTAGCCAAACAGAGATGAATACAGCACCGAAGTGACGATGCCTTTGGGTACGGCACTGGATGCATTGACCGTTTCTTCGGCGGTGTGGGCCGAAGCATCAAACCCTGTGATGGTGTAGATCGGCAGCAGTAAACCCAGGCCGAACAGCAGCCACATGCTCTTGGTTTCAGGCCACACGCCGCCACCGACGTCACCGCTGTAGTTCTTGAAGGTCACCAGGCGCGACAGATCGAAACTGGGTGCGTACACCAGCAGCGCCACGGTCAGGCCAATGGCGGTGGCGAAGATCAGGTAGCCGCTAATGTCGGTCAAAAAGGCTGTGAGCTTGATGCCGAAATGGTTGGCCAGGGCCTGCAGCACGGTGATGCCGATGACGAAGGCTGCCTGGGTTTGGAAATTGGCTTCCCACCCCAAGCTGGTGCCAAATGCACCGATGAAGAAATAAAACGTGCCCACATTGATGGCACCCAGCACTGTCACCAGGCCCAGCAGGTTCAGCCAAGCCGTCAGCCAGCCCCAGCCCCGCCCGCCCAGGATCGAGCTCCAGTGGTACAGGCCGCCGGCAGTGGGAAAGGCCGAGCCGATCTGCGCCATGCCCAGAGCAAACACCAGGCTGATGGCGCTACCGATCAACCAGCCGATGCCGATGGCCGCGCCGCCCACGCCAGAGATACCCTGTGACAGCGAGTTGATGCCGCCCGACAAGATGCAGATGATGGAGAACGAGATCGCAAAGTTCGAAAACGGCTTCATGCTGCGCGACAGCTCTTGTTTGTAGCCCATGCTTTGCAGCACGCTGGCGTCGTCGGCGGCTGCGCCTGACGTGTTCGCAGAAAGTGTCATCAAGTACTCCTGAATAGGATGAATGGAAAATGAACATATGCACATCCCATGCCTGATGCTTCCGCAGGGTTTTGGACCATGGAAATTGCCCTGCGGGTGTAACCGCGATCCTTCCGTCGTGCAAGCAAAATTTGCAGATTGTTAACAATCTACAGTAGAGCAATTGACAAGCTGGGTGCGAAGCGTTTCAATGTCCCAGCCCTGAAACACACATACAAGAAGCAAGGCGTAGCGGCCCAAGTTGGTGCGCCATGGACTTGGAATACAAAACGGTGAGAGACAACATGGCATCCAAGAAAACACCTGCCCAGCACCCTGCCCTGGCGGCCCTCCAGCAATCTGGCGCGGCCAAGGTCAAGGTCGCCGTCAGCGACATCGACGGCGTGCTGCGCGGCAAATATCTGCACATCGACAAGTTCCTAGGCGCGGCCGAGCCTTACCCGGCTGGCGGTTTCGGCTTTTGCGACGTGGTGCTGGGCTGGGACATGATGGACAGCTGCTACGACAACACCACCGTCACCGGCTGGCAGCACGGTTTTCCCGATGCGCTGGCCCGGCTGGACCTGGGCACGGCGCGCCATGTGCCTTGGGACAAGCAGGTGCCTTTTTTCCTGGGTGAGTTTGTGCTTGCCGACGGCACGCCGCACCCGCTGTGCCCGCGCCAGACCTTGAAGCGCGTGCTCAAGCGCGCCGAGAAGATGGGCCTGCAGGTCATGACCGGCATGGAGTTCGAGTGGTTCAACTTTCTGGAAACGCCGCACAGCTGGGCCGAAAAAAACGGCGTCGGCGCCACCAAGCTGACGCCTGGCATGTTCGGCTATTCACTGCTGCGCATGAACCAGAACCGAGATTTCTTCAACGCCATCATGGACGACATGCTGGCCTTCGGCGTGCCCATCGAGGGCCTGCACACCGAGACCGGCCCCGGCGTGTTTGAAGTGGCCATCGGTTTCAGCGAAGCCCTGGCCCAGGCCGACCGGGCCATTCTGTTCAAGACCGGTGTGAAAGAAATTGGCGCCCGCTACGGCATCATGCCCAGCTTCATGGCCAAGCCGCACGCGAACCTGCCGGGTTGCAGCGGGCACATCCACCAAAGCCTAAGCGATGGCAAGAACAATCTGTTCTACGACGCCAAGCAGCCGCGCAAGATGAGCAAGCTGTTTGAAAGCTATCTCGCCGGCCAGGTGGCCTGCATGGTGGATTTCGGCCCCATGATCTGGCCCACCATCAACAGCTACAAGCGCCTGGTAGATGGCTTCTGGGCACCGACCAAACCCACCTGGGGCATGGACAACCGCACCGCCAGCTTCCGCGTGATTGCCGGCAGCCCCAAGGCGACCCGGCTGGAAACCCGTTGCCCGGGTGCCGACGTGAACCCCTACCTGGCCATGGCCGCCGTCATAGCCGCCGGGCTGGACGGCGTCGAAAAGGGTTTGAAGCTCACAGCCCCGCCCATCACCGGCACCAATGGCGGCGCCGAGCACATTGCCCGCGCACCGCGCACCTTGATCGAAACCACCCGCGTGTTCCAGCAGTCGGCTATCGCGCGCGATTGGTTGGGCGACACCTTTGTCGACCACTTCGCCGCCACCCGTGAATGGGAATGGCGCCAATGGCTGGACGCCGTCACCGACTGGGAACTGAAACGTTACTTTGAGATCATTTGAACCATGACCATTACCAATTTTGCCTTTCCCACGCCCATCAAATTTGGTGCTGGCGCGCGCAAGCTCGTGGCCCAGCATCTGCTGGACCAGGGCCTGCAGCGGCCCCTGATCGTGACCGATCGGGCCCTGGCTTCCCTGCCGGTGATGGCCGAGTTCGTCAGCCACCTGGATGGTCTGGTGGTGGGCTTGTACAGCGGTGTGCACGGCAACCCGACCTGCAGCCAGGTGATGGACGGGGCCGTGGCCTTCAAGGACCACAACGCCGATTGCGTGATCGGCTTTGGCGGCGGCGCCGCACTGGATGTGGCCAAGGTGGTGGGCATTGCAGCCACCCACCCGGGCGATATTCTGGAATACGTGTGGGACCACCCGCAGGTGCGCCCCATCGACCAGCCGCTGCCGTATTTTGTAGCCCTGCCCACCACTTCGGGCACGGGGTCCGAGGTCGGTCGCTCCAGCGTGGTGAGCGAGAACGACACCCACCTCAAACGCGTGATCTTCAGCCCCAAAATTCTGGCCAAGGTCGTGTTTGCCGACCCAGAACTCACGCTCGGCCTGCCGGCCCATGTGACTGCCGCGACAGGCATGGATGCCCTCACCCACAACATCGAAAGCTATCTCTCGCCGGCCTACCACCCGCTGTGCGATGGCATTGCTTTGGAGGGCACGCGCATTGCCGCCGCCGCCCTGCGCACGGCAGTACACGAGCCCAGCAATCTGCAGGCCCGGTCCGACATGATGATGGCCTCGATGATGGGCGCCATCGCCTTCCAGAAAGACCTGGGTGCGGTGCACTCCTGTGCACATGCGTTGGGCGCCGTGTGCGACCTGCACCACGGCCTGGCGAACGCGCTGATGATTGACACCGTGCTGGTCTGGAACCAGGCGGTGGTGCCGCTCAAGTTCGACGAGCTGGCCCACGTCTGCCAGGTGCCGGGTGGTGGCAAGGCCTTTGTGGCCTGGCTGCGCGAACTCAAGCACTCCATTGGCATTACCGGCCGCCTGGCCGACCACGGCGTGCGCCACGAGCACCTGCCGCGCCTGGTGGAAATCGCCACCGCCGACATCTGCCACCATACCAATCCGCGTCCCTGCACAGCGGAGGATTTCGAAATGCTTTTCAAGGCGGCGATGTAATGTCCAACCCCACCCGACCCGAGCGCTTGAAGATCGGCATCAGCGCCTGCTTTCTACACCCCGACCCTGCCCGCGCGGCCTTTGCCAAAAAGACGCTGCAGTACGTCGAGCAGTCCATGGCGCACTGGATCATGTCCGGCGGCGCGTTGCCGGTGATGGTGCCCTCGCCTGTGGGCGACACCGCGCGTGGCGAGGTGCACTTTGACGACTACGCGCAGTGGCTGGACGGCCTGGTGCTGCACGGCGGCGCCGACGTGTGGCCCGGCAGCTACGGCGAAACTCCGCTGCAGGAACGCTGGAGCGGTGACCGCATCCGCGACGAATACGAGCAGGCCTTGGTGAAGGCCTTTGTGGCGGCCGGCAAGCCGGTGTTTGGCGTGTGCCGTGGCCTGCAGCTCATCAACGTGGCCTTTGGCGGCACGCTGTACCAGGACATCGCCACACAGCGCCCCGAGGCCGTGGCGCACCGCGATGCCGATGCCTACGACCAGCATTTTCACCCGCTGCAAATCGTTCCAGAAACACGGCTCAGCGCACTATTGCCGGGCGGTAGCAGCTATAAAATAAATAGCATACACCACCAGGGCATCAAAGACCTGGCGCCCGGCTTTGTGGTGGAAGCGCGCAGCCCCGAAGACGGCGTGATCGAAGCCATCCGCAGCACCGGCCCTGCCTATGTGGCAGCCGTGCAATGGCACCCTGAATTCCACCAGCCGGCCCTGGGCACGCTGGACGACACCCCTTTGCTCACCGACTTTTTAGCCGCAGCACACGTCGTAAAGCTTGCCAAGGACACGCCATGACCACCCTCGCCATCCACAACCCCGCCAGCGGCGCCAAGATTGCCGAAGTGCCGGCCGACGACGCGGCCTCGGTCGCCGCCAAAGCCCTGGCCGCGCGCGCCGCCCGGCCTGTGTGGGCGGCCGCGCCCTTGGAGATGCGCAAGGCCTGCGTGCTGCGCTTTCGCGCTGCCGTGGTGGCCGAGCTCGAAGCCCTGGCCGCCACCATGACCAGCGAGACCGGCAAGCCCATCGCCATGTCGCGCAACGAGCTGAACGGCCTGCTGGGCCGCATCGACTTCTTCCTGGCCGAGGTGGACGCCAGTACCGCCACCCAAACCGTGTTCGCCGAGGGCGGCATGACCGAGCAAATACAGCACATCCCGCTGGGTGTGGTGGCGAACATCTCCGCCTGGAACTACCCCTGGTTTGTGGGCTGCAACGTCATCCTGCCGGCCCTGCTGACCGGCAATGCCGTGCTCTACAAGCCGTCTGAATACGCCACGCTGACCGGCTTGAATATTGTGCGTCTGCTGCATGCGGCCGGCGTACCCACGGATGTGCTGATCGCCCTGGTGGGCGGTGCTGCCGTGGGCGCAGCTCTGCAGGCGCAGCGTATCGACGGTCTGTTCTTCACCGGCTCGTACGCCACCGGCGTCAAGATCGCCCAGGCCCTGGGGCCGCGCATGGTCAAGCTGCAGCTGGAGCTGGGCGGCAAGGACCCGACCTATGTCTGCGACGACGCCCAGGTGCACAACGCCGCCGCATCGCTGGCCGATGGTGCCATGTACAACACCGGCCAAAGCTGCTGCTCGGTGGAGCGCATCTATGTGCACGCCCAAATTTTTGACGCCTTTGTGGCGGCCTTTGTGGACACCGTGCACGGCTTCAAAGTGGGCGAGCCCATGGCCGACGACACCTACATCGGCGCCATCACCCGCGCGCAGCAGCTGGACGTGCTGGACGCCCAGGTCGCTGACGCTGTCGCCAAGGGCGCTACCCTGCTGACCGGTGGCCAGCGCCTGCCCGGCAATAGCTACGCGCCCACGGTGCTGGTGGGCGTGGACCACAGCATGGACGTGATGCGCGAGGAAAGCTTCGGCCCCATCATCGGCATCCAGAAGGTGGCCAGCGACGCTGAGGCCGTGGCCTTGATGAACGACACCCGTTACGGCCTGACCGCCGGTGTCTTCACCCCCAACGAGCAACGCGCCCGTGCCGTGCTGGCCCAGGTGAACGCCGGCAGCGTCTACTGGAATTGCTGCGACCGCGTCAGCCCGCGCCTGCCCTGGAGCGGCCACGGCGATTCGGGCGTAGGCCTGACCCTGTCCACCTACGGCATACAAACCTTCACCCGGCCCAAGGCCTGGCATCTGCGCCAGGTTTGAATCATGTAGATGAAATAAGCCTCCAGCGCAGCTAATACCTGTGCAGGCAGCTATCAATACTGCAGCGCCGGCCAAGCCTGCGATTGGCATCAAATTTGCACGACCACTGCAGTGCATGCCCACGTGCACCAAAGCCGCTTTTAAAGGTCTGCAATGCCCCAGTTTGTCCACACGGTAGGCGCCCACAGCTACCGTTTCCGAGATCTCCGCGAGCTGCTCGCCAAGGCCACGCCGCTACGCTCTGGCGACCTGCTGGCCGGTGTGGCCGCCGGCAACGCGCAGGAGCGCGTGGCCGCGCAGATGGCGCTGGCCGACCTGCCCCTGGCCACGTTTCTGCAGCAGCCCGTGGTGCCCTACGAGAGTGATGAAGTCACCCGCCTGATCATCGACAGCCATGACGCCGCCGCCTTCGCGCCCATCCGCCACCTGACGGTCGGCGACTTCCGCAACTGGCTGCTCAGCGATGCGGTGGACAGCGCTACGCTGGCGGCGGTGTCGCCCGGCATCACGCCCGAAATGGCGGCGGCCGTCAGCAAGATCATGCGCAACCAGGATTTGATCCTGGTGGCCAAGAAATGCCGCGTCATCACCGCCTTCCGCAACACCATCGGCCTGGAGCAGCGCCTGTCTACGCGCCTGCAGCCCAACCACCCGACCGATGACACCAGTGGCATCGCCGCCAGCGTGCTCGACGGCCTGCTGTACGGCAGCGGCGACGCCGTGATCGGCATCAACCCGGCCACCGACAACGTGCCCCAGGTGGTCAAGATCGTCACCATGCTGGACGCCATCATCCAGCGCTACGAAATTCCCACGCAAAGCTGCGTGCTGACCCATGTGACCAACACCATCCAGGCCATAGAGCGCGGCGCGCCGGTGGACCTGGTGTTCCAGTCCATCGCCGGCACGCAGGCGGCCAACCGCAGCTTCGGCATCGACTTGGCCATGCTGGCCGAAGCACGCAGTGCCGCCCTGTCGCTGAAGCGCGGCACGGTGGGCGACAACGTGATGTATTTCGAAACCGGCCAGGGCAGCGCCCTATCGGCCAACGCCCACCATGGCATGGACCAGCAGACCTGCGAGGCCCGCGCCTACGCCGTGGCCCGCGCCTTCAAGCCGCTGCTGGTGAACACCGTGGTCGGCTTCATCGGGCCGGAGTATTTGTTCGACGGCAAGCAGATCATCCGCGCCGGCCTGGAAGACCATTTCTGCGCCAAGCTCTTGGGCCTGCCCATGGGCTGCGACGTGTGCTACACCAACCATGCCGAGGCCGACCAGAACGATATGGACGTGCTGCTGACCCTGCTGGCCGCCGCCGGCTGCAACTTCGTGATGGGCATCCCCGGCTCGGACGACATCATGCTGAACTACCAGACCACCTCGTTCCACGACGCGCTGTACACGCGCCGCCTACTGGGTCTGCGCCCTGCGCCCGAGTTTGAAGACTGGCTGCGCCGCATGCAGATTTTTGAAGGCGAAGGCGTGGCGCAACTGGCGTCTGCATTGCCAGAACCGTTTGCCCAAGTACTGTTGGCCCAGGTATGAGCGTAGTTCCGAATCCTTGGCACACCTTGCGCAGCCTGACTGCCGCACGCATCGCCCTGGGCCGCACCGGCATCAGCCTGCCCACCGCGCCGCAGCTCGAATTCCAATTGGCCCATGCCCGCGCCCGTGACGCCGTGCACCTGCCGCTGGACACCGCGCAACTGGCGCAAGACCTGGGCGAGGTGCTGCCCGGCCACCCCGATGCCATCCAGCTGGCCAGCGCCGCGCACGACCGTGGTACCTATCTGCAGCGTCCTGACCTGGGCCGCCGGCTGGACGCCACCTCGCACGATTTGCTGGAGTCCTTCTACCAACCAGCCCGCCCCTACGACCTGGCGCTGGTGGTGGTGGACGGCCTGTCCGCGCTGGCCATCGCGCAGAACGCCGCGCCCTTCATCCACGCCCTGCTGCAGCGCCTAGCGCCCGAGGACTGGTCGCTGGCGCCCACCACCATCGTCACCCAGGGCCGCGTGGCAGTGGGCGACGAGGTGGGCCAACTGCTGGGCGCCAAGGCCGTGGTGGTGCTGGTCGGCGAACGCCCGGGCCTGAGCTCGCCCGACAGCATGGGCCTGTACCTCACCTGGGCGCCCCACGTGGGCTTGACCGACGCTGCGCGCAACTGCATCTCCAACGTGCGCCCCGAAGGCCTGTCTTACGGTGATGCCGCCTACAAGCTGCACATGCTGCTGCGCGAGTCCCGCCGCCGCCAGCTGTCGGGTGTGGATTTGAAGGACGAGACGGTGGATGTGCTGGCGTCAGATAACGGCGCCATGCGCAACTTCTTGCTGCCCTGATCGCGGCGGTTTATTCCGCAGGCCGCATCAGCCCGGCCAGCTCCTCGTGGCCGCGCGCCTGCAGCGTGTCGGCAGCGCCGATGCGGTCGCGCAATTCGCGGTTTTGGCTGAGCTTGACTTTGCCCACCAGGGAGGTGATGGCGATCTCGATGCCCACGATGTTGCGCAGCATGCTGGCTATGTACTCCGGCGCCGAGTCGCCCATCTTCCACGGCGAGGGCTCAGTTGCTTCGTGGCGCCGCGTCAGGCGCGCCACGATGCCGCGCACAAAGCGTTCATCGTCACGCACGGTCAGCACGCCGTGGGCGTGCACCACCTCGTAGTTCCAGGTCGGCACCTGGCGGTGGGTTTCGTGTTTGCTCGGGTACCAGGTGGGCGAGATATAGGCCTGCGCGCCGCGAAAAATCACCATCACCGGGCTGCCCGTGGGGCAGCGCTGCCACACCGGGTTGGCGCGGGCCACATGGGCCGACAGCAGGCCATGCGGCCCCACCTCGGGGTCGAATTCGAAGGGCAGGTGGTCGGCGTCCAGCCCACCGTCAGCGTGGCTGACCAGGGTGCCCAGGGGGTGCTCGCGGATGATGCGCTGCAGCTGTTCAGGCCGGTTTTCGGCGAAGTGCGCAGGGATGTACATGGTGTGGGGTGGTGTAGCTGTAGGTAGCCGAATATCGCCTGAAACTGGTGCCATCAGAAGAGCCAGTAGCGTTGATTCTTTAGGGGCCAGTTCAAGCTCTCTGAGGGCGACTCTGGCGTTGCCAGCGTGACCTTAAGGCAAGCCCGGACAAGCTTCTCGCAGCCTCAACCCGGTATCTCCGGCTCCACCAGGTTCGCCAGCTGTGCCAGCGACTCCTGCCAGCCCAGGTAGCACATCTCCACGGGGATGACTTCGGGGAGGCCAGACTGCTCGATATGCACTTCCGTGCCGCACAGCACGGGCTTGAGGCTGACCGTCACCAGGATCTCGCCGGGCAAATTCGGGTCGTCAAAGGTGTCGGTGTACTGGATCAGCTCATTGGGGACCAGCTTCTTGTATTCGCCGCCGAACGAGTGGCCCTGCCCGGTGGAAAAGTTCTCGAACGACATCTTGAACGTACCGCCGACTTTGGCCTCCATATGCTGCACCTTGCAGACGAAACCATAGGGCGGCAGCCATTTGGCTAGTGCCGTGGCATCCAGAAATGCGCGGTAGATTTTCTCCGGCCGGGTTTTCAACACGCGGTGCAGGCGGACAGTTCCAGTAGCCATGTTCAGATCTCCTTGGACAGAAACAGGGACGGCCATTGTCTGCCGCATGCGCGGGCAAAGCCAGTGCCCGCCCGGTTCTATCGCCAGCGCCTTGCGCTTACTGCAGGCTTAGCGCCTTGCGTAGCTCCAACTTGGCTGCTTCGAAATCGGTGTTGAATGTGGGGCTGGCCAGCAGCGTCGCAGCCATGGCGCTGCCCGCACGGCGGCCTGCGTCCAGGTCGTTGGGGTAGTGCATGCCACCGATGACGCGGCTTTCGGCGTAGTCGTTGGCGCGCGCAAAAATGGCGGCCCGTTGTTCCGGCAGCATGCTACTCAGCACGATGGCCATCATGGTGGAGCGCGAGGTGTGGCCCGACGGGTAGGACCCGGTTTTAGACGGCTTCACCAGGGGCTTGATGTCCGGGTTGTTCAGGAACGGGCGCGTGCGGCCAAAGAAGGCTTTGACCGGGTCCACCACGGCGTCTTCGGTGTCGCCCATGCGTGCAAACATGGCGGTAAACAAGGGCAGATTGGCGGGCTTGAAGTTGGCCCCCAGCACCGAGGAGAACATGGCGTACACCGTCTCTTCAGCATCGCTGTTGGCCAGTGCAATGCGCTCGGGCGTGGCGGCTTTTTGGGCCGCCAGTACCAGCATCTGCTGGGCGCGGTCGTCGGCGCTGCCGTTGGCCACGGGTGCGGGCATGAAGGGGATGATGTCGAGCTGCTTGTGGGTGAGGTAGGGGCTTTCTGCGGCAAATGCGCTGAAGCTGAAAGCGATGGCACAGCCCAGCAGGGCACGGCGGATGAACATAGGTGTTTCCCAAATAAACCCCGCATTGGATAGCCTAGATATTTCAGATGCGTGACGATTTGGAGACTGCTTTTCAGCTTTACAGGACAAATGCGCGTGGTGCCAAGACAGTACGATCCAAGGTTTTTATCCACCCACTTTTCAGAAAGACTCCCATGGCTCTGCAACGCATCAACCCCGGCAACCGACTCTGCGACGCCACCATCCACAACGGTGTGGCCTATCTGGCCGGTCAGATCCCGGAAGACGCCAGCCTGCCCATCGCCGCCCAGACCCAGAGCGTGCTGGACCAGATCGACACCGTGCTGGCCCAGGCCGGCAGCGACAAGGCGCACATCCTCAGCGCCACGATTTACCTGTCCAGCATGGGCGACTTCGCCGCCATGAACGCGGTGTGGGACGCCTGGATCGGCACCACCGGCATCGGCCCCGCCCGTGCCACGGTCGAGGCCCGCCTGGCCCGCCCGGAGATCAAGGTCGAGATCATGGCGATTGCTGCCGTTAAGTAAGAAAATGCCCGCTAGCGCAGATACGAGCTGCGCTGGCAGCTATCAAGTTTGTAGTAAAGCCTAGGCGGAGCCTTCGCGATTTAGGCGCCGCTTCTTTCGATCGCCATCTGGTCGATGTTGTTGTTCAACCGTTCCATGAAATTGGCGAGCTGGGCGATCTCGTCGGGCGTGAAGTCGACCAGCGCCTGCGCCTTCAGTACGTCCATCACCGCCCTGACCTTGGGCATGCGCTTGGCCGCTGTGGTGGTCAGCGAAATCAGTCTGCTGCGCTTGTCTGCAGGGTCGGGGACGCGTTCCACCAGGCCGTCGCGCTCCATGCGGTTCAGCAACTGGGCCATGCTGGGCTGCTCGACCTGCGCAATGCGGGCCAGCTCGGCCTGCGACAGCGCCTGGCCACCTTTGAGTCCCATCAACACCGGCATTTGCCCCGTGGCGAAACCCAGGTCGCGTAGCTCTACATCGGCGATGCGGGCAAAGCTGCGGTGTGCGCGGCCTACCAGCTTTAGCGGGTTGGGGGGTAAATGGTCGTCGCTCATATCTCGTTTGACAATACATAGGAGGCTATATTAATATATAGGCACCTATATTAAATTCCAAGTTCAACCATCGCCTATGCAACAGCATCTTTACCTTGCCATTATCGGCGCCAGCCCTGCCTGCGCGGCAGACTGTGCAGTTCTTTGAGTGGGCCACCGCATGACATCCACCGCCCTCCACAAGGCCGCACCGGCCAAGTTCACCGGCTACCAGAGCTTTGTGGCGGGCCTGCTGGCGGCGCTGCAATTTGCCGTGATTCTGGACTTCATGATCATGTCGCCGCTGGGCGCGCTGATCATGCCCGCACTGCAGATCAGCCCGCGCCAGTTCGGCATGGTCGTGTCGGCCTATGCTTTTAGCGCCGGCCTGTCGGGCCTGCTGACGGCGGGCTTCGCGGACCGCTTTGACCGCAAGAAGCTACTGCTGTTCTTCTACATCGGCTTCGTGTTGGCCACGTTGTGGTGCGGGCTGGCGCCGACCTATGAAATGCTGCTGGTGGCCCGTGTGGTGACCGGCATTTTTGGCGGTGTCATTGGCTCGGTGGTGATGGCCATTGCGGCCGATCTGTTTAGCGCCGAGCAGCGCGGCCGTGTCATGGGTGTGATTCAGACCGCTTTCGCTGCCAGCCAAGTGCTGGGTTTGCCCGTGGGCCTGTACCTGGCCAGCCGCTGGAACTGGCATGCCCCGTTTCTGGCGATGGTGCTGGTCGGGGGCCTTGGTGGGCTGGTCATCGTCTTAGGTATGAAGCCGGTGGCCGACCACCTGCGCATCCCGCAGGAGAAAAGCGCCTTCATGCACTTGTGGCACACCGTGGTCGAGCCGCGCTACCTGATGGCTTTTGCCACCACCGCCCTGCTGACCACCGGCGGCTTCATGCTGATGCCGTTCAGCAGCGCGTTCATCGTGAACAACGTGGGCATCGCCATGGAACGCCTGCCCACGATCTACCTGATCACCGGTGTGTTCACCATCTTTGTCGGCCCGCTGGTCGGCCGGGCGGCGGATACCTGGGGCAAGCTGCCGGTGTTCTTGGTGGGCAGCGCTTTGACCATCGCCATGGTGCTGGTCTACACCCACCTGGCGGCCGTGCCTTTCTGGCTGCTGGTGGCGGTCAACGTGGTGCTGTTTGTCGGCATCTTCTCGCGTCTGATTCCGTTCCAGGCCATGTCCAGCATGGTGCCGCAGGCCACCCAGCGCGGCGCGTACAACGCCATCAGCGCCGCCATCCAGCAGCTAGCCGGTGGCCTGGCATCGCTGGTGGCGGGGCATATCGTGTCGTTTGGTGCGGATGGCAAGCTGCAGAACTACGGCGTGATCGGCTACGTGGTGGTCGGCTCCACGCTGACGGCGGCCTTCCTGGCGTGGCGGGTGCACCAGGGCCTGCAGTTGCGCAGCGCGGCAAACCCCAGCTTGGCCCAGGCCGGTTAACGGCTCTTTTAGAGATTACATAAGAAAAGGGCTGCTGGCGCAGGTAATACCTGCGCCAAAAGCTCTTTTTTTCATAGCATTAGCAGAATACTCAGGCCGGAATCAAACCCTCGGCCTTCAGTGCCGCCTGCACCGCCGGGCGGGCCGCCACGCGGGCCAGGAAGGCCTGCAGATGGGCCAGGTCCGACAGGTCCAGCGCCACCATCTTGGACCAGCCCGCCACGGTGAACAGGTAGGCGTCGGCTACGGTGAAGTCATCGCCGGTCAGGTAGTCGGTACTGGCCAACTTGGTGTCCACCCATTCGAACTTCTTGCGCAGCAGGCCTGCGTGGATGGTTTTGGCTGCTGCATCGAAGGCCGGGTTGAACAGCGGCGAGAAGCTCTTGTGCAGCTCGGAGCCAATGTAGTTCTGCCACTCCATCACCCGGTAGCGGGCCGTGCTGCCGGCTGCGGGCAGCAGGCTGGTGGCGCCGGCGTGGTCGGCGATGTACTGGGCAATGATGGCGCCTTCGCTGAGCGTGCTGCCGTCGTCCAGCTGCAGCAGCGGCACTTGGCCCTTGGGGGTGATGCTGTAGTAGTCCGCGCCGCTGGCGGTGCGGTGGTTGGGAATGTCCACCTGGTCCAGTGAAAAGTCGGCGCCCGATTCACGCAGCACGATATGGGGGGCGAGTGAGCAGGCGCCGGGCGAGAAGAATAGTTTCATGGTCGTCTTTGTAGTGGTGAAGAGCCGCTATCCTATTCATTACCTGGAACAAGATAAACCGCTAAATTTTCAATTTAATACTTACACAGTGTAATTAATGCGACCCGCCAGCGCCCCGGAAGACAGCCTGCAAATCCAGCTGGGCACTATCGCCCTGTTCTGCAAGGCGGCCGAGCTGAAGAGCTTTACGGCCGCCGCCCGCGTGCTGGGCCTGACGCCGGCTGCCGTCAGCCGGGCCGTGGGACGTCTGGAGGACCGCCTGGGCGTCAAGCTGCTGCGCCGCACCACGCGCAGCATGCAGCTCACCGACGACGGCCAGTTGTACTTTGCGCAGTGCCGCGCGGCCCTAGGCCAGATCGATGATGTAGAGAAAACCATCACCGGCCAGCACACCCAGGCGCGTGGACTGCTGCGCATCAGCCTGCCCAGCACCTACGCGCACTACCGCCTGCTGCCGCGCCTGCCCGCGTTCCGCGACCGCTACCCCGAGGTGGAGCTGGAGCTGCATGTCTCCAACCGCAACATCGACTTTGTAGAAGAAGGCTACGACGTGGCCATACGCCAGGGCCAGCCGCCCGATTCCCGCCTGGTGGCGCGCCAACTGGAGGAGGCCCGTATTGGCGTGTACGCCAGCCCTGGCTATTTGCAGCGCCACGGCGTGCCCCAGGACCTGGACGCGCTACAAGACGCCACCCGCCATACCTTGCTGCCGTTTTTGATGCCCAGCACCGGGCGCATGCGGCCGTGGCTGTTCCAGCGTGACGGCCAGCCAGTGGAGATACTGCCGCGCAGCACAGTGCAGACCTCGGAAGACCCGCTGGGCGTGGTCACCCTGGCACGCGCCGGCATGGGCCTGGTGCAAACCACACAGTGGATAGCTGATGCCCACCCCGGTGAGCTGGTCGAGGTGCTGCCCGCACTGGCCGGCCGGACCCGGTCGTTTTATCTGCTGTACCCGCACAACCGCAACCTGGCTACGCGGGTGCGCGTGCTGGTGGATTTTCTGTGTGGCTGAAGCTATCGGGCCATCAACGCTGGCCGCGCCCGAAAACGCGTGGGCCTGGATCTTGTACGCTGGCATGGGCTGAAGCAGATACACAAATGAAATAGCCGCTAACGCAGGTATTACCTGCGTTAGCGGCTATCAATTGTGTAGCAGTAGGGGCTTGGCTTAGCTCAGGTGCTTGCCGATCAGCCCGGTCAGCTCAAACATGCTGACCTGCGGCTTGCCGAACACCGGCGCCAGCAGTGCGTCGGCGTTGATGTTGCGCTTGTTGGTGGCGTCCTGCAGGTTGTGGGCCTTGATGTAGTCCCACATCTTCTTGACCATTTGCGGGCGCGAAGCGGCTTCAGCACCCACTACTGCCGCCAGTGCCGGGCTGGGCGTCAGGCCGCCGGTGGTGGGCGTTTTGCGCGGAGTTTTGGCGGCTGCGGTTTTCTTGGCTGCGGCCTTTTTGGCGGGTGCTGCCTTCTTGGCTGGTGCGGCTTTCTTGGCGGCTGCACCAGCTGCACCGGGTTTAGGCGGGAACTTGCTGGGCGCGAACTCGAAGTTCACCTTGCCAGCTTCCGCGTCCCAGGCCAGGAAGGCCTTGAAGTTGCGGCGCGTCCGCATGGAGACGAACTTGTCCAGCAGATCGGTCTTGCCGGTGGTCAGCAGCTTGTGCATCTGCTCGGGCTCCACCGTTTGCTGCAGGATGATCTTGCCGCTTTTGAAGTCGCAGCTGGGCGTGGCCTGGGCCTGGGTGGGCACGCTTTTTTCGCACACATAGTTGGCACCGTGCTCGTGCACCGGGCTGCCGCACTTGGGGCAGTTGCCCAGGTTGGCCACGGCGCTGAAGTCCACCAGCTCGCCGGTTTCTTCGCCGGCCTTGTCGTCGCCGAAGTCAAACTCCAGTTTGTAGTTCTTGGTTTCTTCATCAAATTTGATGAGCATCTCGGCGGTGAACGGCCAGCCGGCTTTGGAACGGAAGCCGTCCAGCGGGCCGATGCGGCGGTCGCGCATGAATTGCTCGACCTCGGCCGGCTCGAAAGTGCGGCCTGCGGGCGATTTGCCGAAGGAGAAACCGCAGCCTTCGCTGTGGCCATCGGCGCCGGTACAGGTGTAGCGGCGGTAGTTTTCCTTGACCACGCCGCCGCAGTTCGGGCAGGGTGCGGACAAGGTGGCGTAGTCGCCGGGGATGGTGTCGCGGTCGTATTCCTTGGCCTTTTTCACCAGGCGTTCGGTCATGGCGGCGATTTCGGCCATGAAGGTGGCGCGGCTGATCAGGCCTCGCTCCATCTGCGACAGCTTGTATTCCCACTCGCCGGTGAGCTCGGCGTGGCACAGCTCTTCCACGTCCAGGCCGCGCAACAGCGTCATCAGCTGGAAGGCCTTGGCCGTGGGGATCAGCTCGCGGCCTTCGCGCAGCATGTACTTTTCGGCGATCAGGCCTTCGATGATGCTGGAGCGGGTGGCTGGCGTGCCCAGGCCCTTCTCCTGCATGGCTTCGCGCAGCTCGTCGTCGTCAATCGTCTTGCCCGCGCCTTCCATGGCGCCCAGCAGCGTGGCTTCGGAGTAGCGCGCCGGGGGCCGGGTCTTCAGCGCCTTGGGGTCGGCGGAGGCGGTCTGCACCACTTCGCCCGGCTTCACCAGCACCAGGTTTTTGCCGTCTTTTTCGTCGTCGTCGCTGACGGCTTCCTTGCCGTAAATGGCCAGCCAGCCCGGCTTGACCAGCACCTTGCCGTCGCTGCGGAAGGCGTACTTTTTACCCTCGGTCGCCACCGTGCTGACGCGGGTGGTGACCTGGTATTCGGCACTGGGGAAGAACACCGACATAAAGCGGCGCACCACGAAGTCGTACAAGCGCTGCTCGGCTTCGCTGAGTCCGCTGGGGGCTTGCAGCGTGGGGATGATGGCAAAGTGATCGCTGACCTTGGCGTTGTCGAACACGCGCTTGGTGGGCTTCACGTAGTTGCCGTCCACCGCCTGCTTGGCGAAGGGGGCCAGGTGCTTCATGCCGCTGTTGGCCAGCATGCCCATGGTTTCCTTGACCACCGGCAGGTAGTCTTCGGGCAGGGCGCGGGAATCGGTACGCGGGTAGGTCAGCGCCTTGTGGCGCTCGTACAGGCTTTGGGCCAGGGCCAGCGTGGTCTTGGCGCTGAAGCCGAAGCGGCTATTGGCCTCGCGCTGCAGGGATGTCAGGTCGAACAGGGCGGGCGAGGCCTGCGTGGTCGGCTTGCTTTCTTCCGTCACCGTGGCGGGTTTGCCGCGTGCCGCGTTGGCAATCTCCTGCGCTTCGCGGGCGGACCAGACGCGGTCAGCGCGCTGCTCGGCGTCGGGCTGGCCGTCCGGGCCGGGGGGCGGTTTTTTCCAGTCGGGGTTGAACCATTTGCCGGGGTAGTTGCCGGCCTCGGCGTCGAAAGTGCCGTGGATTTCCCAGTAGTCGCGGCTGACGAATTTGCGGATTTTTTCCTCGCGCTCCACCACCACCGACAGCGTGGGCGTTTGCACCCGGCCCACGGTGGTCAGGAAGAAGCCGCCGTCGCGTGAGTTGAACGCGGTCATGGCGCGGGTGCCGTTGATGCCCACCAGCCAGTCGGCCTCGGAGCGCGAACGTGCCGCATCGGCCAGGCCCTGCATCTGGGCTTCGGAGCGAAGCGCGCTGAAGCCGTCGCGGATGGCCTGCGGCGTCATGGACTGCAGCCACAGCCGGCGCACCGGCTTGGCCAGGGGCTTGCTGCCGCCAGCGTACTGCTCGATCAGGCGGAAAATCAGCTCACCCTCGCGGCCCGCATCGCAGGCGTTGATGATGTCGGTCACGTCCTTGCGCTTGGCCTGTTTGACCACGGCGTTCAGTCGCGTTTTGGTTTTATCGACGGGTTTTAGGTCGAAATATGGGGGGATTACCGGCAGATGCGCAAAGCTCCATTTGCCGCGCTTGACGTCGAATTCCTCCGGCGCCTGGATCTCCACCAGGTGGCCGACCGCGCTGGTCACCACGTATTTTTCGCTCTCGAAATACTCGTCGAACTTTTCGAATTTGCCAGCAGTGGGCGTGAGCGCACGCACGATGTCTTGCGCCACCGAGGGTTTTTCGGCAATCACCAGGGTTTTTGTCATAACTTTATTGGGCCAATTTTTGAATTTGTGCGGACTTTGTCTGAGCGGCGTCAACCGGGGCGGGGCCACTTCTACAATCCGGCTTTGTCCCATTTCGCGCACAAATTCGCGTATGGGCTCCTTATTTAAGTTAACAGAGTTTTGCCGTGACTTCCAAAACCCGACCTAAAGCTGTGAAAAATCCAGGGCGACGCATCCAGGTCCGCCGTTCCGGCGTGCATGGCAAGGGCGTATTTGCACTGCAGGACATCGCCGCCGGCGATGTAGTGGTCGAATATGTAGGCGAAATCATCACCTGGGACGAAGCCCAGGACCGCCATCCGCACGACCCCAGCCAGCCCAACCACACGTTTTATTTCCATGTGGACGCAGACCGGGTGATCGACGCCAATTTTGGGGGCAATTCCTCACGCTGGATCAACCACGCCTGCGAGCCAAACTGCGAAACCGACGAGCAGGACGGCCGCATCTTCATCATCGCCCTGCGCGACATCAAAGCTGGCGAAGAGCTGAACTACGACTACGGCCTGATGCTGGAAGAGCGCTACACCCCCAAGCTCAAGGCCGAATACCCCTGCTGGTGCGGCGCCCCCAGCTGCCGTGGCACGCTGCTGGCACCTAAACGCCGCCTGAGCAGGCTGCACAAGTGATGCGCTGGCCCGCCGAGGCGATCTGGGAGGCAGTGTCGCCCCAGTGGCCGGACTTCACGGTCGAGGTGCTGCCGCAGATCGACTCCACCAACAGCGAGCTGATGCGCCGCGTGCGCGCCGGCCGCTGTGAGCCCACCCTGCTGGTGGCCGAGCAGCAAACCGCCGGCCGGGGTCGCCTGGGCCGCGACTGGCACAGCCAGGTGGGCGATTCGCTGACTTTCTCTGTTTCCCTGCCCCTGGCGCCGGCCGACTGGTCCGGCCTGTCGCTGGCCGTGGGCGTGAGCGTGGCCGAGAGCCTGCACCCGGACATCCAGCTCAAGTGGCCCAACGACCTGTGGCTGCAGGGCCGCAAGCTGGCCGGCGTGCTGATCGAAACCGCCAGTGCCGGCGACCAGCGAGTGGTGGTGGTGGGCGTGGGCATCAATATCGCGCCGCGTGATGCCCAGGGCCTGTCCACCCCACCCGCCTGCCTGCAGGAGCTGCTGCCGGGTATCGATGCGGGCCAGGCCTTGCTGCGGGTGGCGCCGCCCTTGCTGCAGGCCTTGGCGGCCTTCCAATTGGCCGGCTTGGCGCCCTTCCTACCCGGCTTTGTACGGCGTGACCTGCTGTGCGGCCAAGCCGTAACCCTGAGCAACGGCACCGTGGGCATGGCGCGTGGTGTGGACGCGCAGGGCGGCCTGCTGCTGCAAACCTCGGCGGGCATGCAGACGGTGACCAGCTCCGAGGTCAGCGTGCGGCCTGCAGCCCCAGGCGCCGTGCCCGGAGCATCTGCATGAAGATGGGCTTGCTGCGCGCGCTCTTACTCGCCCTGGTGTTGGCCAACGCCCTGTTTTTTGCCTGGTCGCAAGGCCTGCTGGCCGCCTACGGGCTGGCGCCGGAGCCGCAGTCTGAGCCGCAACGCTTGCAGCAGCAAATCCACCCTGAGATGCTGGTGGTGATGACGCCCGAGGCCGCAGCGGCAGCAGCGGCTGCGGCCTCTGCCGCCAGCGCGCCGGCTTCGGCGCCCGCCGTCGCGGCGAACGAGCCCACCGAGTGCCTGGTGGCCGGCCTGTTTGACGCTGCGCGCGGCAAGCAGTTGGGCGATGCCCTGGCGGCGGCCCTGCCTGCGGGTTCCTGGTCGCTGGATGCCGCCACCGAGCCAGGCCGCTGGATCGTCTATATGGGCCGCTACCAGACCACCGAGTTCACCGACCGCAAAAAGGCCGAGCTGCGCGGCCTGCACGTCAAATACGAGGCCGCGCCCGCGTCGCTGGAGCCCGGCATTCTGCTGGGCCGTTTCGACAGCGAGGCCGCAGCCAACAAATCCCTGGGCGACCTGGCCCAGCGCGGCGTACGTACCGCCAAAGTGGTGGTCGAGCGGCCCGAGCAGCGCGGCCTGCAGCTGCGCCTGCCAGCGGTGGACGCAGCGCAGAAGACCCAGCTGGACGGCCTGAAGACCGCGCTGGCCGGCAAGCCACTACGGACCTGCCCGGCCAATTAAGTTCACCCATGCCCTCGCTACAACGCCCCGAGGCCTTGGATGTGCTGCTCTACCTGGGCAAGTGGATCGCGCTGGCAACGCTGGTGGCGGTGCTGGCGGGCAGTGCGTCCGCCTTCTTTTTGTTCGCGCTGGAATGGGCTACCCAAACCCGCATCGCCCACCGCTGGCTGTTGCTGCTGCTGCCGTTCGCCGGCTTTGGCGTAGGCTGGCTGTACCTGCGCTTTGGCCAGCGCGTGGAGGCTGGCAACAACCTGCTGATCGACGAGATCCACAACCCGCAGGCCACCATTCCATTGCGCATGGCGCCGTTGGTGCTGTTCGGCACCGTGGTGTCGCACCTGTTCGGCGCGTCCGTGGGGCGCGAGGGCACGGCCGTGCAAATGGGCGGTGCCCTGGCTGACCAGCTCACCCGCGTGTTCCGCCTGCAGCCGGAAGACCGCCGCATGGTGCTGATGGCCGGCATCAGCGCAGGCTTTGCCTCGGTGTTCGGCACGCCGCTGGCGGGCGCGATCTTCGGGTTGGAGGTGCTGGCCCTGGGCCGCATGCGTTTCAACGCCCTGCTGCCCTGCCTGGTGGCCGCCATCGTGGCCGACCAGGTGGGTCTGCTCTGGGGCGTGCACCATACCCATTACACCGTGCCGCTGGCGCCGCCCGTTACCGCCTGGCCGCTGTTGGCCATGGTACTGGCGGGCTGCCTGTTTGGCCTGACTGGCAAGCTGTTTGCCGATGCCACCCACGCCCTGGGCGGCTTCATGAAGAAGCACATCGCCTACAGCCCCTTGCGCCCCTTCCTGGGCGGCGTGGTGGTGGCCACGGCGGCCTGGTTCTGGCTGGGCGCAGACCGCTACATCGGCCTGGGCATCCCCACCATCGTGGAGGCATTCCAGCACCCGCTGGCCATGACCGACTACCTGGGCAAGTTCGTCTTCACCGTGGCCTCGCTGGGCACGGCTTTCAAGGGCGGCGAGGTGACCCCGCTGTTCTACCTGGGCGCTACCTTGGGCAATGTGCTGGCGCCGGTTCTGCAGCTGCCCTTCCCCTTGCTGGCCGGCGTGGGCTTTGTGGCGGTGTTTGCCGGCGCGGCGAATACACCGCTGGCATCCACCCTGATGGCCATGGAATTGTTTGGTGCTGAAATCGGTGTTTACGCAGCACTGGCCTGCGTCACCAGCTATCTTTTTTCAGGCCACAGCGGTATTTACAAAGCGCAGCGCGTGGGCCATGCCAAGCTGCCTAAAGTAGCAGGTGCGCCCGAAAACATACGCCTGGGTGACCTGGCCGCCCACCAGCAAGACCTGGCGCGCAAGGCCGCTGCCAACGACTCCCAACCTTAGAACGTCCCTAGGAAACCCGCCGTGCAAATCCAAGCCCATGAAGTCGATCTGACCACCCCCACCGGCCCCATGCGCTGCTATGTGTACCGGCCCAAGGATGGCGGTGCTGCCAAGCCCCGGCAGTACCCGGCCATCATCCTGTACTCCGAGATCTTCCAGCAGACCGGCCCGATACGCCGCAGCGCGCAAACCATGGCCGGCCACGGGTTCATCGTCATCGTGCCCGAGGTGTTCCACGAGCTGAACCCCATCGGCACCGTGCTGGGCTACGACGACGCGGGCCGCGACAAAGGCAACGCCGACAAGGTCGCCAAGACCCTGGAGGCGCATGACAGCGACACCCAGGCCATCATCGACTACGCCGCCAGCCTGCCCTACTACGCGGGCAGCATAGGCGCCATGGGCTTCTGCCTGGGTGGCGGCCTGGCCTACCGCGCGGCGCTGAACCCGGCGATTGCCGCCACATCGTGCTTCTATGCCACCGACATCCATTCGGGCATGGTGCCGTCCCAGCCCGGCAACGACAGCCTGGGCCGCACCGGCGAAATCAAGGGCGAGCTGCAAATGGTCTGGGGCAAGCAAGACCCGCACATCCCCGCCGCCGGCCGCACCCTGGTCTACCAAAAGCTCAGCGACGCCAGCGTCAACTTCACCTGGCACGAGTTCAACGGCGTGCACGCCTTCATGCGCGACGAAGGCGAGCGCTATGACGCGGAACTGCAGCTGCTGGGCTACCAGCTGGCGCTCAGCCTGTTCCGTCGCGCGCTGTACTGACGGCTTGCGGACCTGGCCCAGAACGGTGAATAGCTTGCTGGGTTTAGACCACTAAAGCGGCAACACCGCCAGCCGCCACAGCGTCGTCAGCTCTGCCGCGCGTGCCGCATGCAGGGCGGCGGTGGCGTCGGTAGCCTTGGGGTGCTGCGGCTTGGCGTCCAGCCGGCCCAGCACTTGCAGGCCGTGCTGGGTAAATGCGTCCTGCAGCTCGGTGGGCGTGCGCAGGCCCAGGTGCTCCGCCAGGTCAGAAATGACCAGCCAGCCCTCGCCTCCCGGCGCCAGGTGCTTCTTCAAGCCGGCCAGAAACGCCAGCAGCATGCGGCTGCCTTCGTCGTACACCGCGTGCTCTATGGGCGAGCCAGGCCGGGCCGGCAGCCAGGGCGGGTTGCAGACGATCAGCTGGGCCTGGCCCTCGGGGAACATATCGGTTTGCACCACCTGCACGGTTGGCGCCACGCCTAGCTGCAGCAGGTTGGCGCGTGCGCAGGCCAGGGCGCGTGGGTCCTGGTCGGTGGCCACCACCTGGGCCACGCCGCGCCGTGCCAGCACGGCCGCCAGCACGCCCGAGCCGGTGCCGATGTCGAACGCCACCGCCGTATCGGCAGGCAGCGGCGCCTTGGCCACCAGGTCGATGTATTCGCCCCGCACCGGTGAAAACACGCCGTAGTGCGGGTGGATGCGGTTCTGCGGCGCATCGCCCAGCGCCGGTATTTCAATGCCCACGCGGCGCCATTCGTGCGCGCTGGTCAGGCCCTGAAGCTCGCGCAGGGTGATGACCGATGGGCCGGCGGCGAGGTCCGCCGGGCCCCAGGCAGCCAGGCAGGCGGCGTGCACTTTGGGGGCGCGGCGCAGCGGCACGCTGTAGTCTGCCGCCATGGGCACCAGCAGCATGTTCAGCACCCGCGCGCGCTGCGCCTGGGCCTGGCGGTGCAGGTGAAAGGCATCGGCCAGCGAGCCCGCATCCTTGGGGGCTTTGCGCTGCTTGCGGGCCGGGGTTTTGTCGATGCGCCGCGTCATCGCCTGCAGCAGCTGGCGCGCGTTATGAAAGTCGCCACGCCACAGCAGTGCCGTGCCTTCGCAGGCCAGGCGGTAGGCGGTGTCGGCGTTCATCGTGTCGTCGGCCAGCACCACTTTTTTGGGCGGCGGCGCGCCGCGCTCGGAGCGCCAATGGGCAGACTGCGGCTGGTCGTTCTCGGTCCAGTGCAGGGTGGGGCTGGAGCTAGGTTGGGGAGATAGCGTGGCGGGTGTGGGGGTGGACATGCTTGCTTTCACGCTGTTGGGGGACCGAGTCTTTTACCAGACGGCAGGCCCCCTGCACGTTGCAGGCGGAATTTACTTTGCTATGCATTTGGTAGCTGCTCGTGCAGATATTATCTGCGCTAGAGGCCGATTTTTTATAAATCCAGCTATCATGGTTTGCCGATTTGCAGGAGCCATCGCCCATGCCGCCCACTATCCGCCATGCCGAGCCCGACGATTACGACGCCATTGCCTTGATCTATGCGCTGCCCCTGGCGGCCGCCGGCACCATGCAGATCCCGCTGCAGTCGCGTGAGGTGTGGAAGAAGCGCTTGGCCGGCATGGGCCCGCTGGACCGCATGCTGGTGGCGGTAGTCAATGGCGAGGTAGTGGGTAACCTGGGCATCCACCCCGTGCCCCATCCGCGCCGCGCCCACGTGGCCGGCATCGGTATGGCGGTGCGCGACGAACTGCAAGGCCAAGGCATAGGCACAGCCCTGCTGCAAGCCGCCATCGACCTGGCCGACAACTGGCTCAACCTGCTGCGCCTGGAGCTGACTGTGTACGCCGATAACTCGCCCGCCCAGCGCCTGTACCAGCGCCACGGTTTTGTGCTGGAGGGCACGCACCGCGCCTATGCCTTGCGGCACGGGCAGTATGTAGATGTGCATGCCATGGCGCGGCTGCACCCGGCGCCGCCTGGGGTGCGGTAGGCTGTAGTGGGGCTGAAGAAAGTGCAGTCATAGCGTCAACCTTCTCCCAGGAACCACACTTAGTATCTACCTCGGTCTGTTCGAAAAGTGCTACATAAGTAATAGCTACCACCGCAGGTAATATCTACGCTATAGCCTCATTTCACCCGAAACTGCAGAACATGCACATCACCGTCCAACGCGGTGCCTACCGCATCGATACTGATCCCGCCAGCCTGGACATGGTGGCCGTCCATGCCTACCTTATGCGTAGCTATTGGTCGCCGGGTATTGCGTTCGAGCGGGTGCAGCGGGCGGCGGCGAATTCGCTGTGTTTTGGTTTGTTCCATGGTGCCGAGCAGGTAGGCTTTGCCCGGGTGGTGACCGACAAGACGACCTTTGCCTACCTGGCCGATGTGTATGTGCTGGAGGCGCACCGGGGCCAGGGTTTGTCGAAGTGGCTGGTGCAGACCATCTTGGCCCACCCGGAACTGCAAGGCCTGCGCCGCTTTTTGTTGGCCACGGCCGATGCGCATGGGCTGTATGCGCAGTTTGGTTTCGAGCCGCTGGCCAAGCCAGAGCGGATGATGCAGATCCTGGCGCAGTAGGTGGGGCAGGTAAATCCGGGACAATGCGGGTCGATTTGATTTTTCTACCGACATTGCCATGACCGATACCAACAACAGCACCGATACCAACGCCACTGCGGATAGCAGCGCCGCTCCCGCCCTGCCCGACCACCTGTCCGCCGACCCACGCAGCCCCTTCCACGTGGCCGCCGTGTTCGAGCATGACATCGGCATCCGCCTGAACGACAAGGAGCGTTCAGACGTGGAGGAATACTGCATCAGCGAAGGCTGGGTGAAGGTGCCCTCCGGCAAGACGCGTGACCGCCACGGCCGCCCCTTGCTGATGAAGATCAAGGGCAAGGTCGAGGCCTATTACCGCTGAGTGTGCGGCGGGCTGCGTCCACAGGGCTTCAAAATGCAAAAGGGTTTGGGGTAATGGCAGCAAATACATCTGTTCCTACCGTGTGGGCCCAGCGCCTGGGGTTTGGCGGCTTGATTCCCTTTGTGGGGCTTGCGCTGGCGCTTTGGGTGTTGGCACCGGCGCAGCGCTCTGCCGCAGGGCTGGCTCTGCTGGGTTACGGGGCCACGATCGCCAGCTTTCTGGGCGCCATCTATTGGGGTTTGCTGATGCGTGATGCATCTACGCCCTCGCCGCGTCTCCTGGTGTGGGGCGTGGTGCCCTGCTTGGTGGCCTGGCTCGGGCTGCTGCTAGGCCCGGTACCGGGCTTGCTGCTGATGGCGGGCTTGCTATGGACCTGTTTTGGCGTGGACCGCGCCATGTACCCCCGCTTTCAGATGCAGGGCTGGCTGCCGATGCGGCTGGTGTTGACCGTGGTGGCCAGCGCTAGTTGCGTTGCCGGTGCTGTGGCTTTGTGGCGCTAAAAATCACACCGCTTGGTCCCATTTGCGGCGGACCACGTCTTTGAGCAAATGCTGCTTGAATGCCAAAGCCAGCGGCGAAAATTTCTTGCCAGCCGGGTGAACGATATGCCAAGCCGATGGCAAGGGAAAGCCTTCCATATCGATCACGCTGACGCCGTGCTCTTTTAGCAGGCCGTGCAAGGCATGGCGCGAAACCAACCCTACGCCCAGTCCACCGGCCACGGACTCTTTCACCGCCTCGTTGCTGCCTAACTCCAGCCGGACGTCGGGCCGGAACTTCAGCTTGCGGAAATACTGGTCGCCGGTCATGCGGGTGCCCGAGCCTTTTTCTCGCAGAATGAAGCGGCGCTGCGCGAGTGCATCCAGCGGCACGCTTTTGCGTTTGGCCAAGGGGTCGGAGCTTGGTGCAATCACCACGATGGGGTTGGGCATGAACACCTCGTCGCTCAAGTCCATGTCCGTCGGTGGCGTGGACATGATGTAGAGGTCGTCCAGGTTTTCACGCAGGCGGTGCACCACGCCATCGCGGTTGAGGATCTGTAGTGACACGTCGATGGCCGGATGCTGCTTGCAAAAGCTGCCAATCAGGCGCGGCATGAAGTACTTGGCCGTGCTGACCACGGCCACCCGCAGCTTGCCGCGCGACAGGCCCTTGGCCGCATCCACGCCCTGCTCAAAGGCGTCCCAGGTCTGGGCCACAGAACGCGCGGTGACGGCCAGCTCCTTGCCTACATCGGTGAGGTAGATCTTTTTGCCCACCACCTCGTACAGCGGCAGGCCGACCGACTGGCTCATGTCTTTCAACTGCATGGAGGCCGTGGGCTGGGTTACATGCGTGGCCTTGGCAGCCGCGCTCACGCTACCGGTATCGGCCAAGGCCAGGAACAGCCGCAGCTGGCGGAACGTGACATTCATAAGGTTTTATCTATTCCTGAGCACATGGAAATCGATTTTACAAAATGGATGCTTGTTTTTAGGATCGACGCAAGGAAACCACTTATGCAAAACCTGCTCGATCCCGCCATTCTTTTCTTCGTCTTTGGTGTGCTGGCCGGCACCGTCAAATCCAACCTTGAAATTCCGCCCGCCATCTCAAGGTTTTTGTCTTTGTATCTTTTGATGGCGCTGGGTCTCAAGGGTGGGTTTGCGCTCTCCCACTCTGGGCTGACGGCCAACGTCGGCGTCAGTCTGGCGGCTGCGATTGCGCTGGCGATCTGTGTCCCATTGCTGGGCTACTGGTTCCTGCGGCGGTTTATCTCTGGTTTTGATGCTGCAGCGATTGCCGCGACGTATGGGTCTGTCAGTGCGGTGACTTTTGTGACCGCCGTCCAGTATTTGGAAAACCAGCATGTGGCCTATGGTGGGCACATGGCCGCAGGCATGGCCTTGATGGAGTCGCCAGCCATCATCATGGCCATTGTGTTTGCCAACGGGCTGCGTCGAAAAGCCGCGCCGGCGGTGGGCACACCGGGCAGCGAGACGTCCAAGGCCGGCGTGTCGGTGGGCAAGATCCTGCATGAATCTTTCACGGATGGCGCGCAGTTGCTGCTGCTCGGGGCCATGGCGGTGGGGCTGATTACGGGTGACACCGGCAAAGCCGCCATGCAGCCGTTCTCGGGAGACCTGTTCAAGGGCATGTTGTCATTCTTCCTGCTGGACATGGGCCTGATGGCAGCGCGCAACCTGCCGCAGATCCGGGGTAAGTCGCCCGTGCTGATTGCCTACGCCGTGCTGGGGCCGCTGGTGCATGCGAGTCTCGCCCTGGGCCTCGCATGGGTGTTGGGCCTGCCCGTGGGCGACGCTGCCTTGCTCATGGTGCTGGCCGCAAGTGCTTCGTATATTGCAGTGCCTGCCGTGCTGCGGTATGCGCTGCCAGAGGCCAACCCTTCTCTGTACTTCGGCCTGAGTCTGGGCGTGACTTTCCCGCTGAATTTGCTGTTCGGCATTCCTACCTACACGGCCGTGGCGCGGGCGGTGCTGCAATAAACGTCTTGCGTACCGTCTTGATGGGGCTGGTACCTGTGCAGCAGGACTGCGTGCCCAGGCCCAGCTGCTTCATCGGGTACGTGTTGCAGGTTTTGGGGCTGAGAGATAAATCTGGCTGACGCCCTGAAAAATAATGCGCAAGCAGCTATTGAATCAATAGCGTGAGAGATGGCGCAAGAGTCAGCGGCAACCCCGGCGCCACTGAACCCCACGATTACACTAACTTTGTGGATGGCGTACAGCGCAAGCTGCCAGGAATTGCCACGGTGCGAACTACTATTTCCCTGCAGACAAAGAAGGCTGCGCACCGCATTCCTGTGCTTTTGAATGCCTAGGCAAGTAGCTAATCAGGTGACTGTTTCACTTTACTTTCTGACAGGTAAGGCCTTATGAAATATGCAGCATGTGTCCTGGGTTTGGTGTGCGGCGCGCTCTGCGCGAGCGCAGGTCCGGCAGGGGCGGCCAAGCCCGTCGCGGCTGCGGCAGACAGCGAGGCCGACGCCACTTTCTCCCACCCCTGGGTGTTTTTACCGCCACAGCGCAGCCCCGAGGCGTACTTCACCAACCGGCAAAGTCCGGCTACGGTGGAGTCGCCTTTCGTGCTGCGCTTTGGCCTGTCCATGCGCGGCCTGGTGCCGGCCGGTCATAGTGCGGGCCTGGCCGGTCACCACCACCTGCTGATCAACCAGCCGCTGCCGCTGGACTTCACCAAGGCCCTGCCGTTCACCGAGAAGTACATCCACTTCGGCAAGGGCCAGATGGAGACCGCGCTGAACCTGCCACCTGGCAATTACGACCTGCGCCTGGTGCTGGCCGACCAGGGCCACATACCGTACTTCGTCTACAGCAAGCTGCTGCACGTGACTGTGACGTCGCAGAACAAGGACATGCCCGCAGCCAGCGTGCTGGGCCCGCCGCGTGTGGAGATCATGGGCGTGGCCGATGGCGCGGCGCTGCAGCCGCCGTTTCGCATCCAGTTCCATGCGTCTGGCTTCAACATCGCTCCGCGTGCGGCGCAGCTGCCGGACACGCACTACTTCCGCCTGTTGCTGGACCGCCCGGGTGCCGCGCCCGAAGTGATGAACTTCAGCTCCGGCCAGACCGAGGTGTGGCTCAACCCGCCCAAAGGCGCGTACACCGCGCGGCTGGAGCTGGTGCGCAATGCCGCCCAGCCAGAGAGCGTGGCGGCGCGGTCTACGCCGGTGGCGTTCAGCGTTGCCTTAAGTCTGCGCTAAGAATCCGAAGGGCTTAGCTGTTACAAGCCTGTATCGCCAGGCCACCGTTCGGTGGCGGGCACGCTACAGGAGTAACGCCATGGAACTGGACCCGCTAGACATCGTTGACCATGCCAAACCCGCCAGAAGGCCCACTAAGCGCCGCTGGTTGAACCCGGCGGTGGCCATTACCGTGGCACTGCTGGCCACGTTTTTAGGCATCTGCAAGGTCAAGGACGACAACATCGTGCAGGGCATGCAGCAGGCCCAGGCCGACAAGCTGGACCACTGGCAGTTCTACCAGGCGCGCAATGTGCGTGAAGAGATCGCCAACGCCACGCTGGCCCAGCTGCGCCTGCAGGCCATGGGCGTGACAGTACCGGCCCAGCAGGCCGCCTACCAGCAGCAGATCAGCGCCTATACGGCACTGGCACAGAAAGAGAATCAAAAGAAGGACGAGCTCAAAACCCAGGCCGAGCAAGACCAGAAGACCTACGACGCGCTGAACTTCCGCGACGACCAGTTTGACCTGTGCGACGCGCTGATTGCCATCGCCATCTCCATGCTGGCCGTGGCCTCGCTCACACAGCTTCCGGCTCTGTACGTGCTGAGTTTGGTGCCGGCAGGGTTCGGCGTTCTGATGGGCGTGTCGGGCCTGGTCGGCCTGGGCATCCACCCGGACGCGCTGATCAAGCTGCTGAGTTGATTAGTGCAGCATGGTTGTATCATGCAACCATATTGAAACCGTGAACTTGAGCCATGCCCAGTACACCTGCTTCTATCGTCGACCGCATCCGCAGCGCATCGCGCCAGATGGTGCGCGAACTTGGCTTCATGCAGTCCACCCTGGCGGCTACCGACTACCCACCGTCGGCTGTGCACGCCATTCTGGAGATTGGTGCCCAGCGCACGCTGACGGCGGTGCAGCTGGGTGAGGTGCTGGGCCTGGAGAAGTCCAGCGTCAGCCGCATGGTGCGCAAACTGGTGGATGCGGGCGAGCTGCAGGAGTCCGCCAGCGGCGACGATGGCCGGGTGAAATACCTGGCACTGACGGCGCTGGGCAAACGCAGCCTCAAGTCCATCCATACCTACGGGCGCAAGCAGGTCTCTGGCGCGTTGGCGCAGCTGACGGAAGTCCAGCAGCAAGCGGTGGCCGAGGGCCTGGCGACCTACGCCCAGGCCTTGCAGGCGCGGCGCACCGGCATACCGTTGGCACCGGGTTCGGCGCTGCAGACCGTGCAGGGCTACCAGCCCGGTGCGATAGGCCGCATCGCGGAAATGCATGCCCGCTATTACAGCCGCAGCGTGGGCTTTGGCGCCTACTTTGAAAGCCTGGTGGCCAGCGGCCTGGCCGAGTTCAGCGCCCGCCTGGAGAGCCCGCGCAATGGCCTGTGGCTGGCGCTGCATGCTGGGCGCATCGTGGGTTCGGTGGCGGTGGATGGTGAAGACCTGGGCGCGAACACCGCCCATCTGCGCTGGTTCATCGTGGATGACGGTTTGCGCGGCCTAGGCGCCGGCAGGCAGCTGCTGTCGGAGGCCACGGCGTTCTGCGACCGCCAGGCCTTTGCCGAAACCCATCTATGGACCTTCCGGGGGCTGGATGCGGCGCGCAAGCTGTACGAAGACTGCGGTTTCACCCTGGCTGAGGAGCGGCCAGGGAAGCAGTGGGGAACCCAGGTGGTGGAGCAGCGCTTTGTGCGCCGCTTGCCCGCGCATGAAAGTAGCTAGACCACCGCCCCGAACAGGCTGCCGACTCCAGCCGTCACCGCCATGGCCAGCGCCCCCCAAAAGGTGACACGCCATGCGCCCAGCCTGGGATTGGCGCCGCCCACGCGCGCCGCCACCGCACCGAGCACGGCCAGGAAGAGCAGCGACATGGCTGCGATCCACCACAGCAGCCCCTGCGCAGGCGCCAGTGCAGCGACGGCCAGCGGCAGCGCTGCGCCTATGGCAAAACTGCCCGCTGATGCCCAGGCCGCTTGCAGAGGCCGTGCTGTGGCTATTTCAGAAATGCCGAGCTCGTCGCGCGCATGGGCCCCGATGGCGTCGTGCGCCATGAGCTGCTCTGCCACTTCGCGGGCCAGCTCGGGCGTCAACCCCCGGCCGGTGTAGATGGCCGTCAGCTCGCGCCGCTCGGCCACGGGGTCGGCTTCCAGCTCGGCGCGTTCCCGTGCCAGGTCGGCACTCTCGGTATCTGCCTGGGAGTGCACCGACACATATTCTCCTGCGGCCATGGACATAGCTCCAGCAACCAGGCCGGCCAAACCGGTCATCAGGATGTTGCCAATGCTGGAATGCGCCGCAGCGATGCCCACGATCAGGCTGGCCGTGGAGACAATGCCGTCGTTGGCCCCCAGCACGGATGCCCTTAGCCAGCCTATGTGCTGGGTTCTGTGTCGTTCAATATGCCGCATGAAATTCCTTGGGTGGAAAGAAGACCATTACAAGCCATGAATATGAATGCAGCCTGAATCCAAACGGCCATCGCCACGGCGACACTCTTCAGCTTATCTTCATCTGAGCGGTATCCAATGCCTGCTTGGCCCCGTACAGCCGATAAGAGCTGTGTGCTGTTGGCCAGCATGCCTGGCTTTGATTGCATCACCACCTGGCCGGACCTTCGGTGAGGCGATGGAAAGCCATCCATAGTTCACACACATTTGACCTAAACCCATACCATTGCTAACCCATAGACGCATAGTCTCACCTTTGAGGAAAACAATATGAACCCACAAGCCACACCGCGCTACGACCGCCTCAGCCAGGCTTTCCATTGGCTCACGGCCATCGTCGTGACCATCGCGTTCATCCTCGGCCCGGGCGGCTTCGGACGTTTGATGCACGAGGGTGTCGATCCCGCAACGCGAATCGATATCGTTTGGCATGAGTCCCTGGGCATTCTGGTCCTGGTGCTCACCCTGTTGCGCTTGTTGTGGGTCGCTTTCCGCCCTGCCGCGCCACAGTTTGAGATGAGCGGGCCCATGCACATGGCCAGCAAACTCGGGCACATCGTCTTGTGGTTGCTGTTGCTGGCACTGCCGGTTACGGCCCTCTTGGCTTTGGGTAGCGAGGACCATCCTTTGACGCTGCTCGGCGGCATCCGCGTCGATCACATGCCCTGGATTGCCGACTCCGCCATTGCCGAGCTGGCCGACTGGGGCGATGTGCACGGCTTTCTGGGCGACACCATCATGTGGCTGGCTGGCGTGCATGCAGCGGCAGCCATCTTCCACCATGTATTTCTCAAAGACGGGGTTTTGCGGGCGATGTTGCCCGGCCGCAAGTGACCCGCAGAACGGTCTGTTTTCAGGTTTGAAAATGGACCGTGACCCGCAGCCCCAGCGGTACGGCATCCGGATGCGCATCTTCCAGCAGAACCTCGGCATTGTGCTGCCGTGCAATCTCTTGCACGATAGACAGGCCCAGGCCCGAGCCATCGGCCTCGGTGCCTAGCGCACGGTAGAAGGGCTGGAACACCAGCGCGCGTTCTGCGGCAGGAATGCCCGGGCCGTTGTCCTCCACCTGCAGCACGGCGCCCTGACCGGCATCCGCCAGGGCGCGCACGGTGATGATGCCGGTATGCGCTTCGCTGGACGGCGTGTAGTGGATGGCGTTTTCCACCAGGTTGCGCACCAGCTCTTTCAGCAGCGTGGGGTTGCCCTGGATCTGCAGGCCGGGGCTGCCGGCCTCGGCGCCGTCGTAGCCGAGGTCGATGCGTTTCTCCAGCGCGCGGGGCACGCAGTCACGCACCACCTCCATGGTCAGTCGGGCCAGGTCACAGTCCTGCAGCGTCAGGCTGACGCCACCGTTCTCGGCCCGGGCCAGAGCCAGCAGCTGGTTCACGGTGTGGGTGGCGCGGATGCTGGAGCGGCCAATCTGCTGCAGCGAGCGCTTCAACTCGGCCGTGCTGGTGCCTTCGCGCTGGGCCAGGTCGGCCTGCATGCGCAGCCCGGCCAGCGGGGTTTTCAGCTGGTGGGCGGCATCGGCCAGAAAGCGCTTTTGCGTGGCGATGGAGTCCTTTAGCCGTGTCAGCAGGTCGTTTACCGACGAGACCAGCGGGGCTACTTCCAGTGGCACGGCCTTTTCGTCCAGCGGGCTCAGGTCGTCTGAGGTGCGGGCGCGGATGCGGTCCTCCAGGCGCTTCAGCGGGCGTATTCCGCGCGCCAGCGCCAGCCACACCAGCAGCACGGCCAGCGGCAGGATGACGAACTGCGGCAGCATCACGCCTTTGATAATTTCGGCCGCCAGCACCGAACGCTTTTCACGCGTTTCGGCCACCTGCACCAGTGCCAGCTGGCTGCCGGCAATGTCCAGCTTGATCCACAGATAGGCCACGCGCACGTCCAGCCCCCGCATCTCATCGTCACGCAGATGCACCGGGCCTTCGGCGGGCTTTTCATCGGCCGGTGGCAGCGGCAGGTCGGTATCGCCGCTGAGCAGTTCGCCACGCACGCCGCGCACCTGGTAGTAGACCTGGTCGGAGTCGTCGGCGCGCATGATTTCACGCGCAGGCAGCGGCAGATTGAACTGCGCGTGGTCGGGCTGGGCCACCACCAGCAACTGCGACAGCGCCTGCACGTTGTATTCCAGCGCCCTGTCAAACGGCTTGCCCGCAATGCCCTGGGCCACCAGCCAGGTCAGCGCCAGGCTGACCGGCCACAGCAGCAGCAGTGGCGTGAGCATCCAGTCCAGGATTTCGCCGAAGAGCGAGCGTTGTTCGCGCTGGAAGATTTTCACGGGGTGGGCGTTAGAGCGTGTGTCACTTGCCCATCTTAGCGACGCCGCCCGATGCGAAGCTTACGTGTTCACCCTGTGTTTCAACCAACGCATCAGCCCACCCACCACGGGCAGCTTTTCGTACAGTTCCTCGGCCGCATCCCAGTAGTCGCGGTGCAGGGTGATGCGGCCGTCTGGCCCCAGCTGCAGGTGCGATCCGCCGTGGATGGTCTGGGTGACCGTGGGGCTGAAGCTTTTGAAGCGGAACTGGAAGTCCCAGGTCAGGAAGCACTGCGGCCCGTTGCTGATGCGCTCCAGCACCACAAAGCGGGGCTCGTGCAGCGCGTTGAACATATGGCTGTAAATGCCCTGGATGGCGGGCAGGCCTTGCACGTCTTTGAACGGGTCTTTGAAGCGGGCGTCGGTGGCGTAGATGTCGCCGCAGCGCGCCACCGAGCTGGGTGTTAGCGTCTCGAAGAAATCGACGATGCTCTGCAGGGGGATGGGGGTGTCGTTCATAGGCCAGTCATGCCGCGTACCGCCCGGAAGTAGGCGCTGTAGGGTAGCAGGCGCAGGGCCTTCATCCACAGGGTGAAGCGTTTCGGGAAGTGGATTTCAAACGCGCCCCGGGCCCAGCCGGCCAGCATGGCGGTGGCGGCTTGTTCGGGGGTGATCAGGGCCGGCATCTGGAAGTCGTTTTGCGCGGTCAGCGGGGTTTTGACGAAGCCGGGGCAGACCAGGCTCACGCCGATTCCCTGGTCATGCAGGTCCAGGTACAGGGTCTCCGCTAGGTTGATGAGCGCGGCCTTGGTGGGGCCGTAGGCCAGGCTTTGCGGCAGGCCGCTGTAGCCGGCCACGCTGGCGACCAGGCTGATGTGGCCGCTGCCTTGGCGCAGCAGTACGGGCAGCACCGCGTCCAGCATGTGCAGCACGCCCACGTAGTTGACTTGCAGGTGCTGCTGCATCTGCGCCAGGTCGAAGGCGGTGGCGCGCTGGGCGCGGTAGTAGCCGGCGCAGTAGACCACGGCGTCGATACGCCCCAGTTGGCCCAGGCTGAGCGCGGCGGCCTGCAGGGCGGCGTGGTCGGCCGTGTCCAGCGGCAGGGCGCGGGCGCCGGGGTGCTGGTCCACGAAGCGCTGCAGTGCGTCCGCTTGGCGGGCCGACACCACCACCTGGGCGCCCTGGCCGTGTAGCGCCTGCGCCGTGGCCAGGCCGATGCCGCTGGAGGCGCCGATCAGCCACACGGTTTTGCCGTGCCAGTCGGTGATGCGAGGGTTGAGTGACATGCTGCCTACTATGATTTTGATAGCTGCTTGCGCAGGTTTTGTGTGCGCAGACGGCCAATTGGGCTAAAGGTATTGAAAATACTGTGCTCCCGTTTGCAGGCAGAACGTATGTTCGCCAGAAACACCGCAGAACTGGCTTTGCCAGGCTGCTGGTGTTGCCCCCTGCAAGGGGGGTGGCGGAAAGTGCGCAGCACTGGAGCCTGGGGGTGAGTCATCGCTTCGTGAATGAGAGAGTGACGTCACCCAGGTGGATGCCGAGCTTGGACATGCGGGCTTTGTTCAGCATCACGCGCTCGTTGACCAGGTACATCCAGTCGTCCATCTGCACGTTGTAGACCGAGCCGTCCACCGGCAGCGCCAGGGTGTAGTTCCAGTGGAAGGCGTTGCCGCCTTCCTCGCCCAGGGCCGCGCCCACCACGTCGTCGGCCCGGCCGCTGTAGCGTCCATCGGCTTCTCGGTGCAGGCGCCAGATGCGCTTTTGCGTGGTCCCGTCGGAGTAGCTGAACGACTCGTCGAGCACACCGTCGTCGCCCTGCCAGCTGCACAGCATCACCACGGTGAAGCGCTTCACAACTTTGCCGGATCGGTCTGTGAACACGCCATAGGCGTCCAGCGTGCCGTTGAAGTAGCTGCGCAGGTCCAGCGTGGGGGTCTGGCCCGCGTAGTCGGTTACTTGGGGGCCCGCGCAGCCGGCCAGGGCGGTGATGGCAGTGGCGGCAAGCAGAAGACGGCGTTTCATGGAGATACCTCGTGGGTTGGACGGACGATGAGCAAATACAAAGCAGCGGCTGCTATGGCTTTCAGCACGCAGGGCAGCAGGCAGTAGACGGCGCTGAGGGCGCGCAGGGCGGGTGCGTCCTGTGCGCCGGGGGTGTAGCCGGCCAGGGCCAGCAGCGGCAGGGCCAGGCCGGCGGCCAGCGCCAGGTTCAGCTTGGTGGCGAAGTTCCACCAGCCAAAGTACAGGCCGGTGGCGTTGCCGCCTGCGCCGTGGTGCTTGGCGTCTTTGACCACGCCCGCCAGCAGCGCGCTGGGTAGGGCCAGGTCGGTGCCCAGCGCAGCGCCCGAGGCCACGCAGACCAGCAAAAAAGCGGTGTTGTCACCCGCACCCAGCAGGCTGGCACAGACAAAGGTGATGACCGACAAGCCCATGCCCACCAGCCAGGTGCGCGCCAGGCCCAGGCGCTCCACCACTTTCAGCCAGAGCGGAATGGACAGCGCTGCGCAGATGAAATAGGTCGCCAAAAACAGCGGCTGCAGCGCCGCTGCGGCCTGCAGCCGGTCTTGCACAAAAAACAGCACCAGGGTGGCGGGCACGGCGCTGGCAATGCCGTTCAGCAGGAACACCGCCAGCAGCCGGCGAAACGCCGGGTTGCGCCAGGGTTGCCATAGCGCTGCGGGGCTGGCGTGTGCCGCCGCTGCCTGGGTGGATGGCGCTACCGAGCGGCTCCAGGCCCACCAGCCGCCAGCCAGGCCCAGCACCAGCAGACCCACGGTGGCGGGCAGGCCCAGCAGCACCGGGGCCACGCTGGCGGTGACCACGCCCACCAAGCCCAGGCCTTCGCGCCAGGCCACGATGCGGCTGCGCTCGGCCTCGCTGCCACCCAGCAGCGCGGCCCAGGACTGGTGCAGCACGCCCAGCGTGCTGTAGGAGGTATAGGTCAGCACCAGCAGCGCACCGGCCCACAGCAGCAGGCTCTGCGGTGTGCTGGCCCAGGGAAAGAACAGGCCGGCAAAGCCCAGCGCCATCAGCAGGGCGGCGCCTGCCGCCACCGCCAGCACGGCGCGGCGCGATGTGGCAAACAGCCGGTCGCCCCAGCGGCCCAGCAGCGGGTCCACCACGCCGTCCAGCACCCGGGCCGCCAGCAACAGCGGGCCCAGCAGCGCCAGGGGCACGCCCAGGGTGGTGGCGTAGTGGTTGGGCAGCACCACGTAGAGCGGCAGCGCCACAAAGGCCAGGGGCAGGCCCATCAGGCCGTAGAGCAGGCCGTTGCGGGGGCTGAAGGCTGCCTGGCCCTCACCCCGGCCCTCTACCGCGCGCGGGAGAGGGAGTAGCGCAGGGTCCAGGCTTGTACCCCCTCTCCCGTGGGCGGGAGAGGGTTGGGGTGAGGGTGACTTCTGCGTCATGGATTGCCTGCCAGCAAGGCCTTGCGCATGGCCGGCTCGGAGGTTTGGGGCGACAGCCAGATGCCGAAGAACAGCGCGGCAAAGTTGCCGTCGCGGATTTCGCCGGTGGGCTGGCCATTGGTCAGGAAGCGCGCGGTTTGCGTCTGCGGCTCGTAGATGCCCAGGATGCGGTCGCCCTTCTTGACATCGGGGAAGGCTGCCTCCAGCTTTTGCTGCCAGGCTTGGGACTGCGCGTCGGGAATGCTGGCGCTGCGGCGCATCTCGTCTATCGAGCGGCGGGCGATGTCGGCGCGGCTGAAATCGCGCAAGTAGCGCAGCTCTAGGGCGAACGGCGTGTCGGCATAGCGCGCGGCCTGGAAGCCCGGCGCCACCCAGAGCTGGGCGTCGTACACCTCAAAGCCCCACACGCGCAGGCGCGTGCTGCCGCTGAGCGTGGCCTGCGGTACGGCCTGGGCCACCGGGGTGGGCAGGTCGGCTGCCCATATATTCAAGCAAAAAAGGCCTGTAGCGCAGGTAATACCTGCGCAGGTAGCTATTTTTTTAATAGCGTATATTGAATCAGATTGATATTGCCCTTGTCGAAGGCGGCTTCGCAGTAGGCCAGGTAGAACTCCCATAAGCGCATAAACCTTTCGTCAAAACCCAGTTGCAGCACCTCGCTGCGGGCGGCCAGAAACTTGTCGCGCCAGCGGCGCAGGGTTTCGGCGTAGTCGGGGCCGAAGGCGAACTCGTCCACCACCTCCAGCCCGGCTGCAGCGGCTTCGCGCTTGAATTCGCGCGGGCACGGCAGGCAGCCGCCGGGGAAGATGTACTGCTGGATGAAGTCGGTGCTGCTGATGTAGCGCTCGAACAGGCTGTCGTCGATGACGATGCTCTGGATGCAGGCGCGGCCACCGGGTTTCAGCAAACGGGCCACGGTCTGGAAGTAGGTGGGCCAGTATTCGCGGCCCACGGCTTCCACCATCTCGATGGAGCAGATGGCGTCAAACGGTGCGTCGGCGATGTCGCGGTAGTCCTGCAGGCGCAGGTCCGCCCGGCTGTCCACGCCCAGGCGTTGCACGCGCTGGTTGGCAAATGCCAGCTGCTCGGTGCTCAGCGTCACGCCGGTGACGCTGGCGTTGAATTCCACCGTGCCCATTTCGGCCAACGCGCCCCAGCCACAGCCGATTTCCAGCACGCGGTCGCCAGGCTGCACGTTGGCCATGCGCAGGGCGCGGCGCACCTTGGCGTTTTGCGCCAGGCGCAGCGGCTGGTCCAGCGCGCCTTCGAACCAGGCGGACGAGTAGTTCATGCTGTCGTCCAGCCACAGGCTGTAGAAGGCATTGCCCAGGTCGTAGTGGGCGTGGATGTTCTTCTGGCTATTCGCCTTGGTATTGCGGTTCAGCAAGTGCTTGATGCGGTACCACAGCCGGCCTATCCAGTGGCCGTACACCACGTCTTCGATCTCTTGCCGGTTGCAGATGAAGACGGTCAGCAGATCGGTCAGGTCCGGCGTGGTCCAGTCGCCGGCGATATAGGTTTCGGCCACGCCGATGTCGCCGGACTTGAGGGCCGCCGCGCAGACGTTCCAGTTCTTCAGCGTCATGGCTGCGGTAGGTGCGTCGCCGTGCTGCTGGTGGTTGCCGAAGACCTGCATGCTGCCGTCGGGCAGCTGCATGGTCAGGCTGCCGTGGCGCAGGCGCTGCAGCAGCTGCAAGGCGCTGCGGGCGGCGGCGGGCGCGTCGGAGGGAATGGCGAAGCGCGAAGCGGTGGTGCTGATGGGCATAGGCTCTATCTCGTCACAAAATCTTGGGGTGGCTGGGGCTTGCTGAAGAAGGGCACGCGCTGGCGCCACAGCTTGAAGGCTTGCCAGTGGATGCGGGCCATCACGCCCAGGGTCATGGCCGGGTAGCGCCACAGGGCGCGGCGCATGCTGGCGGGCGTGATGGGTTCCAGCGTGCCGCTGACGCTGGTTTCAATGAGTGCGCCCTGCGCGTCGTCGTAGTCCACCCGGGCCACGGTCTTGTCGCCCGCGCGCATGAAGCGGAAGCGGTAGCCGCCCTCCACCGGGCAGAACGGCGAGACGTGGAAGACCTTGTCGGCGGTTAACTCTTGGCCATAGCGCGGCTGGTCCAGCACATAGCAGTGGCGTTCGCCAAAGGTGTTGTTGACCTCGACCACGATGGCGCGCAAGGACCCATCGGCACGGTGGCAGTACCAGAAGCTCACCGGCTTGAAGGTGTAGCCAAACACACGCGGGTAGCAGTGCAGCCAGATTTCGCCGTCGGCGTCTGCAATGCCTTCGCGCTGCAGCAGGGCTTCGACCCATGCCAGCGCGCTGCCCTGGCCGTCGCCGTGGTCAGCGTCATAAAAGCTCAGAGCGGCGCGGCGGTTGATGGCCAGCTGTGTCCCGCCCAGCGAGCGCATGGGCAGCATTAAAAAATAGGTGGGGTAGGCAAACGCATGGCGTACCGGGCGCAGGCGCGTGTGGCGCACCTGGCCAAAGCCGATCAATGGTGCTGCCGCTGTGTTCATGCCCCCGCCTTGATCTGCTCGGCCACGGCCAGGCCGGCCTTCAGGCCGTCTTCATGGAAGCCGTAGCCCATCCAGGCGCCGCAGAAATAGGTGTGCTGCTGGCCTTGCAGCGCCGGCATGCGTTTTTGCGCCGCGATGGCGGCCAGGTCTAGTACCGGGTGTGCGTAATCAAAAGTGCCCATGACATGGGTACGCGCAATCTCGCGGATTGGATTCAAGGAAACCACCACCGGCTGTTGCCATGGCAAGGGCTGCAGCTTGTTCAGCCAGTAGTGCAGGCATACGCGGGATGACTCGGTCGCGGTGGCCGGCGCCCGCTCATAGTTCCAGGCGGCCCAGGCCACCGGGTTGCGCGGCAGCACCGAGGCGTCGGTGTGCAGCACCGCCTGGTTGGCGTGGTAATGGATGGCGCCCAGGGTGGCGGCCTCGGCCTGTGTGGGCTGGTCCAGCAGGGCCAGGGCCTGGTCGGAATGGGTGGCCAGCACCACCTTGTCGAAGCGCTCGCTGCGGCTGAAGCCGTGCTCCTGGCTGGCGATGAACACGCCATCAGGGCGGCGTTCAATGCGCTGCACGGGGCTGTGCAGGCGCTTGTCGGCAATGCGGGCCGTGATCTTGTCCACATAGTGGCGCGCGCCGCCGGTTACGGTCCACCACTGGGGCCGGTTCAGCACCTGCAGCAGGCCGTGGTTGTGGCAGAAGCGCACCATGGTGGCCACCGGGAACTGCAGCATCTGCTCTGTGGGGCAGCTCCAGATGCAGCCCATCATGGGCAGAAAGTACCAGTCGCGGAAGGCGCTGCCAAAGCGGTGCTGCGCCAGGAAGTCGCCCAGCGGTTGCGCCAGTGCGGCATCGTTATTGCCCAAAGCCAGCTGGGTGCAGAGCTTGTTAAAGCGCAGCAAATCGCGCAACATGCCCCAGAAGCGCGGGTTCCACAAGTTGCTGCGCTGGGCAAACACGCTAGAGAGGCTGCTGCCGCTCCATTCCAGGTGCTGCGGCCCGGGGATCTGGGCCGAGAAAGACATGTCGGTCTTGCTGGTGTCCACCTCCAGCTGCTGGAACAGCGCAATTAGGTTCGGGTAAGTGCGTTCGTTGAAGACGAGAAAGCCGGTGTCCACCCCATGCGTGACCGGCCCCTGGGGCGTGGGCAGAGTCAGGTCCACCGTGTGGGTATGGCCGCCAAAGTAGCTGCCCGCTTCGAAAAGGGTGATGTCGGCGTGGTCGCGCAGGGCATGGGCTACGGCTAGGCCGGAGATGCCGGAGCCGACGATGGCCAGTCGCATGCGCGCTGTCATGGTCGACCGCCAGCAACGAGGGTGAGGAAAGTGGCCGCGAAGCACCCCGGAGCGAACGAGGGAGTGAGGGAGGAGGAGAACCGCCCTGGGGCATCGTGTCCACGCACAAAACGCGGACGGCTTCGCTGCCAGTAAAAACAGGTTGCGCGCACAGTGGCAACACGGGTAGTGACAGCGGCTGGGGCTAAAAAGTTCCCCCAACCGCGAAGGGTTGGCGACACTACGGGAAATAGGACTGTGGATCGCATGGTGCGATAATATACCAATCAGTCACATTGTGACCAGTAAGTTATATTTAGGTCGTTACAGGTTTGTGTACTTGATGGTTTTGAGAATAAATGTCATCCGCACCACCTAGAATGAAACCAGCTACGAAGGACTGCCATGCTCTACCCTGAACTTTTCAAGCAACTCGAAGCCGTGCGTTGGAACATGGAAAAGGATGTTCCCTGGGCCGATTTCGACCCGGCGCTGCTGACCGAAGAGCAGGCCCAGACCATCAAGATGAACGCCATCACCGAATGGGCGGCATTGCCGGCCACCGAGATGTTCTTGCGCGACAACCAGGACGACAGCGACTTCTCGGCCTTCATGTCGATCTGGTTCTTTGAAGAGCAAAAGCATTCGCTGGTGCTGATGGAGTACCTTCGCCGCTTCCGCCCGGACCTGGTGCCCACCGAAGAAGAGCTGCACGATGTGCGCTTCGAGTTTGACCCAGCCCCTGCGCTCGAGACGCTCATGCTGCATTTCTGCGGCGAGATCCGCCTGAACCACTGGTACCGCCGCGCCAGCGAATGGCACTCCGAGCCTGTCATCAAGAACATCTACACCAAGCTCAGCCAGGACGAAGCCCGCCATGGCGGCGCCTACCTGCGCTATATGAAGCGCGCCATCGCCAATGTGGGCAACGAAGCCCGCACCGCCTTCACCAAGGTGGGTGTGCTGATGGCCAGCGCCCGCCGTACGGCCCAGGCCCTGCACCCGACCAATCTGCACGTGAACGAGAGCCTGTTCCCGCGCGACACCATCCAAAGCCGCGTGCCCAACCCCGAGTGGCTGGAGCACTGGCTGGACACGCAGATCAAGTTCGACGCTGTATGGGAAGGCAAGGTGGTGGACCGCATCCTGCACAACCTGAGCCTGCTGATGGACCGCAGCTTCAAAACCGTGCAAGAGCTGAACCGCTACCGCAAGGAAATCACCCGGGAACTGGCCGAAGCCACACCGCCGGTAGCACCGGCCTAGTGGGGCAATGCTGGCGCTGCTAGATCAGCGCTAGCAGCTTGTGCAGCTGCACTTGCACGCGCACGTCGCGGTGCAGCACATGGGCCACGATCTTGTAGCTGGGGATGTTGGTCTCGCGCACGATCAGCTCGCCGGTGGGCATGCCTTCGCGGTTGACCAGCACGGCCACGCGGGGGGCCGTGGTGTTGGCGCTGCGGCGTATGACGGCGGCAATTTCTCCATTTGCCAGGCGCACAAAGACCCCTGGTGAGTACACGCCCACGGCCTTGATGATGGCCGCGCCGGCCTCGTCCACGTTCTTTTCTTCGTCGTAATAGCAGGCCTGCATGGCCGTGGCGGGAGGTATCGACTCGCGCCCTACGCGGGGCGACAGCCGGGCGATAAAGGCATCGGCACGCTGGATCAGCCGGGACATGCGCAGGGCCACGGTCTTGGCGTCCAGCGGGCCGGGGGCGCGGTCATGGTGGTGGCGCACGGCCAGCAGCCAGTCTTCGCTGTCCACGCCCAGGGCCAGCAGCATGGTGAAGGCGCGCTGCGGGTGCTGCTCCACGGCCTCTATCTGTTGCGCCGTCATGGCTTGGTTCTGCACCGTCAACTGGTCCTGCAGCGCGGTCATGGCGATGTTCATGGTCAGCGCGGCCCGGCCCAGCGTGGCGTCTTGCTCAGGCGGCCAGTTCAGCACATCGCGTGCGGCCATGCTGCACACCACGTACACCAGCATGGCGTGGGTGGCGCTGTACATGTGCACCTCGGTGGCGGCCAGGTGCATCAGTGCGCACAGGGTGGCGTCGGGGTGCTGCTGCACCAGGTTGTGCAGCTCGTTGTACAGCTTGTCCAGCCGGGGCAGGAAGTTTTCGGCCTGCGGGTCGCGCAGCAAGTTGTTGGCGCGTAGCTGCAGCGCCGTCCAGTCCGGGATGCCCGAGGCTTCGGTGGCCGTGACCGGCGCCAGGTCGTCGGCGCCCAGCTTCATTTCAGCGATGTCGCCCAGCGTGGAGTCGGTGCGCACCATGTCGTACAGCTTGCCCACATAGGCCCGGTGGTTGTCGGCCGCGTCCACGTCTACGCACAGGGTCATGCCGCGTGAAGTCCAGTAGGTGATCTCCTCGCGGCTGGTAATGGTGTAGCCCTTGTTGGCCAGCAGCACGCCGTTTTCGTTGCGCAGGGTGAATGGCAGCGGCTGCCCCAGGCGTAGGGTGCTGAGGTTGACGGGGATGAGGTTCATGGTGTCGATGCCTGGGTGTGCAGGGTCAAATCAGCTCCAGCAGCTGCTCCATGGGCACAGCGGTGCGCACATCGCGCCGCGCCACGTGGCCGGTGATTTTGTAGCTGGACTGCTGGGTGTCGCGCACGATCCATTCGCCGGTAGGGAAGCCCTGCCGGTTGATCAGTACCGCGACCTGCGGTGTGGTGTTGTGGATGCCGCGCCGGATCACGGCCGCAATCTCCTGGCTGGCCAGCCGGACCAGGGTGCCCGGTGCGTAAAGGCCCACCGTCTGCACCAGGGCGGCACCGGTTTCATCGGACTGCGTGGCCGCTAACGGTGGCAGGCATAGCCGGCCCAGGCGCGGCGACAGGCGCGCTGCATAGATGTCGGCGCGCTGTATCAGGCGGGCGATGTGCAGTGCCTCGCTGGCCGGCGGGCCGGGCGTGCGGTCGTGGTGGTGGCGCACGGCCAGCAGCCACTGTTCGTCGGTCACGCCCATGTTGCGCAGCATGGCGCAGGAGCGTTCGGCATGCTGTTCCACTGCTTCCATCTGGGCCACGCTCAATGGTTTGGTTTGCAGCACCAGGTCGTCCTGCAGCGCCGACATGCTGATGTTCATGGTCAACGCGGCCTTGCCCAGGGTGGCATCGCATTTGGGCGACCAGTTCAGTGTTTCGCTGGCGGCCAGGCTGCTCACCACGTAGACCAGCATGGCATGGGTGGCGCTGTAGTTGCGCATCTCGGTGGCCGAGAGATAGATCAGTGCAAACAGCGTGGCATCGGGATAGTGCTGCACCAGCCCGTGCAGCTCCTGGTAGAGCTGCTCCAGCTGCGGCAGGAACTGCGTGCTCTGGGTGTCGCGCAACAAGGCATGGGCTTTTTGCTGCAGTGCAGTCCAGTCTGGCAGATCGGATGGGGAGGGCGACATGGTGGCAAGGATTATCTATTCAGCTATCGACAAATCAACCATGTTCTAAGCAGGTTCTGAGCCTGCTAGCATTTGACCATGACGTCAACGCTTGCTGCACCCGCTTTCCTGCAAAAAATATGCTCCCGTGCGGATGCAGCGGCCCATCTGGCCCGCCTGCCCCGCCCCTGGGTGTTTACCAATGGGGTGTTCGACATCCTGCACCGTGGCCACGCCACCTACCTGGCCCAGGCCCGATCGCTGGGCGGCAGCCTGGTGGTGGCGCTGAACAGCGACGCCTCGGCGCGCCGCCTGGGCAAGGGCCCGGACCGCCCGCTGAATCTTGAGGCCGACCGCGCCGTGATGATGGCCGCGCTGGAGTCCGTCAGCCTGGTCACCTGGTTCGATGAAAACACCCCGCTGGAGCTGATCACCGAGCTGCGCCCCGACATCCTGGTCAAGGGCGGCGACTACGACATGCAAAAGCTGGCCGAGACCGCCGTGGTGCAAGCCTATGGCGGCACGGCGCTGGCCATACCCTTTGTAGACGGCTATTCCACCACTGCACTGGTGCGCAAGATCAAGCAGCCGCATGGCGGCTGAACCGCTGCTGCAACGCGTCTGGCAGACGCTGCGTAACGACACATTTCTGCAGATATTGCTGCTGGCCCTGGTGGGCCTGAGCTGCGCCACCCGCACGCCGCTGCGTGCCTACCCCACCCTGGTGGACTGGCCCACCATCGCCGCCCTCACCGGCCTGCTGGCGCTGACCAAGGGCGTGGAAAGCAGCGGCGCGCTGTACCGCCTGGGCCACTGGCTGGTCGGCTACATGACCAGCGAGCGCGCTGCCGCCCTGTGCCTGGTGACAGCCGCCGCCGTGCTGTCCACCGTGCTGACCAACGACGTGGCGCTGTTCGTCATCGTGCCGCTGACGCTGGGCATCTGCCGCATCACTCCGCTGCCCACCACGCGCCTGGTGGTGTTCGAGGCGCTGGCCGTCAACGCCGGCTCGGCACTCACACCCATCGGCAATCCGCAAAACCTGTTCCTGTGGCAGCTGTCGGGCAGCTCCTTTGGTCAGTTTCTCTGGCACATGTTGCCGCTGGTGGGCATTTTGATGTTGCTGCTGTGGGCAGTCACGGCGCTGGCCTTCTCGGGCCGCGCGCTAAAGACCAGCGACCCCGAGTCCGGGCACGCGCTCAGCCGTCCGCTGCTGGCCGTGTCGCTGCTGCTGTACCCGGTGTTCCTGGTGCTGACCGACCTGCACTACGCACCCTGGGCACTGCTGGCCGTGCTGGTGTGCCTGGGCCTGCTGCGCTGGCGCGTGCTGGCGCAGATCGACTGGGGGCTGCTATTGGTGTTCGTGCTGATGTTTATCGACCTGCGCCTGCTGGCCGGGCTGGATGTTGTGCAGCACGCCCTCGCCGGCTGGGGGCTGCAGCAGCCCATGCACCTTTTCTGGGCCGGCATTGCCGCCTCGCAGGTGGTCAGCAATGTGCCGGCGGCCATTGCCCTGGCCGAGTTTTCCAAGGACTGGAAGGTGCTGGCCTACGCCGTCAACATCGGCGGCTTTGGCCTGATGGTGGGCTCGCTGGCCAACCTGATCGCCCTGCGCATGGCACCCGACAAACGCGCCTGGGTCCACTTCCATGTGTGGTCCATCCCTTTCCTGGCGGCGGGTGCGGCCTTGGGCTGGGTGCTGCTGTTTGCTATTTAAATAGTAGCTGCTGACGCAGGTAAAGTATGCGCTAGAGGCATATTAGGCTGGTAAATAAATTACCTGGCCAAGGTGCCCCTGGCATCACCCACGCGCAAAGGCGGCCGCCCGCTGGAACAGCGCGTCGTCGGGCCGGACGCCGGTGTAAAGCACGAACTGCTCCACCGCCTGGATCGCAAAAACCTCGGCACCGGTGATGGTCTTCTTGCCGTGCGCCCGCGCCGATTGGACCAGCGGCGTCTCCGCAGGCAGGGCCACCACGTCGAACACCACCTGTGCCGCCTGGATCGCTGCGGCACTGAACGACAGGGCTTGGGCATCGACGCCGCCCGCCATGCCTACCGGCGTGACGTTGACCAGCAGCTCGGCCTGCACCTGCTCCATATCGGGCCGCCATGGGTAGCCGTACAGTCCGGCCAGCTGCCGGCCCTGGGCTTCATTGCGGGCCACCACATAGCCGTTCTTGAAACCCGCGTCTTTCAGGGCGCAGGTCACCGCCTTGGCCATGCCCCCGCTGCCGCGCACCGCAAAAGCCAGATCGCTGGAGACCTGGTGTTGGGCCAAGAGCTTGGCGATGGCGATGTAGTCCGTGTTGTAGGCCTTGAGATGGCCATCGGTGTTGACAATGGTGTTGACGGAACGGATGGCCGTGGCCGATGCATCCAGCTCGTCCAGCATGGGAATGCAGGCTTCCTTGAACGGCATGGAGACCGCGCAGCCGCGAACGCCCAGCGCCCGCACGCCCCCTATCGCCGCCGCCAGGTCGGTGGTGGTGAAGGCCTTGTAGATGTAGTCCAGGCCCAAGGCCTCGTACAAGAAATTGTGGAAGCGGGTGCCAAAATTGCTCGGGCGTGCCGCAAGCGACATGCACAGTGTGGTGTCTTTGGTGATCTGTCTTGTCATGGTTCCATGTCCATTCGGTTACCTGGTCTGAGCCCTCAGTTCGATGATCGATGCTGGTGGCGGCGAAGTTCTTCTGTCGGCGTTACGTCCCTGGCGATGGCATGGCACTGGGCCTGGCCGGCCCGGCACACGCATCCTGGTGCTGGCGCGGCATTCAGCGGGGCTGGGTGGGCCCCGCAGCACAGCGCGTCAGGCCTGCGGCGACTCCAGCCGCGTGCCTATGCCATACAGCGCCAGCAGGCCCAGCACATGGCCAATCGCAACGCCTGGCTCGCCCGACTCCACGCGGGCAATGGTCTGCACGTGCACACCCAGGCGGGCTGCCGCTGCCGCCTGCCCTTCGCCTGCGGCCACGCGGGCCAGCTTGGCTGCGGCGCCCATGTCCTTGATGGCCTGCACCGCGTCGTTGCTTATGTGGGGAGAGATTCGTTTGCCTTGGGTCATGGCTGGATTGTCTACCTAGGCGAACTTCCGCTTCCAGCGGCAACCGAAAGTGGCATGTGGTCACTAGCTGCTGAAAGGGCCACAAACCATCATCCTTGAGCGACTGGTTTGGAGCTGTGAATCCAGTCAACTTAGTCTTGATGCACTCGGCGTACCCACATTGGATAGACCTTCTTCAAGCGCGTAGCGTGGTCAGCAGCGTGACCAGTTCGTGCAGGGCGGTAAAGGGTGCGGGATCGGTGTAGGCATTGAACTGCGTTGCCAGTGCCTGCGCCCGTTGCGTCGCTGTTTCCAACCGACTGCGGGTGGTTGCAAACGCGCCGCCTGCGCCTTTGTCATAGCCGGGGATGTGCTGCTTCAAACGATGCATCACCGCATTGCGGTGCATTGGTGCCTGAATATCCTCGTAGTGCAGCAACAACCACAGCTCGAAGCTGGGAATGGAGGCGATGGCCTTGAAGCTGATGGGCTGCCTGTCGTCATTGCGCAGCTTGCCATCCAGCGACTGGGCCACATTCAGGGCGTTGACATAGCTGACGTGGTCGTCGCGGTCAAACACGGCATAGACCTGGTCGAAGCTTTTGGCGCGAATGCCTTTGCGCAGATCACCTTCTTCAAACAGTTGCTGGGCATAACGCACCACCTGGATGGGCGCGGTGCCCAGCTGACCCGGCTGTACTTCCACATTGGCGGAATGCAGATGGTGCGCGGCGCGGATCTCCTCCAGATACAGCGGTTCGGTTTTGCTGCCCTCGGTCACGATGAGTATGCGGGCGTAACTGGCACGCTGCGACGCCTTGGTAGCCTTGCGGCGCAACTGCCGATCTTTCGCCTGGTTGTCGCGCCCCATCAGCGCGAAACTCCCAAAGCCTGGCTGCGCAAGAGGGGCAGCGCACCGTAGCGTCCCTGCAAATAGCCACGCTCCAGCGCTTCGTTCTTGCGAGGGCTGAAGTCGAGCAGCGGATACAGCGACGAGCTTTGGTCCGGGCGCTTTTCAACAAACCAGACCTGATCGCGCCGGAACAGGCCGTACGCATCGAGCAGCGAGGTGTCGTGCGTGGTGAAGACGAGTTGAGCACTACCGGTGTTGGCTTCAGGCCGGTGAAACAAGCGCACCAGAGCCTGCACTAGCAGCGTGTGCAGGCTGGTATCGAGCTCATCCACCACCAGGGTTAGTCCCTTGTTCAGGATGTCCAGGATGGGCCCGGTGAGGAACAAGAGGTTGCGGGTACCACTGGATTCGTCCAGCAGGTCGAAAACGGCCTTGCCGTGCTCGGTGACGTGGTGAAACCTCACTTCGTCCACGGCCTGCTCACCGGCTGTCTCCTCGCGTTTTCCAGTGGCGAGGTCGAAATTGATGGTGTGCACCATGGCCTGCTTGGTGGCGACTTCAATTTCGGCAATGCTGATGTCGGCGGCACGCAGGAACTCGCAAATAGCTTTGCGCTGCGGCTCCTGCTTGAGCATTTGCATCGAAAACTGCGGAGACAGCGGCGACTGCTCGTTGATGATCACAAGACGATTTGCGAACCAGTCAAACACCGGACGCAATGCATCGCTGTTGAGTTGCACAGCCACGGACAGAAACAAGGCATTAGGTCGGGTCGCACCCTCCCACAGGTTCTTGGCACCCTTCAGGTTAGAACCAAACTCATACACATCCTTGCCGCTCTCGGCATCGAAGTGGCGCTCAAACCAACGTTGCGGCTTGAACGCCTTGTAGACCAAAAGTTGTTCGCTCACGATGCGTTGCGCATCCATGGCAAACCCATACTGGTAGCGCACACCGGCCAGGATAAAGGTGACTTCGAATGCGGTGGGCTGGCTGCCCGATGTGGCGTCCAGCTTGAAGGGCTGGAGCCGGTCAAAGGCCTGCCCCGGCTGTAGAGCGGCCGACTCCAGCACCACCCCGCGCATGAATTGCAGCGCCTTGATGAGGTTGGACTTGCCACTGGCGTTGGCACCGTACACCACCGCACTCTTGAGTAAATGCGGTGCCGCCTTCAGTCCGGTACCAAAGGCATGGGTGTCCAACAAGGTCTTGTCGGTGGAGGCCACCAGACTGAGCACCTGCTCGTCGCGCAGGCTGCGAAAGTTCTTGGTGCGGAACTCGACCAGCATTGTGTTTATCCAGATGAGAGTAAAAATATACTCACATTATGACTTGATAAAGCAAATTATCAATTTATTATGGACTTCACATGGAGGTTTTGGCAGGGAAAGCTCATCGAGCCTAAAAATGAAAAGTACGTGGGCTATGGGGGAGATCGCATCCAGGATTTTGATGAGACCGCCCTTACACCATCTACGCTAGATGCTATATTAAAAATAGCAAACGCAGTGCCCGCCACAGCCTCCACCCTGGGGCGTTATTCCATTTCCAGATCAATACGAGATTAGGCGCGAAGCCGCAGACAGTGGTTTGCCACGGCAAGGCGAAGCAGCGACATAGTCGGATTGATCTGGAGCTGGAATCAGGCGCCGGGCACGAACACCATGGCGATGCTGACCCACACGCCAAAGCTGAAGTACGGCGTCAGCCACAGTGCGTCGGCCTTCCATGCGGCCCAGTTGCCGCTGGGCACACGGCGCTGCCAGGCGTCGCGCGCGCCCTGGTCCAGGCGCATATAGGCCAGCCCGTGGGCGCGGCCATGCTGGTAGCGGCGCCAGTACATCGGCACGTCCACGCACAGCACATAGGCCACGAAAGACAGCGCGCCCACGATGCCGGCGATGGCCAGTGCCTGCACCCAGCCGCCGCTGCCCAAGGCCACGGCGCCCAGCAGCGCCGCCATCCACGAAAAGCCCGCCGCCCACAGCGAGGACTCGACCGCCTGGGTAATGTGGTTCAGCGTCAGCACGCTGTGCCAGCAGAAACCCTGGGCCACCATCATGAACACAGGTATCGCCCACGCGGCCATCTGCACCCACGGCAGGCCGGCATGCACGCCCAGCTGGTGCACCAGTAGCCCCAGCTGCAGCGCAAAGCAGATCTCGGCCACCGTGGCTGCGGACCGGCCCAGGAAAATGCTGGACAAGCGCGTGTCCACCACCACCAGCCGCTCCAGGTCCACCCGGGGCAGCACCGAGCGGTAGGCGCACACCAGCACGTACACGCCCGACAAGGCCAGCTGCAGCCCCGCGTAGATCCCGCTGCCCGGCCCCATGTGCAGCACGGCCAGCCACAGGCATACATTCAGCACAGCAATGGCGCATAACGCTCGCCACCAGGACAGGACCCCTATATCGGCTTCGATGGGGACTAGCGAAAAATTGTGGCGGCTTGATGACATGGACCCAGGGTAACCGGGAGGGGGTTGAGGAGGCAAGCGGCTTTGTCTATGGCCGCAGTTCATTCAACTGGCCTGCAGCGCAGATTCGCTACCTACGAGTGCTGCCATGGAGGTAGAAAATCCAACCGCCTGGATCTAGTCTGCACCGGTTGTTGAAGGCGGTGGTTGATCCGTGGCATATGTTTGCGGAGCGAGTTCAGATGCCAAAGCAGTGCCATCGAATAGCCTGAGACCTCCAGATCAGGCCATCTAGTTCAAGCTCTGCTATGTACGCAGCGTCAGGGATGCCAGTGCTAACTAGACATTGGGCGCAAGCATATGTAACATTTGTCGAGGAGCCTTAGAAAGAACTTACGGCCTGCATCGGGTCGATTGAAAACAATGTTAGGTGGATTGCCTACGTTTTCCCGCTAGCTCTCTATGTGCCTCTGGCGCTTAATGAGTTTCTAAGGCTCCTCCTTTATGACCAATCTTGAAAAACTTAGAGCCTGCAAGTCGGTAGCAAGTCTGGCTGTTGTACTTGGATATAGCCCTACTGCCTTAAGTTATTTGCTTTACAAGCAACGCCCCGATAATAGCTATCAGCAATTCCAGATTTCTAAAAAATCTGGGGGATATCGGGATATTTCAGCTCCTGAAAATAAACTGAAAAGCCTTCAAAAAAGACTTTCCATTATCCTAAATCACTGTCTTGGTGAGATCGATGGAGTCGGTGTCTCTCCGTCACATGGATTCAAGAGCGGGAAATCCATATTTACAAATGCAGCTCGGCACACCCGTAGAAGATACGTCTTCAATTGTGATCTAAAGGATTTTTTTCCATCTCTACATTTTGGCCGTATCAAAGGATATCTAATTGCAAGCGACCACTTTAAGCTACATCCCGAGGTTGCTCACGCGTTAGCAAATATAGTTTGTTATAAGGGTTGCTTGCCTCAAGGTGCTCCAACGTCTCCTGTTGTATCAAATCTGTTAGGTCGGATGCTCGACTTTCATTTGGTACGAATTGCGAAGAGAGATGGGCTGACATATACAAGATATGCAGATGATCTAACATTTTCCAGTAATAAGAGATTGTTTCCTACTTCAATTGCTGAAAATAAAGGATTGGATGAGTGGATAGTAGGAAAGGACTTGCAAAAAATTGTTACGCAATGTGGTTTTGTCATTAATCCGGCTAAAACACGTATGCAATACAAATCATCTCGGCAAGAGGTCACGGGCGTCGTTGTAAACAGAAAACCATCTATTCCGGTTGAGCGGCGCAGATGGGCTCGTAGTGCTGTACACGAACTTCTTTCAAAAGGTAATTTCTACGAACCTATACCTAAGTCTTTTGTCGGACCACCTCAGAAAGATCGGCCCGCCGGATCAGTAAAAAGATTGAATGGTTTACTTTCTTATATTTATAGCTCTCACCGCCACAATCGGAAAACCTACTTAATTTCCCAGGACCTTGAAAGTAAAGTAGCGTCTGCGTCTTCCGTTTCACTTCATTCAGACGAAGTTGTTTATAGAAATTTCTTGTATCACTCACACTTTCAGCATGGTGAACTTCCCCTTTTATTGTGTGAGGGAAAGACGGATAACGTTTATATAAAAAATGCTATCTCGGCAAATGCGGGAATTTTTTCAAAATTATATTCACCGACTTCTAACAAAACTTTGGTGAGGTTTCATTCGCATTCGAAAATTAGCAGTCGCGTGCTTGCGCTTAATGGCGGAACTTCCGATTTGATTAATGCGATTCATCTTTATCTTAAAGGCTGCCGATCATATTTGAAGCAAAAACCGACCACACCTCTTATAGTCGTTGTGGATTCCGACTCTGCGGGAAGAAGCGTAAAGAGTAGTTTGAAGTCTGGCACGCCCATCGGTGGAAGTGTGCTTTTTGTAGCTCCAAATGTTTACGTGACAATGGTACCTGGAAATAATTTGGTAATTGAGAATCTTTTTCCAAAAACGTTATTGAATACAAAGGTAAGTGGAAGGTCATTTTCCCTAAGTAACTCTTATGATTCACAAAAAGAGTACGGGAAAATGACATTTATAAAACATGTCTTGCCGAATGCAACAAATGTGGATTACGTACAATTTCGCCCACTACTGCAAGATATAGAGCTGGCAGTAACTCATTTCGAAAAACTTTGAGAGCTTGGCCATTTGCATTGGATGTTCTTTATCTAAACCGGTTTGTTTTCTTCCAGTTCATAGCGCGTCTTGGCCAACTGAATGCCCCCTTGGAAGCTGACTTTGTTGAATATTTTTATGTCAACGCATCGTCAACTCTATAGCGAGTAAGTGGCTCTACGGTATTGCTGCGTAACGTGTGCAAGTCGTTGATATAGCTGCATATAGCGGATAAAGAAGCCTTTCGCAACGGATTGAAAATCCTCCGGCATCAGGGGGAGCTCCTGTTTGCTGGCGTTGAAAGTACCAGCTATTGAGCCGCTAATTGTTTTGACGGTACTCGGTTTGAATCGGACGCAGCCTCGGCCGATACGCAAACCTACCGCAAATGCCCCGCCACTCTCTTCTCCAACAACGCCACCAGCTCCGGCTGCATGAACTGGTAGTTGTCCGGAATATCCAGACACACCACTTTTTTGCCGGATAAGTGCCGCTTGAACCGCTGGGCCAGTTGCGTGCGGTGCCGCTTCTCCATCACGCAGATGATGTCGGCCCAATCGACCTGGTCTGCGCTCAGCGGGCAGTTTGCGTCGGGCGCCAGGCCGGCGGAGTCTGTTTCTATGCCGGGTATGGTGGAGAAGACCTGCTCTGCCTTGGGGTGCGCAGTCTGTTGCGGCTGCAGATGAAGAGTACGCGTGGCATGGCTGGCGCTGTATCCCAGGTTTAAACAAAAAAGCCCGCCAGCGCAGGTAATACCTGCGCTAGCAGCTCTTATTACGATAACAACTGCGTCTGTGGTGCCGGTGGCAACTGGGTGGGTGGTGCCGGCGGCTCGGCCGGTTTGCCACGCAGCTTGCGGCCCATGCGCTTGAACCAATGCTCCAAATCGTCGATGTAGGTGAACACCGCCGGCACCACCAGCAAACTTAGCACCGTGGAGGTGATGAGGCCGCCTATCACGGCCACCGACATGGGGCTGCGGAAGCTGCTGTCGGCGGCGCCCCAGCCCAGGGCGATGGGCAGCATGCCGGCGCCCATGGCTAGCGTGGTCATGATGATGGGGCGGGCGCGTTTGTGGCAGGCGTCTAGCAGGGCTTCTATGCGGGACATTCCAGCGACGGCCGGCCGGCCATCGTGTGCCGGTTGGCCTCGTCGGGCCACGATGGCGTATTCGACCAGCAGGATGGAGTTTTTGGTGGCGATGCCCATCAGCATGATGAGGCCGATGAGCGAGGGCATGGAGAAGCTCTTTTGTGCGATCAGTAGACCCACGAAGGCGCCGCCCAGCGACAGTGGCAGCGCGCACAGAATCGTCACCGGGTGCAGGAAGTCCTTGAACAGCAGCACCAGCACGATGTAGATGCACAGCACGCCGGTCAGCATGGCCAGGCCGAAGCTGGCGAACAGCTCGCCCATCACTTCCGCATCGCCCACGGCCACCACCTGCACACCCGGCGGTAGCTGCTGGATGGAGGGCAGCTTGGCGACTGCGGCGGTGACGTCGCCCAGCGGCAGGCCGGACAGCTCGATCTCGAAGTTGACGTTGCGCGTGCGGTCGTAGCGGCTGATGACGGCCGGGCCGCCGGTGGTCTGCAGCGTGGCGACCTGGCCTAGCATCACCGGGCCTTTGCTGCCGGGCACGGCCAGGCGTTCCAACACGGCCAGGTCTTTGCGCGCGGCGTCATCCAGCTTCACCAGGATGGGCACCTGGCGCTGCGACAGGTTGAGCTTGGGCAGGGAGGTGTCGTAGTCGCCCACCGTGGCGATGCGCAGGGTTTCGCCGATGGCGTTGCTGGTGACGCCCAGGTCGGCGGCACGCGCAAAGTCGGGGCGCACGGCGATTTCCGGGCGTATCAGGCTGGCGGTGGAGGCCACGCTGCCCAGGCCGGGGATGGTGCGCAAATCCTTGCCCACGGCCATGGCCGCGTCTTGCAAGGCCACCGGGTCTTCGCCGCTGAGCACCAGCACGTACTTCTCGCCCGAGCCGCCCAGGCCCACCTTGCTGCGCACGCCGGGCAGGGCCTCCAGTGCGGTACGCATGCGGTTTTCAATCACCTGTTTGCGGGGGCGTTCGCCGCGCGGGGTCAGGGTGATGGTGAGCGAGGCCTTGCGGGTTTCGGCGGTGCCGGCGGGCGCAAACGGGTCGCCGCCCACGCTGCCGCCGCCTACCGTGGTGTAGATGCTTTTAACCGTGTCCAGCTGGGCCAGCAGCAGGCGCGCCTGCTCGGCCACGCTGCTGGTTTGCGCCAGCGTGGAGCCGGGTGGCAGCTCCAGCGTGACCTGGGTTTGCGAGTTGTCGTCGGGCGGGATGAAGCCTGTGGGCAGCAGCGGGATCAGCATCACCGAGCCGATGAAAAACAGCGTGGCGCCCAGCATGGTCAGCACCCGGTGCTTCAGGCACCAGGCGGCCCAGCGCATGTAGACGCGCAGCCAGCCGGGTTCCTTCGCGGCAGTGACGATGGGCTTCAGCATGTAGGCCGACATCATCGGCGTCAGCACCCGGGCTACCACCAGCGAGGCCACCACGGCCAGCGCCGCGGTCCAGCCAAACTGCTTGAAGAACTTGCCGGCAATGCCGCTCATGAAGGCCGTGGGCAGGAACACCGCCACCAGGGTGAAGGTGGTGGCGACGACGGCCAGGCCGATCTCGTCTGCCGCCTCCATGGCCGCCTGGTAGGGCGTCTTGCCCATGCGCAGATGGCGCACGATGTTCTCCACCTCGACGATGGCGTCGTCCACCAGAATGCCCACCACCAGCGACAGCGCCAGCAGCGTGATCACGTTGACCGAGAAGCCCAGCCAGGCCATGCCGATGAAGGCCGGTATCACCGACAGCGGCAGCGCCACGGCCGACACAAAGGTGGCGCGCCAGTCGCGCAAGAAAAGCCACACCACCACCACGGCGAGGATGGCGCCCTCGTACAGCAAATGCATGGAGCCGGTGTATTCCTCTTGCACCGGGGCCACGAAGTTGAAGGACTCGGTGAGCGTGATGTCGGGGTGCTGGGTCTTGAGTTCTTCCAGCGCCTTCTCTACCGCTGCACCGACGGACACCTCGCTCTCGCCTCGGCTGCGCGAGACTTCAAAGCCCACCACCGGCTTGCCGTTGAGCAAGGCGGCAGAGCGTTGCTCGGCGGTGGTGTCGCTCACTGTCGCCACCTGGTCCAGGCGGATGCGGCGGCCGTCGCTCAGCGCCAGCTGCAGCTGGCCTAGCTCCTGGGCGGTTTGTACCGTGGCCAGGGTGCGCACGGGTTGTTCGCCACTGCCCAGGTCGGCACGGCCGCCGGCGCTGTCCAGCTGCACCAAGCGCAGCTGGCGCGAGATGTCGGCAGCGGTGGCGCCCAGGGCCTGCAGTTTCAGCGGGTCCAGCGACACACGCACCTCGCGCGTCACGCCGCCCACGCGGCTCACCGCACCCACGCCGCGCACGGCCAGCAGCTTGCGGGTGACGTCGTTATCGACGAACCAGGACAGGGCCTCGCCGTCCATCTTCGGGCTGGTGATGGTGAAGGCCAGCACCGGCTGGGCCGCCATGTCCATCTTGGCGACGATGGGGTCGCGCACATCGGCGGGCAGGTCGCTGCGCACCGTGGCCACGGCGGAGCGCACATCGTCCACCGCTTCTTGCACCGGCTTCTCTAGCCGGAACTCGGCCGTGACGACCACGCCACCATCCTTCACCGAGGTGTAGATGTGCTTCAGCCCCTGCACGGTGGCGATGGAGTTCTCGATCTTGCGGGCCACCTCGGTTTCCAGTTGCGCCGGCGCGGCGCCGGGCAGGGACGCGGTGACGGTGACCGTGGGCAGATCGATGTCGGGGAAGTTCTGCACCTTCATGGCGTTGAAGGACAGCAGGCCGGCAAAGGTCAGCATCACGAAGAGCATGACCGCCGGAATGGGGTTTTTGATGGACCAGGCGGAGACATTCATGGCGTTGCACCCTCACCCCAACCCTCTCCCGCACGGCGGGAGAGGGGGCAAGACAGAACATCCAGGGCGGGGGCGATGCGGCCCCTTGACTGGCTCCCTCGCCCCTCCGGGGAGAGGGTGGGGGTGAGGGGCGGGCGGGCATCAGCTATCTTTAGATACGGCATATTTGCTCCTTATTTGCTAGCTGCTTGCGCAGGTACTACCTGCGCTGGAGCCGTATTTTGTTTGGAGGGTTCGAGTACCCGCACCAGGTCGCCGTCGTTCAGGAAGCCGGCGCCGCTGGCCACCAGTTGTACGTCGGGCGGCAGCGGGCTCAGCACTTCGACCCGGTCGCCGATTTGCCGGCCGGTCTGCACCTTGATCTGCGTCACGCGCTTGTCGGCGTTCAGCCGGTAGACATAGCTGAAGGCATCGCGCACCACCACGGTGGTTTGCGGCACGGTCAGCGCGTTGGTCTGGCCCAGCTCGAACGCGCCCTTGGCGAACATGCCGGCTTTCAGGGCGTTGCCTGCGGGCAGGTCCACATAGACCAGGCCGGCGCGGGTTTGCGTATCCACCGTGGGGGCCACCATGCGCACCTTGCCTTTGACCGGCGTGCCGTTGGCCGTGCTGACCTGCACGTTGGTGCCCACGCGTATGCGTTCCAGCTCGCTGGCGGTGACCTCGGCGCGCCACTCCAGCCGGCCCTGGCGCACCATGCGGAACAGCTCGGTGCCGCTGCCCAGCACCGCGCCCACGGTGGCGCTGCGGGCGCTGATGACGCCGCTGTCGGGCGCCAGCACGGTGGTGTTTTTCATGCGCTGCTGCTGCACTGCCACCGTGGCCTTGGCGGCCTCGACGCGGGCCTTGGCGACCTGCTCGGTGGTCAGGTACTGGTTGATTTGCTGCTCGCTCAGGGCGCCGGTGCTTTGCAGGGTGCGGGCGCGGGCGGCGTTGCCACTGGCGTCCAGCGCATTGGCCTGGGCCTCCAGCAGATTGGCGCGGGCCTGGGCCAGGTCGGCCTGCACGCTCTCAGACGCAAAGGTGGCCAGCACCTGGCCGGCACGCACCACGTCGCCCACATTGGCGCGCACCTCCAGCAGGCGCAGGCCGGCGGCCTCGCTACCGATGCTGGCCTCCTGCCAGGCGGCGACGTTGCCGTTGGCGCTGAGCTGCAGCGGCCAGGCCAGCGCTTGCGGCTGCACGGTGGTGACGCTGAGGGCCGGCTTGGGCTGGGCCTGGGTCTTGTCATCTGCAGCTTGCGAATTTAAAGAAAAAAGGCCTGCAGCGCAGATATACAGTGCGCAAGCAGCTGCGAAAACGATAGCGTTAGGTTTGAAAGTCATGCTGTGTGTCCAGGGGCGTGTCAGGGCTATTGCGCAGTGTTTGCGGTGCTGGCGGTGGTGTTGGCATCGGGGCCAGCCCAGCCGCCGCCTACGGCGCGGTACAGGGAGATCCAGGCCAGCAGGCGCTCGCGCTGCAGGGCGATGACGTTGGTGTCGGCGGCCAGGGCGTTGCGGCGCGCGTCTTCGAGTTCGGGCAGGCTGGCCAGGCCGGCTTTGTAGCGCGCCTGGGTGGCTTCGTACGACGCTTGGTAGCCGGCGGCGGCGGTCTGGGTGTCGGCCATGCGCTCGTCGCTGCTGCGCAGGTTGACCAGCGATTCCTCCACCTCGCGCACGGCCTGGCGCACCTTGGCCTGGTACAGGGCCACGGCCTCGGTGTAGCGGGCCTGGGCGGCGTCGATATTGGCGCTGCGCACGCCGCCATCCAATAGCGGCAGCGACAGGCTCAGCGGGCCGATGGACCAGGTGTTCATGTCCACATTGCCGCCGCCGGTGCGGTAGCTCAGGGCGCCGATGTTGCCGCTGAGTCCCAGGCGCGGGTAGCGCTGGCCCTGGGCGTTGCCCACGTCGAAGCTGGCGGCGGCCACGTCGCGCTCGGCGCTGAATACATCGGGCCGCTGGGCCAGTGCCTGGGCCGGGATGGATGCTATGGAAAACAGAGCTATCTGCGCAGACGGTGCGTGCGCTGCAGCCAGTTTTTGTGCCAAGTCCGCCTCGGGCAGCGCGGTCAGCGCCACCATGGCTTTCAGGTACAGGTCGCACTGCGTGAGCTGCTGGTTGAGGCGGTTATTTGCCTCGGCGGCGCTGGCGCGGGCCAGTGCGTCCACCGCCGGGGCGGTGAAGCCGGCGCGGGTGCTTAAGGTTGAGAGGCGGGCCGTCTCCTGGCGCGAGCGGGCGTCTTCACCGGCCAGGCCACGCAACAGGGCGCAGGCGCGCACGTTAACGTACTGGTTGGCCACCTCGGCGGCCACCGAGACGCGGGCGTCATGCCACAGCGCCTGGGCGCCCTGCTGGCGCGCCTGGGCGGCGTTCAACGCGGCGCGTTGGGTGCCAAACAGGTCGATCTCCCAGGCCGCCTGCAGCCCGCCTTGCAGCGTGGTGGCGACGGGTGTAGCGGGTTGTGAAATGCCCCGGCTGGCGCTGGCCGACGCGTCCAGCGTGGGGCCCAGCGCAGCGCCCGCGCCCACGGCAGTGGCGCGCGCCTGGCTGATGCGCGAAGCGGCCGAGGCCACCGTGGGGCTGGCGTTTTGCGCGGCTTCAATCAACTGCACCAGCAGCGGGTCGTCCAGCCGCTGCCACCAGCTGGCCAGGTCGCCCATGTCGCCGTGGTGGGGCACATTGGAGGGCAGTGGCGCCTGCCACTGCGCGGGGGCCAGCGCTGCAGCGCTGGGGGCCGGTAGCGGTGCACTGGCGCAGGCCGCCAGACACAGCGGCAGAGCACACAAAAGAAACCAACGGGGCACATGCATGCAGAAAGCTCCTGGGGATGGGGGGCCTATCGTAATGGGGGGAACCGGGCTGGTGGAAAGCCCCGGCTGGCGCATGTCCGCCATAGGGTAGACGCGGCGCCGCCATGGTGCCAGATGCGGCGGTTTTGCGCGTCGCAGCCGCGTATCGGATTGTGTCGATTTATGTCAGAAACTTGAACCGGTTTTCAAGAGGCTGGGTGGCTTATCTGGTCGCGGTGGCAGGCGCGGTTACGGCCCAGGTCCTTGGCGGCGTAGAGCGCTTCGTCGGCCTGTTCTCGCAGCGCGTTCGCGTCGGCGCGCTGGCCGGCTGCGCAGGTGGCGATGCCTATGCTGAGCGTCAGGTAGCGGTCGGTGGGCGAGCTGTCGTGTGGCAGGGCCAGTGCTGCCAAAGCCAGCATGCATTTGTGGGCCAAGGCAATGGCGCCTTCCGCATCGGTTTCGGGCAGCAGCAGGGCAAACTCTTCGCCGCCTATGCGGGCTGGCAGGTCTTGCTGGCGGCACAGGTCTTTCAGCAGCAGACCGATTTTTTGCAGGGCCACGTCGCCCATGGGGTGGCCATACAGGTCGTTGTAGCGTTTGAAGTGGTCCACGTCCAGCAGCAGCAGCGACAAGGGTGCCGGCCGGCGCGCCAGACGCACGATCTCGTAGGCCAGTCGTTCGTCGAATTGGCGGCGGTTGGCGATGCCAGTAAGCGCATCGGTGCTGGACAGGGTCTTCAGCGCATCTACCTGGCTGTGCAGCACCTGCAGCAGGGCGTTCACCCCCTGGGTCAGGGCACCGATTTCATCGGGGCGCTTGGCCGTCAGCACGCGGTCCCAGCGCCGCGAGGCGGTCATGTTGGCCAGCTCGGCCTGCAGCTGGCGGATGGGGCGTACCAGCCAGTGGTGCAGGGCCAGCAGCAGTACCAGCCCAGTGACCAGGGCCAGCGCGGCGAGCTGCCAGGCCACTTCCTGCAGGATGCGCTGGGCCTCCAGGGTCAGGTTGCGCGCCAGGTTCATGTGCACGGTGGACAGGGGCTTGTCTTCCAGGTCGCGCAGCAGGTAGTGCAAGGTGATGTTCTGCGGCTCGTAGCTGGCGTGCACCTGGCGGTTGCTGAAGTATTTGAACTTGGGCAGTTCCCAGGCCAGCTCGACGGCGTCGGGGTTGTTGGGTTCCTCGGCGTGTGGTTCTATGGAGAAGGCGGTGCTAGCGTTCTGCGCGATCACAGCCAAGGCGCTGTCGTCCAACTCTTGCACCATCACTACCAGGCCGCTGACAGCACCATGGCCATCGCTGTGCACGATAGGCGTCCAGCACACGGCGGACAGGATCTTGCCGACCTGTATGAGCCCGCATTCGGTGGGCCGGGAATGCCGGGGAAGGCGGGCCAGGCGGCGTTGCAGGGCCGGCAACACGTCATCCGGTTGCAGCAGGCTGTTGTCGCTCTGCGGGCGTCTGCCGATACCGACCAGCTGGCCCTGGCGGTCTACCAGCAGCACGGCGTTCAGATGCGAGGTCAGCATAGTGGCATCGCTGAGATTGCTGTCTTCAAAGGCTTTGCTGCGCTGCTGCATGTGGCTGTACAGCTCGTCTGAGAACGCCCAGTCGTGGTTGAGGATGCTGAGGGCCGCGAGCTGCTCGTCAAAGCCGCTGGCCACGCGCTTGGCACTGTCTTGGGCGAAGTGCTTTTCGATGGCGTCGAAGGCGGGCAGCAGCTTGCTCTGCATCAGCAGCAGGCCCAGCCCGCCCATCAGCCCGAATACCAGCACAAACAGGGCGACGATCCGCGGGCCTATGCCTAGCCCGCGCTGTGCCAGCCTGGCAAGCGGACTCTGCCTTAACGAACCCATGGAGCAAGTGCAAAGATGTGCATATCGATACAGCTTAGCGCCGTATCGGGGGCATAGCAATGCGGATAAAACTCCTGCGGAAGGTCACGCCAGACTTATTCAGCGTTGCCTTTAGCCAAATACCGCGTGCCACAGCGCCAGCACCGCATCCCGCTCGGCCTGCAGTGGCTCGGGGGCGACCTGGGTGGGCGTTTCGTTCAGCCGCGCGTGGTGCTGTACCTTGCGCAGCACGCGGTAGGCGTTGGCGGCTGCCGTGCCTACGCCTGCCGGCAGCAGGCCGCAGGCTTCAGCACGCTGCAGCAGGGCGATATTGCCTACGTTGTCCTGCAGCGCCGGGTGCTGGGCCGCATGGGCCAGCACCAGGTACTGCACGGCGAATTCTGCGTCCACCATGGCGCCGGGGCTGTGCTTCACGTCGAAATTGCCGCCGCGCACCGGGTGGGCGCCGCGCACTTTTTCGCGCATGGCGACGATCTCGGCCTGCAGTGCGGGCAGGTCGCGTGGCGCGGTGATGACGGCCTGGCGCACCGCGTCGAAGCGCTGGTGCAGGTCGGCGGGGCCAAGCACGCAGCGCGCACGGGTCATGGCCTGGTGTTCCCAGGTCCAGGCGGTGTTGCTGCCACGGCCTTCCTGGTAGCTGGCGTAGGCGTTCATGGTGCTGACCAGCAGGCCGGAATTGCCGTTGGGCCGCAGCGCGGTGTCGATCTCAAACAGGTCGCCTTCGGCGGTCTTCACGCTCAGCCAGTTGATCAGCTTGCGCACCAGGTTGGCATAGGCTTCGGGGGCGCGGTCGTCGTCGTCTTCGTAGACGAAAACAATGTCCAGGTCGCTGCCGTAGCCCAGCTCTTTGCCGCCCAGTTTGCCGTAGCCGATAACGGCAAAGCGCGGCTCGTCCAGGTGGTGGTTTTTAAGGCGCTGCCAGCACCAGCGGGCGGTGACGCGCAGCACCACGTCGGCCAGTGCGCTCAGGTCGTCGGCCACCTGCTCCACGCTGGTGCGGCCTTCCACGTCGCGCGCCAGGGTGCGGAACAGCTCGGCGTGGTGGGCGCGGCGCAGCAGATTGAGCAGGGTTTCGTCGTCGTCTTCCTGGGTGGACTGCAGGGCGGCGCGGCGGGCTTCGAGCTCGGCCTCGAATTCGGCGGGCACAAAGCGCTCGTCCAGCATGGTGTTGGCGGCCAGCTCGTCGATCACGCCCGGGTGTTGCTGCAGGTAGCGGGCCGGCCATTTGGCGGCGCCCAGCAGGCGCAGCAGGCGCTGGTGGATGGCGGGGCGCTCCAGCAGCAGGGCCAGGTAGCTTTCGCGGCGCAGCAGGGATTCGATCCAGTCCATCCAGCGCAGCGCGCCTTCTTCGCTGGCCGTGCCGTCGCGCAGCCAGCCGGCGGTGCGCTGCACCAGGCGCGACAGGCGGGCGCGGGGGGCGTCACGCAGCGCCTGGATGCGGCTGTTTTCGGCCCATTGCAGCAGGCGCGCGCGCAGGGGTTCTTGCAGCTGCTCGGCCAGTGTGGCCAGGTCAGGGACATTGCCCAGGTCGTTGCTGCCGCTCTTGCTGCCTTTGCAGCTGCCGCCTTTGCAGTCTTTTTTACCCGCGCCGCCCAGCAGGGTGTCGAACTCTTGCGCCACGCGTTCACGGTGGCTGTCCAGCTCGCACAGGAAGGCGCAGCAGTCGGGGTAGCCCATGGTGTGGGCGATCCAGGCCAGGTCTTCGTCGGCGGTGGGCAGCACATGGGTTTGCTGGTCGTCCAGGTACTGGATGCGGTGCTCGACTTTGCGCAGAAAGGTGTATGCCTGGGCCAGCGCGTCGGCTGTGGATTGCGGCATCAGGCCCGCATGGGCCAGGCGCTGCAGTGCGTCCAGCGTGGGGCGGGTGCGCAGTTCAGGGAACTGGCCGCCACGCACCACCTGCAGCAGCTGCACGGTGAATTCGATCTCGCGTATGCCGCCGCGCGACAGCTTGACGTCGTTGGCCCGCTCGGGCCGGCCCGCGCTGCGGCGTGCAGCGTGCTCGCGGATTTGCTGGTGCAGGTTGCGCAGCGCGTCGAACACGCTGTAGTCCAGGTAGCGGCGGAACACAAAGGGCAGCACCACGCCGCGCAGCGCGCAGGCGTCTTGGATGTGTGCGCGTGGCGCCACCACCCGGCTTTTGAGCCAGGCAAAGCGTTCCCACTCGCGGCCCTGCTGCTGCAGATAGTCTTCCAGCGCGTCCAGCGACAGCGCTACTGGGCCGGAGTTGCCATGCGGGCGCAGTGCCAAGTCCACCCGGAAAACAAAGCCGTGCTCGGTGGTGTCGCCCACCAGGGCGTAAATGGTCTTGACGGCCTTGCTGAAGTATTCGTGGTTGGAGATGCGGCCCCGGCCCTCTGGCGTGCCGGCAGTGTCTCCGCCCTGGCTGTAGATGTAGATCAGGTCGATGTCGCTGGACACATTCAGCTCGCGTGCGCCCAGCTTGCCCATGCCGATGACCCACAGCTGGGCGCGCTGGCCGTCGGGGCCCAGGGGCATGCCGTGCTGCTCGTCCAGGGTTTGCTGTGCGTGGGTACAGGCGGCGTCCAGGGCGATTTCGGCCAGCACCGTGACAGCGTGGGTCACCACGGCCAGCGGGGCCTGGCTATCGCAGTCCAGGCTGACCAGGCGCTCCATCACCAGCTGGCGCAGTGTGCGCAGGGCGGCACCGAGTTCCAGGCCCTGGGCCAGCAGGGCAGCCAGGGTGGCATGCATGCTCTCATACACCGGCGGCCCAGGTGGCAGCAGACTCAGCTGGTCGGCATAACGGCGGCGCAGGCGCTGCACAAAGCGCGAATGCTCAGACAGGAGGGCGGTGGGGGGCTGGCTTATTAACAAAACTTCACCGTTTCGCTGGGGCTGCGCCACAGGGGGGCGAAGCATGGGAGTGATAATTCTTGTTGCATCCATGTGTCCAATGACTGAATCTAAGCCCCAACCTACGCGTCTGCTGCGACTGGCTGCCAAGGCAGCGCCCTGGGGCCTGGGCCTGGTGGCGGCGGCGTGGTTGGTGTTGGCCATCGCTTGGGGGGCCCTGCACGGCTGGATTGTGCCGCGAATTGGCGAGTTTCGCCCGCAGCTGGAAGCGCAGGCCAGCCTGGCGCTAGGGGTACCGGTGCGCATCGGCTCTATTTCGGCCCATTCCACGGGTTGGATACCTTCTGTGGAGCTGCACGATGTGGCGGTGCTGGACCCGCAGGGCCGTGAAGCCCTGCGCTTGCCCCGCGTGCTGGCGGCCCTGTCCCCCGCTTCGCTGTTGAAGCTGGGCTTTGAACAACTGGTGATAGACCAGCCCGAGCTGGATGTGCGCCGCAGCGCCGATGGCCGCCTGCTGGTGGCCGGGCTGGATGTGTCGCAAGGCGACAGCCAGGACACCCGGGCGCTGGACTGGCTGTTTTCCCAAACCGAGCTGGTAGTGCGCGGCGGCACCGTGCGCTGGACCGACGAACAGCGTGGAGCCCCGCCGCTGGCCTTGAGCGCGGTGGACTTCGTGATGCGCAACAAGGGCCTGCGCCATAGCCTGCGCCTGGACGCGTCGCCACCGGCCGAATGGGGCGAGCGCTTCAGCGCCATGGCCCAGTTCCGCCAGCCGCTGCTGAGCGTGCACCGGGGCCGTTGGAAGGAATGGGATGGCCCGGTGTACGCCAGCCTGCCCCGCGTAGATGTGTCGCAGCTGCGGCAGTACACCGACCTGGGCAGCGACATGGGCCTGGATGTCGCCCAGGGTGTAGGGGCTTTGCGGCTATGGGCCGAGCTGCAGCACGGCAAGCTGCAGGCCGCCACGGCCGACGTGGCCTTGGCCAATGTGCGGGTTCAGCTGGGCGCTGATCTGCAGCCCCTGGCCTTGCAACAGCTGCAGGGCCGGCTGACCGGGCGTCCCCTGGCTGGCGGCGTCGAATTCAGTACCGAGGGCCTGCAGTTCACCACCGATGCGGGCGTGCAATGGTCTGGCGGCAATGTGTTTGCCCGGCTGCAAGAAAAGCAGGGCCAGCTGCGTGCCGACCGCCTGGACCTGGCCACTCTGGCGCAGATTGCCGAGCGCCTGCCGCTGGGCCCGGATGTCCATACGGCGCTGGATACCTACGCACCCAAAGGCCTGGTGGAACGTATCGAGGCCAGCTGGCAGGGCGATGTGGCGGCACCCACCCAGTTCCAGGCCAAGGGCCGTGCGACGAACTTGGACGTGGGTGGTGCTGCGGCGCTGGGCGTGCGTGGCGCCACCCTGGACTTTGACCTGAACCAGGCCGCTGGCAAGGCCAGCCTGCAGATCGCCCAGGGCGCACTGGAGCTGCCTGGCGTGTTTGAAGAACCTGTGCTGCCGGTGGACCAGTTGTCGGCCGGCCTGGCCTGGAAGATCGATGGCCAGGCCTTGGCGGTGCAGGTCAGCGATATGCGCTTTGCCAACCCCGACCTGGAAGGTACGCTGCAGGCCAGCTGGCACACCAGCGACCCGGCACGCTCCGGCAGCCGTTCGCGCTTTCCCGGCGTGTTGGACCTGCAGGGCCAGCTGAGCCGGGCCGAGGGCGCGCGCGTGCACCGCTACCTGCCTTTGTCCCTACCCGAGACGCGCCACTACCTGCGCGATGCCTTGCTGGCCGGCAGCTCGGACCGGGTGAAGTTCCGCGTCAAGGGGGATCTGCACGACTTCCCGTTCCTGAAGCCGCAGCAGGGCGAGTTCCGCGTGGTGGCCGATGTGAAAAACGCTACCTACGCTTATTCCCCACCCAGCCTGCACCCGGCGGGCAGTTTGCCTTGGCCGGCGCTGGAGCAATTGTCTGGCGAGCTGGTGCTGGACCGTGGCTCCCTGCAAGTCAACCGGGCCACCGCTGTGCTGGCGGGTGCGCCGAACCTGCGCATCCACCAGGCCGAGGTGCAGATTGCCGACGTGGAGCACGCGGTGGTGGTGTTCAAGGGCCAGGGGCGCGGCCCCCTGCCCGACATGCTGGGCGCCATGGCGCGGTCCCCGCTGGCGGCGCTGACCGAGCATGCGCTGGACCGCGCCAGCGGCACCGGCACGGCTGATATCCGCCTGCAGCTGCAGCTGCCGATAGACAAGATTGAGCAGAGCAAGATACAGGGCAGCCTGGTTTTGGGCGGCAACGACTTGCAGGTGGTGCCCGGTACCGTGGGCCTGGAGAAAGTGCGCGGCGTGGTGAACTTTACCGAGTCGGGCTTTACCGTGGCGGGGGGGCAGGCGCGTTTGCTCGGGGGTGAGGCGCGCATCGACGGCGGCACGCGGGCACCGGTAGCGGGTAACAACCCGACCGCCCTTGTAGCCGCCCGCGATGCGAGCCTGCAGTTCCGCGTGCAGGGCGTGGCCACGGCCGATGGTCTGCGCCAGGCCCCAGGGTTGGGCAGTCTGTCGCGCCTGACTGCGCGCATGGCCGGCAGCGCGGCCTATTCCGCCGTGCTGGGCCTGCGCCAGCAGGTGCTGGAGGTGGCGGTCAACAGCACACTGCAAGGCATGGCCCTGGACCTGCCCGCACCCTATAAAAAATCGGCCGAGGCGTCTATGCCTTTGCGGTTTGAAAACACCCTGCTGCCCAGCCCGGCCGGCACGTTGCGCGACCGCCTGGCGCTGGACCTGCCCGGCATTGGCAGCGTGGCCTATGTGCGCGATGTGAGCGGACCCGAGCCCCGGGTGCTGCGTGGCAGCATGGCCGTGGGCCTGCCAGCAGGCGAGACGGTGGCCATGCCGGAAGAAGGCGTGGCCGCGAACGTCCGCGTGGACAGCATCAATACCGACGCCTGGGACCGCCTGCTGGCATCCACCCCCGGAGCCACGGGCATGGCCGCCGTGGACCCGAACGCCATCGCCTACCTGCCCAATACATTGAAGCTGCGGGTCAATACGCTGACCTCCAGCGGGCGTACCCTGCACCATTTGGTGATGGACGGCACGCGCCAGGGCACGACATGGCATGCCAATATGGATGCCGACGAACTCAATGGCTATGTGGAATTCCGCCAGCCTGGCGGCGGTAACCCCGGCCGTGTCTACGCCCGCCTGACCCGTTTGACCCTGACGCCCAGCGCCAGCACCGAGGTCAACACCCTGTTCGACGAACCCACCGAGAGCGTGCCAGCGCTGGACATCGTGGTGGACGATCTGGAGCTCAAGGGCAAGAAGCTGGGCCGGGTGGAGGTGGACGCCGTCAACCGGGGCATGCGCGACTGGCGGCTGAACAAGCTCACCATCACCACCCCGGAAGCCCAGCTCAGCGCCACCGGCAACTGGACGGCGCTGGCCAGCGCCGCCCTGCCCTCAGCGCAGGGTCTGGCATCCGGTTATATGCCGCACCGCTCGGTGATGAACTTCAAGCTGGACATCAATGACGCCGGCGCCCTGCTCACCCGCCTGGGCATGGCCGGCGTGATTCGGCGCGGCAAGGGGCAGATGGAAGGCCAGGTGGCCTGGGTGGGATCGCCGCTGTCGCTGGACTACCCCTCGCTGGGCGGGCAGTTCAATCTGGAGGTGGAAAACGGCCAGTTCCTCAAGGCCGACCCCGGACTGGCCAAGCTGCTGGGTGTGCTGAACCTGCAAGCTCTACCCCGCCGGCTGACGCTGGATTTCCGCGATGTGTTCAGCGAAGGCTTTGCGTTCGATTTCATACGTGGCGATGTGCGCATAGACCAGGGCACGGCCAGCACCAACAACCTGCAGATGAAGGGCGTTAACGCCGCCGTGCTGATGGAAGGCAGCGCCAGCATCCCGAACGAAACGCAGAACCTGAAGGTGGTGGTGGTGCCCGAGATCAACGCCGGTACGGCCTCGCTGGTGGCCACCGTGATCAACCCGGCCATCGGCATAGGGTCCTTCCTGGCCCAGTGGTTCCTGCGCCGCCCCCTGACCGAGGCCGCCACGCAGGAATTTCATATTGACGGCACCTGGGCCGACCCGAAAATCACCAAGGTGCCGCATAAGATCTCGGAAAGCAAAGCCGATCTGCCACCCAAGCCAGGAACCACGCCATGAAAGTTGCCGCCATCCAGATGGTCTCAAGCACCAGCCTGACGGCGAACCTGGAGCGTGCCGGCCAGCTGCTGGCCGAGGCGGCAGCCGGTGGTGCCGAGCTGGCCGTGCTGCCCGAGTACTTCTGCCTGCTGGGCCGCAAGGACACCGACAAGCTGCAAATCCAGGAGGCCTATGGCAGCGGCCCTATCCAGGACTTGCTGGCCCGCAGCGCCCGCCAGTTGGGCATGTGCATCGTGGGCGGCACGCTGCCGCTGACTGTTGGTGACGGTAGCCGCGTGCGCAACAGCAGCCTGGTGTTCGACGCCACCGGTGCCTGCGTGGCGCGCTACGACAAGATCCACCTGTTCCGCTTCGACAATGGGCAGGAGCGCTTTGACGAGTCGCGCGTGCTGGAGCCCGGCAGCGAGCCGGTGCTGTTCGAGCTGACAGCGCGCGACGGCCAGCCCTGGCGCATCGGCATGAGCGTGTGCTACGACCTGCGCTTTCCCGAGCTGTACCGGCGCTACGCCGCCCAGGGCGCGGACCTGCTGCTGGTGCCCAGTGCCTTTACCCACACCACCGGCCAGGCCCATTGGGAGCTGCTGCTACGCGCCCGCGCGGTAGAAAACCTGGCCTATGTGCTCGCGCCAGCCCAGGGCGGCCTGCACGAGAACGGCCGCCGCACCTGGGGCCACAGCATGTTGGTAGACCCCTGGGGCACCGTGCTGGCCCAGCACGCCGAGGGCGACGCCGTGGTGGCCGGCCTGCTGGACGCCGCGCAGCGCGACAGCTACCGGCGCCAGCTGCCGGCGCTGGAGCACCGGGTTCTGTGAAAGCCCTGCGCTGGCCCCGCAGCCCGGCGGGACACCGTTGGTTCCTGTGGGGGCTGCTGCTGGGCCTGATGTTGCTGCTGCTGGTCACCCTGGTGTGGCTGGCCGGTCGCTTCGAAGCCAGTCAGGTGCAGGAAAAGCTGGAGCGTGACGCCGCCGATGTGGTCAACGACATCCGCAGCGGCCTTACCCGCAATGTGCAAAGCCTGCAGGCCCTGCATGCACGCGACCCCTCGCCCAGCAGCTGGACAGACAACGCCACCCAGTTCATGGGCGAGCACCGCGAGCTGTTGCGCGTGGAGTGGCGTACCCCGGCCATGGACACCCTGGCCGCGGTGGATTCACCGTTTCGTCCGCCCGCTTTCGACATGCTGGGCCGTGGTTATGCCCAGGCCGACGTGGCGCTGGGCTGCGCTACCGCCCGCCGCTTCAATGGCGCGGCCTATTCCACGAATTACTTTTTGCCGCAAAAAGACGGCCTGGGCATGGAGGTGATGGAGGTCTGCCTGCCCCTGGCTGCGGGCGGTGGCATCACCGGCTATGTGGTGGCCACCTATTCGCTGCCGGAGATTCTGGCCGGCCTGGTGGCCCGCCAACTGACGCGCAGCCAGGAGGTGTCGTTTGCCGAGGCCGATGGCGCCCGCCTGGCACTGAACGGCGTGGCGCGGCGTGGCACGCCCGTCTTTACCGCCCGCCAGCTGCTGGACCTGCCCGGCAACACCCTCGTGGTGCGGGTGGATAGCTGGCGCGGCGCGCCCGGTGTGTTCCCGAATCTGATGATGGCCCTGGTGACGCTGATGTCGCTGGCGCTGATCACCGTCACCGTGCTGCTGGCGCGCGACACGCGGCTGCGCCAGCGTGCCGAGCGCGGCCTGGCCGACGCCCTGGCGTTTCGCAAAGCCATGGAGGACTCGCTGCTGACCGGCCTGCGCGCGCGCGACCTGCAAGGCCGCATCACCTACGTCAACCCCGCCTTTTGCCACATGGTGGGTTTCACCGTGGACGAGCTGGCCGACCACGCCATGCCAGCGCCCTACTGGCCGCCCGACCTGGCCGAGGAATACCAGCAGCGCCAGGAGGTCCGCCTGGCCGGCAACGCGCCGCCGCGCGAGGGCTTCAGCTCGGTATTCATGCGCAAGGACGGCACCCGCTTCCCGGTGCTGATCATCGAGGCCGCCCTGATCGACGCCCAGGGCACGCAAACTGGCTGGATGAGCGCCGTGGTGGACCTGACCGAGCAGCGCCGCATCGAAGAGCTGTCGCGCACCAGCCAGGACCGGCTGCAGGCCACGGCCCGCCTGGCCACCGTGGGCGAGATGGCGTCGCTGCTCAGCCACGAGCTGAACCAGCCGCTGGCCGCCATCTCCAGCTACGCCACCGGCTCGCTGAACCTGCTGCAGGCCGACGCGCTGGACGGCGCCGACTTGGCCATGGCCATGCGCCGCATTGCCGAGCAGGCCGAGCGCGCCGGCAAGGTGATCCGCAGCGTGCACGACTTTGTGCGGCGCCGTGCCGAGGCCCGCGAGGCCGTGGCACCGCAGACCCTGCTGGACGCCATCATGCCCCTGGTCGAGCTGCAGGCCCGCAAGCTAGGCGTGCAGGTGCAGACCGAGCTGCCGGCCGATTTGCCCGCCGTGCTGTGCGACCGCACCATGGTCGAGCAGGTGCTGCTGAACCTGGCCCGCAATGCCATGCAGGCCATGGACCAGCCGAACATCAGCCAGCGCCTGCTGGTGCTGCGCGTCAGCCAGGCCGGCGCGAATCTGCGCGCCTCCCAGCCCAGCGGCTGGCTGGAGTTTGCGGTGCTGGACCAGGGCGACGGCATTTCTGAGGACGTGGCCCAGCGCCTGTTCACACCCTTCTTCACCACCAAGCTGGAGGGCATGGGCCTGGGCCTAAGTTTGTGCCGCACGGTGGTCGAGCAGCATGGGGGATTTTTGGGATTCGAGGCCAACTATCCGCGTGGTACCGTGTTCCGATTTACCCTGCCCACGGTGAAGTAGCCTCTTTCGTTCGCCAACCCGCCATGCAACCCATACAAGACGCCACCGTATTCATCGTGGACGACGACGCCAGCGTGCGCGACGCGCTGTCCTGGCTGTTGCGCTCGCGCCGCCTGTTCAGCGAGAGCTTTCCCAGCGCCGAGGTGTTCGACGCCATGCTGGGCCCCGACTTCACGCCGCGCCAGGCCTGCTGCGTGCTGCTGGACGTGCGCATGCCCGGTATGAGCGGCCTGGCCTTGTTTGACAAGCTGGTGGCGCGGGGCCTGCACACGGCCATGCCGGTGATCTTTCTGACTGGCCATGCCGATGTGCCCACGGCGGTGGACGCGGTGAAGCGCGGGGCCTTTGATTTCTGCGAAAAACCTTTTTCCGACAACGCACTGGTGGACCGCATCGAACAGGCGCTGCAGCAGTCGGCACAGCATCTGCAGCGGCTGCACAGCCGCAGCCAGCTGCAGACCCGGGTGGACGAGCTGACAGAGCGCGAGCGCGACGTGATGCGCCTGGTGGTGCAGGGCCTGCCCAACAAGCTGGTGGCCGACCAGCTGGACATCAGCGTACGCACGGTGGAGGTGCACCGCGCCCGGGTGTTCGACAAGATGGAGGTTAAGTCGGCTGTCGAATTGGCCAACTTGCTGCAAAAGATGTAGCTGCTTGCGCAGATTATTCCTGCGCTGGAGGCCTTTTTTCCTCAGAGTCCTTGGGCTCGCTGGGGGGCTGGATAATCTCACCTCCGCTGCGGCCCGAGAACATGGTCCACCAGACTATCAGCACCAGTAACAAGCCCGCCCCTAGCGCTTCAAGCAATAGCAACACCATGAACCGACTCCTTCAGCAATCTGTGATGGCCGCGATTGTAGGAACCCTGGCCGCCTGCGCCACCCGCATGCCCGACTACGCCCCCGAGCCCAGCCCGCCCACCACTCCGACCACGCCTGCACCCGAAGCCCCGCCCTTCGTGGTGCCCGGCGACACCGGCCCGCTGCCCGCCCCCATCGTGCAGGGCAAGAGCCGCTGGACCCCCGTGCGCTGGGCCGAGCTGCCCGGCTTCGCCCAAGACCCGCTGTTTGAGGCCTGGAACGCCTGGATCAAAAGCTGCGAACGCCCCAGCCCGGTACACGCTGCACTGTGCAAGGACGTGCGCCGCCTCAGCATAGGCACGGGCGACGAGCAGCGCGCCTGGATGGTGGCCCGCTTCCAGCCCTACCGCGTAGAGCCTCTGCAGGGCAGCGCCGAGGGCCTGCTGACCAGCTACTACGAACCGCTGATGGACGCCACGCGCAACCCCACCAGCGCCTCTGCCGTGCCCCTGTACCGCCCGCCCGCCACCCTGGGCCAGCGCAAGCCCTGGTACACCCGGCAAGAGATGGATACCCTGCCCGAGGCCAAAGCCCAGCTGGCCGGCCGTGCCATCGCCTGGCTGGCCGACCCGGTGGATGCATTGGTGCTGCAAATCCAGGGCTCCGGCCGGCTGCGCATCACCGAGGCCGACGGCAGCCAGCGCCTGGTGCGCCTGGCCTATGCCGGCACCAACGACCAGCCCTACAAGAGCGTGGGCCGCTGGCTGCTGGACCAGGGCTTGGTGCGCGACGCCACCTGGCCCGGCATCAAGGCCTGGATCGCCCAGAACCCGCAGCGCATCAACGAGCTGCTGTGGAGCAACCCGCGCATGGTGTTCTTCCGTGAAGAGGTGTTGTCTGAATTCGATGCCGCCTTCGGCCCGCGCGGCGCCCAGGGCGTGGCGCTGACCCCAGGCCGATCCATCGCGGTGGACCCGGCCAGCATCCCCTACGGCACCCCCGTGTGGCTGGCCTCCAGCGGCCCCAATGTGCAGCTGCAAAAGCTGGTGCTGGCCCAGGACACCGGCAGCGCCATCGTCGGCGCCGTGCGTGCCGACTACTTCGCAGGCTGGGGCCCCGAGGCGGGCGAGTTGGCTGGCCGCTTGAAGCAGCCGCTGAAGCTATGGGTGCTGTGGCCTAAGTAGGCGGGTGTGCATTGCGATCGCCGCGCTGCGTCCGGGGGGCTCAGACTTCACACCCCTGCCGCAGGCGGGGTGTTTTGCTCCAGCCAGGCATCAAAGGACTCCTTGGCGTTGCGGCGCAGGGCCAGCTCGTAGGTGTCCTTGTCGCTCAGGTACAGGCAGTGGCGGATCACGGTGTAGGGGTTGAACTTGAGGCTGTCGTTGCGGTCCTCGAAGTACAGCTTGTACTTCTTCACAGTCCCAATCTGGTGGCGCACGATGGAGTTGAATTCGCTGCGGTTGATCCTGGGCGACCAGGACTTGATGCTCTCCACAAAGCTGTCCACCTTGGCCGGCTCAAACGCAAAGTCCTTGAAGAAGTGGTTCACGATCTTCAAGAAGGTGAAGGCGTTCAGCTCGCTCTGCGCATGGCTGTCCCGTGCAGTGGAGCGGGTGTCGGGTGCTGCTTCCGCCAAGGCCGATTCATCCAGCGCCGACTGCAGGCCGGCTTCTGTTTCGTCACGTATCTGCCGAAACTCGCGGTCGGCCAGCTCGAACAACGCCGCCAGTACGTTGATGCGCCGCTTGAGCGGGCTGGGGATGGACTTTTTGTACTTGATCTGGTGGTCCAGCACGCTCCAAGAGTCCTGGATGATGGTGCGCACCTGCAACTCAAACTGGCGCACCTGCAGCGTGGCCTCGGGCGCCAGGCCCACGTCCTCGGCCCGAAACCCCAAGTCCAGGTGCAGGCCCTTGTAGCCAAAGGAATCGTCGGTGCCCTCCACCTTGGCGATCTTGTCGGAGATTTCGATCACGCTGAAGCTGGGCCGTATCAGCTCCGCAATCTTCCAGATTTCGTCCTCGTACATGCACACGACTCGGATGCCGATCAGGTCCGTCAGGTGGTCGTGGATGGCATAGGCCTGGTTGGCCTCTTCCAGCGCATAGCGGTATTTGTTGGCGAACTTGCGCAGGCACTCATCGCGGTCTTTGATGCGCCCCTCCACCTTCACGCCCGCAACACCGCCAGCACCCCCCAGCAGCTCGGCGATGCGGCTTTGTAAGCTCTGGCACATGCTGTCCAGCAGCGGCGCCTGGCTGGAATAGAAGGACGTGAAGAGCTGCTCTTCCTGGTCAAATTGGAGTGATGGCATGGTCAAGAAATGGGGGCGTGATGGATGCGTGCCCGCATCATAAAACCCACGGATCCGTGCCAGCTACGACCCGGCATAAGGCCATAGGGGTAGGTAGATAATTGCTCTTTAATTAATAGCTGGGTGCGCTGGTAATTCGTGCGCTAGCGGTCGATTTGGCTTGAAGTTTCTTTGGGACTTGTTGGCGCCACTGGCATCCCCGGCCGGGAAGTGCGCCCGGCGGCGCAGTCACTATTTTTGCGTGGCCAAAAATAGTAACCACAAAAAGGCCAGCCGAAGTCGTCGCCCGGCTGCGCCGGTACGCTGCGTTGCTCGGTCTGTGCGGGGTCCCGCTCGAACTCGGCCTACGGCCTCAAACAGTCGCGGGCCCTGATCCGCCCAGCCCTGCGCTACTCGCCGACGCCACACGGCGTGGGAGCGGGAGCGGACATCCAGCCCGGCTGCGCCGGGCATCGCGTATCCCGCGAGGCCCTCACCCCAGCCCTCTCCCCACAGGGGCGAGGGAGTCATGCGGGGACACGCGTAATTTCCGCGCCGGTATTGCCCCCTCTCCCCGCCGGGGAGAGGGTTGGGGTGAGGGCAAAGTCGCGCCTTAGGCGCGATGTGGCGCTGCGCGCCACCGATCCCGATCCCCGGGGTCCCCCTCTGTATGCGCCGAGGAGCGCAGCTGCAAGTGGATCAGGGCCCGCGATTGTTTGAGGCCGCAGGCCGAGTTCGAGCGGGACCCCACTTGCAGCGAGCACCGCAGGTTCCCGTAGCGCCAGCGGAGGGCGCAGACAGTGGGGGCGCCTTTCTTTTGGTGCCTTTTCTTTTGCGCAAAAGAAAAGGTACTGCGCCGCCGGGCGCACATCCCGGCCAGGGATCGTAAAGACGGCAAAAGCCATCCGCACCACCCAAATCCACATGGAAATATCTTCAAGAAGAACCAGCCTCTAGCGCAAATACCACCAGCGCGAGAAGCTATGAAAAAAGTAGCGCTGGGCTATAGTGCTTCCTAGTTTGCACCGGGCAATACAGGCCCTTCGTCTAGACCCACATCCACCCCCCATGTCCAAACTGAATCTCATCGCAGAGGCGAGCCGCCTGCCCATTCCCTGGCGATCCAGCGTGCTCGGCAAGGCCGCAGGCGCCAACGTCAAAGTGCTGCGCATGGACGCCACTGCCTACCCGCCTGAAACCCACCCCTTCGTCGAAGCCCTGCTGGTCGTGGACGGCCACATGAACCTGGAAATCGACGGCCAACTGATCTGCGTGCAAGCCGGCGAGGTCTTCCTGGTGCCCGCCGGCCAAGCCCACGCCGTGGCAGCGGGCAGCCAGGGCACGCTGGTCATCATCGACCAGTGACGGCCCATCTTGGGCATCAGAATCTTCAAATGAAAAGTGGCTCTGGCGCAGATTCCATTTGCGTGAGCAGCTATGAAAAGTAGAGCGCTGTGTAACTCCGCCATTGGAGGCAAGATGCCTGCGGATCAGGTGTCTAACGGTTGCCCTGGGCTATAGTGGTTCATGCGCTTGGCATGCGGTGTTTGTCCAATTTTTTATACCTGGATATTTATCCAAGTACTTCGCCAGAGAGCCAGTCTGCAAGCCACTTCCAGGAGATTTTGATGACCAATATAGACCGCAACAACCTTTTTTCTCCGGCAGCTTTTGCCGTCTACATTACGTTAGGCATCTTTAAGGAGCTCATATGCGCTGTCTAGCAGTCATTGCGTTATTGGTTGGCCTTTCTGCCTGTGCAAGCGTTGACTTTCAACCGTATGAAGGCAAGAACAACCTGTATGAAGGTGAAGGCGGAACAAAGGTTGTCGTTGATGGCATCGAGTTTTGGGCGAACGGCACCCCGCCGCGTAAGTATTCAATTATCGGTGTGGTAGTGAGCGAAATCGGAAGTGGTGTCGGAGATGAAGCAATCATTCGCTCCTCTGTTGCATCGGAAGTCAGAAGGCGAGGCGGCGACGCCGCTATCCAAGTCAACAATAACTCTGCCTTTTCAGGGGTCGTCCGAACCGCTCCGGGCATGTACTTGGCTGCGGGCGTAAGGCGTATGCAATTTGCAGTCGTCAAGTATGTCCCGTAAGAAATGGCTAACCATTCGGTCCAGCGGTGAGCAACAGCGCACTGCGTGCCCTGTTGCTCACCGCTGAACGCGCACGTTGAGGCTTGTCCGCTTGCTTTTGCACAAGCTGGTTGGAGATGCGTTTGGCGACTATGTGCCTTCGCTGAGCGAGTCCGGGGGCGCCGATTTCGAAGCCTGCCCCCATGTTTTAAGCACCGCAACCAAGGCCCAGTAGTTCCAGCCTCACAACCCCTTTACGCACCGGCTCTAAACTAGCCCCATGCATTCCCACTCCCCATCCCAAGCCATGGGATGCCTCCCATGATCGTCCGAGACCGCCCCTCCGGCTTGCGCCTGTTTTTGATATTGCGGGGGTCGGTGCTGCCGCGCATCTTGCCTGCGCTGCTGGTCAACACCTTGATCGCCATCGTGGTGACGCTCACGCACGGTGATCTGTTCACCCACAAGATCACGCTGACCACCATACCCTTCACGCTGATCGGCCTGCCGATTGCGATCTTTTTGGGCTTTCGCAATACGGCGGCCTATGACCGGTATTGGGAAGGCCGCAAGCTGTGGGGCGAGATCTTGCTGCGCAGCCGCAACCTGGCGCGGCAGTGCACCAGCTTGCTGGCCTATCCGCAGCCCGTGCAGGCCAGTAGCGGCCTGGACGATGTGCGGGTGCGTATGGTCTACCGCTGCGTTGCCTACGCGCACGCGCTGCGCCACTATCTGCGGGGCAGCAGTGCGGTGGACGACACCCTGCGCTTCCTGCTGCCTGCCGAGTCGCAGAAAATGGGCACGTCGTCCAACCCGCCCGACTACTTGATGCTGCGCATGGGCGCGGACCTGCAGCTGTGCCTGCAAGAGGGCCGCATCGACCCCTGCCTGGCCGCGTCCATCGACGCGACGGTGTCCGCCATCGCCGGGGCGGGCGCGGCATGTGAGCGCATCAAGAGCACGCCCATTCCGTTCTCGTACACGCTGCTGCTGCACCGCACGGCATACATGTATTGCTTTTTGCTGCCTTTCGGGCTGGTGGATTCGATTGGCTTTATGACGCCTCTGGTGGTGGCCATCGTGACCTACACCTTCTTTGCCTTGGACGCGCTGGGCGACGAGATTGAAGAGCCGTTTGGCCTGGAGCCGAATGACCTGCCGCTGGACGCGATCTGCCGTAGCCTGGAAATCAATTTGCGTGAGTCGCTGGATGACACCGATATTCCTCCGCCCCTGGTGCCGGTGGACTTCCGGTTGAGTTGATGTGGGGGCTGGAAATGGAATTACGTCGGCCTGCCTTGCGCGATCCACTGCTCCGTTTTGCGTATCGCCAGCCGGTAGCGGGCGCAGTTAAAAGCCTCCAAGCTCTGTAGCTCTTTGCGCAGCAGCGCGTGGAACAGCGGCTGGTCGGGTTCTGGCAGGGCCAGGGCGGCAATGGCCTCTACCGCAGTCGCGCCTTCCACCACATGGCGGATGGCCTCGCCCACATGCTCGCGGTAGCGGGCCCGGAATGGGTCTGGTGCGGCCATGGATTCCAGCACCACCCGGTACTTGGCGATGGAGCGGCGGTAGGTCCAGGCAAACAGCTCTGCGGCCAGCGTCACGTCCAGCCGCTCGTACACGCCGGTCACGGCGATGGCGTAGTCGTCCGCAGCTACGTCCAGGAAGGACAAAGGCGCGCAGTTGGTCAGCATCAACGGCAGGTTGGCACACAGGCGGCTGGTGCGTTTGTTGCCGTCTTCAAAGGGCTGCAAATAGGCAATATGGACCCACAGGAAGAACGCCGCCTCGACTGGGTTCTTGACCTGCCGGGCCGTGTCCACGATGAGCCCCAGCATCTCTTCCAGCAATGACGGCACCTGCGTCGGCACGTAGACGGAATCGGTGATGTGGACGACGGTGTTGCGGATCGCGCCCACCGCGTCCGGGTTCTCCAGCAGGCCCTGCATCAGCAAGCTTTGGATGTTGCGCACCACGGGCGTGGTGATGCCGTATTCGGGCACTGCGTCCACCATGAACTCGATGGCGTCCTTGTGGTTTAGCAGCATGGTCGCGTCCACGTCGTCGCCGGTGGAGCGGCCCTTGGCAAACAGCGTCTGGGTGTCCAGCAGGCTGGTGCGGTTGCCTTCCAGGCGCGATGAATGCCAGGACAGGTCGATCAGTAACTGTTCCAGCACCTTGCGGGCATAGGTGCTGGCGGGCTGCTGGCCCTGGGCACGGCCGCTGGCCAGCAAGTCTGCGGCCAGATCGGCTGGCAGCAAGGACGACTGGTTGGGCACATAGCTATCGACAAACTCCCTGCGGTACGTCACCGGCATGCGCGTGCCCAGCGGCGCCTGCAACTGGGCGCGCAATTTCAGCGCCTCGGCGGTCCATGGCGGTGAGGCTTTGGCGCGGGGGGTGTCCGCCGCTGCGGCGGAGGACGTAGCGGCGTCAGCTATGCGGTAGCGGGTCGCAGGGCCCACCCCTTCCCTCAGGATGTCGCCCTGGCTGACCAGCGCCGCCAGGTAGCGGTTAACGGTGGGCCGCTTGCCGAGGACTTGCGCCGTGATGGCTTCAGCGCCCACCGGCTCCAGCCCCTGCCGGGCACGGTCTGCCAGATAGGTCTGGATCAGAGAGGCAAGCTGGTTTTCGGCCATGGTTAACTTATCAATATCGAGTCAATGGAGATGAGATTGGGGTTATCTTATCGTCATCTTCTCAGTATTGATAGGATATTGAGAGGATACAGGCGCGCAATGCAAGGTCGGCCATTCCTCAAAGTTGCCAGCCTTTTAGCCCGTTGGCGCAGATAAACCGTGCGCTAGCAGCTATGTTTTAAATAGCAAACACTATTTCACCGCCCCTGCACTCCCCCCCAGCGCCAGCACCAGCGTGGCGTGGTTCACATATTGGTTCAAACGGTTTTCGGCCACGGCGATCTCGGCGGTGCGGCGGCTGTCTTGCGCGTCCAGCCAGGGGCGCAGGGCGACGGAGCCGGCGCGGTAGCGGATTTCGTACAGGCGCTCGGCCTGGGTGGCGGCGTCCAGCGCCTGCTGCAGCACCACCGCTTGCTGGCGGTACTGCTGGCGGGCGGACAGGGCGTTGTCCACATCGCCCAGGGCGGTGTACAGCGTCTGGCGGAAGTTGACCACGGCTTGGTCGCGCTGGGCCTGGGCGACCTGGATGTTCAGGTCCATGGTCTGCTGGTTCAGGAACGGCAGGCTCAGCGCTGCGCCCAGGCTGGCAAACGGGTTTTGCAGCAGGTTCACCAGCGAGGTGCTGGAGGTGCCCAGCGCGCCGGTGAGTGTGAGCGCCGGGTAGTAGCTGGCGCGGGTGGCGTCTATCTGCACATGGGCTTCGCGCAGGCGCAGCTCGGCGGCGCGCAGGTCGGGGCGGCGCGCCAGCAGCTCGGAAGGCAGGCCTGCGGCCACCTCGGGCAGCGGGCTGCTGGGCAGCATCTGTGGCGAGGCGGGCACCGGCGCGGCATCGAACAGCAGGGCCAGGGCGGTGTTGGCGGTGACCACGTTTTGCTGCAGCGTGGTCTGGGTGGCTTGCAGGTTCAACAGGCTTTGCCGGGCCTCGGCCAGCTCCAGGCCGCCCACGGCGCCCGCGCTGGCCTGGGCCTGTACCAGGGCCAGGGTTTTCTGGGCATAGGCGATGCTTTGCAAATTGGAGGCCAGGCGCTGCTGGGCATAGCCCAGTTGCCAGTACAGCTGGGCGGTGGTGGCCACCAGGGTGAGTGCGGTGCTGGCGCGGTCTTGCTCGGTGGCGCGGGCTTCCCACAGGGCCACGTCGCGCTGGCTGCCCAGCTTGTTCCACAGGTCCAGCTCGTAGCTGACGCCCAGGCTGGTGCCGCTGCTGTGGGTGGTTTGCTGCGGGCTGTCCAGCGTGCGCGTGGACGTGCCGCTGAGGCTGCCGCTAAAGACGGGGCGGTTTTCTGCCAGACCGGCTTGCAGCTGGGCCTGGCGCAGCTTGATGGTGGCGGCGGCCAGATTGTTGTTGCGCGCCAGGGCCTGGGCGACCAGTTGGTCCAGCACCGGGTCGTTGAAGGCTTTCCACCAGGCGTCGTTGCTGACGGCCTGGCTGGCGTCCGCGTACTTCCATTGGCTGGCGAGCGTGGTGGTCGGCGGTGTGTAGGCAGCCTGTTGGGTGGCGCAGCCGGCTAGCAGCAGCGCGCATAGCAAGGCGGATGGGACGGCCAGAGTAAGGGGGCTGAATTTCATTCGCGGGCCAGTGCTTCGACGGGGTTGAGCTGAGAGGCGTTGCTGGCCGGCAGAAAGCCGAACACGATGCCGATGAGGGTGGAGCAGACAAACGCCGCCACCATGGAGGCCGTGGAATAGACCATCTGGAAGCTGGTGCCGGCCAGGCTGAACAGCCAGCCTATGCCCAGCGACAGGCCTATGCCCATCACCCCGCCCACCAGGCAGACCAGCACGGCTTCGATCAGGAACTGCTGGCGGATGTCGCTCTGCCGCGCGCCCACGGCCATGCGCACGCCGATCTCGCCGGTGCGCTCGGTGACGGACACCAGCATGATGTTCATCACGCCGATACCGCCCACCACCAGCGAGATGAGGGCAATGGCCGACACCAGCAGGGTCAGCACCTGGGTGGTGCTTTCAATGGTCTGGCGGATGGTGTCGGTGTTGAGCACATAGAAGTCCACCACGCCGTGGCGCTGCTTCAGCAGGCTGTTGATGCCGGCCTCGGCGGCCTTGGTGGATACGTCGTCGCTGACCCGCACGGTGATGGAGCGCAGATAGCCCTGGCCCAGCACCCGGCGCATGGCGGCGGTGTAGGGGATGTAGACGTTCAGCGCCTCGGCATTGCCAAAGCCGGACTCGGCCTTTTTCGCCACGCCGACCACCTGGAAGGGCACGCTGCCCAGCAGAATCACCTGGCCCACCGGGTTGGGGTCGGTGGGGAACAGCTGTTTGCGGGTGTTGTCGTCTATCACCACCTCTTGCGCCAGCTTGGTGATGCTGGCTAGGTTGAAGAAGCGGCCCTGCGCCAGCTGCACGCCCTTCACGCGGAAGTACTGCTCGCCCACGCCATTGATGTTGCCGGTAACGGCCACGTTGCCAAAGCGCAGCGTGGCCGAGCTGGAGGCGGTGGGCGTCACGCTGTCGGCGTAGACCTGCTGGGCCAGCGCGTCGGCGTCGCCCGGCACCAGGGTGCGCACGCGCGCCGCGCGCTGGTCGCCAAAGCCGGCGCCGGAAAAGATCTCGATCGTGTTGGTGCCTATGGAGCTGATGTTCTTCAGCACCTGCTGGCGCGAGCCCTCGCCCAGCGCCACCACCGACACCACCGAGGCGATGCCGATGATGATGCCCAGCATGGTCAGAAAGCTGCGCAGCGGGTGCGAGCGCAGCGCCAGCACGGCCATGCGGAAGGCCTCGGTGAAGCGGTCCCACACGGCACCCCAGCCTGCGCTGCCCGCAGGAGGTGCGGCCAGCGCGGGCGCCACGGTGGCGGGCCGCACCTGGCGGTCGGCAATGATCTCGCCGTCGCTGATTTCGATGATGCGCTGGGCGTGCTCGGCCACCTGCATATCGTGCGTCACCAGGATGATGGTGTGGCCCTCGGCATGCAGCTCCTGCAGGATCTTCATCACCTCGGCGCCGCTACTTTTGTCCAGCGCGCCGGTGGGCTCGTCGGCCAGGATCACGCTGCCGCCGTTCATCAGCGCACGCGCAATACTGACGCGCTGCTGCTGCCCGCCCGACAGCTGGCCGGGCTTGTGGCGCATGCGGTCGGCCATGCCCAGGCGCGTCAGCAGCGCGGCGGCGCGCTCCAGGCGCGCGGCCTTGTCTTTGCCGGCGTAGACGGCGGGCACTTCCACATTGCCCAGCGCACTCAGGTCGCCCAGCAGGTGGTAGCGCTGGAAGATGAAGCCAAAGTGTTCGCGCCGCAGCTCGGCCAGGGCGTCCGGGTCCAGCTGGCCGGTTTCGCGCCCGGCCACGCGGTAGGAGCCGGTAGTGGGCCGGTCCAGGCAGCCCAGGATGTTCATCAAGGTGGACTTGCCCGAGCCGGACGCGCCCACGATGGCGATCATTTCGCCCGCGTGGATCTGCAGGTTCAGGTCCTTCAGGACGGTGATGGTGTCTTCGCCTGCGGGGAACTCCCGCCGCAAGGCGGTGAGTTCCAGCAGGGGGCCAGATATACGCTGGTCCATGCCTACATGCCCATGGGAGGTCGGCGCATGCGGGTGCTGCTGTCGCCCGCAGCGGCTTCGCTGACCACCACCTGGTCGCCGGCCTTCAGGCCTTCCAGAATCTGTGCGTGGATGTTGTTGTTCAATCCGACCTTCACGGCGCGCGGTACGGCCAGGCCGTCTGGGCCCAGCACGCGCACCATGGTGCGGCCCTGCTTGTCGCGCTCACCCAGTGCGGCCGAGGGGATGCTGAGCACCTGCTTCGCCTCGTCCAGCAGGATGTTGACCTGGGCCGTCATGGAGATGCGCAGCTGGCCGTCGGGGTTGGGCACGTCCAGCAGGCCGTTGTAGTAGATCGCGGTGGCGCTGGTGGTGGTCGAGGTGCTGCTGGTGGTGTCGGTCAGGATGGAGTCGGGCGCGGGCTCCACGGTGCGCAGGGTGGTGGTGTAGCGCTTCTCGGGTGCGCCGAGGATGGTGAAGTAGACCTTCTGCCCGGGCTTCACGCGCACCACGTCGGCCTCGGAGATTTGCGCCTTCACGGTGATGGTGTCCAGCCGTGCCAGCTTGATGATGGTGGGCGTGCTTTGGTTGGCGTTGACGGTCTGCCCTTCCAGTGCCACCAGGGCCACCACCACGCCTTCCATGGGCGCCAGGATCTGGGTGTAGCCCAGGTTCAGCTGGGCGGTGTTGACGGCGATCTGGGCCTGGGTGATTTGCGCTTGCAGCGCGCTCACGTCGGCGCGGGCGGTGTGCAGCGCGGCGTCGGCGGCCTCAAAGTCGGCGCGCGAGCCGGCGTCGGCCGCCAGCAGGGTTTGGGCGCGCTGGAAGGCCAGCTCGGCCTGCTTCTGCGTGGCCTGTTTAAAGAGCAGCTGGGCCTGCACATTGGCCAGCGCAGCCTGGGCGTTGCGCAGGCTGTTTTGCTGGGTCAGCGAGTCGATCTCGGCCACCAGCTGGCCTTTTTTGACAACGTCGCCCAGCGCTACTTTCAGCGACTTGATCTGGCCCGAGGCCTGCGCGCCCACGCTGACCTGCTTGAAGGCCTGCAGCGTGCCCGATGCCAGCACCGCCTGCTCGATGTCGGCCAGGGCGGCGGTGGCGGTCACGTAGTCAGGCTTTTTGGCAGCCGGGAAAAACACCAGCTTGACCCCGATGGCTAGGCCCAGAACCAGCAGGGCCAGCAGCAAATAGCGAAGGATTTTGTTTTTGGGCATGGAAGGCGACAGTAGAAGGTGGACGCACTTTACAAGGCGCTGGTACCCGCGTTGCATGGTGGGGGTAAACCGAATGTAAAGCGCCCGCTGGCGTCGGTACGTGCCCTGGTAGATGGTCTGGCCCCAGCGGTACCTGGCACCGTATCGCACCCAGGGCGCGAGCTGGGTGGGTGCTATGGTTTTGGCATTAAAAACCATAAGGCTGAATGCACTCCAGCGCAGATTGAATCTGCGCTGGCCGCTATCAAAAACAGAGTATTTCTTAAATAAATCAGGCTGCGCTGTGCACCCAGCTCGCGATCACCAGCGTTGGTGCACGTGCGGTGCTATGCGGTCCACGTACAGCGCGCGCAATGCAGCCATGCTGGGTGCCGAGAGGGGTGGCAGACCGCTGGCTGCGCCATTGCTCTGGGCCTGGACGGCATTTTTGGCACCGGGTATCACGGTGCTGACTGCCGCTTCCATCAGTATCCAGCGCAGCGCGAACTGCGCCATCGAGACACCTTCGGGCACCAGGCGTCGGATGTCTTCCACCACCGACAGTGCGACTTCGTAGGGCACGCCTGCAAAGGTTTCGCCCACGTCGAACGCTTCGCCATTGCGGTTGAAGGCGCGGTGGTCATCGGCTGCGAAGGCGGTGTTTGCGTTCATCTTTCCGGTCAGCAGGCCCGATGCCAGAGGCACCCGCGCGATCACGGCAACGCCCTGTTTCTGGGCCTCGGCAAAAAACAGCGATGCTGGCCGTTGCCTGAAGATGTTGAAGATGATCTGCACCGAGGCGACGTTCGGGTACGCGATGGCTTTCAGGCCTTCTTCGACCTTTTCAACCGACACCCCGTAGTGACGGATCTTTCCGGCGGCAACCAGTTCGTCCATGTAGCCAAAGACTTCGGGTTGGTAATAGACCGCAGGCGGCGGGCAGTGCAGTTGCACCAGGTCGAGGCAATCGGTGTCCAGATTGCGCAACGAACGTTCGACGAAGCCCGTCAGGTTCTCTTTGGTATAGCCATCCGCCACATGCGGCGAAAGCCGTCTGCCGATCTTGGTGGCAACCAGCGGTGGTGTGCCGCCACGCTCTTTCAGCACTTCGGCGATGAACTGTTCTGAGCGGCCGTCGCCATAGACGTCGGCAGTGTCAAGAAAGTTTGTGCCCTGGTCCAGCGCCGCGTGCAAGGCCGACTTCGCATCGTGTTTGCTGACGTCGCCCCAGGCGCCGCCAATCGCCCAGGCGCCGAAGCCAATTTCCGATACGGTTTTGCCGGTGTTTCCAAATGGTCTTTGTTGCATATCAAGTCTTGCCTGTTAGGGCATTAGCTGTCCACCGTTGATTTCGATGGTCTGGCCGGTGATGTAGCCAGACAACGCCTCTGATGCGAGGAAAAGAAAGGCACCCATGCACTCATCCGGCCGTCCCGCCCGGGCGATCGGAATGGTGGCGCTTTGGGCCGCGAACCCTGAGGCAACGCGGAGCAAGTCCCTCGCGGTTTGCGCCTTGCATCCCATTCCGAGCCAGGGCGCGCAGCCTCGCGGGTACATATTCAGCGTCGCCCTCATGCGACCGCCGCACGCCTTGTTGTGCAGTCTTATTTATAGCCCCGATGTCTCGCGCAAGGCTAAGATGAAGGGTGATCCAAAATCACTGCGTTAGTGAAGGAAATTCATCTGTGTCGCTCTTTGACAGTGTCGAACTGGCAGACCTGCGGGTCTTTGTAACGATTGTGCGCACGCGCAGTTTCAAGGCGGCAGCGATCCAGCTGGGGGTGACACCTTCGGCGGTCAGCCATGCGATGCGGCGCCTGGAAGCGCGGTTGGCAACCAAGCTGTTCAACCGCTCCAGCCGGGCGGTGACCACCACCGATGTCGGCCGCGATCTGGCGCTGCGTCTGGAAGATGGCTTCGACAAGATCGGCCTCGCGCTCGCTGAGCTGGACGCGCCCGGCGCTGGCCGGTATGGCGAGCTGCGCATCAACGTGTTTGCCGACGCGGCGCACCTGCTGATTGCGCCGGCCATTCCCGAATTTGCCAGGCTGTGCCCGGAGGTGCGGCTGACTGTCGTGGTGGAGGACCGGCCTATCGACATCGTGGCCGAGGGCTATGACGCCGGAATCCGGTATGGCCACCACGTGCCCGAGGACATGGTCGCCGTGCCCTTGAGTGGCGCCCAGCGGTGGGTGGTGGCGGCAGCGCCGGCTTACCTGGCAAAGTTCGGTGCGCCCTTGCACCCGGATGACCTGGCCCACCATACCTGTATCCAGCTGCTGCTGGGTGACAACTCCAGCTACAAATGGGAGCTAGGCCGGGGGCGTGCGAAACGGCAGATACGCGTGCCCGGTGCTATCACGATCAATGACACCGCCACCTCCATTGAGGCTGCCAAATCAGGCATGGGCCTGGCCTATTTTCTGGAGCAACGCATCGCTGCCGAGCTGGACGAAGGCAGCTTGCAGCTGGTGTTGGCCGACCACGCGTTCAAGGCGGAACCGTTTCACATGTACTACAGCGGCCGCCGGCACAACCACCCGGCGCTGCGTAAGCTGGTGAACATCATTCGCGTGCAGCAGTCGCTCAGCAAGCTCCGCTAAAGCGGCGGGTGGTTGCCGTGGTGCGGTGCCCATTCGCCCCCCCAACTGGTGAGCAGGCGAATGGAGAAGCCGCGCTACAGAGCCGCCTTTACAGGCCGATCACGCCGCCATCGTTCTTGGTGATCATCACTGTGGCCGAGCGCGGGCGTGCGGTGCTGCCGCCGGGGCCGTAGGCGGCTACGCCGGCACCGTTGCCGGGCCAGTGGCTCTCGTACTTGCTGGGGTCGCCGATGTTGGCGGTGGCGGTGTTCTCACCCGGGTGCTGGATGTTGATGAACAAGGCCTTGCCATCGGGCGACTCGGCCAGGCCGGTGACCTCGGAGCCCAGCGGTGCGGTCAGGAAGCGCTTGAAGATGGTCTCGTTCATCTTCTTGCCGGCAAAGGTGTTGACCGAGACCGGGCCGGTGCCGGCAGTGCCGGGTTTGCCATTCGCCTGGTTGGTCACCGTGACCGGGCCGCCGTCGCCGTAGCTGCCGGGTACGGCGGCCAGCAGCATGCAGTTGGTGACGTCGGTGTAGGCGTTGTCGTCGGTCTCTATCCACAAGATGCCGCTGGCCTTGGAGAACCAGCAGCCGTCCGGCTTGGACAGGTCGTTCACCGCGGTCAGGCCAGACAGATTCACATTGGCCTGGTAGTTCACGTTGTCCAGGCCGATGTCGGCGGTGGCCTGGCTGGCGAACAGGTAGATGTCCCAGTTGAAGGTGGCGGCAGACGGGTCGTTACCGGTTTCGCGGATGCGCATCACCTGGCCGTTGACGTTGCCCTTGAGCGTGGTGGTGGTGGCGTTCTGGGTGGATACGCCCTTGTTGTCCAGCCAGTAGCGCGGGAAGGCAGGGTCCACATCGGGGTTGGGCACGTTGTTGCTGCTGGTGCTGCCCACGTTGCCACGGTCCGGGTTCTCGGTCATGGTGATGTAGATCTCGCCATTGCGCGGGTTCACGGCGGTCCACTCGGGGCGGTCGCACTTGGTGGCGCCAGCGGCGTCGGCGGCCAGGCGGGCATTCACCAGCACGTCGGCCAGGTCGGCAAAGGCATAGGCGCTGTTGCCGCTGATGGCGGTATTGCTCAGGTCCAGCTTCAGCCAGGTGCCGGTGCCGTCGGCGTTGAACTTGGCGGCATACAGCGTGCCGTTGTCCAGGTATTTGGCGCCGGTAGCCAGACGGTCTGCGGGGCTGGCATCGGCCTCCGACCAGACTGCGTTGGAGACGTATTTGTAGACGTATTCGCTGCGCGAGTCGTCGCCCATGTACCAGGCCAGCGGCTTGCCGACGACGGGGTTGCTGGGCCAGGCGCCTTCATGGGCGAAGCGGCCCAGGGCGGTGCGCTTGACCGGGGTGGAGCTAGGGCTGTAGGGGTCGATTTCGACCACCCAGCCAAAGGTGTTGTGGGTGTTGCGGAAGTCGTCGCTGCCGTCGCTGGACGTGCCCAGCTTGCTCGCGTCCCAGCGGGCGTATTCGGTGTTGTTGCTGTCGGCGGGCACCACGGTGGCCCAGCGTTGGCCGCCCGCCGCACCTTGCGCCAGGCCGATGCGTTTGAAGGCCGTGCGCTCCTTGGCGCTGCGCTGCGCGTCGTCGGCACTGCCACGGCGGAAGAAGCCGGCAAAGTTTTCTTCGCAGGTCAGGTAGGTGCCCCAGGGCGTGTAGCCGCTGGCGCAGTTGCCGATCATGCCGCGCGTCAGCGTGCCGTCGGTCGAGTACTTGGTGACCAGCAAGGCCGAGCCCTTGGCCGGGCCACCAAAGGCCATGGGCGTGCGCGGCGTGATGCGGCGGTTGAAGCTGGACGATTTCACCAGGCCAAAGCTGCCGCTGGTCTTGGCGATCTCGATCACCGATGCGCCATGGGCTTCGACTTCTTTCAGTGCTTCTGCCTCGGGGCGCGGGCCGGCGCTGGAGCTGATATTGGTCTGGCCATTGGGGTGCATGAACTGCACCGTGCCGTTGATGGCCTCGTGGTTGATGGCCATCAGCGCGCGGGTGTTGCTGCTCAGCGAGGGCTTGCCGTCGCTGCCCAGGCCGAAGTAGTGCATACCGTCATGGTGCTCGCCACTGCGGCGCGCAAAGTTGCTGTCGCTGCCGTTGTTCTGGTAGTCGGTGACGGCGGGGTCGATCGAGTCGCCGGTGGCGTAGATCACGGTGGCGGTGTAGCCGGCGGGCACCGTCACGCGGTCGACCAGGTCTTTGGCTACAGCGGTAAAGCCCAGTACCGGTGGTGGCACGGTGACGAAGGGGCCACCTTCGCTGCCACCGCCGCAGGCGCTGAGGCCCACACCGCCCAGCGCGGCACCCGCCAGCGCACCCACGCCGGAGCGCAGCACGCTGCGGCGCTGCACCTGCGTGGCCATCACATCGCTGAGGTGGCGGTTGTGGCTGGGGTTGTTGTCGAAGTCGTCGGGGTCGATGAAGCTGTCAGGGGCGGTACCGTGGTTCATGGTGGCTTTGGTGTTAAAAATCCAAAGCGTAGCGACGGTGTATGACAGGTAAATTAATGTAAAGACCCGCAATTTCCCAGGGCTAAAGCGGGCATTTTTTGCGGGGGAGCGAGTCGGCGCGAGGACTGCTTAGCTCCTAAATTTGTAGCTGCTGGCGCAGGTTCTATCAGCGCCAGAGCCCTGTTAGGCATTTAAGTCATTTTCGCGTGAGACGCTTTGTGCCTGCGTCGGGCCTGCTGCCATGCACGCTTGATGGCCGGGCTCAGCCACAGTGCCTGCATGGCCCCAAAAGCGATGAGCGCCAAGGCGGCGCCCAGCATCGGCAGACCCACCAGCAGCGGCCAGCCCATGGCCTGTACCCACACCAGCAGGCCCTGCATCCAGTCGGCAACGCCATCGCCCATGCTGGGCAGTGGCGGCAGGGTTTGCGCGCCGGGCAGCACCCATTGGCCGAGTTGGAAGGCCAGCAGGTACAGCGGCACGATGGTCAGCGGGTTGGTGTAGCAGGTGGCCAGTGCGCCGGCGATCGCATTGCCGCGCAGCCAGGCGCAAGCAGCAAAGGTGGCGGGCACCTGCAGCGGCCCGGGGATCAGCCCGCAGAACATGCCGATGGCCACGCCCAGGGCCAGCGGGCGGCGGTTGAAGTTGAACACCTCGCGCCGGTCTAGCCAGGGCCGCATGCGCTGCAGCAGCGGCCCGTGCAGGTGGGCCAGCACCCGGGGCTCCAGGCCGCGCAGCCAATGGCGCAATGTGTGTGCGTAACTGGCCATCAGTGCGCCGGCGGGCCGGGTTTGCGCGAGGTGACGAGCGATGCCACGATGGACGCGGCAATGAGTGCCGCCGTCACCAGCAGGGCGTAGCCAATCGGGATCTTCACCAGGTCGATCAACAGCATCTTGCCGCCGATGAAGACCAGCACCAGGGCCAGGCCGTAGGCCAGCAGGTGGAAGCGATCCGCCAAGTCGGCCAGCAGAAAGTACAGCGCGCGCAGGCCCAGAATGGCGAAGATGTTGGCCGTCAACACGATGAACGGGTCGCTGGTGATGGCGAAGATGGCGGGGATGCTGTCTACCGCAAAAATCACGTCGGTGGTACCGATCAGCACCAGCACCACGAACAGCGGCGTGTAGTACTTGACGCCATCGATCTGGGTGGACAGCTTTTCGCCGTCAAACGCGTTGCTGATCTTCATGCGGCCGCGCAAAAAGCGCAGCACCGGGTTTTGTGCAATGTCCGGCTCCTTGCCAGCGGCCAGCCACATCTTGGCGCCGGTGAACACAAGGAAGGCGCCGAACACGTACAGCAGCCAGTGGAAGGTGGCCAGTAGCCAGGCACCGGCCAAAATCAGGATGGCGCGCAGCACGATGGCGCCGATGATGCCGGTGATCAGCGCGCGCTTTTGGTACTGCGGTGGCACGCCGAAGTAGCTGAAGATCATCAGGAACACAAAGATGTTGTCTATCGACAGGCTCTTCTCCACCAGGTAGCCGGTGATGAACTGCATGGACACGGTATTGGCCACCGTGCGGCTCTGGCTGTAGTCCAGGTAGGTCCACAATAGACCCACGAAAACAAAGGCCAGCGAGAACCACAGCACGCTCCAGCCTGCGGCCTCTTTCATGGTGACCTGGTGCGCGCCCTGGCGCTCCATCACCCACAGGTCGATGCCGATGGCCACCACCACGAAGACGGCAAAGCCGACCCACATCCACCAGGTTCCGATTGTTTCCATGCCGCTGCGTCCTTTCGTATGCCAGGCCCCGTGCAGATCTGCCGGGCGCCAGGGCCTAAGTCTAGGGATCACTTATTTCCGGAAAAACATGCTTAAACCATAGCGTATCTTCGGAAATAACGAAATGTGCGGCCGCCACCGCCTGGCAGTTTGCCCTACTTATGCGGCGACGGCGCGCCGGCTGGTCCACCAGCCTTCCAGGCTGTACACCACCAGCGCCGCCCAGATCATTGCAAAGCCCGCCAGGCGCGACAACTGGAAGGGCTCGTGGAACAGCCATACGCCGGTGGCGAACTGCAGGCTGGGCGAGATGTACTGCAGGATGCCCATGGTGGACATGGGGATCAGGCGCGCGCCTGCGGCAAACAGCAGCAGCGGCACGGCGGTCATGGGCCCGGCAAAGACCAGCAGGGCGATGGTGGCGCTGTCGCCCTGCGCCAGCACGCCCTGGCCTTGCCAGGTTGTCCAGCCCAGCATGATGGCGGCGATAGGCGCCAGCAGCATGGTCTCCAGCGCCAGGCCTTCCAGTGCGCCCAGGTGGGCTACCTTGCGCAGCAGGCCGTAGAAGCCGAAGGTCAGCGCCAGCACCAGCGAGATCCAGGGCAGGTGCCCGGTCTGCACTGTCAGCCACACGACACCGCCGCTAGCCACCGCCACCGCCAGCCACTGGCCGGGCCGTGGCCGTTCGCCCAGGAACACAAAGCCCAGCGCCACGCTGACCAGCGGCAGGATGAAGTAGCCCAGGCTGGCGTCCACGATGTGCTGGTGTTGTACCGCCCAGACATAGACCAGCCAGTTGCCTGACAGCAGCAGCGCCGACAGCGCAAACGCCCCCAGCACCTTGGGCTGGCCGCGCAGCGCGCGCATCCAGGACCAGCGCTTGAGCACGCCCAGCAGCAGCAACACAAACACCAGCGACCACAGGGTGCGGTGCAGCACCATCTCCAGCGCCGGCACCTGGTTCAGGTGGTGGAAGTACAGCGGGAACAGGCCCCAGGCTGCGTAGGCCAGGGTGGCGTAAAGGATTCCGGGATGCATGGCGAAGGGGGGGTAAAGAGATCGTGCAGCGCGGCTACCGAAAATGGCAGGCCCACGGGCACTACATAAATTGTAGCTATCTGCGCAGAATCTATCTGCGCTGGGGGCTTATTCCTTACACAGATTGGATGGTGGCGAACTTGCGCACCGGGCTGGACAGCACCAGCGAGGTGGTCACCGCGCCGTGCACCGCCAGTGCATCCCGCACTGGCAGGCTTCGCGGCTCAGGCCGAACAGCTGCCGGTGTTTCTGGCAACGCCTGTCGTTTAGTTGAACCGGCTTGGCACCGCCTGCCCGTGCCGGCGCCGGAAGGTGTCCGATGGCCGCTCGCCAAACAGCGCGCGGTAGTCGGTGGCAAAGTGGCCGAAATGCCAGAAGCCGAAGCGCGTGGCTGCCTCGGTCACCGAATCGGCCTCGCCCATGGTCTGGCGTACGCGGTTCAGCCGCTCGGCGCGCAGGTAGGACGCTGGGTTCAGGCCCAGCGCGTCCTGGAAGGCGTATTGCAAGCAGCGCCGGCTCACGCCCAGCAGGGCTACCAGCTCGGCTACCGACAGCGGACAGGCGCGGGCCGATTGCTCTATGTGTGATCGCGCTGCCTGGGCCAGGCGCCAGCTGCGGTTGGCACTGGGCAGCGTGGCCGACTCCCGCAGCGGATCGGCCTCCAGCAGGTCCAGCAGGCCGTAGACCAGGGATTTCTCGAAGGCTTCGCAGACCTGGGGGTTGTCCAGCAAATCGGGGGCGTTGCCCACCGCGTCCAGCATGGCGCGCAGCAACTGGCGCAGCGCGTCCATGCGCTCGCCAGGCATGTCCAGCACAGTGGCCCGCGCACCCAGCTTGCCGGCAATGCGGGCCAGGGCTTCGCGCAGCGCCGGGTTGGCAAAACGCTGCGGATAGAACTCGATATCCACCACCACATGCTTTTCGGGCGAGCGGAATTCGAAGCCGTCGGCACCCGAAAACACATGCAGGCCGTTGATGTGGCTGCGCTGGCCGCACAACAGCGAGTGGCCTTCCAGTTGCAAAGGCACGCCGATGGCCACGCAGCCGGGCGATAGCGCACCACGCTGCAGCACGGCACGGTTCAGGTGCTCGACCACGATATGCACCGCACCGGTGTCGATGGCGGTCACGCTGCCGTCGAAGGCACCGGGCGACAGCTGGCAGTAGGACTGGTTCCAGCCGTGCAGCACTGCGGCCTGCTCGTCGGTGTCGCGGCAGCGGAAAACCTGGAAGTGCGGGGCGGCAGTAGCGGCGGCGATGGACATGGAAAACATTAAGCAAGTCTTTTGCCAATTCGGGATAGTGCCATCGCCACGGAATTTTTAGACTGGGGCGAACCAGCACAACCCATTTCTAAAAGGACACATTCCATGGCAGGCAGATTGGCGGGCAAGACGGCCCTTATTTCCGGTGGTGCCACCGGCGCAGGCGGTGCGGCATCCAAGTTGTTTGCAGCAGAAGGCGCGCGCGTGGCGGTGGTCGACATCAACGTAGCCGCCGGCGAAGCGGTGGTGGCCGAGATCATCGCTGCGGGCGGCGACGCTGCATTCTTTGCCGCCGATGTGTCGCGCCGCGACCAGGTGGACAGCGCCGTGGCGGCCGCCAGCGCGCGCTTCGGCACCATCTCCGTGCTGTTCAACCACGCCGGCACCATCACCGTGAAGCCGTTTCTGGACACCACGGACGAAGACTACGACCGGCTGATGGACATCAACGTCAAGAGCATGTTCATGGTGACCCGCGCCGTGCTGCCGCAGATGCTGGCCGCCGGCAAGGGCAGCATCGTCTGCACCGCATCTATCTCATCCGTAGCCGCCACGCCGCTGGAGGTGCTGTACTGCATGACCAAGGGCGCTTGCGCCATGCTGGCACGCGCTGTGGCGGTGGAGTACCGCGACCGCGGCATACGCTGCAACGCGGTCTGCCCAGGCTTCATCGACACCCCGCACGGCCAGCGCGAGATCAAGGCCCTGGCTGAGCACGGCTTCGACGCCACGGTCGAGGCGCTGTCGGTCCAGCAGGGCCGGCTGTGCCAGCCCGAAGAAGTGGCCAAGGCCGCTCTGTTCCTGGCCAGCGACGACGCGAGCTTCGTCAACGGCGCGCACCTGTTCGTCGACAACTGCTTCACCGCAGCTTGATGTTTGTTTGAACTTCCACCCCCTCACCGAAAGGTCTGTTTATGAGTGCCATCTCTCCTCCCGCTATGGACGCGGACGTCAAGCTCCTGCATGAAATGGGCTACGCCCAAGAGCTGTCGCGCCGCATGGGGCGCTTCTCCAACTTCGCTGTGTCGTTCTCTTTGATCTGCATCTTGTCGGGCGGCATCACGTCCTTCCAGATGGGCTTGTCGGCCGCCGGTGGCGCATCCATCGGCCTGGGTTGGCCGCTGGGCGGCCTGTTCGCCATGATCGTGGCCGCGTCCATGGCGCAAATCGCTTCGGCTTACCCGACCGCTGGCGGCCTGTACCACTGGGGCTCCATCCTGGGCGGCAAGGCCTGGGGCTGGATCACCGCGTGGTTCAATTTGCTGGGCCTGGTGTTCGTGGTGGCGGCGATTAACTTCGGCACCTACGACCCGTTCTTCAAGACCTTGATAGCGCCCATGTTTGGCGTGGCGCCCGAGTCGCTGGGTTGGGTGCACCAGACGATTTTCCTGAGCGTCATCACCGGCCTGCAGGCGCTGCTGAACCACCGCTTCATCAAGCTGGCCAGCCGCATCACCGACCTGTCGGGCTACCTGATCTTCGTGGTCACGGTCGTGCTGGTGGTGTCTCTGATCGCCTACGCGCCCGGCAAGCTGGACTTCAGCCGCCTGTACACCTTCACCAACCTCACCGGTACCGATGGCAGCGCCTGGCCACAGCAAACGCTGGTCATGGCCTTCTTGTCCGGCCTGCTGCTGACGGCCTACACCATTACTGGTTTTGATGCCTCGGCCCATACCGCCGAAGAAACCCGCGACGCCGCCAAAAACGTGCCCAAGGGCATCATCAGCTCGGTGCTGTGGTCGGTGCTGTTTGGCTATGTGATGGTGTGCAGCTTCGTGCTGGTCATGCCCGACCTGACTGCGGGCATGAAGATGGGCACCGGCTTTTTCGAAGCCATTCTGGCGCCTATTCCCACCGCGCTGCGCGTCACCATCGAGGTTCTGATGTTCTTCATCAACTTCGTCTGCGGCCTGGCGGCAGTGACTTCCTGCTCGCGCATGATGTATGCCTTCGCCCGCGACGGTGGCCTGCCCGGCTCGCGCTGGCTCAAGCAAGTGCACCATGTGCAGCGCACGCCCGGCACCGCCATCTGGGTGACCGCCGTGCTGGCGATTTCCATCACGCTGTATGGCGACGCGTTCACCGTGCTGAGCGCCGGTAGCGCTGTGTTCCTGTTCATCTCCTACGCCATGCCCATCGCCGCCGGCGTGTTCGCCGAGGGTAAGACCTGGACCAAGAAGGGCCCGTTCAACCTGGGTGCCTGGTCCAAACCCTTCGCCCTGCTGGGCACCGTGGGCGCGCTGGTGCTGGCCTATGTGGGCATGCAGCCGCCGAACGAAAAGGTGGCGTATGTGACCGTGGCCTTGTTGCTTGCGCTGCTGGTGATCTGGTTTGTCTTCGGCGTGCGCAAGCACTTTGCCGGCCCCCCGATCGGCAAGCGTATTGCCGAGCGCCAGTCTCACATGGGCGAGATCGAAGCCGAGTTCGCCGCGCAGAAGGGTTGAGACTGTGTTGCTATATTAGTATTACCTGCGCTAGCAGCCTAAATGATGCACATAAAAAAACGCGCCCTAAGGCGCGTTTTTATTGGTCCAAAGGACGTCCCCAATAACAACAAGCACCACTGTCTTAGCCCAAGGAACCCGTGGAACCGGCTATGCCGGGCCACTGGGTTCGCCCCCTGCAAGGGGGTTGGCGAAAACACGCAGTGTGTAGCCTGAGGGTGTGTCTTATTTAGCGACGACGCGGGCCATCTCCAACACCTTGTTGGAGTAACCCCATTCGTTGTCGTACCAGCTCACCAGCTTGACGAAGGTGCCGTCCAGGGCGATGGAGGCTTCTGCGTCGTAGATGGAGGTGCGGCTGTCACCACGGAAGTCGGTCGCGACGACCTTGTCTTCGGTGTAACCCAAGATGCCCTTCAGGGCGCCTTCGGATTGGGCCTTCAGCTCGGCGTTGATCTCGGCCAGGGTGGCCGAGGTGTTCAACTCGACTGTCAAGTCCACCACCGACACATCGCTGGTCGGCACGCGGAAGGCCATGCCGGTCAGCTTCTTGTTCAGCTCAGGAATCACCACGCCCACGGCCTTGGCTGCGCCAGTGCTCGATGGAATGATGTTTTCCAGAATGCCGCGGCCGCCGCGCCAGTCTTTGTTGCTGGGTCCGTCTACGGTCTTCTGCGTGGCGGTGGCAGCGTGCACGGTGGTCATCAGGCCGCGCTTGATGCCGAACTTGTCATTGATCACCTTGGCCAGTGGGGCCAGGCAGTTGGTGGTGCACGAAGCGTTGGAGATGATGGCCTGGCCAGCGTAGCTCTTGTCGTTCACGCCATACACGAACATGGGGGTGTCGTCCTTGGACGGTGCCGACAGGATGACCTTCTTGGCGCCAGCGTCGATGTGCTTTTGTGCGGTTTCCTTGGTCAGGAACAGGCCGGTGGATTCGACCACGATGTCGGCGCCGACTTCGGCCCACTTCAGGTTCGCAGGGTCACGCTCTTGCGTCAGGCGGATCTTCTTGCCGTTGACGACCAACACGCCGTTGTCCACCGAGACTTCACCCTTGAAGCGGCCGTGCACGCTGTCGTACTGCAGCATGTAAGCCAGGTAGTCGGGCTCCAGCAGGTCGTTGATGCCAACGATTTCCACGTCTTGGAAGTTTTGGATGGCGGCACGGAACACCATGCGCCCGATACGGCCAAAGCCGTTGATACCAATCTTGATTGCCATTGCTTGTATCTCCATAGTGAAAAATTAAACCAACCTCAATCACTCTACCCCCAACGTATGGCGGGCCCCTCCCTCTCAGGGATACCGTGGAACCGGCTTTGCCGGGCCACTGGTATCGCCCCCTGCAAGGGGGTGGGCGGAGCGCAGCGCAGCCTGGGGGTGAGCCTTGTTACTTCTTCTTACGCAGGACTTTTTCGACCGTCATCGCCACGTTTTCGGGCGTGAAGCCGAACAGCTTGAACAGCACCGGCGCAGGTGCCGATTCGCCGTACGTGTCCAGGCCCACCACGGCGGCGCAGCCGTATTTCCACCAGCCGTCGGTAACGCCCATTTCGACCGCGATGCGCGGCAGATTGGCCGGCAGCACTTCGGTTTTGTAGGCTTCGGTTTGGCGATCAAAAACGCTGTTGCTGGGCATAGAGACTACGCGGACAGCTATGCCTTTGGTAGCAAGCAGGGCTTGGGCAGCGATTGCCAGTTGCACTTCGGAGCCGGTGGCGATGATGACGGCCTGGGCCTTCTTCTTGATGCCGACGGCAGCGGGTTCGGACAGCACATAGGCGCCGCGGCTGATGTCGCCCAGGTCGGCCTTGGCGGCGTAGGCAATGTTCTGGCGGCTCAGCAGCAGGGCCGAAGGACGGCTCTTGTTTTCCAGTGCCACAGCCCAGGCCACGGCGGTTTCAGCCGTGTCGCCCGGACGCCAGACGTCCAGGTTGGGGATCAGGCGCAGGCTGGCTGCGTGTTCCACCGACTGGTGGGTCGGGCCGTCTTCGCCCAGACCGATGGAGTCGTGGGTGAACACGTGCACGACGCGCAGCTTCATCAGCGCGGCCATGCGGATGGCGTTGCGGCTGTAGTCGCTGAAGGTCAGGAAGGTACCGCCGTAGGGGATGAAACCACCGTGCAGCGCCACGCCGTTCATGATGGCGGCCATGCCGAATTCACGTACGCCGTAGTTGATGTGGCGGCCACCGTTGCCAGCACCGGTCAGCGCATCGAAGCGCAGATTGGGGGTGGACTTGGTGTTGGTCAGGTTGGAGCCGGTCAGGTCGGCAGAGCCACCCAGCATTTCAGGCAGGGCGGCGGTGAAGGCTTCCAACGCCAGCTGCGAGGCTTTGCGCGATGCCACCGTTTCGCCCTTGGTGTGGGCCGCAATCACGGTGTCCACAGCGGTCTGGGCAAAGTTCTTCGGCAGTTCGCCCTTCATGCGGCGCAGCAGTTCCTTGGCTTCAGCGGGGAAGGCCGCTTTGTACGCGGCGAACTGGGTGTTCCAGGCGGCTTCGCGGGCGGCGCCGGCGCTCTTGGCGTCCCAGGCGGCAGCGATGTCCTTGGGGATGGTGAACGGGGCGTAAGGCCAGTTCAGCGCTTCGCGGGTCAGCTTGATTTCTTCGGCGCCCAGGGGTTCGCCGTGTGCCTTGGAGGTGTTGGCGCGGTTCGGGCTGCCCTTGCCGATATGCGTCTTGCAGATGATCAGCGTGGGCTTGTCGGCCGACTTCTTGGCATCGGCAATGGCTTGGGACACCACGGCGGCGTCATGGCCGTCGATCGGGCCCAGCACGTTCCAGCCGTAGGCCACAAAGCGCAGGGCGGTGTTGTCGATGAACCAGGGGGCGACCTGGCCGTCGATGGAGATGCCGTTGTCGTCGTACAGGGCGATCAGCTTGTTCAGCTTCCAGGCGCCGGCCAGAGCCGCGGCTTCGTGGCTGATGCCCTCCATCAGGCAACCGTCGCCCATGAAGGCGTAGGTGTGGTGGTCGACGATGGCATGGCCTTCGCGGTTGAACTCTTGCGCCAGCAGCTTTTCAGCCAATGCAAAGCCGACGGCATTGGTGATACCTTGGCCCAGCGGGCCGGTGGTGGTTTCCACGCCAGGCGTGTAGCCGTATTCGGGGTGGCCAGGGGTCTTGCTGTGCAGCTGGCGGAAGTTCTTCAGCTCACTCATGGGCAGCTTGTAGCCGGTCAGGTGCAGCAGCGCGTACAGCAGCATGGAGCCGTGGCCGTTGGACAGGATAAAGCGATCGCGGTTCAGCCAGTTCGGGTTCTTCGGGTTGTGCTGCAGGTGCTCGTCCCACAGGGCGACAGCCATGTCGGCCATGCCCATGGGTGCGCCTGGGTGGCCGGAGTTGGCCTGTTGCACCGCGTCCATGGCCAGCGCGCGGATGGCGTTGGCCATGGCGGTGGTGGGCTTTGCAGCAGCCGGAGCCGCAGCAGGAAGAACCGCCACTTCGGGGGTGTTTTCGTTCAGGGGGGTGTCGGCCATCGAGGTCAGCTCCGGAGAAAGTTCGGGGTGGATATTCTGGTAAGCCCGTTATTTTACGGGGCTGACACCTTGCGCCTTGTGCTGCCCTGGTAACGCGGGGCGGGTGCGGCAAAGACAGCACAATAGACAGCACCTCGTTTGCCCAACCTTAACCGCCATGCCGCTTGCCAAAATTGAAGTCCGCCGCAGCCGCCCCGCTGCCGAAGTTGCCGCATTGATGGAGGCGGTCTACCTGTCCATGCGCGAAGCCCTGAAAGTGCCGGAAGACGACCGCCAGGTGCGCTATGTCGAGCACCGCCCCGAGCATTTTTGGGTGGCACCGGGCAAGACCGAAAACTACACACTGGTCGAGGTGATGATGTTCCCCGGCCGCAGCATCGATGCCAAGCGCACGCTGTACCAGGGCATCGTGCAGCGCTTCGGGGCGCTGGGTATTGCGCCGCTGGACGTAATGGTGGTGCTGACCGAGCCGCCCAAGGAAAGCTGGGGCATCCTAGGTGTGCCAGCCTCTGACACCGCACCCAAGGTTTAAGCCTTTTAGGCCGCTAGCGCAATAACCATCTGCGGCAGCAGCTATTTATTCAATAGCAAATACAGCCGTAGCATGACCCGCCCGATAATCCACACCATGCCCGCCCACCCCCTGATTACCCATGCCATCGTGCTCGCCGCCGGCCGCGGTGAACGCATGCGCCCGCTGACCGACCACACGCCCAAGCCGCTGCTGCCCGTACAAGGCAAACCGCTGATCGTCTGGCACCTGGAAGCGCTGGCGGCCGCCGGTGTGCGCCACGTCGTCATCAACACCGCCTGGCTGGAGGAGCAGATCCCCGCCGCGCTGGGCGATGGCTCGCGCTGGGGCCTGAAGATCACGTATTCCATGGAAGGCCGCGACCACGGCGGTGCGCTGGAAACCGCCGGCGGCATCCGCAAGGCCCTGCCCTTGCTGGGCGATGCCTTCTGGGTGGTGGCCGGCGATATCTACGCGCCCAGCTTCCGCTTTGATGCTAGCGCCGCCAACGACTTCGCGCGTAACGATGCTCTGGCGCATCTGTGGATGGTGCCGAACCCGCCCTACCACCCGCGCGGCGACTTCGGCATTGCCGACAACGGCCTGGCGCTGGACGCCCCCGGGCCCGATGGCCAGCGCTGGACCTATAGCAGTCTGGCCCTGGTGCGCGCCGAACTGTGCCGTGCCGTGCCCCTGGGCAGCAAGGCCGCGCTGGGCCCGCTGCTGTTTGACGCGATACGCCAGCAGCGCATCACCGCATCCCGTTTTGACGGCCCATGGCACAACGTGGGCACCCCCGAACAACTGGCCGAACTCCACTGAAGCGACACACCATGAGCACCAACGTCTACGCCCAACGCCGCGCCCAACTGGCCCGTGAAATCGGCCCCGGCGGCATCGCCATCGTCCCCACCGCGCCCGAGCAGCAGCGCAACCGCGACAGCGATTTCCTGTACCGCGCCGACAGCTATTTCTACTACCTGACCGGCTTCACCGAACCCAACGCCTGGCTGGTGGTGACTGGCGAAGGCCAGTCCACGCTGTTCTGTGCGCCCAAGGATCTGGAGCGCGAGATCTGGGACGGCTTCCGACTCGGACCGGATGCAGCGCCCGCAGTGCTTGCAGTAGATGCTGCATATTCTGTAGCAGACCTGGACACCCAGCTGCCCCGCTTGCTGGAAAACCGCAGCGCTGTGTGGACCCCGTTCGCCACGCACAAAGGCCTGGAAGGCCGTGTCGATGGCTGGCTGAACAAGGTGCGCGCGCGGGTCCGCTACGGCGCCCTGTGCCCCGACACCCAGCGCGATCTGTGCAGCGTGCTGGACGAAATGCGCATGTTCAAGGACGCCAGCGAGCAAGACACCATGCGCCGCGCCGCGCAGATCAGCGCCGGCGCCCACATCCGCGCCATGCAGCTGTCGGCCCGCATGCTGCGCGCCGGCCAGGAAGTGCGCGAGTACCACCTGGACGCCGAGCTGTTGCACGAATTCCGCCGCCATGGTTCGCAGTACCCGGCCTACGGCAGCATCGTCGCCGCTGGTGCGAATGCCTGCGTGTTGCACTACCGCGCCGACAAGGCCCCGGTGCGCGACGGCGAGCTGGTGCTGATCGACGCCGGCTGCGAGCTCGACGGCTATGCCAGCGACATCACCCGCACCTTCCCGGCGAATGGCAAATTCACCGGCCCGCAGCGCACGCTGTACGAGCTGGTGCTGGCCAGCCAGGATGCGGCCGTGGCCGCCACCAAGCCCGGCGCGCGCTTTACCGATCCGCATGACGCCACGGTGAAAGTGCTGGCCCAGGGCATGCTGGACGTGGGCCTGCTGGACAAGAACAAGGTCGGTACCGTGGACGATGTGATCGCCAGCCGTGCCTACTTCGCCTTCTACATGCACCGCACCGGCCACTGGATCGGCATGGACGTGCACGACTGCGGCAGCTATGTCGAGCAGTCGGAAATCGGCGCCAGCAGCCAGCGCAAGGACCCGCTGAGCGGCGAGACCATCATCAACCGGCCCAGCCGCATCCTGCAACCCGGCATGGCGCTGACCATCGAGCCCGGCATCTATGTGCGCCCCGGCCCGGGCGTGCCTGAGGCCTTCCACAACATCGGCATCCGCATCGAAGACGACGCCATCGTCACGGCCAGCGGCTGCGAGCTGATCAGCCGTGGCGTGCCGGTGGATCCGGACGCGATCGAGGCCTTGATGCGGGATTAAGCAGCTTTTACGGCTCTACGCTATAATCGTGATCTCGGTAGATGGGCTTCGCCATGGAGCTCCGCGATGCAACCCAACACATCGCAACACCACGCCGAGCCTGCACCCCCGAGTTTGTCTGCACCCTGTCATGCTGTGTGGACCCAGGGCTCTAAGTGCTTTGCGCGCAAAACCCCTTCCCACCGGGTGCTGCGCAAGACCTGCCTCCAGTGCAATTCCATCGGAAGCCTGTCTAAAACCCGCAGTGTGACAACACGTATTTCTGGCGCGCCCATTAGTGAGGCCGCCTTGTTTTCCATAATGAATAAAAATAATTCGATTGCTGCCGGCAAATATTTGCTCTCGCCGCTGACCCGCGAACAGGCCGATGGCCGTTTTGGCTCCTCCGTGTCGATCCGAAATGGTTCGCACGACCGAGTCATGCGTTTCGTGGCCCTGTTCGACGATGCCACAACCGCGACACAATACGCAGTTGAGCAAGGTTTGCAGTGGGTGCGTGCGCGCCACTCCAATCCAAGCGCTGCACACGCCTAAAAATTAGTTAGTTACTTAGATACTGTCCCATCCTCAAGGAATTTATCCATGGCAAAAGAAGAACTGATCGAAATGAAGGGCCTTGTGTCCGAAGTCTTGCCCGACTCGCGTTTCCGCGTGACGTTGGAAAACGGCCATGTGCTGATCGCCTACACCGCTGGCAAGATGCGCAAGAACCACATCCGCATTCTGGCAGGTGACCACGTGTCGCTGGAACTGTCGCCTTACGATCTGTCCAAGGGCCGCATCACCTTCCGCCACATTGCTGGCCGCGCCCCGACGTCTACGCGTTTCGCCTGATACCGGCGTACGCAAAACCCCGTACGGAGGCCGTCATTGGGCGGCACCTACAATCGCAGTCCCTTTGACACAGTGACTGCCCGGCATATTTCCAGTCGGCGGCCATGGCAGGAGACGCCAGATGAGCAATACCACGGTGAATGCCGAAGAAAAACGCGCCGAATTACGGCGTGCAGCCCTTGAATACCACCAGTTTCCTAGCCCCGGGAAGATAGCCATTGCGGCGACCAAGCAGCTGGTCAACCAGCATGATCTGGCGCTGGCTTATTCGCCTGGTGTGGCGGCTCCTTGCGAGGAAATCGTCAAGGACCCGAACAACGCGTTCAAGTACACGAGCCGGGGCAACCTGGTCGCCGTGATCACTAACGGCACGGCCGTGCTGGGCTTGGGTGACATCGGCCCGCTGGCGTCCAAGCCGGTGATGGAAGGCAAGGGCGTGCTGTTCAAGAAGTTCGCTGGCATCGACGTGTTCGACATCGAAATCGACGAAAAGCACGACCTCGACAAACTGGTCGACATCATCGCCTCGCTGGAGCCCACCTTCGGCGGCATCAACCTCGAAGACATCAAGGCCCCGGACTGCTTCTACGTCGAGCGCAAGCTGCGTGAACGCATGAAGATTCCGGTGTTCCACGACGACCAGCACGGTACGGCGATCTGCGTGGGCGCGGCCCTGCTGAACGGATTGAAGGTCGTGGGCAAAGACCCCAAAGACGTCAAATTGGTGACCTCCGGCGCCGGTGCTGCTGCGCTGGCCTGCCTGGGCCTGCTGGTCAAGCTGGGCATACGTCGCGAAAATATTTATGTGACGGACCTGGCCGGTGTGGTCTACGAGGGCCGCACCGAGTTGATGGATGAAGACAAGATCATCTACGCACAGAACACCTCGGCGCGTACTCTGTCTGAAATCATCGAAGGGGCCGACGTGTTCCTGGGTCTGTCAGCAGGCGGCGTGCTAAAAAAGGAGATGGTTGCCAAGATGGCTGCCAAGCCTGTGATTTTTGCGCTAGCCAACCCCAACCCTGAAATCACTCCTGAAGACGTGAAGTCCGTGCGCAGCGATGCCATCATCGCGACCGGCCGCACCGATTACCCGAACCAGGTCAATAACGTCCTGTGCTTCCCCTACATCTTTCGCGGTGCTTTGGATGCGGGGGCATCTACCATCACTCTGGAGATGGAAATCGCTGCGGTACACGCGATTGCCGAGCTGGCCCAGGCCGAGCAAAGCGAAGTGGTCGCCGCCGCCTATGCCGGCGAACAGCTGGCGTTTGGCCCCGAATACATCATCCCCAAGCCCTTTGACCCGCGGCTGATGATCAAGATCGCGCCTGCTGTGGCCAAGGCCGCTGCAGACAGCGGCGTGGCTCTGCGCCCCATCTTGGACATGGACGCCTACCGCAATCGCCTGCAAAGCTTCGTTTATGCCTCCGGCACGACTATGAAGCCGATTTACGACGCAGCCAAGAACGCAGCCAAGAAGCGCGTTTGCTACGCCGAAGGCGAAGAAGAGCGCGTGCTGCGGGCTGCCCAGATCGTGGTGGACGAAGGTTTGGCCCGACCCACGCTGATCGGGCGCCCGGCCGTGATCGCCGAGCGGATCAAGAAATTCGGCTTGCGCCTGCGCGAAGAGCTGGACTACGACGTGGTGAACGTCGAGCAGGACCACCGTTATCGCGATTTCTGGCAGACCTACCACCGCATGACCGAACGCAAAGGCGTGACGGCGCAAATGGCCAAGATCGAAATGCGCCGTCGCTTGACGCTGATTGGCAGCATGCTGCTGCACAAGGGTGAAGTAGATGGCATGATTTGCGGCACCTGGGGCCACACCTCCATCCATTTGCACTACATCGACCAGGTGATCGGCAAACGCGCAGGTGGCTGCCCCAGCACCCCGCAGGACGTGCCCATCTATGCCTGCATGAACGGCTTGATGCTGCCGGGCCGCCAAGTTTTCCTGGTGGACACCCACGTCAATTACGACCCTACGGCGGAAGAGTTGACGGAGATCACGGTCATGGCGGCCGAGGAAATGCTGCGCTTTGGTATCCAACCCAAGGCTGCTTTGCTGTCGCATAGCAACTATGGCCAAAGCAACCAGCCCAGCGCGGTGAAGATGCGCCGTGTTCTGGAGCTTTTGCGTACAGAGGCTCCGTGGCTGGAGGTGGACGGCGAAATGCACGGCGACATCGCGCTGGATGGCGTAGCCCGTGCTGCCACCATGCCGAATAGCCCGCTGGTCGGTGACGCCAACTTGTTGGTGTTCCCTAACATCGATGCGGCCAATATTGCCTATAACTTGCTGAAAATGGCAGCGGGCGGCAATATTGCGATTGGCCCCGTGCTGCTGGGAGCGGCAAAGCCCGTGCATATTCTGACCGCCAGCACCACCGTGCGCCGAATCGTGAATATGACGGCTTTGACGGTAGCCGACGCTAACGTGGTTCGATAAAGCCTAATTCGCCAGCAAGTACTAACTTTGTTGGTGTAAAGACTTGCAAGGGGCTGCCCAAATTTTGGGCAGCCCCTTGCTTTTTTGGTGCACATACGGCACACTTACGCCTTGAAATTTACGGGTTAACCCGAAGTTCTCCAAAGGCGCATTCCCGCATGGTTTTAAATGTCCGTGACTCTGCATGCAGGCGTGTTTTTGCTTCGCTGCTGTTGGCTGTTTCTGTTGTGTGCACCCCATTGGGGCAGGCGCGCCAGGCTGCCCCACAGGAGGCTAGCGAGGTCATCGGCCTCTCGGCACTTCCCTCGCAAGGTCAGGCAACGTATGCGCTGATCAAGCAAGGCGGTCCTTTTCCTTTTGATAAGGATGGCGTGGTCTTTGGGAACCGTGAACGTATTTTGCCGCTCCAGAAGCGTGGATATTACCGGGAGTACACCGTGAAAACGGTGGGAGCCAGTAACCGGGGTGCTAAGCGAATTGTTTGCGGCGGGCCTCCTAGAACGCCAGATGCATGTTTTTATAGCAGTGACCATTACGCCAGCTTTCGTCGAATTGTCGAATAGAGCGTAAGGGGCTGCTCCCTCAGAATTTTGAAGCCGGGGTAAATTAGATGATTGAAAAGAAAGCGGAGACGGATATGCCTCTTCGCAATGTAAGAACCAATATCGTGCAGTCTATTCGTGCCTTCAGGGTGCAAGATCTGCAAGATGCTGCTTTGGGTCTGGGTCAGCATTTCTTGTACGCGAACCTGGCGAACGCCCAGAGCAAGCAGGATGTGCTGGACATGATCGCCCAGCAGTTCACCTTTCCGACGCACTTCGGCAAGAATTTTGATGCGCTGTACGACTGCATGACAGACCCATTGCATAAATCGGGCCCACAGCCTGGATTTGTGGTGGTGCTGGAGCAAATTCCGGCGCACGCCAAGTTTGACAAGGAAGCACGCGAGCAACTGCTCGACATCTTCCGTGATGCCGCCGACTACTGGGGGGACCGGAAGATTCCGTTCCGATGCTTCTATTCTTTTCTGTAGCCCGTTCTGCACAAAACAGCCAAGCAGAACGGGCGAACGAGGCAGGCAGCGATGCCGTCTCGGGCATTGAATTGAATAGCGAATCCGGCGAGAAGATGCCTACCGACAAGTTGGTAGATGTGTCGCCTCTGGCCTTGCGTATGAGCAGCCCGTTTAATGCGGGTTACTGGCTGGCCGCAGCCTGATTCCGGGGTGGGTTGCATGCTGTGAGCTGCAGCCACTTCCATCAAAAAAGCCCGTCAACGACGGGCTTTTTTTATATGTGTGCCAGGCTGCTTGCTAGTGCCACATATTCTTCTACTGGGACTTCTTCGGCGCGGCGTTTGACGTCGAAGCTGCCGCTGAAGGCCTTGGTTTCCAGCCATTGGCCCAGGGTGTGGCGCATGATTTTGCGGCGCTGGCTGAACGCTACCTGGACGATCTCGCTCAGCAACTGCACGTCCACGGCTGCTGGCTGGGCCAGGGGCACCATGCGCACCACGGCGCTGTCCACGCGCGGCGGCGGATCGAAGGATTCGGGCGGCACAAACAGTACATTTTCCATCGCGTAGCGCCATTGCAGCATGACGCTGAGCCGGCCATAGGCGGCAGTGCTGGGGCGGGCCACCATGCGGTCTATGACTTCTTTTTGCAGCATGAAGTGCTGGTCTTCGACGACATGGACCGCATCCAGCAGGTGGAACAGGATGGGGGTGGATATGTTGTAGGGCAGGTTGCCGACTACCCTGACTTTTTTTGCAGGGCTTGCTATTGAATCCGTAGCTACTGCCGCAGGTAGAAACTGCGTGAAGTCTACTTTTAATACATCAGATTCCACCACCGTCAGCTGGGGGTGCTGGCGCAGGCGCTGGGCTAGATCGCGGTCCAGCTCTACCACCGTCAGATGGCCCAGCCGTTCGACCAGGGGCTGGGTCAGTGCCGCCAAGCCGGGACCGATCTCCACCATATTGTCGCCAGGCTGGGGGGCAATCGCATCGACGATAGAGTCGATGATGCCGTTGTCGGACAGGAAATGCTGGCCGAAGCGTTTACGGGGGATGTGCTTCACGGCGAATTCAATGTTATTGCGGGGATTCGCGGTATTCGACGTAGGCGCGTGAGCGCAGCTCGTCGATCCAGCGGGCGTAGGCTTCGTCCAATTTCTTCTCGCGCACCAGGCCACGGACCATCTCGCGCTGTTCGCGCTGCGACAGTGTGGCGGTGCGGCGTTCCAGCAGCTGTACCAGGTGCACGCCAAAGCGGGACACAAAGGGAGGAGCAATCTGGCCGGGTGTCAGGTTGTTGAGCACCTCTTCAAATTCCGGCACGAACTGGCCGGGGCTGGCCCAGCCCAGGTCGCCGCCTTGTGCGGCACTGCCATCGGCCGAGTTTTCCTTGGCTAGCTGTGCAAAATCTGCCTGCTTGTTTTGGATGCGCTTCTTGAAGTCGTTCAGCCGTTCCAGGGCGGCGGCTTCGGTTAGCCGTGGGCCGGTGCGCAGCAGGATGTGTCGAGAATGTTGCTGGACGACGGCTGTGGCCACGCCACCCTGGCGTTTGTCGAGCACCTTGAGCACATGGAAGCCTGCGCCAGAGCGTATTACCGGGCTGATGGCCCCGGTATCCAGGCCTTGTGCTGCGCTGACGAACAGTTCCGGGTACCTGTCTGCACTGCGCAGGCCGAGTACGCCGCTGTTCTTGGTGTGGTCGGGTGCGTCTGAAAGTGCGCGGGCCAGGGCCGCGAAGTCTTCGCCTGCCAGCGCGCGTTCGCGGACTTTTTCGGCCTTGGCCTGCAGTGTTGCGATCTGTTCGGGAGTGGCGTTTTCTGGGACTTCCACCAGCACCATGCCTAGATTGAGCTCCAGGGACGACGCGTTAGCGTTGCCTTGCTGGTCCCTCAGGTATTGGTCCACATCGGCGTCGCTGACGCGTTGGCGGCTGTCCAGTTCACGGTCGCGCAGACGGGTGATCAGGATCTGGTTGCGCAGCTCTTCGCGGAACTGGGTGGGGACCATGCCGTCCTGCACCAGGCGGCGGCGCAGCTCGGCCACGCTCAGCTGGTTCTGGCGTGCCACGTTTTCTTCGGCTGCGTCCACGGCCGCATCATCGACCTTTACACCGGTTTCACGCGCCATCTGCAGCTGGGCTTTTTCGACGATCAGCCGTTCCAATACCTGGCGGACCAGCTCGGGCGTCGGGTTGGCAGCTTCACCTTGCTGCGACATTTGCTGCAACGCGCGGCCTACACGGGCGCGGACTTCGTTGTTGGTGACGGGCTCGGAGTTCACCACCGCAACGATGAAGTCGGCCTGACGGGGGCCTTCGGGTGCACGGGCTGTCAGCGGTACGCTGCTGCTGCCGGTTAATCCGGTGCCGGACGGCGACGCAGGGCGCAGGCCTTGGGCTGATACGGACAAGGCCGCTAGTGCCGCCAAGCTCAGGAGCGTCGTGCGAAATAAACGGTGGTTCATGGTTCGGGTGGATGTGAGTGGATTTGCCTGGCGGGGAAGGCGCGGCCTTCCTCTGCTGGTGCAAGTCGGTGGTTAGTCGTATTGGCTGAAGCGGCTGGGGGTAGTGACCTGCTCGCGCAGATACTGGTATCGGGGGATGTTTTCCTTCAGGACCGACAAGGGGTTGTTGCCAACACCCAGGCGCGTAAAGCCTACAAACTCCAGCTGGAAGGAAATCTTCTGGGTGGACGCGGTGGTGCTGGTCTGGGTTCTGTCCAGCACCACGCGGCCAACCCAGCAACCGGCATCATATTCAAAGCCCATGACCGCGTTGACCATCTTGCGGTCATACATGCTGTAGTTCAGGCGACCCACGCTGTACCAGCGCCCTTCGGTCTGCCCGGAGCTGTTTTTGCCGTTCCACAAATCGCTGATTGGCCATTGCCAGCCCAGGTCGATTTGTTCGCTGCTGTCGCGTTGGTACCGGTAATTGGCGCTGATGACGCGGAAATCGCCCGGATTCCAGCGGCCACCGATGGTGGAGCGCTCGGAGCGGCGGGTCTGCGGGTTGTACTGGACGGTGCTGTCGAAAGCCCAGCGCTTGTCCCAATTCAGCTGGGTGCCGACCAGGAAGTCGCTCCAGCGGTCGGTCACAGTCGTGCCACCGGGCAGGGTGACGTTCTGGTCCTTGAAGCGCAGCCTCTGGGCGAAGCTGAAACGTGCCAGCTCTTCGCTGGTGTCGGGCTCCAGGAAGCGGGTGGTCACACCCAAGGTCAGCAGGTTGTTGTCGGCAATGCGGTCATTGCCGGAAAACGAGTTTTCGGTATAGACGGTGGCGAAGTTGAAGTCGTTCAGACCCGTGTCGTAGACCGGCAGCATGCTCTGGTCGCGGTAGGGCGTGTTCACGTAGAACGCGCGCGGCTCCAGCGTCTGGGTGAGCGCCTTGCCCCAGAAATTGGCGGATCGCTCGAACACCATGCCGCTGTCCAGGCTGAAGGTGGGAACCGTGCTGCTGGCCGAGGTGGCGCCATTGCTCAAGGCTTGGTCAAACTGGTAGCTGGTGGCATGCAGCTGGACCTTGGGCGTGACAAACCAGCCTGGGGCCACCCAGGGGCGGCTGATTTGTCCTAGCGCGAAGCCGCGCTTGGCATTGGGTTGCCTCGTCAGCGTGCGGTCGGCCGAGAATTCGGTGTAGTCGGTTTCCAATGATGCATCTATGCCGGCTAGGTCGTAGCGTGCGTACTTGGCGTTGAGCTCGGGCAGCCGGTCGTAGGGCGGAACTATGGTCGAACTGGTGCTTTGCAGGGTTTGCCATTTCAGCGTGCGCACGCTGGCGCTGAAATTGTCTTTGGCCCAACTCAGGGTCGCGTCATTGGACAGCAGGCGCTGCGTCAGCGTGGTCGAGGAACTGCCAAAGTCGGTCCAGTAGTTATCGTCGCTGACGCGGTTCAGTGCTACGTTCAAACCCAGGCCGCCGATACCGCTCAGCCCGGTTTGTATGGTTCCCGAATGCGTCGCCGCAATGCCCCAGCGGGATTCGCCGCGCAGTTTGTCGTCGGGCAGGTAATTGCCCTTGATCTGGCCTTTGTATTCCGGCTCCAGGTAGCGGAACTCGCCGTCCAGGTTCACACCCCTGCTGGTCATCACCGACGGGGTGATGGTGGCGTCGCGGTTGGGCGCGATATTCCAGTAGTAGGGAACCGTCAGCTCCGCACCGTTGGTGCTGTCCAAACCGATGCTGGGTGGCAAAAAGCCGGATTTGCGCTTGTCCGTCAGCGGAAAGCTCATGGCCGGGAATGCCAGTATGGGCACATCCTTGAAACGCAGCACTGCGCCGTCGGCCACGCCGACTTCTTCCTCAGTGTCTATGCTGATCGAGGTGGCGCGCAGTATCCAGTCGGGCAGCCAGCTGGGGCCGGGTTGGCGGCGGCAGGTGCTGTAGGTGGCGTTTTGCAGCACCATGCGGTTGTCGTCCACGAAATCAGCGCGGTCCGCGTCGCCATAAGCACCGTTCTTGATGAACTGGTAGTGCGGCTGGACGAAAAAGCCCTCGAACGAATCCACCTTCAGCTCCAGCGCCGGGCCTTCGTAGATATTGCCGGCGCGGTTGATGTGCACATTGCCGCGCGCCTTGACCAGATCGTCGGGCTGGTAGTACTCCACCCGGTCGGCCTTCAGCACCATATCGCCCTTGCGCATCTCGGCGTTGCCATCGATCACGGTGTCCAGATCGGGCCGGCCCAGGGTGTGGTCGCCAGAGAAGAAGCTGGGCATCTGCTCCCGCATCGCCTGCGGAATCTGTTCCTGCAGCAGGGGCGTGGACTTCAGGACCAGGGGCTTTGGGGCGTCATCGGCGCGTGCCGTGGCCGAACACAGCAGGGCGGCGACAAGTGCCACAGGCGTCAGGGTAAAGCGGCCGCGGCGGGTGCTGCGCTGGAATTCAGGCATCAGGGCAGGCATGAAAGAGGTGGATCGGTCCGGCGAAAGGGTTGTACACAGAGGCGGGCCAGCTATACAGATAAGCCGGATTTGTAGAATGGATTATCCATGAGCCCTACCTCCACTCCAGCGCATCCCGCTTCTTTACCCGATTCCGGCCCCATCATCTGGGCTGACACCGCGCGCGAAAGCGCGTTCCATGCCTGGCTGGAGCAGATCGCCGGCGCCCACCAGCTGCAAGCGCATACCCTGCAGATGGCTGCAGCCGATGCCGGTTTTCGCCGTTACTTCCGTCTGCAAAGTGCCCACGGCAGCTGCATCGTGATGGATGCGCCGCCCGACAAGGAAAACTGCGAGCCCTTTGTGCGCATCGCCAGCTTGTTTGCCCAGGCCGGCCTGCGCGTGCCCGAGGTGCTGGCCTGGGACCAGGCCCAGGGCTTCATGCTGCTCAGTGACCTGGGTACGCAGACCATGCTGCAGGCCCTGCAGTCTGACGCGCCGCCGCCGGCTGCCGGCCTGTTCACCCAGGCGATCGACACCCTGGTGACGCTACAGCTGGCCTCCCAGCCCGGCGCGCTGCCGGTGTACGACGCTGCCGTGCTGCAGCGCGAGCTGGCCCTGTTCCCCGACTGGTACATCGCCCAGCACCGTGGCATCACCCTGGACGACACCCAGCGCGCCACCTTGGACAAGGTGTTCGCCCAGATCGTGGCCAACAACCTGGAAGCCCCCAGCGTCTACGTGCACCGTGACTTCATGCCAAGAAATCTCATGGTCGGCGGCGACAAGCTGGGCGTGCTGGACTTCCAGGACGCCCTCTACGGCCCCATCACCTACGACATCGCCTGCCTGACGCGCGACGCCTTCCACAGCTGGGAAGAAGACTTTGTGCTGGACGTCACCATCCGCTACTGGCAAAAGGCGCGCAAGGCCGGCCTGCCGGTGGGCGACGACTTCGGCGCCTTCTACCGCAGCGTGGAATGGATGGGCCTGCAGCGCCACCTGAAAGTAGCCGGCATCTTCGCCCGCCTGACCCTGCGCGACGGCAAGCCCAAGTACCTGGCCGATACGCCCCGTTTCATCGCCTACATCCGCGCCACTGCCGGCCGTTACCGCGAGCTGACGCCCTTGCTGCGCCTGGTGGACCAGATTGAAGGCACGCAGGCCGCCGTGGGCTTTGCCTACGGACGTATGTAAATCATTTAAAAGAAATACGGCTCTAGCGTAGGTAACACCTGCGCAAGCAGCTATATAAAAAATAGCAAATATAGCCATGCCACGTTTCTACTGTCCCGCCCCCTTGGCCATGGGTGCCACGCTGGACTTGCCCGCCGGCCCGGCCCGCCATGTGCAGGTGTTACGCATGCAGCCCGGCCAGAGCATCACCCTGTTCAACGGGCAGGGCGGTGAGTTTGAGGCCACCATTGAACGCATGGGCCGCAGCGATGTGGCCGTGACCGTCGCCAGCCACGACCCGGTGGAGCGCGAAGCCGCGCGCGCCGTGCACATCGTGCTGGCCATGCCGGCGAATGACCGCATGGACTGGCTGGTCGAAAAAGCCGCCGAGCTTGGCGTGGCCAGCATCCAGCCCCTGGTGGCAGAGCGCAGCGTGCTGCGCCTGAACGGTGAACGTGCTGACAAAAAGCGCGCCCACTGGTTCGCCGTGGGCGTCGCCGCCTGTGAACAGTCCGGCCGCAACCGCGTGCCCGAGGTCCACCCCGTGCGCAGCTTTGCCGACTGGGTGTCCACGGCAGATGCCGGCCTGCTGCTGTCGCTGCGCCCTGGCAGCCAGCCAATGCTGCATGCGGTGCCCGCCAGTGGCCCCATCCACTTCCTCAGCGGCCCCGAGGGTGGCCTCAGTCCTGCTGAGGAAGACGCGGCCATCGCCCGTGGCTACCGCCCAGTGACCCTGGCCAACCGCGTGCTGCGCGCCGAGACCGCACCCCTGGCCGCACTGGCCCAACTCCAGTTCTGACGATGGAAGACACAACGCTACCCGACAGCGACACCACGCTGTCGGATTACTTCCGCGACGCTGACTTTGCCGCCGAATCCCTGCTGGCCTTCCGCATCGACGCGCAGGGCGCGCTGATTGACGCCCTTCGCGCCCTGTTCTACGGCCCGGCCGGCCTGGTGCGCCTGCGCCTGTGGGTCTTCATGGGCCTGCTGGGCCAGAGCGAGGCCAGCCTGAGCCGCGATGACATCAACGAGCTGTTCCACGCCGTGCGCCCGGAAGCGCTGGACACCGTGTTCAAACGCTTCCGCGACACCGGCCTGCTGCTGTGGGACGAAACCCAGCGCCGTACCAGCCTGACCCCGCTGGCCCAGCAACTGTCTGCTGTGCTGGGCGTGCTGAATACCGCGCCGCCGGCCGATGGCGAAGACGGCGACCTGGCCAGCCTGCTGAGCCAGGTGGTCGGTGCCGACCAGTTGGGCACACTGGACGCCGCCCAGGTGCAAATGCTGCAAGCCCAGCTGGGCCGCCTGCACGCCGAGTTTGAGGACGCGATTGCCAGCGGCTCCGAATTCCGCCTGCGCGAGGCGCGCAAACGCTACGACCGCGCCGCGCGCCTGATCGACAAGGCCTCTACTGCCATCACCGCCATCATCAGCCACGCCCACGGCCATGTGGTGATGGAGCGCGCCGCCCGCGCCCTGGGCCAGGCGCAGAGCCGCTTGCTGGCCATGGCCAGCCAGTTCAACCGCGCGCTGCAGCAGGTGGACCGCCAGCGCGTCACCCTGGGCACCACCGGCATCACCAGCACCGACGTGAAACGCTGGCTGCAAACCGTCGCCGCCCCCGAACACCTGCTGCAAGACGCGCTGGCCTGCCCGGTCGCGCCCGTCATGCTGGCCCCCCATGAATTGCTGGATGTGACCGAAGCCGAATTTGAACGCGACCGCCCCACGCTGTCCCTGCCCGATGCCCTGCCGGTATCGCAGGCTGCGCCGCTTGGCGAACTCAGCGCCGTGGCCCTGCCGCAGGCGCTGGCCGATTTGTCCGAGCTGCTGGCCAGCTGGAACACCGACGGCAGCGAGCCCCGCACCGCCGTCCAGGCCTTGCTGGGTGCCGAGCCCCTCGAAGCCGCCTACGCCGAGGTTGCCTACAAGGCCCAGCTGCTGCCGCTGCTGGGCGACGCCCAGGCCTGCCTGCTGCCTGGCGCCACCGGCGACCTGGCGCGCCAGCCCTGGCGCGTGGAATGGAGCACCGAGCTGCTCGACCTGCAGCACCCCGTGCTGGCCCAGGTCAGCGCCGGGGCTTTGCACCCGGTCGAAGGCCCGAACGAATCTACTGAGAAGACCACCCCATGACCGACGAAGCCGCCCTGCTGGTTGCCGAGCTGCTGGCCCGCCGCAGCCTGCCGCGCACCCATCCCCGCGTGCGCAAAGCCCTGGTCAACGCCGAGCTGTTTGCCCAGGTGGAGCAGCGCCTGGCCGACATTGGCCTGCGCTGGATGGACAACATCTACGCCGAACACGTCAGCCTGGCCCTGCTGCCTGCCGCGCAAAGCAGCGTGATGGGCGAGGCCGGCCTGAACGCCAACAACAACCTGGATCTGCCGCGCGACGGCCAGGCCCTGCTGGTGGTGCTGTGGGCGCTGATCATCCTGCCCAAGCGCGAACGCCAGACCAGCCGCGCCCCGGTGGCCGAGACGCAGAACGACATGTTCGCCACCAGCAAGCCGCTGCCGCCCGTGCGCGACGTCAGCCCCGTGCTGTCGTACAAGGCCCTACTGGAAGACTACGGCACACAGCTGGGTAAAAAGACCCGGCTCGACGGCAACCTCAAGCTGCTGGAGCGCCACGGCTTCATCCTGCGCCGGCAAGACGACATTGCCGAAGGCCCGCTGCTCGACGTGCTGCTGGACTACGACATCCTGGCCCCGCGCATCCTCGACGGCGCCCTGGCCGACGTGCTGGCCCGCGAGCAAGCCGCCCGCCTGGCCGCCGAGGCCCAGTTGGCTGCCGAAACCCCTACCGAAGACTGAGCCCATGTTCCATCTGCAAAGCCTTGAGCTGGTCCACTGGGACTACTGCCAACGCGTCAGCCTGCCGCTGGACGCCAGCATCATCACCATCGCTGGCCCCAACGGCTCGGGCAAGACCACCTTGCTGGACGCGCTGCGCACCCTGCTGGGCCTGAAATGCTCGTCGCCGCGCGACTTCAAAACCTATGCCCGCCACGCCGGTGCCAACGTAGCCTGGCTGCGTGCCGTGGTGGACAACCGCCCGCACAACCGCCAGACCAGCAGCCGCCCGTTTGCCAAACGCCTGCTGTATAGCGACCAGGTCACCCTGGCCTGCCGCATCGAACGCAACGGTGGCGACTGGCAGCGCCGCTACATGGTGTTGGAAGGCGACGTCAGCATCGAGCAGCTGAGCGAAAAAACCGAGAAAGAGCTGGCCACCATGGGCATCGAGGCCTGGGGCAAAACCCTGTCCGCCGCCGGCCTGTCGCCCGCGATTGCCAAGGTGCTGTCGCTGGAGCAGGGCCAGACCGACCGACTCTGTGAATTCAGCCCGCGCGAGCTGCTGCGTCTGGTGTTCGACGTGTTTGGCGACCAGGAGGTGCTGAACCATTACGACACCGCCCGCGAACACCAGCAGCAGCTGGCCCGCGAGATGGAGCAGGCCAGCCACGAGCTGGACCACAGCAAGGCCCAGCTGGCCGAGCTGCAAAGCCGCGTCAGCAACTACCAAAACTGGCAGCACAAGGTGCAGGAGCACGAGCGCCTGGCCACCGAGGTGGTGCCGGTGCTGGAATGGCACATCCAGCGCCAAAAGCTCACCGAGCGCAGCCGCGAGCAGCGCCGCCAGCGCCAGCATGCAAGCCAAAACATCGCCCAGCGCAAGCAGGACAATGACAAGCTGCTCTCTTTATTGGAGCAACGCAGCCAGGCCGAAGACGATGAAGCCCGCTTGCTGCGCGAGCGCGATGCGGCCAATGTGCAGCGCGAAAACTGCCGCGACCTGGAGCGCCCGCTGGAAGACGTGGTCAAGCGCGAAACCGAGCTGCTGGCCCTGGTAGACAAGGAAAGCGACGCCGAGGCGCTAAACGCCCACCTCAACACCCTGCACAACCAACAGGCCGCGCTACAGGCCAAGCACAGCGCTGTGCTACAGAAAAGAGAGCTGGTTGCGCAGGCGCTGTCTGCGCTGGAAGGCCAAAACACTCCTCCCCACCCGGAAGACGCCCGACGCCTGCGCCAGCGCCTGCAGGCCGCCAAGATCGGCCACCGCTTCCTGGCCGAGGTGGTCGAGGTGCGCGACGAATACTGGCGTGCTGCTGTCGAAGGCGTGCTGCGTCCGCTGCGCTGGATGGTGCTGCTGGAGAAAAATGACGACCTGGCCCAGGCCGACACCATCGCCAGCGCCGACCGCTACCGCCACTACATCACCGCCCCGGGCGACCCTGTGCCGACTGCCGATGCCCAATCGCTGCTGGCGCAGACGAAGTTCGACGCCAAGCTGCCGCGCTGGCTGATCCAGCAGCTGCAAAACCTGCGCTGCGTGGACAGCCCGGCCGAGGGCCGCAAGACCAGCGGCAGCTGGATCACGCCGCAGGCCTACAGCTTTGACGGGCGCGGCGCCCGCTCGGTCTGGGTCGAGCCGCGCGACCACCAGTTCGGCGCTGCCGCCCTGGTAGCCCGCCGCGACGGCCTGGAGCGCGATCTGCGCCGTCTGGACGGCGAACTTGGCCCGCTGACGCAGGAGCTGATGGCCGTCAAACGCCAGGTCAAGGACATCCAGAAATCGCTGGAAGGCCATAGCGCGGCCGAAGAGCTGGCGCGCCGTAGCGAAGAATTCGCCGCCGCCCGTGAAGCCTGGCCCGGCGCCAAGCAGGCCCGCATCGCCGCCGCCCAGCACTGGCAGGCGCTGGACAAGGCCTATGGCGACGCCAAGACCCGCTACCAGCAGATCGACACCCAGTACCGCCAGACCGAGCAGGCCCTGCGCCAAAAGCACCAGGAGGCCGACCGCCTGATCGCCGAGCTGGCCCAGCGCCGCAAGCAGCTCACTGTGGATGTGGACAACTCCAACACCCGGCGCGGCCAGATCCCGCCTCAGTGGCGCACGCCCGAATTGCTGCAGTCCCTGGTCAAAACCTACCAGAACGACACGCAAGCCCGCCTGCGCCTGCAGTCCGTGCATGAGGAGTTGCAGCTCGACACCTGGGAAAAAGACGCCACGGTGGAAGAACGCTTCCGCCGCATGGAGGTGCTGGTGCGCGAGCAGGGGCTGAACCTGGGCGACCATCAGGCCAAGAATGCCCAGGCCGCCATCGCCGTGCACAACGCCCGCGAGAGCTATATCGAGGTGCTGCGCACCACGGTGCGCCGCTACCGCAAAAACATCCAGGAACTCGGCGAGCTGGCCGGCGTGGCCGTGACTGCCGACCTGCCCGCGTTGGAAAACAGCGACACCGTGCTGGCCCAGGCCGGCCTGAAGGTGCACTTCAACTTCGACGGCAAGGGCAGCATCGGCATGAACGACGGCGAGGCATCCGGTGGCCAGCAGGTCATCAAGTCGCTGATCCTGCTGGTGGCGCTGCTGAAGGACGACGAAACCGCCTCGGGCGGCTTTGTCTTCATCGACGAGCCCTTTGCCCACCTGGACGTGCGCAACATCCAGCTGGTCGGCCACTTCCTGCGCTCCACCCAGGCCCAGTACGTGCTGACCACGCCTATCACCCACAACCTGGAAGTCTTCGAGCCCGCCGAGATTACCCTGATCACCAGCAAGAAGCCGAAGAACGCCAAATGGGCGCCACCGATCGCGGTGGCCAAGCGGCGGGGTGTCGTTACCAGTACGCCATGATCGAGACCACCGCCACGGGCAAAGGCAAGCGCACCTGCCAGTCCCAGGCGGGGTTTGCCGGCTTGCCAGCGTTGCGCGAAGTGCAGCGCATTGTGCTGTTGCGGTGGGTGGCGTCGCATGCCAAGGAGCGGGCCTGGCAGTCATTGCTCAACGAGGCGGGAACGGAGTACCTCGACCACACCGAAACCTTGTTGCAAGCGCTGCTGGAAGCGGGCGCACTGCAGGTCAAACAGGTCTTTAAAAATGGCCAATGGTGGCCGCAGCGCATCGTCTGGACGGACCTGCCTCAGCTACAAAAAACCTGTGGCATCCAGCCCGCTACCGAACGTGACGCGCAGCGCCTGGATCTGTTGCAAAAATTGCAGAATTTGGCCTTAGCCCAGCCCTGGGCAGCCAGTGCCGTTCAAAGCAGCCTGGCTTTGCCCACAGCAAGTTTGGTCGCCCGGGCACAGCTGCTGCAAGCTTTGGCTGAATGGCATGCAGAACAGCGCTTTGGCCTACGGCAAGACTTTGCCCTGTTTGCCCGCGAACACACCAAAGACATCAAGCCCCATGAATGGGCCTGGCTGGAAGCACATTGCGACCTGGAAGGCCTGGGCATCGGGCGCTTTGAACCCTTGCTGTGGCTGGGTGGCGCACTTCGTTTGCAAGGCCCGAATGGCCAACTGGATGCGGCAGCCCTGGGTTGGGCTGCTATACCGGCCCGCCGCCTGGACGCGCGAATGACCGTGGCGACAAGCCCTGCCCGCTACTGGCTGATCGAGAACCGAGCCAGTTTTGAGCGTTGCGCTGTGAAAGCGCCGACAGACCATTGCGTCGTATGGCTGCCGGGACGGCCATCGCAAGATTGGCTCAAGGCCATGCAATGGTTGTTGGAGCAGGCTCCAGCGCCTGCAGACATCAGCTGCGACCCAGATCCTGCGGGCATCGAAATTGCGCTCACAGCAGGTCAACTATGGATGCAGCGTGGACTGGTTTGGCGCTGCACCCATATGGCACCCGAAGTCTGGCAGGACGGCAAAACACTGCCACTCACCCACTATGACCACCAGACACTGGAGCGCTTGGCACTGCGCATCGACTTGCCCACCGATCTGGTCGTGTTGCGAGACTATTTGCACCGCACGGCATGCAAGGCGGAACAGGAAGGCTGGCTGTGAGAAAAGCTATCGTAGATACTGCGCGCCTACCGACCAAAGAGTGACATGCACTTCGAAACTGAACTGGCACAGCACCGCACCTACTTGTTGCGCTTTGCGCGTCTGCAGCTACGCAATGACGCCTGGGCCGAGGATGCCGTGTCCGAGACGCTGCTGGCCGCTTTAAGCAAGCCGCAGTCGTTTGGCAACAAGTCACAGCTCAAGACCTGGCTGGTCGGCATCCTCAAGCACAAAGTGCTGGACATGTTTCGCAGCAATGCCCGCGAGGTGTGTCTGGACAGTGAGAGCGAAGAAGGCGGTGCGGAAGAGCTGGAGAACCTGTTGTTCAAGGCCGACGGCCATTTCGCCCAGACGCCCGCAGACTGGGGCAACCCCGAGCAGGACCTGCATTCGCGCCAATTCTTCCTGGTGCTGGAGGCGTGCACCGACAAATTACCGCCTGTGTTGGGCCGCGTGTTCCTGATGCGCGAGTGGCTGGAGCTGTCCAGCGAAGAAATTTGTAAGGATCTCGGCCTTACGCCGACCAATCTCTACGTCCAGTTGCACCGCGCCCGCATACGGCTACGCGAATGTCTGGAGCTCAACTGGTTTGGTACATCAAAGGAGGCCACGTGATCCCGCTACGGCGCACCTGCAAGCAAGTTGCAGCCATTCTGATCGCCCGTGAGGACCGCGCCATCACGCTGCCTGACAGTGTGGCTTTGCGCCTGCATCTGATGGCGTGCAAAGCCTGCCCACGCTTTGAGCGCCAGTTGCTCACCATGCGCAATGCCATGCGGCAATGGCGCCACTATGCGGAAGACGTGGAAACTGACGCCTAGGCGACAGAAATCGCCCCCCTGCATGGGCTCGCCTACAACAGCCGCACAAGTATTTTTGTGCTTATGGGCCAGATGTAGCATAATCAATTGGTTCAGCCGCTCCAACGGCTGCACAGGTTTGCGGTGAATGGTCAGTTTCGCGTCTGCTTTAGTCTTCAATGGTTTGTTGATTGCGGTTATCGGACTCCATCGCGTTTTGCGTTTTTTTGAGGAGTCCTTTCATGGGCAACAAACTTTACGTGGGCAACCTGCCCTACTCTTTCCGCGATGAAGACATGCAACAGGCTTTCAGCCAGTTCGGCTCCATCTCCAGCGCCAAGGTCATGATGGAACGTGACACCGGCCGCTCCAAGGGTTTCGGCTTTGTCGAAATGGGCAACGATGCTGAAGCACAAGCTGCTATCAAGGGCATGAACGGTCAGTCCATGGGCGGCCGTAACCTGGTTGTCAACGAAGCCCGTCCGATGGAGGCACGTCCTCCCCGCACCGGCGGCGGTGGCGGCTACGGTGGTGGCAATGGCGGCGGCTACGGCGGCGGCAATGGTGGTGGTTACGGCGGTGGCCGCAACAGCTACTAAATCTTGCCAATAGGAGGTTTTTCCTCCTTTTGCAAATTTGAAAAAGGGCCCTCTGGGCCCTTTTTTAATGTGCGCATATTTTCGTGCTTACAGCCATCGTATTTTTTAGTTGAAATCTTTTGATCTAGTCGCATAATGCAAAAGTGTGGGTATAAAAATCCACACAAGTTTGCGGTGTCGGTCAGTTTCGCGTCCTTGCTTTCGGTTGATTGCGTTTTCGGAACTCCATCGCTTTATTAATGTGTTTTTGAGGAGTCCCTTGATGGGCAACAAACTGTACGTCGGCAACCTGCCTTACTCAGTGCGCGACAACGATCTGGAGCAATCTTTCAGCCAGTTTGGCAGTGTCACCAGCGCCAAAGTGATGATGGAGCGTGATACGGGCCGGTCGAAGGGTTTTGGTTTTGTGGAAATGGGCAGCGATGCCGAAGCACAAGCCGCTATCAATGGAATGAATGGCCAGCCTCTCGGCGGCCGCAGCTGCGTCGTGAATGAAGCACGACCCATGGAAGCCCGTCCTCCCCGTAGCGGTGGCGGCGGTGGTGGTTATGGCGGCGGCGGTGGTGGTGGTTACGGCGGTGGCCGTGGCGGTGAAGGCGGCGGCGGTTACGGCGGCGGCGGTGGCCGTAGCGGTGGCGGCGGTTACGGCGGCGGTGGCGGCCGTGGTGGCGAGGGCGGTGGTTATGGCGGCGGCGGTGGTCGCAGCGGTGGCGGTGGCGACGGTGGTTTCCGTAGCCCTTACGGTTCCGGCCCCCGCAGTGGTGGCGGTGGCAATGGCGGCGGTGGCCGCGGCGGTTACTGATACTCCGACTGCACTTTGCAGAATTGAAAAAGGCTCCGTAGGAGCCTTTTTTGTTGCCTATTGAAAGCGCATTAGGGATTTTCTGGCGGCGTTGTCTGCCTGGGTTTGCGTGCGCGGCCTACCAATAATTTGTCAAATATCGCGTTTGGCAGCAGGCGCAGTACTTTGGCGATGACACCCATCTGCCAGGGAATAACGCGGTAGCTATTGCCAGTCTGGATGGTCTGGAAGGCCTTTTCCGCAAAGTCTTGAGCTTGCATGAGGAAGGGCATTCCATAGCCGTTTTTCTGGGTCAGTGGTGTATCCACATAGCCGGGGCAAATGGTGACAACTTTGACCCCGGTCCCGCGTAACTCACCGCGCAGACTTTCGCAATAGCTGATGACGCCGGCATTGCTGGCGCAGTAGGCGCCGTGGCCAGGCAGACCACGGATGCCAGCCACACTGCCTATGCCAACCAGGGCTCCGCTGCCACGCTGTTGCATGGCGTGGATAAAAGGGTGAAAGGTCGCTGCCGTGCCGACGTTTTTGGTGGCAAAGGTTTGCGCCATGATGGCCAGGTCTTCGTACACCGCCGTGTCCACGCCGATGCTGGCGCCCGCGCAGGCAACTACGACGTCTGGCACGCCTTGCAGGGCGATGCAGGCCTTGCCGGCAGCCACGATGCTGTCAATTACAGAAACGTCTGCACTATATATTTGATAGCTGCTTGCGCTTATTCCATGTGCGCTAGCCCATGACTCGACGACTGAAGTCCGACGGGCAACAAGGGCCAGGCGGTAGCCGGCCTGGAAGTAGCGTAGCGCCAGCGCCTGGCCAATGCCGCTGGACGCTCCGGTAATGAATGCCAGTGGAGACGAGGACATCGGTTTACTTATGAGATGGCGCGGGAGCGGGAACCAATAGGCCTCGCACGCGTCCCTGGAGTTGCATTACGCGGTCTAGATTGTCGTAATCCATGGAGTCGGCGGTAAAGGTGTCTGTGCCACGGGTGATGACTACCGGCATGTTGGAGCGGACGCGTTCTGTATTCAAATAGGCGTGCAGAAAGTCGCTGCGTAGTTCCAGACGCGGCTGCACCATGCTGCCACTCTTGTTTGTTACTGCGTCGCGGACCACGATGGCGTTGTCAAACAGTTGTACCTCCGAGCCGTCGCTATTGCTCAGGCCACGGTCGCCGCTGGCGGTGGTAATCAGGCCGTCCGGGTTGACTGAGCGGATACGCACTTTGGTGATTTCGATGGTGTCGGTGTCCGGAAAGTGGCGGGCTTCCGCACCCATGACTTCGCTTTTCAAGCGCCCGGTGGAATCGAAGGTTTTGACCGAAAATTTCCGCATGAAGTAATCGGGTTCGTGGGTGGCTGCAACCGGTGCCGCTGCTGGCGCGAAGATGGGTGTATTGCGCACCAGCCAATAGGTGCCCAGTGCCAAAACACCCATCAGCAAAACGGGCAGGTAAATGGAAACCTGTTCCCAGGCGGCACGCAGCAAGGACTTCACGCTGTGTACTCTTCCAGCAGGCGTGCATAGTGGCCGCTTGCCACCAGTAGCAGATCGCAAAATTCACGGGCCGCGCCCTGGCCGCCAGAGCGTTGGGTGGTGTACTGCGCAGCTGCCAGCACTTCGGCTTGGGCATTTGCCGGGGCGCAGGCGATGGCGCTGCGGCGCATGACGGGCAGGTCGGGCCAGTCGTCGCCCATAGCCGCAGCCTGTGACCAGTCCAGGCCGAGCGCCGCCAGTGTTTGTTCAGCCGCCGGGCGCTTGTCCTCGGTGCCGAAATGTACGTGGGTGATGCCTAGCGCCTGCAGCCGTTTGCGCAGCGGCAAGGAGTCACGCCCGGTGATGACGGCGGGGATGATGCCGGCTTTTTGCAATAGCTTCAGGCCGTGGCCATCCAAAGTATTGAAGCGCTTGAGGGTTTCGCCGGTCTCTGAAAAATACAGGCCACCGTCGGTTAAGACGCCATCCACATCGAAGAAGGCGACGCGGACGTTCTGGGCGCGCAACAGTAGCTCTGGCGCGAATGCGATGGCAACGGCGGCCATTAGATAACTTTAGCCCGCATCAGGTCACCAATATGTACTACGCCGACCAGCGTGCCGTCTGCATTGACGACCAGCACGCAGGTGATACGGTGCTGCTCCATCAGTTCGGCGGCCTCTACGGCAAGTGCATCGGGCCGAATGCTGCGAGGGTGGTGATGCATCACGTCTTGGGCACGCATGGCGCGCAGGTCTACACCGTTTTCAATCAGGCGCCGCAAATCTCCGTCGGTGAATACACCCAGCACTTGCTGCTGCGCGTCCACCACCGCAGTGATGCCGCCTTTGGCGCTCATCTCACGCATCATGTCGCTGAAAGCGGTGTCTGGTGTGACGCGGGGCACCTCATCGCCGGAGCGCATCACATCGCTAACATGGGTGAGCAGTTTGCGGCCCAAGGCGCCACCCGGGTGGGAGCGGGCGAAGTCTTCGGCCTTGAAGCCACGCGCATCCAGCAGGGCAACGGCCAGCGCGTCACCCAGGGCCAGCTGGGCGGTGGTACTGGCGGTGGGCGCCAGGTTCAGGGGGCAGGCTTCTTTGTCCACGCCGCCGTTCAATATCTCGGTGGCATGCTGGGCCAGTGTGGATTGCAGATTGCCGGTAATGGCGATCAGGGGCACGCCCTGGCGCTTGAGCACCGGCAGCAATACGGTGATCTCCGCGCTTTCGCCGCTGTTGGAAATGGCCAGGACGATGTCCATTGCGCGGATCATGCCCAGGTCGCCGTGGCTGGCTTCGGCCGGGTGCACGAATAGTGCGGGGGTGCCGGTGGAGGCGAGTGTGGCGGCAATTTTTCGGCCCACATGGCCGCTTTTACCCATGCCCATGACCACCACACGGCCGCGCAATGCGAGGATCATCTGCACCGACCGGGCGAAGGAGTCCGTGAGGCGGCGCTTCAGGTCCGTGACCGCTGCGGCTTCGATATCCAGAGTGTCAAAAGCCTTGCGTAAGGCGCGTGCGGAATCGAAGGAAGCAGTGGTCTGCGGTGCGGATGTCATGCCGTCGATTCTATCGGCGTGCATGCTGCCGTTCTTTTCGGGGGAATGCGCATTTCCCTTGTTAGCATGGTGGCATGACCGCACTGGAATTGACGCTGATGTACTTGCTGGCCGCCGTGCTGGGGGTGGTGACGTTCCGCTCGCTGAAGTTGCCGCCTATGCTGGGTTATCTGGTGGTGGGCGTGGTCATCGGCCCGAATGCGCTGGCGCTGGCGCAGAACTCTGAGGGGATCAAACACCTGGGTGAGTTCGGCGTGGTGTTTTTGATGTTTGTCATCGGGTTGGAATTCAACCTGCCCAAGCTGCGTGCCATGCGTGGCCACGTGTTTGGCTTGGGCTTGTTCCAGGTCGCGGGCACGATGCTGATCGCCACGTTTGCTTCACTGATGTTTGCCACCATGGCGCCCACGCTATGGCACATGGAGTGGCGTACTGCCTTGGCGCTTGCGGGGGCGCTGGCGATGAGCAGCACAGCCATTGTGGTGAAGCTGATGGCGGAGCGGCTGGAGCTGGAGTCGGAGCATGGCAAGCGGGTGATGGGTGTGCTGCTGTTCCAGGATTTGGCCGTGGTGCCCTTGCTGGTGTTGATACCCGCCTTGGGCGCCTCGCCTGAAGAGCTGCTGATGTCACTCGCGCTGGCGTCCATCAAGGCGGCGGCGTTGATCACCGTTCTGTTAGTGGGCGGACAGAAGGTGATGCGTTGGTGGCTGACCATTGTGGCGCGGCGGCGCAGCGAAGAGCTGTTTGTGTTGAACCTCTTGCTGATCACCCTGGGCCTGGCCTGGTTGACCGAGCTGGCGGGCCTGAGCCTGGCCCTGGGGGCTTTTATTGCCGGCATGCTCATTTCCGAAACCGAATACAAGCACCAAGTGGAGACTGACATACGGCCGTTTCACGATGTGCTGCTGGGCTTGTTTTTCATCACCATCGGCATGCTGCTGGACTGGCGCCTGGTGCTGGAGCACTGGCCTCTGGTGTTGTTGCTGGTGACCTTGCCGGTGCTGTTCAAGCTGGCTCTGGTTGCGGCGCTGTCCAAGTCGCTGGGGGGCACGGCGGGCGTCTCCTTGCGTACCGGCCTGTACCTGGCCCAGGCGGGTGAGTTCGGGTTTGTGTTGCTGACCTTGGCCCAAGAAAACAAACTGGTGCCGGCCTCGCTGTTGAATCCGATTCTGGCCAGTATGGTGCTGTCCATGTTGGCAACGCCGTTCATCATCATGTACAGCAACCGCATCGTGATGAAACTGGTGAGCAGTGAGTGGTTGCAGCAGTCGTTGCAGATGACGACTATTGCCCGCAAGTCCATTAATGCCAACAAGCACGTGATCATTTGCGGCTACGGGCGTTGCGGGCAGAACCTTGCGCGCATGTTGGAGCGCGAGAGCATTCCCTACATGGCACTGGACCTGGACCCAGACCGGGTGCGCAAGGCTGCCGCGGCCGGCGACTCGGTGGTGTTCGGCGATGCGGCGCGCCTGCAGGCCTTGATGGCTGCCGGCTTGGCCCGGGCCAGCGCGGTGGTCATCACCTACCTGGATGTGCCGGGTGCCATGAAGGTGCTGGCCAACACCCATACCCACGCGCCCCAGGTGCCGGTGATTGTGCGTACCCAGGACGACCACGATCTGGAAAAACTACGCAATGCTGGCGCCACTGAAGTGGTGCCCGAGGCTATCGAGGGTTCGTTGATGTTGGCCAGCCATGCTCTTGCCTTGGTCGGCGTGCCAATGCGCCGGGTGATACGTGTGGTACAGGACCAGCGTGACGCGCGCTACAACCTTCTGCGCGGCTACTTCCACGGGGCGGACGACGACGGCGTGGACGAGTTGCGCCACGAACGGTTGACGACCGTGACCCTGACCATCGCCGCCAAGTGCCTTGGTAAGCCGTTGGGTCGTCTGGCTCTGCACGCGATGGGTGTGCGGGTGGTCAGTCTGCGACGGCACAGCGGCAAAACCGAGTCACCCGGAGACGATGTGCTGCTGGAAGACGGCGATACCCTGGTCTTGTCTGGCAAGGCGGAAACCCTGGCGTTAGCGGAAGAGAAGTTCCAAAAGGGTTAAGCCGTAAGGCGGCGCAGCCGCGCAAGGCACAATAGCGGCCCTCCCCATTTTTGGTTGATTTCCCATGACAAGCTTTAGCGTCAACGCATACCTCAAGGCCCATATGCGCACGGTGCCCGATTGGCCTGCGCCGGGCGTGCAGTTCCGGGACATCACTCCCTTGCTGCAAAACCCCCGGGTGTTCCGCGTGATGATCGATGCGTTCGTGCACCGCTACATGGACCCGGCCCTGCGCCCGGACGTAGTAGCCGGGCTGGACGCGCGCGGCTTCATTCTGGGTGCGGTAGTGGCTTACGAGCTGAATATCGGCTTTGTACCCATCCGTAAAAAGGGCAAGCTGCCATTCACCACGGTGGAAGAAACCTATGAATTGGAATACGGCAGCGCCACAGTTGAGCTGCACACCGATGCCGTGAAGGCCGGCGACCGCGTGCTGTTGATCGACGACCTTATCGCCACCGGCGGCACCATGATGGCCGGAAAGAAGCTGCTGGAGAAGCTTGGCGCCACCGTGGTCGAAGGCGCGGCCATTGTGGATCTACCCGAACTGGGCGGTTCTACCAAGCTGCGGGAAAGCGGGCTTCCACTGTTCACTTTGGTGGATTTCGCCGGGCACTGAAAGTCTGCCCAGAACCCGGCTTATTTGCCGATACAGAACTGCGAAAAGATCACGCCCAGCAGGTCGTCGGCGCTGAAGGCTCCGGTGATTTCGTTCAGCGCGTTCTGCGCCAGGCGCAGCTCCTCGGCCAGCAAGTCCAGCGACTGGGCCTGGCTGGCCAGATGCGCCACCGCCATCTCGATGTGTTCGTCCACACGCTGCAAGGCGTGCACATGGCGCGCCCGGGCGATGAAAACCCCTTCGGGCGAGGTTTGCCATCCCGCCACTTCCAATAGCTTGCGGCGCAGTGGGTCCAGCCCGGTGCCGATCTTGGCGGACAGGGTCAGGGCCTCTGCAGCGGTTGCGGTAGCTGCATCCGATTTGTTCCAGACATCGATGACCGGTACGCGGGACGGCAGCTTTTGCGCCAGTTCGGCGCCTATCGCGGCGTCCGCCTGCTGGTAGTCCGCCAATTGGGCGCGGGTCAGGTCGTGCAGAAACAGCACCGCATCGGCTGCCGCGATTTCAGCCCAGGCGCGTTCAATGCCTATGGTTTCGATGGCGTCATCGCTGCTGCGCAGGCCGGCGGTGTCGATGACGTGGATGGGCACGCCCTCGATCTGGATGGTCTGCGCCACCTTGTCGCGGGTGGTGCCGGCGATCGGGGTGACGATGGCCAGCTCGGCCCCTGCCAGCGCGTTCAGCAGCGACGACTTGCCCGCGTTGGGTTGGCCGGCAATCACCACCTTGATGCCCTCGCGCAGCAGCGCCCCCTGGCGTGTGCGCTGCATCACCGCGGCCAGGCGTTGCTGCAGTTTTGATAGCTGCCCGTGCGCGTCCGCCTTGCGCAGGAAGTCGATTTCTTCCTCAGGAAAATCTAGCGTGGCCTCGACCAACATACGCAGGTGCACCAGACCATCACGCAGACTATGGATCTCCTGCGAGAACTCGCCGGACAGCGAACGGGTGGCGCTGCGCGCGGCGGCCTCGGTGCTGGCGTCGATCAGGTCGGCAATTGCCTCGGCCTGCGCCAGGTCTATCTTGTCGTTCAAGAAGGCCCGCTGCGTGAACTCGCCCGGCTGGGCCAGGCGCATGCCCATGGCGGCACCCGCCTCCAGGCAGCGCGCCAGCAAGAGCTGCAGCACCACCGGTCCGCCGTGGGCCTGCAGCTCCAGCACGTCTTCGCCGGTATAGGAGTGCGGTGCCGGGAAGTGGATGGCCAGGCCCTGGTCTATGGCCTGACCAGCCGCGTCGCGGAACGGCAGATAAGTGGCTTCGCGGGCTTTCAGCGCTCGGCCACACAAGGCCTCGATGATGGGTGCGATCTGCTTGCCGCTGACCCGCACAATGCCCACGGCACCACGTCCTGGTGCGGTGGCGATGGCGGCGATGGGATAGTCGTTATGGGCGGGCATGGAGTAGCAGCTTATAGAAAAAAGGCCGTTCAACCCGGAGGTTGAAGCGGCCTTTGGATGTCAACCAGGCAGTGTTGCTGCCCGTACCGCCCTTAGAACTTGGGCAGGTGGAACTTGGGTGGCACACCCATGCGGGTATTGATGATCCATTGCTGGGCAATGGACAAGGCGTTGTTGGTAATCCAGTACATCACCAGGCCGGCCGGGAAGAAGAAGAACATCACCGAGAAGGCCAACGGCATGAACCACATCATCTTGGCCTGCAGCGGATCCGGCGGTGCGGGGTTCAGCGAGGTTTGCAGCATGGTCGTCAAAGCCATGACGATGGGCAGGATGTAGTAAGGATCAGGTGAGGACAGGTCGTGGATCCACAGCGCCCAGGGGGCATTGCGCATCTCTACGCTGGACAGCAGCACGTTGTACAGCGCGATGAACACCGGGATCTGGATCATGATGGGGAAGCAGCCGCCCATGGGGTTGATCTTTTCCTCACGGTAGATCTTCATCATGGCCTGTTGCATTTCCTGCGGCTTGTCCTTCAGGCGCTCACGCATTTCGGTGATACGCGGGTTGATAGCCTTCATCTTGGCCATGCTGGCGTAAGCCTTGGCATTCAGCCAGTAGAAGGCGATCTTCAGCAGCAGCACCAGTGCCACGATGGACCAGCCCCAGTTCTGGATCACGTTGTGCAGTTGGTCCAGCAGCCAGTACAAAGGCTGGGCCAGGATGGTCAAGCGGCCATAGTCTTTCACGCGCTCCAGGCCGGGCGAGAGTTTTTCCAGTACTTTTTCGAGTTCAGGGCCTACAAACATGCGGGCTTCCACTGTCTTGCTGGCGCCCGGTGCGATATCGTTCATCGGTGTGATCATGCCCACCGCATACAGGTTGGTGTCCACCTTGCGCATGAACAGGTCGCGCTGGATGCCGTCACCCAGCAGCCAGGCACTGGCAAAGTAGTGCTGCACCATGGCAACGTAGCCGTTGCTGGATTGCTTTTCGATATCGACCTTGTTGTTTTCGATGTCTTTGAAGTCCACCTTTTCGTACTTCTTGGCTTCGGTATAGACCGCCGGGCCGGTGAAGGTCGAGTAGAAAGAGGATTCGCCTGCAGGCTTATTGCCATCGCGCACCAGTTGCAGGTACAGCTGAGGCGACACAGCGGTGGTGCCGGTGTTGACGACTTCGTGCTTTACGTCCATCACGTAGGAGCCACGGGTGAGGGTGAAGGTCTTCACCAGTTTCACACCGCCCACATCAGGCGATTCGAAGCGCAGCACCAGGTTTTGCGCGCCGTCTTTCAGACTGCGATCGCCAGGTACCAATGTCATGACCGTTTTGTGGCTGGGCAGCGTGGCGCCTGCGGCAGAGCCAGCGCCGGCGATCAGACCGGTTTGGGCAACATAGACGCGTTCTTTGCTATCGTCGAGCAAGACGAAGTTCTTCGACTTGTCGGTCATATCCACCTGGTTCAGCAACTCGGAGCGGACCAAGCTGCCACCTTCGGTGTCGAAGGTCAGCTTGAGTACATCGGTCACCACTTCCACGCGCTCCTTGGCTGCCGCCGGAGCACCGGCGGTCACGGGGAGCTGGCCTGCCACAGCTACCGGTCCGGCTGCAACTGGCGCTGGGACGCTGGACGCGCCAGACACTGGTGCGGTAGCTACCGGAGCAACCTTGGATGCAGGCGTCGGAAAAAAGGTGGCTTTATGGCCGTTATAGACCTGCCACTGGTCCCACAGCAAGACCATGGAGAAACCAAAAATCACCCATAGGATGGTCCGGCGAATATCGTTCATGTAAAGGACTACTTATGTGAGGAAGAGGAAAGCAGATGGGCGAATAGCGCAGGACGTTTTTGCGGAACGGGGTCCAAACCGCCGTCACACCAAGGGTGGCAACGTGCCAGACGCCGTAATGTCAGATAAGTTCCTGCGGATGCGCCGTGCTGTTCCAGGGCCTGCAATGCATACACAGAACAGGTAGGTTCAAAACGGCAGGCCGATCCCAGCCAGGGACTAAGCAGCAACCGGTAGCCGCGTACCAGCGTTATCAAGGCGGTACGCATCATGGCGTAGCACCGGCGACGGCCCGGTCAAAGAGCTGCTCCAGCTCGGTCCGCACAGCGTGCTTGAGCTGGTCGGACGTTGCGCTGATGAAAACCTTGCGATCAAAGCCACTGCGCAAGCGCACCACATGGGCAGCATGCGGAAAGCGCGGCTCAAAAGCTTGGATCACTTGGTAAATCTGGCGCTTGATGGTGTTGCGGGTCACGGCCCGCTTGGCCCAGCGTTTGGGCACCATGGCACCCAGCCAAACGCCGTCCACAGCAAAAAGGGCCTGCGGTCGTAAAGACTCGGGCCCTAATGGAGGTGTCGTTGGTGTGCTGGCCATGGAAGTTGGCACTGGACGCGCATCTAGTGCTGCACGGTGCAGCGCGAAATGGGCTGTCCGTGCAACCGTTTTTCCTGCCAATACAGCCTGGAACTGCGCCCGCGTTTTGAGTCGCTGCACGTCAGGTGTTGGGCCGAAGTAGAAAAATCGGGAGCGGTAGTGCGCGCCAACCGGGGCGCAGGCTTAGACAGCCAGGCGCTTGCGGCCCTTGGCGCGACGTGCGTTGATGACGGCACGGCCACCGCGGGTTTTCATACGGACCATGAAACCATGGGTACGGGCACGCTTGATTTTCGATGGTTGATAAGTGCGTTTCATGATGACTTCCTAGAAGAGTTCGGTACAGCAACTCCCCCAAGGTAAACCCGAGGTACATCGCTAAAAAAAGAGGGCTTAACGCCCTTGGTGGCCCCTGAAGCACAACCCACGCTGGACTTTTGCAAGCACTACCGGGGACTGCACTGGTCCGCCTTCTCGGGTTTTTGCGTGCAGCCGCAAAAAAGAACCTAAGGCAAATTTGGCCAGGGAAACCCGGCATTATGGCAAATAATCGGCCGTCTGGCAATACACTTCTGCATCGAAGGCGGCGGGGCGGGATGCCTGTCTCTTATCGGCGAAATTGTGGATAAGGGATGGATAAATTACAATGGTCGGTTCGCCGATCCCTAATTTATCCACAGAAGTAGAAACAGAATAATGACCGAGGGAACCCATGCCCATGCTGGCGCAGGAAGTAGTGCCGGGCACAGTCTCTGGCAGGCCTGCGTAGAACAGCTGGCACAGGAACTGCCAGAGCAGCAGTTCAATACCTGGATCAAGCCCTTGGTGGCGCAGGTTACCGATGACTTCTCTAAAGTGACCTTGTTTGTCGCGAATCGCTTCAAGCTTGACTGGATCCGTGCGCAGTACGTGGGCCGTATCAGTGCCTTATTGGAAAAGCTGTATGGCCAGATTATTCCGCTCGAGTTAGCGCTTACTCCTCGTGAGGCGCAGGTGCGCACGTCCATCGCTGCCTTGGTGCCCCAAGGGGTTGGGGCGGTTCCCGAGCCGGTCGTGGTGGTCGGAGAAGACCCCGCGCAGGCGCAATTCAAGAACCGACTGAACACCGCTCTGACCTTCGACACCCTGGTGGAAGGTACGGCCAACCGCATGGCGCGGGCTGCGGCCATGCATGTTTCCGGTACGCCCGGCCAGCTCTACAACCCGTTGTTTATCTACGGTGGCGTGGGTCTGGGCAAGACCCATTTGATGCACGCCGTGGGCAACCGCTTGCTGGCTGACCGGCCGGATGCCAAAGTTCTCTACATCCATGCGGAGCAATTTGTTTCGGATGTGGTTAAAGCCTACCAGCGCAAGACTTTTGACGAATTTAAAGAGCGTTACCACTCGCTGGACCTGTTGCTGATTGACGACGTGCAGTTCTTCGCCAACAAGGACCGCACGCAAGAAGAGTTCTTCAACGCGTTCGAAGCCCTGCTGACCAAGAAGTCGCACATCGTGATGACCAGCGACACTTATCCCAAGGGTCTGGCCGACATCCATGAGCGCTTGGTGTCGCGTTTCGACTCGGGCCTGACGGTGGCCATCGAGCCGCCCGAGCTGGAGATGCGCGTCGCGATTCTGATCAACAAGTCGCGTGCCGAGGGCACCGAAATGCCCGAGGAAGTCGCCTTTTTCGTCGCCAAGAACGTGCGTTCCAACGTGCGCGAGCTCGAAGGCGCGCTGCGCAAATGCCTGGCCTATTCGCGTTTCAACCAGAAGGAAATGTCGATCCAGCTGGCCCGCGAAGCCTTGCGTGACTTGCTGTCCATCCAGAATCGGCAGATTTCGGTAGAAAACATCCAGAAGACGGTGGCCGATTACTACAAGATCAAAGTCGCCGACATGTACAGCAAGAAGCGCCCGGCCTCCATTGCGCGGCCGCGCCAGATCGCGATGTACCTGGCCAAGGAGCTGACGCAAAAGAGCCTGCCCGAGATCGGCGAGCTGTTCGGCGGGCGCGACCACACCACGGTGCTGCACGCGGTGCGCAAGATTGGCGGCGAACGCCAGCAACTGACCGAGTTGAACCAGCAATTGCACGTGCTGGAGCAAACATTAAAGGGTTAGAACTTACGCAGCGTCCCCTATGCTGCCCTCTGGGCGCACAAGGGACTTGCGTAAGTCCTGAAGGCTAGCCAAAAGTGCAGGTAAAAACAGGGAAAATCACGCTTTGCTCGAAATCGACGCGCGGGTTTCTCGCCAAGCTTATTTATAAACACACGGGGTTGACATGATCGTTTTGAAGGCAACACAAAGCAAAGTGCTCGCGGTTCTGCAGTCGGTGGCCGGCATTGTTGAACGGCGCCACACGTTGCCGATTCTGGCCAACGTGATGCTGCGCAAAACCGGCGGCACTGTGCAGCTGACCACCAGCGACCTGGAAATCCAGATCCGCACCAATGCCGAGCTGGATGGCGACGCCGGCGACTTCAGCACCACCGTGGGGGCCCGCAAGCTGATCGACATCCTGCGCACCATGCCCGCCGACCAGACCGTTAGCCTGGAATCCAGCCAGAACAAGCTGATCCTCAAAGGTGGCAAGAGCAAGTTCACCTTGCAGACCCTGCCCTCTGAAGACTTCCCGCTGGTGCAGGAAGCTGCCAGCTTCGGCCCGGTGTTCAGCGTGCCCCAAAAGGTGCTGAAGGCGCTGCTGAGCCAGGTGTCCTTCGCGATGGCCGTGCATGACATCCGCTACTACCTCAACGGCATCTTGTTCGTCGCCGAAGGCAACCAACTCAGCCTGGTGTCCACTGACGGCCACCGCCTGGCATTTGCCTCGGCCGCGCTGGACGTCGAAGTGCCCAAGCAAGAAGTCATCTTGCCGCGCAAGACCGTGCTGGAGATGCAGCGCCTGTTGAGCGATGCCGAAGGCGCTATCGAGATGCAGTTCGCCAGCAACCAGGCCAAGTTCAGTTTTGACGGCATGGAGTTCGTCACCAAGCTGGTCGAGGGCAAGTTCCCCGACTACAACCGCGTGATTCCGAAGAACCACCAGAACCACATCACCCTGGGCCGCCAGGCCTTCCTGTCCAGCCTGCAGCGCACCGCCATTCTGACCAGCGACAAGTTCAAGGGCGTACGCCTGAACGTCGAACCCGGCAGCCTGCGTGTGGCCTCGAACAATGCCGAACAAGAAGAAGCCGTGGACGAGCTGGACATCGACTACGGTGGTGACACCATCGAAATCGGCTTCAACGTGACCTACCTGATCGATGCCTTGGCCAATATGGCGCAAGACATGGTGACGATCTCGCTCAGCGACGGCAACAGCTCTGCGCTGCTGACCATCCCCGAGAACGAGACCTTCAAATACGTGGTCATGCCGATGCGGATTTAACTGCTATATAAAAAGTAGCTACTCCCGCACTATCCATCTGCGCCAGAGGCAGATTTACCTTATAAATATTGCGGCATCTGGGGGAGCATTCCTCCCGACACGCACAGTACGCCATGACCGAAGAAAACAAGCCCGTCCCCGCTGCTACCGATGCTATGGATGCCGTGAATACCGGCGACAGCACGGCTTCTAGCTCCAACTTCCAGCCAACGATCGACACCAACCAGGCCGGCGCCACCGAAGCCTACGGCGAAGGTTCGATCCAGATCCTGGAAGGCCTGGAAGCGGTGCGCAAGCGCCCGGGCATGTACATCGGCGATACGTCTGACGGCACCGGCCTGCACCATCTGGTGTTCGAGGTGGTGGACAACTCCATCGACGAATCACTGGCGGGCCATTGCGACGACATTTTGGTCACCATCCACTCTGACAACTCGATCAGCGTGGTCGATAACGGCCGGGGCATTCCGACCGGCATCAAGATGGACGACAAGCACGAGCCCAAACGCTCGGCCGCTGAAATCGCCCTGACCGAGCTGCACGCCGGCGGCAAGTTCAACCAGAACAGCTACAAAGTGTCTGGCGGCCTGCACGGCGTGGGCGTGAGCTGCGTGAACGCGCTGTCCAAGATGCTGCGCCTGACCATCCGCCGCGACGGCAAGATCCATGTGATGGAGTTCAGCAAAGGCTTTGTGCAAAACCGCCTGCTGGACACCGTGGACGGCGTTGAAGTCTCGCCCATGCAAGTCATCGGCGACACCGAGAAGCGCGGCACCGAGGTGCACTTCCTGCCCGACACCGAGATCTTTAAAGAGAACAACGATTTCCACTACGAAATCCTGAGCAAGCGCCTGCGCGAACTCAGCTTCCTGAACAACGGCGTGAAGATCCGCCTGAAGGACGAGCGCAGCGGCAAGGAAGACGACTTCTCCGGCGCCGGTGGCGTGCAAGGCTTCGTCAACTTCATCAACAAGGGCAAGTCGGTGTTGAACCCCAACATCTTCCACGCCATGGGCGACCGCCAAAGCGACCAGGGCACCAACATCGGCGTGGAAGTGGCGATGCAGTGGAACAGCGGCTACAACGAGCAAGTGCTGTGCTTCACCAACAACATCCCGCAGCGCGACGGCGGCACCCATTTGACCGGTCTGCGCGCGGCCATGACCCGCATCATCAACAAGTACATTGACGACACCGAGGTCGCTAAAAAAGCCAAGGTCGAAGTCACCGGCGACGACATGCGCGAAGGTCTGTGCTGCGTGCTCAGCGTGAAAGTGCCCGAGCCCAAATTCAGCAGCCAGACCAAGGACAAGCTGGTCTCCAGCGAAGTGCGCGGCCCGGTGGAAGACATCGTCAGCAAGCTGCTGTACGACTACCTGCAAGAACGCCCGGCCGATGCCAAGATCATCGTAGGCAAGATCATCGAAGCCGCCCGTGCCCGCGAAGCCGCCCGCAAGGCCCGAGACATGACGCGCCGCAAGGGCGTGCTGGACGGCATGGGCCTGCCTGGCAAGCTGGCCGACTGCCAGGAAAAAGACCCCGCTGGCTGCGAAATCTACATCGTCGAGGGTGACTCCGCCGGCGGCTCCGCCAAGCAAGGCCGCGACCGTAAGTTCCAGGCCATCCTGCCCCTGCGCGGCAAGATATTGAACGTGGAAAAAGCCCGCTACGAAAAGCTGCTGACCAGCAACGAAATTCTGACGCTGATCACCGCCCTGGGCACCGGCATCGGCAAGGCCGGCGGCACCACCGGCAACGACGACTTCAACGTCGCCAAGCTGCGCTACCACCGCATCATCATCATGACCGACGCCGACGTTGACGGCGCCCACATCCGCACCCTGCTGCTGACATTCTTCTACCGCCAAATGCCCGAGCTGGTCGAACGTGGCCACATCTACATTGCCCAGCCGCCGCTGTACAAGGTCAAGGCCGGTAAGGAAGAGCTGTACCTGAAGGACGCCAGCGCGCTGGATGGCTTCCTGCTGCGCATCGCCCTGGTCAACGCCTCGGTCTACACCGGTGGCGAGAGTGGCAGCACCCTGACCGGTGACGCCCTGGCCGAGCTGGCGCGCAAACACCAGGTCGCTGAAGCCGTCATCGCCCGTCTGCAAGCCTTCATGGACGCAGAGGCCCTGCGCGCTATTGCCGACGGCGTGGCCCTGAACCTGGACACCGTGGCCGATGCAGAAGTCTCTGCTGCTGCGCTGCAAAAGCGCCTGCTGGAGCTGGGCAGCGGCGCCGAAGTGGCCGGCGAATTCGATGTGCGCACCGACAAGCCCATCCTGCGCATCAGCCGCCGCCACCACGGCAACATCAAGAGCAGCGTGCTCACCCAGGACTTCGTGCACGGCGCCGACTACGCCGCCCTGGCCGAAGCCGCCAACACCTTCCGCGGCCTGCTGTCCGAAGGTGCCAAAGTGCAGCGCGGCGAAGGCGAACGCCAGAAGGAAGAAAAAGTTGGCGACTTCCGTCAGGCCATGGCCTGGCTCATTTCTGAGGCCGAACGTACCACCAGCCGCCAGCGCTACAAAGGCTTGGGCGAAATGAACCCCGAGCAGCTGTGGGAAACCACCATGGACCCCACCGTACGCCGGCTGCTGCGCGTACAAATCGACGACGCCATCGAAGCCGACCGTGTGTTCACCATGCTTATGGGCGACGAAGTCGAGCCGCGGCGGGAATTCATTGAGACCAATGCGCTGCGGGCGGGGAATATTGACGTCTAAGAGCTGTTGCAGCTAGACCCATAAGCTGAGAATTTGAGAGCCATATGTTGAGAAACTTATGGCTCTCCTACTTTGGATCAAGAACTTTCAATGCTCGGCTTTCAACTCCGTAGCGCTGAATTTCAGAGGTACAACGGTAACCCTGCTAGCCCCCGATAAGCCGGATTAGCCACCCATTGCACCGTCTCTGCGCCCAGGCGCAAGCCTGGGAAGCGCTGCAGCACCAGCCGGAAAGTAATTTCCGCCTCCACCCGCGTCAGCATGGCGCCTATGCAGACGTGCGGGCCGGAGCCGAAGGAGACGGAGCCGCCGTCGCGCCCCGTCACGTCTAGCCGGTCAGGCGCGGCATGCCGCGCCGGGTCGCGGTTGGCGGCGCCTATCAGGGGGACGACCAGGTCGCCACGGCGCAGCTGCTGGCCGTGTAGCTCCATGTCGGCGGCGACGCGGCGGCCTGTGTATTGCACGGGGCTGTCGAAGCGGAGCAGCTCGCGCACGGCGCCGGGTAACAAGCTGGGGTTCTGTTGCAGCTGTTGCCATTGGTCGGGGTGGCTGAGCAAGGCGTGCAAGCCGTTGCCCAGCAGGTTGCGCGTGGTTTCATGCCCGGCGAACAGCAGCATGGCGCACTGGGCCAGCAGCTCGGCGTGGCTGTGGATGTCGCCTGCATCTTCAGCCTGCAGCAGGCGGCTGACCAGATCGTCGCCCGGGCTCTGGCGGCGCTGGGCCACCAGGGTTTCAAAATAACGCCCCATGGCCAGCAGGCTGGCCTGGGCGCGGCGGGCCTGGGCGTGGGTGGCCAGCGGGGCGCCGATGAAGACGGCCAGGTCGTCGGACCAGGTGACGAAGTCGGCATTGGCCGCATCGTCTATGCCCATCATCTTGGCGATGACGCGTACCGGCAGCGGGCGGGCCACGGCCTGCATGAAATCGAAGCTGGGTTGGTCTGCGACCGCGTCCAGCAATTCGACCACGGTCTGTTCAATATGCGGCACCAGGGCTTGGATGGCCTCGGGCTTGAAGCCGGCGTTCAGCACCTTGCGGATGCGGGTGTGGTCGGGCGCATCCAGGAACAACATGGCCCGGGCGAACAGCTGCTGGAAGCCGGCCAGCTCGCCTTTCTCTTGCTCGCGGTCGGTGACCCAGCCGCCGGTGCGCTGGGCGGAGAAGCGCGGGTCGCGCAGCACCTGCTCCACATCGGCGTGGCGGGTCAGCAGCCAGGCGCCGCCGAAGAACTCGGTGCTCCAGTGCAGGGGGGCGGCCTCACGCAGGGCCTGGTAGGCCGGGTAGGGGTTGGCGTAGAAGGCTGCGTCCACAAAGGGCGCGCAGGGCTCCCGAGTCGTCACCAAACTCATAGGGCGAACACGGAGCGCAGGGCTTCGGCGTCCAGGTACATGGCCACGGCGGCCGGGCTGGGTTCGGCAAGGCGCGGCACCAGGCCCAGGCAGGGCGCCTGGTAGCGGCGCATGAATTCGTGGCGCAGCGTGTCCAGGTTGCCCGATATGTGTTCCATGCCGGGGTCCAGCGTGTTGGCGACCCAGCCGGCTAACGTGAGGCCGCGCGCGCGGATGGCCTCGGCCGTCAGCAGCGCGTGGTTGATGCAGCCCAGCCGCAGGCCCACCACCAGCACCACGGGCAGATGTAGAGCCTGGGCCAGGTCGGCGGTATCGAAGTCCGGCCCCAGGGGTACGCAGAAGCCGCCCACGCCCTCCACCACCAGTACGTCGGCGCGCTCGGCCAGGGTCTGGGCATGGTCTACCAGGGTTTGCGAATCGATGGTGTGCCCTTCCAGCGCAGCGGCGATTTGCGGCGCGCAGGCGGCGCGGAACTGCAGCGGGCCCACCTCGGCATGGCTGAGCAGCAGCGAGCTGGCGTCGCGCAGGGCGCGCACGTCTTCGTTCACGCCCCGGCCGTCTACACCGGCGGCCACGGGCTTCAGGCCGGCGCTGCGCCAGCCCTGCTGGGTGCACCAGTGCAGCAGGGCCGCGCTGATGCTGGTTTTGCCGATTTCGGTGTCGGTGCCAGTGACAAAGCAGCCGCGCATGGAGTGGCCCTGGCGGTCGCGCAGGAATACGGGCTCAGTGGCGGCCTCGGGTGCGGGAATAGATTCAGTCAGAGGTTCTGTCATACAAGTCTTTGGCAGCCAGCGCCAGGCCGTCCAGCAGGCGCTGTACGTCGGCGGCGCTATGGGCGGCACTGAGGGTGATGCGCAGGCGGGCGGTGCCTACAGGCACGGTGGGTGGGCGGATGGCTGGCACCCACAGGCCCTGTGCGTCCAGCGCAGCGGACAAGGCCATGGTGGCAGCGTTGTCGCCCACCACCAGGGGTTGGATGGCGGTGGCCGAATCGGCCAGCTGCCAGCCGGCGGCCGGGTAGGCCGCAATCAATACCGCCAGGCCCGTGCGCAATTGGGCCACGCGCTGCTGCAGCTGGGCGCGGCGCTGCTCGCCTTCTGCGCCAGCGATCAAGGCCAGGCTGGCGCTGACGGCGTGCGCAATGGCGGGCGGCGCGGCGGTGGTGTAGATGTACGGGCGGGCGGTCTGCACCAGCCACTCGACGATGGTGGGGTGGGCGGCCACGAAAGCGCCGCCAGCGCCCACCGCCTTGCCCAGCGTGCCCATGTAGATCAGGCGCTCGCTGCGCAAACCGAAGTGGGCCAGGCTGCCCCTGCCCTGCGCGCCGAGCACTCCAAAGCCATGCGCATCGTCCACCACCAGCCAGGCGTCATATTGCTCGGCCAGGGCCAGCATGGCGGGCAGGTCAGCCAGGTCGCCGTCCATGCTGAATACGGCATCGGTCACGATGAGCTTGATGGGTGTGTCGCAGGCGGCCAGCTGGCGCTCTAGCACCGTCAGGTTGCGGTGGGCGTAGCGCTGGAATGGGGCTTTGGACAGCAGCGCGCCATCCACCAGCGAGGCATGGTTCAGCTTGTCTGCAAAAATCGTAGCACTCTGCGCAGATAGCGCCTGCACCAGAGCCACATTTGCCATGTAGCCGGTGCAAAAGTACAAGGCCTGCGCCTGGGGAATATGGGGCGCCAGCCAGTTGGCCAGCTCAGCTTCCAGCTGGGCGTGCGCGCGGGAATGGCCGCTGACCAGGTGCGAAGCCCCGCTGCCCGCGCCATAGCGGCGGGCGCCTTCGGCCAGGGCGTCGATCAGCACCGGGTGCTGGGCCAGGCCCAGGTAGTCGTTGCTGGCAAAGGCCAGCATGTCGCGGGCCGGCTGGCTTTCCACGCCCAAGCCCGCAGCGACGCGTTGCTGCGGCGCGCAGGGCGTCTCGGCGGTGCGGCGCGTGCGCGTCAGGCTTTGTGCCGTACGGTCACGCAGTTGGCGGTTCAGGTGGTCTAGCAGCATCTTCAGGTGTTTGGTTCAGCACATCGTCCAGCGTGGCCAGGACTTGCCGGGCCAGCCAGGGCGACAGCGTGTCGTCCAGCAAATACGGCGGCAGCAAATAGACGGTGCGGCCTATGGGGCGTATCAGCAGCTCGCGGGCGCGGCCGGCCAAGTGGAAGCGCTCGGGAAAGCGTGCGCCCACCAACGGCTCTTTCACGTCAAAGGCCCAAATCATGCCGACATGGCGGAAGTTCTCCACACGCGGGTCGGCCTGCAGGGGCGCCAGCGCAGCGCTCAGGCCTGCGGCCTGCTGGCGGTTGCGGGCCAGCACGTCGTCATGCTCGAAGCGGTCCAGCACGGCCAGCGCGGCGCGGCAGGCCAGGGCGTTGCCGGTGTAGGAATGCGAGTGCAGAAAGCCGCGCGCCACGTCGTCGTCCAGAAAGGCCTGGTACACGCTGTCGCGCGACAGCACCAGCGACAGGGGCAGATAGCCACCGCTGATGCCTTTGGACAGGCACAGCAGATCGGGCCAGATGCCGGCGTGTTCACAGGCGAAGAAGCTGCCGGTGCGGCCGCAGCCGACGGCGATCTCATCTGCAATCAGCAGCACCTGGTGCTGGTCGCACAGCGCACGTGCCGCCTGCAGATAGGCCGGGTGGTACATGGCCATGCCGGCGGCGCCCTGCACCAGCGGCTCCAGTATCAGCGCGGCGATGTGGCCGCTGCGCGCTTCCAGCAAGGCCTGCAGCTCGGCGGCGGCGCGGCGGGCCACGTCGGCAGCGGATTCGCCGGGCAAGGCTTGGCGGGCGTCGGGCGACATCACCTGGTGCGACTGCATCAGCAACGGGTCGTAGGCGTCGCGGAAGATTTGCACGTCGGTCACGGCCAGCGCGCCCAGGGTTTCGCCATGGTAGCCCTGGCGCAGGCAGACGAATTCGCGTTTGTCGGTGAGCCCCCGGTTGCGCCAGTGGTGGAAGGCCATCTTCAAAGCGATTTCCACGGCAGACGCGCCATCGCTGGCGAAGAAGCAGTGGCCCAGCACGCCGCCAGTGAGCGCGGACAGACGCTCGGCCAGCTCCACCGCCGGGGCGTGGGTGCAGCCGGCCAGCATCACGTGCGGCAAGCGGTCCAGCTGGTCTTTCAGGGCGGCGTTGATGCGCGCATCGGCATGGCCAAACAGATTGACCCACCAGGAACTGACGGCGTCAAAGTAGCGCTTGCCGTCTTCGTCATACAGCCACACGCCCTGGCCGTGGCTGATGGCCAGCGGCGGCACCTGGGCCGCACGCTGCATCTGGGTACAGGGGTGCCAAATATGTGCCAGGCTGCGCGCTGCAAGAGTAGCCATAAGGGGCGGGGGCTCAGGCCGTGAGGCGTTGCAGCGCTTCCTGGTACTTGGCGGCGGTCTTGGCGATGACCTCTTGCGGCACGCGGGGTGCTGGCGGGGTCTTGTTCCAGGGCTTGCCGTCGATCTGCACCTGCTCCAGCCAGTCGCGCACGAACTGCTTGTCGTAGCTGGGCGGGTTGCTGCCTTCTACATAGCCTTCGACGGGCCAGAAACGCGAGGAGTCGGGCGTCAGCACCTCGTCCATCAACACCAGCGTGCCGTCGGTGTCCAGGCCAAACTCAAACTTGGTGTCGGCAATGATCACGCCCTTGGCCAGAGCAATCTCAGCAGCGGCGCTATAGATCTGGATGCTCAGGTCGCGGATGCGGGTGGCCAGGTCCAGGCCGATCATTTCCACGGTCTTGTCGAAGGTGATGTTCTCGTCATGGTCGCCCACCGCGGCCTTGGCAGCCGGCGTGTAGATGGGTACGGGCAGCTTGGAGGCGTTTTGCAGGCCGGCGGGCAGCACGACGCCGCAGACAGCGCTGTTCTCCTGGTATTCCTTCCAGCCGCTGCCGGCCAGGTAGCCGCGCACCACGGCTTCGACCGGAATGGGTTTGAGGCGCTTGACCAGCATGGAGCGGCCCGTGACCTGGGCGATTTCGTCGGGCTGGACCACGCTCTCGGGGGCGTCACCGGTCAGATGGTTGGGGCATATGTGGCCCAACCGTTCGAACCAGAACAATGCCATTTGCGTCAGCAAAATGCCTTTTCCCGGGATGGGCTCGCCCATGATCACGTCAAAAGCGCTCAGGCGGTCACTGGCCACCATCAGGATGCGGTCCGTGCCCACGGCGTAGTTATCGCGCACTTTGCCGCGCGCCAGCAGGGGCAGACTATGGATGGAAGATGTGTGGACTGTGGTCATCGGGGCATTCTCAAAAGGAAATAAGGCGGGCCAACCCTGGAGTGTAAAACTCTGCGGACGGTGTGCCCCATCGGGGCCTATCCGCGCTGGAACTTGAACACTGCCGTGCCGGCGAACGCGTTCGGCCAGACGCGCACTTCGCGGCCTTCCTGCAGGCCAAAGGCGTCCAGGATGTGCAGGTCGTTCTTCTCGGCCAGCGCCTCGAAGTCCTTGAAGGTGCCAACACGGATATTCGGCGTGTCGTACCACTGGTAGGGCAGGCGCTTGGTCACTGGCATGTGGCCGCGCAGAATGCTCATGCGGTTCGGCCAGTGCGCAAAGTTGGGGAAGGCCAGCACGCCCATGCGGCCCACACGGGCCGTCTCACGCAGCATGACCTCGGCATTGCGCAGATGCTGGAGGGTGTCGATCTGTAGCACCACGTCGAACGAGGCGTCGTCGAACATGGCCAGCCCCTCGTCCAGGTTCAGCTGGATCACGTTCACACCGCGCTGTACGCAGGTCAACAGCTTGGCGTCGTCGATTTCAATGCCGTAGCCACTGCAGCCACGGGTGGCCTGCAGATGCGCCAGCAGGGCGCCGTCGCCGCAGCCCAGGTCGAGCACGCGGGAACCCTGGGGCACCAGGCGGGCGATGGATTCCATCATGGTGTGCGCGCTCATACAGTCAACTCCTGTGCAACGCGGTCAAAGTAGGCCCGTACTGTCGCCATATAGCGGGCATCGTCGAGCAAAAAGGCATCGTGACCGTGCGGCGCATCGATCTCGGCATAGCTGACGGTGCGGCGGTTGTCCAGCAGGGCCTTGACCATTTCGCGGCTGCGCTGGGGCGAAAAGCGCCAGTCGGTGGTGAAGCTGACCAGCAGGAACTTGGCCTGCACCCGGGCGAAAGCAGCAGTCAGGCTGCCGCCGAAATGCCGCGCCGGGTCAAAGTAGTCCAGCGCACGGGTGATCAGCAGGTAGGTGTTGGCGTCAAAGTATTCGCTGAACTTGTCGCCCTGGTATCGCAGATAGCTTTCGATCTGGAATTCCGCGTCCTGCGTGCTGTAGCGGTAACCCTCATCAATCAGCTGACGGCCAAACTTGGTGTTCATCACGTCGTCGCTGAGGTAGGTGATGTGGCCGATCATGCGGGCGATGCGCAGTCCGCGCTGCGGCACCACGCCGTGCTGGTAGAAGTGGCCGCCGTGGAAGTCGGGGTCGGTGACGATGGCGCGGCGCGCCACTTCGTTGAAGGCGATGTTCTCTGCCGTCAGATTGGGGGCACTGGCAATCACCACCGCATGCCGCACCCGCTCTGGATACTGTAGCGTCCAGCCCAGAGCCTGCATGCCGCCCAGGCTGCCGCCCATGACGGCGGCCAGGGTCTGGATGCCCAGTTGGTCCAGCAGCCGGGCCTGGGCGTTGACCCAATCTTCCACCGTGACCACCGGGAAGTCGGCGCCGTACACCTGGCCGCTGTCCGGGTTCACATGCATAGGCCCGGTGGAGCCGAAGCAGGAGCCCAGGTTGTTCACGCCGATGACGAAAAAGCGATCGGTGTCCAGCGGCTTGCCCGGGCCCACCATGTTGTCCCACCACCCGGCCGACTTGGGCTGGTTGGCGTACACGCCGGCCACGTGATGCGAAGCGTTCAGCGCGTGGCAGACCAGCACGGCGTTCGACTTGTCGGCGTTCAACGTGCCATAGGTTTCAAAAGCCAGATCGTAGGCACGGATGGACCCACCACCCTGCAAGCGCAGGTTGTCTGGAAAATGTGCGGACTGAGGTGTAGCGATCAAGCGCGCTCCCATACGGAAAGATACGGAAATAAAAAAACCCGGCAACGCTAAAAACGAGGCCGGGCTGGTACAGGAGCGGTCCGTCTTTAGCTGTATTTATAAAGCGCCCGCAAGCTGGAGCAAATTGGCGCTGGGTGGAAGTATAGCAACCGGGGCTGCTACCGGACAAGCTGCAGGAATTACTGCGGCTTGGTATCCACAAAGCTCTGGCGCTGCACCAGCTTATCTTGCAGCTTCGCCAGGTTGGGGTGGTTGGCGCGCCAGTTAAGGTCTGGAAAACGGAAATCCAGCCAGCCCAGGGCACAGCCCACGGCGATGTCCGACAGGCTGAAATGGATGCCGCTGCAGAACGCCTTGTCACCCAGGCCGCGCGACATGGCTTTCAGCCCTGACTCCACCTTGGCCATTTGGCGATCTATCCAGGCCTGGCTACGCTGCCCGTCCGAGCGCTCCACCCAGGTGGACTCCATACGGGCCAGCACGCCGGCATCGCAGACGCCGTCGGCCAGGGCCTCCCAGGTCTTGACCTCTACACGTTCGCGACTTTGCGCGGGAATCAATTTGCCCACAGGTGACAGCGTGTCCAGGTATTCCACGATGACGCGCGAGTCAAAAATGGCTTCGCCGGCTTCCATCACCAGACAGGGCACCTTGCCCAGGGGGTTGGACTCCCCCACCTGGCTACCGGCAGTCCAGACGTCGTCCAGCACAAACTGGTAATCAAGTTTTTTTTCAGCCATCACCACGCGCACTTTGCGTACGTAGGGGCTGCTGAGAGATCCAATAAGTTTCATGGGCAATAGAACAGAGACATGGCCTGGAACAGGCGGCTTGGTTGAGGCCCATTCTATCGATTCACCCCCGCGCAACAGCGGTCTGGCGACCGGGCGTGGCGTGGCACCTACAATTCGCTTATGACTTTATCCACCATTTCGGCTCTGTCGCCACTGGATGGCCGCTACGCCGCCAAACTCGCCGCCCTGCGCCCTTTAATGAGCGAACTGGGCTATATGCAACGCCGCGTCCAGGTCGAAGTGGCCTGGTTTATCGCCCTGAGCGATGCTGGGTTTGCCGAATTCAAGCCGCTAACCCCCGGTGCACGCACCTACTTGCTGAATCTGGTGAAGAACTTCAGCGAGACCGATGGCAAGGCCATCAAAGAGATCGAAAAGACCACCAACCACGACGTCAAGGCGGTGGAATACTGGATCAAGTCCAAGTTCGAAGCCCGGCCCGAGCTGGAACACGCCAGCGAGTTCGTGCACTTTGCCTGCACCAGCGAAGACATCAACAACACCAGCCACGCACTGCAGCTCAAGGGCGCGCGCAGCCAGGTGCTGCTGCCCGGCCTGGACGCGCTGATCGCCAAGCTGCGCGAAATGGCCCACGCCTTTGCCGCCGTGCCCATGCTCAGCCGCACCCACGGCCAGACCGCCAGCCCCACCACCGTGGGCAAGGAAGTCGCCAACGTGCTGGTACGCCTGAGCAAGGCCCGCGAAAAAATCGCCGATGTACCGCTAATGGCCAAGATGAACGGCGCCGTAGGCAACTACAACGCGCACTTGTCCGCCTGGCCCGACTTTGACTGGGAAGCCTTCAGCCGCAAGGTCATCGAAACCCCCGAACACGGTCCCGACACCGGCATCAACCCTTGGGGTCTGGGCCTGACCTTCCAGCCCTACAGCATCCAGATCGAGCCGCACGACTACATGGCCGAGCTGTTCGACGCCATCGCCCGCGCCAACACCATCCTGATCGACTGGTCGCGCGACGTGTGGAGCTATGTGAGCCTGGGTTACTTCAAGCAGCGCCTGAAGGCTGGCGAAATCGGCTCCAGCACCATGCCGCACAAAGTCAACCCGATCGACTTCGAAAACGCCGAAGGCAACCTGGGCCTGGCCAATGCCATGCTGCGCCACCTGAGCGAAAAGCTGCCCATCAGCCGCATGCAGCGCGACCTGACCGACTCCACCGTGCTGCGCAATATGGGCGTGGCCGTGGGCTATGCCGCGCTGGCCTACCAATCGCTGATGACCGGCCTGAACAAGCTGGAACTCAACGAAGAAGCCCTGGCCGTGGACCTGGATACGTCCTGGGAAGTGCTGGCCGAGCCGATTCAGACGGTGATGCGCCGCTTTGGCGTGCAAGGCGCCTACGAAAAGCTCAAGGAAGTCACCCGTGGCAAGACCGTGACCGCCGAGGCGCTGCACGGCCTGATCGCCTCGCTGGAGATCCCCGAAGCCGAAAAGCAACGCCTGCTGGCCATGACACCAGGCTCGTACATCGGCATCGCCGCCGATCTGGCACGCAGGGCTTAGCACACCCCCAGGCTACACACTTCGTGTTTCCGCCAACCCCCTTGCAGGGGGCGAACCCAGTGGCCCGGCGGAGCCGGTTCCACGGGTTCCTGGCCTCGGTGCCATGGTGCCCAGCGTTGGGTGGTGGGTAGTTACAGCTTTTAATGAAATAGGTTGCCAGCGCACATGCTATCTGCGCTAGCAGCTACAAAAAAAATAGTAATCAGCATGGCTCTCAAGTCCACGATCTTTAAAGCCAATCTGCAGATTGCCGACATTGACCACAACTACTACGCCGACCACGCGCTGACCCTGGCGCGCCACCCCAGCGAGACCGATGAACGCATGATGGTGCGCCTGGTGGCGCTGGCGCTGAACGCCTACCAGCTCAACAGCGTGTGCAAGGGTGACGGCGTGCTGGCCTTTGGTGCGGGACTCAGCAACCCGGACGACCCGGATGTCAGCCTGCGCGATTTCACCGGCCAGACGCGGCTGTGGATTGAAGTGGGCCAACCCGAGGACAAGCCCTTGATCAAGGCCTGCGGCAAGTCCGACCAGGTGCTGCTGTACCCGTTCAGCTCCTCGGCGGACATCTGGTGGCGCGGCATGGAATCCAAGCTGTCGCGTCCGCAGAACCTGCAGGTCTGGCGCGTGCCCACCGAAGCCTCTCAAGCCCTGGCCAGCCTGGCGGAACGCAGCATGCAGCTGCAAGCCACGGTACAAGAAGGTGCGCTGACATTGAGCAGCAACCTGGGCAGCGTCGATGTGGAATGCGTCCGCTGGAAGTAACGGCCTTTTAAGCCGCTAGCGCATATAGAACCTGCGCTAGCAGCTATTTAATCAATAGCAGGAATGCGCCCTTCGGCGGCGCGCTCGGCGTAGCGGTTGAAGCGCCAGGAATCACCTTCCAGGGTGATGCGGCGCCAGGTGACACGCTTATCGGCCGGGCCCATGGCGGGCCAAAGCTGGACCTCTTCAAACGTGCGGCCACAGCCCTTGCACAGGGCGTCGCCCTGGAAGGTGGAGCAGATGGCGATGCAAGGCGTATCGGGCGTGGTCTCGTACCAGCCCAACCAGGCGTCATAGGCCTTGGACGGCATCGAGGCTTCGTCTGCCTCGTCCTCGTGGTGGTACACCATCAGCGCATACACCTCGGCCAACGCGCGCAGTTCGGCGCACAGGGTCACGCCGTCGGGTGACGGCTTGCGGGCCCGCCAATAATTGATGGCGGCTTCGATGTCAGTGATGTGGATTCCGGCCATGGGGAATGGGGGCTGCAGCTGTTGCGGGGAGTCGCAACGTAAGGGGGGTGGATCATAGCCCCGATTTCTTGCCCTTATATCCTCGCGCGATACTCAAGAAATACATCTGCGGCTTACACCTTTGCTGTGATCTAATTGGGGGCTGAAGGGGAGTAGCTCCCGCCCATGGCGCAATGCCTGGGTATCCACCCGTCGTCAACACGTTGCCCTTGCGGCATCCGGCGCGTGGGGCATGGTCCCAGGACCTGTGCCGAGCAAGACCTTCGAGACCCACCGGCAATGGCGGGGATCGAAGCGTGCTTGGCGGCTATTCACTCCGTCCACACCTGATCTTCCGTTTGCGCTGACCCAACGTGATAGTTACGGCAATGGAGTGTTTTTATGGAATTTTTATCAGCCCCTTGGTGGTCCGCCCTGCTGGCCATCATCCTGATTGACCTGGTGCTTGCGGGGGACAACGCCATCGTGATCGCGCTGGCCGCACGCAGTCTGCCCCAACATCTGCAAAAAAAGGCGATTCTCTGGGGCACGGTTGGCGCCATCATCGTGCGTTCGGCCATGACCATCGGCGTAGTCTGGCTGCTGAAGATCCCTGGCCTGATGCTGGTCGGCGGCCTGGGCCTGCTGTGGATTGCCTACAAGCTGCTGGCCGACCAAGGTGACGATGGCGGCCACGACGGCCCGGCTGTCACCACCTTCTGGGGTGCGATGAAAACCATCCTCGTTGCCGATGCGCTGATGGGCATTGACAACGTGCTGGGCGTAGCCGGCGCCGCGCATGGTGCGTTCGACCTGGTGATCATCGGCCTGCTGGTCAGCGTGCCTATCGTGGTGCTGGGCAGTACGGTAGTGCTGAAGCTGGTGGAACGCTTCCCCGTCATCATCCAGCTGGGTGCTGCCGTGCTGGCCTTCACGGCGGCCAAGATGATTGTGGGAGAGTCCCTGCTGGCATCGGTGTTCGGCCCGGCCGCGCCCTGGAGCACCGCAGCGCACTGGGGCCTGTACGCCATTGCCATCGCTGGCGTGCTGGCCACCGGCACCTGGAGCGCCCGGCGTAAAGCCCAGCCGGCGACTTAAAGCCGACGCGCCAATCGGCGTATCCTTGGGCCCATGAAACTTCTACTCAAATGGCTGCTGAGCGCAGTCGCCTTGCTTCTGGTGGCCCATTTGTACAGCGGCGTACAAGTGCAAAGCTTCACGGCCGCGCTGATCGCCTCGCTGGTGATCGGCCTGCTGAACACGGTGCTGCGCCCGGTGCTGGTGGTGTTGACCCTGCCGGTCACCATCCTTACGCTGGGGCTGTTCCTGTTCGTGGTGAACGCGCTGATGTTCTGGTCGGCCTCCGGCCTGCTGGTGGGCTTCCACGTGACAGGCTTCACAGCGGCCTTGATCGGCTCGCTGCTGTACTCGGCGCTGGGTATCGTGATCGACGCCGCAATCTCCTAAGCTTCCAAACCACCCCGCCGCGCAGGCTTATTTTTCCTGCGCCAACTCTTTCAGGTGCGCCTGGACTTGGCGGGTGCGGGTGTCAATGATGGACGCCTCGATGTCATCCACCGGCCCGCTGCCCGGCGGCGGACGGCGCACCATGTCCTGCGCCGCACGGAAGCGGTCCAGCGCGCCGTTGTAGTCCAGCCGGGCCACCTGCATCTCGGCTTCGGCACGGACGGCGCGCAGGGTCTGTCCCTGGGCGTTGTAGGCCGACGCCAACAACTGCCAGGCCGTGCCATCGCGCGGATGCAAAGCCACCCAGGGCTGCAGCCGGGCAATGGCCTCGGGCGCCTGGCCCATGCGGGTGCGCACTTGGGAGCCCAGCAGCAGTTCGGGTCGGCCCGGTGCCTGCAGGTCCAGCAAGGCCGCCGTGGCCGCTGCATCACCCGCATTCCATTCGATTTCAGCTGCCAGCAAGCGCGCCAGGCGCGCAGCGGCGGGCTCGGGTGCCACCAGGGCCTGCAGCCTTACCGCCAGGCTGCGTGCCTGCACAAAGTCGCGCTGGCGCAGGGCCGCCAAAGTGCCCGCATACAGCACGGCAGCGGCGCGGGTGTCCATGGCCGGGCCGGTGGGGCGCAGCATCTTCGCTTCGCCGACCCAGGCGCGCAGCAAATCCACGCCAGGGCTGCCCAGCACCCGGGCGCGGGCGGCCATCATGGAATGGACGGCGCTGGGCGGGCGCGGTGCCGGGCGGGCATCCAGAGCCTGGCGCGACTGCATGTCGGCGATGCGCTCGGTGGTCAGCGGGTGGGTGCGCAAATAGGGAAAAGAGCCGTTGTCGCTCAGGCGCGAGGCCTGCTGCAGCTTCTCGAACATGCTGACAAAGCCCAGCGGGTCGAAACCTGCCTGGGTCATCACGCCGTAGCCTATGCGGTCGGCCTCGCGCTCCATGTCGCGCGAGAAGTTCAGCTGGTTCTGCACCGCAGCCGCCTGCCCGCCGACGATGACGGCATTGGCTGCGTCCGGGCTTTTGCTGGCCGCCAGAGCGCCCAGAATCATCGCACCGATCAACCAGGGCGTGGTGCGCCCCTGGGATTCCATCATGCGGGAGATATGCCGCTGGGTGACATGGCTGAGCTCATGCCCCAGCACCGATGCCAGCTCGTCCGGGCTGGTGACAACACCCACCAGGCCCAGGTGCAGGCCCAGGTAGCCGCCGGGCAGGGCAAAGGCGTTGATGGTGCGGTCGGCACCCATCAAGATTTCCCAGGCGTAGCGCTGGTCCATCTCGTCGGTCAGCTCGCCGCGCTGGCGGGCCGCGTCCAGCAGGGGTTGCCAGATGCTTTGCACGTATTCGACCAGCACCGGGTCGTCGATGTAGTCGGGGTCGCGGTACAGCTCGCGGGCGATGCGCTCGCCCAGGCGCCGCTCGGCACTGGTGCTCATGCTGCTGCCGTCGCCCAGGCTGGGCAATTGGGAGCCCCCAACGCCCTGCGCCTGGGCCGCAGCAGGCCATGCCAGCATCATATGAGACGCTATCAAAAGATGAGCTACTGGCGCACGTAATACCTGCGCCAGCGACCTATTTTGTCTGTATATTTTCAAAATGAATCCAGCGGCAGAAAGGCCACCACCTCGGCGGTACGGGCATCGACAAATACAGTCCAGAAACTTTTGCGCCCCACCAACTGCAGGTAGAGCGTGCTCTGCTCAGTATGCCCGGCGGCGGCCAGCACCTGGTCGATGGCGGCGGCCTGGTCGGGAAAGCGCGCCTTGAGCTCCGCAGTCGGTTTGCCAAATTTCAGCACGCCCGCCTGGCCGGCCGCATAACTTTGCCAAAGGTCGGGCCGTGCCGCCTCGTCCACTCCGCTCATGGCGGCCAGGGTGACATCGATTTTCTCGTTGTTGTCCTTGAAGGGGCGCACCGACAGCAGGCTGGGCCCGTCCAGCGGCAAGGCACGGATGCCAGGGGGCGTTTTGTCCAGCAGCACCCCAGGCACATCCACCGCATGTACCACCTGGAAGCGGCTGATATCAAACACCAGGTGCACCGGCCGCGCCAGGTACACCGTCCACAGGCCATAGCCCAGGCCTGCCAGCTGGAACAGGGCGATAACGGCCAAGTCCCGCCGCAGCACGCGCCAGGGTTTGCTGCGTGTGAAGATGGCAAATGTCAGCAACGGGCCCAGCACCACGTCCACTGCCACCACCAACATGAACAGCTCACGCCCGCCAGAGATCTCGCGGTACGGGTAGGGGTACCACACACCCAGCACCAGCAAGCCCGCCAGCAACGCGACGCATAAGCAAAGAGCCAGATGGATGGCTGAAGCCCTGAAACGATCTTTCCAATAAAGCATGGCCGTATGATCCGCGAAATGAGTGAACACTTTGTAAATCGTAGCGGAGGCCGGGCATGCCTTCTTTGACACATTTTGATGCGCACGGCCAGGCCCATATGGTCGATGTGGCTGCCAAGGCCCATACCCACCGCACAGCCGTGGCCAACGGGCGTATCGCCATGCAGCCCGCCACGCTGGCGCTGATCGAGGGCGGCAACGCCAAAAAGGGCGATGTGCTGGGCATCGCCCGCATCGCCGGCATCCAGGCCGCCAAGAAGACCAGTGACCTGGTGCCCCTATGCCATCCGCTGGCGCTGACCCGGGTGGCCGTGGACTTTGTGTGCCATGCCCAGCCACCATCCGTTGAATGCCGTGCCACCGTGGAAACCGTGGGGCCTACTGGTGTGGAAATGGAGGCGCTGTGCGCAGTCCAGGTCGCGCTGCTGACCATCTACGACATGTGCAAGGCGGTAGACCGCGGTATGGTGATCGAGGGCGTACGGGTCCTGCAAAAGGATGGCGGCAAGTCTGGCAGCTACCGGGCGGATGCGCCCACCGCCCAGGATTGAATGGCGGGGCCTGGCTCTGCTATTCTGGCCTATCGCTGAACCGAGGGAGTCGCAATGTGGCACGTCGACCGGAAACAGCTTGCCGCCAGATTGGTCGAGATCTTCGACCCCGGCAATCCCCTATCTTCACAAGGCGATGCCGCACGCCTGCAGGCCGTCCACGAGGCGATTGACCAAGCCGCAGCCCACGCTATAGACAGCGAAACCCGGCAGGTGACGATTCTGCTGTCCGACCTGCGTGGCTTCACCGCCATGGCGGAAGCCTGCAGCGCCATGGACATGGTGACCGCGCTGAACCGCTACCTGGAACGCATGACCCACATCATCCTGCGCCACGGCGGCAGCATAGACAAATTCATGGGCGACGGCATCATGGTGCTGTTCGGCGCGCCCAAGGCGCTGGACAATCCCATCGAAGCAGCGCTGGCCTGCGCCATCGAGATGCAATTGGCGATGGACGATATCAACGCACAGAACCAGCACCTGTGCATGAGCCCGCTGTACATGGGCATTGGCATCAACACCGGCGACGTGGTGGTGGGCCACCTGGGATCAAAGCTGTACACCGAATACACCGTCATCGGCGACCAGGTCAACCTCGCGTCCCGGGTCGAATCACACAGCCTGCGCGGGCAAATCCTGCTCAGCGAAAGCACCTATCAGCTGGCCAAGGACTACATCGACGTCGGCGAGATCAACGAGGTGCAAGTCAAAGGCAAAAAAGGCAGCGTGCGCATGGTCGAGCTGCTGGCCCTGCGCGGCAGCCACCCGCTAACCACACCACGGCGCGAAGTGCGGGCTAGCCCACGGGTCGAGGTGGACATGCCCCTGGCCTTCCAGGTGCTGGACGGCAAGTCCGTCATGCCCCGGCAGCACGCGGGCCGCATCGTGGACCTGGGCTATGGCGGGATGTTTGTCCTTAGCCCGGTGCCCCTGCTGCCGTTCGACGATATCAAGATGGCGCTGTCGCTATCGCTGCTCAGCGGCGAGCTGACCGATATCTACGCCAAGGTACTGCGCGTAACCGAGGTGCAGGGCGCCTACAAATGCCCGGTGGAGTTCACGTCCATCGACAGCAAGGCGCAGCAGGCCATCAAAGAGTTTGTGGACGGCATTGTGGAGCTCAACACCGACTAGCCTGGGCCCAGCGCTAGAGCGGCGACGGCGCCCGGTGTGTAACCACCCATTCGGCGTAGCCCTCCGGGAAAGCCGCCTGGTAGCGCGCCAGATGGAAGACCGCATCCCGGTCCCGCCCCAGCAGCAAGGCGGCGTCTATCACCCGCTCTATGACGCGCCGCTCGGGCGAAAAGTGCAGCATCTCCAAGGCCATGCGGTACTGCTCTGGCGCGTTGGCCAAAGTCAGCGGAGTGATCGAAAGCTCGGCAAACTCTACTTGGTCGTGAAACATCCAGCTCGCATGCAGCTTGTCCAGGGTGTCCATGCGGTAGGCCGGATCACGGTCATCGGGCGACAAATAGATCTGGCTGATACGGTGGTAATCCCAGGCCACATAGCTGCATATTGCTATCAATACAGTAGCTAAAAGCGCACAGATTACCTGCGCCAGAGCCCGATTTCTTTCAAACAACGACGGGCCTCGCCAGAGCAACAGCACGCACAGGCCGGCCGCCGTTTGGAACGGCCCATACCACAGCGGGTATTCCAGAAGACTGTGCAAGCCAATCACCGCCAGTACCGACCAGGCCAGCTGGCGTGTGGCATCCGTCTCTGCCCAGGGCTTCGACCGCAGCACCCAATACAACAACAGGCCGCACGCCAGCAGCGCTGCAGGGATGCCCAGCTCCACCGCCAAGTGCAAAGGCAGGTTATGCGCGTTGTCCAGAATGTCGCAAAAGCGCGGGCCATCAAACAGAGTGATGTAGTGCGCGTAGTTCAGCCCACCCCAACCCCAGCCGCCCCAGGGGTGCTGGGCAATCAGGGTCAACACGTTGTGCCACAGCGTCAACCGGCTGGAGCACACCGCATCCCCCGCCTGCAAGCGCGCCCAAGCGCCGCTGGACCAGGGGTCCAGGCCGATCAGCACCGGCAACAGCATCAACGCCGCCACATAGGCCAGCACGTAGGCCAGCGCGATCCGCCGCAGATCGGCCCGGCGCCAGCCTCCCCACATCAGCACCAAGGCCAGCAACACCACCATCTGGAACATGCCCGTACGAGAAGACGACACCGCGTTCCCCGCCGCCAGCAATACCGCCAGCCCTAGTTGCACCCCGCGCAGCCAAGCAGCGCCCGCCACTGGCTTGGCCTGCACCACCCACCACAGCAAGGCAGTAAAAGCGATGTTGGTCAAACTGGCGTACTGGTTGCGCTGCCGCAAATTGCCAAACGCCTCGCCCAGCGGGGTGGCATTCACCCAAGGCGTCAGTTGCGCACTCAGGCCAAAGTACTGGACCAGGCCGATGGCGCTACTGAGTGCGCCTGCCAGCAGCCAAGTGCTGGCAGCAACCCGTGGCCACACATTACCGACAGGTCTGATGGCTTGCAGACCCAGCACCAAAGCCAGCACGCAGCAGGCGGTGAGCCAGGGCACTACGGCGGAAGTGGGGCCGGGGGCGAAGGGGTTGAGCCAGGGGAGAGCGAACATCGCAGTGATCGCCCAAGCTACTGCTCTCGATGTAGTCGTATCGCGCATTAAAAACTGGTAATTGGTCGAAAGAAATCTCAGCGCAAATGAAGATTACTTGGCGCTAAGCTTCTTGGCTCAAACTTCGGCCACTGTACGGCGGCCATAGCCGGCTGCGTCTTGGCCTGGTTATCCCAAATACGCCGTAAGTCCTGGTCGAAGCCATCTGGCTGAACCCGCTGCATTTTTTGAATCCATGCGCTGGCCTCTTCTGGCCGGTGACGGAACGCCAAGGCTTTGGCTACGTTGAACAAATTGGACGGCGTGGGCGACATGTAGCTCACCTTGCGAACGTACTCCAGCTCTTCTTCACTGATACTCGGCTCCACCACAAACCGTGCGTATCGAATAATTTCACGCATGTCATCCAGGATCAACACGTCGGGGGGAGTACCCGGCTGCGATCGTCCTATGCGCGCTGCGTCCAGCTTGAGCGTTCGCATGCCGGCATCCACATTGAAATAGTCACGCACAATGATGCACAAAAGCATCACCGCACCCAGCCACAATCCCAGCAGAACCCATTTACTGCTGGTCCACACCACACGGTGTTGCAGTCGCTGATTCAGCATCCCCATGACTAAACCAGTTGGCAATAAGAAATATGCGTGGTGCAAAGGCAATTCGACCATAGCGTGCAACCCTATAGCCACCAAAAATAACATCAACACCGCATCTTCCAGGCAACTGACCCGAAACACGCTGCGTACAAACCAAACCACGAGGGACAGAGAGACCAAGGCGCCAATAGGAATGCCGCACCACAGCATCAAGTCTAAAAACAGGTTGTGCGAATGCATGAAAAAAGATGCCAGGCTTGCGTGGTCCTGGGCCACAGCCATTTGCGCAACAACCAACTGATTCCACCCATACCCCCACCAGGGTTGGTGCCGAATGGCGTCCAAAAACAAGGCATAGGCATCCAGTCGCAGCTGTGTGGACTCCCCCCCCAGCGTGGCAGGGCGAATCTGAATACCCAACCCAATCCAATCACTTAAGATGTGCAAAGAAAAATAGCAGGTCGCGAAATACAGCAGCAATCCAGTAGCAACCCAGGGTGCACGCGTCGGAAGCCAACGGCGCCATATCCAGGCGGCACATGTCAGGGTAAGTACAGCAATCGATGCAATCCGCGATTGCGTCAAGGCCACACCAAACAATAAAAAGACAGCTGCTAAGGCCGCAAACCGCCCACGGATCTTTTGCCTGGCCATACCCCAGACGCAAGCAAGCATCCCCCACAACAAGAGAGTTGCCAACAAATTGGGCTGCCCCAAATTGGCAGAGGGTCGCCCGGGAGAAAACTCCTCGGCCCATATCTGCATAACATCAGAGGAATCGCCTATCTCGAACCATTCACGCAGTTGCAGGCCCACCGATACGAAGGCCGCAATACCAATGGCACAAAACAGCCCATCTGCTGCCCGCCCAGGCGTACTCGCTTCCCAGCGTGCCCCGACTAAAAGCGCTAGCAGCAAGCCCAATACATAGGCCGCGTTGACCCAAGCCCGCCCCATGAAAAAAATAGTCCCCGTCATGTATTGAATGAAAGGGGTAACCGCTAAAAACGCAAACAAGATCGGCAGGTAATGCCATTTCAAACTACCCTGCGTTCGTACGGCCACCGCTGCAGCAGCAAGTGCCAACATGGTGGCGACCCAGGCATCCGTATGAAAAGTAGCCCAAGGATAGTAGTGATTGGGAAGCAGCCAGCCCATCGCTAACAATGGCATCCACAGGCAAAACCACAATGGAGGAAGGGGGTCTTTAGCAGTCAATGGTTTCGGGCCTACAAATTCAGTCACATGTGGGTAAGTTGGTTCACGCCATAAAAAAAGCCCCCCGAAGGAGGCTTTGGATATGCCGCGGTTTATTAACCTTGGCAGCTTGCGGGACGATACTTGTTGGAAATCGTGCCTCCGCAAACCCAGGTAACTTGATTGGTAGTTGCGTCAACCGTTCCCGTCAGGGTAATCGTAGCGCCGGTAATCTTGGCTTCACCTTGGGCGGTAGCAGTGATCACGCCAGTAGGAGTGGCGGTCGATGTGTAACCCACCGACTGCACATATTTAGAGGATTGACTAGAAATGGTGAGACTTGCCGTCGTTGGCATGCCACCATTAACTTGGGCAGCCTCGGACACGACCGTACGACCGGACGATGCAGCCAAGATCACTTCCGAAACTTTGGCGCGTACTGTGTAGTCTTGGTATGCAGGCAAAGCCACAGCAGCCAAAATACCGATGATCGCAACAACGATCATCAGTTCGATCAAGGTGAAACCTTGTTGCATAGAACGCTTCATGAATGCTCCTAGGGAAAATGTTAAGACACGATACTAAGGCAGATAACGTGCCAACTTTGCGTTGACGCCAAGTTGATTGCACGCGGAAGGCTTTCGGTGCGATTTACCGTGATTGTTCGGGCACCAACTATGCAAAGGCTTACATTTTTGCTATCCGCAGGTTGAGGATTTTGTGTCTTGCGACATTTTGGGCACATTGCCACCATTTAAACCTCAAACCCCTGCCCCGCCTGCAACCAACGGATGTCATGGGGGATGGGGCGGTCTAAAGGCTGTGTAGCCTCAAATTGCGCAATCTCGTCCATGATCAACTTGGTCTCGAACGGCTTGGTGTGGGTGATGAAAATCGGGAATTGCTGTTCGCCAATATTTTTCAACTCCTCCGCCAAGGTCGCAGGTGACAAATGCAGGCTGCGGTGGGCCAGGTCTTTTTCGCGGTTGCTGAACGCGGTTTCAATCACCAGGGCGGCTACATCCAGCTGCGCCAAACGCAGCCAAAACGCAGGGTTGCGCTCCGTGTCGCCTGTGAACACCCAGCATGGCCCATCTGCGGATACGGCGTAACCCACGGCGGGGACAGAATGCACGGCCGGCAGTGCCTCAATACGCTTGTCGCGAACGTGCACAATTTGCCCTAGGCTTATTTCGTTGAAACGGATAAATGGCTCAGCTTCTGAGGGAATCACGCTGAAGTCTGGCCATATCACGTTATTAAATATATGCGCTTTGAGCGCGGCAATGGTGTCGGCCAGCGCATAGATCTGAAACGGTCCGGTTCGCTGAGAAGCCACCGCGTCCACCATCAAGGGCAGTGCTGCAACGTGGTCCAGATGGGAATGGGTCAGGAAGATGTGGTTGATCGCGCACATTTCATCCAATGTGAGATCGCCGACCCCCGTGCCTGCATCGATCAAGACATCAGAATCAACCAAAAAGGACGTGGTTCTGCAGTCTTTGGCGATGGCACCAGAGCATCCCAGTACACGGACCTTCATGGCCAGACCCTTTGAATCATTTTGGAAATGGACCGCGCCATCCCAGGGGTGTCATCTACAGAAGCAGGCTTCTTGAAGCAGCGCGGTGCCCATGCTTCGACCAGACACCAATTTTGTCAAGGCTGCACAAACTGCATTTGTGTGCCGGCCAGTTGCAAAAGATCGCCATTTTTCAGCGCGACCGGAGTAGCCCCTATCGCATTGCCATTGAGCACGGGCTGGGTGTCACCTTCTACATGCACTACAACGTAACCATGGGGGCGACGCGTAATCGCAGCAACAGCGATTCCTGGCTTGCCCAACGTCGTCACTATTTTGGTTAAGGTTACTTCACGCCCTGCGGCTGCACCAGACAGCACGCGGATGGCGGCCGTAATGTGCGGCGCGATTTCAGCGCCCACCAGCGGCATGGATGCCGAATGGTGCGACACACGGCGCACCTGCTGGCCAACACCGCCAGCCAAAGGGCTGGGCCGAGAAGCCATGCCGCGCTCGAAACCCGAATCCATGCCGTCACCCACAAACTTGAGCTTGTATTTGCCAACTTCAATCAGATCATTGTTCTGCAAAATTTGCTTGCGGACAGCCTTACCGTTGATGTAAGTGCCATTGGTGCTATTTAAGTCCTCTAGGTGGACATCGCTACCAACCATCAGTACCACCGCATGCTCACCACTGATCGCCAGATTATCGATCACGATATCGTTATAAGGCCTACGGCCCAGCGTCGTGCGGTCTTTGGTCAACTGCACTTCTTTGATGACTACGCCGTCGATTGAAACAATCAGTTTTGGCATGGTCAGTTACCGTGTCTATTCATGGAATTGGCACCTGTGAATGGATCTAGCTTCCCAATAGCCGGGATACAAGTCCCCGCTTCTTGGTGCCGGCCACCGCTTGGACGAGCAGGACCGTAATATTATCTCGCCCGCCATGTGCATTGGCGATACTAACCAGCTGTCTGGCCTTTTGCTCAAGCGTGGCGTCGGTCTCCATGATACGTGCGATCGGCGCATCATCGACCATATCCGAGAGCCCATCCGAGCACATCAGGTACAGGTCACCTTCTTCCACCCCGTGCTCGTGCAACTCCAGCAGCACGCTGTCATCTATGCCCAGAGCGCGCGTCACCAAATTTTTATTGTTAGACGTCGCAGCCTGCTGAGGCGTAATCAAGCCTGCATCCAATTGTTCCTGCAACAGAGAATGGTCCTTGGTGATTTGCTGCAGCGCGTTGCGCCGAAACCGATAGCATCGGGAGTCGCCTATATGGCCCACCAGCACCCGGTTATCTTGGAATACCCCCACCACCAAGGTCGTACCCATGCCAGCGTAATGCTCATTCACGTTGGCTGCGGTGTACACCGCTAAATTGGCATTGTGCACGCAGGCATCTACTGCTCGGCGCAGATCCCGGGCACTCACCTGCGGCCCAGCCTCCAAGAGCCACCGCGCCAACTCGGTATGGATAAACGTGGTCGCCATGCTACTGGCGACCTCACCTGCGTTGTAGCCACCCATGCCATCCGCCAATACCGCCAACCCGCTGGGCTCGTCAAAAGCGGCAGCGTCCTCATTGTTTTCGCGCAAAAGACCGGGATGGGTCTGCGTACAGAACTCGTAAATCATCTTGTTGTCGAACTGAGCTCGTTGATTTCCAATGCAATAGGCGGCTTGCGAGCCGTTAACCGGCTAGGTCTAGTTTGCCACGACCTTGAACCTGGACGCATAAATGATCCGCCCGCCGCCACGACGCAACAGGTGCCGATACCTATTTCTGCAGTATTTTGTTACAAGTAGGCGGCAAAAAAACCCCATGCAGGGGTAGTTTTTCATGTCGCATCCTAAAAATAGAGGGCGCGCCTATCAAATTGGCGTTGAATTGCGGCGCTTTTGTAACCAGGTACCCAAAACAACAACCAACACGGCGCCGACGACACCAGCGAAATTCACGGTCTGCTCCTTGGTTTCACCAAACTGGGTCACCACCGCTGGGTCCGTCAACAACATTTCGCCCGCCAAGAACCCCAAAAGCGCAGCCCCTATCGTGATGATGATGGGGAAGCGTTCCATCACCTTCGTGAGCAAAGTGGCGCCAAACACGATCAAGGGAATGCTCACCAACAAACCCAGCACCAACAAAGGAACATTTCCATTAGCGGCTGCTGCCACTGCCAGTACGTTGTCGAGACTCATGACCAGATCGGCAATCAGAATAGTGCGAATCGCTGCCAGCAAGCCATGGATCTGCTTGCCATGCCCGCCGTCGCCTTCGCCCTCGTCCTTGAGCAGATCCACACCGATATACACCAGCAAGACCGCCCCCAGCAACTTCAGAAATGGCATGGCCAGCAGTTTGATGGCCACCACCGTCAGCACAATCCGCATCACGATGGCGGCAGCGCTGCCCCACACAATGGCTTTCTGCTGCTGCTCCGGTTTCAAGGTGCGCGCCGCCATGGCAATCACCACGGCGTTGTCTCCACTCAAGACAACATTGGCCAGCACGATCGAGCCAAAAGCGCTCCAGAAGAGCGGTGAAGTGAAATCCAGTCCAAAAAACATAGCCCGCCCTCTACAAGCACGTTAAAACAACGCCGGGCACCCTAGGTGCCCGGCATGGATTCGAAGGCTGCCTGTAGAGGCAACCTCTATTACTTCAGCAAAGCCTTCAACAGCTTGCCCATTTCAGACGGATTGCGCGTGACGGTGAAACCGCACTCTTCCATCACAGCCAGCTTGGCATCCGCAGTGTCGGCGCCACCGGAGATCAGCGCACCGGCGTGGCCCATGCGCTTGCCGGGAGGCGCGGTCACGCCAGCGATGAAGCCAACGATAGGCTTCTTCATGTTCAGCTTGCACCAGCGGGCCGCTTCAGCTTCGTCCGGACCACCGATTTCGCCGATCATGATGACCGCGTCGGTATCTGGATCTTCGTTGAAAGCCTGCATCACGTCGATGTGCTTCAGGCCGTTGATCGGGTCGCCACCGATACCGACAGCGGTGGACTGGCCCAGACCGATTTCGGTCAGTTGCGCCACAGCTTCGTAGGTCAGCGTGCCGGAACGGCTGACCACGCCAATCCGACCCTTGCGGTGGATGTGGCCGGGCATGATGCCAATCTTGATTTCGTCAGGCGTGATCAGGCCGGGGCAGTTGGGGCCCAGCAGCAGGGTCTTCTTGCCGCCAGCGGCTTCCTTGGCCTTCATGCGGTTGCGCACTTCCAGCATGTCCTTGACGGGGATGCCTTCGGTAATGCAGATCGCCAAGTCCAGATCGGCTTCAACAGCTTCCCAGATCGCAGCAGCGGCGCCGGCTGGCGGCACATAGATCACCGACACGGTAGCGCCGGTTTCCGAAGCCGCTTCCTTGACGGAGGCGTAGATTGGGATGTTGAAGATCGACTCGCCGGCCTTCTTGGGGTTCACACCCGCGACGAAAGCGTTTTTACCGTTGGCGTATTCCTGGCACTTTTCAGTGTGGAATTGGCCGGTCTTGCCGGTAATACCTTGGGTGATGACTTTGGTGTCTTTGTTGATATAGATGGACATGACGATTCCTTAGCGGGCTTTAACGGCTGCGACAACTTTTTCGGCCGCTTCAGCCATGCTGTCCGCACTGATGATGGGCAGACCGGACTCGGCCAGCATCTTCTTGCCCAGGTCTTCGTTGGTGCCCTTCATGCGCACCACCAGAGGCACGGACAGGTTCACTGCCTTGCAGGCCGTGATCACGCCGGTGGCGATGGTGTCGCACTTCATGATGCCGCCGAAGATGTTGACCATGATGGCCTCAACCTTGGGGTTCTTCAGCATGATCTTGAAGGCTTCGGTAACTTTCTCGGGGGTAGCGCCGCCGCCAACGTCCAAGAAGTTGGCCGGCTCAGCACCGTACAGCTTGATGGTGTCCATGGTGGCCATGGCCAGGCCGGCGCCGTTTACCAGGCAGCCGATGTTTCCGTCCAGGCTGATGTAGGCCAGGTCGAACTTGGAAGCTTCGACTTCAGCAGCGTCTTCTTCGTCCAGATCGCGGTAAGCGACGATTTCTGGGTGGCGGAACAGCGCGTTCGGGTCAAAGTTGAACTTGGCGTCCAACGCCATCAGATCACCCTTGGAATCGCAGTTCAGCGGGTTGATTTCCACCAGGGACGCATCGGTGTCCATGTAGCACTTGTACAGCTTGGCGAACAAGTCCACAGCCTGGTCCACCGAAGCGCCCGTCAGGCCGATAGCCGCAGCGATCTTCTTCGACTGTTCGGCCGTAATGCCGGTTTGCGGATCGATGTACTCGGTGATGATCTTCTCGGGCGTGGCGTGCGCCACTTCCTCGATGTCCATGCCACCTTCGCTCGAAGCGATAAAGGCAACCTTCTGCGTGGCGCGGTCGGTGACCAGGGACACATACAGTTCGCTCTTGATGTCGGCGCCGTCTTCGATATAGAGGCGGCGAACCTTCTGGCCTTCAGGGCCGGTCTGGTGCGTCTTGAGCTGCATGCCGAGGATTTCGCCGGCCAGCTTCTTCACGTCATCAATGGTCTTGGCGACCTTGACGCCGCCGCCCTTGCCACGTCCACCGGCGTGGATCTGTGCCTTGACAACCCACACTGGGCCGCCGAGTTTTTGGGCGGCTTCCACCGCTTCTTGCACCGTGAATGCCGGAATGCCCTTCGGCACTGGCACACCAAAATTGCGCAAGATTTCCTTGCCTTGGTATTCGTGAATCTTCATGAGGGCTCTCTCAGGAATGGATGGGTTTTTGCCCGACGGTCTTGTATAAGACTTGCGGGCTGCGTTTTGTCAGCCCGCGAATGTATCATGCTGCACCGCACAACACCTTACAGCATAGGCTCACCATGTCCAAAGTCTTCATCGATGGCGAAGCCGGTACCACCGGCCTGCAAATCCGCGAACGCCTGCAATCCATGCCGCAGATTGAGCTGGTCAGCATCGCGCCCGAGCTGCGCAAGGACCCTGCAGCCAAGCTCGCACTGATGTCCACCGTGGACCTGGTCATCCTCTGCCTGCACGACGATGCCGCCATCGAATCTGTGGCCATGATCGACAGCCTGCCCGGCAAAAAGCCCAAGATCATCGACGCCTCTACCGCACACCGTACGGCGCCGGGTTGGGTCTTCGGCTTCCCCGAACTGGTAGCCGGGCAAAAAGACGCCGTGGCGCATGCCGACCGCGTGGGCAACCCCGGCTGCTACGCCACCGGAGCCATTGCGCTGATCCGCCCGCTGGTGGATGCCGGCCTGCTGGACCCGGACGCCGCATTGGCCTTGCCTTCGGTCAGCGGCTATTCCGGCGGCGGACGCAGCATGATCGAAGCCTATGAAAAGGGCGAAGCACCGCTGTTTGAAATCTACGCACTGGGCTTGCAGCACAAGCATCTGCCGGAAATCATGCGCTACACCGGCCTGACCCGCCGGCCGATCTTTGTGCCGTCTGTGGGCAACTTCGCCCAAGGCATGCTGGTGCAACTGCCGCTGCATCTGGACCTGCTGCCCGGCAAACCCACCGGCCAAGACCTGCACAACGCCCTGGCCAAGCACTACGCCGGCAGCGAATGGGTCACCGTTGAAGCCCCCGGCGACAGCGGCAAGCTGGACGCACTGGCGCTAGTCGACACCAACAAGATGGAGCTGCGGGTGTTCGCCAACGAAACCCACCGCCACGCGGTGCTGATCGCCCGGCTCGACAACCTGGGCAAAGGTGCCAGCGGTGCCGCCGTGCAAAACCTGAAACTGATGCTGGGTCTGTAAACCAGATCACTACACTTTTTATAGCTACTAGCGCAGATATTATCTGCGCTAGCGGCCTAAAAAGCTTGTAGTCCTGTTCTCAGCAATCGTCGTCGCTGCCGGCCACCACGCGCCGCACGGCATCCGATGAAAAGCCCCGCGCCAGCAAAAAGCGCTGCTGCTTGGCACGCGCCGCAGCATCCACCGGCGGACTGCCAAACTTCTTGCGCCAGACTTCGCGGGCACGGTCCAGCTCTGTGGCCTGCAAGCCAGCTACCGCATCCAACACAGCTGACGGGTCCAGGCCCTTGCTTTGCAGCTCCAGGCGGATGCGCGAGGCACCCAGCTTGCCAGCGCGCCGGTACAGCACCGAGTCCAGCACGCGCTGCTCGTTGATGAAGCCCTTGGCCTGCAGCTCATCCAGCGCCTGGGCCAGCTCACCCGGGGTTTCTTCAAACACTGCCAGCTTGCGCTCCAGCTCTACCCGCGAGTGCTCGCGGCCGCTGAGCAGGCGCAGGGCGCGGCCCTTGAGACTGATAGGTGTGGTGGCCGATAGAAACGCCATTTGCTATGCCTTTAATAGCTGCTAGCGCAGGTAATATATACGCTAGCAGGCTCTTTATGCCTCGGCCTTGGTCTTCTTGCCCTCTTTCACTTCCTTGGCTTCTTCTGCCACGGGGACCAGAGGGATGCCCAGAGATTCGCGCACCTTGTTCTCGATTTCGATCGACAGGCCGGGGTTCTCGCGCAGGAATTCGCGGGCGTTGTCGCGGCCTTGGCCGATTTTTTCGCCGTTGTAGGCATACCAGGCGCCAGACTTTTCGATGATCTTGGCTTCGACGCCCATGTCGATGATTTCGCCATGGCGGCTGATGCCTTCGCCGAACAAGATGTCGAACTCGGCCGTCTTGAACGGGGGCGCAACCTTGTTCTTCACCACCTTGACCTTGGTTTCGTTGCCGATGGAGTCGTCGCCCTTCTTGATGGTGCCAGTGCGGCGGATGTCCAGGCGCACCGAGGCGTAGAACTTCAGCGCATTGCCGCCGGTGGTGGTTTCGGGCGAGCCGAACATCACGCCGATCTTCATGCGGATCTGGTTGATGAAGATGACCATGCAGTTGGCCTTCTTGATGGTGGCAGTCAGCTTGCGCAGCGCCTGGCTCATCAAACGGGCTTGCAGGCCGGGCAGGCTGTCGCCCATTTCGCCTTCCAGCTCGGCCTTGGGCGTGAGCGCCGCCACCGAGTCCACCACGATCAAATCGATGGCACCGGAGCGCACCAGCGAATCGACGATTTCCAGGGCCTGCTCGCCGGTGTCGGGCTGGCTGATCAGCATTTCCTGCAGGTTCACGCCCAGGTTTTGCGCGTACTGGGTGTCGAGTGCGTGCTCGGCATCGACGAAGGCGCAGGTGCCGCCCAGTTTTTGCATCTCGGCAATCACTTGCAGGGTCAGCGTGGTCTTGCCGCTGGACTCAGGGCCGTAGATTTCAATGACCCGGCCGCGTGGCAGGCCGCCGACGCCCAGCGCCACGTCCAGACCCAGCGAGCCGGTGGAAACCACCTGGATGTCCTCAATTACCTCGCCCTCGCCCAGGCGCATGATGGTGCCCTTGCCGAACTGCTTTTCGATCTGCGCCAAAGCGGCTTGCAGGGCTTTGGCTTTTTCAGCCAGGGCAGCGGGGGTGGGGGCGACAGCGGGAGCGCGGGCAGCGGTGGGGTTCATGGCGGTGTCTTTCAAAATCAAGGGGTCAAGAATTTGTGGGCCTGCATGGCCTGCTATTAACAACAGGCTGGATGCTTGAACAGTAGTTTAAAGCGCAGTTTTAAACCTGCAAAGCATATTTTTGGTCAGTTTGCCTTACTATTAATCCATGGCTGCTAACATAATAGACCCCGCTTGGCGGGAAACACATTTGGGTCGGCGGCTGGACGCTGCCCTGCGCCAGTTCGACGCGCGCGTGCTGGAGCTGATGGCGCGCAATATCGAGGTACCGCTTGCCCTGGGCAACCTGGCAGCCCGTGCGCAAGTGGGCGCCGCTCATATCCACATCACCAGGCACCTGCCGCTGCAGGGCGCGCGCCTGACCGAGCTAGCCGCCCAGGCCGGCATGAGCAAACAGGCCATGGGCGACCTGGTGGACCAGTGCGCCGCCTGGGGCATGGTGGCGCGCGAACCCGACCCGCTGGACGCCCGCGCCCGCCGCGTGGTGTTCACCGCCACCGGCCTGGCCTGGCTACAGGCCTACCGCGACGCCGTGGCCCAGACGGAAGACGAATTCCGCGCTGCCGTGGGCCAGGACGTAGCGACCGTGGTATCGCTGGGCCTAGAGGCCTACGCGGCCTAAACATAGGCACACCCCCAGGCTGCGCGCACTGTGTGTCGCTCCGCCACCCCCCTTGCAGGGGGCGATACCAACGGTCCGGCAAAGCCGGCCCCGTGGTATCCCTGAGACAAGCCATTGGGTACAAAATGGAGGGGTTCAGGAGACAAAAAAAATGCGCATTCTGATTGCGGAAGACGACCAGGTATTGGCCGATGGCCTGTTGCGTGCGCTGCGGGCCTCAGGGGCTGCTGTAGACCATGTTTCCAGTGGCAGCGAAGCCGACGCCGCACTGATGACCAACCGCGAGTTCGATCTGCTGATCCTGGACCTGGGCCTGCCCAAGATGCATGGGCTGGAGGTACTGAAGCGGCTGCGCGCCCGGGGCTCCTCGCTGCCGGTGCTGATACTGACGGCCGCCGACAGCGTGGAAGAACGCGTCAAGGGCCTGGACTACGGGGCCGACGACTACATGGCCAAACCGTTTTCGCTGCAGGAGCTGGAGGCCCGGGTGCGTGCCCTGGCGCGGCGCGGCGCAGGTGGCGCCAGCAGCAGCATCCAGCACGGCCCGCTGGTCTACGACCACGCAGGGCGCATGGCCACCATCGACGGTAAGCTGGTCGAGCTGTCTGCCCGCGAACTGGGCCTGCTGGAGGTGCTGCTGCAGCGCGCCGGCCGCCTGGTCAGCAAGGAGCAGCTGATCGAGCGCCTTTGCGAATGGGGCGAAGAGGTCAGCGTCAACGCCATCGAGGTCTACATCTACCGGCTGCGCAAGAAGATAGAGAAAGGCCCGATCCGCATCGCCACCGTGCGCGGTCTGGGCTACTGCCTGGAAAAGATCGCGCCTTGAATGTTACATAGCACATTGCTATTGAAACATAAGCGCCCAAAGACAAAACCTACAGAAAATTTTATAATTGCGACCATGCACATGAGCACCCAAGCTTTGATCCTCTAAACGCCTTCCGATTTTTCGGAGGGCTTATGCGCCTTGCCGGAACCCACACAACCCCGGCAATTTGCGCGGGGTTTTTTGTTTTCTGGGCCTGTGTTTTTTAAGAAAGTTTCTATGCGTACCTTTGACAAGCTGATCGCCACAATTCATCCGCACCAGTGGATGGTGGGCTTGCGCTCGTCCATTGGTGCCATCGCATCTGCGCAAGACATAAACCGCTAGCTGCGGGATTTTTTCAAGGTTGGGAAACAACCGTTGAAAACCCTGGCCAGCGACAAGCGGGCCAGGGTTTTGTCTTTAAGGAACATCGTATGACTACGAACACACATGCGCGACAACTTCGCAACATCGGCATCATCGCCCACGTAGACGCTGGCAAGACCACCGTCAGCGAGCGGGTGCTGTTCACCACCGGTGAAATCCACCGTACCGGTGAAGTACACGACGGAAACGCCACCATGGACTACGACCCGCAGGAGCGGGCGCGCGGCATCACCATCAACAGCGCAGCCACCACCGTGGCCTGGCGCGGCCACCAGATCAACCTGATCGACACGCCCGGCCACATCGACTTCAACATCGAGGTGAGCCGCTCGCTGCGCGTGCTCGACGGCGCGGTCGTGGTGTTCGACGGCGTGGCCGGCGTAGAGCCTCAAACCGAAACCAACTGGCGCCTGGCCGACCAATACCATGTGCCGCGTATTGCGCTGGTCAACAAGCTGGACCGCACCGGCGCGGATTTCGCGCGCGTGGTGGCGATGATGGCCGAACGCCTGGGCGTCAAACCCCTGGTGCTACAGCTGCCCATCGGCACAGAAGCCGAGTTCAGCGGCGTGGTCGATCTGCTGACCCAGCAAGCCCTCTATTGGCCGCCCAATGCCCAAGGCAAACCGACGCTGCAACGCGGCCCCGTGCCCGCCTACATGCAGGCCGCCGTGGAGGCTGCGCGCCGCACGCTGGTAGAGACCGCCGTGGAGCAAAACGACGCGCTGCTGACCGCCTATCTGAACGGTGAAGAACTGTCGGAAGCGCAGCTGCGCGCATGTATCCGCCAGGGCACACTGGCCGGCGCCTTCGTGCCCGTGCTGGGCGGCGCCGCGCTGAAGAACAAAGGCGTGGAACCGCTGCTGGATGCGGTGGTGGACTACCTGCCCGCGCCCGAAGACCGCAACAACGACCTGCCACCCGGTGACGGCTTTGCCGCGCTGGTGTTCAAGGTGGTGCACGACGAACATGGCACGCTGAGCTATCTACGCGTTTACCGTGGCGAAGCCCATGCGGGCAGCCAGGTACTGAACGCCAACACCGGCCAGCGCGAACGTTTGTCGCGCGTGGTGCAAATGCACGCGGACCGGCGTGAGGAGCTGGCGCTGGCGCAAGCCGGTGACATCGTGGCCGTGGCAGGGCTCAAAGGCAGCAAGACCGGTCACACGCTGAGCGACCCCGCGCAGCCCCTGGTGCTGGAGGAAATCCACGCGCCCGAACCTGTCATTTCGATGGCGGTGGAACCGCACTCGCGCGACGAGCAAAACAACTTCTCGCGCGGCCTGCACACGCTGGTGGACGAAGACCCCAGCCTGCGCCTGGGCCAGGACGCCGACACCGGCCAGACCCTGCTGTCCGGCGTGGGCGAGCTGCAGCTGGAGGTGACGCTGGAGAAGCTGCGCAGCCGCTTCGGCGTGACGGTGCACACCGGCCCGCCCCAGGTGGCCATGCGCGAGACCATTGCCCGTGCGGCCAACGTACGCTATCTGCACAAAAAGCAGAGCGGCGGCCCGGGCCAGTATGCGGAAGTGGCGCTGCGCGTGGAGCCGCTGGAGCGCGGCGCAGGCCTGCGTTTCGAGAACGCCATCACCGGCGGTGTAATCCCCCGGGAGTACATCCCCAGTGTGGAACAAGGTGTGCGGCGCGCAGCCCTGGCCGGCGTGCTAGCCGGCCACCCGGTGGTGGACCTGCTGGTCACGCTGGAAGACGGCAGCTTCCACGAAAAGGACTCGTCCACGCTGGCGTTTGAGGTGGCCGGTGCGGCTGCCTTCACCCAGGCGCTGCGCGAAGCAGGGCCGACGCTGCTGGAGCCGGTGATGGCCGTGGAAGTCACCACGCCCATGGACCACGTGGGTGACGTGATCGGCGACCTGAACCGCCGGCGCGGCCATGTGCGCAGCCAGGACCAACGCGGCAACGCGGCAGTCGTGCGCGCCATGGTGCCGCTGCAGACGCTGTTTGGCTACATCGGTAATCTGCGTGCGCTGACCGCTGGGCGGGCCAGCTACACCATGCAGTTTGACCACTACGCCGAAGCGCCACGCCAGGCCTGAGCCTGAGCCTGAGATGGGCGGACCGAAAGGTCCGCCCTTTTTTTATGCACAAAATCAGCCTCTAGCGCATGTTTCACCTGCGCGGGCAGCTATCTAAAAAGTAGCAGTCTGCCACTGCTGTACATACGCCGGCACCTCGCCGGGCCCGGGTGCGTCCACCACCGGAGCGGCGTGGGTCTGTACCAGCGGCAACACGCCGGTCCACACCGGAATGTCCATGTCCTCCGCGTCGTCGATGGGCGGGCCGGTGCGCACCTTGCACACGGCTTCCGTCAGCGCGATGCGCATCACCGTGGTGGCGGCGAATTCCTTGTCATTGCCACGGCGGACTTGCGCATTCCGGCCCGGCGCCAGCTTGTCCATGAAAGCGTCCAGCGCAGCGCGTTTGTCGGCGTCTTCCACTACCCGCTCAAAGCTGCCGTAGACCATGGCCGATCTGTAGTTCATGGAATGGTTGAAGGCCGAGCGCGCCAGCACCAGGCCGTCCACATGGGTGATGGCCACGCAGGCCTGGGTGCCCGTGCCCAGCAGCTTCAGCAGACGGCCGCCGTTCGAGCCGTGGATGTACAAATGCTCGCCCTCGCGCCAGCAGGCGGTGGGTATGTTGTGCGTGCCCTTGTCGTCCACGAAGGCGATGTGGCAGACATAGGCCGCGTCGATGAGGGCGTGCAGCGTGCTGCGCTGGTAATCGGCGTTCTCGGCCACGCGGCGGATGCGGGTGCGTGCGCTGGGCGGTGCGGCGGCGGTGTCGGTCATGGGGCAGGTTTCTAAGAATTGAGTAAAAGGCTGCGCACTATAATTTTTTGTGGTTCCAAAATTAGAACCATTACCGCTTCATTTTCTAGGGCCACGATGGACTACTCCGTGCTGTTCGCGCAATTCAGCCAAGACCATGCGCAGCAAGGCTGGTCGCGCCAGCGCCTGCTGCATGCCTGTCTGCGCGCGGCCATCCGCAACGGCACGCTGGGCACCGGTACGCGCCTGCTGGCGACGCGGCAACTGGCCGGCGACCTGGGCGTGTCGCGCAACACCGTGCTGTATGCGTACGAGCAACTGGCTACCGAAGGCTATGTGCAGCCAGACCGGCGCGGCACCGTGGTGGCAGACATGGCCGTCGCCCGCGCCGCACCACGCGCCCGCCCGGCCCAGCCGTCACCCAGCCTGTCGCGGCGCGCCCAAACCACCGAACCCCTGCCCGAAGCCCAGTTGATGGGCGCCTTCGTGCCCGGCGTGCCGGCGCTGGCCGACTTCCCGCTGCCAGCCTGGCGGCGCCTGGTAGAAAAGGCCTGGCGCAGCATGTCCACCGTGCAGCTGAACTACGGCGGGCCAGCGGGCCAACCCGCGCTGCGCGAGGCCATTGCCGAGCATCTGCGCGCCTCACGCGGCGTGGTCTGCGAGGCGCGCCAGGTTTTCATCACCGACGGCACGCAGAGCAGCCTGGACCTGTGCGCCCACGCCTTCGCCGACGCGGGCGACACCGTGTGGCTGGAGAACCCCGGCTACCGGGGCGCACTCACTGCGTTCAGGGCGGCAGAGCTGCGCGTGCACGGCATTTCGGTGGATACCGAGGGCATGGCACCCAGCGCTGCCGACTGGCGCCAGCATGGGCCCAAGCTGGTCTACGCCACACCGTCGCACCAGTACCCGCTGGGCAGCGTGCTCAGCCTGTCGCGGCGGCTGGCGCTGATTGGGCAGGCCCAGGCTGCGGGCGCGCTGCTGATCGAGGACGATTACGACAGCGAATTTCGCCATGACGGCCCGCCGCTGGCCGCGATGCAGGGCCTGCAGCCGGACGCGCCGGTGCTGTACCTGGGCACTTTCAGCAAAACCATGTTCCCGGCGCTGCGCATAGGCTTCATGGTGGTGCCACAGAACCTGGTGGAGCCGCTGCAGCGCCTGGTCACGCAGTCGGTGCCCCGTGGCCGCGCCGCCGACCAACTGGCCCTGGCGGAGTTTTTACGCAGCGGCCAGTTCGCCACCCATTTGCGCCGCATGCGCAGGCTGTACCGGCAGCGGCGTGATGCACTGCGCAGCGCGCTGCAACGGCAGCTGGGCGATGTGGGCAGCGTGCACGGTGGCTCGGCCGGCATGCATCTGGCGCTGGTGCTGGACGCCGCCATTTCCGATGTGACTGTGAGCACCCAGGCGCTGCAAAAAGGCATAGTCGCCCACCCCTTGAGCGCCCACGCTGTCGGTGGCGGCCCGGTGTGGAACGGGCTGATGCTGGGCTACGCCCAGGTGCCGGTGGAGCAGATGGAGGCGGCGGTGAAAAAGCTGGCGGCCATCGTCCGCAAGCTCGGCTGAACTACAAGCGCTGCTGCGTGGCCTCGTCAAACAAGTGAACCCGCTCGGCAGCAATCGCCAGCGTGATGTTGTCGCCCGACTTCACCAGCAAGCGGTCATGCACCAGGGCCTGGATGGGCTGGCCCTGGGCTTCGCAGGTCAGCAAGGTGTCGGCACCGCTGAACTCCACCACCTTCACCTCGCAAGGTATGCCGTGGGCCTCGCCCGCCGGGCGCACCTGCAGATGCTCGGGCCGCAAGCCCAGCAGCACCCGGCGCTGGCCCAGGTTGGCAAACCGGTCTTCCAATAGAACCTGACCGCCAAAATCGGCTCTGGCGCAGGTATTATCTGCGCTGCCAGCTACTATATTCATAGCGGGCGAGCCGATAAAGGTGGCAACGAAGCTATTGCAGGGACGGTCGTACAGCTCGGCCGGCGTGCCGATCTGCTCTACCTTGCCGTCGCGCAGCACGATGATGCGATCGGCCATGGTCATGGCTTCGATCTGGTCGTGGGTGACGTAGATGGATGTGGTCTTCAGCCGCTGGTGCAGGGCGCGAATTTCGGTGCGCATTTGCACGCGCAGCTTGGCGTCCAGGTTGCTCAGCGGCTCGTCGAACAAAAACACCTGCGGGTCGCGCACCATGGCCCGGCCCATGGCCACGCGCTGGCGCTGGCCGCCGGAGAGCTGGCGCGGCAGGCGGTCCAGCATCTTGTCCAGGCCCAGCATCTTGGCCGCACTCGCCACCTTGCTGGCGATGGTGCCCTGGGGCGTGCCGGCAATCATCAGGCCGAAGCCCATATTCGCCTCCACCGTCATGTGCGGGTACAGCGCATAGGTCTGGAACACCATGGAGATGCCGCGCTCCTTGGGCGGCAGGTCGTTGACCACCGTGTCACCTATGCGGATCTGGCCTGCGCTGGGTGCGTCCAGCCCGGCCAGCATGCGCAGCAGAGTGGATTTGCCGCAGCCGCTGGGGCCGACGAAGACGGCAAACTCCCCGTCGCCAATGGAGATGTCCACGCCTTTGATGACTTGGGTATTGGCAAAGGATTTCTCAATGCCGGAGAGGGTTACGGATGCCATGGATTTTTATGCTCTGAAGAAGGGATTAACCACCTTTGACGCCACCCGCAGTGAGGCCGCCAACGATTTCTTTCTGGATCAGCAAGGTGAGGATCAGCACCGGCAAGGTGACCAGCAAGGCCGCCGCAGCCAGCGGGCCCCAGGCGATTTGCTCGAAGGTCAGCACGTTGTAGATGGCCACCGGCAGGGTGCGGGTTTCACGCCCAGCCAGCACCGCGCCGAAGATGAAGTTGTTCCACGAAAAGATGAAGGCCAGAATGCCCGCCACCGTGATGCCAGGGCGCGCCAGCGGCAGGGCGATATGGCGAAAGCGCTGCCAGGGCGAGCAGCCATCGACCACGGCAGCCTCTTCCAGCTCGATGGGCAAGGTCTCGAAGTAGCCCGACACGATGTAGACCATGATGGGCACGGTGATCACCAAGTGGGTAATGATCACCGGCGCCAAGGTACCCGTCAGCCCCAGCGCCTGGAACAGCGTGAACAGCGGAATCAGGAAGCTGATGGCCGGCGTCATGCGGGCGATCAGGATCACCATCAGCAGCTTGCGCGCCTTCATGCGGGCCACGCCGTAGCCGGCAGGCACGCCGATCAACAAGGCCACGATAGTCGCCGTGCCCGAGACCATGATGCTGTTCAGCAGGTACTGGAAGAACGGCCCGCTGTCGAACACCTTGACGAAGTTGTCCAACGTGGGCGGGCTGGGAATGAACACCGGCGGGTAGGCCAGGTTGTCCACCTCGTTCTTGAAGGCCAGCGACAGCATCCATACAAAGAAGCTGATAGCGGGAGACACCAGCAGGAAAACGCACAAGCCCAGCAGCAGCTTGTCGCGTAGGCGGTCACGGGTGTTATTCATAATATTTGGAACGCTCGCGTAGCCAGAAGAGAAGCATGGAAAGAGCCACGACCAAGACAAAGAACACCACCACCACGGCCGACGATTTGCCTATCTGGTAGAAGGAAAACGCCTGCAGGTACAGGTAGATGTTGATGGTCTCGGTTGACGTGCCCGGCCCGCCCTGGGTGATGACGTAGATGGTGTCAAAGGTCTTCAGCGCGTCGATCAGCCGCACAACGGCAGCCACCAAAATGAAGGGCAACAGCAGCGGAAAGGTGACGTGGCGGAAGGTCTGCCAGCGGCTGGCGCCCTCCATGTAGGCGGCCTCAAATGGGTCGGTGGGCAAGGAGGCAAGGCCGCCCAGCACGATCAGCATGACCAGTGGTGTCCATTGCCACACGTCCACCATCACCAGGCACAGAATGGCCAGCTTGGGCGAATACACCCACTCGCTCGGGCCTATGCCGACCAGGGACAGCAGGTAGTTCAGCACGCCCTGCTGCGGGTGGAACATCATCACCCACACCAGCGCAATCGCCACCGGCGTAGCCATCATGGGCAGCACAAAAGCACCGCGCCAAAATCCGCGCCAGGCGAACTTCTGGTTGAACACCAGCGCGGCGGCGGTGCCCAGCACCAGCGGCCCCGCCACGGCCAGCGCGGTGAAGATCAACGTATGGGCAATCGACTCCAGAAAGCGCGTATTGCCCATCAATTCGGCGTAATTGCCCAGGCCGGCAAACGTGGCTTTGGAGCCGATCTTCCAGTCGAACAGGCTCATCCATAGCGTGAACATCCAGGGGAAGACGATCACCGCCGTGATCACCACCACGGCCGGCAGGATGAACCATAAAAAAGGCGAAAGCTTGCGCATGCCAACAGACTCCACGTGCGCTGCAAAGAGCGCACACAAGGGACAGGTGAAAACAAGCCGCGCTAAGGTGCGCGGGCTGCCGGATCAGGCGTCGGCTTTGGCCGCCACCGGGGCGAAGTCTGCCGTGGCTTTCTTCAGCTCGGCCGCCACGTCGCTGCCGCTGAGCATGTTGCTCAGCGCTATGCCGAACACATCACGGAACTCGTTCACCGGCTCGATGATGGGCAGGCCAGGGCGGGCAATCTTCAGCGAGCCCGCCACTGCAGACAGCCACTCTGGCGGTACCTTGAGGTTGGCTATTGCCTCGGCATTCGAGTAGGCCGACAAGCGCACCGGCGCACCGGATGCGGTCGCCAACATGCGGGCCTGCATGGCCTTGCCGGTCGCCCATTGGATGTAGTACCAGGCCGGGCCTTTCTTGTTGGAATAGGCCGATACGCCGATGCCGTCACCAAAGGTGGGCGATACCTGCAGCTTGGGGCCGGGCGGCAAGATGCCGTAACCGACCTTGCCCACCACCTTGGACTTGGATGCGTCTTCCAACGGCGGCGCGAAGCCCGAGCCGTCGATCCACATCGCAGCCTTGCCTTGCAGAAACAGACTTTGTGCCTCGTTCCAGTTGTAGCCAGCCACACCGGCTGGGCCGGTGTTTTTGAGCAGGTCGCGGTACATGTTTGCCGAGGCCAGGGCCTCTGGCGAATCGGTCATCAGCTTGCCCGAAGCGTCGAAGAACTGCCCGCCGAAGCCCAGGAAGAAGCCGGTCCACAAAGGCACGTTGGCATTCTTCAAACCGCGCCCGACGAAGCCCACCACGCCATTGGCCGGGTCATGCAGCTTCTTCGCTGCGTTGACGATGTCGGCATAGCTGGTAGGGTAGGCCACGCCCTTGGCGACGAAGAGTTCCTTGTTCCAGTACAGCACCCAGGGGTCGAGGTTGAACGGCAGGCTGTCGATGCGGCCGTCGCTCTGGGTTGCGTAGAACATGCCGCCTGACGAAAAGTCTTTCAGGTCGAAATCAGGGGCCGCCGCATTGGCAAACATGCTGCGCAAATCCTCCATCCATTTGCCTTTGGCGAACTGGCGTTTTTGCACGTGGTAGCTCAGGTGCACCACGTCAAAACTGGTCTTGCCGGAATTGAACTCGATCACCGTCTTCTGGCGCGACTGCTGCTCGGGCACCTGCTCGGCGCCGACCTTGATACCGGTCAGCTCTTCGAATTCCTTTTGGTACTTTTGCAGCAACTCGCCGCGCGGACTTTTGATCAGATGCACCTCGATGCTCTGGCCGCTGTAGCGCTTCCAGTCGAAGGCGCCCTGGGCTTGGGTGGTAGGTAAGCCGGCCAGCGCGGTGGCACCGGCTGCGGCCTGCAAGACGGTACGGCGAGGGATGGAACGTGTCATGTCTTTGTCTCCTACTTTTTGTTCTACAGAGTTGCGGCGTTCAGGCCAAGCGCACGGTACGCGGCACGCACTGCCTGCGCCTCGGTGTTATCCAGCGGGGTCAGCGGGGCACGCACGTTCAGCCAGGTGTCGTCACCGGTTTGCTCAGCCAAGGCGGTTTTGTAGGCGCTGACGAAGGGCATGTTCGGCATCAGGCTCAGCAGCTTCAGCAGGTCCAGGATCAGCGCCTCGTCGGCAGCGGACGCGGCCTCGGGGTTGCGCATGACGCGGCTGATCAGATGCGGTGCCAGGTTCGATAAGCCATTGATGGAGCCCGGGCTGCCGGCGCGCATGGCAGTCGCAATATGCGCTTCAGAGCCGACCAGAATCGCCAGCTTGGGAAATGCCTTGATGGTGTCCAGCGAATGCGCTAGGTCCCCCGCGCTGTCCTTGAAGCCAACTACCTGCTTCGGATGCAGGCGCATCAGCTCGGCCACCGCCGCGTGCGTGAAGGTCACATTGCTCAGCGAGGGGAAGTGGTACAGCAGCACGCGCAAATCGTCCGAGCCTATGCCACGGATGACCTGGCTGACGGCGGACACCACGCCCGCCTCGCGCGGGTGATTGAAGAAGAACGGCGGCATCAGCAGCTGGCGCGTGCAGCCCAGCGCGATCGCGTGGCGGCCCAGTTCAATCGCCTCGGCCAGCGCACAGGCCGAGATGGTGACGACGATCTGGTCGGGGCGCACGCCGCTGGCCAGCACCGCCTCCAGCAAGCTTCTGCGCTCGGCCATGCTGAACGACAGGCCTTCGCCGGTAGTGCCGAACAGCGTCACACCGTCACAGCCCGCCGCCAGCATGCGCTGGATGTGTGCCAGGGTACGTGGTAGATCGAGCTGGCCGCTGGCGTCGAAAGGCATCAACAAGGCGGGCCACAGGCCCTTGATAGCGTGTGTCAAAAAAGTGCTCCTGTGGGTCGGTTGTGAGTGGGTTAGGCGATGGGATGGTCCACCGTCAGCACGCGGTGGCGCGCGCTGTCCAGGTGCACCTCCAGCAATTGCTCTGCGGCAACGGCGTCGCGCTGCTGCAAGGCGGCGATGAAGCGCAGGTGTTCCTGCATGGCGGGTATCAGGCGGGCCGGGGTGATCACGCTTTGCTCCAGCTTGATCAGGCGCACGCGCAGGCTGTTCACGCGGTAGATCTCGGAGATGATTTCGTTGCCTAGCGCATCCACCATGCGGTCGTGCAGGCCCCAGTCCACCGCCTGGGCGTCGTCCAGCAGAGTGGCATCGGGCTGGTCGGCGCTGGCGCGCTGCAGGATGTCCTGGTGGCTGGCGGTGATGGCCTCCAGTTCGGCGTCGCTGACGCTGCTGGTGAAATGCCGCACCGCCTCACGCTCGATCAGGCTACGCACCTGGAAGGCGTTGCGCACCAGCTTCAAGTCCACATGGGCGATCTGCAGGCCACGCTGTGGCACGGTTTTGACCAGGCCGCCAGCCTCCAGACGTGGAATCATCTCGCGCACCGCGCCCAGTGGCATGTCCAGCAGGGTCATCAACTCGCGCTGCGAGACGAACTGGCCGGGCCGGATGCTGCCGCTGAGAATTTGCTGGGTAAAGCCCTGGTAAGCGCGGGCACGCTGGCTGGTGGGCTCTGGGCTGACGGTTGCCATCACGCACCCACCACGCCTTTTTTGAGCAGGATGTTGCCGTACAGCCGGGTTTCACCGGTGGCTACGACCGCGAAGGCCTGGGCCGCGCGGGCATAGAACGCATAGCGCTCTAACGAGGCCGGTGGCTGCTCGCCATGGCGCTGCAAGGTCTGGGTGAAATCTTGCACGGCGGGCGGCACGGCGCTGGCGTCCCCCACCACTTGCATGGTGAAGGCAGCGTGGGGCTCAAAACTGTCCAGGGGCAGCACCGACAGCACGGCATCCAGCACCCGTGTCGCGTCCACGCCCGGCAAGCGCACCAGCCGTTTGGCATTCGTGGCGGCGGGAAAGTTGGCATCTGCCAGCACGATCTCATCACCATGGCCCATGGAGGCAAGAATGTGCAGCAGGTCGGCAGACAGCAGGGGCGACAGGTTTTTAAGCATGGAGCGAAGGGTGGCAGGTGTAAGACAGGTTTCGATTGCACGCTAACATGTCAGTTATGTGCTACGCCACTATAGGTACGGCTGGCAGAACCGGTACCGGTACAAACCCGTGCAGGCAAATACTTAATGCCGCATCCACTCAAATTTCGCACAGTCGTGCTAATATTTTGGAATGGATGCAAAAACCCAGAAAAGCGAACTCACCCGCGCCACCATCGTTGGCGCAGCCATGGAACTGGCAGCCGCCCAGGGCCTGGAAGCGATCAGCCTGCAAGCCGTGGCAGACCGCGTGGGCCTGTCCAAGAGCGGCGTGTTTTCGCGCATCGGCTCGCGCGAGGCATTGCAAAAAGCAGTCGTTGATGAATATGGCCACCGCTTTCTGGCCGACGTATTTGTGCCCGCCATGCAGCTCCCCCGGGGACTGCCCCGGCTGAACGAGATCATGCGGCGCTGGAGCTTGCGGGTCTGCCAGGTGGAGGTACGCAGTGGCTGCATTTTTACTGCGGGTGCCTTTGAGCTGCATGACCGGGAAGGCGAGTTGCGCGACCACCTGGTGCAAGCCATCAGCGGCTGGCGCACGGCACTGCGTCGCACCGTGCAGCAAGCCATCACGCTAGGCCAGTTGCGGGCCGACACCGATGCCGGGCAACTGGTAGGCGAGTTGTACGGCCTGGTCATGGGCCTGCTGCACGATGCCCGCTTCATGCGCGACCCGCGTGCCATCGAGCGCACACAGACCAGCTGGACCCGGCTGGTTGCCAGCTACCAGTCCTGAACCCTAAGCGGGCGCCCGTTTTTTTATTCAAATTTCGCACGTCTGTGCTATTTATTTCACAAAGGAGCTCACCATGACCGATGCCACGTTGCCAGCCGCTTTGAGCTATTACGACACCCATGCCATGACCCGCTGGCTGCGCTGGGGTTTGCGCGCCATGCAGCAGGTTTCGCCGTCGCTCGCGCTGCGATCGGCCTACCGCTTGTTCGGTACGCCACTACCGCTCAAATGGCTGGGCCGCAAACACACCTGGGGCCCAGGCTGGCAGACCGAACGCTGGGCCTTCGAGGAGGCAAGCCTGACGGTCTACAGCCTGCCTGCCACCCCCGACGCCCCCTGCGTATTGCTGCTGCACGGCTGGGGCGGCCATGCGGCCCAAATGCTGCCTTTGGCACAGGCTCTGGCGGAACAAGGCCTGCGCCCGGTGTTGGTAGAGATGCCGGCCCACGGCCGCAGCGCCGGCCAGACCAGCAATCTGCCGCAGTTCACCCGGGCCATGGAGTATGTGAGTGCCCGCCTGCTGCAAGAAGGACGGCAATTGCGGGCCGTGGTGGCGCATTCGCTGGGCGCCAATGCAGCTGCCTTTGCGATGGCGCGCGGCCTGCCGGCGGCCAAACTGGTGCTGCTGGCACCACTGGCTTCGCCGCGCCAGTACACCCACCAGTTCGCCCAGGTGTTTGGTCTGCGGGAAGCCCTGCGCGCCAGGCTAGAACAGCGCCTGGAAGCCCGTGAAGGCATTGTGCTGACCCAGCTGGAGCCAGCTGCGGTGGGCCCGCGCATCCGCGCCCAGACCCTGGTGGTGCACGACCGCGGCGACCGGGTCAACCGCTTTGCCGACGGCCTGGCCTATAGCCAGGCGATCCAGAATGCCCGACTGGTGGCGACCCAGGGCCTGGGCCACCGGCGCATCCTGCAAGACCCGGCGGTGCTGGCCGAGGTGGCGGAATTCGTGGCCGCTTGACCGCCCAGCCAGGCACCAGGTGCTACCACTGCGCTGGGGCCGGCATTGTGGTGCAATAAGGCTTTTGCTGCTTCCAGGATCCGCCATGAACGCCCGCGTAGCCCCTTCTATCCTCAATCCAGCACAGGCTCTGGCCCAGGTGAGCCAGCGCTGGGACGAAGCCATCGTGCCGCAGCTCAGTGACTACATTGCGATTCCAGCCAAGTCGCCGGCTTTCGATGCCGATTGGGCAGCCCATGGCCACCTGGAAACCGTGCTGCGCAATGCCGCCAGCTGGGTCGAAGCGCAAAAAGTAGAAGGCCTGAAGCTGGAAATCATCCGCATGGAAGGTCGCACGCCAGTGCTGTTCTTCGAAGTGGCCGCCAGCCAAACCACCACCGCCCAAACCGTGCTGATGTATGGCCACTTGGACAAGCAACCCGAGTTCAGCGGCTGGCGCAACGACCTGGGACCGTGGACACCCAAGTACGAAGACGGCAAGCTCTATGGCCGGGGCGGTGCCGACGATGGTTACGCCATCTACGCCAGTATCGCTGCCGTGCAAGCGCTGAAAGAACAGAAGCTGCCCCACCCGCGCATCGTGGGTCTGATCGAAACCTGCGAAGAAAGTGGCTCTTACGACCTACTGCCTTACGTGGATGCGCTGCGTGCTCCCGGTAACAACCGCCTGGGGGACGTGGCCCTGGTGATCTGCCTGGATTCTGGCGCTGGCAACTACGACCAGCTGTGGCTGACCAGCAGCCTGCGCGGCATGGCCAGCGGCGTGCTGAAGGTGGAGGTACTGACCGAAGGCATCCACTCCGGTGACGCCAGCGGCCTGGTACCGTCCAGCTTTCGCATCATGCGCCAGGTGCTGGACCGGCTAGAAGACAGCACCACCGGCCGCCTGCTGCCCGCCAGCTTCCACTGCGAAGTCCCCGCCGACCGGCTGGCCCAGGCCCAGGCCACCGCCGCCATCCTGGGCGATGAAATCTACAAACGCTTCCCCTGGGCGCATTACGACTGCGGCGGCTCCACGGCCTTCGCCCTGCCGACCACCACCGACCCGGTGCAAGCCCTTTTGAACCGTACCTGGACGCCTACGCTAAGCGTGACCGGCGCCGAAGGCCTGCCCGAGCTGAAGAACGCCGGCAATGTGCTGCGCCCTTACACCGCATTCAAGCTGTCGCTGCGCCTGCCGCCGCTGGTGGATGCGCCGCAAGCCGTGCAGCAACTCAAAACCTTACTGGAAGACAACGCCCCTTACCAGGCGCGTGTGACCTTCCACCCCGAAGGCGCTGCCACCGGCTGGAACGCCCCCAGCACCGCAGCCTGGTTCGAACAGGCTTTGCATGCGGCATCGCAAGCCCAATTTGGCGCACCCTGCGGCTACATAGGCCAGGGCGGCACGATTCCGCTGATGAATATGCTGTCGCAAGGCTTCCCAACGGCTCAGATGATGGTCTGCGGCGTGCTGGGCCCGAAAAGCAATGCCCATGGGCCGAATGAATTCCTGCACGTGCCCTATGCCAAGAAACTCACCGCAGCGGTGGCGCAGGTCATTTCGAAGTTCCCCAGCGCATAAAAAAAGCGGTCATTTTCTTTTAAAGAAAAAGACCGCTTGCGCAGATAGCGCCTGCGCCGGCAGTTACAGTTTTTGTAGCATTCCGCTCAAAGCTCCCATCAAATCGCCGCTGTCGCCCAGCCCTTCTTGCGGGGCTTGGCCGGCGGGGGTGAGGTGGTCTACCAGACCTGGCAGCACCTGTGCCAGTTGCCCTGCGGCCTCGGATGGATCTACGCCCAGCTTGGCGGCCAGACCAGACAGTGCATCCGAGCCCAGCACGCTGGAGAGTTGATCGGCCGAAATCGGCTGGTTCTGCCCAGAACCGATCCACGAACCCACCACATCGCCCAGGCCGGCTTGCTGGAATTTCTCCACCAGGCCGCCCAAACCACCGAGCTGGCTGTTATTGCCCAGCATGCCCGTGACCGCCTGGATCAGCTGCGGGTTGCTGGCCAGCATGCCGATGATGCCACCCAGCCCGCCGCCCTGAGGCTGTTGTTGCTGTTGGCTGTTGTTCAAAACCGCGCCGAGAACCGAGTCCAGTAAGCCCATGGTGTTTCCTTAGAGTGAGTTGAATCTGCCCGCAACCGCAGGGGTCGCAAGCAGATTGTCGGCGATACAGCCTTCTGCGTAACTGGGCTAGGCGGTGTTTCAGTGCACCACTTGGGCCAGGCGCCCTTCGGCATAGTGGCTGGCCACCACCACCAGGTTGTCGCCCTTGATGCTGGCGGCCTGGCCTTCGCAGCCGAACTCCAGGTAACGCTGCTTGCACAGTTGCTTGGCCGCTTCGCGCGCTGGCTTGAGGTAGTCGCGCGGGTCGAACTTGTCGGGGTTCTGCGTGAAGTACTTGCGGATCGCCGCCGTCATGGCCAAGCGCACATCGGTGTCGATGTTGATCTTGCGCACGCCGTACTTGATGGCTTCCTGGATCTCCTCGACGGGCACGCCATAGGTTTCCTTCATGTCGCCACCGTGTTCGCGGATGATGGCCAGGAACTCTTGTGGCACGCTGGAGCTGCCATGCATCACCAAGTGGGTGTTGGGAATGCGGCGGTGGATTTCCTTGATGCGTGAGATCGCCAGAATGTCGCCCGTGGGCTTGCGGGTGAACTTGTAAGCGCCGTGGCTGGTGCCGATGGCAATGGCCAGGGCATCGATCTGGGTGCGCTTGACGAAGTCGGCAGCCTGCTCAGGGTCGGTCAGCAGTTGGTCCATGGTCATGGTGGCATCGGTGCCGTGGCCGTCTTCCTTGTCGCCCTTCATGGTTTCCAGAGAGCCCAGGCAGCCAAGCTCGCCTTCCACGGTTACACCCACCCTGTGGGCCATGGCGGCCACCTTGGCGGTAACCTCCACGTTGTAGTCGTAGCTGGCGATGGTTTTGCCGTCGGCATGCAAAGAACCATCCATCATCACAGAGCTGAAACCCAGGTTGATCGCGCCTTGGCACACATCCGGGCTTTGGCCATGGTCCTGGTGCATGACCAGGGGAATGTGTGGCCAGGTTTCCAGTGCCGCCTGGATCAGATGCTTGATGAAGGGCTCGCCAGCATATTTGCGCGCACCCGCACTGGCTTGCAGTATGACGGGAGCGCCCACCTCGTCCGCGGCCGACATCACGGCCTGGACCTGCTCCAGATTATTGACATTGAAAGCCGGGATGCCATAGCCGTTTTCGGCGGCATGGTCCAACAATTCACGCATAGAGACGAGTGCCATAGGGTGCTTCCAGAGAGTTAAAAATCAGGACAAGGCGGCCAATCGAGGCTGGTACGGATAGCAATTCCTTCGTAACCGCTTGGTAACTTTCTTAATTTTAGCCGTGCCCTTGCTTCAAACGATTTGCAAAACACGGGCCAGCCTTGGCAAACACCCGCTTTTTTCATTTTGAAACAACAGTTTTACAGCCGAACTAAAACGACTGGGGCCTGGAAACACAAACGCCCGCAGGAAGCGGGCGTTGGGCCGGGTTGAAAACCCGGCGGCAGGGCGAAAAAGGTTTAGCCGACCTGGCAGATCTTCAGCATATTGGTGCCGCCAGGGGCGCCCATGGGTTCACCGCAGGTAATGGCATAAATGTCGCCGCGCTGCACGATGCCGCGCTGCGTCAAATGGCGCTCTGCCTGGCCCAACGCCGTGTCACGGTCACTGCTGGCGTCCATCAGCAACGGCAGCACATTGCGGTACAGGCACATCTTGCGCTGGGTGGCCAGACGAGGCGTCAGGGCATAGATAGGCACGTGGATGCTGTGGCGGCTCATCCACAAGGCGGTAGAGCCGCTATCGGTCATGGCCACAATCGCCTTGGCGCCCAGATGCTGGGCGGTAAACAGTGCGCCCATGGCAATGGACTGGTCGATGCGTTCAAAAGTCTTGCCCTTGAAGTCGGCTTCCAGCTCACCGTATTCGGCCTTTTCGGCTTCACGGCAGATATTGGCCATTTCCAGCACGGTTTCCAGCGGGAACTTGCCGGCCGCGGTTTCCGCGCTCAACATCACTGCATCGGTGCCGTCCAGCACCGCATTGGCCACGTCGCTGACCTCGGCACGGGTCGGCACGGGGTTGGTGATCATGCTTTCCATCATCTGGGTGGCGGTAATCACCACCTTGTCGCTGGCACGCGCCATGCGGATCATGCGTTTTTGCAGCGCTGGCACAGCGGCATTGCCCACTTCAACAGCCAAGTCGCCGCGCGCCACCATGATGCCGTCGCTGGCGTCCAGAATCGATTGCAGCAGCGGAATGGCTTCTGCGCGCTCGATCTTGGCGATCATGCCGGGTTTGTGGCGGTATTCGGCTGCAGCCACATTGCACAGCTGGCGCGCCATTTCCATGTCGGTCGCGTTCTTGGGGAAGCTGACGGCCACGTAGTCGGCCTGGAAAGACATCGCGGTCTTGATATCTTCCATGTCCTTGGAGGTCAGCGCAGGGGCGGTCAGGCCACCACCCTTTTTGTTAATGCCCTTGTTGTTGGACAGCTCACCGCCGAGATTCACCACGGTGTGCACGGCTTCGCCACGCACAAACTCCACGGTCATGACGATCAAACCGTCGTTCAGCAGCAGCACATCGCCAGACTTCACCTCGCGGGGCAACTCTTTGTAGTCCAGGCCAACGCCATTGATGTCACCGGGTTCGGCGCGGGCTGCATCCAACACGAATTTCTGGCCAGGCTCCAGCATGACCTTGCCTTCGGCAAACTTGGCAACGCGGATCTTCGGGCCTTGCAGGTCGGCCATGATGGCCACCTCGACGCCGGCGCGCTTGGCGGCTTCACGCACCATCATGGCGCGATCGATATGGTCTTGTGCCTTGCCATGGCTGAAGTTCAGCCGTACAACATTCACACCTGCACGGATCAGTTGCTCCAGGATTTCCGGGCTATTCGAGGCTGGGCCCAAGGTGGCAACGATTTTGGTAGCAAGGCGGGGCATGGGATAAGTCTCCGGGTATGTAATTTAGTTTCGATTTTTACATGAAACAAGTTACCAAAAGGTTACAGCCTGAGCCGCCCTCAGCGGGCGCTAAGCTAGAGCCTTTCGGCTCGCTCAAAATGGGCGCATCAACTCTATTGCACACTGTATTGATCCTGGTCAGAGGCAATTCATCCCGCGCGGCTAGTATCATGGCACGCAACTTTTGCGTTTGCCGCCACCACCGTGTGCCGCGTGCAGATTCCTGACCCGTGTTTTCCCTATGACCTCTTCCATTCACAGTACACCCCATCTTCCGAGTCCACTGCCTCCGGGTGAACCACTGCCACACCGCAAAGTCATACGCTCCTGGCTGATTCCACTCTCCCAGCGCACCACCTTGAGGGCCTTGTTCCTGCTCGCGCTGGACTACGCCTTGCTTGCGGCGGCACTCAGTGCCACGGTGCTGCTGGCATCGCCCTGGCTCAAACTGCTGTGCGGTCTGGTAGCGGGCTTCGTGATTGGGCGACTTTTCATCATCGGCCACGATGGCTGCCACCAGAGCCTGACGCCCCACCGCCGCCTGAACAAATGGCTGGGACGTATCGCCTTCCTGCCTTCGCTGACGGCCTATAGCTTGTGGGATGTGGGCCACAACGTGGTGCACCATGGCTTCACCAACCTCAAGGGCGTGGACTTCGTCTGGGCACCACTGACACCCGAGGAATACCAGGCCTTGTCGCCCCTGCAGCGCTTCATGCAGCGCATCTACCGCAGCGGCTGGGCACCCGGCCTTTACTACATCGTGGAGATATGGTGGCGTCGCATGTTCTTTCCCAGCAAGTCCAGCATGGGCACTCAGCGCTCCATCTTCACCTGGGATTGCGTGCTGATTTCCAGCTTCGGACTTTTGTGGCTGGCTGCCATCACCACGGCTGCGCTGGTGACGCAGCAATCACTGGCCCTGCTCATCGCCACCGGCTTTATCGTGCCGCTGCTGTTCTGGTTCTCCATGATCGGCTTCGTGGTGTATGTGCACCATACCCATACCAAGGTGTCTTGGCATGGTGACCGCGCCACCTGGGCCAAGGCACAGCCCTTCGTATCGACCACGGTGCACCTCACCTTCTCGTTCCATATAGGCGCACTGATGCACCACATCATGGAGCACACGGCCCACCACGTGGATATGAGCATTCCGCTGTACCGCTTGAAAGAAGCCCAGAAAACGCTGGAAGAGTTGCTGCCAGGACGCATCATCATCCAGGCATTCTCCTGGCGCTGGTACTTTCAGACTGCCCGTAGCTGCAAGCTGTACGACCTGACGCGCAATTGCTGGACCGATTTTGCCGGCAACTCCACCAGCACGCCGCGCCACGCAGTGACCTGATCAGACCCACATTTGATATAGCGCAAGCAGGGCCTATTGCCACGTTAAGCCACTTTGACCAGGCGCAAAGTGGCCAGCGGCGGACTCTTTTGTAATCAGGGCTGGGAATATCCCCGCTACCGTGATCGAAAGAAAATCATGAATAAGACCCTGCTTGCTGCCGCCCTGTGTGCAATGGTTTCGGCTTCGGCTTTCGCCCAATCCACCACCGAGGGCCCCTGGCTGGTACGTGCCCGTGCCGTGTACCTTCAAAGCAGCAATGGTGACAGCACACCGCTCTCACTGAGCATCAATGACAAATGGCTGCCCGAAGTGGACATCAGCTACTTCTTCACGCCGCAGATCGCCGCCGAGCTGGTGCTCACTGTTCCACAAAAACAAACTCTGAGTGCCGGCAGCACCGCGATTGGCAGCTTCAAGCACCTGCCACCCACCTTGACGCTGCAGTACCACTTCAACGCCGCAGGCTTCAAGCCTTATGTGGGTGCGGGCCTCAACTACACCCGCATCAGTGCAGTCGATCTGCCTGCCGGCGTCGATGTAGATCGGAGCAGCTTTGGCCCCGCGCTGCAGGCCGGCGTAGACATTCCACTGTCAAAAAATTTGTATTTGAACTTTGACGTTAAGAAGGTCTACATCCGCACCGACGTCAGCGCGAGCGGCGCCAAATTGGGCACCTTCAAAATTGATCCCGTTTTGTACGGTGTCGGTCTGGGCTGGCGTTTCTAAGCACCCATAAAAAAGCGCCCCGATGGGCGCTTTTTTCTTGACGGATAGCCCTGCACAACCTGGGCTCAATCCTCGGACTGCTCTGGCAACGTCAATCGACCCGTGTGGTAGTCGTAGCTGTAGACCTCGCCATAGCGCCCCCACTCAATGGCCACCTCCAGCACGCGCTTGGCCTTGTCGGCCTCCATGAACTCCTCCAGCAGATCCAGGAAGCGCTTTTCGGCCAGATTCCCAGACGGCTCGTCTTCCAGGCTGCGCCGGATATGCGCCGCCAGAGGCACATGGGTCAACAGTTGCTGGCCGAAGATTTCCTGCTTTTGGGCCTGGTCCGCCTCCACATAGTTGCGGCCCAGCGCAGTCAGCATGATGTCGCCCTTGTCCACATGGGCCAAGCCCAGCATACCCAGGGCCTCATAGGTGGGGAAAAGCTCTTCATCGGCCAGCTCGGACTCTTCGGCCAATTGCGGCAAGTCGGCATGTCCGTCAAACGGTGTATCGGCCAGCAGGTCCAGCACACCTTCGATACGGGTAATGTCGGTTTCCGGCAAGCGATAGCCCAGGTGCAGGGTGGTCGGCATGCCAGGTGCAACTTCTTGTGCCGGGCGCATGGTCATCAGGCCGTAAACCTCGTCGATCAGGGCGCGGACTTCGACCCCGTCGGCATCGCGCGGGCGTGGCAAATCAATCTTCACCTCGACCCGGATACGGCCTGGGTCGCTGGACAGGATGATGACGCGGTCGGCCATCATCACGGCCTCTTCGATATTGTGCGAAACAATCAGAATGCCCTTGGTGGGGATCTTGTCGCCGTCCCACAGCTCCAGCATGTCGTTACGCAGGGTCTCGCCAGTCAACACATCCAGGGCGGAAAAGGCCTCGTCCATCAACAGTATGTCGGGGTTAGTCACCAACGCGCGCGCAATCCCCACGCGCTGCTTCATGCCGCCCGACAGCTCGCGCGGCAAGGCGCCGCCGAAGCCAGCCAGACCAATCATCTCCAGCACCGCATCGGCACGCTTTTCGCGCTCGTCAGGCGCCACACCCTGGGCCTCCAGACCCAGCTCCACGTTCTGCTGCACTGTCAGCCAGGGAAACAGCGCAAACGACTGGAACACCATGGCGATGCCGGCCACAGGGCCATAAATAGGCTTCTGGCGGTAGCTGACTTGGCCGTGGTCGGCCGGAATCAGGCCGGCCATGATGCGCAGCAGAGTCGATTTGCCCGAGCCGGATTTGCCGAGCAAGGCGACTATTTCGCCCTCCGCTAGCTGGAAGTCCACCTTGTCCAGCACCGTGCGGGCTGTACCGTCGGCTGCCAGGAATGACTTGGCGACGCCGCCCAGTTCAATGAGTAGGTTCTTGCCCATCTTGGCTCCTCTAGCGGCTGCGGTCTTCGGCCAGCAGGTACAGCTTGCGCCAGAAGAATCGGTTTAAAAACATCACAAAAATACACATCACACCAATGCCCAGCGCAATGCGGTGGAAGTCGCCGGCATCGGTCATTTGCTTGATGTAGCTACCCAGGCCATCGGCCACCAGCGTGGTCTTGCCCCAGGTGACGTACTCGGCCACGATGCTGGCGTTCCAGGAGCCGCCGCTGGCGGTAATGGCACCCGTCAGGTAGCTGGGAAACACGGCGGGCAGGTAAATGCGCTTCCACTTCAGCCAGCCCTTGACGCCCAGGTTGTCTGCAGCCAAGCGCAGCTCGTTGGGAATGGTTGCAGCACCTGCCACCACGTTGAACAGGATGTACCACTGGGTGCCAAACACCATCAAAGGGCTGAGCCAGATATTGGGGTTCAAGCGCAGCGTCACCAGGACGAACACCACCAGTGGGAACATCAGGTTCACCGGAAATGCCGCCAAAAACTGAGCCACGGCCTGTACCCGCTGCGAATACTGCGGACGCAGACCAATCCACACGGCCACCGGCACCCAGACGACCGAGGCCAGCGCTATCAGTAGCATGACCCGCAACAAGGTAATGCAGCCCAAGACCACCACATGGCCTGCCTCGCCCCAGCCCACATCGCTGTGCACAAACACCACCAGGCGGTACACCGCCAGCAAGGCAATCAGCAGCAACACGCCATCCCAAATACGCGGCCACAGCGGGTTCTGGACGCGTGGCCGCGCCTCAACTGCGGTTCCGTCGTGGCGCACACTGAACCAGCCTAGCGCACCGCGTAACAAGCTCCAGAACTGGCCGCTCAGTGCGCTCATCCAGCGGCTGCGGCGCATCCAGTCCAGCAGCCAGGATTGCTGCGCGGTTTCACCCTGCGACTCTTCAAAACGAAACTTGTCGGCCCAGGCCAGCAAAGGCCGAAAGAACAGTTGGTCGTACAACAGAATGCCCGCCAGCATCGCCCCAATCGCCCAGGCGATGGCCTTGCCGTTTTCTGCCTCGATCGCCACCGCGATATAGGAGCCTATACCTGGCAGTTTGATGTCCTGGTTCGCCACCGAAATTGCTTCCGCCGCCACCAGAAAGAACCAGCCCCCGGACATGGACATCATCATGTTCCACAGCAGCCCCGGCATGGCAAATGGCAACTCCAGTCGCCAGAAGCGCTGCCAACCCGACAGCCGGAATATCCGCGCCGCTTCCTTGAGTTCTTCAGGCACGGTGCGGATCGACTGGTACAGACTGAACGCCATGTTCCAGGCCTGCGACGTGAAGATGGCGAAAATCGCCGCGCATTCCACGCCCAGCAGGCTACCCGGGAAGAGTGCAATGAATGGCGCAATTGCAATCGCCTGGAAGCCGAGAATCGGCACCGACTGCAGAATGTCCAGAATCGGGATCATGGCCTTCTCGGCCGTGCGGTACTTTGCGGCTATCGCCGCGAAGACAAAGCTGAACAGCAGCGAAAAGCCCAGCGCAATGAACATGCGCAGAATGGTGCGCAGCAGGTAATAGGGCAGATAGGACGGGTCCAGCGAGATTTCCAGCGCTTCGCCCATGGCGAAAGGGCGAGCCATCTGCGAGGCGCCAAACGCCAGGGCCAGCAGAATGGCCAGCACCAACGGAAGCAGAGCCAGGTCCCAGCGGTTGGGTTTTTTCGCGAACACATTGCCGCCACGCGCCTGCGGATGAAACAGCTCAAACATGTTTAGCGATCCCTCAGCGCGGCAAGTAAAGATTCAGTGTGTAGCGAACGAGTAGAACACCGCCGCGTGTCCGCAACATGAAGAGCCGCCCCAGCATTCAAAAATGCCGAGGCGGTGGGCTCGTGAGAGGATCAGGCCGCGCGCTTTTGCAGGATCTCGAACGCTGGCAAGGTTTTGCCTTCCAAGATTTCCAGGAAAGCGCCGCCGCCGGTGGAGATATAACCGACTTGGTTTTCAATGCCGTATTTGGCGATAGCGGCCAGGGTATCTCCACCACCTGCTATAGAAAACGCAGCACTATCGGCGATCGCGCGGGCGATGGTTTCGGTGCCATGGGCAAAAGCGTCGAACTCAAACACGCCCACAGGGCCGTTCCAGACGATGGTGCCTGCAGCCTTCAGTTGGGTGGCCAAGGCGGCGGCAGTTTGTGGGCCAATGTCCAGAATCAGGTCGTCATCGGCCACATCGGCAGCGGCTTTCACAGTGGCTACGGCATCAGCGGAGAAGGTTTTGGCCGTCACCACATCGACCGGGATCGGCACGGCGGCGCCACGGGCCTTCATGGCTTCGATCACGGCCTTGGCCTGGTCCACCAGATCGGGTTCGGCCAGCGACTTGCCAATCTTCAGGCCAGCGGCCAGCATAAAGGTGTTGGCGATACCGCCGCCCACGATCAACTGGTCTACCTTTTCGGACAGGCTCTTGAGGATGGTCAGCTTGGTCGACACTTTGGAGCCCGCCACAATGGCCACCAGCGGACGCTGGGGGTGGGCCAGGGCCTTGGTGATGGCATCTATTTCGGCGGCCAGCAATGGGCCGGCGCAGGCAATCTTGGCGTATTCGGCAATGCCGTAGGTCGTGCCTTCGGCGCGATGGGCGGTACCGAAGGCATCGTTGACGAAGATGTCGCACAAGGCGGCCATTTTCTTTGCCAGCTCAGGGCTGTTCTTCTTTTCGCCGACGTTCACGCGGCAGTTCTCTAACAGCACCACCTGGCCGGGGGCGACCGTGACGCCGTCCACCCAGTTGGCCAGCAGGGGGACTTCACGGCCCAGCAGTTCACCCAGGCGCTTGGCTACGGGTGCCAGCGAGTCCTCGGGTTTAAACGCGCCCTCTGTGGGGCGCCCCAGGTGCGAGGTCACCATCACCGCAGCGCCGGCTGCCAGCGCCATCTGGATGCAGGGCACGGAGGCACGGATGCGGGTGTCTTCGGTGATGGCACCGTTGTCGTCCTGCGGCACGTTCAGGTCGGCACGGATGAAAACACGTTGGCCAGAGGCTTTGCCTTGGGCGCAGAGATCGGAGAAGCGGATGACGTTCATGGCAGTGCTGGGTTGGTTGTGAAAAAAGTCGCGTGGCGCATTCTAAAAGCCACCCCGGTCCGCTTGTTACAGAGCAGGCTCATCCGCGCGCATTCCGCTCGCCTGCCCAGACCTGCAAACGTCTACGGGCCTGGCACTTTGACACTGGCCAGATAGGCCACCACGTCTTCGCGGTCACGCGCTTGCTCCAGTTGGAAATCCATCGCCTGGCCGGGAATCAACGCCTCGGGGTCCTTCAGCCAAGCCAATAGATGCTCAGGCGTCCACACCAGATGGCTGTTGCGCAAAGCGGGTGAGTAGTCGAAGCCCGGCACGCTGCCAGCGCGACGGTTCAACACGTCACGGTGCCTGGGGCCGGTACGGTTGTCATCAAGGCTGTGACAGGCCATGCACTGCGCCGCATACACCGTCTGGCCGCGTTGCACGGACTGGGCCTGTACACGCTGGTCCACCAGCAAGAATAGGGCGCCGGCCACGGCCACCACCGCAGCGCAGATACCGGCGCGGCGCAGGCTCAAACCACGCCAGCGTACGGGCTTGCCAGGGATAGTGCTCATAGAGGGAAAGTCATTGCAGAAAGGAGATAGGGGACTGGGCCAACACAACACGTGGCTCCCATACGCTATACGCAGGCCGCATGTAAGTGGATGTTATTACCCGATTTTTTTAATCAAGTTAAAGCCTGTGCATCTAAACACACTGCGGCTCCGTATTCATGCCAAGACCGTGCCAATGCACATCTGCCCCACAATGCCCTTCCATGAACCCCAACGACCCCAATTCTTCCGCCAACCCGGACCACGCCCTTATGGCCTTGCTGGACCGCATCGCCGCCCAGGAGGCGCCGGCGCTGAAAGAGCTTTACGAGCACACCTCGTCCAAGCTCTACGGGCTGGCGATGCGGGTTGTGGGCAAACGCGAATGGGCTGAAGACGTGCTGCAAGAAGCCTATATGACCATCTGGCGGTCGGCCGGTAGCTACCGGGCGTCCCTGAGTCCACCCCTGGCCTGGATGGGCCTGATCGTGCGCAGCCGCGGGTTGGACTTTTTGCGCCGCCGCACGGCAGATCGCAGCAACATCACCCAGGAGCTGGACGAGGTCTTGGCGGACACGCTGGACGGCGACAGCCCCAACCCCATGGACACGGCCCAGGCCAGCCAGCAGGCCTGGGCGCTGCACCAGTGCATGACACGGCTGGACCAGCGCCAGCGCGAGCTGGTCAGCCTGGCCTATCTGCGCGACCTCAGCCACAGCGAACTGGCGGAGCAACTGCGCCTGCCGCTAGGCTCGGTAAAGAGCTGGATACGCCGTGGACTGGAACAACTGCGCGTGTGTATGGCGCGGTTTGCCTGAGTTGCCTGAGAACCTAACCATGCATCTTCCCCAACACCCCGAACTCTTGGACCGCCTGGCGGCCAGCTACGCCCTGGGCACCCTGCGCGCAGGCGCCCGCCGCCGCTTTGAAACCCTGGCGCGCGAGCAAGCCCCCGTGCGCGCAGCTGCGCTGATCTGGCAGTCCCGCCTGGGCAGCGTGGCCGAACTCCAGCAGCAGGCAGCGCCCGCTGCCGCCGTCTGGACGCGCATAGACAACTTGCTGCGCGCCGAACAGGAGCAACAAGCCATGCTGAACGCTCGCGTCCCCGTCACGACACCGGCCGACCCCGGCGGCTGGTTGCGCAATCTGCTGCTCTGGCGCGGCGCAACTTTTGCTGGCGTTGCCACAGCTGCGGTGGCTGTTGTGGTGGGCCTGAACCAGCAGCAGCACTTGACCGGCCAGATTGCATCCCTACAAACGCAAATACAGGCCGCACCGCAAATCGAGTACGTAGCGGTGCTGCAAGACAACGCCGCTGCAGCATCCATGTTGGTGACCTTCGACCCCAAAAACCATAAGCTGGTGCTGCAACGCGTGGGAGGCTTCCAGGAGGCAGGCGACAAATCTCTGCAGCTGTGGGCCCTACCACCGGCGGGCAGCCCGCGCTCTCTGGGCGTACTGGGGCGCGACAAGCTGTTGCAACTGACGGCCGGCGAAGGCGACGTGAAGGAAATCCCGACCCTGGCGATCAGCCTGGAGCCCAAGGGCGGCGTACCCGGGCAGGGAGGCCCCACCGGCCCCGTGCTGTTCAAGGGCGCGCTGATTCAGAAGGTGATTTAGGAACGCTGGGCTTACCAGCCTAACCCCAGATGCAACGGCAGGTACACGGCCATGCCGGCCACGATGGTCAACAACACGTCGCGCCGCCAGAAATACAGCAGCGCGCCGGCCGCCGCGCCAAACACGCGGGCGTCCATCCAGGTGGTGATCAGATGGCCTTGCGCCATCACGATCTCGGGCAGCACCACGGCCGACAGGGCGGCAATCGGCGCGTATTGCAAGCCGCGCAGCATCCAGGCGGGCAGGCTCCAGCTCTTGCTGGACAGGAAGAAAAAGCAGCGCGTCAACACGGTCACGCAGGCCAGGCCGCAGATGATGGCCAGGGTGTGGAAATCGATGTCAGCGTTCATGCGGCGGTCCCGGCAGGTGCTGGGCGCAGCTTCTCGGCGCCCAGACAGATCAATACCGCCACCGCAATTGCCACCACGATATTTAGCTTGAACGGCAGGGCATAGGCCACCACCGCCGCAATCGCAGCCACCGCCGCCGACAGCAGGCGCAGCCGTGTGGTTGCCAGCGAGCACTGTATGCCCAGCAAGCACAAAATCCCGGCAAAACCCAGCCCCCAGGCGGTGGGGATGAAGTTGGCCAACACAATGCCCACGATGCTGGGCAGCATCCAGCTAACCCAGGTGACGCTGTTGCTGCCCGCCAGATAGGCCTCCTGGGCGCGCCGCCCGGCGGCGTCTTCCGCCGGGTGCTGGAAGCGCCGGGTGAACAACACGTAGGTCATGTCGGTTGTCAGATAGCCGTGGCTGATGCGCTCCAGCCAGGGCAGATGCACCAGGTAGGCTCGCAGGTGCAGGCTGAACACCACGAAGCGCAGGTTGACGCAAAACGCCGTGGCCAGTACCACCCAGGCCGGCGCGCCGGCCACCAGCAGGGGTGTGGCCGCCAGCTGGGAACTGCCTGCAAACACGGTCAAGGCCATGAACAAGGCCTCCAGCATGCCCATGCCAGATTTGGCCATGGCCACGCCGGTCATCAGGCCCCAGGCCGCCATTCCCGGCGCCTGCGGCCACATCTCAGCAGCGCCCACCCGGAACTCGGCGTGGATGCGGTTCGCGCGCTGCAAGAACATCAGGCCGCCACCGCCTCAAAAGCCATGCCCAGCTGTACATCGGCCCCACGGAGGAACTCGGCCACCGGCAAGCGCTTACCGCCCGGACGCTGCAATTCATGGATATGTACTACAGAACTCATAGCTACTACCGCAATGTATTCCTGCGTCAGAGCACAAATTGACCCACAAACCAGTCCCACGGGTGCAGGTGCATCCGACACCGAGGCTGACCAGACTTTCAGGCTCTCGCCGCCCAGCAGCGTCGCCGCGCCGGGGAAGGGGTTGAATGCGCGGATACGGCGAACAATGGTCTTGGCGTCCTGCGTCCAGTCGATCGCGGCTTCGCGCTTCTCTATCTTGTGGGCGTAACAAACACCTTCTTCCGGCTGCACCGTACGTACCAGGTCGGGTAGCTGTGCCAGCGCCTGCACCACCATGCTGCCGCCCAGCGCCGCTAGCTTGTCGTGCAGGCTGCCGGTGGTGTCGCTGTCCAATATGGGCAGGGACTCGACCAGCAGCATATCGCCCGTATCCAGCCCGGCATCCATTTGCATGATGGTCACGCCCGTGACGGCGTCGCCCGCCTCTATGGCCCGGTGGATCGGCGCTGCGCCGCGCCAGCGCGGCAGCAGGCTGGCGTGGATGTTCAAACAACCGGTACGTGGCAAATCCAGTACCCACTGCGGCAGGATCAACCCGTAAGCCACTACCACCATCACGTCGGCCTGCGCAGCCTGCAACAGGCGCTGGGCTTCGGCCGCGTCTTCCGGGTATTTGCCATCCAGGCGCAGGCTGCGCGGCTGGGCCACGGGAATGCCATGGGCCACCGCATGCTGCTTGACAGGCGAGGCCTGCAGCTTCATGCCACGGCCGGCGGGGCGGTCCGGCTGGGTCAGCGCCAGCACGATCTCATGGCCCGCAGCCTGCAAGGCCTCCAGGGCCACCCGGGCGAATTCGGGTGTGCCCGCAAAAATGACGCGCATCAAGCCTCGTCCGACTTGCCCAGCGCGCGCCGTGTCTTGAGCATCTTGCTCTTGATGCGGTTGCGCTTGAGCGGCGACAGGTATTCCACAAACACCTTGCCCTTGAGGTGGTCCATCTCGTGCTGGATGCAAACGGCCAGCAGTCCCTCGGCCTCGATGGTGCGCACCACGCCCTCGCCATCCAGCGCCGACACCTTGACCTGGGTGGAACGCTCCACGCCGTCATAGATACCGGGCACAGACAGGCAGCCTTCGTCGTTCACCACGCGCTCTTCGCTGGCCCAAACGATATCGGGGTTGATCAGCACCAGAGGCTCATTGCGCTCTTCGGACACGTCGATCACGACCAGGCGCTCATGCACATTCACCTGGGTCGCCGCCAGGCCGATGCCGTTGGCGTCGTACATGGTTTCAAGCATGTCCTGGATCAAGGAACGGATGCGTGCATCCACCGCAGCAACCGGTCGTGCTAAGGTGTGCAGTTTGGGATCTGGATATTGAAGAATTGAAAGTAGCGCCATGGAATCTCACCGAAAATGTCGAAGACATACTGAAAGCCAGGCCGAAAAGCCCGGGGCTGTTCAGTCTGGAATTCGGTATGTCGTGTGTAGCTATTTTCGCTACTTTTAGGACACGGGGAGCGGCCCGTGCCGGATATTCGTTGCCCAAGCAGGGGCTTGGGCGCAGAATCGCGCGTAATTTGACTAAGTTTTCCGCCCTGCAAGGGAGCCGCTCCAGCCGGGGCAGCGGCCCACCAGGCGGGCATTTGTGGTGCAACAACATATGAAATACATGATGGCGGGAGTGGGGGCACGTTGGGCCCTGGCATCGACGGGAATGGCGCTTTGCGCCAGCATGCTAGGTACCACTGCACAGGCACAGAACTACCCCATTTCACCCACCCAGCAGGCCACTGCTAACGAGGTAGCCCAGGCTGGTGTACCGCTCAGCGCCCTGGCCCCCAATGCCCCGGACCGCTACACCGTGAAGGCCGGCGACACGCTGTGGGCCATTTCTGGCCTGTTCTTGACCAGCCCCTGGCGCTGGCCTGAACTGTGGGGCATGAACCAGCAGGAAATCCGTAACCCGCACCGGATCTACCCTGGCCAGGAACTGCGTCTGGTGAAGAAGGACGGCCGTGCCATGCTGCAGGCCGGCGCAGTACCAACCGGCGACGTGGCCCAGACCGTGCGGTTGTCGCCGCGCACACGCAGCGAGCTGCTTTCGGACAACGCCCTGCCGACACTCAAGACCCATTTGATCGAGCCCTTTCTGGCCGAACCATTGATCATTGATGCCACCACGCTAGAGCAAGCCCCTCGCATCGTCGCCACCCAGGAAGACCGTGTGCTGGTGAGCCGTGGCGACCGCGCCTATGCACGTGGCCCAGCCACCGCACCGCTGAGCGACGCGCGCGGCAAGCCCCTGAACTTCCGTGTGTTCCGCAACGCCACGCCTCTTAGGGACCCCGGCACCCAGGAAATCCTGGGCTACGAAGCCCAGTTCGTCGGCAAGGCCGCATTGGTGACCAGCGAAAGCACACAAGTTTCCAAGGACAAAGACCGTGATGGCAAGCCACTGCTGGATGTTGTCCCCGCCAGCCTCGACATTGTGTCGACCAAGGAGGAAATCAGCATTGGTGACCGCCTGGTAACCGAGCCCGAGCGTGAGCTGCTGAATTTCGTGCCACGGGCACCCGCCAGCGCCGTCGATGGACGGATTGTTTCGGTCTACGGCAGCGCCGTGACCAATGCGGCACAAAACCAGATCGTGGTCATCAACCGTGGCACCAAAGACGGTATAGAGCGCGGCCATGTGCTGTCGCTGCTGTCCGATGGCCCGCGCATGATGGACAAAACCGACCCCAGCAAAGCTGACATCAAGCTGCCCGACGAAAACAACGGCCTGCTGATGGTGTTCCGCCCATTCGAGCGGCTGTCTTATGGACTCATCCTAGAAATCAAGTCGGGCGTCAAGATTGGCGACCGCGTGACCACGCCGCGCTAAGCGTAGTACGCATGGAGCGCGAAGAACTGGCGGCGTGGCTGCGCTTGGTGATGACGCCGGGCATAGGTAACGAAACCGCGCGCCGTCTGCTGGCTGCCTATGGCCTGCCCCAAGACGTTTTCACACAGTCTAGAGCTTCGCTGGAGCAGTTCGTTACCCCCGCGCAAGCCAAGGCCCTGCAGCTACCGCCGCCCGATGCCGCCGCCCAGTTGGACAACACCGAGAGCTGGCTGGCGCAGGCCGACTTGGCCCAGGGCCAGCGAGCCGTCATCACCCTGGGTGACGCGCTCTACCCGGAATCACTGTTGGCCATGGCCGACCCGCCTCTGCTGCTGTTTGTCCTGGGCCGCATCGACCTGTGGGAGACCATCAACCAGCGCAGCATAGCCATCGTCGGCAGCCGCAACCCCACAGCCCAGGGCGAAACGCATGCTCAGCAGTTTGGGCAGGCATGCGCACAGGCAGGCTGGACCGTCGTGTCCGGCCTGGCGCTGGGTGTGGACAGCGCCGCCCACCAGGGGGCGCTGGAGGGCGCACACGCCGACCAGTTGGCTACGGTGGCAGTGGTCGGCACTGGCCTGGACCGGGTCTACCCCAAACGCAACCTGGCACTGGCGCACCGCATTGCCCGGCAGGGTGTATTGCTCAGCGAATACTTGCTGGGCACACCGCCGCTACCGGCCAACTTCCCCAAGCGAAACCGCCTGATCGCCGGGCTCACGCAAGGCACGCTCGTGGTCGAGGCCGCGCTGCAGTCGGGCTCGTTGATCACCGCCAGGCTCGCGGCCGAGCAAGGCAAAGAAGTGTTTGCGATTCCCGGCTCCATCCAGTCACCGCAAGCCCGTGGTTGCCACGCGCTGATCAAGCAGGGTGCCAAGCTGGTGGAAAACATCCAGGACGTGCTGGACGAGCTTCAACCCCAGCTTGCTTCCAAAAGCATAGCTGCCAGCGCAGATGAAGCCTGCGCTAGCGACGAAAATGACGCAAAAGATCCTTTGCTCAGCGCGTTAGGCTACGACCCCGTCAGCTTGGACGCGCTGGTGGCGCGCACGGGCATGGACACCGCCAGCCTGCAGGTGCAGCTGCTGGAACTGGAGCTGGACAACCGCGTCGCGCGCCTGCCGGGCGGACTATTCCAGCGCATGGCGGCGACCTGATCGCGCGCGCCGTCGCACGGCGCCGATCTGCGCTATATTGGGTCCATGTTTGAAGTACTTGTTTTCGTTTATGAGAACTACTGGCGGGGCGATGCCTGCCCCGAAGCCCCCCTGCTGGAACGCAAACTGAGCGCGGTGGGTTTTGCTGCAGACGAAATCGCCGACGCCATGCGCTGGCTGGATGGCCTGCAACGGGCCGCCATGGGCACAGACCCGGCCCTGATCGCACGCACGCCGGGCACGCTGACCAACTTGCCACCTACCGTTTTGCCCACGCTCGACAGCATGCGCATCTACTCGGTGGCTGAGCAAGATAGGCTGGGTGCGGATTGCCTGGGCTTCATCTGCTTTCTGGAAGATGCCGGGGTGCTGCCAGCTGCCATGCGGGAAATCGTGCTGGACCGCGCCATGGCCACGGGTGATAACCCGGTCTGCCTGGACGACCTGAAAATCATCATCCTGATGGTCTACTGGAGTTTTGGCGAAGAACCCGACGCCCTGGTGCTGGACGAACTCTGCGACGACGCATCGGAGCGTATCGCGCACTGACTCCCCGCGTGGCGCCTAGGTGTCAGGCCAGGAGGCGTTCGGGATTCGCGTCCAGCTTGTTCAGGGCGTCACGGGTGGCGCGCAGGGTCAGAGCCTCGTCTTCCTGCGGAACTAGCAGGCCGGCCTGCAGATAGGCCGCCAGGCGGCGCGCCTGGATCAAATAGCTATGCCCGTCCATAGAGGCAAACAAATGCAGCTGCTTGCGCTCGCTGCGCCATGCAAATTGCACACGGTTGACCTGGCGGTTATGGTCCAGCACAAACCAGTGACCTAGTTGCAGCTCTTGCGCCCAGGCCAGCATGGCTTCGCTGGGCTTGGAGCCGCCATCAGCAATCACATCGATGCTGGAGGCATCCATACCCAGCATCATTTCAATATTTTCGGCGTCCAGCGGCAGGTCGCCCAGATCGTCATCGCTGAAGAAGTCTTCCAGATTCGCCAGATGCACCGACATGGCTTCTAGCCGTGACTGCGGAATGGCCTCGGTCTTGGACATGAAGGCGTCGGCTAGGGTATCGCTGATACGCTTGATATGCCCTTCCTGCGCGGCCGTATCCAGGCCCAGCAGACCCATGCCTTGGCGCAAGCGCTGCAGCAGCATGGGAAGGCTCTGGATAACGCGTGCGCGATCGGCCCGGTTGGGCTTGGCGCTGGCCGACCAGACCAACTCCGAGGCGGCCTTCTTCAAAGCCACGGTTTCTTCGTGCTGCCGGCCGTTGCGTACGGCAGCCAGTGCCAGAGCCTCGGCCCAGACCTTGAACAGGAACTCGCGGATCTCCTCACGCACCGGCATGTCCTTGAGCATATTGCGCAGCTCAATGGTGTACTGGATGGCCAAGGTTTCTTTTTGCTCCACCTGCTGCGCCAGCGTCACCAAGCGCTGGGTACTGCCTTTTTCTGTCAGGTGCTTGGACAGGAAGAGAACAAATTCGTCGTAGACCAGTTGGAACACACGGCGGCCGGTTTCCGGATACTGCTCGATCACCTGCACCACACGCCGAATCTCGGACTCCAGCGCAGTACCGCCAATCGCACTGGCATCGAAGCCCATGACGCAAGAGCCCATGCGGTCGATCAACTGGCGTGCCGGGTGGTCCACCGTACCAAAAAACTCGGGCTCAGCCAGGGCTACACGCAGCACCGGTAGCTGCAAACGGGCGAACCAGACACGCGCCGACGGAGGGATACGCTCTTCGGCCAGGATGCTCTGGAACATCAGGGCCACAATCTCGATGGTGGCTTTTTCCGAGGCGGTGGAGGCTTTCTGTTTGAGCTGGTTGGAGCGCTCGCGCAGAATGTTCGCAGCCTGGGAAACATCTGCTTGGCCATATTCGTAGCGGCCGGTGGACATCATGCCGATGGGCAAGGGGCTGGTACTGCCTCCGTCTTCAGGGCGCGCCACGGCGCGCGCCAGTGCCGGTGAAATTGGTTGCGCCACGGTGGCATCAAAGCCACTCACATGGTCACTCAGCATGCGCTTTAAATGGCCCATGACGCCCTGGGCACGACGCCGCGCCCGCAACATAGGCGAAGCCACCGTCATCATGCGGGTTTCGTCCGCCGGATGGTGCCCACGCTGTGCAGCTCCCTGGTTATTCGTCACACCTTGCGCAGCAGTGCCTGGGCTGCCTGCTGTGCCAAACGGCCTCGTGGTAGCGCCCGGGCCGCGAGCATCCGTAAATCCGACTCCTGAATACGAAGACGGCACGCTATGCATTCCGTCCCATTCAGAATCCTCATCTCCCGGGCGGAACTGCGGCTCTTTAGTGAACCGAGGTGCATCGGACGCTGAACCAGCGGCTGTACGCTTCACCCGACCACGCAAATCTGATAGGACCTCCACACCGCTGGATAACAAGAAAGCGTTGCAAGCCTCATAGGCCGCCAGCAGATGTGTGCCAAGTTCACGCTGCAAGACATCGGTGACCAGTTGCAGCGTATTGCGTGGCAGACCAGAGCTCGCCCATTGCTCTACCAACAACAGCATCAATACCTCGGGGCGCAAAGGGTCCTGTGCGGTGAGCTCGCCTCGCCCTTCCAGCTGCTGCAAGGCGGCACTGGCATTGGCATAGGGCTCGGCCAGCCGATCCTGGATGGAAAGCGACAGCCGCGAAGCCAGGATCTTGTTTTCGACCACATCGTCGCCCATCAACTCGAACTGCATGGACGAGCTGCGCGCTGGCAAGGCCGGCGCCTGTGGCTTTAATGCCTGGCGCCACGCATTGGCTGTTGCCTGCTCCCACACGCGCCCCTGGCGCTGGAATGCGGTCCAGGCATCACGTCGCTCCTGCATCTCGCGCGCCGGACGAACTTCCTCTATCAGGGTCGTCAGCCGGGCCCCCACTACGCGTGCGGTGACCTCCAGGCCGTGGCACGCCTCCGTGACAAAGCTCTCGCGCGCCGTGCGAGCGAGTTGTAGGTCAGCAGAAGAAGGAGTGGCTGCGGCCATACATCAAAAGCAGGTCAGACAGTCGCACCTGCGTTGGGATCGTTGGGATCTTCTTTCTTGGAGGACGACTTCACTAGATCTTCTCGCTGGATACCGAGCCACATGGCAATCGCCGCAGCCACGAACACGGATGAGTAAATACCGAAGCAGATACCAATAGTGAGCGCAAGCGCGAAGTAATGCAAGGTCGGGCCACCGAACAGCAGCATGGACAGCACCATGATCTGGGTCGAGCCGTGGGTAATGATAGTGCGGCTGATGGTGGAGGTGATCGCGTTGTCGATTACCTGCATCGGCGTCATCTTGCGCATGCGGCGGAAGTTCTCGCGTATGCGGTCAAAAATCACCACCGATTCGTTTACCGAGTAGCCCAGCACGGCCAGCACCGCTGCCAGCACCGGCAGCGAGAATTCCCACTGGAAGAAGGCAAAAAAGCCCAGGATGATGACCACATCGTGCAAGTTGGCGAAGATGGCCGCCACCGCAAACTTCCACTCAAACCGGACGGCCAAATACAGCATGATGCCCACGACCACAAAGGCCAGCGCCTTCAGGCCGTCAACCGCCAGCTCATCGCCGACTTGCGGGCCGACAAACTCGGTGCGCTTGAGCTGCACTGAAGCATCTTCGGTTTTCAGCGCGGTCAGTACCTGGTCGCTTTGCTGGGCCGAGGTCACGCCCTTTTGAACCGGCATGCGGATCAGCACGTCCTGCGAAGTGCCGAAGTTCTGCACCTGCACATCCTGCAGACCCAGGCCGCCCACGACCGCACGCACCTTGGTCAGGTCAGCCGGCTGGGAATAGCTGACCTCCATCAGGGTACCGCCAGTGAACTCCACCGACAGGTGCAGCCCGCGCGAGAACAGGAAGAACACCGCCGCCACAAAAGTGAGGAAGGAAATGATATTGAACACCAGGGCATGCCGCATGAACGGGATGTCGCGGTGGATCTTGAAAAACTCCATGGTGTCGCGTCCTTACTTGGCGTTCGTTTCAACAGCAGCGTCAGGACGCCACACCGTGCCAATCGACACACTCTTGAGCTTCTTCTGGCGGCCGTACCACAGGTTCACCAAGCCGCGCGAGAAGAACACGCTGGAGAAGATGCTGGTCGCAATGCCCAGCACGTGCACCACCGCGAAGCCCCGCACCGGGCCGGAGCCAAATGCCAGCAGTGCGATACCCACTATAGCGCTGGTGATGTTCGAATCCAGAATCGTCGCCCAGGCGCGGTCAAAACCGGCGTGGATGGCGGCCTGCGGCGAGGCGCCGGCACGCAGCTCCTCACGCACGCGTTCGTTGATCAGCACGTTGGAGTCGATGGCCATACCCAGTACCAGGGCCATGGCCGCCATACCCGGCAGGGTCAGGGTAGCTTGCAGCATGGACAGCACGGCCACCAGCAGCAGCAAGTTGAACGCCAACGCAATACTGGAGAACACGCCAAACAGCATGTAGTAGCCGCACATGAAGGCCGCCACGGTCAGGAAGCCCCACAGCACACTGTGGAAGCCCTTGGAGATGTTTTCCGCACCTAAGCTGGGGCCAATGGTGCGCTCTTCGATGATTTCCATCGGCGCAGCCAACGAGCCGGCGCGCAGCAGCAGCGCAGTGTCGCTGGCTTCCTGGGTGGTCATGCGGCCCGAGATCTGCACACGGCCACCGGCGATTTCGGAACGGATCACCGGTGCGGTCACGACCTCGCCTTTGCCCTTTTCGAACAGGATGATGGCCATGCGCTTACCGATGTTTTCACGCGTGACGTCCTTGAAGATGCGCGAACCCTTGGCGTCCAGCGTCAGGTTGACGGTGGGCTCCTGGGTCTGGCTTTCAAAGCCGGGCTGGGCATCGGTCAGGTTTTCGCCGGTTAGCACGACCTGCTTCTTGACGATCACCGGCTGGCCGCTGCGCTCCAGATAGCGCTCGTCGCCAAACGGTACGGCGCCAGAGCCCACGGCTGCAGCGGCGGCTTCGGTACTTTCGTCCACCAGGCGCACTTCCAGTGTGGCGGTACGGCCGAGAATGTCCTTGGCCTTGGCGGTGTCCTGCACACCGGGCAGTTGCACCACGATACGGTCCAGGCCCTGCTGCTGGATCACCGGCTCGGACACGCCGAGTTCGTTGATACGGTTGTGCAGGGTGGTGATGTTCTGCTTCAGCGCCTGGTCCTGCACGCGGCGCGCGGCCTCGGGGCGGATGGTGGCGGTGAGCTTGTATTCGGTGCCGTCGGGCGCATCGGTGGTGATCAGGTCGGGGAACTGGTCTTGCACCACGGCCTTGCCGGCGGCCAGGGTTTCGCTGTCGCGGAAGCGCACTTCAATCGCCTGGCCATTGCGGCTGATACCGCTGTGGCGCACGTTCTTATCGCGCATGCTGGTGCGCAGGTCGCCGGTCAGCGACTCGGCCTTCTTCGTCAACGCGGCCTGCATGTCCACCTGCAACATAAAGTGCACGCCGCCACGCAAGTCCAGGCCCAGATACATGGGCACGGCGCGCAGGGCGGTCAGCCACGAAGGCGAACGCGACAGCAAATTCAACGCCACCACATAGCTTGCGTCGTTGGCATCGGGCACCAGGGCCTTTTGCACCACGTCCTTGGCCTTGAGTTGGCTGTCGGTGGAGTCAAAGCGGGCCTTGACCGAGTTGCCCTCGATCTCGACCAGCGTGGGCGTCAGGCTATTGGCGGCCAAGGCCTCTTGCACCTTGGCTAGCGTAGTGCTGTCGATCTTGACCGAAGAGCGGGCCGCCGAGACCTGCACCGCGGGTGCTTCACCAAAGAAATTGGGCAGGGTGTAAATGGTCCCCACCAGTAGCGCGACCAGAAGGATCACGTACTTCCATACCGGGTATCGATTCATGATCGCGCTTGCGCTTCCAGCTTCTAATTATTTAACCGTGCCCTTGGGCATGACTTGGACGACTGCGCTGCGTTGCAGCTGTACTTCAACGCCGTTGGCGATTTCCAGGCTGACAAAGCCGTCACCCAGCTTGGTGACCTTGCCCAGCAGACCGCCGGTGGTGGCGACTTCATCGCCCTTGGCCAGCGCGTCGATCATGGCGCGGTGCTCTTTCTGCTTTTTCATCTGGGGGCGGATCATCACGAAGTACAGCACCACGAACATCAGGATCAGCGGGAGCATGCCCGTAATGGACGACATCATGTCGCCACCAGCAGCTGCAGCAGCGGGGGCAGTTTGGGCAAAAGCAGAGGAAATGAACACAAATGGCTCCAACTTCGAAATACAAAATAAAACCCGCAGGCAGGGCGCGGCGAGCGCGAACCCGCCAGGCGAGGGCAACGCCGATTGTATGCGTCAGGATTGCTGCGCCCAAACCGAGCACAGGCCGGGCGTACCCGCCCAAGGGTTGCTATATTTAATATAGCTTCCAGCGCAGGTAATAAAAGCGCTAGAAGCCTATTTCGTATTCAAGTTAAAAGTGGCCATCTGCGTGGCCCATTCAAGCCGGGCGGCCACCAGGTGCCGCTGCTTGATGTGGCCATAGCCGCGGATGCGCTCCGGAATGCGGGCCAGCGCCAGCGCCGCTGCATGGTTGGCGGGCGTCAAAACCGGCAGCATCTGGGCAATGCTGGCCCGGTATTCGTCCACCAGGGCACGCTCTGCTCGGCGCTCGGCCTGGTAGCCAAACGGGTCGAACGGCGTGCCGCGCAAGCCCTTGAACCGGGCGAGCCAGCGCAGCAGCAAGCCGGTGGCCGGGCCGAACTTGCGCTTTTGCAGCTCTCCCTTGGCGTTCTTGCGGGACAGCAGCGGCGGCGCCAGGTGGTAGTGCAGGTGGAAGTCGCCCTCAAACTGCTCGCCAATCCGGGCCAGGAAGGCCGGGTCGGTCTGCAGCCGCGCCACCTCGTACTCATCCTTGTAGGCCATTAGCTTGAACAGGTAGCGGGCCACGGCCTCGGTCAGCGGCAGGCGGGAATTTAGCGGCTGCTCGGCCTGGCGCACCTGGGCAACAAAAGTACGGTAGCTGTCGGCATAGGCGGCATTCTGGTAGCCCGTCAGGAACTCCACCCGGCGCTGGACCATCGCATCAAGCGATTCGCGCTTATGCCAGGTAATGGGCTGGGCTGGCGTCGCGACGCCAGCCGGGTCCAGCGCGGCGCGGCACCCCCAGGCGAAGGCGGTCTTGTTGGCCTCCACCGCCATATTGTTGAGCTCGATGGCGCGCAGCAGCGAGTCCAGCTGCAGCGGTACCCAGCCCTTTTGCCAGGCGTAGCCCAGCTGCATGGGGTTGGCGTAGAGGCTGTCGCCCATCAGGCGGTTGGCGGCGGCGTCAAAGTCGAAACTGCTCACCCCGCCAGCCCCCGCGGCCTGCAGGATGTCGGCCCCGCAGGCCTCGCCGGGGTTGGTCCAGTCGGCGTTGTGCACAAAGGCTGCCGTGGGTGCGCTGTGCGTGTTCAACACCACCTGGGTACGGCCCGGACGCATGCGCAGCAGGGTTTCCGCTGCGGCGGTGACCACCGGGTCGCAGCCCAAAATCAGGTCGGCCGCCGCCTGGCCCACGCGGGTGGTGCGGATGCTGTCCTGCGTGTCGGCGATCAACACATGGCTCCAGGTTGCGCCGCCTTTTTGCGCCAGGCCGGCCGCGTCCTGGGTGACGATGCCCTTGCCCTCCAGGTGCGCGGCCACGCCCAGCAGCTGGCCTATGGTGATGACGCCGGTACCGCCCACGCCGGCCACCACAATGCCCCACACCGTGGCGGTGCTGGCCCAGTGGGGCTCGGGCAGCGGGCCGCCGCTGAAGGGCGATGCCGCCTGGTCGCCGCGCTTTTTGCGCAGTTGCCCGCCTTCTACCGTGACAAAGCTGGGGCAGAAGCCTTTCACGCAGCTCAGGTCCTTGTTGCAGCTGGACTGGTTGATCTGGCGCTTGCGGCCAAACGGGGTTTCCAGCGGCTCCACGCTCAGGCAGTTGCTCTGGTCGCCGCAGTCGCCGCAGCCCTCGCAAACCAGCTCGTTGATGACCACGCGCACGGCCGGGTCCACCAGGGTGCCGCGCTTGCGGCGACGGCGCTTTTCGGTGGCGCAGGTCTGGTCGTAGATGATGATGGTCGTGCCTTGGATCTCGCGGAATGCACGCTGGATATCGTCCAGCAGGTCGCGGTGCTTGACCTCCACACCGGGCGCCAGCGCCACGCCCTGGTACTTCTCCGGCTCGTCCGTTACCACTACGGTTTTGATAGCGCCTTCCGCAAGCACAGACTGCGCTATCTGCACAACCGAGTGACCTTCCGGGCGCTCGCCGACCTGCTGGCCGCCGGTCATGGCCACGGCGTCGTTGTACAGAATTTTGTAGGTGATGTTGACCCCGGCGGCAATGGCCTGGCGTATCGCCAGCAAACCGCTGTGGAAGTACGTGCCGTCGCCCAGGTTGGCAAAGATGTGCTGGTCTGTGGTGAAGGGCTGCTGGCCCACCCAGGGCACGCCCTCGCCGCCCATCTGGGTGAAGCCCACCGTGCTGCGGTCCATCCAGGTCGCCATAAAGTGGCAGCCTATGCCGCCCATGGCGCGCGAACCGTCCGGCACCACGGTGCTGGTGTTGTGCGGGCAGCCCGAGCAGTACCAGGGCAGGCGGGCCACCGGCGCATGGCGCTGGCTGAGCGCGCGCAAGGCGCTGTCTTGCGCGTCCAGCACGGCCAGGTGGGCGTCGATACGGGCCGTCACGTCGGCATCGACACCCAGCTTCTTCAGACGCTGGGCCAGGGCGCGGGCGATCAGTGCGGGCGACAGGTCGGCATTGGCGCGCAGCAAGGTGTTGGCGGTCGGGTTGGCCATGGACCACTCGCCGCCGCTGAGGTCGCCCTCGGGCTCGTTGAACTTGCCCAGCACATTCGGCCGCACATCGGCGCGCCAGTTGTACAGCTCTTCCTTCAGCTGGTATTCGATGACCTGGCGCTTTTCTTCGACCACCAGAATCTCTTGCAGGCCGGTGGCGAATTCACGCGTCAGCTGGGCCTCCAGCGGCCAGACCACGGCGACCTTGTGCAGGCGCAGGCCGATGCGGCGGCACGTTGCGTCATCTAACCCTAAATCAAGCAGCGCCTGGCGCGTGTCGTTGTAGGCCTTGCCGCTAGCGATCACGCCGAATCTATCGTGGGGGCCCTCGATCACGTTGTAGTTCAGGCGGTTGGCGCGGATGTAGGCCAGGGCGGCGTACCACTTGTAGTGCATGAGGCGCGCCTCCTGCTCCAGCGCGTGGTCGGGCCAGCGGATGTGCAGGCCACCGGGCGGCATCAGAAAGTCTGTGGGGATTTGGATGTGCACCCGCTCCGGGTCCACCCACACCGTGGCGCTGGACTCAACGATTTCCTGGATGGTCTTCATGCCGGCCCACACGCCGGAGAAGCGGCTCATGGCAAACGCATGCAGGCCCAGGTCCAGGATCTCCTGCACATTGGTGGGGAAGAACACGGGCAAGCCGCAGGCCTTGAAGATGTGGTCGCTCTGGTGGGCGGCGGTGGAGCTTTTGGAAATATGGTCGTCGCCCGCCACCGCGATCACGCCGCCCAAGGCTGTGGTGCCGGCCATGTTGGCGTGCTTGAACACGTCGGAGCAGCGGTCCGCGCCCGGCCCCTTGCCGTACCAGATGCCGAACACGCCGTCGAACTTGTTGGTGCCCGGGGGGGAAAAGCCCAGCTGCTGTGTGCCCCAGACTGCCGTGGCGGCCAGCTCTTCGTTCACGCCGGGCTGGAACACGATGTTCTGCGCCCTCAGGTATTTCTCGGCCTTCCACAGCGCCTGGTCGTAGGTGCCCAGCGGTGAGCCTCGGTAGCCGCTGATGAAGCCCGCCGTGTGGTGCCCGGCCTGCACGTCGCGCAGCTGCTGCAGCATGGGCAGTTTGACCAGGGCTTGCACCCCGCTCATGAAGGCGCGCCCGTGTTCCAGGCGGTATTTGTCGTCGAGCGTGACCGTTTCCAGGGCCTGGAGAATGTGTTCAGGTAGCGGGGCGTTCATACCGTACCTCCTGGCTCGACGCCAAATACCGTGCGTCCGGCTACGCCGCCCGCGCTGTATGTGTGCCTTCGGCGCAAGCCGCTATGCGGCTTGTCGTCCAGAGAGGCACTTTCCAGGGCCTTGCGGATGCTGTCGGGCAACGGTGCATTCATCGTGCTTGTCTCCAACGGAGTGGGCTCCGCTTTGCGAAAAAGTGTATGCCTGCAAGCCCGGTAAGTGTTTGCGTTCTTTGCCTCGTTTCCCCTACTGCGCGAAAGGATCTTGCGCAGATACAGTGAATCCATGCTGGATAAGTTTGACCTCACCATCCTCGATGCTTTGCAGGCCAACGCCCGCCTGACCAACGCCGAGCTGGCCCAGCGCGTGGGCTTGTCGGCCGCGCCCTGCTGGCGGCGCGTGCGGGCGCTGGAGGAGGCCGGCTATATCCGTGGTTACCGCGCCGAGATAGACCGCCACAAGATCGGCCTGGACGTGCTGGCCTTTGTACGGCTGGACGCGGTGCAAAACAGCGGCCCGGCGCTGCAGGGGCTGGAGGAGGCGATACGCAACATCCCCGAGGTGGTGTCCTGCCACTACATCAGCGGCACCGGCACCTTTGAGTTGCAGGTGGTGTCGCGCGACTTAAATACCTTCAGCCAGTTCGCCCGGCAAGTGCTGGTGAATCTGCCCAATGTGAAAGACCTGCACACCAGTTTCTCGCTGGGCGAGGTGAAGGGCCACGGCGTCTTGCCGCTGGGGCACTTGGCTAAATAAGCATCTTTTAGGGCTATAGCGCAGATAAAACCTGCGACGGCAGCTATGAATTTCGCAGCACCTGAGACACCTAGGGTTTAACCCTAGATTGCAGATGTCATACGGCTAACGGGTCGCCGAAACACAAAAACCAGCCAGATTTGGGAAGATCACTCCATCGCACCGACAACGGTGCAACAACACAAGGATTCACCATGACACGCACTTTCACCCGCTTCGCCGCTTCCGCCCTGTTTGCACTGACCGCCGGCGCCTTCCTGCCCGCCCACGCTGCCACCAACGATGCCGACTTGGCCGGAGCCGTGCAATCCGCCCTGGACAGCAGTATGGGCGACGCAGCCAAGAAGCTCACCGTAACCGCCGAAGGCAGCACCGTGACCCTACACGGCTGGGCACAAGGCCCACGTGAAGAATCCAAAGCCCGCTATGTCGCGAGCAAAGTGCCGGGTGTGGGCAATGCCTACAGCACGGTCCGCACTTTCTCTCAAGCCAGCAACGATTGATACCGTGGCGGCTCCTGCGGGAGCCGCGATGGGTGCGACCTGATGCGGTTTGCACCGCCGGCTTTAGGCCTGCCCTGCCCCCGGCAAGCCCAAGGCCAGCCAGACTGCATCGGGCCGCATCCATCGGCTGATTACATTGACGGTGCATGCCACGCAAGCGTGGCATGCACCGCTTTTTTATGGATGCCTTGCTATACGTTAAATAGCTGCTGGCGCAGCTAATACCTGCGCTAGCCGATGATTTTTCTTGTGGCTCGCAAGCCTGTCACCAACCGCGTCCACCACGCCCGCGACGCGGAAGCCGGCCCTGGGCTATAGTCGCCAGCCCGCCAAACGCCCCGGCGCACACACCACAGGAGAGCCCATGCAAAACCACATCACAGCCAGCCTGACCGAGGCCCAGGCAGCACTGACTGCTCTGTTGAGCAACCCTGTGGCGCTGGCCACCATCGAAGATGCGGCCCAGTTGCTGATACGCGTGTTCGAAAACAAGGGCCGCGTGTATTCCTGCGGCAATGGCGGATCGATGTGCGATGCCATGCATTTCGCCGAGGAGCTGACCGGCCGCTACCGCCTGGACCGCCCCGGCCTGGCCGCCACCGCCATCAGCGATGCCGGCCACATGACCTGCGTGGGCAATGACCTGGGCTACGAGCAGGTGTTTTCGCGCTATGTCGAGTCCCATGGCCGACCCGGCGACTGCCTGGTGGCGCTGAGCACCAGCGGCACCAGCAAGAACGTGGTGCGTGCCGCCGCCGCCGCCCGTGCAGTGGGTATGGAAGTCATCATCCTCAGTGGCAAGCGTAGTCAGGCACTGGAAGCTTTGAGCACGGTCTACATCTGCACGCCTGGCGGCCAGTTCGCTGACCGGGTGCAGGAGCTGCATATCAAGGTGCTGCACATCCTGATTGAGCTAATTGAGCGCAAGCTGTTTCCACAGAACTACGCCAGCGCTGCAGTCTAATTTTTAGGGCTACAAAAAATATAGCTGCTAGTGCAGGTAGTTCCTGCGCTAGCAGCTATTTTTATGCCTTAGCCGAGCGCCGCAAGGGCGCCCGTGTCGCGTACGCTTTAGTCGCGGTCGGCCAGTACCCGGTTGACGCGCAAGGCGGCCAGGGTGCAGATCGCGCCCGACAGCAGATAAATACTCACATAGGCCAGGCCAAAGCGGGCAGATAAGCCCAGTGCAACCAGAGGGGCAAAGGCGGCGCCAATCAGCCAGGCCATGTCGGTGGTGAACGCCGCGCCCGTATAGCGGTACTTGGCGCTGAAGTTGCTGGTCATGGCGCCAGCTGCCTGGCCATACGACAAGCCCAGCAGTGCAAAGCCGATCAAGATGAAGGCATCCTGCATGGCCGGGCCGCCGTCCAGCAAAATGGGCGCAAACACGCTGAACACCGCAATCAGGCAGGCCAGCAGGCCCAGGGTGCTGCGCCGGCCGATGCGGTCGGCTATCAGACCCGAGGCAATCACGCCAACGATGCCGATGGCGCCACCGAAGATCTGCACCACCAACACGCTGTTCACCGGCTGGGAGGCATGCAGATTGATCCAGGACAGCGGGAACACCGTCACCAGGTGGAACAGCGCGTAGCTAGCCAGCGCAGCAAACGCACCCAGAAACACGTTGTAGCCTTCTGCACGCAACAGCTCGATGGTCCCGGCAGGCTCCAGCTCGCGCTCTTCCAGCAGACGGGTGAATTCATCGGTCACCACCAGCTGCAAGCGCGCAAACAAGGCCACCACGTTGATGGCAAAGGCTACGTAGAAGGGAAAGCGCCAGCCCCAATCCAGGAAGTCCACCGAGGACAGGCTGGAGTGCAGATACAAATACAGTCCGCTGGCCGCCATGAAGCCGATCGGCGCGCCCAGCTGGCCCAGCATGGCGTACCAGCCACGGCGGTTTGGTGGTGCGTTCAGCGCCAGCAGCGAAGGCAGGCCGTCCCAGGAGCCGCCCAGTGCAATCCCTTGCAGGAAACGCAGCACCGACAGCATCACGATGGCGGTAAAGCCCAGGCTGGCATAGCCCGGCAAAAACGCCATGCCCGCCGTAGAGATGCCCAGCAGGAATAGCGCCGTGGTCAACTTGACGCCGCGCCCCCAGCGCCGCTGGATGGCCATGAACAGGGCCGAGCCGATGGGGCGTGCAATGAATGCGAAGGAAAAGATAATGAAGGAATACAGCGTGCCTTCCAGTCGTCCATCGAACGGGAAAAACACCGAAGGGAACACCAGCACCGAGGCCAGGCCGTACACAAAGAAGTCGAAATACTCGGAGGTGCGTCCTATCACCACTCCCACAGCGATGTCGCTGGGGGCTACGTGACCCTGGTCTTCGGGGCCATCTGAATGGCCCGCGGGCGCCGAAGTACGTATTGGCGTGGAGGGATATTCTTGCGCGATGCTTGGCACCATACTTTCTCCTTGCTATATTGAAACTGTGCGGCGGACGGGTGTCGCGAGATCGCACTGTTAGGGACATGTTGCCACATGCATAGGACAAAATGTCCCAGTTTTTTGGCGCATATATCAGGGAAAATACGTAACCCATTGTGTTTCCGCTCTTTCTAACTGACTGGCATGCCCTCCTTCAAAAAACTCCGCGGATTGCTTCTGTTGCCGGCCATCGCCTTGTTGGGTGGCTGCAAAGCCGTACTCATGAGCCCGTCCGGCGACATCGCTGTTCAGCAACGTGACCTGATCATTGTTTCCACTTTGCTGATGTTGTTGATCATCATTCCGGTGATCATCCTGACGTTGGTGTTCGCTTGGCGTTACCGCAAAAGCAATACCGCAGCTACCTACGACCCCGAGTGGCACCACTCCACCAAGCTGGAGCTGATGATCTGGGGCGCACCGCTGCTGATCATCATTGCCCTGGGCGCCATTACCTGGATCAGCACCCACACGCTGGACCCCTACCGTCCGCTGCAACGCCTGGACGCGGACCGCGTGGTTCCCGCCGACACCAAGCCGCTGGTGGTGGAAGTCGTGGCGCTGGACTGGAAGTGGCTGTTCATCTACCCCGAGCAAGGCATTGCCGTGGTAAACGAGCTGGTGGCACCGGTAGACCGCCCGATCAGCTTCAAGATCACCGCCTCCTCGGTGATGAATTCCTTCTTTGTACCCGCGCTGGCCGGCCAGATCTACGCCATGCCAGGCATGGAAACCAAGCTGCATGCCGTGATCAACAAGGCGGGTGAATACGAAGGCTTTTCGGCCAACTACAGCGGCGCCGGTTTTTCGGGCATGCGCTTCAAGTTCCATGGCGTGAACGAAGCCGATTTCGACCAGTGGGTCAAGACCGCCAAAGCCGGTGACGGCGGCGCGTTGGGCCGCGACGCCTACCTGAAGCTGGAACAACCCAGCAACCGTGACCCGGTGCACCGCTATGCCTCCGTGTCCGAAGACCTGTATGACGCCATCCTGAACCGCTGTGTGGAAAGCAACCGCATGTGCATGAAGGACATGATGGCCATCGATGCCCAGGGTGGCGTGGCCGGCCCGGAAGGCAAGTACAACATTGCCTCGATGGATGCCGCGACCCGCAACCGTATTGGTGTGGACGCCACCAACCGCAAATATGTGGGCGCCATGTGCACGGTCAATGATCCTCTGGGTTCAACGGCTAGCGCCGCGACCCAGCCGATCTGAGGCTTAGCCCAGCCAGTTCTTTCTCCCCGCGCCGCTCATACCGGCATTTCGGCCTGAGCCGTTTATTTTTTGGCATCCGGAATCACGATGTTCGACAACCTCGACCTAACAAAGCTCATATTCGGCCGTCTCACCTGGGACGCCATTCCATTCCACGAGCCGATTCTGCTGGCCACCTTCATCGCAGTGGCGATCGGTGGCGTGGCAGTGCTGGGCGCGCTGACCTATTTCCGCCTCTGGGGTTACCTCTGGCGCGAATGGTTCACCAGCATCGACCACAAACGCATCGGCATCATGTATGTCATCCTCGGCTTGGTGATGCTGCTGCGCGGCTTTGCTGACGCGGTGATGATGCGTGCACAGCAGGCTTTGTCGTTCGGTGACAACGCCGGCTTTCTGCCGCCGCACCACTATGACCAGGTGTTCACCGCCCATGGCGTGATCATGATCTTCTTCGTGGCCATGCCCTTGGTGACCGGTCTGATGAACTTTGTGGTGCCGCTGCAAATCGGCGCACGCGACGTGGCATTCCCGTTCCTGAACAACTTCAGCTTCTGGATGACGGCCAGCGGTGCCGTGCTGGTGATGATGTCGCTGTTCGTGGGTGAATTCGCCCGCACCGGCTGGTTGGCCTACCCGCCGCTGTCCGGCCTGCTGTACAGCCCTGACGTGGGGGTGGACTACTACATCTGGTCACTGCAGATTGCCGGTGTCGGTACGCTGCTATCGGGTATCAACCTGCTGGCCACCATCGTGAAGATGCGCGCACCCGGCATGAAGATGATGAACATGCCCGTGTTCACCTGGACCGCACTGTGCACCAACGTGCTGATCGTGGCTGCCTTCCCCATCCTGACCGCTGTGCTGGCACTGCTGTCGCTGGATCGCTATGTCGGCACCAACTTCTTCACCAACGACTTCGGCGGCAACGCCATGATGTACGTGAACCTGATCTGGATCTGGGGTCACCCCGAGGTCTACATCCTGGTGCTGCCGGTGTTTGGCGTGTTCTCCGAAGTGGTTGCCACCTTCTGCAGCAAGCGTCTGTTTGGCTACGCCTCCATGGTGTACGCCACGGTGGTGATCACCATCTTGTCCTACCTGGTGTGGCTGCACCACTTCTTCACCATGGGTTCGGGTGCCAGCGTCAATTCGTTCTTCGGCATCACGACGATGATCATCTCCATCCCCACCGGGGCGAAGATCTTCAACTGGTTGTTCACCATGTACCGTGGCCGTATCCGTTTTGAAGTGCCCATGCTGTGGACCATTGGTTTCATGATCACCTTCGTGATCGGCGGCATGACTGGCGTGCTGCTGGCTGTGCCCCCAGCCGACTTCGTGCTGCACAACAGCCTGTTCCTGATTGCCCACTTCCACAACGTGATCATCGGTGGCGTGCTGTTCGGCTTGATGGCCGGCATCACCTACTGGTTCCCCAAGGCCTTCGGCTACAAGCTGGACTCGTTCTGGGGCAAGTGCTCGTTCTGGTTCTGGTTCGTCGGCTTCTACTTCGCCTTCATGCCGCTGTATGTGCTGGGCCTGATGGGCGTGACCCGCCGCATGAGCCACTTTGAAGACCCCTCGTTGCAGATCTGGTTCCAGATCGCAGCCTTCGGTGCTGCACTGATCGCCATCGGTATTGGCTGCTTCCTGATCCAGCTGGTCGTCAGCTATATCCGCCGTGAATCGTTGCGCGACCACACCGGTGACCCATGGCAAGGCCGTACCCTGGAATGGGCGACCTCTTCGCCACCGCCCGCCTACAACTTCGCCTTCACCCCCGTGGTGCATGACAACGACGCCTGGTGGGACATGAAGAAAAACGGCTATGTTCGCCCCACGGACGGCTTCATCGCCATCCACATGCCCAAGAACACCGGCGCTGGCGCCATCCTGGCAGGCCTGAGCACGGTATTTGGCTTCGCAGCGATCTGGCATATGTGGCCCCTGGCCATCCTGGCCTTCCTCGCCCTGGTGGTCGCCACGATCGTGCATACCTTCAACTACAAACGTGACTACCACATCAGCGCGGACGAAGTCGTCCGTACCGAAGCCGTCCGTACCCGTCTGCTTGCCCAACATGTCTAACACCACTGCCCACACCTCCGCCGCAGGCGCGTCGGACAAATACCGCTACTACCTGCCCAACGAGCACCACGTCGAAAACAGCACGGCGCTGGGCTTCTGGATCTACCTGATGAGCGACTGTCTCATCTTCGCCTGCCTGTTCGCGGTGCATGCGGTGGTGGGGCGCAGCTACGCGGCCGGCCCTTCGGGCGCCGAGTTGTTCGACCTGCCCCTGGTGGCGGTCAATACCTCCATGCTGCTGCTGTCTTCCATCACCTATGGCTTTGCCATGCTGGAGATGCAGAAGAACAAGGTCAGTGCCACCCTGGGCTGGCTGGCTATCACCGGCGTGTTCGGTGCGGTCTTCATCAGCCTGGAGCTGTATGAGTTCATCCACCTGATCCACGAAGGCGCGGGCCCGCAACGCAGTGCGTTCTTGTCATCGTTCTTCACGCTGGTAGGCACCCATGGGCTGCACGTCAGCTTCGGCATCATCTGGCTGATCACGCTGATGGTGCAGGTGAGCAAGCACGGCTTCACCGCTGCCAACCGTCGCCGTCTGATGTGCCTGTCCATGTTCTGGCATTTCTTGGACGTGGTCTGGATCGGCGTATTTACCTTTGTCTACCTGATGGGAGTGCTGGCATGAGCGCACACAACGATAGCCACAATAGCCACGCGCATGGCGCAGACGACCATGGCCACGGCCATGACGACGGCGCTGCCCACAGCACCTTTGGCGGCTATATGACGGGCTTCGTGCTGTCCATCATCCTGACGGCGATTCCGTTCTGGCTGGTGATGGCCAAGGTCTTCGACAAGCCCTCAACCACCGCCTTTGTGGTGCTGGGTTTTGCCGCCGTGCAGATCGTGGTGCACATGGTGTACTTCCTGCACATGAACACCAAGTCCGAAGGCGGCTGGACGCTGCTGGCGCTGATCTTCACCGTCATGGTCGTGGTCATCATGCTGGCTGGCTCGCTGTGGGTGATGTACCACCTCAACCACAACATGATGCCCGTCTCCGCGCATGAAATGAAGAACATGCCTTGATGGCAAAAGACTCCACTGCAGCGCCCGGACGTGGTCCGCGCCCTGCCGGGGCCCTGGCCGCGCTCGCACTGTGCGCGGCCTTTTTGTTTGTCGGCTTCCTGGCACTGGGCACCTGGCAGGTTGAACGCCGTGCCTGGAAGCTGGACCTGATTGCCCGCGTGGAACAGCGCGTGCATGCCACGCCCACACCAGCCCCCGGCCAGGCGCAATGGCCGCAGATCAACGCCACGGCAGATGAATACCGCCACGTGACCCTGAGCGGTAGCTACCTGCACGACAAGGAAACCCTGGTACAGGCCAGCACGGTGCAAGGTACCGGCTTCTGGGTGCTGACCCCTTTGCAACTGGCGGACGGCAGCCTGGTTCTGGTGAACCGAGGCTTTGTGCCGCCCGAGGCACGCGAACGAGCCACCCGGCGCGACGCCGAGCCGCAGGGCAACACCACCGTCACTGGACTGCTGCGTTTGACCGAGCCCGACGGTGGCTTTCTGCGCCGCAACGATGCCGCTGCAGGCCGCTGGTACTCGCGCGATGTACAGGCAATCGCTGAGGCCCATGGCTTGGCGCCTGTCGCACCGTATTTCGTGGATGCGGACGCTGCGGCCAACGATGCCATCTTGCCGGTGGGCGGACTGACGGTCATCAACTTCCACAACAGCCACCTGGTGTACGCACTCACCTGGTACACCCTGGCCTTGATGGTGGCGGGTGCCAGCTGGTTTGTGGCAAGGGTCGAATGGAGGCTGCGGCGCGCAGCAAAGGGTGTTGCGCTATCCTGACTCTCGCCATGAAGCCAGCCCCCACCAGCACCAGTCCAGACACTGTCAGCAGCGCTGAACGGGACGACACTGCGGACATCATGAACATGCAGCAGCTGATACAGCTGCGCTGGTTTGCCGCGTTCGGACAAGTGGCCACCATCTTCATCGTGCACTACGGTTTCGGCATCCACCTGCCGCTGCAGCCCATGCTGGCCGTGCTGGGCTGCCTGTTGCTGTTCAACCTGACCAGCCTGCTGTACTGGCGCACCCACCGCGATGTGTCCAACGGCGAGCTGTTCATTGCCCTGTTGGTCGATGTGGGCACGCTGACGGCCCAGCTCTACCTCAGCGGTGGCGTCAGTAACCCGTTCACCTTTCTGTACCTGCTGCAGGTCACACTGGGTGCCGTGCTGCTGCGCACCTGGGCCACCTGGACCATGGTGGCGATTACCGCAGCCTGCTTTGCCGGCCTGGCTGTCTTCGCCCAGCCCTTGCCGCTCCCCATGGCCCACGACCTGGGTCTGTACAGCCCCTACGTGGAAGGCATGCTGGTCTGCTTTGCGCTGAACGCCATCTTGCTGGTGATCTTCATCACCCGCATCGAGCGCAATCTGCGCCAGCGCGACGCGCGCCTGGCCAGCCTGCGCCAACGCGCCGCCGAGGAAGAGCACATCGTGCGCATGGGCCTGCTGGCTTCGGGGGCCGCGCACGAGCTGGGCACGCCACTGGCCACGCTGGCGGTCATCCTGGGCGACTGGAAGCGCATGCCCACCTTCACCAGTGACCCAGAACTGCTGCAAGAGGTCGGCGAAATGCAGGCACAGGTGAAACGCTGCAAAAGCATCGTCAGTGGCATCCTGCTGTCAGCCGGCGAGACGCGCGGCGAGGCGCCCGCGAAGACCTCCATCTGCACCTTTCTGGACGAGCTGGTAAGGGAATGGCGGGCTACCCGCTCGGCCACGGCCCTGGTCTACGACAATCAGCTGGTGCAAGACTTACCCATGGTTTCCGACTCCACCATCCAGCAAATGGTTTGCAATGTGCTGGACAACGCCTTCGAGGCCTCACCCCGCTTAGTACGCCTGGAAGCCTCGTGCGATGAAGAGATATTGACCCTGCGCGTCACCGACGCCGGCCCCGGCTTTCCGCCCGCCATGCTGGAGCATGTAGGCAAGCCCTACCAGTCCACCAAGGGCCGGGCTGGCAGCGGCCTGGGCCTGTTCCTGGTGGTCAACGTGGCGCGCACCCTGGGCGGCACGGTTTCGGCCAGCAACCCCGCCGTAGGGGGTGCTGAAGTCCGCATACGCCTGCCGCTCTCGTCCATTGTGTTGCAAGGCGGCGCCGCGTATGTCCACTGAGCGCCAGTTGCTGATCGTGGAGGATGACGCTGCTTTTGCCCGCACGCTCAGCAGATCCTTCGAGCGCCGGGGCTACCAGGTGCGGCAGGCTAGCAGCCTGGAAGAGGTCACCACCCTGCTGCAAACCCATACCCCCGGTTATGCGGTGGTGGACCTGAAACTGAATGGCGATGCCTCCGGCCTGGCCTGCGTGCAGATGCTGGCCACGCACGCCCCGGCCATGCTGATCGTGGTGCTGACCGGCTTTGCCAGCATCGCCACCGCAGTGGAGGCCATCAAGCTAGGCGCCTGCCACTACCTGGCCAAGCCGTCCAATACCGACGACATTGAAGCCGCGTTTGAGTCCACCGCCGGCAATGCCGAGGTGCAGCTGACCAACCGTGCCAGCACCCTGAAAACCCTGGAATGGGAGCGTATCCACCAGACCCTGGCGGAAACCGGCTTCAACATTTCCGAGGCCGCGCGGCGCCTGGGCATGCACCGCCGCACCCTGGCACGCAAGCTGGAAAAGCAGCAGGTCAAATAAGGCTTGCTACTAAATAAATAGCTGTCTGTGCAGGTGCTACCTGCGCCAGAGGCATTATTTCCATATACGGAAAAGCCCATCCGCATAGGCCTGGGCATAGAGGTGATAGTCCCGTTCCACCTGCTGGCCACAGTCCGCAGCGGCCTCCAGCAGCTTGGACTGCCACTTGCGGCCCTGGGCAAAGTTTATGAGTTCGTCTGCCGTGGCCGAACCCTGCCGTCCGCCACTGCGCAGCTGGCCCCAGGCCACGATCTGGCCCATGGTGGCCATCACCTTCTGGATATCCGCCAGCGACTGCCGGGCGCGGTCCAGGCTGACCCTGTCTTCGGTCGGCTGCAGCCCGCGCAGCACGTAGGAGGTGCGCCCGCGCACCACGGGCTGCAAAAACGCCATGGACACCGCCTGCACGCGCCGCTGCAGCTCCACAATGCGCGCCGCCTGCGACGGCCAGGCCGGCTGTGCACACGGTACATAGGCCTGCACCGCCGAGGGCAGGGCCTGCTTCAGGTCCAGCAGGTAGTTGCCGTCTGGCGAGCCCTTGCCCTGCACCAGCACCGCGTAACGCTCCACCCCCAGGCTGCCGGTGCCGGCGACGCGGCGTGCCACGTCCAGCACCTTGTAGAACCGGGGCTCGGCCTGGGTGGCCGCAAAGGTGGCCATCTGCTCGATAACCTGCGCCCGCTGCTCCCGGCTGGCGGGCAGGGTCTTTTTGCGGCCACCCTTGAATGCGCGCTTCTTGCCGGCCATGGGGGCATAGGCATCCAGCAATGCCGGGCGCAGGCGATTGCGCAGCCCGTCTAGCAAGTCACCCACCAGACCGCGCGCGGTTTGCGTCTCGACCCAATAGGCCTTGCCCTGCGACAGGGTGCTGGCGTAGCTTTGCAGAAAGCCCTCGCACAGCTGCCGTGCCTCATCGGCGCGCAGGCCCAGGCTGTGCGCGCCCACCTGCAGGCTGGTAAGCATGCGGACCAGGTCCCAGCTGGCCGGCGCCAGAATGGCTTCGTCGAAGTCATTCATGTCGAAATACGCCAGCCGGTTGTCGCCCTTGTAGCTGCCGAAGTTCTCAAAATGCAGGTCGCCACAAGACCACACCGGCGGCGCCGACTTGAACACGCCTTTGCACGCCAGCTGCTGGTAGAACAGATGGCAGCTACCGCGCAGGAAGACAAATGCATCGGCCTGCATCTTGTCGTACTTGAGCTGCAGGCGCTCGGGCTCGCGGCCTGCGTTGAAGTCCAAAATCTGCCGCACCACGTCCATGCTGCCTCCCATCGATCCACACAGGCGCTACAAAAATATGAGCTATCAGCGCAGGTAATACCTGCGCTAGAGCCTTATTTTTTATAAATTATTGCGCCGAAACACTGCAGGTGCAGATAGCAGGCTCAGGACTTCACCAGCAGGTCTTCGGCCGTCTTGCCGCTTTCCAGCGCGGCCTTGAACCAGCCGGGGCGCTTGCCGTGCCCAGTCCAGCTGTTACCCGCTTCGTCCCGGTACTTGATGACGCGCTCGGCCTTGGGCTTGGCAGCCGCTTTTGCCGCCGGGTCCGTGGCCTTGCGCCGGCCCCGGGTTTTGGCTGCAGGCTTGGCACCAAAGAGATCGTCCACGGTCAGGCCGTAAAAGCTGATGGCACTTTGTATGCGCTCAATCACGCCGCCGACTTCTTTTGCACGGATCGCAGTGGCTTCTTTTTGAAGTTTGTCAATTTGACGCTGAATGCTTGCCAAAGTTTTTGCCATGAAGATTTCCAAGGTAACGTCGTTATCGGGCTGGAACCACCGCTGCGGTGGCGTGGCAGCAATCTAATCTGTTTTGCTCCACCGTCCGTATTTTCGCGCTAACTTGGTAGCCATGGCCAGAAAACCGGAAAACGCAAGCCCGGTTAGCCGTGCCGCCGCCGCCATGTGCCCGGCGGCGTGCCTATGTGTTGGGTGAATACCCGGCTGAAATGGCTCTGGTCGGCAAAGCCGCAGCCTGCCGCAATATCGGCCAGTGACTGAGCACCTTGCACAAGCAGGCCGCAAGCCATGTCCACCCGCTGCTTCATCAGCCACTGGTGCGGCGTCTGGCCCAAGGTGTCGTGGAATGCGCGGATGAAATAGCTGCGCGACAAGCCGCAGGCCTGGGCGATGTCGCTGACCGACAGCCTGCCGTCCAGGCTACCCAGCAGCATCTCCTTGGCGCGCGCCTCGTGCTGCCGCGACAGGCGCCGCTTCGGGCGCGGTGACCGCACTGCCGCACCGCCGTACTGTTCAATCAGGTAGGTGCCTATGGCCACACTCATCTGGTCCACAAATAGCGTGCTGGCTTCATGCGGCCGCGCCAGCGTGGGGGCCATGGCGCGGGCCAGGTTGGCCAGCACCGGGTCGTGCATGCCGGTCACACATTCCAGGCCGGTGACACGCCGGCCGTCGCGCTCATCGGTGGCGCTGTTGAAGAATTCACGCGAAATTTCCACCAGCAAAAAGTCGAATGGTCCTTGCAGGTCGGCTCGGTAATCGTCGGCAAAATTCCGCACATACACAGCGCTGGCGTCGAACTCGTGCGAGGAAGCGTGGTGCTCGTGGAAGATGCGGCGCCGGTGGCCCCCGTTGAGTGAAATGCCCACCAGGTAGCCCCGGTCGCTGGCCGGGGTGAAGACCGGGCTCAGGCCGGGGCTTTCGACGCGTTTACGGTAGAAGCGCGCACCCGCGCCGGCCAGCTCCTGGTCTTGGTGGAGCCCGCTGGCCAGGCAACCCAGGGAGTCCTTGGCCTGCACCGTCTGCGGCTGCACAGTAGGCATGTGCTCAAGCCGCATTGCGCGCCTTTGCGTCCCAGCGTACGGGCAGACCGGAAGAGCGTTGAAGAAGCATAAGTGTTTGTACGGTAGCACTTTTTAGTGGCAAGTGGCGACACAAGCAGTCGCAGCAGACGGGTACCGTTTACCTCGGCGGAATGCCCATCACGCGACGGAAACTGCGCGAGAAATGGCGCACGTCCTTGAAGCCGCATGCAGCGGCAATATCGGCCAGAGGCATACCGCACTGCAGCAGCACCACCGACAAAGCAAGCCTGTAGTGCAGAGACCGCTGCTGCGGCACCAAGCGGCCCAGATAGGTGGCGCCCACCTGCGCCTGCACATGGGTTTGCAGCGCCTGCAGCAATTGCCCAACGAAGGGGCTGTCGATGGGATACGGGGCTTCCAGCGCCGCCAACAAGGCCTCCACCAGCGCCTGCAGAATCGCCTCGTGCTCCTGCTCCGGCAATGCGGGCGCCCCCGGTGGCAGGGGCGCCTGGGCTGTCACGACCGCACGAAGGCCAGCAAGTCTGGATTGATCACGTCGGCCTGGGTGGTCAGCATGCCGTGGGGGTAGCCCGTGTAGACCTTGAGTGAGCCGTTCTTCAAGAGCTTCACGGCCTTCAGGGCGGAGTCCGCAATCGGCACGATCTGGTCGTCATCACCGTGCATCACCAGCGTTGCCAGGGTGATCGCCTTCAAGTCTTCGGTTTGCTCGGTTTCCGAGAAGGCCTTCACACCGTCGTAGTGCGCCTTGGCGCTGCCCATCATGCCTTGGCGCCACCAGTTCTGGACCACGCCCGGATAGACCTTGGCCCCTGGGCGGTTAAAGCCGTAGAACGGGCCTGCAGGCACGTCCATGAACATCTGCGCGCGGTTCTCGGCCACGCCCTTGCGGAAGCCGTCGAACACTTCCATGGGCAAGCCCTCGGGATTGCTGGCCGTCTTGAGCATCAATGGCGGGACCGCGCTCACCAGCACCGCCTTGGCCGTGCGGCCGCTGGGCTGGCCGTGCTTGGCAACGTAGCGCGCCACCTCACCCCCGCCGGTGGAGTGACCAATGTGGACCACGTTCTTCAGGTCCAGCGCCTCCACCACCGCAAAGGCATCGGCAGCATAGTGGTCCATGTCGTGGCCCTCGCTCACCTGCGCCGAGCGCCCGTGGCCGCGCCGATCGTGCGCAACCACGCGGTAGCCGTGCTGTAGGAAGAACAGCATTTGCGCATCCCAGTCGTCGCTGGACAGTGGCCAACCGTGGTGGAACATGATCGGTTGTGCGCTCTTGGGGCCCCAATCTTTGTAGAAGATCTGGACGCCGTCTTGGGTCGTAACAGTTGACATGCTTGAAATATCTCCGAGGGTTGCTGCAGCGGCTTCTGCTGCGGTTGAGAAAAGAATGGACTAGTCTTCACGAAATGCCGCGCCGCTAGCCATATGCAGAGCGGTGCGCACCACGACCCATGACACGATCAAGGTGGCGGCCGTCAGCGCCACGGCCGCAATCACCAGGGTGTAGGTCGTTGGGCGCGCAAGGTAGTAGCCCAGGGTGGCACCGGCCCAGCCATCGGCCGGAAATGTCATCGCCCACCAGCTCATGAAGAACGCACCATGCGCCAGATGCCGACCCAAGCTGGCTAACAAAATGGCGATGAACAAGGCCAGGCAGTACAGCATGTCGCCCAGCGGCCCGGGCTGCCCACCCGTGAAGGCGAGATAGGCCGACAAACCAATCGACGGCGGCGCCAGCAAGATGAATAGCGTGGGCATGCTGCGCTGGCTCATCGTGGGCACAAACAGCACGCGGTGCAGCACGATGGTGAAGAACGACAGCCACAGAATCAGACCGATGGAGAAAAAGAACCAGCTGATCTCCACATGGCCCAGCGGCACGCCACCTACCGGCACCAGGATATTGCCCACCACCGGGATGAACCAGGCCGGCGTCAGCACGCCTTCGTCCTGCGGATGCAGTATCCAGCGGCGAATCAATGTCACGGCGAATGTGAAATGCATGGTCGCGCCGATCCACCACAGCGCATCTGCCAATGCCCAGGAATAGGCCCGCAGACCGATGGACAGCACCACGGTAGCTACCGACACCGCCGGGAAGAAGCTGGACCGCACAGGGTGCGCAAACTCCTCCACCACCTCGGCAAAACAAAACTTCAGCTTGGCCAGGTGTAGCAGCACCAGCACCACGAAACTGAGCACGGCGATGAACAACAAGATCTGGCTGATGACCAAGGGCAGGCCAAAAACCCGGTGCGCGCCCGCCCAGGCGTTGGCCAGGCCGCCTATGCCCATCACCATGGAAAACATGGAGATGGACAAGCGCGCCAACAACGGTTTCTCCACTGCGGGTGCCAGCGTAGGGACGGGGCTTGCTTCAGATACCACTGTGACCTCCCAGGTCGTACCAGGCAACCACGATGAAGCCCCCGACCAAACCCCAATGTTCGAAAAATGCATTCGCCACCACGCGCTTTCGCGCACCGTCTGTGGACCAGAAGCGGTCCGCCAGGCAATTCGCAAGCGCCGTGAAGGCCGCCAACATCACAGCCCCCAGCCAGCGGTAATAGCCGGTCAGCACCATGGCCGAAGCTCCGAATTCAAAAGCGATGGTGAGGGCCGCCAAGGGTGCCGCCGGCGCCAAGCCAAAGCGCCGCATTTCTGCCACTGCAGACTGGAAGTCACGCGCCTTGTCGAACGCGCCCTGCAGATAGGCAGCGCACAGACACAGCAGCGCCAGGCCGTGCACCCAGGGCGCTGTGAAAACCTGCCGCAGCGCGTCCATCAGACCGCCCAGCAGGCGCAACCCAGCGCGCCCCAGAAGCTCTTCAGGTCGGCAATAGGCAGCTTGCTGCTCCAGGCCGTGGCGTGCTGGTGGCCGTGCACGTTGCAGTCGTTGGCGCAGGCACAGGCCGCTGCGGCCTGGCGCATCACGGCTTGCATGGGCGCACCCTGCTCGCCCCAACCCGCGTAGCCACCAAAGCGGCGCACCGGCGACCAGTCGGGCATGGCCGGTGGCAGTGGGCTGTCGTCATGCGCGGCGAAATCCCCCTTGCCATAGACCACCTTGCCGCCGACGATGGTCAGCAGCGCCGTGGTGTCGGCAATCTCGGATTCGGCACAGGCGAAGAAGTCGCGGTCGGGCACCACCAGGTCGGCGAACTGGCCCACTTCGATGCGGCCCTTCTTGCCGACTTCATTGCTGAACCAGGTCACGTTCTCGGTCCACATGCGCAGGGCGGCTTCGCGGTCCAGGCAGTTGCGTTGTGGGTACAGCTGCATGCCACCCACGGTCTTGCCGGTGACCAGCCAGGACAGCGATACCCAGGGGTTGTACGAGGCGACACGGGTGGCGTCGGTACCGGCAGAGACCTTCACGCCCTTCTCCAGAATTTTCTTCACCGGCGGCGTAGCCTCGGCTGCGCCATGGCCGTAGCGCTCGACAAAGTATTCGCCCTGGTAGGCCATGCGGTGCTGCACGGCGATGCCACCGCCCAGTGCGGCGATGCGGTCGATGGACTGGTCGGAGATGGTTTCGCAGTGGTCAAAGAACCAGTTCAGGCCTTGCAACGGTACATCCTGGTTGACACGCTCGAACACGTCCAGCGCGCGGCTGATGGTTTCGTCGTAGGTGGCATGCAGGCGCCAGGGCCAGCGGTTCTGCGCCAGCAGGCGCACCACTTCTTCAAGCTCGCCTTCCATCTCGGGCGCCATGTCGGGGCGCGGCTGGCGGAAGTCTTCAAAGTCGGCGGCAGAGAACACCAGCATCTCACCCGCACCGTTGTGGCGGAAGTAGTCTGTGCCCTGCTTGTACTGAGACGTGGCCGTCCAGTTCAGGAAATCGGCCTTCTCCTGCTTGGGCTTTTGGGTGAACAGGTTGTAGGCCAGGCGAATGGTCAGTTGGTCGGCCTTGGCCAGTTCTGCTATGACCTGGTAGTCGTCCGGGTAGTTCTGGAAACCGCCGCCGGCGTCGATGGCGCCAGTTACGCCCAGGCGGTTCAGTTCGCGCATGAAATGGCGTGTGGAATTCAGTTGGTATTCATACGGTAGCTTGGGGCCCTTGGCCAGCGTGGCGTAGAGGATGGACGCGTTGGGCTTGGCCAGCAGCAAGCCGCTGGGGTTGCCCGCGCTGTCGCGCACGATTTCGCCGCCGGGTGGCGCGGGCGTGTCCTTGGTGTAGCCCACGGCGCGCAGCGCGGCGCCGTTGAGCAAGGCGCGGTCGTACAGGTGCAGCAGGAACACGGGCGTGTCGGGCGCCACCGCATTCAGTTCGGCGATGGTGGGCAAGCGCTTCTCGGCAAACTGGTGTTCGGTAAAGCCGCCCACCACCCGCACCCACTGCGGCGCGGGCGTGATGTCCACCTGGCGCTTGAGCATGCCCATGGCATCGGCCAGGCTGCGCACGCCGTCCCAGCGCAGCTCCAGGTTGAAGTTGAGCCCACCCCGGATGATGTGCAGGTGGTTGTCGATCAGACCTGGCAACACGCGCTTGCCACGCATGTCGATGCGCTTGGTGTTCGGCCCCGCCAGCGGCATGACTTCTTGGTCGCTGCCAACATGGGTGAAGCGCCCGTCCCGGATCGCCACCGCACTGGCCGTTGGGTTGGCGCGGTCGAGTGTGGTGAACAGCCCGCGGTGCAGGATCAGGTCGGGATATACATCAGCCATGGGACAGTCTTTCAGTGAAGCAATCGAAACAATATGGCGGCGAGAGGCTGGGTCAGATGCCGTAGCGAGCGGGCCGAGGTCGCGTTGAGGACCGGAGCCGTACTCCCGTACGGCGAGGACCGCAGACACGAGATCGGGCCGCGCAGTAGGCAGATGGCCTAGGCTCTCAGCCTTCGTGTGCACCAAACATGGCGCGGGCGTAGTTGATGCCGATACCGTAGCCGCCGCCAAACCTCTTCGCCACACCGGTGGTCATGTCGTAGGTGTCGGTACGCGCCCAGTCGCGTTGCATTTCCAGCAGGTATTGCAGCGAGGTCATGGGCTGTGCGCCGGCCTGCACCATGCGCTCCATGGCGCGGTTGTGCGCCTCATTGGAAATATCGCCGCAGGCATCGGCAATCACATACACCTCGAAGCCCTGGTCAATGGCCGACAAAGCCGGACCCACGATGCACACGCTGGTCCACAGACCGGCCAGCACGATGCGGCTCTTGCCGATTTCGTTGATGCGCTGGATCACAGCCGCGTCTTCCCAGGTGTTCATAGAGGTGCGGTCCAGCAAGGCCTGGCCAGGGAAGGGCGCGGTGACTTCTTCAAACATCGGGCCCGAGAAGCTTTTCTCGGCCACGGTGGTGAGGATGGTCGATGCGCCGAAGCCGGCCGCAGCGCTAGCCACCAGGCCCGCGTTGGAGCGCAGCAGCACCGGGTCGATGGAGTTGGTAGCAAACGCCATTTGCGACTGGAAGTCGATCATGACCAGGGTGTGGTCATGGGGGGTGAGCAACTTGGCGCCGGCGGTGGGGGTAGCGGTGATGGCCATGGTGAGAACTCCTGGGATGTGAAAAATCGATGTTGCGAACGACTAAGTACTTACCCGGTGCACGTTAGATGCAGCGGCCCGCAACAGATAGACGGTTTGCGCGATTTTTTGGACAAATGTGCGCTGGCAGTGCAAGAGCTTGTTACAAGCCCTTGCAGCAGCGCCCCCAACTTACGGTGCGGTGTCCACCAGCACCAGCTCGGCATCGGCGATGGCTGTGACACGGATCGTCTCCACGTCGCTGATGGCGGCACCGTCGCGGGCCAGCAGGCGCACGCCGTCCACTTCCACTTCGCCGATGGCGGGCACCAGGTAGGCGCGGCGGTTCTTGCCCAGGTGGTATTCCGCCGTTTCACCGGCCTTCAGCGTGGCACCGGACACCCGTGCATTGGTACGGATGGGCAAGGCGCCTTCGTCACCCGGCAGGCCGCTGGCCAGCGCAACAAAGCTGCCGGAGCGGTCGCCCTTGGGGAAGGGCTTGGCGCCCCAGGAAGGTGGCAGGCCTCGGCCGTCCGGCATGATCCAGATTTGGAAGATCTTGGTCACACCGGGTTCCTGGTTGTATTCCGAGTGGCGGATACCGGTGCCCGCGCTCATCACCTGCACGTCACCTGCTTCGGTGCGGCCCTTGTTGCCCAGGTTGTCCTGGTGGGTGATGGCACCTTCACGGACGTAGGTGATGATTTCCATATTGGCATGGGCATGCGGAGGGAAGCCGGTGCCGGCGGCAATCGTGTCGTCGTTCCAGACCCGCAGGGCACCCCAGCCCATGCGTGCCGGGTCGTGGTATTCGGCAAACGAAAAATGGTGCTTGGCATTGAGCCAGCCGTGGTCTGCGCCGCCGAGGGAGTCGAAAGGTCTGCGTTCAATCATGGTGTTTCTCCGAGAAGTTGTGTTGCGATGGAGAGACTTTATGATTCGGCGATCAATAAGAGAATAGAAAAGATGGAAAACAATCCATTCCAAAATCTGCATGCCCCACGCTCATCGCTGCCCCCCCGAGGGGGCGCTCAGTGGCTTCGGGCGGCCGGGCGCCACTGACACATGACCAGACTGCCTGACCTCGAAGCCTGGGCCATCTTTGCCAAGGTGGCCGAAACCGGCTCTTTCGCCAAGGCGGCGGCCGAGCTGGGCATCTCGCAACCCACCGTGTCCAAGGCGCTGACACGTCTGGAGGGCCGGCTCAAAACCACCTTGTTCCACCGCACCTCGCGGCGCATGTCGCTCACCGCCAGCGGCCAGGCCTCGCTGGAGCGGGCGGCCCGCATCCTCAGCGAAGGCGAAGCCGTGGAGGCGGAAGTTACCGAGCAGTCCAAGAACCTGCGCGGCCCCATCCGCATTGCAGCGCCCATGTCGTTTGGTGTGTCGCACCTGGCGCCCGCCCTGCCTGCGTTCATGGCCCTGCACCCCGACGTGGCCCCGGACCTGCATTTCAGCGACGAGCTGATCGACATGGTGGCCGACGGGTTTGACGTGGCGCTGCGCATCTCGAACCTGCCCGACTCCAGCCTGCTGGCGCGCCGCCTGTGCACCGTGCGCCTGCTGCTAGTGGGCGCCCCCGCGTACTTCGCGCAACATGGCCGCCCCAGCCATCCGCGCGATCTGGCCACACACCGGGCGCTGCGCTATGTGCACACCCGCACCGGCGAGGCCTGGCGCTTTCAGCACGCGCGGTTGGGCGAGTTTTCACAGGTGGTCCCAGCCACGCTGCGCGCCAACAACGCCGAAGGCCTGATCCCCGCGCTGCACGCCGGCTTGGGCCTGGCACTGCAGCCCGAGTTTCTGGCCTGGCACGACCTGCAGTCGGGGTTGCTAGAGACGGCACTGGACGACTGGCAGGTGCCCCCGATTGCCCTGCACATCGTCACCCCCCCGGGCCGCGCACGGCCCGCGCGGGTGCAGGCGCTCATCGAGTTCCTGGCCCACCATTTTGCGCAGGCGCCGTGGGCCCAGGAGCCGGAAGCAAGAGCAGGGCGCTAGCCTCTCAGGCACGCGACCGATGCCCGCTACAGGAATGGAAAATCAAACTTCATGCATTGAACACGGGATTGCCGCGCGCTTAGGGCGACGCTGAATGGGGCGGCGCACAAAAGGCAGCCTGCATCACCCCGATACACCCCGATACACCCCGTCACCCATGTAGTAGCCGGCTAACACCCGCCGCCCCCCGCATCGCCCAACAATGGGCTCCCAACCACCCTTGAGGAGACATCCATGGCAGCGAAAAAGATTCTGATGATTTGCGGCGACTACTGCGAAGACTACGAAACCATGGTGCCGTTCCAGGCGCTGCTGGCGGTGGGCCACACCGTCCATGCGGTGTGCCCAGACAAGAAGGCCGGCGACGCGATCAAGACGGCGATCCACGACTTTGAAGGCGCGCAGACCTATAGCGAAAAGCCCGGCCACAACTTCACACTGAACGCCACCTTCGCCGGCCTGGACGTGGCCAGCTACGACGCATTGGTGATCCCCGGCGGCCGTGGCCCCGAGTACCTGCGCACCTACCCGGCGGTGATCTCGGCGGTGAAGCATTTCTTTGAAGCCAACAAGCCCGTGGCAGCGGTGTGCCACGGCGCGCAGTTGCTGGCCGGTGCCGGCGTGCTCAAGGGCCGCACCTGCTCGGCCTACCCAGCCTGCCGGGCCGAGGTGGAGATTGCGGGCGGCACCTATGCCGAGATTGCGATTGACGCGGCGGTGACGGACGGCAACCTGGTGTCCGCCCCCGCCTGGCCGGCGCACCCGGCCTGGATTGCGCAGTTTCTGGCCCTGCTGGGCACGCGCATCAGCTTGTAATCCGCCATTGACCGCAGCCCTGCGGCCTCCGATGATGGAGGCCGTTCCAGGGGTAATCACCATGTGCCAAGTTTTCATCAGCGCCGATCCGCATCTGTACGACAGCCGCGCCCGCTCCGTGCGCCTGCATGGCGTGGCGACCAGCATCAAGCTGGAAAATCTGTTCTGGCAGGTGCTGGCCGAGATCGCCCAGCGCGACGGCATGGGCGTGCCGCAGCTCTGCGCCAAGCTGTATGACGAGCTGGTGGCCGAGCGCGGAGCGGTGGACAACTTTGCGTCCTTTTTGCGCGTCTGCTGTGGCCGTTACATGGCGCTGCAGCTGTCGGGCGGCATCCCGCAGGACACCTCGATTTCCATCCGCAGCCTGAATGCGCCACAAGTGCTGGCGACCGAAGGGCACCGCAGCCTATTGGCGCGGGCTGCATAAGCCTGTTGGCGGTCCGCGTTGGCCGCAAGGCGTGTGCTACAAAATCAATAGCTTCTAGCGCAGTTCATGCCTGCGATGCAGGCACTTTTCCTTTGTAACTACAGCGTGGCGTTACGCCTTTGGCTTGCAGTCGCCTGCGCAGTGCTGCGTGGCTAATTTTCTTTCAATCTCGCGATTGCCAAGTGTGCGCTGGCTGCTAATTTTTATTTTCTGGATTAATCGACATCTTGATTGGATGGCGACGGTTAGGTTTAAGTGTCAATTAACTAACTTTTGATAATTTTTATTATCTACAGGCGTCCGGATAATGTATGCGGTGCGCCGAGGAGTAGGTCGATTTTCCTCGCTGAAATAAGGTGTTTCACCAATGAAATTGGAGGTTTTGAATGCCTGTGCAGGTCGCCAGGTAACTAACTTTGGCGGCATTTTTTATTGTTGAATAAATCAAAGAAATTAATTTCTCTAGGAGTAACTACTTAGAAAATTTATTCAAATTGGTGTTTAAAGTAGCGGCGTTCCGATAAACCCTATACCCACCACTAGGAAATTTTCAAAATGAAAAAGCTCTTTATCGCCGCCGCCGTCACCGCCTCTGTGTTGACCCCTTTTGCCGCGCATGCCCAGAAGATCGGCCTGGCCATGGCTAACCAGGAAACCTTCCTGGCCTACATGTCCGACGCCCTGCTGGCGCAGGCGAAAACCGTCGGGGCCAATGTGCAGATGGAGTCGGCGGAGAACGACGTGAGCAAGCAGCTCAACCAGATCCAGAACTTCATCACCCAGAAGGTAGAGGCCATCATCGTCAACCCGGTGGATACCGATGCCACCACCAAGATCACCAAGATGGTGACCGAGGCCGGCATCCCTCTGGTCTATGTGAACCGTAAGCCGGTGGACTTCGAGAAGCTGCCGAAGAACGTGGCCTTTGTGGCCTCGGACGAAAAAGTCTCGGGCACGCTGCAAACCCAGGAAGTCTGCCGCGTGATGAAGGGCAAGGGCAATATCGTGGTGCTGATGGGCGAGCTGTCCAACGAAGCTGCACGCACCCGCACCAAGGACATCGAGGAAGTGCTGGCCACGAAGGAATGCGCGGGCATCAAGATTCTGGACAAACGCGAAGGCACCTGGCTGCGCACCAAGGGCACGGACATCGTGTCGAACTGGATCACCGCCGGACTGAAGTTTGACGCCATCATCGCCAACAACGACGAAATGGCGATCGGTGCGGTGCAGGCCCTGAAAGCCGCCAAGCGCTGGACGCCCGACTTCATGGTCGCCGGTATCGACGCCACGCCCGATGCCCTGGCTTCGATGAAGGCCGGCGACCTGAAAGTCACCGTGTTCCAGAACGCCGCAGGCCAGGGCCGGGGCTCGCTTGAAGCCGCCATCAAGCTGATCAAGAAGCAGCCGGTGGACCGCTTTGTGAACATCCCGTTTGAGCTGGTTACGCCTGCCAACCTGGCCAAATACGCCAAGTAAAGCAGGGCCTGTATGCGATACCGCGACTTTGGCCGCACCGGCTGGAAGGTGAGTGAGGTGGCCTTTGGGGCCTGGCAGATCGGTGGCGACTGGGGCGCGGTAGACGATATGCGCTCTATCGACACCTTGTTGTACGCCTTTGACAAAGGCATCAACTTCGTCGATACCGCCGAGCTGTACGGCAAAGGCCACAGCGAGGAGGTGATTGGCCGGGCGCTGCGGGCCTGGCATGGCGACAAAATCTATGTTGCCACCAAGGTGCAACCCATCCAGTGGCCTAACGCAAACGACGACCACCCGGCCATGCGCGGCCGCTACCCCGACTGGTATCTGCGCGACAGCGTCGAAAAGTCGCTGGAGCGCCTGGGCGTGGAGCGGCTGGACCTGCTGCAGCTGCACAGCTGGATGGGCGACGGCCTGTACGCGCTGGACTGGCTGGAGACCTTGAACCGCCTGCGCGCCGAGGGCAAGATCGACAAAATCGGTGTGTCCCTGCGCGACTTCCGGCCCGACGAGGGTATAGACCTGGCCCGCTTTGGCCTGGTGGACTCCATCCAGGTGGTCTACAACCTGTTCGAGCAGCGCCCGCGCCACGGCCTGTTTCCGGCTGGCGAGCAGTCATCGACGGCGTTCATCGCCCGGGTGCCGCTGGATTCCGGCGCGCTGGTCGGCCACTGGACGGCCGATACCTACGCCCGCTGGGCCCCCGGCTCGGTGCCGCACACCATGTTCCGCGAGGGCCGGTTTGCCGAGACCTTGGAGCGGGTGAAGCGACTCAAAAAGTTGTGCGCCCCCTACTACCCCACCCTGGCCGAGGCGGCCATGCGCTACGTGCTGGATTCCCGGCAGGTGTCCACCCTCATCCCGGGCATGCAAACCCGTGCCGAGGTGGATATGAACCTGGTGTATTCCGATGGCCAGGCCTTCCCTGCCGAGCTGTTGGAAAAGCTGGGTGAACACCTTTGGATTCGGAACTACTACCAATGAGCACCTTGCTGCAAGCGCACCAACTGGAGCTGTTGCGGCCGCATGAAATCCGCGCCGAGCTGGCCCGCGCCTCCCGCGTCTACCTGCCGCTGGGCACCATCGAATGGCATTGCGAGCATTTGCCGGTGGGGCTGGACGCGCTGACCGCCCACGGCGTGTGCCTGCGTGCCGCCCAGCGCAGCGGCGGCCTGGTCTACCCCACGCTGCACTACGGCACCGGCGGCGGCCACGGCATCTACCCGTGGACGGTGATGATGGAAACCGGCTCCGAGATCGTCGCCCAGCTGCGTAAAACCCTGGCCCGGCTGGAGGTGTTTGGCGTGGCCCAGGCGGTGCTGTTCACCGGGCACTTTGCCGACGAGCAGATCGCCATGGTGCGCCAGCTGGCCCAAGACTGGCAGGTCGAAGGCCACACGCTGCAGGTGCAGGCGCTGTCCATCAATATGCTGCCCCAGCCACCCATCGCCCCCGACCACGCCGGCCCTTTCGAGACCACGCTGCTGCACGCCCTGTGGCCTGATCGGGTGGACATAGCCCAGCTGCCGCCCAAGCCCGTGCGCACCGGCAACATCGAAGAAGACGGCTGGGGCCCGCAGCGCCATGTGCAAGGCCACCCCCTGTGGGGCGTGGTGGGCCCGGACCCGCGCGACTTCGACCCGGCGCGTGGGCCAGAGCTGCTGGAGGCGGTGGTGGCCTGGCTGGTGGCGGAGGTGGCCTGAATTTGAATTTTCAGGCATTAAATAGGCCGATAGCGCAGTAAACACCAGCGCTGAAAGCTATCAAAAAAGGAGAAATATAGCTACTCAGTTATATTTATAGACCCCTCCAGCCACACAAGCGCAACGCATTGCATGTACCGCATTAACCACCAGACCAACCGCATAACCAAGCTCCAGCAGATGAAGTTCAGCGAGTTGGGATTTTCGGAGCGTAATCACTTGCAGGAGTGGCTAGCTAACCAACCCGATGCTCTGGGCGAAGAGCTGCTGATACTACAAAAAGAGTTCGACGGTTTTGACGATACGCGGGAGCGGCTGGACTTGCTGGCGCTGGACAAAATGGGCACGCTGGTCGTCATTGAAAACAAGCTGGACGACTCAGGGCGCAACGTTGTCTGGCAGTCACTCAAATACGCTTCGTACTGTTCTACTTTGTCGAAAACCCAGATTGGAGTGATGTACCAAAAATATCTGGATAAAACCGATCCTGGCAAAGATGCCTTGGCGCAAATTTGTGAGTTTTTGGGCAAGGAAGAGTTTGCTGAAGTGGTGCTTAACCCCGGCAACGACCAGCGCATCATCATGGTGGCGGCCGAGTTTCGCAAAGAAGTCACTTCGACGGTACTGTGGCTGTTGAAGCACAGGGTCTTTGTGAAATGCTTCAAAGCCACGCCCTTCCAGGACGGCGCGGATGTGTTCCTGACCGTGGAGCAGCTCATCCCGCTCCCCGAAGCCGAAGAGCTGATGATCGGCATCTCAGAAAAAGAGGTAGAGGAGCAATCTGCCGAGCGCAATCAAGTCCCCCGTGAACTGCTGCGTGCCGATTTTTGGCACCAGACGCTGGAAGCACTGGAGCAAGCCAAGGTCGATCTATATGCCAACAAGTCGCCCAGCCGAGACCATTGGCTGACCACGGGATCGGGGCTGGGTGGTGTGCATTACGCCATGATCTTTAACAAGGACGAGGCCCGCGTCCACTTTGAACTCAATCGGGCCTCTCAAGAACAAAACAAAGCCCTGTTTGACCTGCTGCATACCCGCTCGATGGAGCTGGAATCCGTGTTCGGTGCTCCCCTGACTTGGCGGCGCATGGATGACAAAAAGGTATCCATTATCGGCTGCGGCAAGGCGTTTGACGGCCACAACCGGGCCAGTTGGCCCGAGATGGTGGCATGGCTGGTGGAGCATGTGCAACGTATGGAAAAGGCTTTTAGCCCACAAGTACCAATGCTAAGGTCTGCGCTTAGGCAGTCACTGGGAGTGGGTGTGCAGACCATTGATGGAGATGGCAAGTAAGGCGGCAAGCTAGTCCACGGCATGCGATGGAGCAGGTAACACCTTACCAAGGAGGCACGTCCAGCCGCCAAGAGGGGCCAGCACATATGGATGCTCCCACTGGGGTATCGTCCTTAGTCGCCTGTTACGTGTTTTACCCCATTTTCCAAGCATCGAATAAACCATCGGTGCAGTAAAAACCAGCGCCAGCAGCTATCAAAAAGAGAGTTAAATACGATAGCAAAGCCCGCTGGCTCACACGCTTTCGGGCAGGTGGATGTCCATCGGCACCAGCACCTGCCGTATGCCTGCTGTCGGTTGCACCACCGCCTCGGCCATCTGGGCCACCAGTTCGCGGCAGAGTTGGGGCAGGGGGTGCGACAGCACGGCGGCGAAGTGCCGGTGGATCAGCCCGGCGCGGGTCACGGGCGTGAGCTCGGTGCCTATGCCCACCACCCGCTGGCCAGCTCGGTTGCGCTGGCGGCGCTGCTCCAGCGCTTTGAGCACGCCTTCAATGCCGCTGCCGCCCATGTAGAAGCCCACCAGGTCGGGGTGGCTGTCCAGCAGTTCGTGGGTGCGTTCCTCGCCATAGGCATCGCTTTCCAGCGTGGAAATGGTCTCCAGCAGGTCAAAGTCGGGGGCGTGCTCGCGCATGTACGAGCGCAGGCTGATCTCGCTCAGCTCCTGGCACTGGAAGCGGTGGCTGCCCACAAAAATCGCCACCGGGCCGGGTGCGTGCGCCAGCTCCGAAATCAGCCAGGCTGCCGTGCGCCCCACCCGGCGGTTGTCCAGCCCTGCGTAGCCTGCGCGCAAGGGCGAGCTCAAATCAGAAATCAGCCCGAACACCGGCACCTGGCGCTGGTGCAAGGCCTCGATGGCGTTGTTGACCAGGGCGTGGTCTGCCGTGACCACCGCGATGGCATCCACCCGCTGGCCCAGGTCGGCCAGGTGCTCGGCCACGCACTCGGGGGTTTGGTCCTTCAGGTACTCCACCACCGCGCGGCCGCGCAGCGTGGGGCAGTCTTGCGTGGCCTGGGTGAGCGCGGCGGCCAGGCCCCGGTAGAACACCGCGTTGGGCAGCTGCAGCAAAAACCCCAGCGTGAGGCGCGGGCGCACATCGCGCAGGCGCTCGGTGATGACACCCGCCGCGTAAAAGCCCAGGGCTTCGGCGGAGGCGCGGATGCGCTGGGCCGTGTCTTCGCGCACATTGCTGCGGCCATTCAGCACCCGGTCCACGGTGGAACGGCTGTGCCCGCAGTGGCGGGCTACGTCATCCATGGTGGGGCGGCGGGAGGGGGTTTTGCTTGACATATTTGTGTCAAAAGTAGGCATTGGTTTGACACATTATGGGGCAGAAACGGCGCCAGTAGTACCCAAAAAGAGTGTGGCCTCGTAGCATCCAGTCACGCCAAAACGGAGACAAAAAACCATGCCAAAACCCACTTATTCCCGCTACGCCCTGCGGGACGACCAGGCCCCCACCGGCGACTTGCGCCGGGAGGAATTCGAGTCCGAAGTCAGCGCCCGCTGGTTTACGCCGCAGATCGACCGCAAGCTTTTGAAACAGCTCATGAAACGCTCTGACACAGAGTCGCTGTGGAACTACGGCCTGTGGATCGCACTGCTGGTGGCCAGCGGCGTGGCGGGCTTCTTTACCTGGGGCACCTGGTGGGCCGTGCCCTGCTTCCTGGTCTACGGCGTGCTGTATTCCACCAGCGACCACCGGGCGCATGAGTTGTCGCACGGCACGCCCTTCAAAACCCGCTGGCTGAACGAGGCGCTCTACCACCTCAACGCCTTCATGACCCTGCACGAGGGCCACTACTGGCGCTGGAGCCACACGCGCCACCACACGCACACCATCATCGTGGGCAAGGACCCAGAAATCGCCTTTCCGCGCCCGGCCAACCGGCTGTATGCGCTGCTGGATTTCTTCTTTTTGAAATCGGGCGTGCTGCTGCTGCGTGACATTGCCTTGCAGTCGGTGGGCCGCATCAGCCCGGACGGCGAGCATTTCATCCCCGCTACCGAGCGCAGCAAGGTCATCCGCTCGGCACGCATCTTCATGCTGGTGTTTGCCGCCGTGATCGCCGCCTGCGTTTACAGCCAGAGCATCCTGCCGGCGATGTATGTCGTGTTGCCGCGCTTTTACGGCGGCTTCTTTGCCCAGTTTTTCAACGCCACCCAGCACACCGGCCTGGCCGAAGACGTGTACGACCACCGGCTGAACACCCGCACCTTTGTGACGAACCCGGTGTTCCAGTGGCTGTACTGCAATATGAACTTCCACATCGAGCACCACAGCCTGCCCATGGTGCCCTGGCACCAGCTGCCCAAGCTGCACGCGGCCATCAAGACCCAGTGCCCGCCGGTCTACCCCAGCGTGTGGGCCGCCTGGGCCGAGATCCTGCCCGCCTTGCAGCGCCAGGCCCATGACGCCAGCTTCCAGGTCACCCGGCCTGTACCCGGAGCCGTGTAATGGCCACGCCCGGGCCCCAGAAAGTGCACCGCTACGGCGCTGAATTCAAGCTGCAGGCGGTGCAGATGAGCCAGCAAAGCGGTGTGCGCATCAAGGACGTGGCGGCCACGTTAGGTATTCACCCGTTTATGCTGTCCAAATGGCGCAAGCAGGTGCGCGACGGCGAGCTGGTCGGCCCGCCTGCTGCCGTGGATGCGAATACGGTGGTGGAGCTGCAGCGCCTGTGCGCCGTGGAGCAGCAGTTCAAACGCCTGCAACAGGAGCATGAACTGCTAAAAAAAGCCATCCGGTTTGCTTTCGATCCAAAGCCGAAGTTTTCCGTTTTATCGGGGCAAACCGGGACACCTATTCCGTGCAACTGATGTGCCAGTACTACCAGGTGACACGGGCAGGCTATTACGCCTGGTGTAAGCGGGGGGCTGCGGAAGCCTAGTTCAGCATCATGCTGAGGCGACGACGGTAGGTGGATACCAGTTGGGCCTGGGGGTCTTGCTCGGTGACGGACTTGCCCGAGATCTCGATGCCACCGGCGCTCTTGGTGCCCGCATCGGCGCTGGCCTTGGGCTTGGGCGGGGTCAGCAGCTCCAGGATGGCGACGAAGAGCTTGCGGGGGGCTTCGTCGTTCCATTTCTTGTCGCGCATGATGATCTCCAGCAGCTCGTCCATGGCAGCGGTCCAGTCGCCCAGGGCCATCAGGACCTGGGACTTGGCGAAGCGGGCGTCAAAGTCGCGTTTGTTAGCGGTGATCTGAGCATCAAAACCGGCTATGCCGCTGGCCTGTGCTGCGTCACTAGCTGCGAAATTGAGAGCGGCTATCCATTGCGCCAAGGCTTCAAAGCGCAGCTGCAGCGGTATGTATTTCAGCGTGGGCTGCAGTGCGGCCTCGGCTTCTTCCAGGTTGCCGGTTTCAACCAGCAGGCGCACGTAGTCATAGCGGGCGTCGTCGTTGGCCGGGTCAAGGGCCAGGGCTTCATGTAACTTGTGCAGGGCGGCGTCGGTGTCGCCGGATTCGAGCAGGGCCTGGGCTTGCTCGGCTTCCGTGGGTTCGGCGTCCAGCGGCTCGCCTTCGGGCACGTGTTTGTCCAGGAATTCCTTGAGCTGGCCTTCGGGAATTGCGCCCTGGAAGCCGTCCACCGGCTGGCCGTTGATCACCAGGATGCAGGTGGGGATGCTGCGTATGCCAAAGGCGGCGGCCAGTTGTTGCTCTTGGTCGGAGTCGATCTTGGCCAGCTTGAAGCGACCGCCGTATTCAGCTTCGACCTTTTCCAGTAGCGGGCCGATGACCTTGCAGGGGCCGCACCAGGGCGCCCAAAAGTCCACCAGTACCGGCGTGGTCATGGAGGCGGCAATGACCTCGGTTTCAAAGTTTTCGACGGTAACGTTGATCATGGTGGGTGTCTCTTGGGGGCAAAAAGTAAAATCGAGGTTTTGGCAGCCCCATCGTGGGCGCTCTTAGAACAAAGCCCTATGACTTCTATTCAAATTGGTGTGGTGATGGGTTCCAGCTCCGACTGGGACACCATGCAGCACGCGGTGCAGATTCTCCAACAGTTTGGTATCACCTTCGAGGCGAAAGTGGTTTCCGCCCACCGCATGCCCGATGATATGTTTGCTTACGCCGAGGCCGCCGCTGGCCGGGGTATGAAAGCCATCATCGCTGGCGCCGGCGGCGCCGCCCACTTGCCCGGCATGCTGGCCGCCAAGACCACGGTGCCGGTGCTGGGTGTGCCGGTGGCCAGCCGCCACCTGCAGGGTGTGGATTCGCTGCACAGCATCGTGCAGATGCCCAAGGGCATCCCCGTGGCTACGTTCGCTATTGGCACGGCCGGTGCAGCCAACGCGGCGCTGTTCGCCGTAGCCCTGTTGGCTAACGAGAACCCCGCGCTGCGCACCCAGCTGGAGGCCTTCCGTGCCGCCCAGACCGAAGTGGCGCGCAATATGACCCTGCCACCCGCGCCCCACGCCCTATGAGCCAGGTCTTACTACCCGGTGCCACGCTGGGCGTGATGGGCGGCGGCCAGCTGGGCCGCATGTTCATCCACGCGGCCCAACGCATGGGCTATTTCACCGCCGTGCTGGACCCGGACGCCAACAGCCCCGCTGGCCGCGTGAGCCACCACCATATCGCCACCGACTACATGGACGCCCCTGGCCTGGGCCAGCTGGCCGAGACCTGCGACGCCATCACCACCGAGTTCGAGAACGTGCCCGCCCCGGCCCTGGCCCGCCTGGCGGTGTACACCACCGTGTCGCCCGCAGCCGCGTCCGTCGCCATCGCCCAGGACCGCGCGCAGGAGAAAGCCCACTTTGTGGCCTGCGGCGTGCCCTGCGCACCCTATGCGGTGATTGAAACTGCGGCGCAACTGGCCGCCGTGACAGACGACCTGCTGCCCGGCATATTGAAGACCGCCCGCATGGGCTACGACGGCAAGGGCCAGGTCCGCGTGGCGACCTACGCCGAGTTGGCCCAGGCCTGGCTGGACCTGAAGGGCGTGCCCTGCGTGCTGGAGAAGATGCTGCCGCTGGCCGCCGAGTGCTCGGTCATCGTCGCGCGTGGTGCCGACGGCCAGATGGTCCACCTGCCGGTGCAGCGCAATCTGCACCGTGACGGCATTCTGGCCGTCACCGAGGTTTATGAGGGAAATATGCCTGCAGCGCAGGAAGAACATGCGCTGGCAGCTGCGAAATCAATAGCAAACGAGCTGAATTACGTGGGCGTGCTGTGCGTGGAGTTCTTCGTGCTGGACGATGGCAGCCTGGTGGTCAACGAGATCGCGCCGCGCCCGCACAACAGCGGCCACGCCAGCATGGACTGCTGCGACGTGTCGCAATTCGAGCTGCAGGTGCGCACGCTTGCCGGCCTGCCCCTGGTGCAGCCGCGCCAGCACAGCCCGGCGCTGATGCTGAACCTGCTGGGCGACCTGTGGTTCGTGCGCTCTGAAAAAGCTGCCACGCCGCCTTGGGCCGACGTGCTGGCTCTGCCGGGCGCGCATCTGCACCTGTACGGCAAGTCTGGCGCCAAGCCCGGCCGCAAGATGGGCCACCTGACGATGACCGGCGCTTCGGTGGAGGCTGTGCGCGCCACCGCCTTGCAGGCAGCGGCGCTGCTGGGCATAGAGGCGTTTTGAGCATGCTGCTCGACGGTCGTGACCCGGCAGCGGTCCAGCAAGCCGCGCAGGCGCTGGCCGGTGGCGACCTGCTGGGCCTGCCCACCGAGACGGTGTACGGGCTGGCTGCGGACGCATCCAATGACGCTGCGGTAGCCAAGATATTCGCTGCCAAGGGCCGGCCCAGCGACCACCCGCTGATCGTGCACATAGCGCCCGACGGCCCCGGCGTGGCGCATTTCGCCAGCCAGGTGCCAGCATTCGCCCAGCAGTTGATGGAGGCGTTCTGGCCTGGCCCGCTGACGCTGATCCTGCCGCGCCGGGATGGCGTGGGTGCGGCAGCGGCGGGCGGGCAGGATTCGATTGGCCTGCGTTGCCCTTCGCACCCGGTGGCGCAAGCAGTGTTGCGCGCCGCTGCGGCCCTGGGTGTGGCCGGTGTGGCGGCACCCAGCGCCAACAAGTTTGGCCGCGTGAGCCCGACCACGGCGGCCCATGTGCAGTCCGAGTTTGATGATGGCCTGCTGGTGTTGGACGGCGGGCCCTGCACCATGGGGATCGAGTCCACCATCGTGGACTGCACCCGTGGCGTGCCGGTACTGCTGCGCCCCGGCAGCATCAGCCGCGACCAGATCGAGCAGGCTTGCGGCCAGCCGCTGCGTTCCAAGGAAGACCTGGCCGCGCCCGATCCGCGCGCGTCGGGCACGCTGGAGGCCCATTACGCGCCCAGCGCCAAGGTGCGGCTGATGGACACCAAGGTGCTGCAAACCGCGCTGGACCTGCTGGGCCAGGTGCAGGACGGCGTGCCCGGCTCAATTGGCGTGTATGCACGCAGCGCACTGCACAACCATTCGCGCCAGGCCCTGCTGCGCGCCATGCCCGACGACGCGGCTGCGGCAGCCCAGGAGCTGTTCGCAGCGCTGCGCAATTTCGATGCCCAGGGCGTGCGGCTGATCTGGATAGAAACCCCGCCGGACACCCCGGAATGGGAAGGTGTGCGCGATCGTTTGCAGCGCGCATCGGCGGCTTGACATGTCTTTACGCTCCGTTACCCGTGCCTCGTTAAACTACCTGATTGATTTTTGGAGTCCTCATGGCTATTTCTAGTTTGCGCCGGGCCTTTGTGTGGCTGGCATGTGCCTCAGCAACCCTGCTGACCGCCTGCGGTTCCAGCACGGTGGAGTCGCAACTCACGCCGTCGCGCATCATTGGCTTTGGTGACGCGTTCAACGTGGTCAAGTCGGGTGCCAGCTATACGGTGAACGACTCGGCCATCAATACCTGGTTGGCGCAATTCGCCTCCAGCTATGGCCAGACTTTGAATACATCGTTGGTATATGCACAGGGCAATGCCCGCATCAGCGCTACGACGGACGCAGCGGGCAGCACCAGCACTTTGACGGTGACGCAGCAGATCGACAGCTTTCTGGCCAGCAACACCCTCAGCGCTAACGATGTGGTGGTAGTCAATGGAGGCATCAGCGACCTGGTGGTGGAGATGGCGGCCGTGACAGCCAATACCGAAAACTCGGACACGATGCTGGCCAATGCCAAACAGTACGGCAAAGACCTGGGCGCGCAAGTGCGGCGATTGGTGAACGCTGGCGGCAAGCACGTGGTGGTGGTCGGCCCTTACAACCTGGGCGTCAGCCCCTGGGCCACGGCGATTGGTCAGAACAGCTTGTTGAAGAGCGCCAGCAGTGCCTTCAACGAGGCCATGCTGGTGTCCATCGTGGACCTGGGTGACACCGTGTTGTACGTGGATGCTGCCTATTACTTCAACCTGGTGCAGGCTACCCCTACCTCGTATGGTCTGACCAATAGCACCGATCTGGCGTGTACTTCGACAGATTCGGGTGCGGGCATCGGCACCGGCACGGGCCAGGTCAATTCGTCTTTGTGCACAACCTCCACGATTGCAGCCATCACGGCCAATTCGTCTGGCACGACCTACGATTTGTACATGTTCGCCGACCGCCTTTACGTGACCCCTGCGGTGCAGCGCCTGTTTGGCGTGTACGCTTACGGCAAGGTACACGCGCGCTGGTAAGGCTGCAGCAATATCCAGACGTAAAAAAGCCGACCCTTGGGTCGGCTTTTTGTTGGGCCGAAGCTATTTAGAACTTGTAGCCGACGGCGACTGCAACGGTCACGGGGTTCAGCGTAACGTCGATGGTCTGGCCGGTAGACAGCGTGCCACGGGTCTTCACGAAGGTCTTGGCAATCATTCCGTCGATGAACCAGCGTTCATTCAACGTTACCGTGCCGCCCACCTGTACGGTCAGTCCCAGCCTGGACTCCAGCGACAAGGTCGTGGGGGTGCTGGATGAGCCACCGGTGATGGCGGTCAGCACGGCCGTACCCTTTTCCTTGTAGAACTTGGCATAGGTGGGGCCGGCGCCCACATAGGGACGGAACTGTGCGTTGGCTTCGCCAAAGTGGTACTGGCCAAACAAAGATATGGGCAGAGCCTTGGTTTCAGCGATCTTGCCGGCGCCGGAAATGGCGCCAGCGCCATACAGGTTGTGTGTGAACGGCGTCGCCAGGGGCAGATCCACGGCCCAGTGGTCGTCCACCATGTAGGTAATGCCGCCACCCAGCTGGGTATTGCCATTCGAATCGATCTTGGTATGGGGCAGGCTAGAAGCCGACAGATCACCGCTGTCCACGGCCGGCGTGATGTTGGTAATGCCGCCGCGCACCATCCAGGTACCTGCGGTTTGGGCTTGGGCTGCGCCGGCCATCAGCAACAGGGTCGCAGCCAGGCAGGTGGTTTGGAATTTCATGGGGGTGTCCTTGTGTCTAGACGGATTACAGCCAGCCAGCGGCGGCCAATTTCAGGGCGACGAAACGGTTCAACAGCCTGTAGCCAGCGACCGTGGGGTGCACGTCGTCGGCAAACTGGTAGGTGTTGAAATCTGTACCCGAAACCAGGTTGCTGGAGTTGCAGACCAGGGACAAACCAGCCAGGATGTTGCCCGTTGCGGAGCAGACCGAGGTGGTCACATTGGTCAAGCCGTATTGCGCAGGGTTGCCGTACTGGTCCATACCTTGTGCATAGGCGTCCGCCTGCACCACGCTGGTGGGCAAAGCGGCTGTGAGCGTGCTGTTATAGGTCGTGACCATGGTGCCCAACAGGGTTTGGGCCGAGGCGCTCAGGCTTTGGCCTCTGGGGGTTTGCACGATGTTGGGCACAGTGACGACGACGACGTACTTGGCACCCTTGCCGACTATCGAGTTCTTGACATAACCCGCCAGCTCCGTTGCCGCAGTGGCCATGCCGGTGACAGCGGCTGCAGGGGCTGCTGCTGCCAGGGTCGCGGCGGGCGTGCCACCGATGATCTGGCCTTGGAGGGTGGGAGACCAGCCCGCAGCGACAGCTGCTCCATAGGCGGCGGTGCGGGTGGTCGTGGTGTCGGTGGTCAGCAAGGTGGTGACGGCCGAGACCGCATTCAGGTGCATGAAGGCATCATTGGCGCCGGCCAGCACGGTGACAAGCTCAGTGCCAGAGAACTGTGTGACGCGCGACAAATGGTTGGAGATCTGGGTCTTGACCGGTACTGCCATCAGGCCCAGATTTGCCGCAGTGCTCAGGCTTTGCAATGCCACGCTGCCGGGGGCAAACGTCGATGTCACGCGGGCGCTGCCCTGGGCGTAGTTTGTGCAGCTGGTGTGTTCGGTAACGGCGACCGAGACAATGCCTGCGGACACCATGGCTGCGTTGGGCAATATGCCGGTTTCTGCTGCGCACGGCGCGCTCAGGTTTAGTTGGCCAGCCAGGAATTCGGTCCAGTTCTGGGGCGAGGTGGAGGTACTGTTGTTGACCGTGAACTTGCCGCCGCCTACGGCTGCAATCGTGCCCACCTTGTAGGTGCCCACATCGCTCAGACTGTCGCCAAATGACACCAAAGATGTGAACGTGACTTTGGTGCTGGTTTCACTGCCGCCGCCGCCGCAAGCGGACAAGAGCAAGGCCGCTGTCAGGGCGGTGAGTTTTGTGGGATTCCAATGCATTGGGGGGCTCCTGTAGTAAAAAAGAACGGTCGTTCGTTTGTGCTGAATGTTACGCGGGTCGCTTCAAAAATCGCAAAGGGTTAGTACGGATAAGTCGGGTATCCATGTGTGATTTATTCCTCTTTTACGGCCCATTCGATAAGTGCATCCAGTGCCGGCCGGGCGGCAGCGGCGTTGCCGTGGTTGACGATGCCCACCACCACATAGCGCTTGCCGCTGCGCCCGGTGGCATAGCCGGCCACCGAGGCGACGCCGTCCAGCGTGCCGGTTTTCAGCTGGGCGCGGCCCATGGCTTCGGGGGCCAGGCCGCGATCGCGCATGCGCAGCGTGGTGCCGTCCACCCCGGCGATGGACAGGGACTGGGCCAGCACCGCGCCATTCGGGTGGCTGGCCGCGCGGCGCAGTAGCTGGCCCAGTGCGCGTGCGCTGGTGCGCTCTTCGCGGCTCAGGCCGGAGCCGTTTTCCAGCGTGGGTGCGGGCACCTCGCGGCCGATGGCGCGCGGCCACCAGGCGGCGACGACTGCGCGGGAGGCCGCAAAACTGCCGGGCTGGCCATCCTGCGCGCCCAGGGTTAGAAAGACCTGTTGCGCCATCACGTTGTTGCTGAACTTGTTGACGTCGGCGATCAGCTCGCCCAGCGGCAGCGATGGCGCGTCCATCAACCACTCGGCGGTGGGCGGCGTATGGCCGTCGCGCACCATGCCATCCAGCGTGCCGCCCGCGCCCAGGTACAGGGCCTGCAGCACCCGGCGCGCAAAGCTGGCCGGGTCGCTATAGGCTACGGGCCAGCTGCGTTCGCCGCAGCGCACCGGGTAGCTGCCCAGAAAGCGCACCTGGTTGGGGTCGGAAAAGTCTGCCTGCAGCCCGCCGCGCCAGTCGCCGCAGGCCTGGCTGTCCAGCGGCACCTGCGCGTCTATGGCGACGCCGGCCATTGGGGGCTCGCTACGTACCTGGGCCGTGCGGCTGCCGGGCTCGGGTGTGAAGCTCAGGATCAGCGACTTGAAGTTGACCAGCAGGCCGTCCGGCGTGGCGTTGTAGGGGCTCAGGGCCTGGCCGTCAAAGGCTGCCGGGTCGCGTGCCACCGGCTCGAAGAAGCCGTGGTCCAGCACGATGTCGCCGCGCACCTTCTGCACGCCGCGCGCCTGCAGGGCCTGGAACATGGGCGTGATGCGCTCCAGCACCAGCTTGGGGTCGCCACCCCCCCGGATGTAGAGGTTGCCGTAAAGCACGCCGTCGCGCACCGGGCCATCGGCGTAGAAGCGGGTCTTCCAGGTGTAGTCGGGGCCCAGCAGGTCCAGCGCGGCAAAGGTGGTGACCAGCTTCATCACCGAGGCCGGGTTCACAGACACCTCGGCCCGGTGGCTCAGGCGTGGCCGGGCATTGCCGTCGGCGGCTTGCACCAGCAGGCTGACCGCGTCGGGCGGCACCTTGGCGCGAGCCAGGGCTGTGGCGATGTCGGGCGGCAGGCGCTGCGCCTGGCTGGGCAAGGCCAGTAGCAGCGTGCTGCAGGCCAGGGCCACCAGCGCCGCTTTAATAGGAGTGAAAATAGCCATGGTTCCGATCTGCAGACATTTATCAAATAGCTATAGAAATAGTAGCAGCTTGGGCAGGATAATCCTGCGCCACACACCCATTTCTTGTCTAACTTATTGCCCATGCCGCTTCTTGCCTTTGACACCAGCACCGACACCCTTTCCATCGCCGTGGGCGATGGCGCACAGGTGTGGCTGCACAGCGGCGCGGGCGGCGCCCAGGCATCGACCACGCTGATTCCGGCCATCCTGGCGCTGCTGGCCCAGTCCGGGCTGCGGCTGGACCAGCTGGATGCCATCGCTTTTGGCAGCGGCCCGGGCTCGTTCACCGGTCTGCGTACCGCCTGCTCGGTGGCGCAAGGCCTGGCGTTTGGCGCCGGCAAGCCGGTGCTGCCCATCGACACGCTGATGGCAGTGGCCGAAGAAGCCCGTGTGCAGCACGGCGTGGAGCAGGTACAGGCCCTGCTGGACGCGCGCATGGACGAGATTTACACCGGCTTCTATGCCTACGCGCAAGGCCGCTGGCAGCAACGCGCCGACTTCCAGCTGCTGCGGCCCGAAGCTGTGCTGCAGGAAGAGGGCTGGGCGCTGGCCGGCAATGCACTGGCTGTGTATGCCGACCGCATTCCTCCTTCCAGTGGCCCGCGTTACGCGGTGCTGCCTGCCGCAGCCGCCATGCTGCGCCTGGCCCCGGCCTTGCTGGCCGCCGGCCAGGCGGTGCCAGCCGACCAGGCCCTGCCGCGCTATATCCGTGACAAAGTGGCCCAGACCACCGACGAACGCATGGCCGCCAAGGCGGCGGCCGGGGCGGTAGCGCCATGAGCGCCCAGTTGCAATCGCCACAAGCGCCGGAGCCAGCGGAGGTCCGCTTCGAGCCGCTGACCGCGCTGTGGCTGGACGAGATCGTCCGCATAGAGCAGACCGCCTATGCCCACCCCTGGTCGCTCGCCAATTTCAAAGACACGCTGGCCGCCGGCTATGAATGCCAGATATTGCTGGCCGGCACCACCGTGCTGGGTTACTTCGTGGCCATGAAGGGCGTTGACGAGGTGCATCTGCTGAACATCACCGTGACCCCGGCTTACCTGCGCCAGGGCTGGTCGCATTTGATGCTGGACGCGCTGGCCCTGTGGTCGCGCGGCCAGGGAGCGCAGTGGCTGTGGCTGGAAGCGCGCGCCAGCAATCTGCGGGCACTGCATGTGTACACCCAGTTCGGCTTCAGCCGCGTCGGCCTGCGCAAGGACTACTACCCCAACGGGCCCGGCCAGCGCGAGCATGCGGTGGTGATGAGCTTGCCGCTATGAGCCTGGACCTGGACGCCCGCCAGCGCGCCATGCTGGCCGAAATGCAGGTGCCGGTCTGGTGGCCGGCTGCAGAAGTGTCGGTTGCCACGGCACCGGCGCGGGCAGCTCCGCCCGTAGCATTGGCCGTCCCTGCCCCCGCTCCTGAGGCACCGGCACCCGCCCGCAGCGGCATGCACAGCCTGGCAGAGGCCATGCAAAATGCTCCTGAATTAATAGCTGCTCGCGCAGGTAATACAAGCGCCGAAGCCAAAAATGGCTTGGATTTTTCTGGCGCCGATATGGGTGATGCCGACATGGCGGCCCTGCGTGCCGGCTGGAGCGCGTGCCAGGCCAGCCGCGCGCTGGGTGCGGCTGCCGGCGCGTCGCCCGACTGGCTGGTGCTGGGCGAGGCGCTGGCCATCAGCGACGACCCCGCCAGCGCGCCGTTTGTGGGCGATGCTGGTGTGCTGCTGGACAATATGCTGCGTGCGGTAGGCATCCGCGCCCAGGCGCCGCAGCGCTCGGCCCAACTGACCAGCGTGCTGAAAACACGGCTTGCGGACCAGCCCGATGCCGACCCGCTGGTCTTCAATGCGCCCCATCTGGAGCGCCATGTGCGCCTGCTGCAGCCCCGGCTGATCCTGGCCTTGGGCCCGTTTGCCGCCCAGTTGCTGCTGCGCGACGCCACGCCTTTGGGGCAGTTGCGCGGCCGTGTGCACCGCTACCAGGGCGTGCCGGTGGTGGTGTCCTATGCCCCGGCCACCTTGTTGCGCAACCCCGCTGAAAAAGCCAAGGCCTGGGCCGACCTGTGCCTGGCGATGTCGGCTTCAGCGTAAATACGTTCTAGCGCCGGCCCGTAAAATCGGGGCATGACCTTTCTAGACATGCTCCAAAACGCCGGGCAGCGCAATGCCTCCATGCTCTGCGTGGGGCTCGACCCCGATCCGGCCCGCTTTCCGGGCGCATGGCGCGGTGATGCCAGCAAGATTGCCGACTTTTGCAACCGCATCGTGGACGCCACGGCCGACCTGGCCATCGCCTTCAAACCCCAGATCGCCTACTTTGCCGCGCACCGCGCCGAAGACCAGCTGGAGCGCGTGGTGGCGCACATCCGCCGCGTCGCGCCGCATGTGCCCATCATCCTGGACGCCAAGCGCGGCGACATCGGCTCCACCGCCGAGCAGTACGCTGTCGAAGCATTTGAGCGCTACCAGGCCGACGCCGTCACCCTGTCGCCCTTCATGGGTTTCGACTCGCTCCAGCCCTACCTGAAGTACCCCGGCAAGGGCGCTTTCCTGCTGTGCCGCACCTCCAACCCCGGCGGTGACGACCTGCAAAACCAGCGCCTGGCCAGCGTGCCCGGCCAGCCCCTGCTGTACGAGCACATCGCCCAATTGGCCCAAGGCCCGTGGAACCTGAACGGCCAGCTCGGCCTGGTGGTGGGTGCGACCTACCCGGCGGAAATCGCCCGTGTACGCGCTCTGGCACCCACCGTGCCGCTGCTGGTGCCCGGCGTGGGCGCGCAGGGCGGCGATGCCCATGCCACGGTGCGGGCCGGCTGGACCGCCAACGGCCCGCTCATCGTCAACTCTTCGCGTGCCGTGCTGTACGCATCGTCCGGCGACGACTTCGCCGATGCCGCACGCAGTGCTGCCCAGCAGACGCGCGACCAGTTGCAGGCCGCACTGCCACTATAAAAAGAATAGCTTCTTGCGCAGGTATCGCCTGCGCTGGAGGCGGTTTTTCCTGATTGGCTGCATGCGTCAGATCGACAACCGCTCGCAATAGAGACCCCGTTCGCCCTGAGCCTGTCGAAGGGCTTGCAAATGGAGCCCTTCGACAAGCTCAGGGCGAACGGTTGTAGTGGTGTGTCTGAGGCAAGTAGCTAATCAGGCCGCTTGGGTACCCAGCTCAGGGCGTGGCTTGGAAGCTGATGTCGTTGGCCAGCATGAACCACAAAATCAGCGTGGGTATGACTACGGGCAGTGACAGAGCGCAAAACATCAGCGTGGTCATGGCGAACGCGGCAATGTCATTCCACCACTGCAGCAGCACTACGCGCAGGTCAACTTCCCAAAATCGTTGCGGCGGTCTATTTGGCATAGGGGGCCTCTTCTTTTGCGAAGTGTAGTGCGCTGCTGGCAATTTTCCAGCGGTCTGTGCTGCGCTGTTTTATCCCCAAAGCAGTTGAAAGCAACAATCTGCGTAGGGTGAATTTGCATGCAATAAATTTACAAAAGCTTACGATCGTCACTCCATAGGCCAAAGTGGCTGTGGCTTTCCTGTTGAATCACCCCAAGGAGCCTTGCATGCAGTTGTCCCAATTGAAAATCAGCACCCGTCTGACCTTTGGTTTTGGTTTGCTTGTCCTCTTGTCGCTGCTGTCGGCGGGCCTGTCTTTGAACAAGCTCGCCAGCGTGCAGGCTAGTCTGGAAGACGTGGTGAAGGACAACAACTACAAGATTCGCTTGAACAATGACATGTCTCAGGCGATACATGTGGTGGCCCGGGTGATCCGCACTTTGATCATTCTGGAAGACGAGGGCCAGATGGCCGTCGAAAAAGAAAAAATTACCCAGGCGCGTGCCAGCTACGATAAAAGCTGGGCTGCGTTGCAGAGTCTTCCCGACACCGATGCCGCCAAGGCCATGAGCGCCAAGATTGAGGAGCAGGCTGCCAAGACCCGCCCCATCAACAACCGGTTAGTGGAGCTCGGCCTGGCCAACAAGGCCGATGAAGCCAAGGAACTGCTCTTGAAAGAAGCCAACCCCGCCAACACGAAGTGGCAGGATGCGATTCTCGAAAACATCAACTACCAAGAGGCACAGAACAACAGCCAGTACGAAGAAGCCTTGGCGGACTATGTTCATGCGCGCAACCTGCTGTGGGCGGCGTGCTTGATCAGCGTTGCTTTGGCGGCGGGGTGCGGCTGGTTGATCACCCGTTCCATCCTGCGCCAGTTGGGTGCTGAGCCTAGCGAGGCCGCCGCCCTGGCCCAGGGCGTGGCGTCGGGCGATCTCAGCATCCATATCCAGCTGCAGCAGGGCGACAACAGCAGCCTGATGGCCCAGCTGAAGACCATGCAGGAGAGTTTGGTCCGCTTGGTGGCCGGCGTGCGCCAAAGTTCTGAGAGCGTGGCGGCTGCCAGCGCCCAGATTTCCCAGGGCAACCAGGACCTGAGCTCCCGCACGGAACAGCAGGCCAGCGCGCTTGAGGAAACTGCCGCCTCCATGGAACAGCTGGGCGCCACTGTGAAACAGAATGCCGACAGCGCCCGCCAGGCCAACCAGCTGGCGGTGAGCGCCAGCAAGGTTGCGAAGCAAGGCGGCGATGTGGTGGCCGAGGTGGTGACGACCATGCAGGGCATTAACGAGTCTTCGCGCAAGATCAGCGACATCATTGGTGTGATCGATGGCATTGCGTTTCAGACCAACATCCTGGCGCTGAATGCGGCGGTTGAAGCGGCGCGCGCCGGCGAGCAAGGCCGAGGCTTTGCCGTGGTGGCCAGTGAGGTACGTAGCCTGGCCGGACGCAGTGCCGAGGCCGCCAAGGAAATCAAGCAATTGATCTCGACCAGCGTGGAGCGGGTCGAGCAAGGTACGGCGCTGGTGGACAAAGCTGGTGCCACCATGAGCGAGGTGGTCAGCTCCATCCGCCGGGTGACCGACCTGGTGGGGGAAATCAGCGCCGCGAATAACGAGCAGAGTTCCGGTGTGTCCCAAATCGGTGAAGCGGTGACCCAGATGGACAATGCCACCCAGCAGAACGCCGCGCTGGTCGAGGAGATGGCTGCGGCTGCCAACAGCATGAAGGGCCAGGCGGACGACCTGGTGGCGGCCGTGTCTGTCTTCAAGTTAGGGCAAGGCGTGCATGCGCGGCATGCAGCTGTGCCTGCCGCGATGGTTGCGGGAGGCGGCAGGCCGCTGCGTATCGCCTGAGGCCTGAGGGCTCAGGTGGGTAAAGTGTTTCAAAATGTCATAGGGTGCTTGTGATTGCTGAATTTGCCCTCACCAATCTGATAACCTTTATTCGTACAACCTACTTGAAAGAACCGCCATGGCTAAAACCAGCATCGAATCCCAAGAACAACTGGTCAGTGATATCAAGTCGGTCATCTCAGACGCGGAAGACATGCTCAGCGCAACCGCCGACCAGACTGGTGAGAAGCTTGCCAGCCTGCGCGCCCGCGTCAAGGCCCGCCTGAGCGACGCCCGTGAACGCCTGATCGACGCCGAAGCCGCCTTGCGCCACAACACCAAGGTTGCCGCCCGTGCTGCTGACGACTACGTGCACGAGTCCCCCTGGACCGCCGTGGGCGTGGCCGCTGGCGTAGGCCTGCTGGTTGGTCTCATCATTGGCCGCCGCTGAATCCTGGCCCGCTGCGGGCCTGGGTTTCTATGCGTAACTTGTTCGGCGGCGGGCTGTACGCCGCTTTGAAAGGCATCCCGGTCACTTTGCTGACCGTGGTGCGCACGCGTCTGCAGCTATTCGGCAACGAGCTGCAGACCGCCAAACTCCATGTATTGCGTGAGCTCAGTCTGGTGCTGGCCATGGTGGCCTTCGCCGGGCTGGGTGTCGTGCTGGCCGTGGTGTTGGTACTGAGCTTGTTGTGGGACCAGCGGGTGGCCGTGTTGTCCTGCCTGTCTGTGCTGTTTGTGGGGCTGGCTGTGATTTGTTATGCCCTGCTGCGCCGCTCTGCCGTGGCGTCCGACAATATGTTTGCCGCCAGCCTGGCCGAACTGCAGGAAGACCTGCGCCAACTCAAAGCCGAAGCGGGCCATGGGCAAGACCCACACTGAGCTGGCTTACGAGCGTGGGCGCTTGCTGGAACGCATCCAGTACCAGCGCAGCTTGCTGGCGCGCGAATGTGCCCCGCTGCAGCGCGTGGCCCAAAAGGGTGATCACCTGGCAGGGCTGGCAGCCGAGCTGCTGGCTTTTGCGCGGCAGAACCCATTGACGCTGGGGGCCGTCGCTGCTGTCGTGCTGGTGTTCAAGCCACGCATGGCCTGGCGCATGGCAAAGCGCGGCTTCTTTCTATGGCGCGGCTGGCGCATGGTGCAGCAGTGGCAGCCCGGCACTTTGCTGCAGCTGCTGCGCCGCTTCATTTAATCTACGATTGCTATTAAATAAGTAGCTGCTAGCGTAGGTAATACCTGCGCTAGCAGCCTATTTTTTTTACAAGATGCGCGCCAGGTACTTGCCGGTATGGCTGGCGGGGTTGGCTGCAATCTGCTCCGGTGTGCCCACGCCCACCACGGTGCCGCCGCCGGCGCCGCCTTCGGGGCCCATGTCGATCAGCCAGTCTGCCGTCTTGATCACATCCAGGTTGTGCTCGATCACCACGATGGTGTTGCCGGCGCTGCGCAGCTGGTGCAGCACCTTGAGCAGCAATGCAATGTCGGCAAAGTGCAGGCCGGTGGTGGGTTCGTCCAGGATGTAGAGCGTGCGGCCGGTGTCGCGCTTGCTCAACTCCAGTGCCAGCTTGACGCGTTGCGCCTCGCCGCCCGACAAGGTGGTGGCCGACTGGCCCAGCTTGATGTAGCTCAGGCCCACGTCCAGCAGGGTGTGCAGCTTGCGGGCGATGGTGGGCACGGCCTTTAGGAATTCGTACGCGGCCTCGACTGTCAGCTCCAGAATCTGCGCGATGTTTTTGCCCTTGTACTGCACCTCCAGGGTTTCCCGGTTGTAGCGCTGGCCTTTGCACACGTCACAGGGCACGTACACGTCGGGCAAAAAGTGCATCTCGACCTTCACCATGCCGTCGCCCTGGCAGGCTTCGCAGCGGCCACCGGCCACGTTGAAGCTGAAGCGGCCCGCGCCGTAGCCGCGTTCACGCGCCATGGGCACTTCGGCCATCAGCTCGCGGATAGGGGTGAACAGGCCGGTGTAGGTGGCGGGGTTGCTGCGCGGGGTGCGGCCGATGGGCGACTGGTCCACGTTGATGACCTTGTCGAACTGCTCGATGCCGATGATTTCCTCGTGCTCGGCAGGCTCGTTGTGCGCCCGGTACAGCTGGCGCGCCACGGCGGTGTAGAGCGTGTCGTTGACCAGGGTGGATTTGCCCGAGCCCGACACACCGGTCACGCAGGTCAGCAGCCCCACGGGGAAGTCCACGTTGACGCCCTTCAGGTTGTGGCCCTTGGCGCCCACGATGGACAGCCAGCCTTCACCAGGCGCGGGCTGCTTCTGGGTGTGACGTTCGGTAGGCACCTCGATCTTCAGCGTGCCCGCCAGGTACTGGCCAGTCAGCGAATCAGGGTTCGCCTTGACCTCGTCAAACGTGCCCTGGGCCATGATGCGGCCACCGTGGATGCCGGCGCCGGGGCCGAGGTCGATCACATGGTCGGCGGCGCGCATCATGTCTTCGTCATGCTCGACCACCAGCACGCTGTTGCCGATGTCGCGCAGGTGCTGCAGCGTGGCGATGAGGCGGTCGTTGTCGCGCTGGTGCAGGCCAATGCTGGGCTCGTCCAGCACGTACATCACGCCTGTCAGCCCGGAGCCAATTTGCGATGCCAGGCGGATGCGCTGTGACTCGCCTCCGCTGAGGGTTTCGGCGCTGCGGTCCAGGCTCAGGTAGTTCAGGCCCACGTCGTTCAGAAACTTCAGCCGCAGGCCGATTTCGCGCACGATCTTGCCGGCAATCTCCCCCTTGGCGCCGCCCATGGTCAGCTGGTTGAAGTACTCAAAACTTTCGCGCAGCGTGGTGTGGCTGATCTCAAATATCGCGCGTGCTTGCGTGCCTTCACCCACTTTGACGTGGCGGGCTTCGCGGCGCAGGCGCGAGCCATTGCAGCTGGCGCAGGGCTGGCTGGTGCGGTAGCGGGCCAGGTCTTCGCGTACCAGGTTGGAGTCGGTCTCGCGGTAGCGCCGCTGCATGTTCGGGATGATGCCTTCGAACGGGTGCTTCTTGCTGACCTTCTTGCCCTGGGAGGCGCCCGAGTCCATCACATAGCTGAACTTGATGTCTTCCTCGCCCGAGCCGTACAGCAGGGCTTGCTGTACGGGTGCGGGCAGGGATTCAAAAGCCACTTCGATGTCGAATTGGTAATGTTTGGCCAGGCTTTCCAGCATGGCGAAGTAGTAGCCGTTGCGCCGGTCCCAGCCTTTGATGGCGCCGCTGGCCAGGCTGAGCGACGGGAAGGCTACGACCCGTGTCGGGTCGAACAGCTCTTGCATGCCCAGCCCATCGCAGGTGGGGCAGGCGCCGACGGGGGAGTTGAACGAGAACAGGCGCGGCTCCAGCTCGGCGATCGAGTAGTTGCACACCGGGCAGGCGAACTTGGCGTTGAACAGGTGCTCCTGGCCTGATGCCATCTCCACCACGATGGCCTTGCCCTCGGCCAGGCGCAGCGAGGCTTCAAAGCTTTCGGCCAGGCGCTGGCGCTGGGCGGCTACTGCCTGGGGTTCGCTGTCGCCGTGCACTTTGACGCGGTCTATCACCACGTCGATGTTGTGCTTCTCGGTCTTCTTGAGCTTGGGCAGTTGGTCGAACTCGAAGGTCTGGCCGTCCACCCGGAAGCGCACATAGCCCTGGGCCTGCATTTCAGTGAATACATCGGCGTATTCGCCCTTGCGTTCGCGGGCGATGGGGGCGACCACCATCAATCGTGTGTCTACCGGCAGGGCCAGCACTGCGTCCACCATCTGGCTGACGGTCTGGGCCTGCAGCGGCAGGTTGTGGTCTGGGCAGTAGGGCGTGCCAGCGCGGGCAAACAGCAGGCGCAGGTAGTCGTGGATTTCCGTCACCGTGCCCACGGTGGAGCGCGGGTTGTGGCTGGTGGCCTTTTGCTCGATGGAGATGGCCGGGCTCAGGCCTTCGATCAGATCCACATCCGGCTTGTCCATCAGCTGCAGGAACTGGCGGGCGTAGGTGCTCAGGCTTTCCACATAGCGGCGCTGGCCTTCGGCGTACAGGGTGTCAAACGCCAGGCTGGACTTGCCCGAGCCGCTCAGACCGGTGATCACCACCAGCTGGTTGCGTGGGATGTCCAGGTCGATGTTCTTCAGGTTGTGCGTGCGTGCGCCACGGATGCTGATGCGCTGCAGCTGCAAAGCATTGCGCAGGTAGGTGCCTTCAGACGAGGCTTCGGGATGAGCGGGGTTCAATGTGGGCCGGCCTTGGGAGAAATCGGCTTCAGGCCAGGGCAGGCGCCCACAGAGCCCAAAAGCAAGAGTAAACCCGCCATGATAGTGAAGATCAAGGAGAATCGCACAATTCGTGCTTGCTTTCGTCCATGGTGTCTTGCGTGCCCCAGTCTTCTGCTTCTTCCTCTGCGTCCATCCCCCCCGCTGTTGCTATGCCGGTTGTGTCACTCGCCATGACTGCGTTGGAGCGGCGCGCCAGCCTGTCGCTGGCGGGTATTTTTGCCCTGCGTATGTTGGGCTTGTTTTTGGTATTGCCTGTATTTGCTCTGGAGGCGGCCAAATTCCCAGGTGGTGACGATCCCGCCCGCGTGGGCTTGGCGATGGGCATATATGGGCTGACGCAGGGCTTTTTGCAGCTGCCGTTTGGCATGGCTTCAGACCGGTTTGGCCGCAAGCGTGTGATTGTGCTGGGCTTGTTGTTGTTTGCGGCGGGTAGCTTTGTGGCCGCCTGGGCCGATAGCTTGACCGCGCTGACCCTGGGGCGTGCGCTGCAAGGCGCGGGCGCCGTATCGGCCGCTGTGACCGCCTTGCTGGCCGACCAGACACGCGATGCCGTCCGTACCAAGGCCATGGCTTTGGTGGGCGGCAGCATCGCGTTGATGTTTGCCTTGTCGTTGGTGCTGGCGCCGGCGTTGGCGGCAGTCGTAGGGCTGGGCGGTCTGTTCGTGCTGACTGGCAGTCTCGCGCTGGCCGGTATTGCCGTTGTACTGTGGGTGGTGCCGCCCGAGCCGTTGCTGCACACGCAGCAGCCCCGTGGCAGGCTGTCCGAGGTGTTGTCACATGCAGGGCTGCTGCGGCTGGATGCGGGCGTGTTTATTCTGCATGCGGTTCAGTTGGCGATGTGGATGGCCGTACCGGCGCTGTTGGTGCAGGCCGGGCTGGACAAGGCGCACCATTGGTGGGTGTATTTGCCTGCGGTGCTGGGTTCGTTCGTGGTGATGGGTGGCGGGCTGTTTCCGCTGGAGCGCCGTGGCTACCTGCGTGCGGTGTTCCTGGTGGCCATTTCTTTGATTGCGCTGGTGCAGTTGGGGCTCTTCTGGGTGGCAGATGCACCGCATATCAGTAGCTTGGCAACTTTGTTGTTTTTGTTTTTTTGCGGCTTCAATGTACTGGAGGCCAGCCAGCCCAGCCTGGCGTCACGATTGGCTCCGGCCCATGTGCGGGGTACGGCATTGGGGGTGTACAACACGCTGCAGTCCTTGGGTTTTTTTGTAGGGGGGCTGGCCGGAGGGGCCTTGTTGAAGCATCTTGGCCCCCAGGGCTTGTTTGCGGTCTGCGGTGGGGCTATGCTGGTCTGGCTGATGGTTGCTTGGCCAATGCGGGTCCCCGGCAAAGCATAATCTACCCCCTCTAGAGGAATTCACCATGGCATCCGTCAACAAAGTCATCATCGTCGGCAACCTGGGCCGCGACCCTGAAGTGCGCACTTTCCCCAGCGGCGATCGGGTCGCCAATGTCACCATTGCTACCACCGAAACCTGGAAAGACAAGCAGACCGGCGAGCGTCGCGAAGCTACCGAATGGCACCGTGTGGTGTTTCGCGGTGGTTTGGCCGGCATCGTCGAGCAGTACCTGCGCAAGGGTTCGCAGGTCTATGTGGAAGGCTCTATCCGTAGCCGCAAGTACAACGACGCGACCGGCATGGAAAAGTCGATTACCGAAATCATTGCCAGTGAAATGACCATGCTGGGTAGCCGCCAGGGCATGGGCGGCCCGCAAGGTGGTGGCAATGACGGCGGCTATGACGACGGTGGCTACGACAACAGCCCACCGCCTGCGCCGGCCCGCCGCCCAATGGCACCCGCCGCCCGCCCGGCGATGGCGCCCCCGTCGCGCCCGCCAGCACCCGCTCCTGCAGCACGCTCTTCGAGCGGATTCGATGATATGGACGACGATATCCCGTTTTAACCTGCACTTTCGCAGCGTTTAAGCTCAACTTCTAACCGCCCGTGTGCATATAGCGCACGGGCGGTTTTTTTGTGCCCGTCCTACAAATGGGGGATGTTTAAACACAGGGCAGAGTACGGTATTACAACCCTGGTTGTGCGGGTGTGGTCGAGTCGATAGCATGAAGTGAATGGCTTCTACTACACCCCACTTGCTTCCCCGACGTGTTTCCTTCGAGTGGCGCTCCCTGGTCGTGGTGCTGGGCTTGGTAGGCATTTTCATTGCCTATATCTACACCGCCGAAGTGGACCGCGTCAACGCGACAGAGCGTGAGCGCCTACGCACCCAGGCCAACGTGGTCGCCAATGACATCCAGGGAAATTTGACGGTAGCTAGCCTTGCCCTGCAAGAGGTCATCAAAGACTATATGGTGGGGCCTGAACCGGTACGTAGCCAGGAGCTTGCAATGCGTTTGCGGGCCTTGGTTGACGCCATGCCGGGCGTTCGGTCCATGGTGGTGTTGGATGCCAACGGTATGTCCATTGCAGCTCACCGACCTGAATACGTGGGCATGGACCTCAGCCACCGGGAGTATTTCAAGACGGTGCGCGACCACCCCAGTGTGTCGACGCTGTATGTTTCTGAACCGTTTGTGTCCGTCCAGAAAGAGGTGGTGATCACTCTGTCTCGCATGGTGCCGAATGCCGAAGGGCAGTTCATGGGCCTGGCTTTTGCAACGCTGGACCCGGCTTACTTTGCGGGCATATTTCGGCCCATCATGTATGCCCCGGATGTGTTGTCTTTTGTGATCCACGGTAGTGGCTTGCCCCTGCTCAGCTATCCGCCTGTGACGAGCTTTCAAAGCGCGAACTTCAGCCAGGCCGGTAGCCTGTTCAACCAGCACATGCAGAGTGCTCGTACCCGCAGTGAATTGACTGGCGCTTTGTTTCCAGGGGGTGAGGAGCGACAGGTCGCCACCTATACCGTACAGCCGGCGGTGCTGGATATGGACAAGCCTTTGATCGTTGGTGTCAGTCGCGAGTTGGCCGTGATTGCACAACCGCTAAGGCGTCAGGCCATCACCTATGGTGTGTTTTATGCCGTCCTGGCTTTTTTGTGCAGCATGGCGCTGTATTGGACCCAATTGCGCCGAGCGCGTATGGAGACGATGGAGGCAGAACTCGACCGTGAGCGCCTGGAGGCCGCCGATAGGTTGAAGCTGGCCTTGCGTGGGGCAAACCTGGGGCTGTGGAGTTTCCATGTGCCCACCTCTGCACGTACGTTTGATGCGAACTCCTTTGCCATGCTGGGGCACTCTCCACACGACATGGAGAAGGAACCGGACTTCTGGAACAGCCGCATTTGTGAGGAGGATTTGCCGGTCTACACAGCGGCGAAGGAGCAGTGTATTGACGGCAGCGTGCCCTTTTTTGAGGCGACTTACCGCATACGGCACAAGCTGGGCCACTGGGTCTGGGTCATGTGCCGTGCACAGGCGATTGCGCGGGATGGTGATGGCCGGGCCATCACCATCATGGGCACGCATATGGATGTCACGGCTGCCAAGCTTGCCGAGCAGGAGGTTGTTCGGGGCCGTAACGAGCTTCTGAATGTTTTTGACAGTCTGGCAGATGCTGTCTTTGTGTTTGACCAAAACCATCAATTGGTCCGCGTCAACCGCGCTGGGCGGTCCATGCACGGCTTGTTCGATGCCGATACCCCGTTTGAGAATGTGGTGAACAACATTGAGCTTGTGCAAATGGACGGCAATTTGTTGCAAGCAGACCAATGGCCTAGCCAGCAGGGCGTGCGCGGTCAATTCATGCGGGACTTACAGTTCGAAGTCCGCCGCAAAGACAGTGGCACGTCTGTTTTTGTAGAGCACAGCACATCCGCCATTTATGACGTATCAGGAGAGATGGCGCTACTGATCGTTGCCTGCAAAGACGTTTCAGAGCGTCGGCTGACCAATGCCTTGCGTGAGAGCGAGGCGAGGTTTCGTACCTTGATTGAAGATGCGCCACTGGCGATTGCGATTCTTCGGGCGGGTCGCTTTGTCTATGTGAATCCGCGTTACCACCGTTTGCACGGCTACGAAGATTCGGACAATCTCGTTGGATGCATGTGGAGCAGCATGATCGCTCCAAAATCACGGGCTGGCTTGTTGGTCGAGGAAGCCCGCGTCAACGAAGACTCGCCCATAGAGCAGATGTTTGAGGCAATCAGTCTGGGTAAGGACGGGCAGTTGGTGTCGATCTTCAACACCACAACCCGCGTTGACCTCGCCGATGGGCCTGCCACGCTGGTATTCGCCCAGGATATTTCGGCCCAGAAACAGGCGGAGGCAGCATTGCTTCAGGCCCGCGATGTGGCAGAGGCGGCGAACCGCAGCAAGGCTGAATTCCTGGCAAATATGAGCCACGAAATACGGTCGCCATTGAATGCAATTCTGGGCTTGGCCTACCTGCTGGAACAGGGGCGGCTGGAGCGAGACGCGCTGGATATGGTGCGCAAGATACGCGGCTCCGGCCGTTCGCTGCTGGGCATCATCAACGATATCCTGGACGTCTCCAAGATCGATGCTGGCCATATGGTGATTGAGCAAACGCCGTTCCGCTTGGGTGATGTGATGGACAACCTGGCCGGCACCATGGGCATCAACGCAGGGGACAAAAATATTGAGCTGGTGATTCAGCCGCTGCCTCCTGGTGTTTCCGTGGTCAAAGGCGACGCTTTGCGGCTGGAGCAGGTGCTCACCAACCTGACCAGCAATGCCATCAAATTCACCCATGTGGGCCGGGTTGAGGTACGTACCGAGCTGTTGTCCATGTATGACAACAAGCTTGTTCTGCATTTCTGCGTCAAGGACACCGGCATAGGCATTGCTCCGGCCTTGCAAAAGGACGTTTTCTCTGCTTTCACCCAGGCCGATAGCTCCACCACGCGCCGCTATGGTGGCACGGGACTGGGGTTGACCATCTGCCGCCAACTGGTGGGTTTGATGGGCGGCGAGATTGGGCTGACCAGCACGCCAGGCGAAGGCAGTGAATTCTGGTTCACGCTGCCCATGCAGCAGGTGCCCCACACCGACTTTTCGTCACCCGACATGGTGCGCATTGATGCCCTGGTGGCCGATGACAGCGAGATCGCCTTGCAGGCCGTGGTGGCGATTGCCCAGGGCCTTGGCTGGCAGGTGGATGCGATGGACTCTGGCGAGGCCGTGCTGTCGCAGGTGCAGGAGCGCAAGAGCGGCAAGCTGCCCCACGTAGTGGTTTTGGACTGGAAGATGCCGGGTTTGGATGGGCTGGCTACGGCGCGTGCCATACGGGCCAGCGTGCCGCCCGACGAATGCCCTATCGTGATCATGGCCACCGCCTATTCACTGTCCAGTCTGTCCAGCCAACCCGGTGCAGAACTGGTGGATGCGATCCTGAACAAGCCGGTGACTACCTCGACCCTCTACAACGCGGTCATCGAAGCGCAGCGCCGTCGTGCTGCCACGGTGGGCATACCGCATGCGATGCAGCAGGCGGAGGGGTGCAGTCTGGTAGATGTGCGGGTGCTGGTGGTGGACGATAGCGACATCAACCGCGAGGTCGCGCAGCGCATCCTGGCGGATCAGGGGGCCATCGTGGCACTGGCGGAAGACGGCGAAGACGCGTTGAAGTGGCTCATGGCACACCCCGAAGAGGTGGACCTTGTGCTGATGGATGTGCAAATGCCGGTGATGGATGGCATCGAGGCGACACGCAGGTTGCGCCGAGTTCCCCATTTCAAGGACCTGCCGGTGGTGGCGTTGACCGCAGGCGCCTTTAAATCGCAGCAGGAAGCGGCATTTGCAGCGGGCATGACCGAGTTCATCAGCAAGCCTTTTGACGTGCCGTCCACCATTGCCTTGATCCAGCGGCTGCGTCGCCGCCCAAGGCCACGGGCGCCTGAGAATTCGGACGTCACCGCAGTCCCTCCGCTTGCGCATGCCGAGGTACCCGCGCCGGCGATCCTGAGTGTGATGGATGTTGCCCAGGGGCTGCAGCTTTGGTCGGACGTCAATATTTACCGAGGCTATCTGAGGCGCTTTGCGGACAGCTATGGCGGCGCCGTGGCCGTCATGAATGCCAGTTTGGCCATCGCAGACCGCCCCGCCGCCGCCGCTCTGGCGCACAAGCTGATGGGGGCGGCGGCGAACATGGCGCTGCCCGAGACTGCCCGCCTGGCGGGGGAGGCCGAGCGCGTCTTGTCCGCAGGCTACGACCCCACCCATGTGCTGGCCCGCCTGGACGAGGCAATCAAAGATGCGGTGTCCGCGATTGGCCGCTTTGTACCGCCCGTGGTGGTGGCCAAGAACGCGCCGCAAGCCGCAGCATCGACGACGGCGGGGGCGTTCAATCTGAAGGATTTGTTCCGGCAAATACTGGGGGCTTTGGACGCGGACGACCCCACGCCGGTCGAGCCGCTGCTGGCGCAATTGGCGCACCATATGCCCGCCCATGCATTGGAAGAGATCCAGGCCTGCGTGCATGGTTTCGATTTTCGGGGAGCCGAGGCCGCCGTTTATGCCTTGGCCCGGGTGCAGGGCATTCCTTTGCAGGAGTAAGCCATGCTTTCACCCACCATTCTGGTTGTGGATGACGAGCCCGGCAATTTGGCCGTGATGCGCGATATCTTGGCCAGCAGCTACAAGCTGGTGTTTGCACGCAATGGAATGGAGACCCTGGCAGCGGTACAAAAGCACCTGCCCGCCATGGTGCTGTTGGACGTAGGTTTGCCGGACACCAACGGCTACGACCTGTGCCGGCAGATCAAGCAAACCGACCCCACCCATGCTGTAGAGGTGATTTTTGTTACGGGCTATACCGATGTCGCGCACGAGGCCGCAGGCTTCGATGCCGGTGGCGTGGACTACATCGTGAAGCCGGTATCGCCGCCGATTGTGCGTGCCCGTGTGGCCGCGCATTTGTCTCTGGTGCGGGCTACAGCGCTGGAGAAGAGCTACCGCGAAGCCGTGCTGATGCTGGGCCAGGCCGGGCATTACAACGACAACGACACCGGCTCGCACATCTGGCGTATGGCGGCCTACGCCCGTGCTTTGGCTCAGGCGGTAGGCTGGGATACCGAACGCAGCATGCAGCTTGAACTGGCCGCGCCCATGCACGACACGGGCAAGCTGGGCATACCCCATGCCATCCTGCGCAAGCCTGGGCCGCTGAACGACGAGGAATGGGAGGTGATGAAGACGCACCCCCAGATCGGTTATGACATCCTCAGCAAAAGCGATGCGCCGGTATTCCAGCTGGCCGCTGAAGTGGCATTGCGGCACCACGAAAAATGGGACGGCAGCGGCTACCCCGGCGGCTTGCGTGGGCGCGAAATTCCGCAGTCCGCGCGCATTGTGGCCCTGGCCGACGTGTTCGATGCCTTGTGCATGCGCCGCCCCTACAAAGAAGCCTGGACGGTGGAGCAGATCCTGGACTACATCCATGCCGACGCCGAATGCCACTTTGACCCGGCGATGGTGCGGGCGTTCAAGAGCATTCTTCCGGAGCTGCTGGACATCCGGACCCATTGGATGCGGGTAGAGGCCGGCTAAGAGCCTGTGCACCCCTGCGGTGCAATCGATGGCCAGAAACTGGCACAAAACTAGCTTAAACCCCAAGAAGCTGACCGTTTGGTTAGCTTTATAGTGGGTTCCCATGTCCATCCATCAGCTAGCCAGGTATCCATGAAGCCATCTGATCCTTCCGCCGGCGTTGCCGTATTACCCGCCGTAGAGGTGCGCAAGGCGAACGTGGTGTACCCCGCTGCCGATGCGCCGGTGCATGCCTTGCAGGACATCGACCTGACGGTGCGCCAGGGGGAATTTGTCTCGCTGATCGGCCCGTCCGGCTGCGGCAAGACAACCCTGTTGCGTGCCATTGCCGACCTGGAACCCATCAGCTCCGGCACCATGCTGGTGAACGGCGTCAGTCCGCATGATGCGCGCCTGGCCCGCTCCTACGGTTATGTGTTCCAGGCTCCCGCGCTGTTCCCCTGGCGTACGGTGCTGGCCAATGTAGTGCTGCCGCTGCAGATACAAGGGCGCGGCAAGGCCGAGAGCCAGCGCATCGCCCTGGAACAGCTGGAGCGTGTGGGCCTGAAAGGCTTTGAGAAGAAGTATCCCTGGCAGCTCTCCGGCGGCATGCAGCAGCGCGTGTCGATTGCCCGTGCGCTGGCGTTCGAGCCTCGCATCCTGATGATGGACGAGCCCTTTGGAGCGCTGGATGAAATCACCCGCGACCGGCTCAACGAGCAGCTGCAACAGCTCTGGCAGCGCGAGCGCCGCACCGTGGTCTTCGTCACCCACTCGATTGCCGAGGCGGTGTACCTGTCCACCCGCATCGTGGTGATGTCGCCACGGCCTGGGCGCATCGTGAAGGTGATCGAATCCACCCTGCCCGACGCACGCCACCTGGGCCTGCGCGACACGCCGGAATTCATGGCCTTGGCGCACGCAGTGCGGGAGTCATTAGCAGATGGCCACCATTAAAAACCGCTCTGCTTTCGATAGCGCTATGCCCATGGCCACCGTGCTACTGGCGGTTATTTTGCTTTGGTACGTGGGTGCCGTGTGGTTAAACGCACCTGGTGCCATCGAGCGCGTGCTCACGCCCCGCCTGGCGCCCGGTGCCAGCTGGACCTGGGCCGATCTGGTGCAGACCACACTGTCCATGCAGCGCCCGGTGCTGCCCGCGCCGCAGCAGGTAGCGCTGGACTTCTGGTCCAGCCTGGTCGATTGGCCGGTGGATTCGCCGCGCAATCTGCTGTACCACGTGGCCGTGACCGCCCAGTCCAGCCTGCTGGGCTTTGTGATGGGCACGGTGTTTGGCCTGCTGCTGTCGGCCGGCATCGTGCATTCGCGCACCCTGGACAGGGCGCTGATGCCCTGGATCGTAGCCTCGCAAACCATTCCCGTGCTGGCGATTGCGCCCATCGTGCTGATCATTCTGGGCAGCCTGGGTTTCTCTGGCGTCTGGCCCAAGGCGGTGATTGCCATGTACTTGTGCTTCTTCCCGGTCACAGTGGCCATGGTGCAGGGCTTGCGCTCGCCACAGAAGATCGATACCGAGCTGCTCTACACCTACGCCGCCTCGCCCTGGCAGGCCTTCTGGCTGCTGCGTGTGCCTGCGGCCTTGCCGTTCTTGTTTCCCGCGCTGCGCGTGGGCATCGCTGCAGGTCTGGTGGGCGCCATGGTGGCCGAGCTGCCTACCGGTGCCCAGGCCGGCCTGGGCGCCAAGCTGCTGCTGGGCTCCTACTACGGCAATACGGTTGCTATCTGGTCGGCCCTGCTGATGTCGGCCTTGCTGGGCCTGGGTTTGACCGCCGCCGTGCTGGGCGTGGAGCGCCTGGTACTGCGCCGCCACGGTGTGCGGCCAGGGGCTGCAGCATGAAGGCGCGCAGTCCGTTGGCCGTGGCTGGCCTGGTGCTCGCCAGTGCTGTTTTTGCTTCTATTTTTATAGCTACTCCCGCAGGTATTTCAAGCGCTAGCAGCCTTTTTTATCCTGGGATTGTGTTGGTGCTGGCATTGGCCGTGTGGACGGTGCGGGCCTGCGCTGCGCTAGACGGTCGGGCCATTTACGGCATGCTGACGGCCGGCCTGTTCGGCCTGTGGCTGCTGTACTTCTGGCAGCTGCTGGTGACGGCTTTCGAGGTGCCGCGCGTTCTGCTGCCTGCGCCTTCGTTCATTGCCCAGGCCATGGCGGAGCAGTGGCCGGTGCTGTGGACCGACTTTGTACAGACCGTACTCAAGTCGGTGCTGACCGGCTGGCTGCTGGGTTGCGGCCTGGGGTTCGCCGTGGCGGTGGCGATTGACCGTATGCCGTTTCTGCAGCGCGGCCTGCTGCCTATCGCCTCGCTGACCAGCACCGTGCCCTTGGTCGGTGTGGCGCCGATTGCGGTGATGTGGTTTGGCTTTGATTGGCCGTCCAAGGCGGCGGTGGTGGTCTTGATGACCTTCTTCCCCATGCTGGTGTCCACGCTGGCCGGGCTGAAGGCCGCAGGCAAGCTGGAGCGCGAGCTGATGTACAGCTACGCGGCGGGCTATGGCCAAACCCTGTTGGCGTTGCGCCTGCCCAGCGCCATGCCGTTCATCTTTGGCGCGCTGAAGGTGAATGCCACGCTGGCCTTGATCGGCGCCATCGTGGCCGAGTTCTTCGGATCGCCCACGGCGGGCCTGGGCTTTCGCATTTCCACCGAGGCGGCCAAGATGCACATGCCGCTGGTGTGGGGCGCAATTGTGGTGGCCGCCATCACCGGCTCGGCGGCCTATGCCCTGTTGGTTCAGCTGGAGCGGCGCTTTGCGTTCTGGCACCCGTCGGTCCGGTCCCAAAAATAGATTTCCCCACCTGTCCCCACCTAGGAGTATTTGATGCAAAAACTGTCCAAGTTGAGTCAATGCCTGCTGGCCGCCGCGTTTGCGGTTGGCAGCCTCGCCGCCCAGGCGCAAGAGAAGGTCACCGTGCAGCTGAAATGGGTGCCGCAAGCCCAGTTTGCCGGCTACTACGTGGCGGCCGCCAAGGGCTACTACAAGGCCGAGGGATTGGACGTGACCATCAAACCCGGCGGCCCCGATATTTCGCCGGTGCAGGTGATCGCCGGCAACAACGCTGACGTAATCGTCAACTGGATGCCCGATGCGCTGGCCGCCCGCGAGGCTGGTGTTCCGCTAGTAAACATCGCCCAGGTGTTCAACCGCTCCGGCCTGATGCTGACCTGCAAAAAGGCCAGCGGTGTCAGCAGCCCGAAGGACCTGAAGGGCAAGACCCTGGGCGTCTGGTATGGCGGCAATGAATACCCGTTCCTGAACTGGATGGGCAAGCTGGGATTCAAGCCCGACACCGACATCAAAGTGCTGAAGCAAGGCTTCAACGTGGACCCGCTGCTGCAGAACCAAGCCGCGTGTGTGTCCACCATGATCTACAACGAGTACTGGCAAATCATTGACGCCGGCGTGAAAGAGAGCGACCTGGTCACCTTCTTCTATGAAGACCAGGGTGTGGCCTCGCTGGAAGACGGCCTGTACGTGCTCGAATCCAAGCTCAAAGACCCGGTCTTCGTGGCCCGCATGGCCAAGTTTCTGAAGGCGACCTTCAAGGGCTGGAACGACGCGGTGAAGAACCCCGAAGAAGCCGCCAAGATCGTGGTCTCCAACGACATGTCCGGCAGCGCCACCCTGGCAGTGCAAAAGCGCCAGATGGAGAACGTGGCCAAGCTGATCACCACCGCCAACACGCCGAAGATGGGCTATCTGGAACCCGCCGCCTATGAGCGTACGGTGAAGGTGCTGATGTCTGGCGGCAGCGCACCCGTCATCAAGAAGGACCCGGGCGCCGCCGCCATGAGCCATGTGGTGTGGGACGCGGCCTCCAAAAAGTGATCGCCGGTCCGCTTCCATCGTTTTCATCCGTTATGGTGTCGGGTTTTCTTGTCGCAGGCCAGCACGGCCAGGGGCAGCACACCGAATTTCGTATGGAAGTGGACAGGGAATGAGTCGATTGACAGCCAGCACGGCGGATACCAAGGGCCAGATCCGCCAGGCCAATGAAGAGCTGATACTCGCCGCAGCAGAACGTGTGTTTGCCGGGGCGGGTTTCAGTGGCGCCACCATGGCGCAGATTTCCGAAGAGTCCGGCCTGCCCAAGGCCAATCTGCACTATTACTTTGGCAACAAGGAAGCGCTGTACCGCGCGGTGCTGGCCCGCATTCTGGAGGACTGGCTGGCACCCACCCACGGCATCACCCCTGAGGCCGACCCGAGCCAGGCCATAGGTGCTTACATCCGCAGCAAGATGGCCCTGTCTGCTGCGCGGCCGCATGCGTCCAAAGTCTGGGCCAACGAGCTGCTGCACGGCGCCACCGTGGTGCGGCAGCTGCTGGCCACCGAGCTGCGTGCCACCGTGCGCGCCAAGTCCGCCGTCATCGACCAATGGATTGCCGAGGGCAAGATGGCCCCGGTAGACAGCACGCACCTGTTCTTCACCATCTGGGCCGCGACCCAGACCTATGCCGACTTCGACATCCAGGTCAGCGCCGTGCTGGGTAAGCCAGCCCTGACCCGCAACGACCACAGCCGCGCCACCACCCATGTGCTGGCCTTGATACTGCGCGGCTGCGGCCTGAACCCAGACCCCGCGCCATGAGTTACATGCTGGCCGTGGGCGCCTCGAATATGGACATTGCCGGCCACAGCAGCCAGGCCGTGGTGCTGGGCGACTCCAACCCCGGCCATATCGCTTTGGCCCCGGGCGGCGTGGCGCGCAATGTGGCAGAAAACCTGGCGCGCCTGGGTAACTGCACACGGCTGGTCAGCGCGGTGGGCGACGACACGCCAGGCCGCAGCCTGCTGGACGCCACAGCCGCAGCCGGAGTGGATCTGCGTGCCTGCTGGGTGCTGCCGGGCGAGGCTACCTCCAGCTATTTGTCGCTGCATGGACCGGACGGCGATATGGCCATGGCGGTGAACGATATGCGCATCGTGGCCCGCATCACGCCCGAACGGCTGGCGCCCTTGGCCGCCGATATCGTCGCCGCCCAGGCCCTGCTGCTGGACTGCAATTTGACCGATGCAGCCCTGGCCTGGCTGTGCACGCACAGCGGCGGCACGCCGATTTTTGTGGATACCGTCTCCACCCATAAGTGCCAGCGCATTGCCCCCTGGCTGCAGCATGTGCACCTGCTCAAACCCAACCGGCTCGAAGCCCAGGCCCTGACAGGCTTGCCGCTGGACAGCCTGGCCGACGCGCCCGCCGTGGCGGCCTGGCTGCACCGCAAGGGCGTGCGGCAGGTGGTGCTGAGTTTTGGCGCGCAAGGTGTGTTCTGGAGCGATGCGGATGGCAGCCAGGGCCTGCAGAGCGCCCCCTACGTCGCAGTAGTGAACGCCACAGGCGCGGGCGACGCACTCATGGCCGGGTTGATGCATGCGCATGCCCAGGGCCAGACTCTGTCGGAGGCCGTGGACTTTGGCTCTGCCTGTGCGGCCCTGACGCTGGGTGTGCAGGGTGCCAACCACCCACAACTGTCGCAGGCACTGGTGCAACAATCGCTATGCATGACCTGAATATGTGACCTAGAAAGATTTTGATGACGGCTATTCCTTTTCTCGACATCCATCCCGAAGTAGCGGCTGCCCTGGCCGCCAAACGTCCCGTGGTGGCGCTGGAGTCCACCATCATTGCCCATGGCATGCCCTACCCGAACAATGTGGCCACGGCGCTGCAGGTAGAGGCCGAGGTGCGCGCCCATGGCGCTGTGCCAGCCACCATCGCCATCGTGCAGGGGCGTTTGAAAGTCGGCCTCAGCCACGACGAAATTGAACAACTGGGGCGTGGCGGGCGCGACGTCGTCAAGGTCAGCCGCCGCGATATGGCGTTCATTGTGGCCGCAGGCCAGACCGGTGCCACCACCGTGGCCTCGACCATGCTGATTGCGGCCATGGCCGGCATCCGCGTGTTCGCCACCGGCGGCATTGGCGGCGTGCACCGGGGGGCGGCGCAGAGCTTTGATATTTCGGCCGACTTGCTGGAGCTGGCGCAAACCCCGGTGGCCGTGGTCTGTGCCGGCATCAAGTCGATTCTGGACCTGGGGCTGACGCTCGAATACCTGGAAACACACGGCGTGCCCGTGGTGGGCTACCAAACCAATAATCTGCCGGCTTTCTACACCCGTGAAAGCGGCTTCAAGGTGGACTACCGGCTGGATACGCCCGACGCCATCGCCGGCGCCATGCAGGCCCAGTGGGCCATGGGGCTGCAGGGTGGCATGGTGGTGTCCAACCCGATTCCTGAGGCCTATGCCATGCCGCGCGCGACCATTGACGCCGCTATCGAGCAGGCGCTGCAAGAGGCCCGCGCCCAGGGCGTGGCGGGCAAGCAGTCCACCCCATTCTTGCTGGCCCGCGTCAGCGAGATCACCGGTGGCAACAGCCTGGCTTCCAACATCCAGCTGGTGCTGAACAATGCGCGGCTGGCGGCAGGTATTGCCGTCGCCTACCAGCAGCGGGTGGCCTGAGCGCCATGGTTTACCGCACGGTGCTGGACGACGCACAGGGCCTCTCGGCGGACGCCCGCGCCGCCTATGCGCGCGACGGCGTGCTGGTGCTGGAGGACTTTGTGTCTGTTGCCCAATGCCAGGCTTTGCAGGCACGCGCACTCGAACTGGTGGCCGAGCATGCACCGCGTGCGCCCGGCACCGTTTTTTCTGCCCGCGACCAGCGCCATGCCAAGGACGCTTACTTTGCCGCTTCGGCCCGGGGCATAGGCGCGTTCTTTGAAGAGGGGGCGTTCGATGCGCAGGGCCAGCTGCAGGTGCCGCTGGAGCGCGCCATCAACAAGCTGGGCCATGCCATGCATGACCTGGACCCGGTGTTCCAGGCCTTCTCGCGCGGCCCGCGCTTGCAGGCGGTGGCGGATGGTCTCGGCCTGGCAGATGCCCGGCTCGTCCAGTCCATGTACATCTTCAAGCAGCCCGGCATTGGCGGCGAGGTGAACTGCCACCAGGACGCGACCTATCTGTACACCGAGCCGCAGTCGGTAGTGGGCTTCTGGTTTGCGATCGAGGATGCGCACCGCAGCAATGGTTGCCTGGGTGGCGTACCAGGCGGGCACCGCCATGGGCTGAAAGAGGTGTTCCGCCGCCAGGCCGATGGGACTTTACGGTTGGAGCAGCTGCAAGCCAGCGCGCCATGGGATATGGAGCAGCTAGAGTGGCTGGAGGTGCGCCAGGGCAGCTTGATTGTGTTCAACGGCCTGTTCCCCCATTTGTCAGAACCCAACCGCTCGGCCCAGTCGCGCCACGCCTATACCTTGCATGCGGTGGACGGTCGGGCGCATTATCCGGACAGCAACTGGATACAACCCCACGGAGCGCCATTTACCGGCTTTGCGTAAGCACAGACCGCACGAACACGAGGAGGATTGCATCGGCTTTACACCGCATACCACTTTTCATATTTTGCCTATAACAGGCACAATTCCGGCTGAATTGAAATGGCGCTACATTCTGCCCACTCAATTGCAGCGGGTTCTTCGTCCACCACCACCCTGAAACTTAAACCAACATGAAAAACACACTCAAACTGGGCTTCTTGGCCGCCGCGCTGGTTTCCACCTTCTCCGCTTGGGCCGATCCGGCCATCATTTTTGACATGGGTGGCAAGTTTGACAAATCCTTCAACCAAAGCGCCTATGAAGGCATGGAGCGCTGGAAGAAGGAAACCGGCAAGCCCTACCTCGAATTCGAAGTCGCCAACGAAACCCAGCGCGAGCAAGCCATCCGCCGCATGGCAGAGCGCGGTGCCAGCCCCATCATTGGCATCAGCTTCAGCCAGGCTTCTGCCATGGCCAAGGTGTCCAAGGAATTCCCCAAGCTGCAATTCGCCATCATCGATGACGTGGTGGAAGCACCCAACGTGCAGTCGGTAGTGTTCAAGGAACACGAAGGCAGCTTCCTGGTCGGCATGTTGGCCGCAGAAGCCAGCAAGACCGGCAAGGTCGGTTTTGTGGGCGGCATGGACATTCCGCTGATCCGCAAATTCCAGTGTGGCTATGAACAAGGCGCCAAGTACGCCAACCCCAAGGTGGAAACCTTTGCCAACATGACCGGCACCACCGGTGCTGCCTGGAACGACCCAGGCCGTGGCGGCGAGCTGACCAAGTCCCAGTTTGCCAAGGGCGCTGACGTGGTGTTCGCCGCTGCCGGCGGTACCGGCATTGGCGTGTACCAGGCGGCCAAAGACGCTGGCAAACTCGCCATCGGTGTGGACAGTAACCAGAACTACGTGCAACCCGGCACCATGCTGTCCTCCATGGTCAAGCGCGTGGACGTGGCGGTGTACAACATCCTGAAGAACTACAAGGCCGGTGTGACTTCCCTGGGCTTGAAGGAAGATGGCGTGGGCTACTCCATGGACGAGTTCAACGCCAAGCTGGTGACGCCCGAGATGAAGAAGAAGGTCGATGCCGCCAAGGCCGACATCGTCAGCGGCAAGATCAAGGTCGTGGACTACATGACCGCCAACGCTTGTAAGTAAGCACACCCCCAGGCTACACACTTCGTGTTTTCGCCAACCCCCTTGCAGGGGGCGAACCCAGTGGCCCGGCGGAGCCGGTTCCACGGGTTCTCTGGCGGGACACAGTTGTAGCCCTCGGCATCTCGGATTTCCATGACAACCCAACAATCTTCTGTGGTGGATGCGACCGCTGTGCACATGGCGGGCATCAGCAAGCGTTTTGGCGCTGTGCGGGCCAATGATGGCGTAGACCTGCGTGTGCGCTCTGGCACGGTGCACGGCATCGTGGGCGAGAACGGCGCGGGCAAAAGCACGCTGATGTCCATCTTGTATGGCTTCTACAGTGCCGACAGCGGCAGCATCGAAGTCTTTGGCCAGCCGGCCCGCATCCGCAATGCGCATGAAGCCATCGCGCTGGGCATTGGCATGGTGCATCAGCACTTCATGCTGGTGGACACGCTGACGGCGCTGGAAAACGTCATGCTGGGCGCCGAGCCCCACGCTCTGTTGAGCAAAGCAGAGAGCATCGTGCGTAGCAAGCTGGGCGCGCTGATGCAATCTACTGGCCTGCACGTGGACCTGGACGCCACGGTGGACCAGCTCTCCGTGGGCGACCGCCAGCGCCTGGAGATTTTGAAGGCGCTGTACCGCGGCGCCAAGATACTGATTCTGGATGAGCCCACCGCCGTGCTCACCCCGCAGGAAACCGAACAATTGTTCGAGGTGCTGGCGCGTCTGCGCACGCAGGGCACCACTATCTTGCTGATCACCCACAAGCTCAAGGAAGTGATGCGCTTGTGTGACCATGTCACCGTCATGCGCAGCGGGCGCGTGGTGCATGAATGTGCCATTGCCCAGGCCTCGGTGGAGATACTGGCCGAAGCCATGGTGGGCCGCAAAGTGAATATGGGCCGCCAGGGCCATGCGGCCATCGCATTGGGTGCGGTGCTGCTGCAGGCGCGCGGGCTGGTGGTGCGCGACGCGCTGCAAGTGACCCGTCTGCAAGACTTTGACTTGAGCCTGCGTGCCGGCGAAATCGTTGGCGTGGCCGGCGTGGCTGGCAACGGCCAGAGTGAGCTGTTGGAGGTTTTGTCCGGCCTGCTGGCCCCCAGCGCGGGCGAGCTGCAGCTGGGTGGACGCAGCTTTACCCCAGGTCAGTGGCTCACCCCCGGTGTAGCCCGCAGCCTCGGCCTGGCCCATGTGCCCGAGGACCGGCACGCCCGCGCCATGGTGATGAACTTTGCCGCTTGGGAATCGGCGGTGCTGGGCTATGAGGCCCTGCCCGAATACAGTAGCGCGGGCGGCTGGATGCGCCACGGCGCGATGCGCGCGGCCACGGCGGCCATGATGGAGCGCTTCGATGTACGCCCGCGTGACCCGGATCTGGTCAGCTCCAAATTCTCCGGGGGCAACCAGCAAAAGCTGGTGCTGGCGCGCGAGATCGGCCAGGCGCCCCAGGTGCTGCTGGTGGGCCAGCCCACGCGCGGGGTGGACATTGGCGCGATTGAATTCATCCACGCCCAGCTGCGCGCCATGCGCGATGCGGGCTGTGCCGTGCTGGTGGTGTCCAGCGAGTTGGACGAAATTTTGGCCCTGGCCGACCGCGTGCTGGTGCTGAACCAGGGCTGTGTGACGGGCGAGCTGCCGATTGCAGACTGCAGCGAGGCCCGGCTGGGCCTGCTCATGGTGGAAACCAAAGAACAAGGATTGAAGGCATGAGCGCGACGAATACGGCCAAGCCCCTGCCGCGATGGGCCGATGTGTTCCTGCTGCCTGCGGTGAATCTGCTGATTGCGCTGCTGGTGGCCGGCGTGGTGGTGGCCCTGGTGGGCCAGAACCCGCGCCAGGTGATGGAAGTGCTGGTGCACGGCGCCTTTGGCACGCAGCGGGGCTTAAGCTACACCCTGTACTACGCCACCACCTTCATCTTTGCCGGGCTGGCGGTGTCTGTCGCCTTCCACGGCGGCCTGTTCAACATCGGCGTGGAAGGGCAGGCCGTGGTGGGCGGGCTGGGCACGGGCCTGATTGCGCTGTGGCTGTCGCACAGTCTGCCAGCTGTGGTCATGCTGCCCTTGATGCTGCTGGCCGGCGTGCTGTTCGGCATGCTGTGGGCGGCCATACCCGGTTATTTGCAGGCCTACCGCCACAGCCATGTGGTGATCACCACCATCATGTTCAATTTCCTGGCGACCAGCCTGCTGGCCTATCTGCTGGTGAACCGGCTGAAGCCACCGGGCACCATGTCGGTGGAAAGCGCCCCCTTTGCCGACTCGGCCAAGCTGCCCGGTATGCAGCAGGCGTTGGCCTGGGTTGGGGTGGAATGGCCTTCATCGCCGCTCAACGTCAGCCTGATTCTGGCCCTGGCAGCGGCGGTAGGCGTGTACTTTTTGCTCTGGCACAGCCGGGCCGGCTATCGCTTGCGGGCCGTGGGTTCCAGCGAAGGTGCGGCCTCGTATGCTGGCATCAATGCCAAGCACCAGGTGGTGTTTGCCATGGCCTTGTCGGGCGGCCTGTCCGGCATGATCGGCATGAACGAAATCGCTGGCGTCAACGGCAAGCTCCTGCTGGACTTCGTGGCCGGTGCCGGCTTCACCGGCATTGCCGTGGCCTTGATGGGGCGTAACCACCCATTTGGCATCGTGCTGGCCAGCATCCTGTTTGGTGCGCTGTTCCAGGGCGGGGCCGAAGTGAGTTTTGATGTGCCCGGCTTCAGCCGCGACATGGTGGTGATGTTGCAAGGCTTCATCGTGATGTTCTCGGGCGCCATGGCCTACGTGTTCGCGCCCATGCTGTCGCGCGGCCTGGCCTTGTTGACCCCCAAGACCGCAGGAGCCCAGCATGGATGAAGCCCTGATTGCGGACCTGCTGGCGTCCACGCTGCGTATGGCCACGCCCCTGATCCTGTGCGCCCTGGCCGGCCTGCTGTCCGAACGCGCCGGCGTCATCGACGTGGGGCTGGAGGGCAAGATGCTGTTTGCCGCCTTCATCGCCGGTGCCAGCGGCGCCGCCTTTGGCTCCATCACGATCGCCTTGCTAGCCTCCATAGGCATCGCCGTGGCCTTGTCCTGGATGCATGGCTATGCTTGCGTCAGCCATCGGGGGGACCAGGTGGTGTCCGGCGTGGCCTTGAACATCATTGCCACGGGGCTGACGGTGGTGCTGGGCCTGGCCTGGTTCCACCAGGGCGGGCAGACACCTACCGTGGCCGATGGCGTGCGCCTGCACGCGCTGTGGCCCGGCGCGGCAGACGCCTTGCAAGGCATTCCGCTGGTCGGGCAGATCATCGGCCTAGGCCTGCTCAGCCACAACATCATGGTCTACCTGGCGCTGGCTTTGGTAGCCGCAGTCTGGTGGCTGGTGTACCGCACGCGCTTCGGCCTGCGCCTGCGCGCAGTGGGCGAAAACGCCCACATGGTGGATGCTGCCGGCGTCTCGGTGCTGCGCCTGCGCTACACCGCGCTGACGCTGAACGGCATTCTGTGCGGCCTGGCCGGCAGCTATATGGTGCTGGCGCAGAACGCCTCGTTTGTGCCGCATATGACCGCCGGCCGTGGCTTCATGGCCCTGGCCGCCATGATCTTTGGCAACTGGCGTCCGGTGCGGGCGCTGTGGGCGTGCTTGTTGTTTGGCTTTTTGGACGCCATGGCCATCCGCCTGCAAGGCGTCAGCCTGCCCGGCGTGGGCGAGGTACCAGTGCAGGCCGTGCAGGCCTTGCCCTATTTGCTGACGGTCGTGCTGTTGGCCGGCTTTATCGGCAAGACAGCCGTGCCCAAGGCGCTGGGCCAGCCCTACGTGAAAGAGCGCTGAAGCAGGTGCTTTCGAGCTGATTAAAAAGGGGTGTTCGCCAGTGGGGCGTGCACCCCTTTTTTCTTGGGGCGAACCCCATCTTTATGCGTGGGACTTGTGTTGAAGCAACGCTGGTGATTCGCGCATATCGATAGAAAAAGATAGCGCAAACGGCAGTGCTCTGACGGGCCAGAATGAATCGACATTCTTACCACGCACCGTGCCACCGCTATGCCGTATTCACTTTCTCTGCTCGATAAGAGCCCCATCCCGCCAGGTGCCAGCGCTGCCCAGGCATTGCAGCGTACCGTGGCGCTGGCCCAGCGCGCCGAAGAACTGGGCTACCAGCGCTTCTGGGTGGCAGAGCACCATGGCAACCCGACCTTGGCCAGCAGCGCGCCCGAGGTGCTGATCGCCCACATCCTGGCCCGTACCACGCGTATCCGCGTCGGCTCCGGCGGCGTGATGCTGCAGCATTACAGCCCGTTCAAGGTGGCCGAGGTCTTCAAGCTGCTGGCCGCGCTGGCGCCTGGCCGTGTGGACCTGGGCGTCGGCAAGGCGCCGGGTGGGTTGCCGCTGGCCAGCCACGCATTGCAGTGGCTGCATGACGCAGCGCGTAAGCCCGACTTTGCGCAGCAACTGGCCGACCTGGATGCATTTTTGGAAGGAACCGTGATCGACGGCCATCCACTCAGCGGCGCTGTGGCCTACCCCACACCGCCAGAGCTGCCCGAGCGCATTCTGCTCGGCGGCAGTGCGGCCAGCGCCGAGTTGGCTGCGCGGCTGGGTTGGGACTTCACCTACGCTGGGCATTTCAATGCCGATCCGGCCAACATCGAGCGCTCGGTTGCGGCCTACCAGCAGGCCACGGGCCGACCTGCGGCGCTGGCCTTATATGCCTTTGCCGCCGCAAGCAAGGACAAAGCCGAGCGCCTGGTGGGGGCGCTGCGCATCTTCAAACTGCACCTGTCCACTGGCCAGAGTGTGAATCTGCCGAGCGAAGAGGCCGCAGCCGAGTTTGCGCGCCAGGCCGGCGTGGCCGACTACCGCATTGAAGAGACGCGGCCTTACGTGCTCACCGGCACGCCCGAGAGCGTGCGCCACGCGCTGGACGCCCTGAGCGCCCGCTACGGCATCCACGAATTTGTCATCGACACCCCGGTGGTGGGCTTTGCCGACCGCTGGGCTTCCGTAGAGCTGCTGGCCGGCGCAGAGCACGCCATAGCTGCTTGATTTTTGACCCAGAACGAGACACCACCATGGCACAGACACCCATTCGCTTCGGCATCATGCTGCACGGCGCCGGCGGCCACATGAACGCCTGGAAGCACCCCAGCGGCCCGGCCGACGCTAGCGTCAACTTGGACTTCTACATCCGTACCGCTCAGAAGGCCGAAGCTGCAGGCATCGCCTTCGCCTTCGTCGCCGACGGGCTGTATATCAACGAGAAGTCGATACCGCATTTCCTGAACCGCTTTGAGCCCATTTCCATTCTGTCGGCGCTGGCGGCAGTGACCCGCAAGATCGGCCTGGCCGGCACCATCTCCACCTCGTACAGCGACCCGTTTACCGTGGCGCGGCAGTTCGCCTCGCTGGACCTGATCAGCCAGGGCCGCGCTGGCTGGAACGTGGTCACCACGCCCCTCGAAGGCACGGCCAAAAACTACAGCCGCACGCACCCCGAGCATGCGCAGCGCTACCAGATCGCTGACGAATACCTGCAGGTCACACAAGGCCTGTGGGACAGTTGGGACGACGATGCCGTGGTGCGCAACCGCAGCACCGGCCAGTTCTTCGACAAGAGCAAGCTGCACACGCTGGACTTCAAAGGCCGCTTTTTCGAGGTCGCTGGCCCGCTGAACATCGGCCGCTCGCCCCAGGGCCAGCCGGTGATCTTCCAGGCAGGTTCATCTGATGCAGGCATTGGCCTGGCTGGCAAATACGCCGACGCGGTGTTCACCCATTCGCCCTCGTTGGAAGAAACCCGCAGCTTCTCGCGGCAGGTGAAGGCCAGCGCGATTGCCCAGGGCCGTGCCGGTTCCGACGTGAAGGTATTTCCCGGCATCGGACCGGTGGTGGGCGCCACGCAGGCCGAGGCTGACGCCAAGTACCAGGCGATCCGCGAGCTGCTCAGCATCGACGAGGCCCTGGCCTACCTGGGCCGGTTTTTCGACCACCACGACTTCAGCCAGTACCCGCTGGACGCACCGTTCCCTGAGCTGGGTGACATCGGCAAAAACAGCTTTCGCTCCACCACCGACCGCATCAAGGCCGAGGCCGCGAAAAGCGGGCAGAGCTTGCGCGAGGTGGCGCTGGAAGTGGCTACGCCGAAGTCGCAGTTTGTCGGCACCGGCGAGCGCATTGCCGATGAAATCATCCGCTGGATCGACGCCGAGGCGGCCGATGGCTTCATCCTCGGTTTCCCGGTGGTGGCGCAAGGCCTGGATGACTTCATTGCGCATGTGATCCCCGTGCTGGAAGCCCGCGGCCGCTATGAACGCACGCTGCCTGGCACCACCCTGCGGGACCACCTGGGTCTGCCGCGCAAGGCCAGCCGCTATGCCGAGCCCAGCAGCTCTGCGCACGCCGAACGGAAGGTAGCCTGATGCCGCGTGAAGAAGCTACCGACGTCCGCCGCGTGGAATCTCGCGTGGCGTCGTATATCAACGAGTTCGTGGCATTGCGCCAGGACATCCACCAACACCCCGAGCTTTCTTTCAAAGAGCACCGAACCTCTGACATCGTGGCTGCGCGCTTGGCATCGTGGGGCTATGAAGTCACGCGTGGGATCGCAGGCACCGGTGTGGTCGGTAGTCTGCGCCGTGGCAACGGCAGCAAGACACTGGGTATCCGCGCCGATATGGACGCTCTGCCCATCCAGGAAGCCACCGGCCTGCCCTATGCCAGCGTGAATGCCGGCGTGATGCATGCGTGCGGCCATGATGGGCACACCGCCATCCTCCTGGCGGCGGCGCGCACGCTGGCCGAGGTGGGCCAATTCGACGGCCAGTTGCAGCTGATCTTCCAGCCGGCCGAGGAAACCGGCACGGGTGCCCGCAGGATGATTTCCGAGGGCCTGTTCGACCGCTTCCCGTGCGACGCAGTGTTTGGCTTGCACAACTGGCCGGGCGTGCCTGCCGGCCACCTGGGCTGCGTGGCCGGTCCCGCCATGGCCTCTATCGACCAGGCCGTCATCACCATTCGCGGCAAGGGCGGCCATGGTGCCGAGCCCCACCGCACGGTGGACCCGGTGGTCGTCAGCGCACACCTGATCACTGCGCTGCAGACCATTGTTTCGCGCAATGTGGACCCGCTGGACATGGGCGTGGTTACGGTGGGTTCGATCCACGGCGGATCGGCCTCGAATGTGATCCCTGACGCGGTGGAGCTGAAGCTGACCATGCGTTCCTTCCGTCCCGAAATCCGCAAGCTCTTGCAAGAGCGCGTACCCGCGCTGGCCAAGGCCCAGGCCGAGAGCTTTGGTGCCGAAGCCGAGGTGGACTACCAGCTGGGATTTCCGGCGGTGCTGAACCATGTGGACGAGACCGCGTTTGCCCGCAGCGTGGCCGAAGACACCTTCGGCGCCGGCCAGGTCGAGGCAGGTTTTCGCCCGCGCACCGCCAGCGAAGACTTCGCCTACATGCTGCAGGCGCGCAAGGGCAGCTATGTGTTTTTGGGCAACGGCGAAGGCGCTTCGCTGCACAGCCCGCGCTACAACTTTAACGACGCCGTGCTGGGCCTGGCCGCCACCTACTGGACCCGGCTGGCCGAGCGGTTTCTGGCACCCGCTGTATAAGCCAAGGAGACTTTCCGTGAGCGAAACATTCCTCTACACCCAACCGCACGATCCGGCCGCCCGGCCGCTGATCGAGGCATTGACGCGCGAGTACGACACCCGTTACGGCGACATACCGCGCGCCGAGGGCGAGCCGAAAGAAATGGACCGGTACCCGCCCGAGGTGTTTGCACCACCGCACGGCAACTTTGTGCTGCTGCTGCGCGATGGTGTGGCGATTGGCGGCGGCGCCTTCATGCGGCTGGACCCGCACACCGCCGAGTTCAAACGCATCTGGACCCATGCCGAGTTGCGCCGCCAGGGCCTGGCCCGCAAGATCATGGTCGAGCTGGAGGCGCAGGCCGTGCGCCAGGGCTATAGCCGTGGCTACCTGACCACCGGCTTTCGCCAGCCCGAGGCGGTGGCGCTGTACCTGGGCCATGGCTACACGCCATTGTTCGATCTGGCGCAGGACCCGGCCACCATCGGCAGCCTGCCGTTCCAGAAGCTGCTGGTACCCAGCGCCAAGGTCGAGTTTCAAGAGATCGTGGCCAAGCGCAGCGATCTGCTGCAAGGTGTGCTCGCGCTGCGCAGCGCTGCTGCACTGGAAGGAGCCGTCGCACCATGACCAGTACCACCTATTTTGACTTGGCCCCCGAGGCCGCCGCAGCGCCCAATGTGGCGGCGCCCGCACCCGCTCCGGCTGCACGGGAAAAAGGCGACTACTCGCAGTACAGGGTCGTCCCTGCGCGTTACCCGGGCCGTACCGTCGGCACGGTGCTGGCGGTCTTGGTGATTGCCGCCGTACTGCAGTCGGTGTTCACCAATCCGCGCTGGGGCTGGGGCGTGTTTGCCGAATGGTTCTTTGCCGAGCCGGTGCTGATCGGCCTGGGCCGCACGCTGCTGCTCACGGCAGCGGGCGCGCTGTTTGGCTTCATTCTCGGCACCGGGCTGGCGCTGGCGCGGGTCTCGCGCTCGCCCCTGCTGGCGCGCCTGTCCTGGGGTTTTGTGTGGATCTTCCGCTCGATTCCGGTGATCGTGCTGCTGTTGATCATCAACAACCTGGGCTACCTGTATGAAACGGTGTCGCTGGGTGTGCCATTCACCGGCACGGTGTTTTTTTCGTACCCCACGACGCAACTGATCAGCCCGTTTGTGGCGGCGCTACTAGGCTTGACCTTGAACCAGGCGGCGTTTTCTTCGGAGATCATCCGTGGCGGCATCTTGTCGGTAGACCAGGGCCAGTTGGAGGCGGCTGCCGCGCTGGGGCTGCCACGCCGCCGCCAGGCGTTTCGTATCGTGTTGCCGCAGGCCATGCGCTCGATACTGCCTAGCGCCTTCAATGAAATCATCGGCCTGGCCAAGGGCACCTCCAACGTGTATATCCTGGCGCTACCCGAGCTGTTCTACACCATCCAGATCATCTACCGCCGCAACCTGGAGGTGATTCCGTTGCTGATGGTGGCCACGGTCTGGTACCTGGTGATACTGACGGTGCTGTCGATTGCCCAGCACCAGATCGAGCGTCACTTCTCCAAGGGTGCGCTGCGCAACCACCAGGCTGCACCCTGGGCCCGCTGGTTGCGCGCACGCCTCCCAGCGCAGGCCACAGCGCCAGCGGTGCGCCGCGAAGCTCCGGCGCGCCGTGCCGTGCCACCCAGCACGGGTGGCGAGGTCACGGTGCATGGCATTTCGAAGAGCTTTGGCGCGCTGAAGGTGCTGCAGGACGTGACCTTGAGCGTGCCACGCGGTAGCGTGACCGTGGTGCTCGGCCCGTCAGGCTCTGGCAAATCGACCCTGCTGCGCACCATCAACCACCTGGAGCGCGTGGACGAGGGCTTTATCGCCATCGACGGCGAACTGGTCGGCTACCGCAAAGACGCCGACACGCTGTACGAGCTGCGCGAGAGCGACATCCTGGCGCGCCGTGTCGATGTCGGCATGGTGTTCCAGAGCTTCAATCTGTTCCCGCACCTGACGGTGCTGGAAAACATCGTCGAGGCACCGATTGCCGTGCGCGGCCAGCACCGGGCGGATGCCGAGTCGCAAGCCTTCGAGCTATTGGCCCGCGTGGGTCTGGCCGACAAGGCCCACGCCTATCCGCTCCAGCTGTCGGGCGGCCAGCAGCAGCGCGTGGCGATTGCCCGGGCGCTGGCGCTGCGGCCCAAGGTGTTGCTGTTTGATGAGCCCACATCTGCGCTGGACCCCGAGCTGGTGGGCGAGGTGCTGGACGTGATTAAGGAGCTGGCGCGCTCAGGCACCACCTTGCTGATCGTCACGCACGAGATCGGTTTTGCCCGTGAGGTGGCCGACCGCATCGTCTTCATGGAGCTGGGCCGCATCGTCGAAGTGGGCACGCCCGACCAGGTGTTCAACGCCCCGCAACACGCGCGTACCGCAGCCTTCTTGGCCAAGGTGCTGTAGCCCACAGCCCATCACTTACCCACGCTGATCCTCTGGCTGGCCGTACGCCCTGTGCGGCCGGCAGGGGAGAGGCTTGCCGTGATTTTTCTCAACCTGAACCTTTTGATTGGACCCACACCATGCGACTTCATGCCCCCTTCCGAAATGTCCTGATCGGCATCGCTACCGCCGCCGCCACTTTGCTGCCGCTGCACGCCTGGTCCCAGGCCGGTGACCTGGACCCCGCGCAGCCGGGCCGCATCCGCGCCCAGAAGTCCGACGAAGCGCTGAAGCTGCTGTCCAAAGACTACAAGTTCACCAAGGACGGCACTTTCACCGTGGGTATCGCGCTGGGACGGTTGCCCTTGGGCTCTTTCGCCAATGACAACAAAACCTTTGTCGGCAACGAGCCCGACATCGCACTGCTGGTGGCCGACAGCCTGGGTCGCAAGCTGGAGCTGGTGCCCGTCGCCTGGGCCGACTGGCCGCTGGGCCTGCAGTCTGGCAAGTTCGACGCGGTGGTGTCCAACGTCACCGTGACCGAGGCGCGCAAGGAGAAGTTCGACTTCTCCACCTACCGCAACGACACGCTGGGCATCTACGTGAAGAGCGACAGCAAGGTCGCCAGCGTGAAAGAGCCTAAAGACATAGCCGGCCTGCGCGTGATCGTCGGCGCCAGCACCAACCAAGAGCAAATCCTGCTGCGCTGGAACCAGCAGAACGTGGCCGCCGGCCTGAAGCCGGTGGAGATCCAGTACTACGACGATGATGTGGTGCAGCGCCTGGCGATCCAGTCGAACCGCGCCGATGCCTACCTGGGCCCGAACGCGTTGGCTGCCTACGAGGCCCGCGACGGCAAGACCCGGCTGGCCGGCACCTTCTCTGGCGGCTGGCCACTCAGCGCCGAAATTGCCGTCACCACGCGCAAGGGCTCGGGCCTGGCCGACGCGGTGACCGCCGCGCTGAACGAACAGATCCGCAACGGCAACTACACCAAGGCGCTGGCCCGCTGGAACCTGGGCTCCGAGGCCATTGAGAAGTCGCGCACCAACCCGCCCGGTCTGCCCAAGTCCTGATGCGGAATGTTGCTAGGAACCACACCATGCTGTGTATTTCATCTTTCTGCCGCCGCGCTGCCTTGGCCGCTGTTTGGCTCTACGCGGTAGCGGCTGGGGCCGCTGACCGCTTTGACTTCAGCCCCGAGCAGGCGGGCCGCGTGCGCGCCACCAAAGACGCCGAGGCCATCAAGGCCCTGCCCAAGGACTTCCGCTTTGTAAAAGACGGGGTGTTTACCGTGGCGATTTCGCCTATGGCACCGCCGATTTCGAGCTACGCCACCGACGCAAAGACCGTGGTCGGCTTCGACCCCGACTACGCGCAGCTGGTGGCCGACGCCCTGGGCCTGAAGCTGGACCTGCAGCCTATTGCCTGGGCCGACTGGCCGCTGGGCTTGGTCTCCGGCAAATACGACGCGGTGATCTCCAACGTGGGCGTGACCGAGCAGCGCAAAGAGAAATTCGACTTCTCGACCTACCGCCTGGGCCTGCATGGCTTCTACGTGCGGGCCGACAGCGCTATCCGAAGCATCAAGGAACCCAAGGACGTGGCGGGGCTGAAGATCGTCACCGGGGCCGGTACCAACCAGGAAAAAATCCTGCTGGAATGGAACCGGCAGAACACCGCTGCGGGCCTCAAGCCGCTGGAGCTGCAGTACTTTGACGACGACGTGGCGCGGGTGCTGGCGGTGGTGTCGGGGCGCGCAGATGCCAACTTCAACCCCAATGCGCCACAGGCCTACCACGCGGCCAAAGAGGGCAAGATCAAGCTGGTCGGCACGGTGAACGCCGGCTGGCCGCTGAAGTCCGACGTGGCCATCACCACGCGCAAGGGCAGCGGCCTGGCGCAGGCGCTAACCATCGCGGGCAACGGCCTTATCAGGGCCGGCAAATACCAGCAAGCGCTGGCCCGCTGGAGCCTGAACGAAGAGGCACTGGCGGCATCGGAAACCAACCCGCCGGGCTTGCCCAAGTTCTAACCATGGCCATCGAAAAACTGGGCTTCTTGACCCCCGGCAACTACACCGATACCGACCCCTTCACCGGGCTGGAGCAGAGCCTGCAGCTGTTCCAGCAGGGCGAAGACCTGGGCTACGACCACGGCTGGGTGCGCCAGCGGCACCTGGAGCGCGCCGTGTCCTCGGCCAGCGTGTTTCTGGCTGCGGCCAGCCAGCGCACCCGCCGCATCGCCCTGGGCACGGCCGTGATCCAGATGGGCTATGAAAACCCGTTCCGCCTGGCCGAAGACTTGGCCACGGTGGATGTGCTGTCGCGCGGTCGTTTGCTTGTGGGCCTGAGTGCGGGTGCGCCGCCCTATGGACCGCTGCTGGGCGAGCGTTTTCTGGACGGTGACGCCAAGGACGTGGACTATTCGCACCAGCGCATTGCCCGGCTGCGCGGCAATCTGCAGGGCGGCTGGATCGGCGACGAGACCGCGTTGATCCCATCGCCGGCAGGGCCACAGCGCGCGCGTCTGCACCCTTGGGCGCCGGGCCTGGCCGAGCGCCTGTGGTACGGCGGCGGCTCGCGCCGGTCGGTGGAGTGGGCCGGGCGCAACGGCTTCAACCTGTTGCTGGGCAATATCAATACCGGCGAAACGTCGGACGACTTCTACGTGACCCAGTACGGCCATGTGGCGCTGTTCCAGCAGCACTGGGCGGCCGACTACACGCCCCGCATCGCCCTGGGCCGCGTCATCGTGCCGCTGGACAGCGCCGACGCCACCACCCGCCAGCGCTACCGCGCCTATGCCGAGAGCCGCAAGGCCCGCACGCTGCAGCCGCAAGGCGAGCGCCGTACGCTGTATGCGCCCGACCTGGTAGGCACCAGCGACGAGATTCTGGAGCTGCTGCACCAAGACCCTGTGCTGCCGCTGGTGCGCGAGCTGCGCCTGGAGCTGCCCTACGACTTTGCGCCGCAGGACTACGCGCAAATCCTGCACGACGTGGTGCGCTCCATCGCGCCGGCGCTGGGCTGGCAGCCTGCTGCCGAGGCGGTTGCGCCGGTGCCGGAGGCTGTGTTTTAAAGCACTATGGTTTTGATAGCTGCTGGCGCAGGTATTACCTGCGCTGGAGGCTGATTTTGCTTAAACCCCGGGTGTGCCACTGCAGGGGCCTCGCTAAAATCGGCCGATGACAAAAAACACCACGATCGCCACCCACAGTGGCACTTTCCATGCCGACGACGTTTTTGGCGTTGGCGTTCTGATGGGGGTGTTCCCCGCGCACAGCCTGCTGCGCACGCGTGACAAGGCCCTGATCGCTACCGCCGACTTTGTGGTCGACGTGGGCGGCACCTGGGATGCGGCGACCGGCCGTTTCGACCACCACCAGCGCGGCTTTGAAGGCGCGCGCCCGGCCCGCTTGGTTGACGGCCAAAGCGTACCCGGCGTGGGCTATGCCAGCGCTGGCCTGGTCTGGTCGGCTTTCGGCACGGCCTATGTGCAGGCCTGGGCCCAGACCCATGGCCATACGCTGGACGAAGAGGCCGTGGCCAGCGTGGTGCACACCATCGATCACTCGCTGGTGCAGTACCTCGACATCGTCGACACCGGCCAGGGCGATGTGGCGCCCGGCATCTTCGGCCTGTCCAGCCTGGTTGCGCAGCTGAACACGCATTGGCTGGAAGAGCAGGGCCTGGACCTGGCCGCCAAGGCCCAGCTGCTGGAAACCCGATTCCGCGAGGCCATCGCCATCACCCGTAAGTTTCTGGACCATGCCATCAGCAAAAAAGTGGCGCAGATCCGCGCCATGGACATCGTGCGCCAGGCGCCGCGCCTGCTGGGCGGCAAGCTGCTGCACCTGCGTGAGGGCGGCATGCCCTGGACCCGCGTGGTGGTCGATGAAATGCCCGAGGTGATGTTCGTCATCTACCCCGACTCCGACGGCAATCAGTACCAGATCAAGACCGTGCCGACGGAGCCTGGCTCGTTCGACACCCGCATGGACCTGCCCGCCAGCTGGGCCGGCCTGCGCGACCAGGAACTGGCCGCCGTCACCGGCGTGCCCGACAGTGTGTTCTGCCACCTCAACCTGTTCATCGGCGGAGCCCGTAGCTTCGAAGGCGCGCTGAAGCTGGCCGAACTGGCATTGGCGGAGCCCGTCTGATTAAAAGGTACTCCGCTACGGGCGCAGCGCCTGGATGAAATCGACAAAGGCGCGCAGCGGCGCGGGCAGTTGGCGGCGGCTGGGGTAGTACAGGTAGGGGCCGGAGAAGCTGGGCCACCAGGCTTGCAGCACCGGCTCCAGGGCGCCGCTGTCGAGATGGGGGCGCAACCAGTCTTCGAACAGGTAGATGACGCCGCTGCCGGCCACAGCTGCATCCACCGCCAGTTCCACGGCACCACCTATCCTGACGATCAGCGGGCCGCTGGTGTCCACCTTGATGGTTTCGCCGTCCCTCTCGAATTCCCAGGCTGGCATGGCGCCGCTGGCGAATTTGCCACGCAGGCAGGCGTGGCCCAGCAGGTCGCGTGGATGCTCGGGTCGGCCACGCTGGTCCAAGTAGGCGGGTGCGGCAGCGGCCGCAAAGCGCTGCACACGCGGGCCGATGGGGATGGCGACCATGTCCTGCTCCAGCCGCTCCTCGTAGCGGATGCCCGCATCGCAGCCCTCGGCCAGCATGTCCACAAAGCTTTCTTCGGCGATCACCTCCAGCACGATGTCGGGGTAGGCGGCCAGAAATGGCGGCACGATGCGCGGCAGCACCAGGCGGGCCGCGCTGAGCGGCACATTCAGCCGCAGCGTACCGGCGGGCCGGTCCCGAAAACCGTTGGCCACGTCCAGCGCGGCCTCCACCTCGCCCAGCGCCGGGCCCAGCCGCTCCAGCAGACGGGCGCCTGCCTCTGTCAGTGCGACGCTGCGCGTGCTGCGGTTGAGCAGCCGTACGCCAAGCCGGGTTTCGAGCCGGCGCACGGCCTCGCTGAGGCTGGAGGCGCTGCCACCGTTGGCAAGGGCCGCACCCCGAAAGCCGCCTGCACGCGCCACCGCCACGAAGGCCGTCAGGTCTGCCAGGTTTGCGGTCATTGTTCGCCTTTCTGCACAAGCTGTGCTGATTCAACCCACTTATCGTACGCGGTGTTCTTGCCTACATTCGTGGCTCACCAAAGAGGAACGAACATGATCGACATTGGCCAAGCAGGAAATTACACACTCGGCGACCGCAGCGTACAGCGTCTGGGATACGGCGCCATGCAGCTCGCCGGCCCCGGCGTATTCGGCCCGCCGAAGGACCGCAAGGCGGCCGTCGCCGTGCTGCGCGAGGCCGTGGAAAGCGGCGTCAACCACATCGACACTAGCGACTTTTACGGCCCGCACATCACCAACCAGATCCTGCGCGAGGCGCTGCACCCCTACCGCGACGGTCTCACCATCGTCACCAAAATCGGCGCCCGGCGCGGCGCGGATGGCTCCTGGAACCCAGCTTTTGCACGCGAGGAACTGACCCAGGCGGTGCACGACAACCTGCGCAATCTGGGCCTGGATGTGCTCGACGTGGTCAACCTGCGCAGCATGTTCAGCATCCACGGGCCGGCCGAAGGCTCGCTGGAAGAACCGCTCAGCGTGCTGGCCGGGCTGCAGCAGCAGGGCCTGGTGCGCCACATCGGTTTAAGCAACGCCACACCCACGCAAATCGCCCAAGGGCGCAGCATCTGCAGCATTGTGTGCGTGCAGAACCAGTACAACCTGGCGCACCGTGCGGACGACGGCCTGATCGCCGACCTGGCCCGCGACGGCACGGCTTACGTGCCGTTCTTCCCGCTGGGCGGCTTCAGCCCCTTGCAGTCGGCGGGCCTCTCCGCCGTGGCCGAAGAGCTTGGCGCCACGCCCATGCAGGTCGCACTGGCTTGGCTGCTACAGCGCTCGCCTAATATCCTGCTGATTCCCGGAACCTCGTCGGTCACGCATCTGCGCGAAAACCTGGCAGCGGCCCAGCTAGTGCTGCCGTCCAGCACTGTGGCGCGGTTGGACCAGATCGCGGGCGAAACCCCGCCGGCCTGATGCGACGCGGGTCGGCCAGGGCGCTTAAACTTTTGCCATGACTACCGACTCGAATCCGTCCATCGACAAACCCAATGCCCGCACCGAAGCCGCGCTGGCCCGCCTGCACAAGGCCATGCGCGACATCGAGGCCGAGATTGCGGCGCACCAGGGCATCTATCCCTTCAACTTTGGCCGCGTGACCCAGTCCGAGCTGTGCCGCCGCGCCGACGTCAAAAAGGCCACGCTGCAAAACCCCGTGCACAAGGACACGACGCGGGTGGAGATCATGGCCTGGCTGGACGGAATTGCAGGGCAGTTGGCCCAGACCCGCGACGGCACGCGCGAGCGGGTCACAGAGGTGGCCGATGGCCTGGCTGCGCAAGTGGAGCATTTGACGCAGGCGCTTCAGGCCGCAGAGCAGCGCATTGCGCAGCTGGAGGCGGAGAACGCCGCGCTGCGGGGCTAACTGGTAGCTCCTGATTTGCTCCTAAATAAGGAGCTGCTTGCGCAGGTACTACCTGCGCTACAGGCCTATTTCTTATAAATCTTGCTAGAAGTGCATCGCCAGCCGCACCTGGGCGGTGAGCGGGGCGCTTGTGCGGTTGCGCACCAGGGTCTCGTGGTAGGTGTTGACCCATAGCGAGGTGTCGCGGCTGATGCGCCACATCAGCCCGGGGCCGATGCCGAGCACACGCTCTTTCGCGTCGGCAAGCGTGCTGCCGTTGGCCTTGCTATCGCTCAGCTGCTGGAACAGGTAGCCGTTGATGCCCAGGCTGACTTCGGGCGTCACCGCATAGGAGGCGGTGAAATTCACCCAGCTGGCCTGTCCGGCCTGCGTGCTGGTGAGCGGGGCGCCGTTGTAGCTTTGCTGCGGGTTGCTGGAGGCCGGCTTGTCGTTCTTGAAGTTGTACAGGTAGTGCAGCCGCCAGCTGACTTCCCAGCGGTCGGCCGGGAACAGCGTGGCCGCCCAGTACGGGTTCAGCGATGCGAAACCCGCGCTCTGGTTGATGTCGGTGTGCTGGTCGTACTTGCCAGTGGGCAGGATGGCATCGAGGGACAGGCGCTGAACGAAGAGGGGCTGGCCTTGTTCGGTCATTAACGGCTCACTCTGCATAAATGCGCCGACGGTGATGCCACCCAGGTTGGTGCCACCGTCCGTCATCGACGCTCCCGGGCCAAAGCTGCTGTTGAGGGCGACCAGCGGCAAGATGGCGGTAACGCCTGGGTGCCAGCCCGCGATGCTGGTGGGCGATGAGTAGCTGAGCTGGTTGGCCCACGAGGTGCTGCTGATCTTGGGGCTGTTGAACGCCGCGACGTTGTTGCCGCTGTTGTCCTTGATGGCGTTCGCCGATGCGTTGCGTACCCAGCTCAGCCAGGTCCATCCCGGCGCGCCCGAGAAGCCGTCATAGAAGCTGGTGCCGCCCAGGTTCAGGCCGGCGGTCTGGCTCACGGTTGGCACCTGTGCGCTTGCACTAGTCGCCGCCAGTGCGCTTGCGGCAGCTATCAACCAGGTGGCGTGGGCATGTTTCTTTTTCATCAATGGTCTCCTCCAGAACTCTGTGTTTCGCAGCGGGGTGCTCCGATGCCTGAAGGATAAAAATGGTGGCCTGATGCAGCTTGCTTGAGGGTGACACACTTGCCCAGGTCTGCCGCTGTGTCGTCGTGGTTAACCCGGGCGGGCTAAAAATGTGCAGTCCGCTGGCGGCCAGGATTTTGGTGGGCTGTCTCATATGCTGAGACTGTGGTTTGACAGAAGGCAGAGGTCTGCCGAATATGCTGGAGCAGAAGAAGGAGACACACATGCCCAGTCGCACCCACGTTTCGGTAGATGCCGTAAGCCCATCCCAGCGGCTACCGGCCTGGCACGATTTGATCAGCACCCATGTGGGGCGCACGCCAGAGTCGTTTCGCCTGCGGGATGCCAGCCACTGGGAGCCCTTGGTCGGCCAAACCTTTTCCGGCAGCCTGGAATACGGCATGCTGGGCGGCGCCGGCTTTTGCCGCCTGGTGGCTACGCCACACCGGTTCAGCCGGGCGATGGCCGCCCGGCAGGACGACATCCCCAGCCCGCTGATGCTGCTGATGCAGCAAAAAGGCTGTGCCCTGCTGGAGCAGGATGGGCGCAGTGCGATGCTGGAGCCGGGCGACTGGTGCATCCTGGACGCCGCGCAGCCCTTTGTGGTGGACCACCCGTATGGATGCGACCAGATCATTCTGACGCCGCCCCGCCCCTCCGACCCCGCGCTGGTAGACCTGATCGCGCGCACCCGCGCATCGCGCTGTGACGGGCGCAGCGGCTCGTCGCGCCTGGTGCAAACCATGGTCCGCGAGGCCTATGGGCAGTTTGACCGGCTGCCGGCCACCACTGCCAAAACCCTGGCCGATGCGATCACGGCGCTGGCCTGGCATGCGGTGCAGGAACGGTTCGCAGCCCCAGGCAAGGACACGGTGCGCGACACCCAACGCAACAAGTTCAAGGCCTTTATTGACAAGCACCTGGCCGAGCCCGGGCTGTGTGTAGAGATGGTGGCCCAGGGCTGCGGCTGCTCTGTGCGCACGGTGCACCGCGCCTTTGCCGACGATGCCCTGGGCTCCGCCTCTGAATACATCTGGCAGCAGCGGGTGGCCCAGTGCGCCAGCGACCTGAAGAACCCGCGCCATGCATCCCGTTCCTTGACGGACATTGCCATGCAGTGGGGCTTCTCCAGCTCCTCGCATTTCAGCCGGGTGTTCCGCAGCAGCCTGGGGGTCTCCCCCAAGGCCTACCGCGCGGCGGCCTAAGACCACGTTCCAAGCTCAGATCGGATAGTGCCGGGGCGTGGTCTGCACGCTGAGCCAGCGCAAGTCGGTAAATGCGTCGATACCGGCGCGCCCGCCAAACCGGCCGACACCGCTGGCCTTCACTCCGCCAAACGGCATCTGTGGCTCGTCGTGCACCGTGGGGCCGTTGACGTGGCAGATGCCGGACTCAATGCGCTGCGCCACCTGCAGTGCGCGGGCAATATCTCGGCCATAGACGGCTGCCGACAAGCCGTATGCGTTGTCATTGGCGCAGCGCACAGCATCTTCCACGCCACGGACTCGCACGATGCCTTTGACCGGACCGAAGGATTCTTCGCTGTAGATCTTCATGGCGGGGGTGACGTGGTCGATCAGCGTCGGCAGCATGAGCGTGCTGTCTGCGCGGCCACCGCACAGCAGTTGGCCACCGGCTTGCAGCGCGTCGTCCAGCAGCAGATTGCAGCGATCTACCGTGGTCTGGTCGATGACGGAGCCCAGGGCGGCGCCTGAGCCTGCTGCGCCAGGCACCAGCGTACGGGCCTTGCGCGCGAGCCGCGCCACAAATTCGTCCGCAACGCTCTCGTCCACGATGATGCGTTCGGTGGACATGCAGATTTGCCCCGAGTTGAGGAATGCGCCAAAGATGGTGCCGTCCACCGCCTGGTCCAGGTCTGCATCGTCAAGCACGACCAGCGGTGCTTTGCCGCCCAGCTCCAGCACCACGGGCTTGAGGTGTTCGGCGCATTGGGCGGCGATGATCTTGCCCACCTTGGTGGAGCCGGTGAAGTTGACGCGGCGTACAGCGGGGTGTGCAACCATGGCGGCCACCACGGCGCCCGCATCGGCAGGCGCGTTGCTAATGAAGTTCACCACGCCCGCAGGCACGCCGGCGCGGGTGAACGCATCGGCGATAGCCCGGTGGGTCGCCGGGCAGGATTCCGATGCCTTGAAAACCACGGTGTTCCCGCAGGCCAGGGGCACGGCAATGGCGCGTACGCCCAGAATCAGCGGCGCATTCCAGGGGGCGATGCCCAGAGACACGCCGGCCGGCTGGCGCACCGCCAGCGCCAGATTGCCGGGCACGTCGGAGGGGATGACTTCGCCATTGATCTGGGTGGTGAGCGCGGCTGCTTCGCGCAGTATGCCTACGGCGGTGATGGCGTTGAAGCCGGCCCAGAGTTCGCTGGCGCCAGTCTCGCTCACCATGGTTGCGATCAAGCTGGCCTGGTTGCGCTCCAATTCGTCTGCCGCTTTTGTCAGCATCAAGCGCCTTTGGGCTGGGCCGGTTTGCGACCATGCTGGGAAGGCCAGCTGTGCCGAGACTACGGCCGCCACGGCATCTGCTGGGCTGGCCGCCGCAGCGGTGGTGACGACCTCTTGGGTGACCGGGTTGCGGCGCTGGAATGTGGCCCCCGAGCGGGCATCGGCAGATTCGCCTTGGATGAGAAGTTGCACAGTGTTCATGGGGATCTCCTAAATGGTTTTGGGGGTCAATGGCGCCCAGTCGCCGTGAAAGGCATCGCGCAGCCGGATGGGTAGCTTGATCTGCGCGATGGGGCCGGCTGTGATGTCGGCGGCGTTCAACACCACGACAGAGGCCAGCCCTGTGTCGTGGTGGTCCACCACGGCCAGCAGCAGGCCTTCCGCGCCGGGAACCGGCACCAGCTGCGGCTCCTGGAAGGTGGTGGTGTTCGACAGAAACAGGGCGGTGACGCCACCCGTTTGCGTGTCCACGCGCACCAGGTGGTTCGAGCCCGGGCCTATGGGCCCAGCCATGAGCTGGCTTTTGCGGGGGTCGATGCCGCCGTAGTAGATGAAGCGGTGCGGGTGCATGGACACGCGGTCGTCGATGCGCGGCAGCTCCCCTGGTATCGGGCTCAAGACGCGGGAGGTGAACGAGGATTCGGGGCTGTCGGCGTCAAAGCTCCAGCGCGTGAGGTAGGGCGCATTGGCCTCCGGGTCGTGCGCGCTGCCGTCCCGCGCCGGCACATAGGGGAAGACATTGCGTGCCGATACGCACAGGTCGATGGTGATCTGGCTGCCGGTATTGAAGGCGTTGCCGACATGGTAGGAATAGCAGGCCGGCCGGCGGAACCAGCGCATGTCTTTGACCGAGCCGTCTCGGCGCATCACGCCTATCCAGGTGTCCAGTGTGCCGTCCCACATCCAGTGCGTGCCGCCGGCCTTCATATGGTCCAGATCGCAGACCGTAGGGAAGACGGAGAAGATGACGTAGTCGCGCGTCACCGCGAAATCGTGCTGCATGGCGGCGTAAGGCGCTTCGAACCATTCTTCGCGTACCAGCGCGCCGTGTTTGTCGGCTACGCAGAAGGCCACGTCCTTGCTGGCATCGCCGGCCGCTTCGTAGCCAAAGAACAGCCATTCGCCGGTCTCGGGGTCCCGCTTGGGGTGGGCGGTGACGGTGCGCGAACGCAGTTGGCCGTCGAAGTCGTGCCGGCCCTTGGTCTCCAGTGTCACCGGGTCCAGCTCGTAGGGCAGACTGTCTTCCTTGAGTGCGAACAAGCGCCCTGCATGCACGAAGGCGGTTGTGTTGGCCGTACCACGGTCCAGCCCGCGCACTGAGGCATGGTCGGTGTACGGGTTGCGGTACAAGCCGAACAGGGATCGGTGGGCCGCACGCTCGGCTTCAAAACGCTGTGTGCGCACGTAGCGCATCGTGAAATCCACACGGCCGTCGGCAAAGCTGAATGCGCTCACGGCACCGTCGCCGTTGATGTAGATATCGTCGCCCAGCATCGGCGGGTATTGGGGGTCGGGGCCGCACCGGTACCAGGTGCCTTGCAGTGCCTGGGGCAGCTCACCCACCACTTCCAGGTCTTTGATGTGGCATTCGATGCGAGAGGGCGCATTCATTCCGCTGAATTGCGGCAGGGGGGGAAACTGGCGGCTGGGGCTTGAATCGTTAGGCATGGCTAGGGATGGTTGGGTGGTTAGGGGGAGTGGGTGCTTGCAGCTTCAAGTGGGGCTGAGCGGTGAAGCACTGCGGCGATGGCCTCCGTGCGCATGGCGCGAGGTCACCACCACAGACACGGCCAGCGCAATGGCGTAGACCAGGGCTGCTGCCCAGCCCACGTTTCTGAAGCTGCCGGCCCCTACAGCGAAGGCGCCGATAGCGGGGCCCAATGCCTGGCCCATGAAGACGGACGCATTGGCCAGGCCTGGCAAGCGGCCTGTGGTGTCCATCTCGGCGGAAAGAGTCAACAGATAGGTCAGCCCGAAGAACCACACCAGCATGGTGACGCAGGCGGTAAGCGCATACACCGCTACGTTGTCGCCATAGACCATGAGCAGCGTCGCAACCATAGAGCCCGCAAACCCCAGTAGCTGGGCGCTACGGTGGCTAATGCGTTGCCCCAGCATGCCTGCCAACGCTGCGCCTGCCGCACCCGACAGAACGCTGAGTCCGAGGATCATGCCGATGTGCTCGGGCGCAATGCCGATGGCTTTGCCGATGCGCTCCTGGTAGATCCACAGGGCGCCATGTCCGGCGAAGAGCAGCACCACCAGCACCAGCAGCAGTAGGTGGTTCAGCTGCAGGGGATTGGATGCAATCGAGCCTGTGCCCTTGCTTTCCGCTGCCAGCCCATGTGCAGGAATCCGTCCACACACCAGCAGGCTCGCCACACACATCACAACGAAGCCAGCAAACACGGCGGGAATACCGTGCGCCGCAATGACCGGCGGCAGCACGCCCAGCGAGATCGCGCCCCACAGCAGGACGCAGATGTTGAGCGTGGCAAAGGTTTTGTCCTTGTGGGTTCGCAAGGTAGTGCTTGCGTAGACCACGGCCTGGGCCACGCCGCCCGCAGCGCCCGACAGCAAGCGGGCCGCGCAAAACAGGGCAAAGCTATCGGCCACCATGCTCCAGGCGTTGGAGGCCAACAGAACCACCAGGGCGATGCGCATCAGGTGCTGCCGGTTCTGCCGATGCGCGCCAAAGGCCGTGATGGTGCAGGCCAGCGCCATGGACACCAATTCAATGCCAAACAGCATGCCCATTTGTTGCAGGCTGATGCCCATGCGGTCCACCAGGGCACCGCCGAGTACGGGCTGCATTTGTATGGTTCCCATGGCGGTCACCATGCAGAGGGCCAGCGCAAACATGGTGGTCTTGCTGTCGATTTTTGTCATTGCGTGCATAGCACTGTCTCCGTAGATTGGGTCAGGCAAGAATAGGAAATACGGCCGCATGCATCTGGCATCAGCGCGCCGGGATTGACTGAGCGTGTCAGCGCCGTCTCAGGGATTTCCCTGGCGCCCTGTAGTCGGCCTATGGCTGCATATGGCGAGGCCAGATCCGATGGGGAGAATGTGCTTTTCAGTCTCACCTATTGAGACTTTGCGTTGACGGTCTTGGGAATGGAGGCGACAGTTGCTGCACTGCTCCATCACCTTGATTGCCGCTATGCACAACACGACAGACCTGCAGGCCGCCCTGCACACCATCAGCTTGTATTCACCCAACCCGCTGGCCATGGCCAGCTTCTACAGCGCTGCGTATGGCATGTCGCTGGAGGCGGTGGAGGGCGGTTATGCCTGCCGTGGCCCGGGCCGCCAGGTGCAGATCACCACCGGCCCCGCCAACCAGCTGGGTTATGCACAGTTCGCGCTGCACACGCCGGCTGCCTGGCAGCATCTGTGCCAACGCGTCCAGGCACTGGAAACCCAGGCCGTGCCCGCCCACTGCCCCGCTGGATCCGTCGCCGTGCGCGACCCCGATGGCAACCTGATCGTCTTCACTGCGCCGGATCGTTTCTCCCTGGCCGGCAGCCATGCCGAACTGCCGGCGGCCACGCTGCAGCACTTCGCCTTGCGCACACAGCAACTGCCGCAGATGCTGGCCTTCTATACCGAGCAGCTGGGATTTGTGCTGTCCGACGCGGTGCGCGACGCCGAAGGCCAACTGCGTGCCTGCTTTTTGCGAAGCGACCATCTGCACCATGCGCTGGCGCTGTTTTTTGCGCCCGTATCGTGCTTTGACCACCAGTCCTTTGAAGCACCCGACTGGGCCAGCATGAAGGCCTGGGGCGACCACATGGCCAGCCTGCGCGAGCCCATCGTCTGGGGCATTGGGCGCCATGGCCCGGGCAACGACGTGTTCTTCATGGTGCGCGACCCGGACGGCAACCTGGCCGAGATTTCCGCCGAGATAGAGCATTGCGAACCCGGCCGTCCCGCCGGCGAATGGGCCCACGAGGAGCGCACGCTCAACCTCTGGGGCAAGGCCATTTTGCGCAGCTGAGAACAGCATGCCCAGTACCAACCGCATGCTGCGCATCCTTGGCCTGTTCGCCCTGGACCGCCCGGTGATATCGCCGGAGTGGCTGATGGAAGAGCTTGGGGTGTCGCGCGCCAGCGTGTACCGCGACCTCGGCCAGCTGACACGTGCCGGCATGCTCGAACGCGTGGCCGACCGGGGCTATGTGCTCGGCCCCATGGTGGTCGAGCTGGACCGGCAAATCCGCCTGACCGACCCCTTGCTGGAAGCCGCGCAGGAACTGCCTGGCAAGCTGGCCGACGAGACCGGTGGCACCATTTTGCTGTGCCGCTTCCATGCCAACAAGGTGATGTGTATCCACCAAGTCAATGGCCGTAACCCGTCGCTGTCGGTGAGCTATGAGCGTGGCCGCGCCATGCCTCTGTACCGTGGTGCCACGTCCAAGATCATCCTTGCCTGCTTGCCACCTGCCCAGCTGAAGCAGCTGTGGGCCAGCGAGCGCGCCACCCTGGTGGCTGCAGGCCTGCCCGACGACTACGCCCAGCTCGTCGAGGTGCTGGCCGCGCTGCGGCAGACCGGCTACTGCGTGACCACGGGCGAGGTCGATCCCGATGCGGTGGGCTTTGCCGTGCCGCTGCGCGACGGCGAGCAGCTGCTGGGCAGCCTCAGCGTGGTGATGCCAGCTGCCACGCTGACTGCAGCACAGCGCAAAACCACATTGAGCCGCCTGCAAAGCGCAGCCGGCCGCATCGAAGGGCGGCTGCAAGACCAGCGCGACAAGGCGCGCGCCCAAAAAAGCAAAACGGAGACCCCATGAACGCAGCCCTGCCTTTGTCCGCCATTCCCCCCGGCATGGCCGACGAGACACATTTTCCCGTGGTGATTATTGGAGCCGGCCCCACCGGGCTGGCACTGGCCAACCTGCTCGGCCAGCAGGGCATACGCACGCTGGTGGTTGAGCGCAGCACCAATACGGTGGGCGAGCCCCGTGCCGTCACCATCGACGATGAAAGCCTGCGCACCGTGCAGGCCACCGGCCTAATTGGCGAGGTGCTGCCCCAGGTGGTGCAAGGCTATGGCGTGCACTACTACTCATGGCGTAACAAGGAGTTCGCCCGCATCGAGCCGCAGAGCCAGGAGTACGGGTTCCCTAAGCGCAATGCGTTTCGCCAGCAGCTGCTGGTGGGCCAGCTGCGAGATGGCCTGCAGCGCTTTGCGCACACCGCCATCTGGTTTGGCCACGAGCTGGTGCAGTTCCGTGACGAGGGCGAAGATGGCCAGGCCGTGCACCTGCAGCTCCACCACGCAGGCGAGACGAAACACATCAGCTGCCAGTGGCTGGTGGCTTGCGACGGTGGCCGCAGCCCGGTGCGCGAGCAGCTGGGTATCAAGCTCACGGGCAGCACCTACGATGAAAAGTGGCTGATCGTCGATCTGCTGGAACGTGACTCGGCCTTTCGCCACACCCGCACCTATTGCGACCCGGCGCGGCCTGCGATCCGCCTGCCCGGGCCACAGGGTACGTTGCGCTACGAGTTCATGCTGCACCCCGGCGAAGACCCGGACCAGGTGCTGGACGAGGCGAACGTGCGGGCCTGGATACGCGCACGCAACCCGGCCGACGCGGAGTTGGCCATTGCCCGCAAGGTGGTCTACGCCTTCCATGCGCGGGTGGCCGAGCGTTGGCAAACGGGCCGGGTGTTTCTGGCGGGTGATGCGGCCCACCTCACGCCACCGTTCGCCGGCCAGGGCATGAACAGCGGCGTGCGCGATGCGGCCAACCTGGCCTGGAAGCTGGCCGCTGTGGTGCGCGGCGACATGGCGCCCAGTCTGCTCGCCAGCTACGCGCAGGAGCGCAAGCCCCATGCCTGGTCGCTGATACGCATGGCAGTGCGCATCGGCACCTTCATGCAGCCCAAGTCGGTGCTGGCGGCCATGTTGACGCAGGGTGCGCTGAAGTTGTGCAGCCTGTATCGGCCGGTGCGCGACTATGTGCTGCATCTCAAGTTCAAGCCCAAGCCGCGCTTTTTTGAAGGCTTTTTTGTGTCTGGCGAGCATGCCGATGCGCTCGTGCCTGCGGGCCAACTGCTACCCCAGCCGCAGGTGGAGCTGCCGGGTGGCACCCATGTGCCGCTGGACGACTTGCTGGGCCACGGCTTCGTATGGCTGGGCCTGTCCGCTGCCCCGCTGCCCACCGCCTTCCACCTGCCCTGCCGCACCCTGCGCGTGCTGGCCCAGCAGGACGACTTTTTGCCCGCCGCAGACGGCGTGGACGCCGTGCTGCGCGACGTGGATGGTGTGCTGGAACGCATCCTCCGCAGCGCCGGAGCCCGTGCGCTGCTGCTGCGGCCCGACCGCTATGTGCTGGCCTACCTCGGGTGTGCCGGCACGCCTGACCAGCAGCGCCTGCAGCCGCTGACCCCTTATTTCAATCAACCCACCACCACTTTAGAAAGTGCAGCATGAAACTGATCAGTTATCTCTACCAAGACCAACCCAGCTGGGGCATGTTCACCGATGCCGGCGTGCAGCCCTTGGGTAGTGCCCGCTACCCCAGCCTGCTGAGCGCGCTGCAGGCGGGCACGCTGGATGCCATCGCCGCCGAAGCAACTGCCCCGGTACTGCCGTTGGCTGACATTGTGTTTTTGCCGGTCATCCCCGCGCCGGGCAAGATTTTTTGCGTAGGCCACAACTACGAGGAACACCGCATCGAGACCGCACGCGACAAGACCCAGTTCCCGCTGCTCTTCATGCGGGTGGCCGAATCGCAGACGGCCCATGGCCAGGACATCTTGCTGCCGCCTGAATCCACGCAGCTGGACTACGAGGGCGAGATCGCCATCGTCATCGGCAAGGCTGGCCGCCGTATCCGCGAAGAAGACGCGTGGGAGCATGTGGCCGGCTACAGCGCCTACAACGACGGCTCCATCCGCGATTGGCAGCGCCACACCCTGCAGTTCACCGCCGGCAAGAACTTCAGCGGCACCGGCGCCTTTGGCCCCTGGCTGGTCACGCGCAGCGAGATCGCCGACGGCGCCGAGCTGACGCTGGAGACGCGCCTCAACGGCGAGCTCATGCAGCGCACCACCACCGCGTCGATGATCTTCCCCATCCCGGTGCTGATCCAGTACATCTCCACCTTCACTACGTTGCAGCCCGGTGATGTGATCGTGACGGGCACCCCCGGCGGCGTGGGCGCCAAGCGCAATCCACCCGTGTGGATGCAGCCGGGCGACCGTGTTGAGGTGGGGGTCAGCCAGGTGGGTGTGTTGTCGAACACGATAGAGCGCGACCCCGGCTGAACCCGCAGCTTGCCCGGGGGGGGGCGGGCTTAGGACAGCGCCAGTGCGGTCCTGTCCACCACCCGGCGCAGCACAAAGCTGGAATGCACGCCGGTCACGCCCTCGATGCGCGTCAGCTTGTTCAGCAGCAAGTCCTGGTAGTGGTCCATATCGCGCACCGCCACCTTGATCTGGTAGTCGGCAGACTGGCCGGTGATCAGCAGGCACTCCAGCACCTCGGGCAATACGTCTACCGAGGCTTCGAAGTTGGCGAAGCGCTCCGGCGTGTGCCGGTCCATGGAGATGTGCACCAGGGCCATCAGCGACAGCCCCAGCTTCTTGGCATCCAGCAAGGCCCGGTAGCCCAGGATCAGGCCCGACTCCTCCAGCGCCCGCACCCGGCGCAGGCAGGGCGAGGGTGACAAGCCAATGCGGTCCGCCAGGTCCTGGTTGTTGACCCGACCATCGACCTGCAGGATTTCCAGAATTTGCCTGTCATACCGGTCTAAATCCATACGTATGCCTTGAATTTTCAGAATGTTGGCAGATTATGCCAAGAATAGAGAATTGAGAGCCAACAACGCAATATTCTGCCCCTGGCCTTGGCCTACACTGAAGTCTCTGCAACACACAGACCCCCGCCACCCTGGTCACAAGCCAGCAGCGCACCCACCGGCCCCACAAAGGCCGCGACCACCAAGCCGAATCCCCGGGCGTATCCAGGCCCGGGGAGCATGCTTCTCCCCCCCAGCCCATCACATCTCAAGCCCTCTGTCGCCCCGCGTGGTGCGTGCGAAAAGCGGCACGCCTATGTGCGGCTATGGCTTGCAGGCGCTGCCGCGCCGATATGGCCGCTGGTGTCGAAAAGCTCTGCCCCATTCCACGTTGGGCCCGGTTGTGCGCTGGCTGCAGAGTGCACTCTGCTGGCCACCTCAGGCGCCAAGCGGGCCAACACCTTGGGAAATGCGCGGCAGTACCCGCTGGCCACGCCCGCCATCTCGGCGAGCAAGCGGTAAGAAATGTGCTGGCCCGCAGGCACCGACTGGGCCACCCACAAAACCCGCGCCTGCCAGTCGCCGCTGATGGCGTGCATTCCAGACGCTGCGGTACAAATGGCATCCCCTTGCTGAACCACTCCGCCACGCACCACCCGCGCCAGCACACCCCGGCGCTGGCCAATGGCCTTCAAGGTACCAGGGCAGCGGCGCTCCAGCAGGCTACACGGCTCGCAGTGGAAGGTGATCCACAGCACCACCTCTGCACCTATGCGCAGCAAGGTACCTGATGCCAAGTCTGCCGCGCTGAAGTCGATCAGCATGTTCTCCCGCAGCGCCGCTTCCGGCAGATGGAAATCCTGGTAGGTCGCCACATCGGCCAGCAGCAGCTGGCGTGGCGAATGGGGTAGCGCGTGCTTGTCGCCCACCAGGCCGTAGTGCGCCACCGCCTGCACCTGCGTCACCCGGCGCGGCGCCGGCTCCTTGGCCACGCGCTGGTACAGGGCCAGCACCTGCCCTGCAGGCGACCAGGGTAGGGTGTTCATATCGGGCGTGTTAGCTTGGGCGGGCTTGTGCATAGGGTGCTGCTAAATTTGTAGCGGCTCGCGCAGGTTGTATATGCGCTGGAGGTCGATTTGATCTTAAAGACTTCTACGCGTCTTCCGAGCCATCGGTCATCCAGGCCGGGATGTTGCGCTGCATATGGAGCACGCGCCACACGTCGATATGGTCAGTGCGCTCCACATAGGAAACCAGGTAAGGATACTTGCTGAGAGGCCATGAGCGCAGACCGGGAATGTCCAGCGCATGCGCGTAGCGCGGTAACCCCTTGGCGGAGTGCTTGCCGATATGGATGTAGGCACGCTCTAACGCATCCACAAAACCATTCACAAAGCCCAAGGGCGCAGCTGTTGCCGGTCCTGGTCTTTGCGGATCAGCTCGCGCACATATTCGCTGCTGGTGCCAAAGCCCCGCGAACCGACTTGCGTGTCCACGAACTCCTTGAGGCTGTCGGGCAGGGAGATGTTCATGGCGGTCATGTGGACGTTTCTAGAAAGATGGGCAAAATTTGCCAGATGTGAGGTTTGACCCATCCCGTATGTCCGTTGCTTGCGGTACTTCGTAAGCATGCGCAGGCCAGGTTGGCGTGGTAACAATAGGAACCTCACAGCAAGCCCAATCCCAAGGAGTCCAGCATGGCAGCACCCGAGAAAGTCAAAGGCCCGGCCTCGTATTTCCCGTCCATCGAGAAAACCTACGGCCAGCCTATGGAGCATTGGTTTGCCTTGGTGCGCACGCAGCAGGGCCTGAAGCACATGGAGATCGTGAACTGGCTCAAGTCAGAGCACGGCCTGGGGCATGGCCATGCGAATGCGGTGGTGGCGTTTTGCTTGGCCGGGGTGAAAGAGTAGCACCAGGGACGCGTGGGTAGCTTGACCGTACTTGCACTACAGCCTGAATCGATCAGGCTATTTGCTCCTAAATCAGGAGCTGTTTATGCAGTAGGTACTGGCGCCAGAGGTCAATTCACCTCGTGGCACCCGCAGGGCGGAGCAACGGCCGGTCAGCCTAGCCAGCCACCCCCGCCCGCTCCAACATCGCATGCAGCAGCACATTGCACCCGGCGGTGATGTGCTCGGGCTTCGCATCCTCGATCTCGTTGTGGCTGATGCCGTCCTTGCAGGGGATGAAGGTCATGCCGCTGGAAGTTAGCTTGGCCATGTACACCGCGTCGTGCCCTGCACCGGATACGACGGGCATGTTGGAGTAGCCCAGCTTGGCGGCGGCGCGGGCTACGGCGTCTACGCAGTTGTCGTGGAAGGCGATCGCGTTGTAGCTGGAGACCATTTCGATCTTCACGTCCACGCCGTGCTCTTTGGCAACGCTGGCGGCAAAGGCTTTGACTTCTTCGACCATCTGGTCCACCAGCGCGTCCGTGCTGTTGCGCAGGTCGATGCTGAACTTCACGCGGCCTGGAATCACGTTGCGGCTGTTCGGGAACACCTGCACCATGCCCACCGTGCCACGGCCGTGCGGCGGGTGGCGGTGGGCTGCGGCCACCACGTCTTGCATGATGCGGGTGGCGGCCAGCATCGCGTCTTTGCGCAGCGCCATGGGCGTGGGGCCGGCATGGGCTTCCATGCCGGTGACGGTGCAGTCGAACCAGCGTATGCCCAGCACGCCCTGCACCACGCCGATGGTGATGTCGTTGTCTTCCAGCACCGGGCCTTGCTCGATGTGGGTTTCAAAGTACGCGCCAATCGGGTGGTCGCCGGGCTCCTGGTCGCCGATGTAGCCGATGCTCTGCAGCTCGCTTTGCACGCTCTTGCCCTCGGTGTCCACCGCCGCGTAGGCATGCTCCAGCGTGAAGGCTTTGGCGAACACGCCCGAGCCCATCATCACCGGCACAAAGCGCGATCCTTCTTCATTGGTCCAGAAGGCCACTTCGATCGGCGCTTCGGTTTCGATGCCGTGGTCGTTCAGCGTGCGCACCACCTCGATGCCCGCCAGCACGCCGTAGTTGCCGTCGAACTTGCCGCCCGTGGGCTGGGTGTCGATGTGGCTGCCGGTCATGATGGGCGGCAGGCTGTTGTTGCGGCCTGGGCGGCGCATGAAGCCGTTGCCGATCTTGTCGATGGTGACGCTCATGCCAGCCTCTTGGGCCCAGCGGGTGACCAGGTCGCGGCCTTGTTTGTCCAGCTCGGTCAGGGCCAGGCGGCAGACGCCGCCTTTGGGCGTGGCGCCGATCTGGGCGAGTTCCATCAGCGAGGCCCATAGGCGCTCGCCGTTGATGCGCAGGGATTCAATGTTGGGGGGCATGGGGTTCCTTTGGATTGGGTGGGTGGCGGCCTGCCCTCACCCCGGCCCTCTCCCGGAGGGAGAGGGAGTGGGGGAGTTAGCGGCTGACAGGGTGGGGCGCTTGCAGCGCGGTCTTCTTGGCCAGCGCGTCGAACTGCGGGCCGAACGGTGGGCGCTTCACGTACTTGCCAACGCCGCGCTCGGCACGCAGATCACCATTCGCGTAGACCACCTTGCCCTGGCTCAGCGTGTGGCTGGGCACGCCGGTGACGGTGCGGCCCTCGAAGATGTTGAAGTCGCCCAGCGACTTCTGCGTCTTGACCGACAGGGTCTTGGTACCCGCCGGGTCCCACACCACCAGGTCGGCATCGGCGCCGGCCACCACGCAGCCTTTGCGCGGGTAGATGTTGAACAGCTTGGCGGCGTTTGCCGAGGTAATGGCGACGAACTCGCTGGGCGTGAGGCGGCCCGTGTTCACGCCTTCATCCCAGATCACGGCCAGGCGCTCTTCCACGCCGCCGCAGCCGTTGGGGATCTTGCTGAAGTCGTCCTTGCCGGCGGCCTTTTGCGCGGCGCAGAAGGTGCAGTGGTCGGTGGCGGTGGTGTGCAGATGACCGGCTTGCAGGCCGTGCCACAGCGCGTCCTGGTTGGTCTTGTTGCGGAAGGGCGGGCTCATTACGTGGCCGGCGGCGTAGGCAAAGTCGGGGTTGCGGTAGACGCTGTCGTCCACCGTCAAATGCCCAGCCAGTACCTCGCCGTACACACGTTGGCCGGCGGCGCGGGCGCGGGCAATCGCCTCGGCCGATTCGACGCAGGACACATGCACCACGTAGATCGGCACGTTCAGCACATTCGCAATGGCGATGGCGCGCTGGGCGGCCTCGGCCTCCACGGCGGGCGGGCGCGACAGCGGGTGGCCTTCGGGGCCGAAGATGCCCTTGGCTTTCATGTCGGCCTGCAGCAGATACACCAGCTCGCCGTTCTCGGCGTGCACGGTGGGCATGGCGCCGAGTTCCAGCGAGCGCTTGAAGCTGTTCACCAGGGTTTCGTCATCGCACATGATGGCGTTTTTATAGGCCATGAAATGCTTGAAGCTGTTCACGCCTTCTTCATGCACCAGGGTGCCCATGTCGCGGTGCACGGTTTCGTCCCACCAGGTGACGGCGACGTGGAAGCTGTAATCGGCGGCGGACTTTTCAGCCCACTCGCGCCAGGTGCGGTAGGCGTCCATCAGCGGCTGCTTCGGACTGGGAATAACGAAGTCGATGATGCTGGTGGTGCCACCGGCCAGGCCCGCCGCCGTGCCGCTGTAGAAGTCGTCCATCGTCACCGTGCCCATGAACGGCAGCTGCATATGCGTGTGCGGGTCGATGCCGCCGGGCATGACGTACTGGCCGCCGGCGTCTACCACCTGGGCGCCTGCGGGGGCCGCGAGGTTGTCGCCCACTTCGGCGATCTTGCCGTCGATACACAAAACATCGGCTCGGAAGGCGCGGTCGGCGTTGACTACCGTGCCGCCTCGGATCAAAACACTGGACATGGTTGCTCCTAAATTAGTAGCTGCTAGCGCAGGTATTGTCTGCACTGCAAGCATGTTTAATACCTATTTTGTTGGACCTCAACCTACCATCTCCCCCCGTTCGCCCTGAGCTTGTCGAAGGGCCTGGTCAAACGGGAAAGGCTTCGACAAGCTCAGCCCGAACGGGGGAGGGCCTTGGTTAAGCGGCGGTGCGTATCGGGTTATTGGCGTGCGTCGTCCAATCCGCATGTTTATCGCTCACGATGAGGCCGGTGCGCAAGTCTTTTTCGCCCGGTTTCAAATCGCGCAGTGAAATCGTGTTGGGCACGGGGCAGACGGTGACGCACAGGTTGCAGCCCACGCATTCGTCTTCCATCACCTCGAAGTGGCGCACGCCGTTTTTCATCTTGGTGATGGCCTGGTGCGAGGTGTCTTCGCAGGCGATGTGGCAGCGCCCGCAGGAGATGCACGAGTCCTGGTTGATGACCGCCTTGCTGACGTGGTTCAGGTTCAGGTTCTTCCATTCCTTCACCGTGGGCAGGGCGGCACCTCGGAAGTCGTCCAGGCTCTTGAAGCCCTTGCTGTCCATGTAGTCCGACAGGCCAGAGGTCATCTCTTGCACGATCTTGAAGCCGAACACCATGGCGGCGGTGCAGACCTGCACCGTGCCGGCGCCCAGCGCGATGAAGTCCAGCGCGTCGCGCCAGTTGCCCACGCCGCCGATGCCGCTGATCGGCAGGCCACGGGTTTCGGCGTCGCGGCCAATCTCGGCCACCATGTTCAGCGCGATGGGCTTGACCGCCGGGCCACAGTAGCCGCCGTGCGAGCCCATGCCGCCGGTGGTGGGCGACATCATCAGGCTGTCCGGGTCTACGCCGATGATGGAGTTGATGGTGTTGATCAGCGACACCGCGTCAGCCCCACCACGCTTGGCGGCGCGGGCGGGCAGGCGCACATCGGTGATGTTGGGCGTGAGCTTCACGATCACCGGCAGCTTGCTGTACTGCTTGCACCAGCGGGTGACCATTTCGATGTATTCCGGCACCTGGCCCACTGCCGCGCCCATGCCGCGCTCGCTCATGCCGTGCGGGCAGCCGAAGTTCAGCTCGATGGCATCGGCGCCGGTGTCTTCGACGCGCGGCAGGATCGCCTTCCACGACTCCTCGACGCAAGGCACCATCAGCGAGACGACCATCGCGCGGTCGGGCCACAGGCGCTTCACCTCGGTGATTTCGCGCAGGTTCAGTTCCAGATCCCGGTCGGTGATGAGTTCGATGTTGTTGAAACCCAGCATGCGCCGGTCGTTCGACAGCAGGGCGCCGTAGCGCGGGCCGTTGACGTTGACCACAGGCGGGCCGGCTTCGCCCAGCGTCTTCCACACCACGCCGCCCCAACCGGCTTCGAAAGCGCGGTTGACGTTGTAGGCCTTGTCGGTGGGGGGCGCGGAGGCCAGCCAGAAGGGGTTGGGCGTCTTCACGCCGGCGAAGGTGGTAGACAGATCAGCCATGGGTGGCCTCCAGGTTGAGTTCCTTGTGCATGCTTTCAGCGGCGCGTTTGCCGTGCTCTACGGCTTCTACGGTCAGGTCGCGGCCCCCGGCGCGGCAGTCGCCACCGGCCCATACGCCCTTCAGGTTGGTCTTGCCGTCCTCTGCGGTCACGATGCGGCCGCCCTGCAGGGCCAGGCCGGTGGCTTGCAGCGGGCTGTCGTCCAGCTTTTGGCCAATGGCCTTGAACACCATGTCGGCGCTCAGCACCAGCTCCTTGCCGGTGGCTTGCAGCTTGCCGTCCACCAGGGCTTGCTCGACAAAGCGTACGCCGGTGGCGTGGCTGCTGCCCAGCACTTCCACCGGGGCCAGCCAGTGGTGCAGTACCACGCCGTTGGTTTGCGCCCACTCTTGCTCGGCCGCAGATGCGCCCATGCTTCCCACGCCACGGCGGTACACCATGTGCACCTCTTCAGCGCCCAGCAGTTTGGCCTGCACGGCAGCGTCCACGGCGGTCATACCGCCGCCGATCACCACCACGCGCCGGCCCACCGGCAACTGGTTCACATGCTCGACCTGGCGCAGCTCGGCGATGAAATCCACTGCATTGCGCACGTTGGCCAATGCCTCGCCCGGTACGCCCAAGGCTTGCACCTTGGACAGGCCCAGGCCCAGGAACACGGCATCAAATTCGGTCTGCAGCTTGTCCAGCGAGGCTGCGCCTTCGAAGCGCCAGCTGTTCTGGATGGTGATGCCGCCGATGTCCAGCAGCCACTGCACTTCCTTCTGCGCGAAGTCGTCGGTGGTCTTGTAGCTGGCCAGGCCGTACTCGTTCAGGCCGCCGGCCTTGGGCTTGGCGTCGAAGATGATTACATCGTTGCCCAGCCGTGCCAGACGGTGCGCGCAGGCCAGGCCGGCGGGGCCGGAGCCGACCACGGCGATGCGCTTGCCGGTGGGGGTTGCGCGGGTGAACAGCTGCGGCTGGGGGCTGGCCATCAGTGCATCGACAGCATGGCGCTGCAGCCGGCCGATCTGGATCGGTGTGTCGGTCTGGGTGTTGCGCACGCAAGACTGTTCGCACAGCACCTCGGTGGGGCAGACCCGGGCGCACATGCCGCCCAGCGGGTTGGCTTCTAGGATGGTGCGTGCCGCGCCGCGCAGGTTGCCATCGGAGATGCTTTTGATGAAGCTGGGCACGTCGATGTCGGTGGGGCAGGCGGTCTGGCAGGGTGCATCGAAGCAGTACAGGCAGCGCTCGGATTCGAGCATGGCCTGGGATGCGTTCATGGGCGGGGTGGCATCCGCAAAGTGCTGCGCGTACTGCGCAGCACTGAGGCGGCCGGCGCGGATGTCCGGCGCGGCGGTGGAGGAAGTTTCTGGCACGGTAACTCCTGTGGCTGTGGTTCCCAGACGGGGCGTGCTGCACCAATCTGCAGCACGCCATGCCCGGAATTGGCTGGGGGTGTCCAAATCCTGACCAAATGGTCAAGAAGTGCCGACGTTATTGCAAAAGCCATGCCAGGCATATAGGGTATTTACGGGCATCCCAACGGCCAGGTGTCTTACAGACCGCAGCAGACTGCAGCGCGTAGAGTATTGCCATGGACTTTTTCACCACCGTTTTTCGCCCTTTCGCCCGCTTTGAGAGCTTCTGGACCCAGCGCACGGAGGACTACGGCGCCATCCGTGCCTCGCGCGCCTATGTGTGCCAGTGCGGGCGGCCGGTTTTCTTCCGCAACAGTGCTTGCCTGTCCTGCGGCACGCCGCTGGGTTTTGTGGCTGAGAGATCGCGCCTGGAGCCACTGGCGCCGGTGGCCGATGCGCCGGACCAGTGGACGCTTTGGAGCGCTCCCGATGGGCCGCGATTTCGGCGCTGTGCCAACCTGGACATGGTGGGCTGCAACTGGCTGGTGCCGGGCGATGCAGCCCCTGGCAGGGTGTGCCTGGCCTGCAGCCTGAACCGTACCGTGTCCGACCCATCGGACCCTGTGAACCTGGCCGCCTGGCGCGCGCTGGAAATGGCCAAGCGCCACCTGGTAGCGCAGTTGCTGGCCATGGGCCTGCCGGTGGAGCCGCGCAATCCACAGGCCCCGGACGTTTTGGGCCTGGCGTTTGACTTCCTGCGCCCCACGCCCGAGCAGCCAGTGCTGACCGGGCACGACCACGGCCTGATTACGCTGAACATGGACGAGGCCGACGACGCCCGCCGCGAGCAGGTGCGCGCGCAAATGGGCGAGTCCTATCGCACGCTGTTAGGGCATTTCCGGCACGAGGTGGGGCACTACTATTGGGATCGGCTGGTGCTGAACAGCGCCTGGCTGGACGACTACCGTGGCCTGTTTGGCGACGAGCGGGCCAGCTATGCCGAGGCACTGCAGCGCAACTACACCCAGGGCCCCCCGCCCGACTGGCCACAGCATTTCGTCAGCAGCTATGCCAGCACCCACCCCTGGGAAGACTGGGCCGAGACCTGGGCGCACTACCTGCACATGGTGGACACCCTGGGCACGGCCATGCGCTTTGGCCTGGACGCGAAAGACGTGGAGCTGCCGTATGCACCGTTCACGGTGGATGCGCTGTGGCGCCCGCAAAACCCGGATGCCGAGGGCTTTCTACAGATCGTCAATGGCTGGGTGGAGCTGACCGGCGTGCTCAACGAGATGTCGCGCAGCATGGGCGAGCCCGATTTCTACCCCTTTGTGCTGACGCCGGCCGTGGTGGCCAAGCTGCAGTTCATCCACTGCGTGGTGTTGCAGGCGCGCCAACCGGTGCAGCCCGATGCGCCTGCACCTATGCCGACGCAAGTGCAGGCGCAGCAGACGGCTTCTTAAAACGCAGCCCAGTCGTCGTCGTTCGGTTTGGCCGGAGCCTTGGCCACCGGTGCCGAGGCGCGCGGGGCGGCCAGGGGCGGGCGGGCAGGCTTTTTGGCCAGTGCCTTGGGCGCCGCTGCCGGCTTGGACATGGCCGGGCGGTGCGGGGCTGCTACTGCGGGGCGCGAGGGCGCAGACACCATGTGGCCGCCTTCCAGCTTGAACTGCGACACCACCTGTACCAAGTCGGCGGCCTGGGTTTGCAGGCTGCCTGCCGCAGCGGCCATTTGTTCCACCAGGGCGGCGTTTTGCTGCGTGACCTGGTCGATCTGGTTGATAGCCTCACCCACCTGGGCCACGCCCTGGCTTTGCTCATTGCTGGCGGCGCTGATTTCACCCACGATGTCGGTCACGCGTCGAATGGAGCTGACCACCTCGGTCATGGTGGTACCGGCCCGGTCCACCAGGGCTGTGCCCTGCGCCACGCGTTCCACACTGGCATGAATCAGGTTCTTGATTTCCTTGGCGGCGTCGGCACTGCGGCCGGCCAGGCTGCGCACCTCGCTGGCCACCACGGCAAAACCACGGCCTTGTTCGCCGGCGCGCGCAGCTTCCACGGCGGCGTTCAGGGCCAGGATGTTGGTCTGGAAGGCGATACCGTCGATCACGCCGATGATGTCGGCGATCTTTTGCGAGCTGTCGTTGATGCCCTTCATGGTCTCCACCACCTGGTTCACCACTTCTCCGCCCTGGATAGCTACGGTAGAGGCGCTCATGGCGAGCTGGTTGGCCTGGCGCGCGTTGTCGGCGTTTTGCTTGACGGTGGAGTTCAGCTCTTCCATGGACGCAGCGGTCTGCTCCAGTGCGCTGGCTTGGTTTTCAGTGCGCGCGCTCAGGTCGTTATTGCCCTGGGCGATTTCGGCGCTGGCGGTGGATACACCGTCCGCGCCCTGGCGCACACTGGTCACTACTTTGACCAGGTTGGCCTGCATGTCCTGCAGGCTGGACAGCAGCTGGCCGACTTCATCGTTACCGCTTTTTTCGATATGCCCGGTCAGGTCGCCGGTGGCTACCTGGCGCGCTGCTCCGTTGGCCTGGGTCAGCGGCCGGATGATGGAGCGCGACAGCCACCAGGCGCAGCCCACGCCGAACGCCACGCCGAACACGCCTAGGCCGATCAGCAGGTTGCGGCCCTGGGTGTTGGCGGAGGCAATGCTCTGGGCACTCAGGTCAATCTTCACGCGCTGGGCTTTCATCAAGGCGTCCAACGCATCCAGATAGGCCTTGCCGGCGGGCACAAATTTCTGCTCCAGCAACTGGTTGGCTTCTTCGGATTTCTCTTCCTTTTTCAGGGCCGAAACTGCGTCGCGGTTGGTGACATAGGTTTTGCGGGCCTCGCCCACTGCGGCGAAGAGTTTCTTTTCCTCGTCAGACGTCATCAGCGCTTCTACGGCCTTCTGGGCCTTGCTGGAGCGTTCAGAGGCCTCGGCCGCGTCCTTGGCGAAATAGGTGGCCAGTGACGGGTCGCTGCTTTTGGCAATGGCCGTGGTGCGGCGCACGCTGGTGTGGATGTCCCGGTACCAGTCGCTGATGATGCGCTCGGTCTGGATCGGGTTGTTCAGCATGAACTGGGTCGATTCCGCCGAGCTGTTGAGTTTGCTGATACCCACCAGCATGGAGGTCAAAGACAGCAGCAAAATGAAGGCAAATCCCAAACCCAGGCGCTTGGTGATGGAGATGTCAGAGCTAGAAGCTGCCATGGCGGTGTCCTCGTGGCGTAGAAGGTGTTGCTTTGTACAAGCGACGCGGGTGAATTACAAGAGCAATTGTGATCTTGCAAATTGTTGCAAATCTACCCAGCTAATTTGACAATAGCAGCGGCCAGGTGCCGTACGCCACAATGTGTGGATTCGCCCCCCGTGGGTCTGTTTGATCTTTTTCTATGGCTCGTAGCAGCAAAATCCTGGCCCTGTTGATCGCCGTACTGCTGGTCGTTTACGCGGCCATTGCGGTCGTCCAGCTGAACCAGCAGGACGGTTTGAGCCAGGTCAGCCGACGCGGCGACCGGGAAGTGGTGTGGGGCGTGGTGCAGCTGGAAGTCGAGTATTTCCGGTTCTCTGCCGCGCTGGACCACCGTATCCTGAGTCCGCAGGACGCCGCCCAGGATGAGCTGCAGCTGCGCTACGACCTGTTTGTGAGCCGCGTAGCTTCGCTCAAGACAGGTGAGTCGGCGGCCTTGCTGAAGAACCAGCAGCTCATGCAGGAGGTTCGCTCTTTGGTGCAGCAGTTTGTTGCGGAGGCCGATGCGGTGCTGGACCCGGCGGCCAAGCCACCAACCCTAGAGCAACTGCTGGCTTTGCAAAGCCATGTATCCACGTTGCGCGAGCCCATACGCAATCTCTCGCTGGAGGCTTCGCAGTCCGCATCCGAGGTGGGGGACCGGCGTACGGTGGAGGTGCATCGCCAAATCACCACCACCCGGCTATTGACGCTGTTCCAGGCATTGCTGACATTCGGCCTGGTGCTAGCGTTTTATCTACAGTACCGCCAGCGCGAGGCGTCCCGGCAACAGGCGCAGGCGCAGCGGCTGCACGTGCTGGAGGCCGGCGTCCGGCTGGAAACCGAGGCCGTGCAACGCGCTGCCCAGGCCGATTTGCAGGAGATCACCGCCGCGCTGCCCCTGGTGGTGTACCGCCTGCAATGCTTTGCGGACGGCACCCGCCGCTACACCTATATGAGCGACCGGGCGCAGGAGATTCTGGGCATCTCGGTGGATGCGGTATTGCGCGATCCCTCGGAGCTGGACCGGGTGGTGCACGCCGCCGACCGGGGCGAACGGGCGCGGGTGGAGGCTGAGGCCCTGCTACATCTGCAGCCCGCCGCGCAAGACTTGCGTATCTGGCACCCGAACGGCAACACGCACTGGGTTCACTGTGCCTCGGTACCCCGGGCCTTGCCGGATGGCTCGGTCATGTTCACCGGCTATCTGCAGGTGGTGGATGCCATCAAGGAGCGCGAAAACCGCTTGCGCGAGGTGACCGAGCAGCAGCAGGTCATTTTTGACAACATCCCCTCCGGCGTGGTGTTCGCCGCCGACGGCCTGATCCGCCAGTACAACGCGGGTTTTGCCAGCATCGTTGGGCTGCCTGGCGCGGAGCTGGGCGAGCGCAGCCTGGCCATGCTGTTTGACACGCCGCAGGCGTTTGCTGCTTTTGAGGCCGAGGTGGGGCTGCCGCTGGCCAATGGCGAGCGGGTGGTGCTGGAGCGCAGCTTTTGCCGGGCTGACGGCAGCGTGTTTGAAGGCCGGCTGGTGGGGCTGCGTGTGGCTGTTGCGGCCTATGTGGAAGCGGTGATCTGGCTGCTGGATGACATCAGTGAGCGCAAGCATGCTGAGGCCGAGATGCGCCGCGCCAAAGAATTGGCCGAGGACACCAACCGTTTCAAGAGCGACTTCTTGGCCAATATGAGCCATGAAATCCGCACGCCCATGAACGCGGTCATCGGTATGTCCTACCTGGCCCTGAAGACCGACCTGTCGCCGCGCCAGCGCGACTACCTGGGCAAGATCCACCAGTCTGGCCAGCACCTGCTGGGCGTGATCAACGACATCCTGGACTTCTCCAAGGTCGAGGCCGGCAAGCTGACGGTAGAAAACCAGCCCTTCACCCTGGACGGCCTGCTCGACAACGTGGCCAATGTGGTGGCCGAGAAGGCCGGCGCCAAGGGACTGGAGTTGGTGTGCGATGTGCGCCCCGACGTACCGCAAAGTTTGAGCGGTGACGTGCTGCGCCTGGGCCAGGTGCTGATCAATCTGGTCAACAACGCCGTCAAATTTACCGAGCAGGGCGAGATCAGCATTACCGTGCGGGTGCAGGACAGTGCGGCCGAGCACGTCCTGCTGCGCTTTGAGGTGCGCGACACCGGCATTGGCATGACGGCCGAGCAGCAGGGCCGCCTGTTCCAGAGCTTCAGCCAGGCCGATAGCTCCATTACCCGCAAATACGGTGGCACCGGCCTGGGCCTGGCCATCAGCAAGGCGCTGGCCGAGGCCATGGGCGGCGCGGTGGGTGTCTGCAGCACCTTTGGTGAGGGGTCAACCTTCTGGTTTACCGCCCGCGTCGGCCTGGACCGCACGCGCCCGCCCCAGCGCCGGGCCGACCTGGACCTGCGCGGCCGCCGGGTGCTGGTGGTGGACGACAACGCGCACGCCGCCCAGGTGCTGGCCGAGATGCTGCAAGCCATGGGTTTCGAGGTGGAGTCCGTGCACTCCGGGGCGCTGGCCGTGGCGGCAGCCCGCGACGCCGCAGCCATGGGCCAGGCTTTTGACATCGCATTGCTGGACTGGCAGATGCCCGGCATGGACGGCCTGCAAACCGCCCGCGCGATCGCAGCGTTGCCCTTGCCTAAGCAGCCCAAGCCGATCCTCGTGACCGCCTACGGCCGCGAGGAATTGGTACCCACTGCGCATGACGCCGGCATCCAGGATTTGCTGATCAAGCCGGTCAACGCATCTTTGCTGTTTGACACCTTGATGCAAGCCATGGGGCGTGGCGTGCAGTCGGCCCGCGCGGTGGACGATGCCCGCGCAGGGCTGGACGCACTGGCCCCCCTGGCCGGTGCCCGGGTGCTGCTGGTGGAAGACAACGAGCTTAACCAACAGGTCGCCAGCGAGCTGCTGGCCGAGGCAGGAATGCTGGTGGCCCTGGCCGACAACGGCCAACACGCTCTGGAACTGATTGCCCAGTCCCATACCGCCCAGGCCTATGACCTGGTGCTGATGGACATGCAGATGCCGGTGCTTGACGGTGTCAGCGCCACCCGTCTGATCCGCCAGGACAACCGCAACACCGCGCTGCCGGTCATCGCCATGACGGCCAATGCCATGGCCTCTGACCGCCAGCGCTGCCTGGACGCCGGCATGAACGACTTTGTGGCCAAACCCGTGGAGCCCGAAGAACTGTGGCGCGTACTGGCGCGCTGGATACGCCCGCACCATGGCCTGGGCCAGGTGCGGCGCACCGAAAGTACTTCTGCCAGTCTGACCGATGAGGCCCGCATAGCCGCCTTGCGCGCGATTCCCGGGCTGGACGTGGCGCCCGGTCTGCGCCGCGCCATGGGCAAGCCGCAGCGCTACCTGGACATGCTGCGCCGCTTTGCCGCCGGTCAGGGTGGGGCGGTGGACGAGGTTCTGGAGCACCTGCGGGCCGGCGACCTGGCCAGCGCCGAGCGCGCTGCCCACACGCTGAAGGGCACGGCTGGCAATATTGGCGCCACGGCCCTACAGGCCGAGGCCGAGGTTCTGGAGCAGGCCATCCACCACCAGCCCGCAGATGCGGTGCAGCTGCTGGCCGACCGCACCCGCCATCAGCTGGAGGTTCTGGTTGCCGCCATCACGCCGCAGTTGCCGGCAGAGCGTGCTCCGGTGGAGCCGCCCGTGGTGGACAGTGAGCAGGCCCAGGCCGTGCGTGCGCAGCTCGCCCGCCTGCTGCGGGAGGATGATGCCGAGGCCATTGAGCTGCTACAGCAGCACGCCAGCTTGCTGCGCCACGGCCTGCAAGACGCCTACGCCGGCATCGCCGCTGCGGTAGCGCGCTACGACTTCGGGGCTGCGCTGCAGCAGCTGGAGCAGGCGCAGTCCTGATTGCTATTGAATTAGGAGCTACTCGCGCAGGTAGAGACTGCGCTACAGGCTATTTTTCTACAGACAACAGTTTTAAGAACAGGTTCTAAACGTAGGCACCCTGCATGCGTCCGGCCTGGGCGTTCGCCGGCTGTGCCGGGGCTGCGCGCTCAAAGCCTGAGGGCGAGGGGAACATGCGCTGCAGGCTATGGCGTACGCGGGCCAGGCGCGGGTCCTGCGGGGCGGCGTTGTCGGTGGTGTCGTTCAGGCAAAAGAAGTCCAGCGCGCCTACATCGGCCTCCAGCTGGGCCAGGCCGGCCTGGCTGTTGCTGTCTCCGGTGGACAGGTGCATATGCCGGTATTCGCGCAGCTGCGCCACGCCCTGGGCCAGCGCCCAGCGCAGCACGAAGTCGGACACGATGGCCGGCTTGTCCCAGCTGCGGAACACGGTGGAGCGCACGCTGGCAAACATCTCTGGTGCCTCGCGTTCCAGCCGGTTCAGCAGCGACTTGCGCAGCGGGCGCGGCGCATGGGCAAAAGTGCGGAAAGTGTGCAGGTAGCCCTGTGTCAGCGGCGGGTGCGCCCGCAGCCACTGGTGCGACAGCCGGCAGGCGTTCTCCAGCGCGGTGGCATCGGGGCGCAGCGCCTCGTCGCTGACGGCGGGCTCGTCCGACCAGGCAACAAACACGCCGTCGTCCGAGAACCAGTCTGCGGTGTGCACCGGCGCGCCAAAGAACACGTCGTCGTTGAGGTAGAAGTAGCGCTCAGACAGGCCCGGAATGCGGTGCACATAGGACTCGATATGGCCCGAGTCAAACGTGGGCAGCTGCGCCGCAGGTATCAGCGTGCGGTGGTCCACCACGGTCAGGTGATCGCTGGGCTTTAGCCAGGCGGGCGTTTGGCCGTCGGTGACGATGTACACATGGCCGTGCTGCGGAAAGAAGCGCTCCAGCGCGCGCAGGCTGTAGCGCAGCTCATCGTTGTCGCGGAAGCGGCCCTCCACGTTACCGTACAGGGCCATGTGGTTCAGGGTGTCGCTGCTCAGGGCTGCGGCGGCTCGCTGCCGCTTGGTTCGCCATGCTGGGTCGTTGCCATCCACCCACAGGTAGACGACATCAATCGCAGGCTTGTTAAACGCAAAGTGATCCATGGGCCCGTGTTTGTTGCGTGGAGTACAGCCTGTGGGCGGCCAGACAGAGGGCGCCACCCGCAGGCAAGTCGCGCATGTTAGCCAGATTTGGCGGGGGCGTTTGTAAAGTCGTTAAATTGACTTATTTCTGCGCTAGGTGCTGCAGCCAATCCCGTACCTGGCCTGCCACCCAGGCGCCGTCGTCCAGCGGCAGGTCGTGCCCGGCCCAGGGGTGCTCCCGCAGGGTGCAGTTCCATTGCACCGCCAGGCTGCGCGAGCAACGGACAGACACCAGGCCGTCCTGTGCGCTGGCCAGCAGCAGGGTCGGCGTGTGCGGCGGGCTAGCAGGGGCCTGGTAGCGCGCCGCCGCCAACAGCTGGCGCAGTGCATTGCCCCGTGTCACCGGATGCTGCTGGCGCAGCGCCAGCCATTGCTCCAACACGTCTGGATGTTGGCCGTTGCTGGTGATGCGCAGAATGCTGCGCTCCCAGTCCAGTGCGGATGCGCCCCCCAGTGCCAGGCGCAGCAGCAGGCCGTAGTGGCGCGGCCGCAGCCGCTGGTAGAACGGGCTGAACGGCCGCAGGCTGGTGTTGACCAGCACCTGGGCCGCCACCTCTTGTGGGGCGCTGCTGGCCCAGCTGGCTGCCACCATCGCCCCCAGGGACATGGCCAGGATGTGCACCGGGCCGGTGATCTGCTGCGCTTGCAGCGCGGCGCTGCAGTGCTCCACCATCGCACGGATGTGGCTGGGGCTGCGTTGCGCGTACAGGCTGCCGTTGCCCGGCAGGTCCAGCGCCACGATGCGGCTGCCCGGCTGCGCGGCCTGGAGTTGCGCGACGAAGCTGCCCCAGTGGCCGCTCTCGCGCGTCAGGCCGCGCAGCAGTAGCCAGGTCTTCATTTGGGGCCGTACCAGTCGTGCCGGGCCTGGGCGTGGTGGTAGGTGCGTGCCTCCACGTTGGGCAGCCACAGCCTGTGCCCTTGTGCGGCGCGGCCCAGAAAGTCCAGCAAGGACTGGTGCTGGCGCAGCACCCGCTGCTGCCGGTGGGCGATTTGCGGGTTGAAGATGCCGTGGCGCGAGAACAGCTGGCGCGGGTTCTTCTTCACCCATAGCCAGGATCCCATCTCCAGCGTCAGCGGCAAGAAGACGCGCTCAGGCGACTGGCGGCAGGCTTGCTGGTACAGGTGGTCCCACAGGTCGCCATGCGCCAGGTACTGCAGGCTTTGCGGCTCAAAAATATAGCGGTGGTGGCTGTGCGACTCCATGAAGATGCGTTTGAGCGCATGCATCTCCGCCAGGTGCGCAATCGGCGTGCGGGTATGCGCATACGGAAACCACAGCCGGTCGCTCACGCCAAAGCCCGAATGGCAGTCCACCGATACGCTGAAGGCGCGCGACAGCAGCTCGGCCTGCACCACCTCGCACACGGCCAGGTTCTCGGCCTCCATGGCCGCCGCATAGCGGCCACGGTACCAGGGCAGGCGGGCACTGAGGCGCTGGCCGCCTACCAGGAAGGGCACGGGGTCGCGCGCCTCCACGGGCGCATTGCGCATCAGGTCCACGCCCTGCGGATTCGCCCGCGTGCCGAGCGCCATGCCACCGGGGTTGATGATGGGCATGAACACCAGGCGCACAGCCTCCAGCTGGCGGTGCAGTGCACTGTCCCATTGCAGGCGGGTCACCAGGCTGTGCAGATAGGCGATCACCACGCCCGCACCTATGCGCTCCAACCCATGCACGCCGCCAAAGTAGCCCACGGCTGGTACGTCCAGCGAGGGGTTGCCCAGGGTGATGGCGTGCACCGGAAAGTGGGTGCCGCCCGGCAGCGCTACTGTGCAGACGGTGCGCGCCTGCAGATGCTGCCCGCCCAGCGCGATGGTGCGCTCCAACGCTAGCAGTTCGGGCAGTTCAAGGGCGGTGGAGGAGGTGGCGGGCACAGCCCCGCAGCATAGCCACACAGACGCTTGCGCGGTGCGAAATGTGGCCGGGTGTACGGCTATTACACGGCTGACACGCCGCTGTCATATGCCATGCCTAAGGTGGTCCGCACACCACCCAAGGGGAGCCTCCGACATGCTGCTTCGCAGAACCACGCTGATGCGCTTACTCGCCGTGCCCGCCTGCCTGGCCTGGGGCCTGGCAGAGCTGTGGGCCTTGCAGCGCGCACGCTGGGAGCAGCGCCGCTTCGGGCACTGAGGTACCCAATATGTATGAAGCTTTGGGGCGTGGTGGGCGTACCCAAGGCCGCCCGTTTGGCGTTGTCGCTATCGCTGTAGCAAGCGCCTGCTGCCCATCCATAGCGCTACTTATTTAATAGCTGGCTGCGCAGTATTCATGTGCGCCAGGGCCATCTTTGACATATGAATGGCTAACTGTGTAAACGGCCCATTGCACCCAGCCACCCAGCAGGTTTTCAGCAGCTGCGCTGCCATCTGCCGCGCGTTGACACACCCTGGGGCGGTGGTTAATGTGGGCCGCGCACCAGGGCGGTCACAGCGACCGGTTTTGGGTGATCCATTATTTCTACACAGGAGAATTGCATGCTGCATTCCAAGTGGCTTCGGGCCTTGGCTATAACGTTCGTGGCAGGTATGGCGGCGGCGGCCCACGCCGATGACGAGGGCTGCAGAGAACGTGGGCAGCCACAAATCAGCTTCATCCAGTTCCAGTCGCCCAACCTTGCCGCGCCGGCCAGTCCGCTGACCATCAAGGGCAAGCTCAGCCTGCCCGGCAAGGTGGACGGCCGCTGGAACTGCTTCCCTTTTGGCAATAAGAAATACCGCAACGAAAAGCTGCCCGCGGTGGTTCTATTGCACGGCACGGCCGGCATCGATGCGCGAGGCAATTTTTATGAAGAGGCGCTGAACGCCGCCGGCATTGCCACCCTGCAGATCGATATGTGGGAAGCGCGCGGCGTGACCGGGCTGGCGAATCGCCCGCAGTTGCCCATCCTCACCTACCCCGACGCCTTTTCGGCACTAGCCTTCTTGAGCAGCCAGGCCCATATCGACCCGGATCGCATCGGCGTGCTGGGCTTCTCCTGGGGTGGCGTGATCAGCCTGGGTACATCCGAGCGCCTGTATGCGGGCCAGTTCGGCGGTGGCCGCAAGTTCGCGGCCCACGTGGCCAACTACCCTGTGTGCTACGGCGCCAATAACGCGGCCATCCTGCGTGCATTTGGCGTGGCGCCCGCCCAGGCCGGCACCCAGTACCTGAACCTCACCGGCGCCCCGGTGCTGATCCAGATCGGCAGCAAGGACAGCTACGACAACAGCGCCGCGCCCTGCCAGGCGCTGGCGGCTGGCGTCAACCCCAGCAACGGCGGCGTGGTGAGCGTGGCGGAATACCCCGGCGCCTACCATGACTTCGACCGCCTGATGGTGCCCATGACCGCACCCGACCCATTCGCCAACCAGGGCAGCTATCTGCTGGGCTTGTCCGCCATGCCCAATGTCATCGCCATTCCAGACGTGGCGCAGGCCTACAAGTCCCGCGACCGCGTGACACGCTTCTTCCGCAACAACCTCTAAAACGGTAGACAAAAAAGCCCTGCGCAGGTGTATTGCAGCAGGGCTTTTTTGAAGAAAATGCTATCTATTCAGTAGCTGCTTGTGCAGATAAAACCTGCGGTGACGGCCTATTTGTATAGGCAAAATTTGCTATGAAAAAATGCGTGTCCGCACGCTGCTAGCGGTTTGCCTTGGGCTGTGCCGGGTCGTAAATCGTGGTGCCGGTCCCCACGCCAACCCCCACCTGCGCGCCGCCGACATGGGTGCTGGTGCCCACCCCCACCCCGGCACCCACCTGGCCGCGCTGGTTCACACCCACCCCAACCCCCACCGGTCCCACCCCGGCCCCCACGCCCAGATGCACCCCGCCCGAGCCCGCACCCACGCCGATGCTGACACCTGGCAGCAGGGGCACGCTGACGCCCACGCCGACGGAGCTGCAGGCGCTGAGTAGAAGGCTGGAAACGATGGCAGTGACAGTGTGTGTGTTAGACATCAACATAAGACTAACAGGATGCGAACAGTCACTTGTAAGCAATTGCGGTATTGCAACTGGCATATCCCGTACCGGTTGGTTCCGTGAAGCTGGCTGCGCGCCGGCCATAAAAAAAGCCCCGCCAGTCTCACAACTGCGGGGCTTTTTAGATTGCGCATTTGCTATTTATTCAATAGCTGCCAGCGCAGTATCTATCTGCGCCAGCGGCACATTTCTTTCAAACCGGCTTACACCAGCAGCGCATTCACGCGCTTCACGTAGGCCGCTGGGTTGGCAGGCAAACCGCCTTCGGCCAGCAGGGCCTGGTCGAACAGGATGTGGGCCAGGTCGTTGAAGTGCACCGAGCCTTCCAGCTTCTTGACCAGGGCGTGTTCGGCGTTGACTTCCAGCACGGGCTTGGTTTCGGGCGCGGTCTGGCCGGCTTGCTTGAGCATGCGGGCCAGCTGGGTGCTCATGCCGCCGTCTTGCACCACCAGGCAGGCAGGGCTGTCCACCAGGCGGGTGGTGACGCGCACGTCTTCGGCCTTGTCTTTCAGCGCCTCTTTCAGCTTGGCCAGCAGGGGCTTGAAGGTTTCGGCGGCTTCTTCGGCGGCTTTCTTTTCGTCTTCGTCGAGCAGCTTGCCCAGGTCCACGGCGCCCTTGGCGACGGACTGCATGGGTGTGCCGTCGAAGTCTTGCAGGTAGTTCAGCGCCCACTCGTCCACGCGGTCGGTCATCAGCAGCACTTCGATGCCCTTCTTCTTGAAGACTTCGAGCTGCGGGCTGCTCTTGGCAGCGGCGGCGTTGTCGGCGGTGATGTAGTAGATGGCCTCCTGGCCTTCTTTCATGCGGGCCTTGTAGTCGGCCAGCGACACGCTGGTGCTGTCGGTGGTGCTGCTGGCGAAGCGCAGCAGCTTGGCCAGGCGGTCGCGGTTGGCGAAGTCTTCGCCCAGGCCTTCTTTCAGCACCGCGCCGAATTCGGCGTAGAACTTGGCGTATTTGCCTTCCTTGGCCTTGTCTTCTTCAGACAGCACGTCGGTGACATCGCCTTCAGCGGCAGCAGGTGCCTTGTCAAACTTGGCCAGGTCTTCCAGCATGCCCAGCACGCGCTTGGTGCAGCCTTCGCGGATGGCTTTGACGTCGCGGCTTTCTTGCAGCAGCTCGCGGCTCACGTTCAGGGGCAGGTCGGCGGAGTCCACCACGCCCTTCACAAAGCGCAGGTAGCTGGGCAGCAGGGCTTCGGCGTCGTCCATGATGAAGACGCGCTTGACGTATAGCTTCAGGCCGCCCTTGTGGTCGCGGTTCCACAGGTCTTGCGGGGCCCTGGCTGGCACGTACAGCAGCTGGGTGTATTCGGTGCTGCCTTCCACGCGGTTGTGGGTGTGGGCCAGTGGGGCTTCGAAGTCGTGGCTGATTTGCTTGTAGAAGTCGTCGTACTGTTCTTGGGTGATGTCCTTCTTGGCGCGCGTCCAGATGGCGCTGGCCTTGTTGACGGCTTCCCATTCGCCGGTGGCAACCATGCCGCCGGGCAGGCGGCCGGCTTCTTCGTTCGACGGGTCGATCAGGTCGCCGTCTTTCCACTCTTCCTTTTCCATCAGGATGGGCAGGCTGATGTGGTCAGAGTACTTGCTGATGATGCCTTTGAGCTTCCAGGCGCTGGCGTATTCCAGGGCGTCGTCGCGCAGGTGCAGGATCACGCTGGTGCCGCGCTTTTCGCGGGTGATGCTTTCCACTTCGAAGGCGCCGCCACCGCTGGCACCGCCGTCGCTGGTCCAGCGCACGCCTTCGCTGGCGGGCAGGCCGGCGCGGCGCGATTCCACGGTGATGCGGTCGGCCACGATGAAGCCGGAGTAGAAGCCCACGCCGAACTGGCCGATGAGCTGCGAGTCAGACTTTTGGTCGCCAGACAGCTTGCTGACGAAGTCCTTGGTGCCGCTCTTGGCGATGGTGCCCAGGTTGTCGATGGCTTCCTGCTGTGACAGGCCGATGCCGTTGTCGGTGATGGTCAGGGTCTTGGCATCCTTGTCGAAGGCCACGCGCACTTCCAGGTTGGGCGCGTCTTCCAGCAGGGCGCTGTTGCTGATGGCTTCGTAGCGCAGCTTGTCGCAGGCGTCGGACGCGTTGGACACCAGCTCGCGCATGAAGATTTCTTTGTTGGAGTAGAGCGCGTGGGTCACCAGGTGCAGCAGCTGGGCTACTTCGGCCTGGAAATTCATGGTTTGCTTGGTCATGTTGGGATCAATGCCTTGGAAATATCAAAAAACTGAACTCCGGCAGCCATGTGCCGGGCAGCCTTCAATTATGGCCGTTTCGTCAAACTTCAAGCCCCGTTGCCGCCGCACCCTGTTTTCATTTCAATGGGGGATGGCTGGCCAGCTCTGCCAGCGCGCCCCTTGACCTTGTCACATACGCTTGCGAACATCCCGGGCGGTGCAATACCCAACAACAAAGGAGTACAAAAATGGATAGCAATCTCAAAAAGTGGTCGGCGGAGTTTCTCGGTACCTTCTGGCTGACGCTGGGCGGCTGCGGTAGCGCGGTGCTGGCAGCGGCCTTCCCCGGCGTGGGCATTGGTCTGCTGGGTGTGTCGCTGGCCTTTGGCCTGACGGTAGTGACGGGGGCGTATGCCTTGGGGCCGATTTCTGGTGGCCACTTCAACCCCGCTGTGTCGATTGGCCTGGCCGTGGGCAAGCGCTTTCCGGTATCTGGCTTGCTGGGCTACATCGTTTCCCAGGTGCTGGGCGCTTGCGCGGCTGCGGGCGTGTTGTACCTGATCGTTTCTGGCAAGGCTGACTTTGATGCGGCCAAGGCCTTCACCGGTGCCGGCGCGTTTGCCACCAATGGCTATGGCGCCCACTCGCCCGGCGGCTTCAGCATGCAGTCGGTGCTGATCACCGAAGTGGTGATGACAGCCATCTTCCTGATCGTCATACTGGGCAGCACCGCCAAGCGTGCGGCTGGCAGCTTTGGTGGCCTCAGCATCGGCTTGTGCCTGACGTTGATCCATCTGATCTCGATCCCGGTCTCCAACACCTCGGTGAACCCGGCCCGCAGCACCGGCCCGGCGCTGTTTGTGCCCGGTGCCATGGGCGATCTGTGGCTGTTCTGGGTGGCGCCTATCGTCGGTGCCGTGATCGGTGCGGTGATTTACAACGTGCTGCTTAGCGACGAATAACCGGCCTTGGCCCATCAAAAAAGCCGCGATGTGTCGCGGCTTTTTTGTGCTTAGAACTTCTCGTGCGGCGCCAGGTAGCGCCACTGGCCTACCGGTAGATTGCCCAGCATCACATTGCCCACGCGCACGCGCTTCAGGCCCACCACCTTCAGGCCCACCAGTTCACACATGCGGCGGATCTGGCGTTTCTTGCCTTCGGTCAGCACAAAGCGCAACTGCTCGGGGTTTTGCCAGTTCACCTGGGCGGGTTTGAGGGCCTGGCCGTCCAGGCTCAGGCCGTGGCGCAGGCGGGCCAGCATGGCCGGCGGGAAGGCGCTTTGCACATCGCTGGTGACCGGGTCGTCGTCGTCAATGCGCACCAGTTGTTGGGTCTTACCGCTGGATTGCAGGCCGCCATAGGTGGCGGCGGCCGAGTTGGCGGCGGCGGGGTTGGCCACGCCGGTGTAGGCCACGCGCACCAGGTATTCCTTTTCCATCACCGAGTCTTCGCCGATCAACTGGCGGGCAATGCGGCCGTCCTGCGTCAGCACCAGCAGGCCGGTGGAGTCGATGTCCAGCCGACCGGCCGGCACCAGGCTTTTGAGCTGGCTGCCGTGGAAGAAGAAGCGGGCGTTGTCGTCGCGCCAGCGGTTCTGCGGCTGCACCAGGGTGATGGCGGGCTCGTGCCCATCTTCGGCCTGGCCACTCACAAAGCCCAGGGGCTTGTTGATCAGGATGGTGACCTGGTTGGCCTGCTGGCCGGTGGCCGCCTTGTCGATCTGGATGCGGTCGCTGGGTGTGACTTTGACGCCCATCTCTGCCACGGCGCCATTCACTTTGACCCAGCCCTTGGCGATCCATTCGTCGGCCTCGCGGCGCGAGCACATGTTCAGCTCGGCCATGCGCTTATTGAGCCGCGTGGGTTCATTGCTGGCGGCGGGCCCGGCAGGTGGCGCGGCACGGCGGAAGGCGACGGTGGGATTCGGTGGCTTGATGGGGGTGTTCATGGTGCGCTATCAAATAAATAGCTGCCTGCGCATGATGTACCAGCGTCAGAGGCAGATTTTGCTTATATTTTAAGCGACGAGCCGGTAGCCCACCGCAGTTTCGGTCAGCAGGTGCTGCGGCTGCGCCGGGTCGGCCTCTAGCTTTTGCCGCAGATGGCCCATGTAGATGCGCAGGTAGTGGCTTTGCTGGGTGTGGGCTGGGCCCCACACCTCGCGCAGCAGTTGGCGCTGCGTCAGCACCCGGCCGGTGTTGGCAATCAGCACGGTCAGCAGGCGGTATTCAATGGGGGTTAGGTGTACCTCGGCGCCATCGCGGCGCACCAGGCGGGCGGTGCGGTCTACCTCTACTGTGCCGAAGCGGAATACCGGGTCGGCCTCTGTGCTGCCGTCGGCGGTGGCGGCGCGTGGGCGGCGGCGGTTGGCGCGCACCCGGGCCAGCAGCTCGCCCACGCCAAAGGGCTTGGTCAGGTAGTCGTCGGCTCCGGCGTCCAGCGCGGCGATCTTGTCGACCTCGTCGCTGCGGGCCGACAACACGATGATGGGCACGGCCGACCAGCCGCGCACGTCGCGTATTACGTCCAGCCCGTCGCCGTCGGGCAGGCCCAGGTCCAGCACCAGCAGGTCGGGCTTGCGGGTGCCGGCCTCGGTCAGGCCCTGCTTGGCGGTGTCGGCCTCGAACACCTGCCAGCCTTCGCCCTCCAGCGCGCTGCGCACAAAGCGGCGGATATGGGGTTCGTCTTCGATCAGGACGGCAACAAGTGTGCTCAAAGTATTTCCGGTGCGGGCCGGCGTGGCAGGGTGATGCTGAATTCTGCCCCACCGCCGCCGGCGTTGGTGGCAACGATCTGGCCCCGGTGGGCGTCCACAATGGCCTTGCAGATGGCCAGGCCCAGGCCCACGCCAGGCGTGGCGGACTCGGCATTGCCTCGGGTGAATTTGTCGAAAAGTGCGGCCTCGCGGCCCAGCACCGCCTTGGGCAGGCCGGCGCCGTGGTCGCGCACGGCCAGCACCAGGCTGGTGGGCGTGGCGCGGGCGCGCAGCACGATGGGCGGCTGGCCGTATTTGGCGGCGTTCTCCAGCAAGTTCACCAGCACGCGCTCCATCAGCACGGCGTCATATTCCACCAGCGGCAGGTTGGCCGGAATGTCGGTTTCCACCGGCTGGCCGTCCAGTGCCGGGCCGGCGGCGCGGATGGCCGAGCCCACCAGTTCCTCCACCGACTGCCATTCGCTGCGCAGCGCCACGCCACCGTTCTGCAGCCGCGCCATGTCCAGCAGGTTGGTGACCAGGGCCGACAGCTCGCGTGCCTGCACTGCCATGGATTGGGCCATGCCGGCCTGCGCCACGGCCAGCGGCGGCTGCGAGGTTTGCAGCGACTCGGCCAGGCCCATCAGCGCCGTCAGCGGTGTGCGCACATCGTGCGAGATGGCGGCCAGCAAGGTGTTGCGCAGGCGCTCGGACTCCATATGCACCACGGCCTGCTGCGCCACCTCCACGTAGTGCACACGCTCCAGCGCAATAGCGATCTGCCGGGCCAGGGTTTGCAGCAGTTGCTGCTGCTCGGGTATCAGCAGCCAGCGCGCCTGCGTGGGCTTGAGCGCCAGCACGCCGCGCACGCGCATGGGGGCTTGCAGCGGCACGCAATGCCAGGGGTGGGCGGGCAGGGTGGTGGTGGCCAGGCCGGCGCTTTGGCCGGTGCGCAGCGCCCAGTCGGCAATGCCAGGGTCGAAGTCGTGTGGCAGTAGTGCGGGCAGCTGCAGATGGCTGGCGCCGCCCTGCGCGGCATCGCCGTGTTCGGCCACCAGCACCATCACCTTGCCGCCTTTGACCGGGTCGTAGGCCAGGCCTTCCACTTGCGTGAACAGGCGCTGCACGGCGGCCTGGCCAATTTCTACCACCTGGCTGGTCAGCAGGGCGCCTGAAAGCTCCCGGCTCAGGTCGAACAGCGCTTGGGCGCGGCGCTCGCGGCTGGCTGAGATGCGTGCGGCAAAGCGCAACCCAGCCGTCAGCTGGCCGATCAGCAGGCCAATCGCCAGCATCACGGCAAAGGTCACCAGGTACTGGATGTCGCTCACCGCAAACGAGAAGCGTGGCGACACAAAAAAGAAGTCAAAGGCCACCACGTTCAGCACTGCTGCCAGCGCGGCCGGGCCACGGCCAAAGCGCAGTGCCACCAGCACCACGGCGGCCAGGAACAGCATCACGATATTGGCCAGGTCCAGCCGGTTGGCCAGGGGCAGCACCAGCAGGGTGACCAGCGCTGAACTGCCAGCGGCCCAGGCGAGGGGCAGCCAGGGTTGGCGCAGTGTGGCCTGTTCCTCGTCGTCCACGCTGCGCACCAGGCTGATCGGCAGGCGGCGCGCGCTGTGGCTGTGGCCTACCTCCACCAGCTCCAGCGTGGGCGCCAGGGTGGCCAGCTGGCGCGTCATGGAGCGCTCCCAGCGGCGCCAGATCTGCCAGCGCGGCGGCACGCTGGGCCGGCCCAGCACCAGGGTGGCGCAGTTCAGCGTTTGGGCCTGGCGCACCAGCTCCACGGCGGGGTTGCTGCCGGTGAGCACGGCGGTGTCTGCGCCCAGGGTTTCGGCCAGTTGCAGCACAGTCAGGATGCGGTCGCGTTCGGCCGCTACCAGCAGCTGCAGCTGCGGGGTCTCCACATAGGCGGCGTACCAGCGCACGTTCAGCTGGCCGGCCAGGCGGGCTGCGCTGCGCACCGTGTGCTCGGCTCCTTCCTGTGGGCCGATGCAGGCCAGGATGGCGCCCGAGGTGTTCCATGCCGCCTGCTGGCCGCCGCCGGACTGCTCCACGCGGTAGCTGCGCACATCGTCTTCCACATGCTCGGCGGTGCGGCGCAGGGCGATTTCGCGCAGTGCGATCAGGTTGCCCTTGCGGAAGAAGTTCTGCGTGGCGCGCGCGGCCTGTTGCGGCATATAGACCTTGCCCGCCTGCAGCCGGGCGGTGAGCTCGTCTGGCGTCACGTCCACCAGGACGACTTCGTCAGCGCTGTCCAGCACCGTGTCGGGCACGGTTTCATGCACGCGGATGCCGGTGATGGCGCCCACCGTGCCGTTCAGGCTTTCCAGGTGCTGCACATTGATGGCCGACCACACGTCGATGCCGGCGGCCAGCAGCTCCTGCACGTCTTGCCAGCGCTTGGGGTGGCGCGAGCCCTCCACATTGGTGTGGGCCAGCTCGTCCACCAGCAGGATGGCGGGCTTGCGCGCCAGTGCTGCATCCAGATCAAATTCGGGCAGCGACTTGCCCCGGTAAGGCAGTTGGCGCAGGGGCAGCTGGTCCAGACCGTGCAGCAGCGCGGCGGTGTCGCTGCGGCCATGGGTTTCCACCACGCCCACCAGCACCTCTTTGCCGGCTTTTTGGGCCTGCTGGGCGGCGCTGAGCATGGCGTAGGTTTTGCCGACACCGGCATTCGCACCGAAGTAGATGCGCAGCCGGCCCCGGCTGCGCGCCACGTCCTGCTCCTGCAGGCGCTGCAGCAGGGCATCGGGGTCGGGGCGGTTGTCGGTCATTCGCAGAGGTTACTGCATGGCGTTACTGTGGGGCGTCCAGTGCCAGGTTCAGTTGCAGCACGTTGACCTGTGCCTCGCCCAGAAAGCCGGCCAGGGGCTTTTGCGTTTGTTGTGCCACCAAGGCCTGCACCGTCGCCACGGGCAGGCCACGGGCTTTGGCCACGCGGGCCACTTGGTAGGCCGCAGCAGCGGGGCTGATGTGCGGGTCCAGGCCGCTGGCCGACGCCGTCACCAGGTCCACCGGCACCGGCGCGGTGTTGCCGGGATCGGCATCGCGCAGCGCCTGGATGCGGCCTTTGACGGCATCGGTCAGCGCGGGGTTCAACGGGCCCTGGTTGGAGCCGCTGGAGGCCGTGCCGTTGTAGGGCTGCGGGCCGGTGGCCGAGGGGCGGCCCCAGAAGTGCTTGGGGTCGCTGAAGTTTTGGCCGATCAGCGCGGAACCCACGGCCTTGCCGTCACGCAGCACCAGGCTGCCTGCGGCCTGGGCCGGGAATACCGCCTGGCCCACGCCGGTGACGACCAGCGGGTAGGCCACACCGGTCAGCACGGTCAGCGCGGTGAATAAAACCAAAGTAGGGCGAAGAATTGCGTTCACGTTGAACTCCTTAAACAAGGTGCAGGGCGACCAAAATCACGTCAATGATCTTGATGCCGATGAAGGGCACGATCAGCCCGCCCAGGCCGTAGACCAGCAGGTTGCGGCGCAGCAGCGCGGCGGCACCCACGGGCCGGTAGCGCACGCCCTTCAAGGCCAGCGGCACCAGGAACATGATGACCAGGGCGTTGAAGATCACCGCCGACAAAATCGCCGACGAAGGGCTGCCCAGCTCCATCACATTCAGCGCCTTCAGCTGCGGGTAGGTGCTGACAAAGATCGCCGGGATGATGGCGAAGTACTTGGCCACGTCGTTGGCAATCGAGAAGGTGGTCAGCGAGCCGCGCGTCATCAGCAGCGCCTTGCCGGTTTCCACAATCTCCAGCAGCTTGGTGGGGTTGGAGTCCAGGTCCACCATATTGCCGGCTTCCTTGGCTGCCTGCGTGCCGCTGTTCATGGCCACGGCCACGTCGGCCTGGGCCAGTGCGGGCGCATCGTTGGTGCCGTCGCCGGTCATGGCGACCAGGCGGCCTTCGCTCTGGTACTGGCGGATCAGGGCCAGCTTTTGTTCGGGAGTGGCTTCGGCCAGGAAGTCGTCCACACCGGCTTCGGCGGCTATTGCCGCAGCGGTGAGCCGGTTGTCGCCGGTGATCATCACCGTCTTGATGCCCATGCGGCGCAGCTCGCCAAAGCGCTCCTTGATGCCTGATTTGACGATGTCCTTCAGCTCCACCACGCCCAGCACGGTGTTGCCCTCTGCCACCACCAGCGGTGTGCTGCCACGGCGGGCTACGTCGTCTGCATGGCGGGAGACTTCGGTGGGCATGCGGCCGTTTTGGGCCTGCACGTATTTGCGCATGGCATCCACCGCGCCCTTGCGCAGCACACGCACACAGCCGTCGGCGGCTTGCACGTCCACACCGCTCATGCGGGTCTGCGCCGTGAACGGTACTTCGATGACGCTACCGACCAGCGGCTGTACCGCACCCAGGCGCTGGGCCAGCGTGACGATGCTGCGGCCTTCGGGCGTTTCATCGGCCTGCGAGGCCTGGGCGGCACAGGTGGCCAACTGGGTATCGCTCACGCCTGGGGCGGGGAAGAAGGCCGAGGCCTGGCGGTTGCCGTGGGTGATGGTGCCAGTCTTGTCCAGCAGCAGCACGTCCACGTCGCCAGCGGCTTCCACCGCGCGGCCGGATGTGGCGATCACGTTGGCCTGCATCATGCGGCTCATGCCGGCCACACCCACGGCCGACAGCAGGCCGCCGATGGTGGTCGGGATCAGGCAGACCAGCAGCGCAATCAGCGCTGTCATGCTGACCACGGTGCCTGCGCCCGCGGCCTGCACGCTGAACATGGAGAAGGGCAGCAGCGTCACGGTGACCACCAGAAACACAATGGTCAGTGCCACCAGCAGAATCGTCAGCGCGATTTCGTTGGGTGTCTTTTGGCGCTTGGCGCCTTCGACCATGCTGATCATGCGGTCCAGGAAGGACTCGCCGGGGTTCACCGCGATGCGCACCACCAGCCAGTCGGACAGCACGCGGGTGCCGCCGGTGACCGATGCAAAGTCGCCGCCCGACTCGCGTACCACAGGGGCCGACTCCCCGGTGATAGCGCTCTCGTCCACCGAGGCCACGCCTTCGATGACCTCGCCGTCCAGTGGGATCAGGTCGTTTGGTTCCACCAGCACCACGTCGCCCTTGCGCAGGTTTTCTGCTGGCTCAGGAAGCCATGTGGCGCCATGCACCGGCTTTTGCAGCTTCTTGGCGACGGTGCTTTTCTTCAGCCCGCGCAGTGATGCGGCCTGGGCCTGGGCCCGGCCTTCGGCCAGGGCTTCGGCAAAGTTGGCGAACAGCACGGTGAACCACAGCCATACCGCCACGTTCAGCACGAAGCTGGCCGTGCCGTCGCCGCTTTGCAGCGCCAGCACGCCGAACAAGGTGGTCAATAGGCTGCCGATGTAAACCACGAACATCACCGGGTTGCGCCATTGCACGCGGGGACTGAGCTTGGTGAAGGCAGCGCGCAGTGCCGGCTTGAGCAAAGCCGGGTCCATCAGCACCAGGGATTTGGATGTAGTCATACCAATGACTTTCTGAAATTTAAACGAATAAGGCCTGTAGCGCAGGTACTAGCTTCGCAAGCAGCTATGAAATATGTAGCGTTCATCGTCCGCTCCACAGCGTCAGGTGTTCGATGACTGGGCCCAGCGCCAGGGCTGGCACGTAGTTCAGCAGGCCCACCAGCAGCACCGTGCCGATCAGCAGCGTAACGAACAGCGGGCCGTGCGTGGGCAGGGTGCCGCTGGTCACCGGCAGGCGCTGCTTGGCGGCCAGTGCACCGGCAATCGCCAGCACCGGCACGATCACGCCAAAGCGGCCTAGCCACATGGCGATGCCGAGCAGCACGTTGTAGAACGGCGTGTTGGCCGACAGCCCGGCGAAGGCGCTGCCGTTGTTGTTCGCAGCCGAGCTGAATGCGTACAAAATCTCGCTGAAGCCATGCGCGCCGGGGTTGGCGATACCTGCCACACCCGCACCCGACAGCACAGCTACCCCCGTACCCGACAGCACCACGATGGGTGTCACCAGGATGGCGATGGAGGTCAGCTTCATCTCATGCACCTCGATCTTCTTGCCCAGGTATTCCGGCGTGCGGCCAATCATCAGCCCGGCGATAAACACCGCCAGGATGGCGAAGATCAGCATGCCGTACAGGCCGGTGCCGACACCGCCAAACACCACCTCGCCCAGCTGCATCATCACCAGCGGCACCATGCCGCCCAGGGGCGTGAACGAGTCGTGCATGGCGTTCACCGCGCCGCAGGATGCTGCTGTGGTGATCACTGCAAATAGGCTGCTGGCGTTGATACCAAAACGCAGCTCCTTGCCTTCCATATTGCCGCCGGCCTGCAGGCTGCTGGCGACCTGGTCCACACCCAGCGGTGTCAGCAGCGGGTTGCCGGCCTGCTCGGCGGGGATGATGGCGATAACCGCCACCACGAACATCACCGTCATGGCCGCCAACACGGCCCAGCCCTGGCGCTTGTCGCCCACCACGCTGCCGAAGCAGAAGCACAGTGCGGCCGGGATCAGGAAGATGGACAGCATCTGGAAGAAGTTGCTCAGCGCCGTAGGGTTCTCATACGGGTGGGCCGAGTTGGCGTTGAAGAAGCCGCCACCATTGGTGCCGACCATCTTGATGGCCTCTTGCGACGCCACCGGGCCCATGGGCAGGGTTTGCGTCTGGGTCTTGGCGTCTTCCATCACCGGCTGGCCCTTGGCGTCCAGCACGGGCTGGCCGGCGGCATCCACCTTGGGTTGTTGGAAGGCGGTGACTTCGAGCGTGGTCACGTCCTTGTAGCTGTCAAAGTTCTGCACCACGCCTTGGCCGATCAGGAATACGGCGAACACCAGCGACAGCGGCACCAGCACCCAGGCGGTGACGCGCACCATGTCGACCCAGAAGTTGCCGATGACGGCGGTGGAGCGCGCCGCAAAGCCGCGCATCAGTGCAAACACCACGGCCACGCCAGTGGCGGCCGAGAAGAAGTTCTGCACCGCCAGCGCCAGCATCTGCGTCAGGTAGCCCATGGTGGACTCGCCTGCGTAACCCTGCCAGTTGGTGTTGGTGACAAAGCTCACAGCGGTGTTGAAGGCCGAGTCCGGGCTGATAGGCGCCAGGGCTTGCGGGTTCAGCGGCAGCCACAGCTGCAGGCGCTGCAGTGCGTACACCACCAGCACGCCCAGCGTGTTGAAGGCCAGCAGGGCCAGCGTGTAGTGGGCCCAGTGCATGGACTTGTCGGGGTCGGTACCGGCCAGGCGGTACAGTGGCGCTTCGACGCGGCGCATCCAGCCAGGAATGCGCCCCTCGGCCAGCCGCGCTAGCCACAGGCCCAGCGGCCAGGCAGTGGCCAGCAAGACTACGAGATACAGGGCCAGCAGGCCCCAAGCATTGGCGTTCATCAGAACTCCTCGGCGCAGATCAGCGCGTAGACCAGGTAGGCCAGCAGTAGAACGGCGCAGACGCCGCCCAGGCCATAGAGCATGTCGAGCGGGATCATGCGCGGCCTCCCTTGGGTTTTTCGAGCTTCTGGAAGCCCTTCATCAGCAACACCATCACGCCCCACAGCAGGCCTGCGCCTGCCAGATAGACCACGTCCATACGATCCCTCTTTCTTCAGAAATTGATGGGGTAAGCGTATGTAAACGGGCGTAAAAACGGGGTAGAGAGCAGGGGCGGGGGTATAAAGAAAGCGTAAAAATGCCTGCTGTCTTCTTGGGGTCTGGGGGCTTATGGGCTCCCTGGCCGGGATGTGCGCCCGGCCAGGGATCGCATGGACGCCAGACGCCGTCCGCACCACCCAAACCGCACATAAATCTTCAAAGAAAACTGGCTCCAGTGCAAATTCAACCTCCGCAAGCAGCTATAAAAAATAGAGCACGTGGTAGTTCCACCTTTTTAAGGGAAAGATGCCAGCGGACTGGGAGCCGCACGTTTGCCGCGGGCTATAGTGGTTCAGCGTCTGGCCCGCAGACGCCGAGATAAAAGGCGCAACACCCACGCGCGGCCCATCTCGGACACACAGCTGCAGAATACCGCTGCGAGGCACGTGCTGCATGCCGGTCAAAGCCATCGTGGGCACGGTTCAATTTTTCATCACATCAGAGGCATGCAGATGTCAGCAGAAACCAAATGCTCGTTCCAGATCACCGGCTGGGACGAAAAGACGTACGAAGACATTGGGGGCGGCGCAAAGCTCTCAAATGCGAAGGTCACGCAGACTTATTCCGGGGCCATCGAGGGCACGAGCAGCATCGAGTACCTCATGTCCTACACAACTCAAGGTACAGCCCATTTTGTCGGCCTCGAGCGAGTCACTGGCACGGTTGAGGGACGAACTGGAACGTTTGTCCTTCAGCACGTTGGCAGCTTCGCGGATGGCAAGGCTTATAGTGCGTGGACGGTAGTTGTCGGCTCTGGCACCGAAGGCCTCACGGGCCTTCAAGGCGAAGGTAACTATATAGCCGGGCACGGTGAGCCCGCGCAGGCATCGTTCCACTACTCGTTTGCACCCAATGCCTAGCCGGACATTGGCACTGTAAAAACCCCTTGTACTCGGCTTACCTCATAGCCGCTCTTTCTGTTCGTTCAACTCTTCCGTTGCAGCTTGATTTTCGGTCAGCATGGGTGGGTTGAATAGTGTGTTATTCGCCCGCTTGCGCTGATAAATGCTGCGCAAGCAGCTACGCTTTTAGTAGCAATTCAATCTATTCGCCCATGCACCGGCAGCGCGTTCAGCGGGATACGCCCGTAGCCACACCGTTGTCGTCCGCAGGCGGTAGATGGAGGCGTATAACTGCCTACTTTTGACTGATAAATATTATATAAATTTATATAATAAAAGAGCCGCTTCCTCGATACGTACCCATGACACAAGCCTCTGATGCCATCGACACCGCCGTGCTACGCGGTGCCGCCCACCATGCGGTGGCCGCCATGAAAGTGCTGGCCAATGAAGACCGTTTGATGCTGTTGTGCCAGCTGTCGCAGGGTGAGATGTGCGTGGGTGATCTGGAGCAGCGGCTGGACATCCGCCAGCCCACCTTGTCGCAGCAACTGGGCGTGCTGCGCAATGAGGGCGTGATCGTCCCGCGCCGTGAGGGCAAGAACATTTACTACAGCGTGGCCGACCCGGCGATGCTGGAAATCCTGGCGGTGCTGTACCGCCTGTACTGCCCCAAGGAGGCGTGATGACCCTGGACTGGAACCATTTCACCCCGCTGGCTGCATTGGCCGGCGGCGCCTTGATCGGCCTGGCCGCAGCCTTGTTTGTGCTGCTGAACGGGCGCATTGCCGGCATCAGCGGCGTGCTGGGCGGGTTGCTGGTGCCCACGCGGGGCGATGTCGCCTGGCGACTGGCTTTTGTGCTGGGATTGGTGGGCGCGCCGCTGGTGTACGGCTTGTTCAGGGCGCTTCCCACGCCCCAGATCGACGCGGGCTACGGCAGCTTGGTGCTGGCCGGGCTGCTGGTGGGCGTGGGCACGCGCTATGGCGCGGGCTGCACCAGCGGGCACGGCGTGTGCGGACTGTCGCGCCTGTCGCCGCGCTCCCTGGTGGCGACAACTGCCTTCATGGTCGCAGGTTTTGCCACAGTGTTCGTGGTCCGCCATATCTTGGGTTGGTAAGGAGGGCTCCATGGCTTTTATCTCTGCATTGCTGTCTGGCCTGGTGTTTGGCCTGGGCCTCATCGTCTCCGGCATGGCCAATCCGGCCAAAGTGCTGGGTTTTCTGGATCTGGGTGGCCTGTGGGACCCGTCGCTGGCGTTCGTGATGGGCGGCGCCATCGCCGTGGGGGCCGTGGCTTTTGCCGTGGCCAAGCGGCGCAGCACGTCGCTGCTGGGCACCCCCATGCGCCTGCCCAATGCCCTCCACATCGACCGCCGCCTGGTGCTGGGCAGCCTGCTGTTTGGTGTGGGCTGGGGCGTGGCGGGCTTCTGCCCGGGGCCGGCCCTGGTCGGTGTGGGCATGGGCCTGGCCAAGGCCATGGCATTCGTCGCAGCCATGCTGGTGGGCATGGGCCTGTTCGCGTGGCTGGAACGGCGGTAGCCAGGCCGCCATGACGGGCAACGCCACCTGGCTGGCCGCATGGGCCACCCTACGGATCCTGGCGGGCTACGAGGCGCTGCTGGCGCAGGCCGGGTTTGACCGATGCGGCCCTCAGGATGTCCTGGTTTAAAAGGTTTAGTCGCTTAGAACGTGTGCAAGGTCTTAGGCTGCCTGCGCTGATCCTACGGGCGTAAGCAGCTACTTTTTATGCAGCAATTGGCTCAACGCTCGGCCATGGCCAGCCGCGCCGCCATGCCCAGGAACACCGTGCCCGCCACGCGGTTCAGCCACAGCTGGGCTGCGGGCGAGCGGCGCAGCCGGGTGCTGACCGTGGCGGCGAAGTAGGTGATGGCGCCAAATGCGATCAGTGTGGTCAGGATGAAGATACCGCCCAGCGCGCACAGCTGCAGGGCCACTGCGCCGCGCTCGGCATGCACAAACTGCGGCAGTAGCGCCAGAAAGAAGAACACGATCTTGGGGTTGGTCAGATTCATGATCCAGCCGCGCAGAAACATGCGGCGCAGGTTTGGCTGCTGCTCCACCTGCGACGCCAGCGCACCCACCGGCGCGCGGAATGCCTGCCAGGCCAGGTACACCAGATAGGCCGCGCCCACCACTTTCAGCACGGTAAAGGCCGTGGCCGACGCAGCAAACACCGCCGCCAGGCCAAAGGCTACGGCCAGGGTGTGCACTACCAGGCCGGCGCACAGGCCCAGGGTGACCACAAAGCCCGCCTTGCGCCCCTGGGTGGCGGACTGCATCAGCACAAAAATATTGTCCGGCCCGGGCGTGAAGCCCAGCAGCAGCGACAGGGTGAAGAAAGCGATACAGGTATCCAGCGACAACATGCGGGCCTTAGAGTTTCAAGGGAAATTGGCCGCTAGCGCAGACAGTATCTGCGCTGGCAGCTATGTTTTTAATAGTGGCTGGCTCAGCCCTTTTTGCCGCCAAAGGCCAGCAGCAGGCCGCCGACCACGATGGCACCCACGCCGGCCCAGACCGGGACGTTGACGGTTTCCTTCTCTTTCACCGACAGCTCCAGCGGGCCGATTTTGACGGCGGTGGTGTCCTTGGTGTAGCTGAAGCTGCCGTACACCAGGGCCAGGGTGCCGGCGGCGATGAGGACAACGGCAAACAGTTTGACTGCGTTCATGGAGGGGCTTTCGGAAGGATGGCGAAGCGGGCGCTAAAACCCGCAGGAGCTGCATTTTGCGCTACGCCGCTGCTGGCTCAGGCTTCGGCGCGTTGCATCCAGCGTTCGCGCCAGAGCATGAAGTCGGCCACCGGCAAAGGGCGGCTCATGTGGTAGCCCTGGGCTTCGTCACAGCCCTGCTCGCGCAGCAGGTCCCAGATGGCGGCGTTTTCCACACCCTCGGCGACCACGGTCAGGCCCATGTTGTGGGCCAGGTCGATGGTGGAGCGCACGATCTTGGCGTCGTCTGGCTCACGCTCCATGGCCATCACAAAGGACTTGTCGATCTTCAGCTCGTCCACCGGCAGGCGCTTGAGGTAGGCCAGGGACGAGTAGCCGGTGCCGAAGTCGTCGATGGACAGCTTGAAGCCCCGGTCGGACAGGCGCTTGAGCGTGCCCTCGGCGCGCAGCGGGTCGTCCATGATGGCGCTTTCGGTGATCTCCAGGCAGAAGCCCTCGGGCGCCACGTTGTGTTTGGACAGCAGGCTCTCCAGGCGGGCCGGGAACTCCAGGTCCAGCAGGTCGCGGGTGGACAGGTTGATGGCGATGCGCAGCGGCAGGCCGGGCACCTGTAGCTGGGCCCATAGGCGAGCGGCTTCGTCGAACATCCACAGCGTGAGCTGGCGCACAAAGCCGGTCTGTTCGCAAAAGGGGATGAAGGAGTCCGGCGGCACCAGGCCACGTTGCGGGTGCTGCCAGCGCACCAGGGCTTCGGCGGCCACCACCTGGCCGGTGGCCAGGGAAATCTTGGGCTGCAGGAATAGCCGTAGCTCGTTGTGTTCCACCGCGTGGCGCAGCTCGGACAGCAGGGACAGGGTTTGCTTGCTGCTGGAGTCCAGGGCCGGGTCGTACAGCTGGGTCACGGTGGCCTTGCGCTTGGCCGCATACATGGCGACCTCTGCCCGGCCCAGCAAGCTGTCCACGTCGGTAGCGTGCTGCGGCCAGCAGGCTACGCCCAGGCTGGCACTGAGATCCACCGTGTGTTCGTCGTAGGTCAGCGGGGATTCGAACGAGGTGCCAATTGCCTGCGCCACCACCAGTGCACTGTCGGCATTGGCCATGGGCAGCAATACGGCGAATTCGTCACCCCCCAGGCGTGCCACCAGCATCTGGTCGCCCATGCGCACCAGCAGGCGCTCGGCAACTGCCACCAGCAGGCGGTCGCCCACGGCGTAGCCCAGGATGTCGTTAACGTGTTTGAAACGGTCCAGATTCAGCGTGATGACCGCCAGGGACTGGGTGTTGTAGCTACTGGGGTCGCGCTGGGCTATGACCTCCTGGATGGCAGTGCGAAAGCGCACCCGGTTGGGCAGGCGGGTCAGCCGGTCCCAATAGGCCAGTTGCTGGATTTCGTTGCGGCTGATGGAGATGCTTTTACGCATGCGGTCAAACGCGTTCGCCAGGTCGCCGATTTCGTCGCGCCGCTCGGTGTAGAGCATGCGCTGTTCGTAGTTGCCGCTGCCCAGGCGGTCCGCCCCCTCGACCAGTGAGCGCAAGGGCGTCGCGATGCGACGCGCGGCCCACAAGCTGCCCACACCAAACAGCAACAGACCGCCACCGGTGATCAGCAGCAAAAACAACTGCAGGTCGTTGAATGGCGCAACTGCCTGGTTCAGCGAGCGCAGCAGCAAGGTGTTGACATTGCCGCCTATGGTGGGTGGGTGCATGCTGCGGATGATCAGCGTATCGCCTTCGCTACGAAACTCAGACGCCGAGAGGCCGCTGCGCTGTAGGTCTGCCAGCTTCTGCGCAGACAGCGTCGTGATAGGGACGGTCGCGGACTGGCCGGGGCTGCTGACCACTGCCGCGAGCCAGACGCCGGACTGCGCATACAGGCTTTTTGCCAGCTTGTCGTCAGCCGCAAAGCCCATCAGTATCCAGCCGACCAGCAACGGTGAGCGCACGGGAGCCATCACAAACAGGTAGGGGTGGCCGTTCAGCAAGGCCAGCTGCCCACCTTTTCCCTTGGGCTCTCGCAGCGGTGCGGCAATCTGCGAAAACAGGGTCGCTTCCATCTTGAGCTGGCCCTCGTAGATCGCCACGGGGTTTAGCTGGGGGTCGAGGAATGCTGCGGTCCCTGCCTCCATGCGTTCGCTGAGATTTTCCAGGGCTGTACCCATCGTCTTCATGTCGTGCGAGCTGACCGCCTCGCGAAAGCCGTAGTCGGTCGCCTGTACTTCTGCCCCCTTGGTCAGGCGCTCAGCGTTTTGCTCGACCAGGTTGCCCCACACGCGCTCGGCCACTTCCAGATCTTTGGCCACTTGGGCGCGGGCGTTACGTTCAATGCCACTGCGCACTACCAGCATGCCTGCCGCCTGCACGAGCAGCAGCAGCAGCATGGACATCATCACGATGCGGGTGGACAGGCGCCAACCGCCTATGTCGGGCCACCAGCTCCAGCGTAGTTTCATGGAGCCAGTCCTGGCACACGCACGCTCACATTGCCACCGGCGGCGGCCAGCGCCAGGGGCTGGTCTAGCGCGGGCGCACCGACTGGCAGGTTGGCATGCCAGATGCGCAGGTGGTAGTTGCCGGGCGGTACGTTATCGAGCTGGAACTTGCCATCCGCACCGCTGCGGCCAAAGTAGGGCGTTTCCACCACCACGATCCAGGCGACCATCTTGTCGTGGATATTGCAGCCCAGCACGGCGATGCCGGGCTTATCGAAGACCACCGGGTTGGCGGTAGTGCCCGCATACAGCTTGAGCTCAAAGGTCTTGGTGGGCGAGAACGAATACACCTGGTGGCGCACCGTGTCGTGGTTGGGGAAGCTGACGGCGGTGCCCACGGTGACCACGCGAACCTGCGGGTCGAATTGCTTGTTGACCTGGGCGACTTCAGCGCCCTGTAGCGGCTTGACGGCGGCCTGGGCCTCGCGTGATTCCAGGAACACCACGGCTTCGCTCAGCGGTCGGCCGGCACCGTCCTGCACTTGCACCTGCAGCTTGGCGGCCAGCGCGGGCACAGCGGCGCAAAGGAAAGAGCTGAACAGCAAGGGTAGGCGCATGTTTGTCATTCGGGTAGGGGTGCGCTGGGCAAGACGCTACGGGATATTAATACGAGCAGCGCTTGGCAGGCTGGCCCGGCATCAAATACTTGCCCTTAGGTAGTGCGCGCCGGGGATGGGGTTGTGGTAGTACGGGGGAATGTCCTGAAAGCCCATATCTTCGTACAAGGTGCGGGCGGCTTCCATGTCGTCCAATGTGTCGAGCAGCACGCAGCTGTAGCCCATAGCGCGGGCACTGTCCAGGGTGGCCTCGACCAGCTGGCGCCCCAGGCCAAAGCCTCGGAAGGCCTTGCGCACAAACAGGCGCTTCATTTCGCAGGCGTTGGCGTAGTCCACATTGTCCAGCGGGCGCAGGGCGCAGCAGCCGGCGATTTCGCCGTCCACCAGGGCCAACAGCAAACTGCCGCGCGGCGCGGCATAGTCCCAGGGCAGTTGGGTCAGTTCTTCGTCAAAAGACTGAAAGCGCAGATCGATACCCAGCTGGGCCGCATATTCCTGGAAGATGCTGCGGGTGGCGTCCAGTGCGCCCACAGACGTGGGCGTCACGATCTCAATCAATGGAGTGGTCAAGGCGGGCGTTAGAGAAAAGCAACGCCGCCAGTTTAGCCCTGTACCGAATGCTTCAATTCGGACATGTGAGGCGCTACTTTTTTTGTAGCTTCTGTCGCAGGTTCTGTCTGCGTTGGAGCGGTTTCAGGCTTCTGCCAGCAGTTTTTCGATCAGGCGGTGCAGGTCGTCAAAATCAGGCTCCCCCACGAAGCGTTTGACGATTTCACCGCGCTTGTTGACCAGAAAGGTGGTGGGTGTGAGCTGTACCTGGCCCCAGGCGTTGGCGGCCGCACCGGTGTTGTCTATCGCCACCTGGAAGGGCAGTTTGCGGGTTTCCGCGTAATTCACCACGTAGCTGGGCGGGTCGTAAGACATGGCCACCGCCAGGGTGTCAAAGCCTTGGGTATGGTATTTGTTGTAGGTGGCGATGATCTTGGGCATTTCGCCCACGCAGGTGACGCAGCTGGTGGCCCAGAAGTTCACCAGGGTGACCCGGCCCTTGAGGTCGGCCGTGGTTTTCTGGCTGCCATCCAGCAGCACGTAAGTGGCCATGGGCGCCGCATTGCTGCTGCCTGCAGTCAGATAATAGGCCCCTGAACCTGCGGCCAGGATGGCTGCGATACCGGCTATGTAGATGGCTTTTTTCATTTCAAGGGGACCCTATGGAACGCCGCGATTTTAATTCCGCTTCACTTTCTGCGCTGACTTTGCTGCTCTGGGGCACAGCGCAGCAGGTGCATGCCCTGTCTTTTTCCGACCTGAGCGATAAAGAGGCCTCTCAGGGGCTGAAAGCCGCGCTAGAGAAGTCCGCTGTGGCGGCCGTTGGCTTGCTGGGCCGCACCGATGGATTCCTGGGCAATGAAAAAGTTCGCATTCCCCTGCCTGGTTTTTTGGAAGATGCCGCCAAATGGCTGAAAAAGCTGGGCCAGGGCCAGCGCGTGGACGAGCTTGTCACCGCCATGAACCGCGCTGCCGAGGCCGCCGTGCCCCTGGCCAAGGACCAACTGGTCAGCGCCGTGAAAAGCATGAGCTTTACCGATGCCAAGAACATCCTGAGCGGGGGCGACACCGCCATGACCACGTTTTTCGCCGAGAAAACCCGTGAGCCGCTGTTTGGCAAGTTTCTGCCGGTGGTCACACAGGCCACCGAGCGCGTGGGTGCCGCCGAGAAATACAACCAGTTGGCCGGCAAGGCCGTGGGCCTGGGTCTGCTGAAGCAAGAGGATGCCTCCATCCAGCAGTACATCACCCGCAAAACCCTGGACGGCCTGTACGTGATGATTGGCGAGCAGGAAAAGAACATCCGCCAGGACCCGGTGGGCACCGGCAGCGCGCTGCTGAAAAAGGTGTTCGGCGCTTCCTGAATGCGCTGTTTGCCCGTGTTTGTGCTGGCCCTGGCGGCCTGCAGCCCCACGCTGAACTGGCGCAGCGTGCGCTCGGACCAGCATGCCCTGCAGATGCTGTTGCCCTGCAAACCCGACAAAGGCAGCCGCGAGGTGCCCATGGCCGGCGCCAGCGTGCCGCTGGACATGCAGGGCTGCGAGGCCGACGGCGCCACCTTTGCCGTTTCCCATGTGCGCCTGGCCGATCCGGCGCGGGCTGATGAAGCCCTGGCCGGCTGGAAGAGCGCCACGCTGGCGAATTGGCACGCCAGCGCGGTGCAGGAGCAGCCGTTTGCCCTGCCCGGCAGTACACCCCAGCCCGCCGGCGTGCGCTTGCAGGCCCAGGGCCAGCGCGCTGATGGCCGCGTTTTCAGTGCTCAGGCCGTGTGGTTTGCCCGCCGCAGTCCGGCAGCTGTGGACCTGTTTCATGCAGTGGTGCTGGCCGACCAGGCCGATAGCGCCGTAGCCGATACTTTTTTTGCCGGATTGAAACTTGAATGAGGCTCTTCGCCTCAGACCATAATAAAGCGCTATGAACAGCATTCTCATCATCGCCCACGCTCCGTTGGCCCATGCCTTGCGCGAATGCGCCTTGCACGTGTTTCCCGACTGCGCGGAAGGCGTGGTAGCGCTGGATGTACAGCCGCACACCTCTCCCGAAGAGACTTTCTCCATGGCGCGCATCGCCATGGAGCAGATGCGCTCCTCCCATTTTTTGGTGCTGACCGACGTGTTCGGTGCCACGCCCTGCAATGTGGCGCAGAAGCTGGTGGATGGCGTCAAATCCAAGCTCATCACCGGCGTCAACCTGCCCATGCTGCTGCGCACTGTCAGCTACCGCCATGAATCGCTGGAGGCCTTGGTGTCCCGCGCGCTGATTGGCGGTTCGCAGGGCATCATGCAAGTCGCCATCACCGCACCCCAGAACCAAGCCCGCAAGAAGCATGATCAAAGCCACTACGACCATCAGCAATAAATTGGGCCTGCATGCCCGCGCGTCCGCCAAGCTCACCAAGCTGGCGGGCAGTTTCCCGTGTGAGGTCTGGATCGCCCGGGGCGAACGCCGCGTGAACGCCAAAAGCATCATGGGCGTGATGATGCTGGCCGCCGGCATAGGCTCCACCGTGGTCATCGACACCGACGGCCCTCAAGAGCAACAGGCCATGGACGCGCTGCTGGCACTGATTGACGACAAGTTTGGTGAAGGACAGTAATTGACGGCGCGGTCGCGTCACTTTTACTGCGGATAATTCATCCATGACTTTTTCCATCCACGGCCTTCCTGTTGCCCGCGGCATTGCCATCGGACGCGCCGTGTTGGTGGGCTCCAGCCGGGTCGAGGTGGCGCACTACTTCATCACTCCCGACCAGGTCGAGGCCGAGATCAACCGGGTGCGCGTCGGCCGCAATGCGGTGGTGGATGAGCTGCAGCGCCTGCAGCACGACATGCCCAAGGACGCGCCGCACGAGTTGGCCGCCTTGCTAGACGTGCACCTGATGCTGCTGGAAGACGAGACCCTGACCATCGGCATCAAGCACTGGATCACCGACCGCCTGTACAACGCTGAATGGGCGCTGACCACCCAGCTGGAGATCATTTCGCGCCAGTTCGACGAGATGGAGGATGAATACCTGCGCGAGCGCAAGGCCGACCTGGAGCAGGTGGTCGAACGTATCCTGCGCTATATGAAGGGCGTGGTGTCGCCGGTGGCACCCCCCGCGCCGGTGCGGCGCAAGTCTGGTGAAGGCCTGTTCCCCGACGAAAACCTGCCCGTGCCCCTGGTGCTGATCGCACACGACCTGTCGCCGGCCGACATGTTGCAGTTCAAGCAAAGCGTGTTCGCTGGCTTTGTGACCGATGTGGGCGGCAAAACCTCGCACACCGCCATCGTGGCGCGCAGCATGGACATCCCCGCCGTAGTGGGCGCTCGTACGGCCAGCCAGCTGGTGCGCCAGGACGACTGGGTCATCATTGACGGCGACGCCGGTGTGGTGATCGTGGACCCGTCCACCATCATCCTGGCCGAATACGGTTTCAAGCAGCGCCAGGGCACGCTGGAGCGCGAGCGCCTGGTGCGCCTGCGCCACACGCCAGCGATCACCCTGGACGGCCAGAAGGTCGAGCTGCTGGCCAATATCGAGATGCCCGAAGACGCTGGCGGTGCAGTGGAGGCTGGCGCCCTGGGCGTGGGCCTGTTCCGCAGCGAATTCCTGTTCATGGGTCGCCAGGGCCGCCTGCCCGACGAGGAAGAGCAATACCAGGCCTACCGCCGCGCGGTGGAGGGCATGCAGGGCATGCCGGTCACCATCCGCACGGTGGACATCGGTGCCGACAAGCCGCTGGACAAGGGCCAGAAGGAAGACACCCACCTCAACCCCGCGCTGGGCCTGCGTGCCATACGCTGGAGCCTGGCCGACCCGGCCATGTTCCTGACCCAGCTGCGCGCCATTTTGCGAGCCGCCGTGCACGGCCAGGTGAATCTGCTGATCCCCATGCTGGCGCACGGCAGCGAGATACGGCAGACCCTGTCGTTGCTAGACTTCGCGCGGGCGGAGCTGGACAACCGGGGCATTGCCTACGGCCCGCTGAAGCTGGGCGCGATGATCGAGATTCCGGCAGCGGCGCTGTCCCTGTCGCTGTTCCTGAAGTACTTTGACTTTCTGTCGGTCGGTACCAACGACCTGATCCAGTACACCCTGGCGATCGACCGTGCTGACGAGTCAGTGGCCCACCTGTACGACCCGCTGCACCCGGCCGTGCTGCGCCTGCTGGCTGACACCATCCAGGCCTGCCATGCGCAGGGCAAGGGGGTCAGTGTCTGCGGCGAAATGGCCGGCGATGTGGCCATGACCCGGCTGCTGCTGGGCCTGGGCCTGCGCAGCTTCTCCATGCACCCGGCTCAGATCCTGGCCGTGAAGCAGGAGGTGCTGCGCGCCGACACCTCGCGCCTGGCACCCTGGGCGCAGGGCGTGCTGCAGTCCGAAGACCCGTCGGAGGCCATCAACCTGCCGCTGAGCGCCCGTAGCGAAGGCGTAGGGTGGGATTCCGGTATGGGGCCGCTGAGCACGTACTGAAATTCCGCTGCACGCCCGGGGCGTTACACAGCAGAATCAGGCATTGGCGCAGGTAATGCCTGCGCAAGCAGCTCCTGAATTTATAGCAACTAAGGTTTGGGAATGCGGATGCGGCTGATCATCAGCGAGCCCGACACCGCGAACATCAGCACCAGCGGGTGGAAGTGGAAGCCGCCCAGCTCCAGGCTGCCGAACCACAGGTTCTCGCGCAGCGCACCCGACCAGGCGGCCAGGGCCATGACAAACACGGGAATGATGGAGGTGGGGATGGGTGTGCCTTCGAAGTACTTCACCTTGTTGCCGCCGTCGGACAGCATTTCGGCCGTAACGTTGAAGCGCGCCAGCCGCGACACCCCGCAGGCCACGAAGAAGGCCAGCACGATGCGGTCATACAGGCCCTGCATGCCGCAGCCGTAGGCAATGATGGCGGGCGCCACGCCAAACGAGATCACGTCGGCCAGCGAGTCCAGCTCGCGGCCCATAATGGAGGTCTTTTGCCGCCAGCGGGCGATCTTGCCGTCCAGTACGTCGAACACAAAGGCCGCCAGCACCAGCCAGCAGGCAAAGTACACATGCCGCACGTCGCGTATCTCCAGATAGGTCATGATGGAGAACAGCGCGCCCACCCCGCACACGGCGTTTGCCAGCGTGAACCAATCGGCCAAGTGGAATTCGCGGATCATCGAAAACGGCTTGGGCGGTGTACCGGGTGTCATGGGATATCAGTTCCTTTGGATGCAAGTAGATGGTCAACCCGCCAAGGATAGCGGCTGTAGCGGCGCTAGGCCACCTGCGCCGCAGGCCGGTTGTAGGGGATTTATAAGAAACAGGCCGCTAGCGCAGGTATTTCCTGCGCAGGCAGCTCTTATTTCGATAGCGGCTTCAGCAGCTCTTGCAGATCGTCTTCCGAGAACAGCGGCTCCTTGCGGGCCTGGGCGCCGCTGTACATGCTCTCGGCCAGAGCGGCCTTGCGGTCTTGCAGGGCCAGTATGCGCTCTTCGATGGTGCCCTGGGCCACCAGCTTCACCACCCACACGCTTTGGGTTTGGCCGATGCGGTGGGCGCGGTCGGTGGCCTGAGCCTCCACCGCCGGGTTCCACCAGGGGTCGTAATGGATCACCGTGTCGGCCTGCGGCAGGTTCAGGCCCACGCCGCCGGCCTTCAGGCTGATCAGGAACAGCGGCACGGCGCCGCTGGTGAACTGCTCAATGATCTCGTCGCGCTTTTGCGACTGGCCGGTGAGCTTGGTCCAGGCGATGCCGCGTTTTTTCAGCTCCACCTCGATGCGCGCCAGCATGCTGGTGAACTGCGAGAACAGCAGCACCCGGCGGCCCTCGGCCAGCATCTCGGGCAGCACTTCCATCAGTTGCTCCAGCTTGGCCGACTGCTGCATGTTTTGCGCGGCTTCCAGCGGCAGCAGCCGTGGGTCGCAGCAGACCTGGCGCAGCTTCAGCAGGGCGTCGAGGATGGTGATGTGCGACTTCGCCAGGCCTTTGCCGCTGAGGGCTTCGCGCACGGCCTTCTCGGTGCTCAGGCGTATGGTTTCGTACAGGTCGGCCTGGGCGCCGGCCAGCTCCACGCGCATCACGGTTTCTACCTTGGGCGGCAGCTCGTGGGCTACCAGGGCCTTGGTCCGGCGCAACATAAAGGGCGTGATGCGCCGGCGCAGCTGGGCCAGGCGCTCGCTGTCGCCGGCCTTCTCGATAGGCGCGCGGAACAGCGTATTGAACTGCGCCTGGCTGCCCAGAAAGCCGGGCATCAGAAAGTGGAACAGGCTCCAGATCTCGCCCAGGTGGTTTTCCATGGGCGTGCCGCTCAGCGCCAGGCGGTGCTGGGTGTTCAGTTCGCCCACCACCTGCGCGGCCTGGGTGCTGGCGTTCTTGATGTTTTGCGCCTCGTCCAGCACCACCGTGTGCCAGGGGGCTTGCAGCCAGCTGTCGCGGTCGCGCTGCAGCAGGGAATAGGGGGCAATCACCACGTCGTGGGCATGCGTGGTGTCGGCCACCTCGTGGCGGTCGGCGCCGTGCAGCACCAGGGTGCGCAGGCCGGGGCAGAAGCGCTGGGCCTCGCGCTGCCAGTTGCCCATCAGGCTCACCGGGGCAATGATTAGCGCTGGGTTGGTCAGCCGGCCGGCGTCTTTTTCGACCTGGATATGGGCCAGGGTCTGCAGGGTCTTGCCCAGGCCCATGTCGTCGGCCAGGATGCCGTTCAGCCCGGCACGGCGCAGAAACTGCAGCCAGTTCAGGCCCTGCTGCTGGTAGGGCCGCAGGCTGGCCTGCACGCCGGCTGGTAGGGCTACTTCGGGCAGGGCTTGCTGGCCGGCGAGCTGGGCCACCAGCTCCTGCAGGCCCTGGGCTCCGCTCCATACCGCGCCTTGGCCCAGTGCCGCACCGGCGCGCAGCGCCTCCATGCGGCTCAGGCGCAGGCTGTCGCCGCCCAGGTCGTGCTGGCGGCTGCCCGCCAGTTCCAGCAGGGCCGAGAGCCAGGGCCGCAGCGGCTCGGTGGGCACGCGGATGAAGGCCTCGCCCTCGGGCTGGCGCAAAAAGACATGGGGCGGCAGCACGCGCTCGCCGCTGTGCGCATCCACCGGGGCATTGGCCAGCTGGGCCAGCAGACTGGGCAGCCAGGGCAGGATGTTGTGCCGCTGGCCGTTGATCTCCATGCCCAGCGACAGGTCGAACCAGGGCGATGCCTCAGGGTCGGCTGCGCCCTGGGGTTGCATTTCCACCTGCAGCACATCGGCGCGCTGCAGCCAGTGCTGCAAGGCCGCGTCCTGGCTGACCTGGAAGCCGGCTGTGCGGAAGACGGCAAAGTCGTCGTCGGCCCAGTCCAGCCAGGGCTGCTGAGGCTGCTGGCCGGGAATTCCGTAGCCCGTGGTCGGCGAGCCTTGCAGGCCCAGGTCTTCAAGCCGGGCGCAGAGGTTTTTTTCGGCTTCCTGGTCGCGGAAGAGCAGGGTACGGGTGCTGCCGTTCTGCACCAGCACGGTGGGCTCGCGGTGGTCCCACTGGCCTTGCAGGCCGGCGTAGTCAAACGTCAGCTGCGCGCGCAACAAGCCGTGGCTGGCTTCGTCCTTGGGGCTGACCGGTGACAGGTGCAACAGGCCGCGTGGTGCCACGCCCTGCACCGAGGGCAGGGGCGTCAAGGTGGGCGGCATGGCCACGGCGGCCAGGCGGCGCAGCAGTGGCGCCTGCAGCGGTTGCAGGGCAGACTGCGGCACGGGCGGCGCGTTCAGCAGCAGGGGCAGCTGGGCGGCGGGGATGCCCTGGGTCTGTGCCAGGCCGCAGCAGCCCTGGGCCAGGTCCAGGTACAGCGGCGGGTGGTTGGCGTAGATCTGTGCAGTGTCCTGGCCACGGTCCAGCCGGGCGCGCAGGTTCCAGAACGGTTCATCGGCCTTGCTGTCCTTGCTGGCCTGCCATTCCCAGGCCATGTCGCGCGGCGGGCTCCACTGCAGGGTTTTGCCCAGAAAGCCGCCATCGGCCAGTGCAAACAGCCGCCCGGTGGCGGAGGCCAGCTGCAGCGCCAGCAGGCCGGCCGCACCGGCCACCACGGCGCTGATGCCGTAGGACGGGCTGGGCGAGGCCACGCTCTGGCCCTTCAGTAGCAGTAGCAGCTCCTGGTCTTGCGGGCTGGCGTCGTCCCACATGGGGTGGCCGGGCGTGGGCAGGGTGGCGATGCTCTTGGGCTTGCTCCAGTCGCCGTTTTTCTTGGGCCGGGATTTGTGCAGCTGGAGCTCCAGCATGCCCGCCAAATGCGCGCCCGGGTTGGGGCCGAGCACATAGACAAAGCTTTCCCACAGCTCGGTATGGGCGGCCGAGGGGCCGCGTTCCAGCGCATCGAATTGGGCCAGCCAGTGGCCCACCTTGGCCTGCGCCGCAGCGCGGCTGCGCTCAGTGGCGGCCTGGCGGGCGGCGGCCAGCTCCGCCTCGGTGGGTGGTTTGGCGGGCGGCGGGGTGTTGCTGGTCTGGGTGCGGTAGGCGGCTTTTAGCGAAAGCGCGACTGCGTGCTTGCAGTCCACGCCCACCGGGCAGCTGCAGTCGGCATCCCAGTGCGTCAGCATGCCGTGCACATTGATGTGCAGGCGGATGTTTTGCGTGTACGGGCTGCGTTCACTGCCCTGTACCGACCCGCTGAGCTGCCAGCGCCCGTTGTCGATGGCGCGGACTTCCATGTCCAGTACCTTCTGGCCCCGGTACAGGGTCAGGCCCCGCTCCAGCACCGCGCTGGAGACGAAGTTGCCCAGGTTTCTAGGGTTGAACCACAGGCCCCCGACAGTTGCCATTTATTGCTGGGCGGCCAATGCGTGTTCGGCTTGTTGGTCGGCGTGGTAGCTGCTACGCACCATGGCGCCCACGGCGGCGTGGCTGAAGCCCATGGCGTAGGCCTTTTCCTCGAACATCTTGAAGGTGTCGGGGTGCACGTAGCGCTTCACTGGCAGGTGGCTGTTGCTGGGCGACAGGTACTGGCCGATGGTCAGCATGTCGATGTTGTGGTCGCGCATGTCCTGCATGACCTGCAGGATTTCTTCGTCCGTTTCGCCCAGGCCGACCATGATGCCGCTCTTGGTCGGCACATTGGGGTGCAGGGCCTTGAATTTTTTGAGCAGGTTCAGGCTGAACTGGTAGTCGGAGCCGGGGCGGGCTTCCTTGTACAGGCGCGGCGCGGTTTCCAGGTTGTGGTTCATCACGTCGGGCGGGGCCAGCTTCAGGATCTCCAATGCCCGGTCGTCGCGGCCACGGAAGTCGGGCACCAGCACCTCGATCTGGGTTTGGGGCGACAGCTCGCGGATGTTCTTGATGCAATCCACAAAGTGCTGGGCACCGCCGTCGCGCAGGTCGTCGCGGTCCACGCTGGTGATCACCACGTATTTCAGCTTCAGCTTGGCGATGGTCTTGGCCAGGTTCAGCGGCTCGTCCACGTCCAGCGGATCGGGGCGGCCATGGCCCACGTCGCAGAAGGGGCAGCGGCGCGTGCACTTGTCGCCCATGATCATGAAGGTGGCCGTGCCCTTGCCGAAGCACTCGCCGATGTTGGGGCAGCTGGCTTCCTCGCACACCGTGTGCAGATTGCTTTCGCGCAAGATTTGTTTGATTTCGTAAAACCGGGTGCTGGGCGAACCGGCCTTCACACGGATCCATTCGGGCTTCTTCAACACTTCGCCTTGCACGACCTTGACCGGGATGCGCGACAGCTTGGCGCCCGCTTTCTGCTTGGCCAGCGGGTTGTAGGACTCTACGGATTGCGCGTCGCGGACGACTTCATTGGTGCTCATGGGCGTGGTGCTTCGAATGGTTTGCCAGGGGGTGGATTATCGCCCGGCACACAGATTAGAGCTTCCTGTCTTGGAATTGCCATGGTTTGGGGCGTATAGTTTGAATTATGTTGCAGTGCAACATATTGTTGTACCGCCCGACCTGATCACCACCATCTACTTCCACCGTTCACTACCACTGGAGCTATCCATGCTGAATTTCGAAAACATCCTCGCTACCCAAAAATCCGCTGTTGCCGGCCTGTTCGACCTGTCGAACTCCCTGTTCGGCAGCGCCGAAAGCCTGGTGCGCCTGAATCTGCAAGCTGCCAAGGCCACGCTGCAAGAAGCCGCCGACGCCAGCCAGGCTCTGGCCGGTGCCCAAAACCCCCAGGCTTTTGCCGAGCTGCAAAGCCAGGCCCTGAAGGCTGCTCCCGAAAAGGCTGCTTCCTACCTGCGCCACGTGCAGTCCATCGTGACCGCCAGCGGCAACGAAGTGCGCGAATACGTGGAAGCGGCTGCCACCGATGCCAAGGCTGAAATCAGCAGCTTCGTGGAAGCCGCTGCCAAAAACGCACCTGCTGGCTCCGAAAACGCCGTGGCCCTGGTGAAGTCTGCCGTGGCTGCCGCCACCAACGCCCTCGAATCCGCCCAGCAAGTGGCGAAGAAAGCCACCGACAAGGCCGTCGAAGCGGTGGAAGCCACGCTGGAAGCCAAGGCTTAAAACCTGTGCTCGGGCGCTACGGCGTCCATCCCTGACAATATGCCCTGCGGCCTGGTGGATCACCGGGCCGTTTGTCTTTGTGGAAAACCTGTATGACCAACCCAAGCCCCTCTTTTTTCAGCCGCCTGGCCCTGGCATTTGCCGTGCTGGGCGATGGCGCACTGGCCGCCCGCCTGCAAGCACTGCGTGATGGCGTGCCGGCCGCACCGGCCCCTGCCCCCGCTCCCGTTGCGCCACCCGTTCCCGTGCCACCGCCTGCTCCGGTGGTGAAAGTCTCCACGCCCGACGCCGCCCTGCAGTTGCTGGGCCTGCTGCAGCGTGAAGCCCGGTTTGTGGATTTCATCCAGGAAGATGTGGCCGCCTATTCAGACGCCGACATTGGCGGCGCCGCGCGCCTGGTGCACACCGGCTGCCGCAAGGTGCTGCAAGAGCATTTCACCCTGGTACCCGCCCGCGGCGAGGCCGAAGGCAGCCGCGTGGTGCTGGAGGCCGGCTTTGACGCCAGCAGCGTGCGCCTGACCGGGAATGTGGTTGGCCAGGCCCCGTTCCGTGGCACGCTGCGCCACCCGGGCTGGAAAGCCACCGACGTGCGCCTGCCGCGCACCACCGAGGGCCATGACCCGCACGTCATCGCCGCGGCCGAGGTGGAGCTATGAGTGAGGCCCGCTACGCTATCGGTATAGACCTGGGCACCACCCACTGTGCCCTGTCTTTCACCGAGCTGGGCAATCCAGACGCTGCGCCCCAGCTGCTGCCCATCCCGCAGCAAAGCGGCCCCGGTGCGGTGCAGGACTACGCGCTGCTGCCGTCCTTCATCTACCTGCCCCACAGCAGCGAATTCGCCCCTGGCGACCTGGCCTTGCCTTGGGACGCAGCACCCACGGGCGTGGTTGGCGAATGGGCGCGCAGCCATGGCGCGCAAACGCCGATCCGCCTGGTGTCCAGCGCCAAAAGCTGGCTCTGCCACCCCGGTGTGGACCGCCGCGCGGCCATCTTGCCGCCCGACTTACCTGGTGCTGCAGCGGACGAGGTGGCGCGCATCTCGCCGCTGGAGGCCAGCACCCGCTACCTGGCGCATCTGCGCGATGCCTGGAACAGCGCGCATCCTGAAGCCCCGTTCGGCCAGCAGGCGCTGACGGTGACCATCCCCGCATCCTTCGACCCCGCCGCCCGCGAACTCACGGCCGAGGCCGCCCAGGCCGCTGGCTACACCGGCGTTACGCTGCTGGAAGAGCCCCAGGCCGCGCTGTACAGCTGGATCGCTCAGAGCGGTGGCGGCTGGCGCAAGCAGGTCAAGGTGGGCGACGTGATTCTGGTCGTCGACGTAGGCGGCGGCACCAGCGACTTCTCGCTGATCGCCGTGGTCGAATCCGAAGGCAATCTGCAGCTGCACCGCGTCGCCGTGGGCGAGCACATCCTGCTCGGCGGCGACAACATGGACCTGGCATTGGCACACGGGGTGGCCCGGCAACTGGCGGCAGATGGCAAGTCGCTGGATGCCTGGCAGCTGCGCGCACTCACCTACGCCTGCCGTCTGGCCAAAGAGAAGCTGCTCAGCGACGCTGAGGTACAAACCGTGCCCCTGGTCATCCCCAGCCGCGGCGCACGCCTGATCGGCGGCTCCATCAACGCCGAGCTGCGCCGCGAAGCGCTGACGGCCACCATCCTCGAAGGCTTCTTCCCCCAGGTGGACAGCAGCGCCCGCCCCATCAGCCGGGCCCGCGCCGGTTTGACGCAGCTGGGCCTGCCCTATGCGCAGGACGCCGCCGTCACCCGCCACCTGGCTGCGCTCTTGGGCCGCCAGGTGGGCGCCACTGCCGCGCTTGGCGGCTTTGCGCCCGATGCCAACGCCAGCTTCCTGCACCCCACGGCCGTGCTGTTCAATGGCGGCGTGTTCAAGTCGGACCTGCTGGTGCAACGCACCCTGGCCACGCTCAACAGCTGGCTGGAGGCCGAAGGCGCGCCCGTAGCCCGCTTGCTCGACGGTGCCGATCTGGACTACGCCGTAGCCCGGGGCGCCGCCTACTACGGCACGGTGCGCCAAGGCCAGGGCATTCGCATCCGCGGTGGCACGGCCCAGTCCTACTACGTGGGCATTGAGTCCGCCATGCCCGCCGTGCCCGGCCTGGAGCCGCCGGTGCAGGCCCTGTGCGTGGCACCGTTCGGCATGGAGGAGGGCAGCCAAGCCGACTTGCCGCCGCAAGAATTCGGCTTGGTGGTCGGCGAGGCCGTGCGCTTCCGCTTCTTCGGCTCGTCCGTGCGGCGCGAAGACGCGGTCGGCATGCTGCTGGACTTCTGGACCCCCGACGAATTGCAGGAACTGGCCGAGATCGAAGCCCACTTGCCCGCTGACGGCCGCGCGCCTGGCGAGGTGGTGCCCGTCAAGCTGCGCGCTGCGGTGACTGAAGCCGGCACGCTGCAGCTGCAAGCCATTCCACGCAACGGCGGCGAAGGCTGGAAGATCGAGTTTGAAGTCAGGAATTAGGCTCACCCCCAGGCTCCACGCTGCGCGTTTCCGCCAACCCCCTTGCAGGGGGCGAACCCAGTGGCCCGGCAAAGCCGGTTCCACGGGTTCTTTGGCAGGGAATGTTCACGTTAAACAGGCTGCTGGCGCAGGTATTACCTGCGCCAGCAGCTATTAATTAGAGAGCATCACGCCTCTCTGAGCTCGGTCTTGCGCTCGATGATGCGCGACACCAGGCCGTACTCCACCGCTTCCTCGGCCGACAGCCAGCGGTCCCGCTCTATGTCCACCAGCACCTGCTCCAGCGGCTTGCCGGTTTCGCGGGCGATGGTGCGGGCGATGCGCTCGCGGGCCTTGACGATCTCACGGGCCTGGATGGCGATGTCGCTGGCCGGCCCGCCCGCGCCGCCGCTGGGTTGGTGGATCAGAAAGCGCGTGTTCGGCAGGCAGTAGCGCTTCTCAAGCGGCGCGGCTAGGAACAAATGGGTGGCGGCACTGCCAACCCAGCCGGTGCCGACCATATTCACCGGCGCGGCAATGAAGCGCAGCATGTCGTGGATGGCGTCGCCTGACTCCAGGTGTCCGCCCGGCGAGCTGACCAGTACGTCGATGGGCTCGGCGCTGTCGGCATCCAGTGCGATCAGCCGGCGCGTGATGTCGGCGGCCATCACGTCGGTGACGGTGCCGAAGACCAGCAGTGTGCGGGACTTGAAGGCTTTTTCCTCCAGGTAGGAGGTACGCGGCTCGGCCGTGGCGGTGTCTGGCTTGTCTGGGGTGTCCATGGGTTTCCTTGTGATTGAACTGCCTAGACGGATACGGCACGGCGTTTGTGACATGCCGCCTGTGGCATGCTGTGCCCATGTACGACGAACACCACTGGGTTCTGCTGGATTCCGACCGCCGCCGCCTGCTGCGCGCCGCCACCCGCTTGCTGGGCCCGGCGGAAGCCGAGGATGCGGTGCAAGACGCCTACCTGCGTGCGCTGGCGCCAGACGCACAGGCGCCCAATGTGGCCCAGGCCTGGCTGCTCACCGTGGTGCGCAACCTGGCCATAGACCGCCTGCGTCGCCGCGACTGGATGCAGCAATGGCTGGCCGGAATGGACGCCGACGCCGCCACATCCCCCTCGGCCGAGATGGACGCTGCCCTGGCCGAGGAAACCACCCACGCTTTGCGTCTGCTCGCGTCCCAGCTGGCGCCGGAAGACGGCGCGGCCTTGTTGCTGCACGAAGTCTTTGAGGCCGCCCATGCCGAGATTGCCGAGGCCAGCGGCCGGTCCGAAGCCGCCAGCCGGCAGCAGCTGCGCCGGGCGCTGCTGCGGCTGCGCCAAGCGGCTGGCCCCGAGGTCGATTCGGAGCCAGCGGCGGAGCAAGAGACCGTTTTCCGCCTCTACCTGCAATCCCTGCAGCTGCGCGATCCGCACACCCTGTGGGCGATGCTGCGCCGGCCGCCGATCAGCGCCTTGGCGGCTATGTCCACGCTGACGGTAGCAGCCACGACAGCATCGCCTGCGACCACCTGCGGCGTCGTGCAGATAGGTGGTCAACTCGGCCTGGTGCTCAGCCTGGACGGCGTCCGGCTGTGTGTGCTGCCGCTGGGCGTGCGGCCCGAGTGTGAGCCGGAAGCTGCGCTGCATTGAGAACCGCAGTCCGGGCTGGCCGTTGCCGTGGGCTGATTACACTTCAAGTATGAAAAATGCCTCCGCCGCAGATGTTGTTTGCGCAAGCAGCTATGGTTAATGTAGCAAGCAAGAAGCCGCGCTACACCGTTGGTATCGACCTGGGCACCACCCACACGGTGGTGGCGTTTGCCGAACGCGGGGCGGCGCAGATCCAGCTGTTCCCCATCGCCCAGCTGGTAGCGGCGGGCGAGGTGGCGGCGCTGCCGCAACTGGCTTCGGTGCGCTTCCATCCCGCGCCGGGCACGCTGGCGCCGGCCGATGTGCAACTGCCCTGGCCGTCTACCGAGTCGGCGGAATCTGCGGTATTGGGCCGCTTTGCGCTGGAGCTGGGCGCGCAGGTGCCCGGGCGCTTGGTGGCCAGCGCCAAGAGCTGGCTGTCGCACACGGCGGTGGACCGCACCGCGCCCATCCTGCCCTGGGGCGCACCGGACGACATTGCCAAGGTTTCGCCCCTGGCCGCCAGCGCCAGCACCCTGGCCCATGTGCGCGCCGCTTGGAACGCCCAGCACCCCCAAGCCCCGCTGGAGCAGCAGGAGCTGGTGCTGACCGTGCCCGCCTCCTTCGACGAAGGTGCGCGCGCACTCACGCTGGAGGCCGCGCGCCTGGCCGGTTTGCCTGGCGTCAGGCTGATCGAGGAACCCCAGGCCGCGTTTTACGACTGGGTCTACAGCCACCGCGACACCCTGGCCGAAGATTTGAAAACCACCCGCCGCGTGCTGGTTTGCGACGTGGGCGGCGGCACCACCGACCTGACGCTGATCGACGTGGACGTCGTCCACGGCGAACCCCGGCTGACCCGCACCGGCGTGGGCGACCACCTGGTGCTGGGCGGCGACAACATGGACCTGGCGCTGGCGCATTTGGTCGAGTCGCGCCTGGGCAGCGAGCGCCTGAGCGCCACCCAATTGGCCCAGCTGACCCAGCGCTGCCGCGCCGCCAAGGAGCTGCTGTGGAGCCCCGGCGCACCGGACAGCACCACGGTGACGCTGCTGGGCAGCGGCTCCCGACTCATAGGCGGCGCGCGTTCTGCCCCCCTGCACCGGGCGGATTTACAGCAGCTGTTGGTTGAAGGCTTCTTTCCGCAAGTTGCCGCTGACGCCCAGCCCCAGCGTGCCCATGGCGGACGTGGTGGCCTGGTAGCGTTTGGCCTGCCGTATGCGAGCGACGCGGCTATCACCCGGCATGTGGCGGCCTTCTTGCAGCGCCACCCCGGCGTGCGGCCGGATGCGCTGCTGCTGAACGGAGGGGTGTTCCATGCCGAGGCCCTGGTGCAGCGCCTGCATGACACCCTGAACAGCTGGAGCGCTCAGCCGCTGCAGCTGCTGCACAACCCGCAGCTGGACGCCGCCGTGGCGCGTGGTGCCGTGGCTTATGCGCTGGCCCGCGCGGGCAAGGCACCGCGCATTGGCGGGGGCTCGGCCCGCAGCTACTTCTTGGTGCTGGACGATGGCGACAATGGCGGCCTGACCAGCCAGCGTGGCATCTGCGTGCTGCCGCACGGCGCGGAGGAAGGCAAGCCCATCCTGCTGGCCGACCGCACGTTTGCGCTGCGCCTGGGGCGGCCGGTGCGCTTTTACCTGGCGTCTAGCGTCACCGATACCCGGCACCAGCCGGGCGAGCTGATCGACCTGTCCACCGGCCACTTCGTGCGCCTACCCCCGATCGCTACCGTGGTGCAGGGCAGCGCCCGCGAGGTGTTGGTGCAGCTGCGCACCGCGCTGACCGAGGTGGGCACGCTGGAGATGCATTGCATCGCCGTGGACGCCCCGGCCCAGCAGTGGCAGCTGGAATTCCAATTACGAGGTGATATACCTGAAGCCACTCAGGAGGCTCCGCCACACCCGCGCCTGGCGGACGCCAGCGCGGCCATAGACCGCGTCTACGGCGACCGCGCCCAGGGCGTGGACGCCAAGGAGGTGAAGCAGCTGCGCGCCCATCTAGAGCGCCTGCTGGGCAGCCGCGATAGCTGGGATACGCCGCTGCTGCGCACCCTGTTCGGCCAGCTGCTGGAGCGCGCCAAGCGCAGGCGCCGCACGGCCCAGCACGAGCGCCAGTGGTTCAACCTGACCGGCTATGCGCTGCGCCCCGGCTTCGGCCACCCGCTGGACGACTGGCGTGTGCAGCAGATGTGGGACTTGTTCGAGCCCGGCATCGCCCACAGCCACGAGCCACAGCAGTGGTCCGAATGGTGGACGCTGTGGCGCCGCGTGGCCGGCGGGCTGACGGCCGAGCAACAAGACATGGTCTATGAGGCCATCGCCTACTACCTGCAGCCCGTGGGCGGCCAAGACATTGAAGCGCCCGGCGGCCCGCCCATGTTGGCGCTGGACGAGATGCTGCGCATGGCGGCCTCGTTCGAGCGCCTAGCGGTTGCCCACAAGGTGCAGTTGGGCCAATGGCTGGTGCAGCGCCTGCAGAAACCCGGCGAGAACCCGCAAAGCTGGTGGGCGCTGGGCCGCATAGGCGCGCGCCAGCCGCTGTATGCCAGCTTGCACCACGTGGTGCCGCCCGAGGTGGCAGCGCAATGGCTGGAGGCCGTGCTGGCGCAAGACTGGTCAAAGGTGGAGCCGGCGGCCTTTGCCGCCACCCAGATCGCCCGCACCACTGGCGACCGCGCACGCGATGTGCCCGATGCCCTGCGCCAGCGCGTGGTAGACCGTTTGCTGGCCGTCCGTGCCGCACCCGCCTGGGTGGCCATGGTGCGCGAGGTGACGGTGCTGGACGAGGCCGATACCCGGCGCGTATTCGGCGAATCGCTGCCGGTGGGCTTGAAGCTGGTGGACTGAGGCTGCTATTTGTTTGATAGCTGCTTGCGCTGGTATTACCTGCGCTGCAGGCCTAAAACATTCGCAGATTTAAGACTGCAGAGTGAAATTTCCCGTTCGCCCTGAGCCTGTCGAAGGGCCTTTCGACAGGCTCAGGGCGAACGGTAGACGTAGCCTCAAGCCTGCTTGCTGCGGCGCTTGGCGACGGCACCCGCCGCCAGCAGGCCGGTGAACACCAGCGCCATGCTGCCGGGCTCGGGAATCTGGTTGGTGGCGCTGAAGTTGGACACCACAGTGCGGGCGCCGCCAAACAGGCTGTCCACCGACGTGGTTTCAAACCCGAAGGTGCTGCCAGCATTCACCAGCAGCGACAGGCTGCCGGACTGCGGGTCGAACAGCCCGTCGGTGCTGAGCTGGTGCAGCACGCCGTCCAGGATGTAGCCAAAGCTGTCGTTGCTGGAGCCGCCGTCGTCGGCGGTGCTGTAGTTCCAGTTGAAGCTCAGCAGGGTGTTCTGGTTGAACAGCAGGCTGTAGCTCAGCGTGGTCGGGTCCAGCGGCGCGCTGTTGAAGTCGCTGAAGTTGGACGAGTTCAGCGTCAAGGTGCTGCTGTTGGCCACGACGGTGCCGTTGCCGCCATTGCTGTTGGCCGTGGTCCAGTTGGCGGGGGCGGTGTTCAGCACGAAGTCGGCGTGGGCGGTGCCAGCCAGCCCGAGGGCCAGGGCGGAGATGGCGAGAAATTTGGAGTACATGGTGTGGGCCTAGGAAGATGGGGGCTTAGTTGGGCAAGATTTGGTTGACGAAACTGGAGCCGCCCAGGTCTGCGTCGTCGAAGGTGAAGACGAACCACTGGTTGGGGTTGGCCAGGCCGCCGGCGGTAACGGGCAGGAAGTCGTTGTCGTTGCCGATGTACAGGGTGTGCTTGACCGCGCGGTTCACCACCACGTCCTGGCCAAAGGCCATGCTTTCGAGCTTGGCGGGGATTTGGGTGTTCTTCAGGCCAGCGGCCTGTAGCTTGGCGGCGATGTCCAGGAACAGGGTCTTGGGCACGGCATAGGGCAGCAGGTTGGCTTCTCCGCTGAGCTGGCTGACGTCGGTGGCGCCGGCCAGGTCGATCTTGTAGACGCGCTTGACCACGGCTTTGCTGTCGTCGCCCAGGCCCTTGCCGTCGCGCTCCAGCACCAGGATTTCATGGCTGTTGAGGGCCAGGATTTCGCTGCTGTTATAGCCCTTGCCCATGTCGGCCAGGTAGTTGTCGTAGACGTACTGCTGGGTGGCACCGGAGGCGATGTTGATGCTCAGGATGCGGTTGGCGCGGCCGCCGTCGCCGCCGTCCTGGATCAGCGGGCTTTGCATGAAGCCGAACAGGGTGGTGCCGTCGGGCGAGATGGCCAGGCCTTCCATGCCCTTGTTGGCCACGCGGCCGCTGGTGTTGCCGCTGATTTCGGTGGCGCCGGAGGCGGCTTTTTTGGCGATGGCCAGGCTGGCCGGCAGGGTGATGGTGCGGCCACGGCCGCCGCTGGCGCGGTCAAACTGGTAGATGTAGGGGCCGTATTCGTCGGAGATGAACACCGAGCTGCCGCTGCGCGACAGGCGTATGCCTTCTGGGTCCAAGCGGGCGTCGGCCACGTCGGCCGAGGTGCTGGCGGCGGCAAAGTTGTCCGAGCGGCCCGAGAAGTAGAACTTGCCTGTGGTGTTGGCTGCTGGCACGGCCGAGTAGCCTGCGACGGGTTCGCCGTAATGCAGTGCGGTGCGGCTGTACAGCAGGGTGGTCCCCAGCAGGCTGGGGCTCAGGGTGAAGGGCAGGCCTGTGGTCGCGTCAGGCGTTTGGCTGAGTGCCAGGTTCAGGGTGTGGAAGCGGGGAATGTAGCTGGCGGTGTTGTCTACGCTGGCGTTCCAGGCGGTGGCGTTGGGGCCACGGTCGGGCAGGGCCAGGAAGGTGCTGCCGCCGGCCCAGGTGAGGCCGGAGCCCACGCCGCCCAGCAGGTCGCCGCGCACGCCGTTTTCCAGTGCACCGCTTTGGCCGGACAGGTCGCTGGCGGTCGCGGAGAGTTTGCCGATAGCCACCAGGTCGATGGCCTGGGCGGACATGGCTGTAAGGGCGCAGACCAGGGCTGCGGTTAGCAGGGAAATACGCGAGTGCGGGTAGCGCATGGGTGTCCTTGGTGCAAAAAGGACGCATCATGCGTACGCCGTGTGACGGTGTGGTGACGTTGTGCGCCGCTGCGCACCGCCGTCTAGGTTGTATACACGCCGTTAGCGGAACTGCTCGGGCTTGTAGAAACCGCTGTCCACCAGGGCGGCACGCCAGTTTTTCACATCCACCAGCAGCGGCTTGAGCAGCATGGCGGGCACGACTTTTTCACCGTTGTTGTAGGTCTTCTCGTCGTTGATGTTGGGCTTTTTGCCGGACAGGATGGCGTCTACCATGGTGGCGGTGACCTGGGCCAGTTCGCGCGTGTCCTTGAAGATGGTGGAGCTCTGCTCGCCCCGGATGATGGAGCGCACCGAGGGCAGTTCTCCATCCTGGCCGGTGGTGAAGGGCAGGGGCTGGCCCCCTTGCCCATAACCGGCTTTTTTCAATGCCTCGATCAGGTCGATGGTGATGCCGTCGTAGGGAGAGAGGATGGCGTCCAGGTGTTGTTTGGCGTAGTTGCGCTCCAGTATGCCGACCAGGCGGGCACGCGCCACGCTGCCGCTCCAGCGCATGGTGGACACCTTGTCCATGCCCATCTGGCCCGAACCCACTACCAGCTGGCCTTTGTCGATAAACGGCTTGAGCACCGACATGGCGCCGTTGTAGAAAAAGTGGGCGTTGTTGTCATCGGGCGAGCCGGCGAACAGTTCGATGCGGAAGGGGCCTTTGCCCTCGGCCAGGCCCAGCCGGTTGGCGATGTCGCTGCCCTGCAGCACGCCGACCTGGAAGTTGTCGAAGGTGGCGTAGTAGTCCACATGGTTGCTGCCGCGTATCAGCCGGTCGTAGGCGATGACCTTCACTTTTTTGTCAGCGGCCTTCTGCAGCACGGGCGCCAGCTTGGTGCCGTCAATGGCGCCGATCACCAGTACCGAGGCGCCTTTGGCGATCATGTCCTCAATCTGGGCGGTCTGGGCGGCCAGGTCGTCGTTGGCGTACTGCAAAATGGCGCGGTAGCCCAGCTTGTCCATAAAGCGGGTCATGGCCAGGCCTTCGATCACCCAGCGCAGCGAGGTGATGGTGGGCAGGGAGATGCCGATCACCCCTTTTTCCGCAGTTTGGGAAAAGACGCCCAAAGGCAGCAATCCGGGCAGCAATCCGCCCACCAAACCTCCTAACAGCTGTCTGCGCACAGATTGCATGGCTACTTGTCTCCAAATGTGTATTGTTCTGATTTGATCGTAGCAGACCGGCTGCTTCCCTCTTGGTACTAAAAAATGAAAAAAACCGCACCCACCAAAGCCGAAACCGGTGTGCTGCCGCCGTTCCAGGGCCTGCCGCTGGACCGCATTCTGGTGCCCCGCACCGAAGCCGAATTTGCGGCCGCCACGGCGCATATCCTGGCAGCCGGCGCCGTGGGTTTTGATACCGAAGCCAAGCCCACGTTTGCGCCGGGCGAGGTCAGCAGCGGGCCGCATGTGGTGCAGTTCGCGCTGCCAACGCAGGCTTTCTTGTTCCAGCTGCACCGGCCGGAATCGCTGCCCTGTCTGGTGCAGATACTGCAGTCGCCTGCGGTGCGCAAAGTGGGTTTCGGCCTGGAGCAGGACCGTGGGCAAATCCACGCCCGGCTGGGCGTGACGATGCAGGCCGTGTTGGACCTGAACAGCATTTTTCGCCAGCAGGGGTATGGCACCTCCATGGGAGTGCGCGCGGCGGTAGGCGTGGTGCTGCGCCAGCGTTTCCACAAGTCCAAAAAGACCACCACCTCGAACTGGGCCCAGCCCCAGCTGAGCCCGACGCAAATGCTGTATGCGGCCAACGATGCCTTTGCGGCACTGCGGGTGTACCAGGCCTTGTAGCCTCCAGCGACTCGTACACTCTTGGGCATGAAACTCAAAATGGCCAAGAACTCTCTTTTCGCAGTCTTGCTGCGCTCGCCGTGGTGGATCAGCATGCTGCTGGTGCTGGCTTTCGGCCTGGCGTCGGCGGCCCTGCTGCCCAAGGCGTATGTGCCTTTCGGTGTGATGGGCGCGCTGCCCTTCTTCGTGATCGGCCTGATGGCCTTGCAGCGTCAATGGAATGTGCCCAGTGCTGCCCGCGTGGCCGAGCTGCTGGAGCGTGCGGGCGCCATGCCCTGGCGCGACTTTGCCGACAGCCTGGACGCGGCCTACCGCGCCCAGGGCCATATGGTGACGCGGCTGAATGGGGCGGCAGCGGATTTGCAGCTGTCGAAAGACGGGAAAAGTACTTTGGTGGCCGCTAAGCGCTGGAAGGCTGCGAACCAGGGCGTGGAGTCGTTGCGCGATCTGGCGACGGAAAAAGAGCGGCGTGGTGCCGATGCCTGCATCTACATCAGCGCTGGCGAAGTGACAGGCAAGGCCCGCGCTTTTGCGCAGGAGCAGGGTATTCAGCTGGTGTCGGGTACCACGCTGGCGCAGTTGCTGCAAGACGCGGCTTAGGCCGGCAGGTAGCGGCCGAGCTTTTCACCCAGCACCAGGGCGGCATCCTGCCAGGGCACATGCACGTCCAGGCGGGCAAGGTCCACGGTTTGCAGCCCGGCGTAGCCGCAGGGGTTGATGCGCTGGAAGGGCTCCAGGTCCATGGCGACATTCAGCGCCACGCCGTGGTAAGTGCAGTGCCGGCTGACCTTGATGCCCAGTGCGGCGATCTTGCCCAGGTAATCGGGCCTGGTCTCCAGTTCCTTGGCTGCAAAGCCGGCTTCCAGACGCGCATGGCCAAACGGGTCTTGCAGCCGAACATAGATGCCCGGTGCGCCTGGTACACGCAGGCCAGTCACGCCGAAGTGCGCCAGGGTTTGCACCACGGCCTCTTCAATGCGAAACACATATTCCTTGACGAAGTAGCCGGCCCGCTTGAGGTCCAGCAGCGGGTAGCCGACTACCTGGCCTGGCCCGTGGTAGGTCACCTGGCCGCCACGGTTGGTTTGCACTACGGGGATGTCGCCAGGCAGCAGCAGGTGCTCGGCCTTGCCGGCCAGGCCTTGGGTGAACACCGGCGGGTGCTCACAAATCCATAGCTGGTCACGCGCATCCGGCGTGCGCTGGGCGGTGAAATCCTGCATGGCCTGGACGGTGGGCAGGTAGTCCACGCGGCCCAGTAGCTGACAGGGCAGAGAGGCGGTCACAAGACCATCTTCACCATGGGGTGGGTGCTCAGCGTGCGGTAGAGCTCGTCCAGCTGTTCGCGGCTGGTGGCCGTGATGGTGATGGTGATGCCCAGGTAGTTGCCGCCCTTGCTTTCGCGCAACTCAACCGTGCTGGCGTCATAACTGGGGTCGAACTGTTTGGCGATGCTGGTGATGGCGTGGACAAAGCCCTCTGCGCGCAGGCCCATGACCTTGATGGGGAACTGGGATGGGTATTCGATCAGCGAGTCCTTGCGTGGATCGGTGGGCTCGGCGGGCGTGTTGGTGGTCGGTGTGCTCATGGGGTTCAAAGGCTTTCTTTGGTGGCGACGTAGGCCGCATACAGTTTTTGGTAGACCGGCCCGGGCTGGCCGTTGCCAACCGGTCGGCCGTCCAGGCTGGTGATGGCCAGGACTTCCTTGGAGGCGCTGGACAGCAGCAGTTCGTCGGCGGTCCGCACCTCATCGCGGCTGATGCGGCGCAATTGGAATGGAATGCCCTGCGCCTGGCAGAGCTCTGCGATCAGGCCGTAGCGTATGCCTTCCAGCACCAGATTGTCGTTCGGCGGGCCGTAGACTGCGCCGTCCTTGATCAGCCATACATTGCTGGAGGCGGCCTCGCTCAGAAAGCCGTCGCGGAACATCACGGTTTCTACCGCACCCGCGTCTACGCCAATCTGCCGGGCAAACACCGCGCCCAGCAGGCTGGTGCTTTTGATGTGGGCCTTTTCCCAGCGGAAGTCGTCGGCCGTGACGCACATCACGCCCAGGCGGCGCTGTGCTTCGGAAGGCAGGTTCATGGTGTTGGCCATGGCGAAGACCGTGGGCTGCATATCGGCCAGCATGGCGTGGTCTCGCATGGCGACACCACGGCTTACCTGGATGTACACCAGTTGGTTGTTATGTGAGGCTTTTGTGCCGTCGGTGCTGGTATGTTCTGCGCGAGATGCTATTAATTTAGAAGCAATCGCATGCCAGGCCTCGTGCGTGTGCGGATTGGGGATGCGCAGCTCGGCCAGGCTGCGGTCCAGCCGCGCCATGTGCTGTTCAAAGCGAAACAGGCGGCCGCCGTAGACCGGCACGACCTCGTAGACACCATCGCCGAAGATGAAGCCACGGTCCATGACGCTGATCTTGGCGTCGCACAACGGTGTGTAGTTGCCGTTGAGGTAGCAGGGAAAGTCGGGCAGGGAATGCATGGCGGGAAAGGAGAAGCTAAGTTCGTTATTTTGGACCGTTCTTGCGAGCAGACCGCGCCCGGGTTTCGTCAACCATGGGTATGAGATCTGCGGTAGCGGACAAGTGCCTGTCGAAGAGGCCGGAGGGATTCAGGGGCTAATGGGTTTGGTGTGCACCGAATAAGGGCACAATCTGCCCCCGGCGGGTGCGTGTAAGCGTGACGCCAGCTGTGACGGGTACCATATGTGTAAAGCTTGCGTAAAACAGGCCATTTCTCACGCTCTGTCATTGTCATTTGATAGCCAGCAGTTTCTACATATAATAGTAGGCTTTGCTAAATTGTTCAGGGTAAACCTGGGTGTCATAAAACAGGTGAACAATGACCTTTGACCAAGAAGATGGGGAGCAAGGCGAAGGTTTCAAGCCCCTGACGGCAGCCGAGGCGCAACAGTGGCGCAGGCAGAATCCGCCGCTGTCGATGTGGCGGGTGCTGATGGGGCAAAGTCTGGCAGGTTGTCTGGTTGCAGTAGTGGCCTGGCTCCTGACGGGCAAGTCCAGCATGGGGTGGTCAGCCGCTTATGGCGCACTTTCAGTGGTGTTGCCTGCGGCAGTTTTTGCGCGCGGCGTCACGGGGCGTTTGGCGCAGGCTGTGCCGGGTGCTGCGATGCTGGGTTTTTTTGTGTGGGAATTGGTGAAGATCATTTTGACCGTCGCGATGTTGTTTGCGGCGCCGAAGTGGGTCACAGAGTTAAATTGGTTGGCCCTGGTGGCCGGCTTTGTAGTGACGATGAAGGTGGTTTGGTTGGCGCTTATGTTCCGCTCCAAACGCCCACATCCGGCTCAACATAATTGATGGACTGCTAAATATGTCGACTGAACACGCTGCTACAGAAGGCCCGAAGGCGGGCGAATACATCGTTCACCATTTGCAGCATTTGCAAAGAGACTTTTCGTTTCAGAGCGTCAAGCAAAGCCACATCGTGGATTTCAGCTTGTTCAATCTAGACTCGGTGCTGTATTCGATCATTCTCGGTATCGTCGGCTGCTTCTTTTTGTGGCGTGCGGCGCGCAAGGCTACGTCGGGTGTCCCTGGCCGCTTCCAGGCGGCGGTAGAAATTCTTTCGGAAATGGTCGACACGCAGGCCAAGGGCGTAATTCATAACGCGACAAGCCGCAAGCTGGTGGCTCCTCTGGCGCTGACTGTTTTTGTCTGGATCTTCATGATGAACGGCATGGACATGCTGCCGGTCGACTTGCTGCCCAAGCTGTGGGAGCACGCTTATGTGTCCGCTGGTAATGATGCGCACCATGCTTTCATGCGAGTGGTCCCCACGGCCGATTTGTCCACCACGCTGGGTCTGTCGGTTAGCGTTTTGTTTGTTTGCTTGGTCTACAACATCAAGATCAAGGGCCTGGGCGGCTGGGCGCACGAGTTGGTCGCAGCGCCATTCGGCGACCACTGGTTCCTGTACCCCATCAACTTGCTGATGCAAGTGATCGAGTACCTGGCAAAAACGGTTTCGCACGGCATGCGGTTGTTCGGCAACATGTTCGCTGGTGAATTGGTATTCATGTTGATCGCCCTGATGGGCGGCACGTGGGCCTGGCAGTTCAACCCCCTGGTGGGCGGGTTCTGGCTAGGTGTTGGGCATGTTATCGCTGGAGCAGCGTGGAGCATCTTCCACATTCTGGTGATCACCTTGCAAGCCTTCATCTTTATGATGCTGACGCTGATTTACGTGGGCCAGTCCCATGAGGCGCACTAAGGTTCGTTTTCGCTTTTCTTTTTCTTTTACCTGTAATTTTTAGGAGCAATCATGGAAAACATTCTGGGTCTCGTCGCTTTGGCTTGTGGTTTGATCGTTGGTCTGGGCGCACTGGGTGCCTCCATCGGTATCGCTTTGATGGGCGGCAAGTTCCTTGAGTCTTCGGCTCGCCAACCTGAGCTGATGAACGAATTGCAAACCAAGATGTTCATCTTGGCCGGTCTGATCGACGCGGCTTTCCTGATCGGCGTGGCTATTGCCCTGCTGTTCGCTTTCGCTAAGCCTTTCGCGATTTAATTTTTGGCCGACCTTTCACGACCGAAAGGAATTAAGCCGTGAACATTAATTCAACCCTGTTCCTGCAGGCCGTTGTCTTTGCGATTCTGGTGTGGTTCACGATGAAATTCGTGTGGCCTCCCATTACCAAGGCATTGGACGAGCGGGCACAGAAAATCTCTGACGGTCTTGCCGCCGCCGATAAAGCCAAGTCTGAACTTACCAGCGCCAACAAGCGCGTGGAAGAAGAATTGGCCAAGTCGCGTACCGAGACCGCATCGCGCCTGGCTGATGCCGACCGCCGTGCCCAGACCATCATCGAAGAAGCCAAAGCCCGTGCAACGGAAGAAGGCAACAAGATCGTGGCCGCAGCTCGTGCCGAAGCCGACCAGCAAACCGTGAAGGCCCGTGAAGCACTGCGTGAGCAGGTCGCCGCACTGGCAGTCAAGGGTGCCGAGCAGATTCTCCGCAAGGAAGTCAATGCCGGTGTCCACGCGGACTTGCTGAACCGACTCCAAACTGAACTCTGAGCGACAGAACGACCATGGCTGAAATAGCAACCATTGCCCGTCCTTACGCAGAAGCACTGTTCAAGGCAAGCGCCTCCAACTTGGCCGGTACGGCTGTGTGGCTGGATGAATTGGCTGCGATTGCAGGCAATTCTCAGCTGCTGCAGTTTGCCGACAATCCCAAGGTGGAAGCCGCCCAGGTGTTCGAAGTGATTGCTGGTGTGGCCAAGTCGGCCTTGCCAGAAGCTGCCAAGAACTTTCTGCAGCTGGTCATTGAAAACGGCCGCTTGAGCGTGCTGCCCGAGATTGCTACCCAGTTCCGCGCATTGAAAAATGCGGTGGGCGGCTCTTCCGATGCAACGGTCTTTAGTGCCTTTGCGATGGATGCAGCGGCTTTGGCGGGCGTGGCTTCAGCCTTGGAAAAGCGTTTTGGACGGAAGCTCAATCTCACCGTAGCGTTAGAGCCGGAGTTGATTGGCGGAATTCGCGTCGTGGTGGGTGACGAGGTGCTGGACACTTCGATCAAAGCCCGCCTGGAACATATGAAATTGGCCCTGACCGCCTAAGGTTGGAGCCAGCGTTTTCGGCCAGAGCCCGTGGCTCCGGTTGTTTGCTAACCAAAGAAAGAGAAGGAAAGAGTCATGCAACTCAATCCCGCAGAAATTTCTGAACTGATCAAGAGCCGTATCGAAGGCTTGACGGCTCAGGCTGACATCCGCAACCAGGGCACCGTGGTGTCCGTGACCGACGGTATTTGCCGCATCCATGGTTTGTCCGACGTGATGCAAGGCGAAATGTTGGAGTTCCCTGCCGGCAGCGACGGTCAACCCACCTACGGCCTGGCCTTGAATCTGGAGCGCGACTCGGTCGGTTCCGTGATCTTGGGTGAATACGAACACATTTCCGAAGGCGACGTCGTCAAGTGCACGGGTCGTATTTTGGAAGTGCCCGTCGGCCCTGAGTTGCTGGGTCGCGTGGTGAATGCACTGGGCCAGCCTATCGACGGCAAGGGTCCTATCAACGCCAAGCTCACCGACGTGATCGAAAAGGTCGCACCGGGCGTGATCGCCCGTAAGTCGGTGGACCAGCCCATGCAGACTGGCCTGAAGTCGATTGACTCCATGGTGCCTGTGGGTCGTGGCCAACGCGAACTGATCATTGGTGACCGCCAGACGGGTAAGACCGCCGTGGCTATCGACGCCATCATCAACCAAAAGGGACAGAACATGTCCTGCGTTTACGTCGCGATTGGTCAAAAGGCCTCATCGATCAAGAACGTGGTGCGCGCTCTGGAACAAGCTGGCGCGATGGAGTACACCATTGTGGTGGCGGCTTCGGCTTCTGAGTCGGCTGCTATGCAGTACGTCAGCGCCTACTCCGGTTGCACCATGGGTGAATACTTCCGTGACCGCGGCCAAGACGCACTGATCGTGTACGACGATCTGTCCAAGCAAGCCGTGGCTTACCGCCAAGTGTCCCTGCTGTTGCGCCGTCCACCAGGCCGCGAAGCCTACCCAGGCGACGTGTTCTACCTGCACAGCCGCTTGCTGGAACGTGCCGCCCGCGTGAATGCCGACTACGTCGAAGCCTTCACCAAGGGTGAAGTCAAGGGCAAGACCGGTTCTTTGACGGCTCTGCCCATCATTGAAACGCAAGCCGGTGACGTGTCTGCATTCGTGCCGACCAACGTGATCTCGATTACCGACGGCCAGATCTTCCTGGAAACCTCGTTGTTCAACGCCGGCATCCGTCCCGCGATCAACGCTGGTATTTCGGTGTCTCGCGTGGGTAGCGCAGCGCAAACCAAGATCATCAAGGGCCAGTCCGGCGGTATCCGTACCGACTTGGCGCAGTATCGTGAATTGGCGGCTTTCGCCCAGTTCGCTTCTGACCTGGATGAGTCCACCCGCAAGCAGCTGGACCGCGGTGCCCGCGTGACCGAACTGCTCAAGCAAGCCCAGTACAGCCCGCTGTCCATCTCCTTGATGGGCGCCACGCTGTTCGCGGTGAACAAGGGCTTCATGGACGATATCGCGGTAAAGAAGGTGTTGGCATTTGAGCATGGCCTGCACGGCTACCTCAAAGACAAACACGCTGCCTTGCTGGCCAAGGTTGAAGCTTCCAAAGCGCTGGACAAGGAAGCTGAGGCTGAATTGCTCGCCGCTGTGGCAGCGTTCAAAAAGACGTTCGCTTAATTCCAAACTAGGAGCCACCCATGGCATCAGGCAAGGAACTACGCAGCAAGATCAAATCGGTGGAAAACACCAAGAAGATCACTAAGGCGATGGAGATGATCTCCGTTTCCAAGATGCGTAAAGCGCAGGAGCGGATGCGCGCAGCGCGTCCGTACAGCGAGAAGATCCGTGACATCGCTGCAAACCTGGGTCAGGCGAATCCGGAGTACGTGCACACCTTTATGCAAACCAACGGCGCCAAAGCCGAAGGTTTTGTGGTCATCACGACCGATAAAGGTTTGTGCGGCGGTTTGAACACCAATCTGTTTCGCTCCTTGACCATCAAGCTGCGCGACTCGCAGGCTGCGGGCAATAGCGCGCAGGCGGTGGCCATCGGTGGCAAGGGTTTGGGTTTTCTGACTCGCATCGGCGCCAAGGTGGTGTCACATGTCACTCATCTGGGCGACAAGCCGCATCTGGACAAGCTGATCGGACCGCTGAAGGTATTGCTGGACGCCTACGAAAAAGGCGAAATCAGTGCCGTGCATCTGGTCTACAACAAGTTTGTCAGCACCATGAAACAAGAGCCGGTTATTGAGCAGTTGTTGCCTTTGTCGGCGTCCAAGATGCTGGCGGAAACCAAGGCAGCAGGTGCGCATGCTTGGGACTACATCTACGAACCAGATGCGCAATCGGTGATTGACGACCTGTTGGTGCGTTATGTCGAAGCGCTGGCTTACCAGGCGGTCGCTGAAAACATGGCTTCGGAACATGCTGCGCGCATGGTTGCCATGAAGGCTGCTACGGATAACGCAGGTAGCGTGATTGGCGAGCTGAAGCTGGTCTACAACAAGACCCGCCAAGCTGCGATCACCAAAGAGCTGTCCGAAATTGTGGCAGGTGCTGCGGCTGTTTAAACAGCCAACCGTCCCGGTTAGTCATCGGTCGATTTAAAGATTCAATTTATTGGAGCAAACATGGCTCAAGAAAATGCAGAAGTGAACGCCCGCGTTCAGGGAAAAATTGTCCAGTGTATTGGCGCCGTGGTGGACGTGGAGTTCCCACGCAGCCATATGCCCCGCATTTACGATGCACTGAAAATGGAAGGCTCCGCGCTGACCCTGGAAGTGCAACAGCAATTGGGTGACGGCATCGTCCGTACTATTGCGTTGGGTTCTTCCGACGGCCTGCGCCGTGGCCTGATGGTCTACAACACCGGCGCGGGTATCACCGTTCCCGTGGGCAAGGCCACCCTGGGCCGCATCATGGACGTGCTGGGCGCGCCCATCGACGAACGTGGTCCTGTCGGCCAGGAACTGACCGCAACCATCCACCGTAAGGCTCCGGCCTACGACGAACTCAGCCCTTCGCAAGAACTGCTGGAAACCGGCATCAAGGTGATTGACTTGATCTGCCCGTTCGCCAAGGGCGGCAAGGTCGGTCTGTTCGGTGGTGCCGGTGTGGGCAAGACCGTGAACATGATGGAGTTGATCAACAACATCGCCAAGGCGCACAGCGGCTTGTCCGTGTTCGCTGGTGTGGGTGAGCGTACCCGTGAAGGGAACGATTTTTACCACGAGATGGCCGACTCCGGCGTTGTGAATCTGGAAAACCTGCCTGAGTCCAAAGTGGCGATGGTCTACGGCCAGATGAACGAACCCCCAGGCAACCGTCTGCGCGTGGCTTTGACCGGTCTGACCATTGCGGAATCCTTCCGTGACGAAGGCCGTGACGTGCTGTTCTTTGTGGACAACATCTACCGCTACACCCTGGCCGGTACCGAAGTGTCCGCACTGCTGGGCCGTATGCCTTCCGCCGTGGGCTACCAGCCTACCCTGGCTGAAGAAATGGGCCGCCTGCAAGAGCGTATTACCTCCACCAAGGTGGGCTCGATCACCTCCATCCAGGCTGTTTACGTGCCGGCGGATGACTTGACCGATCCGTCGCCTGCGACGACTTTCGCCCACTTGGACTCCACCGTGGTGTTGAGCCGTGACATCGCTTCGTTGGGTATCTACCCTGCGGTCGATCCACTCGACTCCACCAGCCGCCAGCTGGACCCGCTGGTCGTGGGTGAAGACCACTACAACACCGCCCGTGCTGTGCAAGGTACGCTGCAGCGTTACCGCGAACTGCGCGACATCATCGCCATCATGGGTATGGATGACTTGGCTCCTGAGGACAAGCTGGCTGTGGCCCGCGCCCGCAAGATCCAGCGTTTCCTGAGCCAGCCTTTCCACGTGGCCGAAGTGTTTACCGGTTCGCCCGGCAAGTACGTGCCATTGTCGGAAACCATCCGTGGCTTCAAGATGATTGTCAGCGGCGAATGCGACCACATGCCAGAACAAGCGTTCTACATGGTGGGTACGATCGACGAAGCCATTGAAAAGGCCAAGAAGGTTTAATGCCTTGGGCGCGGGCAGTGCCTTTGTGGCGCTGCCAGCGTCTTGCCTTTTCCCTTCACCACGCTGACCCCAAAGGAAACGTATGTCGACCATTCATGTGGACGTTGTCAGTGCCGAAGCCTCCATCTTCTCCGGCGAAGCCAAGTTTGTGGCTTTGCCTGGTGAGTCTGGCGAGCTGGGCATTTACCCACGTCACACCCCGCTGATCACCCGGATCAAGCCCGGTTCGGTTCGCATCGAGAAGGCTGACGGCACAGAAGAGTTCATTTTCGTAGCCGGCGGTATCTTGGAAGTGCAACCCAACTGCGTCACCGTGCTGTCCGACACCGCCATCCGCGGCAAGGATCTGGACGATGAAAAGGCCAACACGGCCAAGGCCGCAGCCGAAGACGCGCTGCGCAATGCCAAGGGTGAACTGGATATTGCCAAGGCGCAATCCGAGCTGGCCATCATGGCAGCCCAGATTTCTGCTCTGCGCAAGTTTCGCCAAAAGCGTTGATCCCCAAAAGGACGACGATCTTCAAAAAAGCCGCTTTCGAGCGGCTTTTTTGTGCGCGTCTTCCGGGCTGCCCGGCAGCCACCGGTTCGTGTTTTTTACTGGGTGAGACGATGCGCGCAGGCCGCATAAAGCAGGGCAAAATCAAAGCTTGTTCCACGCGGGTGCGTTTTATGTCCAAAGCCAAGTTGCACGCCGCCACCATGGGTGGCAGTGCTGACGATACGGAAGCTGCTTTTTACGAGGCCTTGCACAACGGCGACATCGACAAGCTCATGGCCTGCTGGGCCGACGAGGACGATGTGGTCTGCGTGCACCCCGGTGGGCTGCGGGTGGTGGGCGTTGCGGCCGTGCGTACGACCTTTGAGGCCATGTTTGCGCAGAGCAGTATCCGCGCTACGCCGTTGCAGGTGCGCAAGGTTGAATCGCTGGGCAGTGCCATGCACAACGTCGTCGAAAGCATTGAGGTCATGACTGCCGACGGCCCTCGCCAGGCGTTTGCCATTGCCACCAACGTTTATCACAAGACGGCCCAGGGCTGGCGCATGGTGGCCCACCATGCCAGCCCTGGCACCGGCTTGGAGATGCAGGAAAGTAGTGGCGCCCCGCAGGTGCTGCACTGATGCTGGTCTCAAACCTTTTAGCCTTCTGCCGCACATTCCACCTACGAGGCGTGCTATGAATTATGCAGCGCCCTGGTGGTTGCCCAGCGGGCACGCGCAGACGATTTGGCCGGCGCTGTATTCGCGGCGGGTCTTCGGCCCGTCTTTGCGCTTCAGGCGGGAACGCTGGATCACCCCCGACCTGGACTTCATGGATGTCGATTTCTGCGACCCGCCCGCGATGGTGGCCGATCCTGCACTGAGCGAGGATGCGCGACCTCTGCTGGTGTTGTTCCATGGTCTGGAAGGATCTTCCTCCAGCCACTATTCCGAGGCTTTTGGTGACTACGCGCGGGCCCACGGCATGGGCTATGCCGTACCGCACTTTCGGGGCTGTAGTGGCGAGCTGAACCTGGCACCGCGCGCCTACCACTCTGGCGACTACGAGGAGATAGGCTGGGTCTTGAAACGCCTCAAGGCCCGCCACAAAGGTGAGATCATTGCGGTCGGCGTGTCGCTCGGTGGCAATGCTTTGCTACGCTGGGCCGAGGAAATGGGCGAGCGGGCCGGGCGGATCGTGCGTGCGGTGGCTTCTGTCTGTGCGCCGCTGGATCTTGCGGCTGCAGGCTGGGCCATAGGTCGGGGTCTGAACCGGCAGGTGTACACCCGTATGTTTTTGCGCAGCATGAAGCCCAAGGCTCTGCAGAAGCTGGACCAGCACCCTGGGTTGTTTGACCGCGAAGCCATGCTGGCGGCCCGTGACCTCTACGAATTTGACAACGTGTTTACCGCCCCGCTGCACGGCTTTAACAGCACGGAAGATTACTGGGCCCGCGCATCGGCCAAGCCGCACTTGGCACGCATCCAGATCCCTGCGCTGGTGGTGAACGCCATGAACGACCCTTTTGTGCCGGTGTGGAGCCTGCCGCACCAGGATGCTGTGGGCAACCATGTCACCCTTTGGCAGCCAGCGCACGGCGGCCATGTCGGGTTTCCGCAGGGGCCGATTCCGGGGCATGTGCGCAGCCTGCCGGACGCGGTAGGTGGATGGTTGTTGCAGGCCAGCCAGGCCTGAGCTGCGGAGCGACTGAAACCATGGACGACATCGTCAGACAAGCCATCGCCAAATGGCCGAATGTGCCCGACTGCTACGGCTGGCTGGGCCTGGATGCACGGGGCAGCTGGTATATGCGCGACGACGCGGCCCAGGCGGCGGGTCCGTTTGCGGCATCGGCTGGTGGTAATACGCTCAGCAAGGGCAGCCGCTTGCAACATACCAAGCTGATCGACTTCATTCAACGCAACTACGAGGCCGATGCCTCCGGGCAGTGGTTCTTCCAGAATGGTCCGCAGCGCGTGTATGTGGAACTGGAAGCGGCGCCGCTGGTGTGGCGGGTGCACCCCGACTTCTCAGTGTTGGCCCACACCGGCCAGGCGGCTCGTGTGCAGCGTTGTGTGCTCGACAGCGAGGGCCGCGTCTACTTGGACACTGATATTGGTTTCGGTCTTGTGCACAGCCTGGACATGGGGTTTGCCGCTGAAGCGGTGGAGCAGGGCCTGTGGGTGCCGCAGCCCTTCGAGACCCAAGAACTGCCGGCTCGGTTTGGGTATGTTCTAAGTCCTCAGGCGCTACATAAAAAATAGCTGCTGACGCAAGTAAATCCTGCGCTGGCAGCCTTTTTCAATAAAAAGGCCGGCAATGCCGGCCTGTAGGATGCGCCAGAGTGTGGCTTACTTCGCAGCTTCTGCAGGGTCGGATGCAGCAGCAGCTGGCTTTTGCGGAATTGGGAACTTGGCGCCGCCGGCATTCGCCATGTAGACCACGGCACGGGCCACTTCGGTATCTTCAAAGTCGCCGCCGCCCTGCGCACCCATGGCACCCTTGCCCTTCAGGGCGGAGTGCAGCAGAGATTCAAAGCCGGTGGCAATGCGTGGACCCCAGGCGGCTGCATCGCCGAATTTAGGGGCGCCAGCAACGCCTGTGCTATGGCAGGTGGTGCACTGGGCCTTGAATACGTCTTCACCCGATTTGAGTTCGCGGTTGGCATCGCGGATTTCTACCGCGCCCACCTTCTGGATGCGCTGGGCCACCGCAATGTTCTGGGATTGTTCTGTCACGCCGCCTAGAGCCATGGATTCCTCGATATTGGTGCCTGCCGGCTTGGCGGCGGACACCACGAAGTACACCAGGCCGATGATGGCGAAAATCGGCACAACGAACGAGAAGAAGACCGCCACCAGCAATTGCTTGGGGTTTTTGATGGGGCCGGTGTGGGCTTCTTCGGCCGCATGATCGTGGGAATTGGCGCTCATGATGTCCTCAAAAAAATCGGGGGCTTTGTTCAACGCGCGAGTATACCTGTCACCCCTCGTCTGGCCTTGTCTGGCGCGGCGTCCGGGTATCTGCGCAAGGCCTTGTACGCAGCGGCTACAATCGGCTGCGTTGCGGCTGTAGCTCAGTGGATAGAGTATTGGCCTCCGAAGCCAAGGGTCGTGGGTTCGATCCCCGCCAGCCGCACCAATCACCGTTAGAAGCCGCGCAAGTTGTTGGTATCCCCCAGTTTGCGCTTTCCCTCCCGGCAGGTTTATTCCTGCAGCGACACCTCTTCTGAACGCACTATTGACACAATCTGACCTCCCCTTTTTGCTCGACGCGCTGGATGCCAATGCCCCTTTGGCGCAGCGCCATCTGTGGCTGATTGGCTTGCTGGATTGGATACGCGGCGATGGTAGCTCTGCCGATGCATCGGTACGCCGGATGCAGTTCTTCCTGGATGCGCTGCAGACACGGCCACAGCTGCAGCAGAGCCTGCGCGCCTGGTGGCTGGTGTTGCTGCAAACCGTGGACAGCACCACCGTGTTGGCCGACTATGGCTTCTCGCATAGCTCGGCATTTTTGAGTGAGCTGGGCGGTCGCCTTGGCCGCAAGATTCTGCCCGCGACCCCCGAAACAACCGATGCCGCAGAGCTGTTCAGCCTGGTGCTGCGCGACAAGGGCGATGCGCAGTGGTTGGCTGCGCTGGATAGCAGCAGCCTGCAGCGCTTGGCTGGGCTGCTAACGGCGCCTTCCCGCACGCCCTGCGTCACCCTGTGGCAAGACGCTTTGCTGCAGGCGATTGTGTTCTGCACCAGCCAGATCCGCGCCACGGGCTTTGCCTCGGAGTTGCGTCTGCGCATGAGCGACGGTGCACGCCAGGCCCAGCCATTCAGCGATTTGTCGGCCGACGTGGATGCCTTCCGCCTGGCCTTTATTGCCACACCCCGCGAGCCGCAGGAGCTGGAGGCTGCGGCGCAGCGCCTGCGTGAGCGCCTGGAACTGTGCCGCCAGGCGGCAGCTAGCGTGTATCCGCATTTGAACGAACACGGCATTTCGATCAACCTGGTGTTCATGCTGCGCCAGCTGCGCGAGCGGGTCTTGCGGGTGCGTGATCTGATGGATGGTCTGGTATCCATCACGCCTGAGGCCAGTGCTGCACGCCTGGTGTCCAAGCTGGCCGAAGCCGGGCAGGAGCGGCGCAGTGTGCGTGCCCTGGTGCGTGTGAATGCCTCCATGCTGGCGGCCAAGGTAACCGAGCGCAGTGCGGAAACCGGCGCGCACTACATCACCCGCGACCATGCCGAATACCGAGGCATGCTGGCCAAGGCGGCCGGCGGCGGGGCGGCCACCTCGTTGACTACCTTGTTGAAGTTCGCCATCGGCGCCCTGGGCCTGACGGCGTTCTGGTCGGGCATGGCGTCCGGCCTGATGTATGCGGCCAGCTTTGTGCTGATCCAGCTGCTGCACTGGACGCTGGCCACCAAGCAACCGGCCATGACAGCGCCGGCCATGGCGGCCAAGCTCAAGGACCTGAGCGGCGGCAGTGCGGTGGACGAATTTGTGGACGAGGTGACCCACCTGGTGCGCTCCCAGGTGGCGGCCGTGCTGGGCAATGTGGGCATGGTTGTGCCCTGTGTCTGCCTGATCAGTTTTGGCATGCTGTGGCTGGGCGGCAAACCCATGATCAGCAAGGCTGAGGCCGCACATGTGTTCCAGACCCTGCACCTGCTCACGCCCAGCACCTTGCTATTTGCGGCGTTCACCGGGGTGTTGTTGTTCCTGGCCAGCCTGATTGCTGGCGCGACGGAGAACTGGTTTGTGTTGCACCGCTTGGACTCTGCCCTGCGCTACAACCCGCGCATCACCGCCGTGCTGGGCGTGGCGCGGGCCGACCGCTGGGCGCATTTCATGCGGGAGCACATTTCGGGCTTTGCGTCGAACATTTCATTGGGTTTCATGCTGGGTCTGTTGCCGCCGGTGCTGGCTTTTGTGGGCCTGGGGCTGGAGGCCCGCCACGTCACTTTGTCGTCGGGTCAACTGGCTGCGGCGGCTTCGGCGGTGGGCTCCCAGGTGTGGACTATGTCGGCTTTCTGGTGGTGCGTTGCGGCGATTCCGCTGATTGGCGCGCTGAATCTGACGGTGAGCTTCTACTTGGCCCTGCAGCTGGCGCTGGGCGCCCACAGCGTCAGCGGCCTGGACCGCCTGCGCCTGCGTTCGGCCGTGTGGCAGCGGGTGCGCCAGCAGCCGTTGAGCTTTCTCTGGCCGCGCCGAAAGTCTTAAAAGAAATAGGCCTGCAGCGCAGGTAATACCTGCGCCGGCAGCTATTATTTTAGGAGTCTTCCTCGGGCGCCGGCTTCAACGCCAGGGCGGCACTGTACAAGAGCTTGCGCGGCTGGCCGGTGATGTCGGCACACAGTTGCACCGCAGTTTTTAGAGGTAGCTCGGCCAGCAGCAGCTTGAGTACGCGCAGGTCTTGTTCTGGCGTCTCGGAGGGTGGGGCTGGGTGCACCACCACCACAAATTCTCCGCGTGTGCGCGATGCCTGGGCCGCCAGCCAGCTGGGCAGATCCTGCGCCGGGACGGTGGCAATTTCTTCAAACTGCTTGGTCAACTCGCGCGCCATGGTGACGGGCCGTGCGCCCAGGCAGGCCAGGCTGCGGGCCAGCGCCTCGATGCGGTGCGGGGCTTCCAGCAGCACCACGGCGCGGGGCTCGGCTAGCAGGCCCTGGGCCGCGGTATCGCGCTCGGCCGCCTTGCTGGACAGAAAGCCGATGAACACAAAGCCCGTGTCTTGCACGATGCCGGCGGCGCTGAGCGCGGTGGTGATGCTGCTGGCACCGGGCAGCGGCACCACGGGTAGGCCCACGGCCCGTGCTGCGGCGGCCACGCGGGCGCCGGGGTCGCTGATGGCAGGCGTGCCTGCGTCGCTCACATAGGCGATGCGCTCGCCCTGCTGCAGGCGCCGCACCACGTTCTGGGCGGCCTCGGACTCGTTGTGCTGGTGCACTGCCAGCAGCTGGGCCGAGGGCTTGTCGATGCCGTAGGCACGTAGCAGGGACTGGGTGTGGCGCGTGTCTTCGCAGGCAATCGCATCCACCAGGCCCAGCACATGCAGGGCGCGCAGGCTGATGTCGCACAGGTTGCCAATCGGCGTGGCCACGATGTAGAGCGTGCCCGCCGGATAATGCTGCGAAGACGCGGCCTCGTGGGCGGCGTTCAAGGCGGAAGCAAAAGAAGCGCTCAATGGGTTTCCTCAAAAAATTAGCTCTGGTTCGTACCGGCACTGCGCCGACCACCAAACAGGCCGGTGATGCGGCCGAAAACCAGGCGCTGGCGCATTTGCAGGCCCAGGGCCTGCGTCTGCTGGAGCGCAATTATCGGACGCCCGGGCGAGGCGGCGGTGAAATCGATCTGGTGATGCGCGCACCCGACGGTACGCTGGTGTTTGTCGAGGTGCGCAAGCGCGCCCACGCGGGGTTCGGCGGCGCTGCGGCCAGCGTCAGCGCTACCAAGCAAAAGCGCATTGTGCTGGCGGCGCGCCATTATTTGCTGGGCCTGGCTACGCCACCGCCCTGCCGTTTTGACGTGGTGGTGCTGGAGGCGCAAGGCCTGCAATGGCTACGCGCCGCGTTCGACGCGGGTTGAAACGCGGCTTACCTCGTAGCTACACCGTGACTACATAGGGCGGGGGTATCATCGCTGACCATGATTGAACAACGTATTCAGCAGCATTTCATCGACAGCGCCGACCTCAAATACCAGTCTGCGCAACCCCTTAGCAAGCCGATTGCGGCGGGCATCCAGGCCATGCTGGCCAGTGTGACCAGCGGCGGCAAGGTGCTGGCCTGCGGCAACGGCGGATCGGCAGCCGATGCACAGCATTTCGCTGCAGAGTTTGTGGGCCGTTTCGAGCGTGAGCGGCCCGAGCTCGGCGCGATCGCGCTGACCACCGATAGCTCCATCCTCACCGCTATCGGCAACGACTACAACTTCGATGTGATCTTCTCCAAGCAGGTGCGCGCCCTGGGGCAGCCGGGCGACGTGCTGCTGGCGATAACCACCAGCGGCAATTCGGCCAATGTGCTGGCGGCCATCGAGGCTGCCCACGAGCGCGAGATGACCGTGGTGGCCTTGACCGGTAAGGGCGGCGGTAAGATGGGCGCGGCACTGCGGGAGACCGACGTGCACATCTGCGTGCCGCACGACCGTACGGCCCGCATCCAGGAAGTCCATTTGCTGGTCTTGCACTGCTTGTGCGACGGCGTGGACTCGCAGCTGCTAGGCGACCTTGAGGCGCCTCTCTAGGCTTTTTAACCCCTTTGAATTTGAAAGACACTATGCGTCCGTTTTATTTGACTTGCGTGGCTTCGGTGGTATTGGGTGCGAGCCTTTCGGCGTGCGTGCCGCTGGTGATGGGAGGTGCATTTGTGGGCTCGACCATGGTGGCCACGGACCGCCGCACGTCCGGTGCACAGCTGGAAGACGAGGGCATCGAGCTGCGCTCCAACAACCGTATCGGCCAGGCGCTGAGCGAGCAGGCCCACATCAACGTGACCAGCTACAACCGCCAGGTCTTGCTGACCGGTGAAGTACCCACCGCTGCCGACAAGCAAAAGCTCGATGACCTGGTGCTGAAGGTGGACAACGTGCGTTCGGTAGTGAACGAGGTGGCAGTGCTGGGCTCGACCTCGCTGTCGCAGCGGTCGTCTGACACCCTGGTGACGGGCAAGGTCAAGGCTGCACTGGTCGATGCGCGTGACCTGCAGTCGAATGTGTTCAAGGTGGTGACCGAGCGAGGCACGGTCTACCTGATGGGCCGTGTTTCGCAGCGCGAGGCTGACCGGGCCACCGAGCTGGCCCGCAACGTCAGCGGCGTGCAGAAAGTGGTGCGCGTGTTTGAAGTGCTGAGCGAGGACGAGTTGAAGAACGCCGTTCCCCAACCGGCTCCGGTGAGCACGGCAACGCCGGCTTCCTGAGTCCTGGCACCATAAAAAAAAGCCCCCGGCATCCAGATGCCGGGGGCTTTTTTATGGTCGGGTGAAACGCGGAATTACTTGAGGCGCTTGATCAGGCTGGACGTGTCCCAGCGCTGGCCACCCATCAGCTGCACATCGGCATAGAACTGGTCCACCAGGGCCGTCACAGGCAGGCGCGCGCCGTTGCGCTTGGCCTCGTCCAGCACCAGGCCCAGGTCCTTGCGCATCCAGTCCACCGCGAAGCCGAAATCGAACTTGTCGGCCACCATGGTCTTGCCACGGTTGTCCAGCTGCCAGCTTTGGGCGGCGCCCTTGCCAATCACCTCCAGCACCTGCAGCATGTCCAGACCAGCGCGCTGGCCGAAGGCCACGGCCTCGCTCAGGCCTTGTACCAGCCCAGCAATGCAGATTTGGTTGACCATCTTGGCCAGTTGGCCGGCGCCGCTTTCGCCGACCCGGGTGATGGCGCGGGAGAAGGCCATGGCTGTCGGGGCGATAGCGTCAAATGCCTGTGCATCGCCACCGCACATGACTGTCAGCAGGCCATTCTGCGCACCCGCCTGGCCGCCGGATACGGGCGCGTCGATGAAGCGCAGGCCCAGCGTGCGTGCGGCACCATCCAGCTCGCGCGCGACTTCGGCCGATGCCGTGGTGTGGTCCACAAAAATGGCACCTGGCTCCATGCCGGCAAACGCACCGTCGGCGCCCAGAGTGACGGCGCGCAGGTCATCGTCATTGCCCACGCAGCAAAAAACGATGTCGGCACCTATTGCTGCCAGCCGTGGGGTTTCAGCATGTTTTGGGGCTGTAGTGCTGAAATATTCTGCGCACCATGCTATGGATTTTGTAGTGGTGCGGTTGTACACCGTGACCGCATGTCCGGCCAAGGCCAGATGCGCCGCCATGGGGTAGCCCATGACGCCCAGGCCGATGAAGGCGACTTTTTTGGAAGGAACGGAATCGTAGGTTTTCGGGTTGGTACTGGACATATCAATAATGAGACGGAACTAATAGACGGAACGCATGCCCCGCGAGATACCGTGGAACTGGCTTCGCCAGGCCACTGGTATCGCCCCCTGCATGTCGCATCGGTTTTGGCAAACCGATGCAAGTGGGGTTGGCGGAAACACGCAGTGTGTAGCCTGGGGGTGAGCCTAAACAATCGCGAAATGTTCCGTGCCCGCCGCCAGGTCCTGGGTCTTGGCACGCTGGCTGTTGAGCTTGATCTGCAGGCGCAGGTCGTTGAGCGAGTCGGCGTTGCGCAGGGCATCTTCGTAGCTGATGAGCTGGCTTTCGTAGGCATCGAACAAGGACTGGTCAAAAGTCTGCATGCCGAGGTTGCGACTTTTCTTCATCACCTCCTTGATTTCCGAGACTTCACCCTTGAATACCAGGTCAGAGATCAGCGGCGTATTCAGCAAGATTTCGACCGCTGCTGTGCGGCCCTTGTTGTCTTGGCGTGGCACCAGGCGTTGCGACACGATGGCGCGCAAGTTCAGCGACAAGTCCATCAGCAGTTGGGGGCGGCGGTCTTCGGGGAAGAAGTTGAGTATCCGCTCCAGCGCCTGGTTGGAGTTGTTGGCGTGCAGCGTGGCCAGACACAGATGGCCGGTTTCCGAGAATGCGATGGCGTGCTCCATGGTGGTACGGTCGCGTATTTCGCCCATCATGATCACATCGGGTGCCTGGCGCAGGGTGTTCTTCAGTGCGATGTCCCAGTTGTCTGTGTCCAGCCCGATTTCGCGGTGGGTCACCACGCAATTCTTGTGGGCGTGCACAAACTCCACTGGATCTTCGATGGTGATGATGTGTCCAAAGGATTGGTCGTTACGCCAGTCCACCATGGCGGCCAGGGTGGTGGTCTTGCCGCAGCCGGTGGCGCCCACCAGGATGCACAGGCCGCGCTTGCTCATGACCACGTCTTTCAGTACGGGCGGCAGGCCCATGCCGTCGATGGTGGGCACGGAGTTGGGTATGACACGTATCACCAGTCCAACCTTGCCTTGCTGCATGAAGGCGTTGACCCGGAATCGGCCAATCGCAGCAGGGGAAATGGCAAAGTTGCATTCCTTGGTGCGCTCGAACTCGGCTGCTTGCTTGTCGCTCATGATGGCGCGGGCCAGCGCCAAGGTGTGGGCCGAGGTCAGTGGCTGGGGCGAAACCTTGGTGACGCTGCCATCGACCTTGATGCCAGGTGGGAATTCTGCGGTCAAGAACAGGTCGCTGCCGCTGCGACTGACCATCAATTTCAGAAGGTCGTTGATGAACTTGCTGGCCTGGTCACGTTCCATTGTGTTGCCCTTTTAGTTGGGTCGGTCACTGAACCGGGCGCTGATGGCGCGCAGGCGCAGCGAGAGTTTGCGTGCCAGCAAGGCAATCAGGCTGGCAGCAAGACGGGGGTCGGTGTTCATCATGTCGTCCATGGACTCGGCGCTGAGCACGGCGATCTCGCAGTCGTCCAGGGTGGTGCAGGCAGAAAACCGCATGCCGCTGTCCAACAGCGACATTTCACCCAGGATGTCACCCGGCTTGGCTTCTGCCAGGCGAAGATGCTCTCCCCAGGGCTGTAGCCGGTCGATGGCGATGGTGCCCTTGAGCAAGACGACCATGAAGTTGCCGTATTCGCCCTGGCGGATGATGTCTCGTCCGCCGGGTACCACGGCAAACTGGCAAAAGCGTTCCATGCGCTCGATGGAGGCCGCTTCCAGGTGCTCCATATTCTTGTCTTTGGCCCATAGGTTTTGCAGCAGCTTGACACTGCTGGAGGAGGCCAGGCGCTTGGCGCCGACTTCGACGGCGCGCGCATCCCAGGGCACCAGCATGGACGGGTCCACATCCTGGCCGTTGAAGGCCGTGGTGAACAGCACCGAGTCGGGGGTGGTCGCGCCGGGCTCTGGTTCTTTTTTATTGAGTAGAAACTCGAGAATACCCTTCATGGGGCGCTCCAATGGTCAGTGTTCAGCCGGGGAAGTTTTCCGGTATTTTCGCTTTGCCCCGGGCCTCGGCCGGGCTGATGATATTGCGACGCACCAAGTCGGTCAGGTTCTGGTCCAGCGTCTGCATGCCAACACCGTTGCCGGTTTGGATGGTGGAGTACATCTGTGCCACCTTGGCTTCACGGATCAGGTTGCGGATGGCGCTGGTGCCCAGCATGATTTCATGCGCTGCCACGCGGCCCTGGCCGTCCTTGGTTTTGCACAGCGTCTGGGAAATGACCGCTTGCAAGGATTCCGACAGCATGGCTCGGATCATTTCCTTTTCTTCGGCTGGGAACACGTCAATGATCCGGTCTATGGTCTTGGCCGCGCTGGAGGTGTGCAGAGTGCCAAACACCAGGTGGCCGGTTTCGGCCGCCGTCATCGCCAGTCGGATGGTTTCCAGGTCGCGCATTTCACCCACCAGGATGGCGTCTGGATCTTCACGCAGTGCTGAACGCAATGCGTTGGAAAAGCTCAGGGTGTGCGGGCCTACTTCACGCTGGTTGACCAGGCATTTTTTGGACTCGTGTACGAATTCAATAGGGTCTTCCACGGTCAGGACGTGGCCGTACTCGGTTTCGTTCAGGTGGTTGACCATGGCTGCCAGGGTGGTGGATTTGCCCGAGCCTGTGGGACCTGTGACCAGCACCATGCCCCGGGGCTTGAGCGCTAGGTCGGCAAAGATCTTGGGGGCGTTCAATTGGTCCAGGGTCAGGATCTTGGACGGGATGGTCCGCAGCACGGCGCCTGCGCCACGGGCGTGGTTGAATGCATTCACGCGGAAGCGCGCCAGACCCTCGATTTCGAAGGAGAAGTCCACCTCCAGAAATTCTTCGTAATGCTTGCGCTGGCTGTCGCTCATGATGTCGTACACCATGGCGTGAACGGTCTTGTGGTCCAGTGGCTCCACATTGATGCGCCGAACATCCCCGTGCACCCGGATCATGGGGGGCAACCCCGCGGACAGGTGCAAGTCGGAGGCCTTGTTTTTTACGCTGAACGCAAGCAGTTGGGTGATGTCCACGGATCCCTCGATGTTTTGGTACGCTGTGGGCTTTGATTATGACGACCATTAGCCACAATCTCCAGCAGGTCTTAGAAAGGATTTCTGCCGCCTGCGCGCAGGCGCAGCGCCCCACCGACGCGGTGACTTTGCTGGCCGTATCCAAGACCTGGGGCGCGTCCGCCGTGCGTGAAGCCCATGCAGCGGGCCAGACTTGTTTTGGTGAGAATTACATCCAGGAAGCGGTGGACAAGATGGCTGCCCTGCGCGATCTGCCGCTGGAGTGGCACTGCATAGGCCCGATCCAGAGCAACAAGAGCCGGCTGGTTGCAGAGAACTTCGATTGGGTACATACCGTAGACCGTTTGAAGATCGCGCAGCGGCTCAGTGACCAGCGCCCGGTCCATTTGCCGCCTTTGAATGTTTGCCTACAGGTGAACGTCGATGGCGGGCCTACCAAGTCGGGTGTGGAGCCCGGGCAGGTCCAGGCCTTGGCCGCCCAGGTTGCCGCTTTGCCCCGCCTGTGTCTGCGCGGCATCATGTCGATACCGGAGCCCTTGTCCGAGTTTGCGCAGCAACTGGCGGTGCACCAGCAAACCCGCGCCCTGTTCGACGCCATCGTGGCGGCCGCATTGCCTGGGGTGGACCGCTTTGATACCTTGTCCATGGGCATGAGCGCGGATCTGGAGGCCGCAGTGCTGGCGGGCAGCAGCATGGTGCGCGTGGGGACTGCGATTTTTGGTGGACGCAGCTACCCCGCTTGAGGGGGGCTCAGCCCAGGCGCAGACGGGTGGAGTTCTTCACTTCTTCCATGACGGCGTAGGTGCGGGTTTCGCGAACCCCGGGCAGCTGCCACAACACAGTGCCTGCAAACTCGCGGTAGGCCAGCATGTCGGCCATGCGGGTCTTGAGCAGGTAATCAAAGCCGCCCGCGACCATATGGCACTCCATGATTTCGGGACGCACTTGCACCGCCGCTTTGAAGGCTTCGAAGACGTTTGGTGTGGTGCGGTCCAGTAGAACCTCGACGAAGACCATCATGGACGCGCCCAACTGCAGGGGGTTGAGACGAGCCTCGTAGCCCAGGATGTAGCCCTCTTTCGTCAGGCGTTGCACTCGCGCCAGCACGGCAGTGGGCGACAGGCTGACCTTTTCAGCCAGCTTGAGGTTGGAGATGCGCCCATCTTCCTGCAGAAAGTCCAGGATTTTCAGGTCGATGCGGTCTAGGTCTAAAAGGGTGCTGGTCACGACAAGCGGTAGGTTTCAAGGTGGATGCTGGTCTCTGTGGCACTGATGCCGCGTACCAAGCGGATACGTTCCAGTACTTGCGATAGCTCGGCAAGGTTGGCTGCACGCAGCTCTGCTAGCAAATCCCAGCGGCCGTTGGTGTCGTGCAGTGCGGCCACACCGGGTTCACCCAGTAGGCTGTCAATGACTGCGCGTGTGGCATTGCCTGCTACGGCAATACCCATCCAGGCGCGGATCTCATTGGGCTGTGCGTCGGGCCGCAGCCGTATGGTGTAGCCGACGATGACGCCGGCATCTTCCAGTTTCGTAATGCGGTTGGTGACGGTGCCGCGTGACACGCCAAGCTTGTGCGCAAGGGTTGCCACTGTGGTGCGAGCGTCCTTGCGCAGTAGAGAGATGAGCTGTTGGTCGGTTGCGTCCATGGTGTCATTTTGCTGCTAATGGACATGAAATAGCCAAAAATCGCCAATCTTGCGTGCTTTTGCTGCTAGTGCGCTGGCGATTTGTGGCATGGGATTTGCATTAATGCTACGTTAATTGTGTAACGGCTGGAAAGCAGTAAGCAAATAACAGCAAACCATGGACGTGATGTCGACCGTGGCTCTATCAGTTCGCGTTGTGGCCGATTGGGGCCACTATTTCTACCAATTTTTATCTATTAGGAATTTCCCATGAAGAAGAGTCTGATTGCCTTGGCCGTGTTGGCTTCGACTGGTGCTGCGATGGCCCAGTCTTCGGTCACGTTGTACGGCATCATTGATGTGAATTTGCAGTCTACAAAGGCAAACGACTTGCGTAAAACCTTGCTGGAGAGCGGCGGCATTAACGGTAGCCGTTGGGGGCTCAAAGGCGCTGAAGATTTGGGCGGCGGCTTGAAGGCTGTCTTCAATCTGGAAAGTGGCTTTAACGTGGACACCGGTACTGGTAAGGCTGGCTCTATTTTTAACCGGCAGTCGTATGTCGGTCTGGCGGGATCTTTTGGTGAGTTCGATTTCGGCAATACCGGTACGGCGTACGATGACACTGCCATCAACAGCGATCCGCTGTGGGACGGCCTGTTGGCTCCTGCTTACACCGTGTGGCAGAACGGTGCTGCCTACAACGGCAAGCCAGGCAACATGATCAAGTACAGCTCCCCCAGCTTTGGTGGCGTGACTGTTGCTGCGAGCTATGCATTGGGTGAAAACAAGACGGCTACGACCAGCGCTAAGGGCGTTGCTGCTGTGAATGTGCAGTACACCGGCGGTCCTCTGTACCTGAGCTTGGCTTACCAAGAAGACAGCAAGGCACACACTACAGCTGGCCGTACTGGCGCAGCTTCGTACAAAGACGTGCTTTTTAACGCGTCATATGATCTCGGCGTCGTGAAGCTCGAAGGTAGCTACAACCAAAACACGACCGATCTGGACTTGAAGTCCAATCAATTCCAATTCGGTGTGGACGTTCCCGTTGGCCCAGCTTTAGTTCTGTCCACCGGCTATGCTTATTCGAAGGATAAGGACACGAATGGCGTCAGTGGAACGAAGCGTGACGGCCTGGGTCTGGGTGCGAAGTACAGCCTGTCCAAGCGCACCTTCTTGTACACCGGCGCAATGTGGGAACAAAGCAAGCCTGCGGTTGGCGACAAGGTCAAGACCGACATCTACACGGTAGGCCTGAATCACTCGTTTTAAGTAGATGCCGGCTTGTCCGGCTTGCTTTGAAAGCCACCCCTAGCCGGGGGGGCTTCCCTGATAGACCAAGTGATCATGGGGGCATTCCGGCGTATCGACGATGACGGGATCTTGAGAAATTATGGTTAAAACACCGTCTCTTTTCATAACTACACACAGCATTAACAATTGGATTCAAAAAAAGTAATTGCTAACGTTTGGTGTGTGAAAGGTCCGTGAAGTTGTATCTCAATAACAACAGGTTCTGAAGAAATTGCAGGGTTATTGCGGGTTGCTATGTGTTTTGGGGGCAAACTTCAAACACCAATTTTTCAACCCGTTAGGAAAATCCCATGAAAAAGAGTTTGATTGCTTTGGCCGTTCTGGCTTCCACTGGTGCTGCAATGGCCCAGTCGTCGGTGAGCCTGTATGGCATCGTTGACTTGAGCTTGCAGTCTGGCAAAGACGAAATCAATAGCGTTGCAGGTGCTGCCGCTGTTCGTCAAAACACCTTGTCCAGCGGTGGCGTTTCCACCAGCCGTTGGGGCCTGAAGGGTTCCGAAGATCTGGGCGGTGGCTTGAAGGCCAACTTCGTTCTGGAAAACGGTTTTGACGCGAGCACCGGTGCCGCTGCTGGCGCCCAGTTCAACCGTCAATCGTGGGTTGGCTTCTCCGGTGGTTTCGGTGAAATCCGCCTGGGTAACGACTACACCGCACGTGATGACATCAACGGCGCTGCTCACGCAGTGTTTGACTCGGCTTTCTCGCCTTCCGTGTTCATCGAGTCCGGCTACAACTCCAACCCCAACAACCAAATCAAGTACCTGACGCCTAGCTTCTCCGGTTTCTCCGGTGCAGTCAGCTACGCTCTGGGTGAAAACAAGACGGCTAACCAAAGCGCTGAAGGCGTTGCAGCTGTGAACGTTCAATATGCTGCTGGTCCTTTGTACATTGGTCTCGCTCACCAACAAGACAAGAAGACCTTCATTGGTACCGGCAAGAACAACAAGGACACCTTCCTGAACGCTACGTACGATCTGGGCGTTGCCAAGATCTTGGCTAGCTACCGTGATGTGAAGAACACCACGACCAATGGTTTGGTTGCCGGTTTCAACAGCGTCAGTTTCGACAAGCAACGCGTGTACCAAATCGGTGCTGACATTCCAGTTGGCGCAGCTCTGGTTGTGTCCGCTGGTTACGCTCACTCCAAGAGCGAATTGGCTGGCATCAACGACGTGACCGGCAACGGTTTCGCAGTTGGCGCTTCCTACAGCCTGTCCAAGCGTACCTCCGTGTACACCGCTTTGAACTACTCCAAGGCTAAGCAAGACGGCGCTGCTGATCTGAAGTCTGACGTGTTCGCTGTGGGCGTTCGCCACGCTTTCTAATTCCCTGCCGGCTTAAGCCGGTTTGGATTTAGTTATGCAAAAAAGCCACCCGGTTTTCCGGGTGGCTTTTTTTTATCCTGAATTGTCATTTAGATAGAAATTTATAGCAAAACGATAGTTTTTTGTCTAAAAGATGGCAATATTGACGATGTACATTGACAGTCTCTGTTGCGACACTGCGTGCATTCCTAGAAAGACCTGCACCATGCACAACATCGCACTAGTCCCCACCCAATTCCTTAGCGCCCAAGACGTGGCCAGCATCGTCCAACGAAAGGGGCTGTCCGCCTGCTTGCGCGGCATGGCCGACACCATCCAGGCCGATTTTTTGCGCTGGCAGGCTTTTGACAAATGTGCCCGCGTCGCCAGCCATTCCGCCGAAGGCGTGATCGAGCTGATGCCGATTGCCGACGACCACAGCTACGCTTTCAAATACGTCAACGGCCACCCCAAGAACAATGCGCTGCACGGCCTGCCGACGGTCATGGCGTTTGGCGTACTGGCCAGCGTGGCCACCGGCGTACCTGAGCTGCTGAGCGAGCTGACCCTCACCACCGCCATCCGCACCGCCGCCACCTCCGTGGTCGCCGCGCGTGCTTTGGCCCGCCCGAACAGCCGCAGCATGGCGCTGATTGGCAATGGCGCTCAAAGCGAGTTCCAGGCCCTGGCTTTCCACCACCTGATGGGGATCGAAGAAGTGCGCTTGTTCGACACCGACTCGCTGGCCACGGCCAAGCTGGTGGACAACCTGCGCGGCACCGCCTTGAAGGTTGTGGTCTGTGCCAGCACCTTAGAGGCCGTGCGCGGTGCTGACATCGTGACCACCGTGACCGCCGACAAGACCAATGCCACCATCCTCACGCCGGACATGCTGGAGCCTGGCATGCATATCAACGGCGTGGGTGGTGACTGCCCCGGCAAGACCGAGCTGCACCCCGACGTGCTGCGCGCTGCCAGCGTCTTCGTGGAATACGAGCCGCAAACCCGCATCGAAGGTGACCTGCAACAGCTGCCAGCCGACTTTGCCGTGACCGAGCTGTGGCAAGTCCTCAGCGGCAAGGCCGTGGGCCGTAGCAGCGAGGCGCAAATTACGGTCTTCGATTCGGTAGGTTTTGCGCTGGAGGACTACTCCGCACTGCGCTTTATGCGCGACACTGCACAAGAGCTTGGCTTGGGCCAGCGCTTGGCGCTGATTCCTGGGCTGGACGACCCCAAAGATTTGTATAGTTTGGTACGTCCCTCGGTTGTAAAGACCGGGGTATCCGCACCAGCACTCTCACCGGAAGCAGTAGCAGCATGACATCTTCGAGTAAGGGCGTGAGCCTGATTGGCGTTCCCACCGACATCGGTGCCGGCACGCGGGGCGCCCGCATGGGGCCCGAGGCCTTGCGCGTTGCGGGCCTGGCCCAGGCCCTGGAATTGGCGGGCCTGGATGTGCGCGACTGCGGCAATATCCGTGGCCCGGCCAACCCCTGGCAAGAACCCGTGGATGGCTACCGCCATCTGCCGGAAGTCGCCCAGTGGAACGAGCTGGTCCACAAGGTGGTGCACTTCGAGCTGCAATCGGGCCGCATGCCCATCATGCTCGGTGGCGACCATTGCCTGGGCATTGGCTCGATCAGCGCGGTAGCGCGCCACTGCCGTGAAACCGGCAAGAAGCTGCGCGTGCTGTGGTTGGACGCGCATTCCGACTTCAACACTGCGGCCCTCACGCCCAGCGGCAACATCCACGGCATGCCGGTCGCCTGCCTGTGCGGCCATGGCCCGAAGTCGCTGATCGAAATCGGTGGCCATGTGCCCGCCATCAGCCCGTCGGAAATCGTCGAAATCGGCATCCGCAGTGTGGACGCAGGCGAAAAGCGTTTTGTGCACGAGATCGGCATCGAAGTCTTCGACATGCGCTTCATTGACGAGATGGGCATACGCCACACCATGGAAATGGCGCTGGACGGACTGGATGAAAACACCCATCTGCACATCAGCCTGGACGTGGACTTTCTCGACCCCGACATCGCCCCCGGCGTGGGCACCACCGTGCGTGGCGGCCCCAACTACCGTGAAGCCCAGCTGTGCATGGAGATGATTGCCGACACCGGCCTGTTGGCCTCGCTGGACATCGTCGAGCTGAACCCGGCGCTGGACGTGCGCAACCAGACGGCTGAACTGGCCGTGGACCTGGTGGAAAGCCTGTTCGGCAAGAGCACGCTGATGCGCCAGGTGTCGCCCGCCAACAGCTAATCGCCATGCAGCACGATTTCTATTCGGCCTTGATGGTCTTGTTGATCGTGCTCGACCCTCTGGGCAACGTGCCCATCGTGCTCAGCCTGTTGCGCAATACGCCGCGCGAGCGGCGCTTTGCCGTCGTCAGCCGCGAATGCTTTTTTGCGCTGGTGATTTTGCTGGTCTTCATGTGGGGTGGAGACCGGCTGCTGCACGTCATGCACCTCACTGACGCTTCGCTGGAGATTGCGGGCGGCGTGATCCTGTTCCTGATCGCTATGGGCATGGCGTTCCCCAGCATGGGGGTTAGCTTCTCCGGCCCGGAGGAAGAGGGCGAGCCGGTGCTGGTGCCCTTGGCCATTCCGATGATTGCCGGTCCGTCCTCGCTGGCCACGGTGTTGCTGCTGGCCTCGCGCCAGCCCGAGCGCGCCTGGACCTGGGCTGCCGCCATTGCACTCAGCATGGTGGTGGTCTGGCTGGTGCTGCTATCGGCCAGCGCCCTGGCGCGGCGCCTGGGTAAATCCGGCCTGATCGCGCTGGAGCGGCTGATGGGACTGCTGCTGGCGGCGATGGCGGTGGAGATGCTCATTTCGGGGCTGCGCAACGCCTTTCCTGGAATCGCTCAATAGCATGGGCGTAGTTTTTTAAACTAGTTTGCATTAAAAATTTGGTGAAATTATCGGGTGTATGCGCGGCAAACTAGCGGATGTTGCAATTTGTTGTTCCTCATTTCCACCGGAGTTCACCATGCGTCTGCCCACCCCTTACCGGCCCGAGGCCGAAGTCGTTGCCCACCGTCTTGCCGCCTTGTCGGGTGCGCTGGACTGGGCCATAGCCTCCGCCCCCGCGCGCCCCTGGGTACAGGCTGTGCGCGACAACCCGCCGCCGTTCTGGGCCATGGAAAGCCTGCTGCGCGAATACCCCATTTCCAGTGCCGAAGGTTTGGCCCTGATGCGCCTGGCCGAAGCCCTGCTGCGCGTGCCTGATGCTGAAACCGCCATCGCCCTGACAGCCGACCAATTGGGCCGTGCCGACTTTGACGGCATGGACGAAACCGGAGCCGCCCAGGTGTTGGGCCGCTCTACGCTGGCCAAGCTGTCCAGTAGCGCCATAGCCTTGTCGAAAAAATTCCTGCCCGACGCCGAAGCGCCCCACGGTTTGTTGACCAAGTTGGGCGCCAAGACCGTGGTCGCCGCCACCGTGCGTGCCGTGCAGCTGCTGGGCCGCCAGTTCGTGCTCGGCCAGACCATTGGCGACGCCATGGACGAAGCCGATGCGGCCCGTAAAAAGCAGTCCCAATTGACCTACAGCTACGACATGCTGGGCGAGGGTGCACGCACCGATGCCGATGCGTTGAACTACCTGCAAAGTTACAAAAATGCTATCGAAGCCATAGCTGGCCGCGCAGATAAGACGGGCGCTACCGAGAAGAATGATGGTATTTCCATCAAGCTCAGCGCCCTGCACCCACGCTACGAGTGGACCCAGCGCGAACGCGTGCTGGCCGAGCTGGTGCCGCGCGTCTGGAGCCTGTGCGAACAAGCCGCCCGTGCCAACATCAACCTGACCATCGACGCCGAAGAAGTGGACCGCCTGGAGCTGTCGCTCGACGTGTTTGAAGCCCTGGCTGCGCTGGTGGCCCAGCACCAGCCGCAGTGGCGCGGCTTTGGCCTGGCCATGCAGGCCTACCAAACCCGGGCGCTGGAGCTGATCCAGCATATCGCCAGCATCGGCCGCAAATACAAGCTGCGCCTGATGTGCCGCCTGGTCAAGGGCGCGTACTGGGATTCGGAAATCAAGCGCGCCCAAGAGCTGGGTCTGCCGCACTACCCGGTGTTCACGCACAAGCACCACACCGATGTGTCGTACCTGGCCTGTGCCAAGGCGCTGCTGGACGCGCCCGATGCCATCTACCCGCAATTCGCCACGCACAACGCCGCCACCATCGCCGCCATCCTGAGCCTGGCGGCCAAGAGCGGCAACCCGTTCGAGCTGCAGCGCCTGCACGGCATGGGCGAGGGCGTGTACCGCGAGGTGCTGAAGAATCCGCTGATTGGCTGCCGCGTGTACGCCCCGGTGGGCAAGCACCGCGACCTGCTGGCCTACCTGGTGCGCCGCCTGCTGGAGAACGGCGCGAACTCGTCCTTCGTGCACCAGCTGGCCGACGAGTCGGTGGGCATGGAGGAAATTCTGGTGTCGCCCCTGCGCCTGGAGCCAGAGTCCGCCTTTGTGCTGCCGCCCAAGCTGTTTGGTACCGGCCGCAAAAATAGCGCCGGTTTGGATCTGGAAGTCGCTACCCAGCGCGCCGCGCTGCAAACCGCCTATGACAACCTGACCGTTCCCTCGGTGCCAGAGTTTGATGCAAAACAGGCCGCTAGCGCATATTCCACCAGCGCAGCTAGCTACAAAATATGGAGCAAAACCCCGGTTGCCGAGCGCGCCGCCCTGCTGCGCCAGAGCGCCGACGCGCTGGAACACCAGATGCCACGCTTTTGCGCCATCCTGGTGAAAGAAGCCTTCAAGACCTGGGGCGACGCCGTGTCCGAAGTGCGCGAAGCCGTGGACTTCCTGCGCTTCTACGCCGACGAGGCCGAGCGCATCATGGCCCCCGTCGCCTTGCCCGGCCCCACGGGTGAAACCAACGAGCTGCGCCTGAGCGCGCGCGGCGTCTGGGTCTGTATCAGCCCCTGGAACTTCCCGCTGGCCATCTTCATGGGCCAGGTCGCGGCGGCACTTGCCACCGGCAACACGGTCTTGGCCAAGCCGGCCGAGCAAACCCCGTTCGTCGCATTGGAAGCCGTGCGCCTGCTGCACTCGGTCGGTGTGCCTGAGGGCGCGGTGCAGCTGCTGCACGGCCCTGGCGAAACTGTGGGCGCGGCCCTGGTGGCGCTGCCCGGTATCGCCGGCGTGGTGTTCACCGGCTCGACCCCGGTAGCCCGCATCATCAACCGCGCGCTGGCCGCCAAAGACGGCCCCATCGTGCCGCTGATCGCTGAAACCGGCGGCATCAACGCCATGTTGGTGGACAGCACCGCGCTGCCCGAGCAGGTGGTCGATGCCGTGGTGCAAAGCGCCTTCCGTAGCGCCGGGCAGCGCTGCTCGGCTCTGCGTCTGCTGTGCGTGCACGATGCGATTGCCGACCACGTGATCGAGATGGTCCAGGGGGCGGCAAAAGAGCTGGTGCTGGGCAATACCGCAGCGTGGGCGACCGACGTGGGCCCGGTGATCGACAAGGAAGCCTTCGACGGCATCCAGAAGCACATCCAGCGCCTGAATTCCACCGCGAAAGTGCTTTTGCCGCAGGTAGCTCCTGCGCAGGCAGCTACTAACTTGATAGCGCCGCAGGCTTTTGAGCTGAACCAGGTGAGCGACGTGGCGCAGGAAATCTTCGGCCCGGTGCTGCACATCGTGCGCTGGTCGGGCGATCCGCAGGCGGTGATCGAGCAGATCAACGCCCTGGGCTACGGCCTGACCCTGGGCATCCAGACCCGCATCGACAGCCGCGCCCACGCGCTGGCCGCCGCCGCCCACATTGGCAATGTCTACATCAACCGCAACATCATCGGCGCGGTGGTGGGTGTGCAGCCCTTCGGCGGCGAAGGCTTGAGCGGCACCGGCCCCAAAGCCGGTGGCCCGCATTACCTGTACCGCTTCTGCGCCGAGCAGACGCTGACGGTGAACACCACGGCAGCAGGCGGCAACGCGGCGCTGCTGGCTTCGCTGCCCTAAGCGTTTGCTATGGAATAAAGAGCTGCTGGCGCAGGTGCTATCTGCGCTAGCGGGCTAAATTCCCTGATTAGCTACATGCCTCAGATTGCAAGTACGCACATGAAAGACCCCGTTCGCCCTGAGCCTGTCGAAGGGCTCTATCAGCAAGCCCTTCGACAGGCTCAGGGCGAACGGTTGTGGTGGTGTGTCTGAGGCAAGCAGCTAATCAGGCTAAATTCCTTGCAGTCAGCGCAGCCCGAAAGACGCCGGTAGCGTGACGGCGACGATGCCGTAGCGTGGTGTTTCGGTGTTGGCCGGGGTGCTGTTGGCGCTGGGAGATGTCTTGTCGTCCAGCCCCTGGGTGCCGGTGATCTCGCGTAGCGCGTCCTGGATGAAGCGGGCCAGGTATTTGTCGCCGTCAATCTTCAGTTCGGGGTAGCTGGCGTAGACCAGCTTGTCGGCCAGCTTGGCCAGCACGGTCTCTTTGTGCTGGGTGAGGGCGCTGGCAAACTTGTCGGCGTCCGCCGGGCCTATGTCCACCGTGAGTGCCGGTATGGTCAGGATATGCCGGCTGGCTTCCACGTTCTCGGGCAGGGGCTCGCTGCTGGCCAGGACGATGCGCAGGTCGGAGCCCAGCAGGGCGATTTGCAGGGGGCTGGGCGCTTTGCTGTCGTTGGCCCTGCTGCTGTCGGTAGTGGTCGGGCTGGCGGTTTCCGGCTTCTGTGCCACGGGTTGGCTGGCTGCCGGCTGTGCAGCGCTGGCATCTGGCCGGGTGATCGGCTTTTTACCGGACAGCGCCCACATTGCAGCGCCGCACAAGGCGATCACCGTGGCCAGCAGCCAGAGGTACCAGTTCGAGCGTGGCGCGGGGGCGGCGGCGCGGCGGGTGTTGCTGGGCGCATGGGCGGCGGACAGCGGTGGCCTGGGCGCTTGCTGCCGTGCCAACTGGGCGTCGTATGCGGCCCGCTGGCTGCTGTCCGACAGCACACCATAGGCCTGGGCGATCAGGCTGGCGCGTTGGGCCATGCGGCTGTCGGTCCCGTGCTTGTCCGGGTGGTGGCGCTGCATCAGGCTTTTGTAGGCGGCGCGCAGCACCTCCGCGCTGGCGCGGGGGCTGACTTCCAGGATGTCGTAGTAGTTCGCGGGTTGCTCGGCCATGGGATGTGGTGTGCGGTGCAACGGGCTAGTGTGTCACCGGGCCGAGCTTGGTGAAGACGGTGGTGCTGTTGTCGCTTTCCTGCAGGCGGATTTCCTGCGGGCTGGCGGCCAGCACCGTCGTCGTCTCATGGCCAAACTGCTTGCCCAGCTTGTAGCTCCACAACAGGTGGCGGTCCTTGTATTCCCACACGCCGTATTGCAGCACCGTGCCGTCGTCCTGCCGGATTTCCCATTCACCGTTGGCATACAGGTACAAGGGCGTGGCCAGGCGGGAGGAATGCCATTTGCCGACGAAGACCTTGGCGTCGATGGGGGTGTGCCGGTTGCAAGCGGGCAGGGCCAGCAGCGTGGCCGCGCAGGCTGCCAGCAGCAACGCACGCCGTGGGTTAACGCCGCAACACACTATTCCACTCGGCCTTTTGCCGCTCGATGCGGTTGCGCTCAATCTGCTCCTTTACGCGCTGGTCTTCTTTTTGCTGCCAGGCCAGGCGCTCGTCTTCTCGGCGCGCCTGTTCCTTGGCTTGCAGCTCGGCCATGCGCAGCTCGGCTGATACCTGCTCGCCGCGCCGACGAGACTCGTCTTCAAAGCGTTTGGCGTTCTGCTCGGCCTGGGCTTTGTTGCGGTCGGCCTGGCGTTGTTCGTTGTCCTTGCGGCGGTCTTCGGCCTGCAGCAGTTCCAGCTCGGCCCGGTTTGCGGGGCGTACGCCGTGGGTCTGGTAGTACTCCTGCAGCAGCACCTTGTCGTTGGCCTGGGCATTGGCTGCGGCGGCCGCAGCGGCGGCTTCGGCCATTTCGGCCCGGCGGCTGTTGACCACCATGGTGGCGACCTGGGCGATGGCCAGCACTGCCACCATGGTGCCCACGACCATCGCCAGCTTGCGCGGCATGGAGCTTGTGCGCTGAGCCGCCGACGCTGCCAGGTGGGCGGAGAAGCTGCTGCTTTCCCGGAAAGCCGGGTAGGACGCGGTGGCCCCGGAACGCAAGGCCATGGCGTCGGCCCGCATGGTCATTGCATCGGCCCGTAGTGCCATCGCTTCGGCGCGCAAGGCCATGGCTTCGGCATCGGCCGGCAGCGGTGCTATGGCCAACGGGGCCGCAGCCGGTAGAGAGGAGGGCTCGGGTACGGGCGGTGCGATTCTGGCGTCGTACGCCGCGCGCTCGCTGGGGGAGGACAGGGTTTTGAAAGCGACGTTCAGCACCTTGAGCTTGAAGTCAAAGTCATCCGGGCTGATGCGGTCCTTCTGTGCTTGCAACTGGGCGCCTACGCGTTCGTAAGCCGCCTGGATGTCGGCATCCGTGGCTGTGGCGGGTACTTTCAGGAACTCGTAAAGGGTTTTCTTGCGAGGGGTCACATTGAACTCTGCACAGCGGGGTGGCATGCCTGTGGCGACGGGCATGTGTTACGAAATATTTCGCTGGCTATGGTACCGTCTTTGCCCTTCGCGTGAACAAGTTTGAAGTTGCATGAAGCGCTGCAGGCCTGTTGCCGCAGATGTTGGTCGCCACACTTCGGCTTTTCAAGCTGCCGCCTTATTCGTTTTGCCCGGCCTGGGTACCCCGCATGCAAGACCGTTCCCCTTTTTCGATTGCTGAGCTGCTTGGTTGCGCCTTGCTGCTGGCCTGCGGGCTGGTGGCGCTGGTCTATACACTCAAGCTGGCGCACGACCTGGATGGATGGGGTGCTCTGCAGGGCGCTGGCTTGGCCATCGTGCTGCTGGTCGCCGCTCTCGACCCGGCCTACTATTTTGTGGGTGGCTGGGCGCGGCTGGCTTCGCGCCGCTCCCGGCCTTCGCGCCAGAACCGTTGGACGCTGGCGGCTTCTATGGTGGGCGTGGGCCTGTCTGTAGTGGGTTGGCTGGTGGAAATGTATTTCGCTTATTTCGGCAATTAGCCATGTCCAAAGTTGTTCTTTTCAACAAGCCGTTCAACGTGCTGACCCAGTTCCGCCCGGATGGCGACCGGCCGACGCTGGCGCAGTACATCCAAGACCCCAGCCTGCGCGTGGCGGGGCGCCTGGACCGCGATTCGGAAGGCCTGCTGCTGCTGACCGACGACGGCGCGTTGAACGCGCGCATTACCCAGCCCCGGCGCAAGCAGTTCAAAACCTACTGGGTGCAGGTGGACGGCCTGCCCACCGAGGCGGCGCTGCAGGCGCTGCGCCAGGGCGTGCTGCTCAACGATGGCATGACCTTGCCCGCCAGCGCCCAGGCCATGGAGCCGCCCGCTGTCTGGGACCGCACGCCGCCGGTGCGGTATCGCGCGCAGCTGCCGACCTCCTGGCTGGAGATACGCATCTGCGAAGGGCGCAACCGCCAGGTGCGGCGCATGACGGCGGCGGTGGGCCTGCCCACCTTGCGCTTGGTACGCGTGCAAATAGGCGACTACCAACTAGGGGATCTGCCGCAGGGTGCCTGGCGGCTTGCAGCTCCATAGGGCTGTAGCGCAATTGGTATCTGCGCAGGTAGCTATATTTTTGAGAGCAAAAGGGGTTCTTCTGTAAACCTGGCTTTACCCTGTCACCCTATACTGCAATGCAGCATTTACTGCGTCTGAAAGGTGTTTGCATGAGCGCTTCCCCCGTACCCTATCCCGAACAATGCACGCTGGTGCTGCAAGGCGGTGGTGCCCTGGGCGCCTACCAGGCGGGGGTGTACGAAGCCCTGCATGACCACGGTATTGCCCCAGACTGGGTGTCGGGCGTGTCCATTGGTGCCATCAATGCCGCCATCATTGCGGGCAACCGGCCCGAGCTGCGGGTGGCCCGCCTGCGGGAGTTTTGGGAGGGGGTATCTGCGAACCTGCTGGCACCACCGCTGCCCGCCAGCTATGGGATAGAGGCGCGGGAATTCTTCAACGAGTCCAGCGCGGCCTGGGTGTCGATGTTTGGCGTGCCGGGCTTCTTCAACCCGCGTGTGCCGCCCGCACCTTTTCAGCCGCATGGCACGCCGGCAGCCCTCAGCTATTACGACACCGGGCCGCTGCGCGACACCTTGCTGCGGCTGGTGGACTTTGACCGCATCAATGCCCAAAAGGTGAACGACAAGGTGCGCTTGTCGGTCGGTGCGGTGCATGTGACGACGGGCAACTTCGCCTATTTCGACTCGGAGGACGTGGCACAAACCCGCAAGCCTATGGGGCCCGAGCACGTCATGGCCAGTGGCGCGCTGCCGCCCGGCTTTGCGCCGGTGGAGATCGACGGCGATTTCTACTGGGATGGCGGCCTGGTGTCCAACACCCCTTTGCAGTACGTGATCGACCAGCCTGCGGTGCACGACATGCTGGTGTTCCAGGTGGACCTGTTCAGTGCGCGGGGCCGGCTTCCGCGCAATTTGAGCGAGGTGGCCGAGCGGGGCAAGGACATCCAGTTTGCCAGCCGTACCCGCTTCAATACCGACCTGGTAGCCACACAACAAAGGCTGTCCAGCGCAGCCCAAAAACTGGCCGCCAAACTGCCGCCCGAATTTGCCAACGACCCGGACTTGCAGCAGTTGCTGAACGTTGGTTCGGCGGCCGCCTTGACCATCGTGCACCTGATCCACCGCAGCAAGCACTACGAAACCCAGTCCAAGGACTACGAGTTCTCGCGCACCACGGTGCGTGAACACTGGGATGCCGGTCGTGCAGATGTGGAGCGCAGCCTGGCCGATCCACGCTGGGCAGAACGCTGCCGCTCGCAGGTCGGCATCACGGTGCTGGATTTGACGCGGCCTGAGAAGGACTAAGCTTTAGAGCAAGGTTGCACGGAGTCGCGCACCACCAGGCGGGGTTCCAGCAAGCCTTGAGCTTCGGTCAAGGTCTCGCCCATGGCCAGGCGCAGTGCCAGCTGGGCAGCAGTCCGAGCCAATGCGGCGACCGGGTGGTGTACGGTGGTCAAGCGGGGCTGGATCAGATCGGCGTATTCCACATCGTCAAAGCCGACCAAGGACAACTGGGACGGCACATCAATGCCTGCAGCGCGGCAGTAGTTCAGCGCGCCAAAGGCCATCTGGTCATTCAGGCAGAACACGGCGGTTAACGCCGGTTGGGCGGCCCGCAGCGCGGCCATGCACTGGCGGCCGGACTCGAAATGGAAATCGCCTTCGACCACCTGGCTCGCTGGCAGCTTCACACCGGCTGCGCGCAAGCTTTTGCGAAAGGCGGCCAGGCGCTGCTTGCTTTCGGGGTTGCTGTTGGGGCCTGCAATGACGCCAATGGCGCGGTGGCCGCAGCCCACTAGGTATTCAGCTGCCAGCCGGCCGCCGCTGGGGTTGTCCAGTTGTACGCAGCGCGCTTCGAAGCCGGGTACGGTGCGGTGGATCACCACTACATGCGGGTTGTTGCGCAGTATGTCGGCCAGCGCCTGGTCAGTCAGCTCGCCCGGATACAGGATGATGGCGTCGCAGCGCCGCTGGCGTAAGAACTGTAGGCCACCCGCCACCTCGGCCTGGCTGTTTTTGCCGCAGGTGATGGCCAGGTAGCTGCCGACGGCGCTCACGGCGTTTTCAATCTCGTTCACCAGGGGTGCAAAGAAAGCGCTAGACAGATGGGGCACCACCAACCCCACGCAGTTTGAGCGCCGGCTGGCCAGCGAGGCGGCAAAGCTGTTGCGTGAGAAGTCCAGCTCGCGCATGGCCTGCTCCACCTTCAGCCGGGTGGCTTCGCGCACCTTGTGCGGTTCGTTCATGACCCGCGACACCGTGGCACTGGAGACGCCGGCCCGCGCCGCGACGGTATGGATGGTGGACATGGTGGTAGCGATGCAAGTGGCCGCAGCATCTTACCAACCACGGCCCGGCGGCCGTGTCACTTAGCCAGGGCGGCGGCGTCGGCTGGCGAACAGGCCCAGTGCCGCCGCGCCAAACAAGGCCAAGGAGCCGGGTTCGGGCACGGTTTGCAGCAGGAAGTTGTCGGCCCCAAAACTGTCGGAGGCTCCGGTCACGTCAAACCATACGGCTTTCACGTTCGAGAAAGGCGAGCCCAGGCCGAAGTTGCTGGCCGGGAAGCCCGAGTCTTCGCTGGTCAGCAGCTGGGCGAAGTCGTCAGAGACGCCGTTGGCCGACGCATGGATGTAGACCTGTTCGTTGCCGGATGCCGGGCCGCCACCGGTATCGGTGTTGGAGACGATATCGAAGCTGCTCAGGCTGAAGGCGCCGCCGTCGATCCGGGTCAACCGTATCTGCGTCAGGTAGCCAAAGTTGCCCGTAGCCCAGTGGCCTTGCAGCACGTCGTTGCCGACCTCATAGAAGTCGCCCACATTGCTGGAGAAGGCCGAGTCGGTGCCGAAGAAGTCGAAGCGGTAGCCCGCCTCCTGGTAGCTGCGCACATCGTCCCAGTTGACGGCGTTGTTGGTGACGACTGTGGAGCCATCGTTGTGGGTAACCGTGCCGCCAGTGAAGGTGACCAGCGTGGCCTGCGCCGACGTGGCCAGGCCGATGGCGAGCAGCGCCGCCGCCATGATTTTCGAAGTGGTAGTGAACATGGTGTTTCCGTTCAAGGGGGATTGGACTATTGGGTGAAGCGCACGTTGCGCACCTGGAACTGCACGCCTTGCTGGTCGCCCCACTTGGGGAAGATGGCAAACGGCACGCTGGTGCGGCGCACATCAAAGCAGGCGGTCTTGGCGGCGGTGAGGGTGCCCATGGGCAGGCTGACGGTCTGCCAGCTACCGGCTGCGGGCCGGCCGAACAGCACGTCGCCGGTGGTGCAGTTGGTGCCTGCACTTTCCATCTTCACCACCAGGCCGCCGCTGTTGCTGCCGTAGCTGCTGACGTTCAGTTCGAACTCCAGCTTGCCGCCGGCAAAGTTGACCAGGTTGATTGGGGCACCGTCGTTGAAGAACAGCAGACCATCGCCGCCATCGGCTGCAAAGTTCAGCGCCAGTTCGCCACCGGACAACACGCTGTAGCTGGTATGCACATTGTTGGTGGAATAGGTGTTGATCTTGAAGCCGTCCGACACCACGCCGTTGCTGAACATGGTGTAGCTCGGGCCGGGCTTGGGCGTGGGTAGGGCGGCGGTGGGCGGCACCAGGCTGTCGCAGGCCACGGCATCGGCGTCCTTGGCGGCGCCCGGTACCCAGCGGATGTTGGCAAACGAGGCGGTGAAGGCCTTCTCGGTGTAGACCAGGATCGGCGTGTTGATCGCGGCGAAGTCCGTGCCCTTGGCGGCAAAGCATGCCAGCGGAATCTTCACCGTGCGCTTGGTATCCAGGCCCAGGGTGCTGAACAGCGTTGTGCCATCCACTTCGCCGATGCAGGGGTAGCTGCAGTCAATGCGCAGTTTGACCAGGCCGTCCGGTGTCTTGTGGACGATGGTGTCGAACACCAGGGCGCCGTCGGCGTTCAGGTAGCTTTGCTGGTCGCTGGTGCTAGGTGCCTGCGAGTAGAACTGGCCGGTGCCGGTCCAGGTGACCTTCTTGGCATCTTGCTGCACATTGATCTGGGTGGTTTCGACCTTGATCGTGGCGTGTGACACCACGGCATTCAGGTCGGAACCTATGGCGGTGCCGCCCCAGTTTTCCGGCGAGCCTATGCCCAGCGCGAATGGGGGCTTGTCGGTGGACTTGAAGATTTCCAGATCGACTGTGGCCGTGCCGCCGCCAGCGGTTTGCCCGCAGCCCAGGGCGGGCACGGTTTCATCCAGCTTGGCCAGCGTCTTCAGGTCGGCGTAGCGCATGCCGTAGCCGTAAGGGAACAGCGGGTCGTAGGCTGCATCACCCACATTCAGCGGTGTCTGGCAGCCAGACTTGGGCCAGGAGAAGGACAGCTTGCCCACGGTGTCGAAATTCACCTTGCCGTTGTAGGTGCGGTAGAGCACGTCGCCCACGCCCTTGCCCTCGGTGCCGGGCAGCCAGGCCACCACAAAGGCATCGGAGCGGTTGATCTCCTTGTTGACCAGTACCGGTCGGCCGGTGACCAGCACAGTGACCACGGGCACACCCTTGCCGCTGACGGCGTTCAGCACCGCCAGATCTTCGGGGTAGCGGCGTGCATGTTCCAGCGTGCCGGTCTTGCCGATATCGCCCACTCCCTCGGCATAGGGCGTTTCGCCGATCACGGCAATCACGGTCTTGAAGTCGCTGATGTTCACGTCGGTGCCGGTCTCGCTGTAGACCACATTGGCCGCGCCGGTGGCGGCCTTGATGCCGGCCAGGATGCTGTCGGCGTTCGGGAAGTCGGCATTGGTGTTGGACGTGCCTTGCCAGGTCAGCGACCAGCCACCGGTCTGGTTCGACAGGTTGTCGGCCGACTTGCCCACCACCAGCACCTTCTGCCCGCGCACCAGGGGCAGCAGCTGCTTGTCGTTCTTCAGCAGAACCAGGGATTTGCGCACCGCCTCGCGGGCCAGCACGCGGTGCTGCAGCTGGGCTGCGTCACCGGCGTTCAGGCGCTCCAGCGGGCGCTTGGCGTTGAAGATGCCGGCGCGCATCTTGACGCGCAGGATGCGGGTCACGGCGTCGTCAATCCGGGCGAGTGGAATGGCACCGTTCTGCACCTGGGTGATGGTGTTGGCAATGAAGGCCTTCCACTGGTCGGGCACCATGATCATGTCCACCCCGGCGTTGATGGCCTGGGCGCAGCTGGCATCGCTGCAGCCCGGTACCTGGCCGTGGCCGTTCCAGTCGCCGATGACGAAGCCGTCAAAACCGATCTTGGTCTTCAGCACATCGGTCAGCATTTCCTTGCTGCCGTGCATCTTGCCAATGGTGATGCCTGCGGCCTCGTTGGTCCAACTGTTGAAGGAGGCCATTACGGTCTGTGCACCCGCACCCAGCGCCGAGTAATAGCCCTGGCCGTGGATGTTGATCATCTCGGCCTTGGTCGACATGTTGACGCCCTGGTCCTTGCCCTGGTCGGTGCCACCGTCGCCCATGAAATGCTTGGCGGTGGCGATCACAGTGGCCGGGCGGGCGAAGTCGCCCTGCAGGCCCTTGATCATTTCGTAGCCGTATTTATTGACGATCAGCGGGTCTTCCGAATAGCCCTCGTAGGTGCGGCCCCAGCGGTCGTCGCGCACCACCGCCAGCGTCGGCGCAAAGCTCCAGTCGATGCCAGTGGAGGCCACCTGCGTGGCCACCGCCTGGCCGATGCGGCGGATCAGCGCCGGGTCGTTGGCGGCACCCAGGCCGATGTTGTGCGGAAACAGCGTGGCGCCATACACATTGCCGTGGCCGTGTACCGCGTCGGTGCCCCAGATCACCGGAATCTTCACCTTGGAGTCGGTGGACATGGAGGCCATCCAGTAGTCGTCGGCCAGCTTCACCCAGTCGCTGGACAGCGCGTGCTTGTTGTTCTGCGGCCAGGAGCCGCCGCCGTTCAGCACCGAGCCTATGTAGTACTGCGTTACCTGTGCCGGCGTGATGCTCTTGATTTCGGGTTGCGTCATCTGGCCGACTTTTTCGGCCAGCGTCATGCCGTTCACGATGGCTTTGATCCTGGACTCCATCGCCGCGTCGGTCGGAATCTCGCTGGTGATATGCGGCCAGTCTGCGTACTGCGCAATGGTGGCGGCTGCCGCGGCTTTGGCCTGGGCGTCCAGTGCATCAGGGCTTGATCCGCCCCCGCAGCCGGCGAGCCAGGCTGCGGCGCCAAGGGCCGCGGCGAGGCCTCTGCGTCTGGACGTGTGAAATGTGTAGTGCATGGTGTCTCCAACGGGTGGTCATGCCGGGCCCGGTCGTGCGTGCAAGCTTGCCGCAGACGCTGCTTCGACAGGTTTGTGTACCTACATATGTCGCGTTTGCAAAGCAAATGTAAGCGGTTACATTTTCTCTGCGCAGTAGGGCGGAGCATCGGGAATTGCCCGTAGTACCGCCCCGTAACCGGGGTCCATTTGTGTCCGGGTGTAACGCGCAGCCCTAGCGGGCTCTTAGAAGCCCTTGGCCAACATCCGCGTAATTTCCGCCGCCGGCAAGGCCAAGCACCTGCTGGCGTTTTGACCTGACCACAGGGGCGAAAAGTCGCCGCTGCCCAGGCGCTCGGCATGGGCGCGCAGCGGTGCCATGGCCGCCGTGGCCATGGGGAATGCGGGGGCTGCATCGTTCAGTGCGCCCAGCTCGCGTATCACCCGGTTGACGATGCCGCGTGCGGGCCGCCCGGTGAACAAATGGGTCAACACCGTATGCCGTGCCGCTGGCGATTGCAGCACCGCGCGGTGTGGCTTGCTGGTGGTGGCCTCATCGCTCAACAGATACGCGGTACCCACCTGCACCCCGGCCGCGCCCAGTGCCATGGCGGCGGCCACACCCTGTGCATCGGCAATGCCGCCGGCGGCAATCACCGGCACCGAGACTGCGCGCACGATCTGCGGCAGCAGCGTGAAGCTGCCCATTTGCAGCGATAGGTCGTGCGACAAGAAGTGGCCCCGGTGGCCACCGGCCTCCAAACCCTGGGCAATGATGGCGTCCACCCCCTGCGCCTGAAGCCACAGCGCTTCGTCCACCGTGGTGGCCGAGGCCAGTATCTTGCTGCCCCAGCTGCGCACCCGCTCCAGCAGTGCGGGCGTGGGCAGGCCGAAGTGGAAGCTCACCACCGGCGGGCGAAAGGCCTGCAGCACATCGGCCGCCGCATCGCTGAACGGCGCGCGCCCCGGGCCGGAGGCAATCTGCGCCATGTCCAGCCCCATCTCTGCGTAGTAGGGGGCTAGCGCCGCGTGCCAGCGCGCTGGCTGGCCGTCTTGCGGCTCCGGTGGTGTGTGGCAAAAGAAGTTGACGTTATAGGGCTTGCGGGTCTGCGCATGGATGCGTTCCAGCTCGTCGCGCAAGGCATCCAGCCCCAGCAGCGCAGCGGGCAGCGAACCCAGGCCACCGGCCTCGCTGACAGCGACCGCCATGGCACTGCCTTGTACGCCTGCCATGGGCGCCTGGACCAGGGGCAGGGCGGTACCTAAAGCGAGTGGCATGGCGTGTCCTGTCTGAAAAAAGAATATGAAAAAACTATACAGAGCCTGTAAGAACCCTGGCGCTGCCGCGACTACTTCACAGCAAGACTGCATACCGCACACCTTGCTGCAGACAAAACCCTTTTTCATTTTTATTGACTGGAGATCACCATGACCGCTACCAACACCCGCTTCGCTTCCACCGCTGTTCTGGCCCTGGCTTTGGGCTCTGCCCTTGCCATGGCCGCGGCCCCCGCATCTGCTGCAGACGACGCCAAGGAAAAGTGCTTCGGCGTGGCCATGGCCGGCAAGAACGACTGCGCTGCAGGCGCCGGCACCACCTGTGCAGGCACCTCCAAGATGGACTACCAAGCCAACTCCTGGAAGTTCGTGCCCGCCGGCACCTGCGAAACCATGAAGTCCGCCACATCGCCCACCGGCATGGGCCAGAAAATGGCTTTCACTGCAAAGATGTAAGCACAGCTTCAGCCTGCGCAGCGACTGCCATGTCCCAATTCTTTGATACACAGTCGTTGCCAAGCGGTGCAAGCCCTGTGGGCTTGCCCGCCCGCTTAGGCATAGGCCTCAAATCCGCGCATGTGGGCGAGATTTTGCAGACCCTGCCCGCGCTCGGTTTCTTCGAGGTGCATGCCGAAAACTATATGGTGGACGGCGGCCCCTTCCACCAGCACCTCACCCGCATTTGCGAGTACTACCCGCTGTCCATCCACGGTGTGGGTTTGTCCATAGGTGCCGAAGGCCCGTTGGACGCCTGCCATCTGGACGCGCTGGCGGCCCTGCTGGACCGCTACCAGCCCGCATCATTTTCCGAACACCTGGCCTGGTCCAGCCATGGCGGGGTGTTCCTGAACGACCTGCTGCCTTTGCCCTATACCGGCCGCACCCTGCAGCGCGTGTGCGAGCACATCGACCAGGTACAGACCCGCCTGCGCCGGCGCATGCTGCTGGAGAACCCCGCCACCTATGTGCAGTTTGCCGAGTCCAGCTGGGACGAAGCGGCCTTCATCGCCGAGGTGCTGCAACGCACCGGCTGCGGCCTGCTGCTGGACGTGAACAATGTGTTTGTTAGCAGCGTCAACCACCACTTCGACGCCCAGGCCTATGTGCGCGCACTGCCACTGGACCGGGTGGGCGAGATCCATCTGGCCGGCTTTGCCGAGCAGGTAGACGCCGCCGGCGACCCGCTGCTGATCGACCACCACGGCGCACCGGTGGACGCGGCGGTATGGCAGCTGTACGACTACGTACTGGGCTTGACCGGCCCGGTCGCCACGCTGATAGAGCGTGACAACGATCTACCCGCCTTGCCGGTGCTGCTGGCCGAGGCCGGAATGGCCGAGCACCGGCTGCACACCATCCGGGTGCCGGCATGAGCACGCAAAACCTATTCGCCCAGGCCCTGTTGCAGCCTGCACAAGCCTGCCCCGAGGGCCTGCGCACCTGGAACGGCTCTGACCCGGCGCTGCGTTTCGCGGTGTACCGCAACAACGTGCTGGTCTCGCTGGTCGATGCGCTGGCCGCAACGTTTCCGGTGGTGCAAGCCCTGGTCGGCGAGGAATTCTTCCGCGCCATGGCCGCGCTGTTTGTGCGTACCCATCCGCCGCAGTCGCGCATCCTGGCTTGGTACGGCACTGAGCTGCCTGACTTCATGGACCGTTTTGAGCCCGCCGCCAGCCTGCCTTACCTGGCCGACGTGGCGCGCTTGGAAATGGCCCGCGTGCGGGCCTACCACGCAGCCGATGTGGCCGCTGTAATGCCCAAAGCCCTGCAGGCCGCCCTGTCGCAGCCCGAGCGGCTGGCAACTTTGCGGCTGGGTCTGCATCCGTCGATGCAGGTGCTGGCCTCACGCTACGCGGTGTTCTCGCTGTGGGCCGCGCACCAGGGCGCGCTGGATCTGGCCAGTGTGGACCCCGACCAGGCCGAGACCGCGCTGGTCTACCGCCAGGACATGCAGGTGCAGACAGTGGCGGTCAGCCCGGCCACCGGCCAGTTCATCCGCGCTGTGTTGCAAGGCGAAAGCCTGCTGGCCGCCGCCAGCGCCGACAGTGAGCTCGATTTACCGGCCACGCTGGCCCACCTGGTGCGCCAGCAGCTGATCACCCACCTTGATTTTGGAGACTGAACCATGCAGACCGTACACACCCCATCGACCGTATCGCCCCCTGCCGCCGCACTGCGCAAGCTCATCGCGCTGTGCTCGCAGATACCGCATACGCCGATCGCCTTTCTGGCGCGCTTCTCCATCGCTGCGGTGTTCTGGAAGTCGGGCCAGACCAAGGTGCAGGGCCTGGCCATCGACCTGGTGGGCGGGGAGTTCCACCTGGGCTGGCCGCACCTGTCGGACTCGGCGGTGGCGCTGTTTCGCGAGGAATACAAGCTGCCCCTGGTGCCGCCCGAGATGGCCGCGCCCCTGGCTGCCTGCGCCGAGCATTTTTTCCCGCTGCTGATACTGCTGGGCCTGGGCACGCGCCTGTCGGCACTGGCGCTGCTGGGCATGACGCTGACCATCCAGCTCTTCGTCTACCCCGAGGCCTACCCCACCCACGGCACCTGGGCAGCCCTGCTGCTGTACCTGGTGGCGCAAGGGCCAGGCAAGCTGTCGCTGGACCACGCCATCGCCCGCCGCTACGGTTGATGCTGTTTGCTATGGTTTGAATAGCTGCTAACGCAGGTATTTCATGCGCTAGCCGGCCATTTTTGTTTAAATCTCTGCGGCGTGCTGGCTCTATGCAAACATGTAATAAATATGGCTCTGCCATCACAAAACCCTACGCAGCGGAGGTGTTCTCGGCAAGAATAGATGCGTCTTACTTTTCGTAACATGGGCCGTGCCAAACGGTCTCTGCACGCACACCTCACCAGCCTGGAGAACCTATGCTTGCAATGTTTACCTCTCTTCGCGGCAAGCTCGTCGCTATCACCGCCGCCGTACTGTTGGTAGGGCTGGCCGGTTTGTCCATCAACAACGTCTGGACTTCGCGCCAGTACGCACAGGAAGCGCTGGACAGTCAGACTCGCTCGCTCGCGACGTCACATGCGGAGGGGGTCGCCGAGTGGGTTGCGCAGAACCACAGAGTGGTGGCGTCCCTGGCTGCTGCGGTGAGCGAAGAGAACCCGGTGAAGTCTCTGGTGCAGGCCAAAATCGCAGGCGCTGTCGATAGTGTCTATATCGGGTACCCCGACAAAAAGGCATTTTTCTCTGAAACACCCACCGTGCCGCCAGGCTGGGATCCGACAGCCCGGCCTTGGTACCTGCAGGCTGCAGCCGCATCGGGGCCCGTGGTGACCGACCCCTACGTAGATGCCAGCACCAAGAAGCTCGTCATTACTTTTGCCGCTGCGAGCAGAGAGGGTGGCGCGGTTAAAGCGGTGGTGGCAGCCGATGTCTACATGGACACGATCTCCCGGAACATCGCATCCATCCGGCCCACCCCGGGGACCTACGGTTTCATCGTCTCCAAGAGCGGCAAGATCGTGGTGCATGAAGATAGCAGCCTGCTGCTAAAACCCTTGTCCGATATTGCCCCCAGCCTGGGGCAAAGTGGTGTGGCCGGCCTGCACGGGCTGACCGAAGTGGTGATCCGCAATGAACCGCGATTGGTCTATGCTGCGCCGATTGCGGGCACCGACTGGTCGCTGGTCGTGGCCCTGCAACGCGACGAAGCCACGGCTGGCATCCGCGCCATGCTGTGGTCCTCGGTCATTGGCGCTCTGGTGGTGGCGGTAGCCGTGCTGTCCATCATTGCCACAGTGCTCAGCAAGACCCTGAGCCGCCTGACCGTGCTGCGCGACGCCATGCAAGAGGTAGGCTCGGGCGACGGCGACCTGACCCTGCGCGTGGCCACCAGCGGCAACGACGAGCTGGCCACCATTGCCTCCAGCTTCAACCAGTTTGTCGAGAAGATCCACGCCGTGATGCAACAGGTGCGGACCAGCGCCGACGGCGTGGCCATGGCCAGTGTGGAAATCTCGCAGGGCAATAACGACCTGAGCGCGCGCACCGAAAACCAGGCCAGCGCGCTGGAGCAGACTTCTGCATCCATGGAAGAGCTGGGCGCCACCGTCAAACAAAACGCTGACAGCGCGCGCCAAGCCAACCAGCTGGCAATGACCGCGTCCTCTGTGGCCATCCAGGGCGGCGAGGTGGTGGGCCAGGTGGTGGAGACCATGAAGGGCATCAACGAGTCCTCGCGCAAGATCAGCGACATCATTGGCGTGATCGACGGCATCGCCTTCCAGACCAACATCTTGGCACTGAACGCCGCCGTGGAAGCCGCCCGCGCGGGTGAGCAGGGCCGGGGCTTTGCCGTGGTGGCCAGCGAGGTGCGCAGCCTGGCTGGGCGCAGCGCCGACGCGGCCAAGAAAATCAAGCAACTCATTTCGACCAGCGTGGAGCGGGTGGAGCAGGGCACGGCCCTGGTGGACCAGGCCGGCGCCACCATGACCGAGGTGGTGGGTTCCATCCAGCGCGTGACGCAGATCATGGGCGAGATCAGCGTTGCCAGTGCCGAGCAAAGCTCCGGCGTGTCGCAGATCGGCGAGGCCGTCACCCAGATGGACCAGGTGACCCAGCAAAACGCCGCGCTGGTGGAGCAGATGGCCGCAGCGGCCAGCAGCCTCAAGTCCCAGGCGGGCGATCTGGTGGACGTGGTGGGCGTGTTCAAACTGGCATCGCATTCGTCGCCGACACCTCAAACGTCCCGCAAGCCGCAGCGCAATGCCTTGGCCCCGGTGGCCGCACCGCACCGGGCCAGCGTGGCGCCTGCACCGCGGCCCGTGACCAAGGCCGCAGTTGCCAAACCTTTGGCCTCGGCGGCCAAGACCCAGGCACCAGCACGGCCCATCGCGGCCAAGCTGCCGGCGCCATCGGCCCGCAAGCCCGTACCTGCCAAACCCGCCCAACCTACGGGTGGCGAGGGTGACTGGGAAACCTTTTAAGCACGCGTGTAGCAAGGATGTAAAGGCCTGCCGTTGGTTTGCGTGCCGACTAAAATCTGCGGCTCATGAACAACGGCACGCCCCCCATGGACACCTTGTCGGTCCAAAGAATGCGGCGATCGCGGACCCTGGGCGTTTTGCTTGCCGTGTTCTTGCTGGCCGGTGCCCTCGGGTACCTGGTGGTGAAAGATGCGGTGACCAATACCGTGGAACACCAGGCGCTCGCCATTGCCGAAATCGTCGCGAACCAGGCGACCACAGCGCGCTCGGTCTATTCCCACGATGTGGCAGAAAAACTGGTGGAAGAGCGCGTAGTGACCCTGCTGGGCCAGATGCCCGCGACAGACGCCATCCCGATTCCTTCGAAGTTTTTAAAACTGGTGGGCCAGGCGACCTCGGCCCAATCGAACAAGCTCTACGAATACAAGCCCGTCAGCCGCTGGAACCTGGAACCTAGCCAGGGCCTGGGGGACGGCTTCTTGCGCTGGGCCTGGCCGCAACTTGAAAAGCAGGACCGCGCCAAGCCCGTGGCCCCGATTGCCTGGCAGGCGGTGTCGCGCTACGAGCAGCAGAACGGCCAGCGCGTGCTGCGCTATTTGATCGCCGACCCCGCGTCGCAGCAGGCCTGCGTGGCCTGCCACAACAGCTTTGAGCAACGGCCCGAAATCATGGCCATGCGCGCTGCCAGCGGCGTGCCCGTGGGCAAGCAGTGGGTGCAGCACCAGCTGCTGGGCGCCCTGTCGATCACGGTGCCGCTGGACCGGGCGGAACAGGTGGCCGGCATCGAGATTCGCCGCGCCAGCGTGTTCATCTGTGCGATTTTGGTGGCCAGTTTTCTGGCCATGGCCTGGTTCAACGCCCGGCTGGCCAGGCGCGAAACCAGTCTGCTTGAGACTGCCCTGCGGCTGGAAAACGCCGAGCGGGAGATGCAATCTGCCCAGGCCTTGCTAGAGGCCAAGCAGGGCGTGGAGTCCGCGCTGACCGAGCTGTCCAGCTATATGCAGGCAATCGACCAGCACGCAATGATGTCGGTGTCCGACAGCATGGGCCGCATTCTGCAGGCCAACGACAAGCTGCTGGCCTTGAGCGGCTACGCCCTTGACGAACTGCTGGAGCAGGACTACCGGGTGCTGAATTCGGGTACCCATGGCGCAGCCTTCTGGGAGCAGTTCTGGCACACCATCCGGGCCGGCAACACCTGGCGCGGCGTGATCTGTAACCGCAACAAGACCGGCGATTTGTTCTGGGTGGACGCGGCCGTGGTGCCGCTGAAAGACGGTAGGGGCCAGGTGGCGCGCTTCATCTCTATCTGCATCGACGTGACCGAGCGCAAGCTGTCCGAGCAAAGCATGCTGCACGTGGCCACCCATGACGTGCTGACGGGGCTGGCCAACCGGCGCCTGCTGCGCGAGCGCATGGCCCACGCGCTGAACGACGAACGGCGCGCCAGCGCACTGGCCGCCGTGCTGTTCATCGACCTGGACGCGTTCAAGGTGGTCAACGACTCGCTGGGCCATGACGTGGGCGACGCACTGCTGGTGCAGGCTGCGCAACGCCTGCGCGCCTGTGTGCGCAGCGAAGATACCGTGGCGCGCCAGGGGGGCGATGAATTCATCGTCTTCATGCCGCACCTGGAAAACGCCCATGGCCCCGCCACGCTGGCCGACAAGCTGGTGGCCGCGCTGTCCCAGCCATTCCACGTGGACGGCCGGGAGCTGAACATCGGTTGCAGCATAGGTATCGCGGTCTACCCGGTCGATGGCGAAGATGTGGACTGCCTGCTGAAGCACAGCGACACCGCCATGTACCGCGTCAAGAAGGAAGGGCGCAATGGCTACCGGTTTTACGCGCAATACATGGACGCCGGGGATTCGCGCCTTTAGCGGTTTTGGCCGCTTCAATGCCTTTTATGCCTGTGGCGCAAATACTCTGTGCGTAGGCAGCTATCAAAATAGAAGCAAGCGCGGCGATGGGCCGCGCTTGCCAGGCGTCGCAACTAGGCGTTGGTCGCCTGCACCAGCTGGGCCAACTTGGACTTGGCCGCGCCGGATTCGATCGCGGTCCGCGCCAGCTGCAAGCCCGCTGCCAGCGAATCGGCCACATTGGCGGCATACAGCGCAGCGCCGGCGTTGAGGATCACGATGTCGCGTGCAGCACCATGGTCGTTGTTCAGCACGCCCATCAGCATGGCCTTGGATTGCTCAGGCGTGTCCACGCGCAGATTGCGGTGGCTGGTCATGGTCATGCCGAAGTCTTCGGGGTGGATTTCGTATTCGGTGATCTCGCCATTCTTCAGCTCGCCCACCAGGGTGGCAGCGCCCAGGCTGACTTCGTCCATGCCGTCCTTGCCGTAGACCACCAGCGCATGCTCGGCGCCCAGGCGCTGAAGTGCCCGCACCTGGATGCCGACCAGGTCCTGGTGGAACACGCCCATCAGGATGTTGGGGGCGCCAGCCGGGTTGGTCAGCGGGCCCAGGATGTTGAAGATGGTGCGCACGCCCAGTTCCTTGCGCACCGGGGCCACGTTCTTCATGGCCGGGTGGTGGTTGGGGGCGAACATAAAGCCTATGCCCACGTCGGCAATGCACTGGGCGATGGCCGGCGAGGCGAGGTTGATGTTCACGCCCAGGCTTTCCAGCACGTCGGCGCTGCCGCTGCTGCTGCTGACGCTGCGCCCGCCATGTTTGCTGACCTTGGCGCCGGCTGCCGCTGCCACGAACATGCTGCAGGTGGAGATGTTGAAGGTGTGCGAACCGTCGCCGCCGGTGCCCACGATGTCCACCATGTGGGTGGTGTCGGCCACGTGTACCTTGTTGGAGAACTCGCGCATCACCTGGGCGGCGGCGGTGATCTCGCCGATGGTTTCCTTCTTCACGCGCAGCCCGGTGACCAGCGCGGCCATCATCACCGGCGACATCTCGCCGTTCATGATCAGCCGCATCAGGTGCAGCATCTCGTCGTGGAATATTTCGCGGTGTTCGATGGTGCGCTGCAGGGCTTGTTGGGGGGTGATCATGGGTGTTTCCGGTTCAATGGTGGGGAGTGGCTGAAAGCGCCAGCTTGACGCCAAAGGCCACGAACAGCGCGCCTGCGCCTTGCTCCAGCCGGTGCATGCCGCGCCGCACGGCGCCCATGCGGCGGGCCGCCCAGGCCGCCAGCACGGCGTAGCCCAGGTTGATGGGGATGGCATTCACGTTGAACAGCAGGCCCAGCAGCACAAACGACAGGGTTGGGTGCGCCGCGCCGGGCGTGATGAACTGCGGCAGAAAGGCCAGGAAGAACAGCGCTACCTTGGGGTTCAGCGCATTTGTCCAGAAGCCTTGCAGAAATACCTTCTTCAAGCTTTTTGGGGCGCTGGCGCTGGTATCACCTGCGGGGGAAGCTATTGAATCTGTAGCATCTGCGGGGCGAGGGGAGCGCAGCATCTGGATGCCGACCCACACCAGGTAGGCCGCGCCCAGCCACTTCAGCACGGTGAAAGCCGTGGCCGAGGCGGTGATCAGCGCGCTGACGCCAATCGCAGCGGCAAAGATGTGCACAAAGCAGCCGCCGGTGATGCCCAGCGCCGCCACTACACCCGCACGCCAGCCGCCACGCAGGCCGTTGGCCAGGATGTAGAACACATCCGGCCCCGGCGTCAGGTTCAACAGCCAGCCAGCGCCGACAAACAGCGGCAGGTGCTGTATGCCCAGGCCGTCAAGGCTGAAGGGGGTCATCGTGCGCCCTGGTCCAGGAAGTTCTTCAGCATGGCGTGGCCGTGCTCGGTGAGGATGGACTCGGGGTGGAACTGCACACCCTCGATAGCCAGCGTCTTGTGGCGCACGCCCATGATCTCGCCGTCATCGGTCCAGGCGGTAATCTCCAGGTCCGCTGGGCAAGTGCTGCGCTCGATGGACAGCGAGTGGTAGCGGTTCACGGTGAACTGTTCCGGCAGGCCGGCGAACACGCCTTGCTGGGTAGTGGTGATGACGCTGGTCTTGCCGTGCATCAGCTGCTGTGCCCGGATGATGGTGCCGCCAAAGGCCGCGCCAATCGCCTGGTGGCCCAGGCAGACGCCGAGGATAGGCAGCTTGCCGGCGAAGTGCTGGATCGCTGCGACCGAAATGCCGGCTTCTTTGGGCGAGCACGGGCCGGGGGAGATCACCAGCCGGTCCGGCTTGCGTGCGGTGATTTCCTCAAGGGTAATCTCGTCGTTGCGCACCACGTCTACATCGGCGCCCAGTTCACCGAAGTACTGGACGATGTTGTAGGTGAAGCTGTCGTAGTTGTCGATCATCAGCAGTTTCATGCGGATACCCCTGCTTGGTTGTGTGCTGCGTGGATTTTGTCAAACGTGCGTTGCTCATAGACGATGGACGCATCGATCATGGCGCGGTAGGTGGCTTCCAGAATTTCCGGCGGCGCACCCAGGCGGGCGGCCTGGGCCTTGACGCGGGCGACGATGAACTCGACCCGCTCCAGATCGACGATCTGGTCGGCGCGCTGCTTGATGCGCGCAGCCTGGGTCATGTAGTCGCTGCGCTCGGCCACCAGGGCAACAATGCGCTCGTCCAGGGCGTCGATGTGCTGGCGCACCTCGGCCATGTTGTTGCAGTGCTGGGCTTTGATGGGCGTGCTCATTCCAGGCCTTCCTCCACGAGTTCGCTGGCGCGCAGCAGAGCCCGGGCCTTGGCTTCGGTCTCTTTCCACTCCAGTTCGGGGACCGAGTCGGCCACCACGCCAGCTGCGGCCTGCACGTACAGCGTTTGGTCCTTGATGATGCCGGTGCGTATGGTGATGGCCACGTCCATGTCGCCCGCGTAGCTGATGTAGCCGCAGGCGCCGCCGTACAGCCCGCGCTTGGTGGGCTCCAGCTGGTCGATCAGCTCCATCGCATGCACCTTGGGCGCGCCGGTCAGGGTGCCGGCGGGGAAGGTGGCTTTGAGCACGTCGATGGCGCTCATGCCGTCCAGCAGCGTGCCTTCGACATTGCTCACGATGTGCATCACATGGCTGTAGCGCTCCACCGCAAAGGCTTCGGTGACTTTGACGCTGCCGATCTTGGCGATGCGGCCAATGTCGTTGCGCGCCAGGTCGATCAGCATGACGTGTTCGGCGCGTTCTTTCGGGTCAGCGATCAGCTCGGCTTCTACGGCCTTGTCGGCTTCGGGCGACGAGGCGCGGGGCCGTGTGCCGGCCAGTGGGCGGATGGTGACCTTCTGCTCACCGCCGGGCATGGATTCCTGGCGGACCAGGATTTCGGGCGAGGCCGCCACCACATGGAAGTCGCCCATGTTGTAGAAGAACATATAGGGCGAGGGGTTCAGCGCTCGCAGCGCGCGGTACAGCGACAGCGGAGATTCGGTGAAGCGCTTCTTGATGCGCTGGCCGACTTGCACCTGCATGAAGTCACCACCGGCGATCAGCTCCTTGGCGCGTTCTACCGCTGCGATGTAGTCGGCCTTGGCGAATTCGCGTTCGGTGGGGTGGCTTTGCGTGGGTTTGACGATGGGCGCGCTAACCGAGTACTTCAATTGCTCCTTGAGCTCGCGCAGGCGCTTCTTGGCGGTGGCATAGGCCTCGGGCTGGCCCGGGTCGGCGTAAACGATCAGGTACAGCTTGCCGGACAGGTTGTCTATCACCGCCAGCTCTTCGCACTGCAGCAGCATGATGTCAGGGCAGCCCAGGGTGTCGGGCGGGCAAGTGGCTTCGAGCTTTTTCTCGATGTAGCGCACCGCGTCGTAGCCAAAGTAGCCTGCCAGGCCGCCGCAGAAGCGCGGCAGGCCGGGGCGCAGCGCCACTTTGAAGCGCTTTTGGTAGGCAGCGATGAAGTCCAGCGGATTGCCGTGGTTGGTCTCCACTACGACGCCGTCGCACACCACTTCGGTTTTTGCCTCAGCACCAAAGCCGCTGGCGCGCAGGAAGCTGCGGGCTGGCAGACCTATGAAGCTGTAGCGCCCAAAGCGCTCGCCGCCAACCACCGATTCCAGCAGAAAGCTGTAGGCACCGCCGTTGCGGGTGTAGGCCAGTTTCAGGTAGAGCGAGAGCGGGGTTTCCAGGTCGGCGAAGGCTTCCAGCATCAAGGGGATGCGGTTGTACCCGTCCTGGGCCAGGCTTTTGAATTCAAGTTCGGTAATCACGAAATTCACCTTATGTGAAATGCCAAGCCGCTGGGGGCTGGGCGTCAGCACGTTGTGCTGGGTCTATCAAGCATTGCCTCTGGGCGAGGCGCGGGGCGCACGGCGGGGCCGTGCAGATCAGGTGCGCGCAGAAATTGGCTTACGCCAAGACCAGGCTCCCTGGCCGAGGCAACCTGCAGTGATCGTGCATGGGATAGACATGGCTAAAGTGTAGCAAACCGCTGGCCACTGGTCGCCTAGGTGACCCGGGCTCAGGGTTTGTCAGGAGCCCGGCGGCCCGGCTGAGCCTTTGCAAAGACGAGAATGCATTTGCTGCGGTCGAGGCCGCTTACACAAGGTGGATGCATATGCTTGCGAGGTGTTTTGGGGGCACGATTTTGCTGTGTTTGTGGGCGGCTGGGGCGGCCTATGGCGTGACGCTGGCCGGCGTGGCTTACCCGGACAGCGTGGAGCAGCGGGGTGTGGCGCTGCAGCTGAATGGCGCGGGTGTGCGCTACAAGGCGGTATTCAAGGTCTACAGCGCGGGCCTTTACCTGGGCAAAAAGGCAAACACGCCCGAGGATGTGCTTGGCTTGCCCGGCCCCAAGCGTGTCAGCATCACCATGCTGCGCGAGATTGATGCCAACGAGCTGGGCAAGCTGTTTACCCGGGGTGTGGAGGACAACACCAGCCGTAGCGAATTGTCCAAGCTGGTGCCCAGCCTGTTCCGCATGGGCCAGGTGTTTGCAGAGCAAAAGAAGCTGCTGCCGGGCGACAATTTTGTGCTGGAGTGGACGCCGGGCGAGGGCACTCTGCTGTTCGTCAAAGGTAAGCAACAGGGCGAGGTTTTCCCCGAACCCGAGTTTTTCAATGCCTTGCTGCGTATCTGGCTGGGGAGCAGCCCGGCGGACTGGAAGCTCAAGGACGCCCTGCTTGGCAAGCCGGGTTGATGTTTTTCAGGTGTAACGGCTATCGACAAGTCTCAAAGCATGTTGTTACATTCTTCTGCCCTGAATAAATATTGAACAGGTATCTAGGGGCTCGCGCTGTATTTTGGGTGATCATGTTAAAACTTGTAAAAAATCCAAATCCAGTTCTAATGGCACGCACTAAAGGGGAAAACTATGGCGACCGTACAGCAAGAGATTGACGAACGTACCAACCTGACCAGCAGCAACAAATTTGAGCTTTTGTTGTTCCGCCTCGGTGAAGCCCCGCATTCCGCCAATCGCGAGCTGTTCGGCATCAACGTGTTCAAGGTGCGTGAAATCATGGTGATGCCGACGATTACCGCTGTGGCGGGCTCGTCCAAACATCTGCTGGGCATGACCAATATCCGGGGCCAGGTGATTCCGGTGATCGACTTGGCCGGTGCCGTGGGTTGCCTGCCAAAGAATGGCCTGAACATCCTGATGGTCACTGAATACGCTCGCTCTACGCAGGCGTTCGCGGTGGAAGAAGTGGACCAGATCGTGCGCCTGGACTGGGGGCAAGTTCTGTCGGCTGAGTCCAACACCGCTGGCGGCATGATCACCAGCATCGCGCGCCTCGACGGTGACATAGATAACACCCGTCTGGCCCAGGTGCTGGACGTGGAGCAGATTCTGCGCAACGTGATGCCTCCCAAAGAGCCAGATGTGGACCCGGCCAGTGTGGGTCCGAAGATCACCTTGCGCCCTGGTTCTGTGGTCATCGCTGCCGACGATTCTCCGCTGGCGCGCACCTTGGTCGAACAAGGTCTGACCGCCGTCGGCGTGCCTTACATCATGTGCAAGACCGGCAAGGAGGCCTGGGAGAAGGTCCAGGCTTTGTCCGAGGCTGCGCAGGCAGAAGGCAAGTCCATCCAGGACAAGATTGCCCTGGTATTGACCGACCTGGAAATGCCCGAGATGGACGGCTTTACCTTGACCCGCAACATCAAGAAAGATTCGCGGCTCAAATCGATTCCAGTCATCATCCACTCGTCCCTGTCGGGCTCGGCCAACGAGGTGCATGTGAAGAGCGTGGGGGCAGATGCCTACGTCGGCAAGTTCGTGGCCGAGGAACTGGCGGCAACCATCCGCAAAATTCTGGCCCAAGCGGGCTAATTGCCCTTGGGGTGGCGGCCCTTTCGGGTCTCTTCGGCCATCACCCCAGGTAGCCGACCAGTTCCAAAATCACCAACACCACATACGGAAAAGCTACGGTAGGCCGCAGCGCATGGCTGGCATATTCAGCCAGCAGGCCGGTGGTGCTGGGGCGGCTTGCCAGCCACTCGGTGTGCAGCTGGCAGGCGCTGGTAGCGGGACCATCGCTTTGCACCAGTTGCTCCACCCGCACCAGGCGGGTTCCCAGGCGCGCTTGGGATGTGCGGTAGATGCTCTCCTGAATCCAGACCAGCAAGGCCAGGCCGGCCGTCAGTTCATAGGGTAGCGCCAGCACGTAGCCCGTGGCAAAAGCCAGCAGGGCCGCCAGCTTCAGCAGCAAAGCGCCGCGTTCGTATTGCTCATGGTTGTTTTGCAGGGTGCGCCATTCTTCGATCAGGGCGGAGTGGGGGGCAATAGGCATGTATGAAGGTACCTGAGGGTTGTTTAGTCTTGCGGGGGCAGGGGGCGCGGTTCACCAGTTTCGTTAATGGCGACATAGGTGAGTGAGGCTTCTGTGACCTTGGTGTAGCGGCCCTGGCGGTGTAGGCGTTCCGAATACACCTCTACCTGCACGGTGACGGAGGTGCGCCCGATGTGGGTGGTGGCGGCATACAGTGACAAGATGTCACCCAGATGCACGGGCTGCTTGAATACGAATTCCTTCACGGCCACGGTTGCAACCCGTCCCTGCGCGATGCGGGCCGGGATGACCGATCCCGCCAGATCGACTTGCGACATGACCCAGCCACCAAAAATGTCGCCGCTGGAATTGCAGTTGTTCGGCATGGGAACTACTTTCAGTACCAGTTCCATATCGGTGGGCAAAGCCACATGCGCGTCGGAAAGTGCGGACATCAGGGACAATCGGTTGGTAATAACACGTGAGATTCTCCCCGATGCGCCGCTCTGGCGAAATTGCCCCTCTTCCCGTCATGCCTGGCCATTCCGCAGCTGCGCCCACGCAGTCCGACTGGCATACCCTGCGTCGCCTTTTTCCTTACCTGTGGGAGTACAAATGGCGGGTGATCGCCGCGCTGACCTTCATGGTCGGGGCCAAGGCGGCCAGCGTCAGCGTGCCCTTGCTGCTGAAAAAGCTTGTCGACGCCATGAGCCCCGGGGGCGGGCATGTGGCCGGGATGTCGGCCCAGGCGGTGGTCCCCACCCTGGTGATTGCCGTGCCGGCGGCGCTGCTGGTGGGCTATGGCTTGCTGCGCCTTTCAACCTCTTTGTTCACCGAGCTGCGTGAACTGGTGTTTGCCAAGGCCACGGCGGGCGCGGCGCGGCGGATTTCGCTGGAGGTGTTTCAGCACCTGCACGCCCTGAGCCTGCGCTTCCATCTGGAGCGCCAGACCGGCGGCATGACGCGCGACATCGAGCGCGGCACGCGGGCGGTGAATTCGCTGATCTCGTACTCGCTCTACAGCATCATCCCCACGCTGATCGAAGTCGGCTTTGTGTTGACCCTGCTGGCCGTGAAGTTCGACGTGTGGTTCGCCTGGATCACCTTGATTGCCTTGGTGTTCTATATCGCGTTTACCGTGACGGTGACCGAATGGCGTACCCAGTTTCGCAAGACCATGAACGAGCTGGACTCGCATGCGCAAAGCCGCGCTATTGATTCGCTGCTGAACTTCGAGACCGTCAAATACTTCAACAACGAAGCCTTTGAGGCCAAGCGCTACGACGAGAACCTTGAGCGCTACCGCCGCGCCTCGGTGAAGAGCCAGACCACGCTGAGCCTGCTCAACACCGGCCAGCAGCTCATCATTGCGTCCAGCCTGGTGGCCATGCTCTGGCGTGCCACCCAGGGCGTGGTGGATGGCCGCATGACCCTGGGCGACCTGGTGATGGTCAACGCCTTCATGATCCAGCTCTACATTCCCCTGGGCTTTCTGGGCGTGATCTACCGCGAGATCAAGCAAAGCCTGACCGACCTGGAAAAGATGTTCGCCCTGCTGGAGAAAGAGCGCGAAATCGCCGACCGGCCAGGCGCCTTGCCGCTGCAGCTGGACGCGACCGACGGCCATGCCGATGTGCGGTTTGAGCATGTGTTCTTTGCCTACGAGCCGGCGCGGCCGATTCTGCAGGACGTCAGCCTGCATATTCCGGCAGGCAAGACGGTGGCGGTGGTGGGGCCTTCGGGCTCGGGCAAGTCCACGTTGGCCCGCCTGCTGTTCCGCTTTTACGATGTGCAGCAGGGCGAGATCCTGATTGCCGGGCAGAACATCCAGAGCGTGACCCAGGCCAGCGTGCGCCAGGCCATAGGCATCGTGCCGCAAGACACTGTGCTGTTCAACGACACGGTGGAATACAACATCGCCTACGGTCGCCCGGGCGCCAGCCGGGCCGAGGTGGAAGCGGCCGCCCAGGCCGCGCGCATCCATGGCTTCATCAGTGCCACGCCCAAGGGCTACGACACCATGGTGGGCGAGCGCGGGCTGAAGCTGTCGGGCGGCGAAAAGCAGCGCGTGGCCATTGCCCGCACCCTGCTGAAGAACCCGCCCATCCTGATCTTCGACGAAGCCACCTCGGCTCTGGACTCGGCCAACGAGCGGGCCATCCAGGCCGAGCTGCAAACCGCCGCACGCAACAAGACCACGCTGGTGATCGCCCACCGCCTGTCCACCGTGGTGGACGCGCACGAGATCCTGGTGATGGACGCGGGCCGCATCATCGAGCGCGGAACGCACAGCCAGCTGTTGCTGGCCAATGGCCGCTATGCCGCCATGTGGGCGCTACAGCAAAGCGCTGAATAGAATTTAAGGGAAATATGCCTCTGGCGCAGATATTACCTACGCGAGCAGCTATGAATTTAATAGTAACCGGTGGAGTTCACCGACTGAGTAGACCGTTCTGACCATGCCATCTCTACGCCCCAAACTGCTTGTCTTGAACTTCATGGCCGATGTCCACCAGGCCATGGTCACGCCATTTTTTGACCTGATTTACGCGCCCACGGCGGACTTGCGGGCCGCCCATATAGCGACCGATGGCCCGGCCATCCAGGTGGTGCTGACCATCGGCAGCGTAGGGCTCACGGCTGCCGAAATGGACGCCATGCCCGCGCTGCAACTGGTCTGCGCCCTGGGCGTGGGCTTTGAAAATATCGACCTGGCCCACGCTCGGGCGCGCGGCGTGGTACTGGCCAACGGCGCCGGCACCAACGACGACTGCGTGGCCGACCATGCCATGGCTTTGCTGTTGGCCGTGGTGCGCAACGTGCCCAAGCTGGACCAGCAATGCCGCCAGGGCCTGTGGCGCGATGTCTTGCCGTTGCCGGCCAGCGTGTCGCACCGTCGCATGGGCATCGTCGGCCTGGGCGGCATCGGCCACAAGGTGGCCCAACGAGCGCAGGGCTTCGGCATGCAGATTGGCTACCACGGCCGAAAGCAGCAAGAGCAGGTGCCGCACCGCTACTTTGCCGATTTGCAGTCGTTGGCGGCCTGGGCCGACTTCCTGGTGGTGGCCACGCCCGGCGGGCCGGCGACGCGCCATCTGGTGAATGCCGAGGTGCTGGCTGCGCTGGGGGCTGGTGGATATTTGGTCAACGTGGCGCGCGGCAGCGTGGTGGATACCGCTGCGCTGGCCGACGCCTTGCGCAGCGGCCAGATCGCCGGTGCCGGCCTGGATGTGTACGAGAGCGAGCCTCAGCCGCCTGCGGCGCTACTGGACTTCGACAATCTGGTGCTGACGCCGCACTTGGGTGGCTGGTCGCCCCAGGCGATTGAGGCGTCGGTGCAGCGCTTCCTTGAGAACGCGACCCGGCACTTTGCGGGTCAGCCGGTGGTTTCTCCCATTTAGCCTTGGCGTGTGGTTTTGGGGGCTGCGGCGATAATCTGGCCATGGAAACCAAATGGCTAGAAGATTTCATCAGCTTGGCTGAAACCCGCAGCTTCAGCCGCTCCGCCCAGTTGCGACACGTGACCCAGCCGGCGTTCTCACGCCGCATCCAGGCGTTGGAGGGCTGGGCCGGTACCGATCTGGTGGACCGCAGCTCGTACCCGACGCGGCTCACACCCGCAGGCGAAACCCTTTACGCGCAATCGCTGGAGATGCTGCAGGCGCTGCAAAGTACGCGCGCCATGCTGCGCGGCCACCATTCGGCCGGGCAGGACGTGATTGAGTTCGCCGTGCCGCACACCCTGGCGTTCACCTTTTTCCCGGCCTGGGTGTCCTTGCTGCGCGAGAAGTTTGGCCCGATCAAGAGCCGCCTGATTGCCCTGAATGTGCACGACGCGGTGATGCGTCTGGTGGAAGGCAGCTGCGACCTGTTGATTGCCTATCACCACAGCTCCCAGCCCTTTCAGCTGGCGGCCGACCGTTACGAGATGGTCAGCCTGGGGCAGGAGGTGATTGCACCCTACGTCAAGGCGGACTCTGAGGGCGCACCGCTGTTCCAGTTGCCGGGCCGACCGGGCCAACTGCTGCCCTACTTGGGCTACGCTCCGGGCGCTTATCTGGGCCAGACGGTGGACATGATTTTGAAGCAATCGGCCACGCCCATCCACCTGGACCGGGTGTATGAGACCGACATGGCCGAGGGCTTGAAAGCGATGGCTCTGGAGGGCCACGGCATTGCGTTTTTGCCCTACAGTGCCGTCAAGAAAGAGCTACGAACGCGCAAGCTGGTCAGTGCTGCGCCACCCGGCCTCACCGGGCTGGAGATGACCATGGATGTGCGGGCTTACCGCGAAAAGCCCAGTGGCCCCACGGCCGCCAAGGGCACGGCCCAGGCTTTGTGGACCTACCTGGCATCGCAAAAAGCCACAAAGTAAGTCGGCCGCTGGCGCCCTTGCGCCGGTGGTCTAAATGCCAGGATAAGCGCAGTTGGCAGACTATGAAAAGTTTGCATATGGCGGCGCGCAATCAGCATTGGTGTTTGGCCAAACAGACATTTACAGTTCGCCACCTTCATGAAGCCAAGGGGGCTGGACCTCGGCGGACAGCCGCGTTGCATGGAGGTTTTGGGGCGATATAGCACCGTGGATAGGCGGTGCTGTTGCACTTGGGCGGCGGATGCCGGCCTGGGGCTGGCTGCCCAGCCGCACCATGGATCACCACGGCCTGTGCGGGGCATGCGCTCCCGCCACGGGTCCGATGTACAGAATTAGGAAGACACATGAAACGCAAAATGCCTCCGGCAGTCACCATACTTTTAGCCATGCTGCTGGGCATCCTGATCGGCTATGTGGTGTTCCTCAACTTCCCCGACAAGAAGGCCGCCAGCGAGATAGCCGGCTACATCTCCATCATGTCGGACATCTTTCTGCGCCTGATCAAGATGCTGATTGCGCCGCTGGTGTTCTCTACCCTGGTGGTTGGTATCGCGCACATGGGCGATGCATCGGCGGTGGGTCGGGTGTTCGGCAAGGCGCTTGGTTGGTTCGTGACCGCTTCGCTGATCTCGCTGGTGCTGGGCCTGGTGATGGCCAATCTGTTGGAACCTGGCAAAAACCTGGGCCTGCCCTTGCCCGACATTGGTGCGTCTGCTGGTTTGGCCACCTCTAAATTTACCCTCAAGGACTTTGTTAGCCATCTTGTGCCCAAGTCTTTCGCCGAAGCCATGGCGAATAACGAAATTCTGCAGATCGTGGTGTTCTCCATGTTTTTTGGCGTGGCCATGGCCGCGCTGGGCGACAAGGCCAAGGTGCTGGTGACGGCTATTGACGAGCTGTCGCACGTCATGCTGAAGATTACCGGTTATGTGATGAAACTGGCGCCGCTGGCCGTGCTGGCTGCGATGGCTGCTACAGTTTCTGTGAATGGGCTGGAGATTTTGCTGAAGTTCGCGGTCTTTATGGGCGACTTCTATCTGGGCCTGTTTCTGCTTTGGGGCGTGCTGATCTTGGCGGGCTTTGCCTTCCTGGGGCCGCGCGTGTTCAAGCTGCTGGTGCTGATCAAAGAGGCGTTCTTGCTGTCGTTCGCCACCGCCAGCTCCGAGGCCGCCTACCCCAAGATTCTGGACGCACTGGACCGTTTCGGCGTGAAGCGCAAGATTTCCAGCTTTGTGATGCCCATGGGCTATTCATTCAATCTGGACGGCTCCATGATGTATTGCACCTTTGCCACGCTGTTCATTGCCCAGGCCTACGACATCCATCTGCCGCTGTCCACGCAGATCACCATGCTGCTGATTTTGATGATGACCTCCAAGGGCATGGCTGGCGTGCCGCGTGCGTCCCTGGTGGTGATCGCGGCGACGCTGAACCAGTTCCATATTCCTGAGGCCGGTCTGTTGCTGATTCTCGGTGTGGATACCTTTCTGGACATGGGCCGCTCGGCCACCAATGCGGTGGGCAATTCCATCGCCACCGCTGTCGTTGCCAAGTGGGAAGGTGAGCTGCTGCCAGAAGAGGCAGCTGACATGAATGCCCGCGCCATGGACGCAGCGGCCGTGCGGGTCGTCAGCCCATAAAGGTGCACAGCATGCCGTTTAAGTGGACTCAATGCCTGCTGACCGGCGCAGCGGCCGTCCTGATGGCCAGTGCCGGCCATGCGCAGGCGCTGACTGGGACCTTGAAAAAGGCTTGGGATACCGGGGCTGTGACCCTAGGCTACCGGGCTTCGTCGGTGCCGTTTTCTTATCTATCAGCCCGGGGTGAGCCCATAGGCTACGCCATCGATATCTGCCGTGCCCTGGTGGCGTCCATGGAGGATGCGCTGGGCCGCGAGTTGGTGCTGCGCTGGCAGCCGGTGACAGCCGAGTCGCGCATGCAGGCCGTGAGCTCAGGGCAGGTGGACATGGAATGTGGCTCCACGACCCATAACGTCGAGCGCGAAAAACAGGTGGCGTTCTCTCCTGTCACCTTTGTATCCGGCACCAAGTTGATGGTCCGCAAAGGGTCTGCCCTGCGTTCGTTCCGCGACCTGGTCGGCAAGCGCGTCGTGGTCACCGAAGGCACGACGAATGAGAAAACCATGCGCGCCCTGTCGGACAAATTCAAGCTGGGGATGCAACTGGTGGTGGCGCATGACCACGCAGAGTCGTTTGCCGAGCTGAAGGCGGGCCAGGTGGATGCGTTCGCAACCGATGATGTCCTGCTTTACGGCCTGCTGGCGCAAAACAAGGCCCAGGCCGACTTTGTGGTGGTGGGCGAGTTTCTATCCTATGACCCCTATGGCATCATGTTCCGCAAGGACGACGCTGCGTTGGCGCAACTCGTGGACCAAAGCTTTCGCCGCCAGGCGGAAGAGGGGGACCTGGAGCGGCTGTATACCCGCTGGTTTTTGCGTCCTTTGCCATCTGGCCCCGGCATTAATTTACCCATGAGTCCCCAGTTGGCCACCATTTTTCAGTCCTTGGTGTCCAAACCGGAGTAAGTTATGCGGTGGTTGCATGATGGCAGGCACAGAGTCTGCATAGTGTGAAATGTGTATTTGTGCGCACATGATGTGCACCAAATGCGGGCGCAAGGGTTATCCCGCGGGGCGCAGTCCCTAAAATTTGCGTTGTGTAGTTATTACTTTCTTATCCAGGAGTTTTTCATGAAGAAGCATTTGTTGGCTTTGGCTGTGTCCGCTTTGGCAGTAGGCGGCGCTTTTGCGCAAGCCTCCGACACCATTGGCAAGGTCAAGGCATCGGGCGTGGTGACCATGGGTGTGCGCGATTCGTCTGGCGCACTGTCCTACACCCTGGGTGATGGTAAGTTTGCGGGGTTCCATGTCGAAGTCTGCCAGCACATCATTGCCAGTCTGGAAAAGGCCGTGGGCAAGAAAGTTGAAACCAAGTACCAGCTGGTAACTTCGCAAAACCGTATTCCATTGGTGCAAAACGGCACAGTGGATATTGAGTGTGGCTCCACCACCAACAACGCCACGCGCCAAAAAGACGTGTCGTTTGCCAACACCGTGTATGTGGAAGAAGTGCGCATTGCTACCAAGGCCAATTCCGGTATTACCTCGATCGCGCAGCTGAACGGCAAGAACGTGGCAACGACCACGGGTACGACCTCGGTCCAACTGCTGCGCAAGCATGAGCGCGCCACGGGCGTGGACTTCAAGGAAGTCTTTGGCAAGGACCACGCCGACAGCTTCCTGCTGCTGGAGTCCGGCCGCGCCGACGCTTTCGTGATGGACGGCCAAATTTTGGCAGGCAACATCGCCACCTCCAAGTCGCCTGCCGACTACAAGATTGTTGGCGAAGTGCTGAGCGTGGAGCCCATCGGCATCATGCTGCGCAAGGACGACCCTGCGTTCAAGAAGCTGGCAGACGAGACGATTGCCGGCATGGTCAAGTCGGGTGAAATGGCAAAGCTGTATGACAAGTGGTTCATGCAGCCCATTCCTCCCAAGAACACCAAGGTGGGTCTGCCCGCCAGCGATGCGACCAAGGCTGCCTGGGCAAATCTGAACGACAAGCCTGCCGAAGATTACGCAAAAAAATAAGTGAATAGGTAAACCCAACCCCGCCTCCCTTATTTACAGGGGCGGGGTTTTTGTTTGCCAACGGGCTGCGCTATGGCTGCAACCCATCTGGGTGGCATATTTTTGGAGGAGAGCGTTATGGGTTTGGATTGGCAGGTATTTCTCAACGATGACGGCAGTGGGCGCACCTATCTGCAGTGGATGATGGAGGCTTGGCGTTGGACCTTGGCCGTGGCAGGCTGTTCCTGGGTTGTATCTATGGTGGTCGGGGCCTTGATGGGAACCCTGCGTACCCTGCCAAACAGCCCGTGGCTCGTGCGTTTCGCCAATATGTGGGTGGAGTTGTTTCGCAACATCCCGCTGCTGGTACAAATTTTCATCTGGTACTTTGTCGTACCCAAGATTTTCCCGCCCATGCAGAAAGTCCCGGGCTTTGCACTGGTGGTGATGTCATTAGGCTTCTTCACCTCGGCGCGTATTGCCGAGCAGGTCCGTGCTGGTATCCAAGCCCTGCCCAAGGGGCAGCGCTATGCGGGCATGGCAATGGGATTTTCTACTTTTCAGACCTACCGCTATGTCATTTTGCCAATGGCGTTTCGCATCATCTTCCCGCCGCTGACCAGCGAGTCCATGAACCTGTTGAAGAACTCGTCCGTGGCGTTTGCGGTGTCGATTTCTGAACTCACCATGTTTGCTATGCAGGCCCAGGAAGAAACCTCGCGTGGAATCGAGATCTATCTGGGCGTAACACTGCTATATGCGGTGTCGGCCTTTGCCGTGAACCGTGTGATGGGTTTTGTAGAGAAAAAAATGGCGATCCCCGGCTTTATCGTAGCCGGCGGTACCGGAGGGGGACATTGATATGGGCGGACTAGACCTTTCGTTTTTCAGCTGGGAGATCATCAGCAAGTTCGTGCAGAAGGGCTTTCTCTTCAGTATCGAACTGACAGTGATCGCCACGATCGGCGGCATTTTGCTGGGTACGGTGCTGGCTTTGATGCGCCTTTCGGGCGCCAAGCTGTTGATGTGGCCGGCGACTGTGTACGTCAACGTGATGCGCTCCATCCCGCTGGTGATGGTGATTTTGTGGTTTTTCCTGCTGGTGCCTAGCGGCTTTTATTCGTATCTGCCCGATGGAGCCAACTACCGCTCGGAATATTCGGCCGCCATCACCTTCATCGCGTTTGAAGCTGCCTACTTCAGCGAGATCATGCGCGCCGGTATCCAGTCCATCCCGCGTGGCCAGGTGCATGCAGGCCAGGCTTTGGGCATGACCTATGGTCAGAACATGAAACTGGTGATCCTGCCCCAGGCGTTTCGCAACATGCTGCCGGTGCTGCTGACGCAGACCATCATCCTGTTCCAGGACACCTCCCTGGTCTATGCGATTGGCGCCTACGATTTGCTCAAGGGCTTCACTACCGCTGGCAAGCTGTATGGACGCCCGGAAGAAGCCTATCTGCTGGCCGCTGTGGTGTATTTCGTGCTTTGCTTTGGCCTGTCTTACATCGTTAAAAAGCTGCAGCTCAAGATTGCGATCATTCGCTGATACAGATTCGTGGAGTAAAACATGATTGAAATTAAAAACGTTTCCAAATGGTATGGCCCGGTTCAGGTGCTGAACAACTGCAATGTCAGCATTAAAAAGGGCGATGTGGTGGTGGTGTGCGGTCCGTCGGGCTCGGGCAAATCGACGCTGATCAAAACCGTCAACGCGCTGGAACCCTTCCAGAAGGGCGAGATTTTTGTCGATGGCATTCCTCTGCATGACCCCAAGACAGACTTGCCCAAGCTGCGCAGCCGCGTCGGCATGGTGTTCCAGCATTTCGAGCTGTTCCCGCATTTGTCGGTGACCGAAAACCTGACCCTGGCGCAAATCAAGGTGCTGGGCCGCTCCGCTGACGACGCCAAGGTCCGTGGCCTGAAGATGCTCGACCGCGTGGGCCTGATGGCGCACAAGGACAAGTTCCCCGGCCAGCTCTCCGGCGGCCAGCAGCAGCGTGTGGCGATTGCCCGTGCGTTGAGCATGGACCCGATGGTCATGTTGTTTGACGAACCTACTTCGGCGCTCGACCCCGAAATGGTCGGCGAAGTGCTGGACGTGATGGTGACCCTGGCCAAAGAAGGCATGACCATGATGTGCGTGACCCATGAAATGGGCTTTGCACGCAAGGTGGCCAGCCGCGTGATCTTTATCGACGTGGGTGGCCGGATTCTGGAAGATTGCTCCAAGGAAGAGTTCTTCAGCCATCCCGAAAACCGCCAACCGCGTACCAAAGACTTTTTGAACAAGATCCTGGCGCACTAGGCCAGACCACTAAACATCCAGGGTAAACAATGGCTTTCCACCTCTCTCGCTCCATCTCGATTGCCCGTCGTCTCACCCTGGGGTTTGTGAACATACTGGCCCTGCTGGTGGCTGTGGCTGCCACCAGCATGTATGCCATGCACCTCCTGGGTGCCCATGTGGACCGCATCGTTCACACCAATAACCGCAAGAGCGAGTTGGCCAACCAGCTGATGGGCTCCATCAGCAGTGTGGCCATTCAAAGCCGCTCGGTGGCTTTGTTTACCGAGCTGGACCCCAAGCAACTGGATGTGGAGTTCAAGGCCGCCCAGACCGCCGAAGCCACCTATCTGAAGACCGAGCAAGAGCTGAATGCGCTGTTGTCCCAGCCCGGTGCGTCGGAGCAGGAGCGGGCTCTGATCGCCGATATTTCCCAGATCAGCAAAAAGGCCTTTCCCGAAGTCGGGGAAGCCTTGAAGCAAGCCATGGACGGTGACAACGTGGCCGCCGTGATGACCTTGATGAAGCGGGTGCGCCCTGCCGAGGCCGATCTGCGTGCCAAGGTGTCTGAGCTGATCGAGCTGCAGCGCAAGCAGACCGAGGTGGCCGCCGCCGAGGTGGAGGCCCTGGAAAAGCAGGCCTTCCTGGTAGAGGGCGTGCTGGTGGCGATTGCGCTGGTGGCCGGAGGTGTCATTACCTGGCATATCACCACGACCTTGACCGCGCCCATGAACCGCGCGGTGGTGCTGGCTGAACGCATTGCCACTGGTGACTTGTCGTCCCAGGTCGAAGTACGTATTTTTGACGAGACCGGCCGGGTATTGCAGGCCATCTCTGCCATGCAGGAAAAGCTCAAATCCCTGGTCGGCGGCATCCGCCTGGCGGCGGACTCCATCCAGGTGGCGAGCAGCGAGGTGGCCGCAGGTAACCAGGACCTGAGCCAGCGTACCGAGCAAACGGCCGCCAATCTGCAGCAAACCGCGCATGCTATGGACCACCTGACCGGTATCGTTTCGCACAGCGCAGACGCGGCCCAGCAGGCCAACCAGTTGGCCATGTCGGCTGCACAGGTGGCAGCGCGCGGCGGTGCGGTGGTGTCAGAAGTGGTGACCACCATGGACGACATCAATGGCAGTTCCAAGAAGATTGCCGACATCATTGCTGTCATTGACGGCATTGCTTTCCAGACCAATATCCTGGCCTTGAATGCAGCGGTGGAAGCTGCGCGCGCGGGCGAACAGGGTCGCGGTTTTGCCGTAGTGGCCAGCGAAGTGCGTAGCCTGGCCGGCCGGTCGGCCCAGGCCGCCAAGGAAATCAAGACCTTGATCGGCGCCAGCGTCGAACGGGTCGAAAAAGGCACACGCCTTGTGGCCGATGCAGGCGCCACCATGGGCGAGATCGTGAGTTCGGTGCAGCGCGTGACCGATACCCTCAGCGAAATCACCGCCGCTGCCACCGAGCAGAGCCGGGGCATTGGCCAGATCAACTCTGCCATTGCCGCACTGGACCAGATGACGCAACAAAACTCGGCCTTGGTGGAGCAAAGCGCTGCCGCAGCCGACACCATGAACGGCCATGCGGTGCAACTGGCTGCAGCCGTCAGCACCTTCAAGCTGGAGCGCAATGGCAAGGTGCCGGTCGCTGGCGGCTACGGCAGCGGCACCGGCCTCAGCCTGTCAGGGCCTAGCCAGGGCTGATACCGGCGGGGCAGCTTCAGCGACAATCTGGGGCATGACCACCGCCTCCACCATTACCCTGACCCGGCCAGACGACTGGCATTTGCATGTGCGCGACGGCGCCGCTTTGCACACCGTTGTGCCGCACGCAGCCGCCCAGTTCGGCCGCGCCCTGATCATGCCCAACTTGCGCCCGCCGGTCACCAGTACCGCCCAGGCGCTGGCCTATAAAGAGCGCATCCTGGCCGCCGTGCCCGCAGGCGCAACTTTCGAGCCGCTGATGTCGCTGTACCTGACGGACAGCCTGCCACCCGACGAGATTGCCCGCGCTAAAGACGCCGGCGTGGTCGCCGCCAAGCTGTACCCCGCTGGCGCCACCACCAATAGCGACGCCGGTGTGACCGACCTGCGCAAAATCTACAAGACGCTGGAAGCCATGCAGCGTGCCGGCATGCTGCTGCTGGTGCATGGCGAAGTGACTAACGCCGACATCGACCTGTTCGACCGCGAGGCCGTGTTCATCGACCGCCAGATGATCCCGCTGCGCCGCGACTTCCCCGAGCTGAAGATTGTTTTCGAGCACATCACGACCAAAGAGGCTGCGCAATACGTGCAAGCGTCTGACCAGTTCACGGCTGCCACCATCACCGCCCACCACCTGCTGTACAACCGCAATGCCATCTTCACCGGTGGTATCCGCCCGCATTACTACTGCCTGCCGGTGCTGAAGCGCGAAACCCACCGGGTGGCGCTGGTGGAGGCGGCTACCTGCGGAAGCCACAAGTTCTTCCTGGGAACGGACAGCGCACCGCATGCTGCGCACCTGAAAGAGCACGCCAGCGGTTGCGCCGGCTGCTACACCTCCCATGCCGCGATGGAGCTGTATGCCGAGGCCTTTGACAACGCCGGAGCCTTGGACAAACTGGAAGCCTTTGCCAGCTTTAACGGGCCAGACTTCTACAACCTGCCGCGCAACCAGGGCACCATTACCTTGGTGAAGGAAAGCTGGACTCCGCCCGAAAGCTTCCCCTTCGGCGAAGCCCAGCTCAAGCCGCTGCGCTCGGGCGAGTCCTTGCCCTGGAAACTGTTGGGCTGATGGCCACCTGGGGGCTGGACACGGTGCCTGCTGCGCTGGATCTGCAGGCCATAGACTGGTCCCGCCCCTGGATGCAGCGCATTCGCATGCAGGGCGAACGCGTATGCGCCGCGCTCGCCCGTGGGGTGCCCTTGCCCCATGCGCTGAACACGCAGCACTCCGCGCCGGTGGGCTTTGTGCCGCAAAGCGCTTTGCTGCCTGGCGAGGCCTATGAAGCCTTCATTTTCCGCACCCGCACCGTACCCACGCGCGACAACCTGCACGACTTCTTCAACGGCCTGTGCTGGCTGCATTTCCCGCAGACCAAGACCCGGCTGAACCAGCTGCAGGCGGCCGAGATTGCCGCCGTTGGCGTCCAGCCTCTGCGCGGCCCGGTGCGCGACGCGCTGACGGTGCTGGACGAGAACGGGGCCTTCCTTATCGCCCCGCCTGCGCTATGGGACGCGCTGCAGGCGCGCGACTGGCACCGCCTGTTTGTCACCCTGCGCCCGCTGTGGGGCCAGGCCCAGTTGCTGCTCTTTGGCCATGCCCTCATGGAGAAGCTGGTTAAGCCTAGAAAAGCGATGGTGGCGCACATATACTGCGCGCCGGTAGCTATACATTCAATAGCGGATGTGGACGCGCAGGTGGCGGCCCAGCTGAGTGCATCGAGTCTTGCCAGCAAGCCGTTTCTGCCCATGCCGGTGCTGGGTGTGCCTGGCTGGTGGCCCGAGAACACGCAGCCGGAGTTTTATGACGATGCCCAGGTGTTCCGTCCGCCGCGCAGTTTGGCTTGAACTTCTGCGGCGAAACCCCATCTAAACCCCAGTCATTCCACGGGAAAAACTATGAAACGCATTCTTCTGTTCATTCTTACCAACGTTCTGGTGGTCACGGTGCTGGGCATTGTGGCCAGCCTGCTGGGGGTGAACCGGTACCTGACGGCCAACGGTTTGAACCTCGGCGCGCTGCTGGGTTTCGCGCTGGTGATGGGTTTTGGCGGCGCCATCATTTCGCTGCTGATGAGCAAGCCCATGGCCAAATGGAGCTCGGGCGTGCGCGTGATCGAACAGCCGCAGAACGCCGACGAGGCCTGGATTGTGGACACCGTGCGCCGCCTGGCCGACAAGGCCCAGATCGGCATGCCCGAGGTGGGTATTTTTGAAGGCGACCCAAACGCCTTCGCTACCGGCGCGTTCAAGAACTCGGCCCTGGTGGCCGTCTCTACCGGCCTGCTGCAAAACATGACGCACGAAGAAATCGAAGCCGTGCTGGGCCACGAGATCGCCCACGTGGCGAATGGCGACATGGTCACCATGACGCTGATCCAGGGCGTGATGAACACCTTTGTGGTGTTCCTGAGCCGCGTCATCGGCTACGCGGTGGACAGTTTCCTGCGCAAGGGTGACGACCGCAACAGCGGCCCCGGCATTGGCTACTACATCAGCACCATCGTACTGGACATCGTGCTGGGCTTTGCCGCCTCCATGGTGGTGGCCTGGTTCTCGCGCCACCGCGAATTCCGCGCCGACGCCGGTGCCGCCCAGCTGATGGGCCGCCGCCAGCCCATGATCAACGCCCTGGCGCGCCTGGGCGGCCTGCACACCGCCGAGCTGCCCAAGAGCGTGGCCGCCTTCGGCATTGCCGGCAGCATAGGCCAGCTGTTCTCCACCCATCCGCCGATTGAGGCCCGCATCGCCGCTCTGCAAAACGCACAAACATGACAGCTCTGCGTTTCCAGTGGGCGCGCATGGACGACTTGCGCGCCCGCGACTTCCACGCCGCCAAGCTGTTGCGCGACACGGTGTTCGTGGTGGAGCAGAACTGCGTCTACCAGGACACCGATACCTACGACCTGCAATGCTGGCATCTGCTGGCCTGGGCGGGTGACGACCTAGCGGCCTATCTGCGCGTGACCGACCCCGGCAGCAAATACCCCGAGCCCTCGCTAGGCCGGGTGCTTACTGCGCCGGACTTCCGTGGCCAGGGCTTGGGGCAAGAGTTGCTGACGGAGGCCTTGCAGCGCTGCGACCAGACCTGGCCCGGCCTGGCGAACCGCATCAGCGCCCAGCAGTACCTGCTGAAGTTTTACCAAAGTTTTGGTTTTGCACCGATGGGCGAGATGTACCTGGAAGACGACATTCCGCACATCGAAATGCTGCGCCCCGGGTGAGTGGCTCACCCCCAGGCTACAGCGCAAGCGCTTTTCGCCAACCCCCTTGCAGGGGGCAACACCAGCAGCCTGGCGGAGCCAGTTCTGCGGTGTTTTTGGAAGGCTTGTTCACCAAACTGTGTGGGGGCGGAGTCGCTGCTGGTCTAATTGCATGTCAAATTTGATAGCTACTGGCGCAGGTGTTACCTGCGCCATCGCCTTATTTCTTATAAATCGGTCTGTTCAGTCAGCAGCCGCACCCGCACGCTCTTGCCCTTGATCTTGCCGGCGTTCAGCTTGCGCTCGGCTTCATGGGCGATGCGGCGGTCTACCGCCACGTAAGTGGAGTATTCGTTCACATTGATCTTGCCGATCTGCTCGCGGGTGTAGCCAGCGTCACCGGTCAGTGCGCCCAGCACGTCGCCGGCGCGGATCTTTTCCTTGCGGCCGCCGGTGATCTGCAGCGTCATCATCGGTGGGCGCAGCGGTTCTTTGCTGGTGGGCGTCAGCTCGTCCAGCTTGTGCCATTCGGACTCGCGGTCCTGCAGCACTTCGATTTTGCCGACGAAGCCCATCTCGTTCATCGACGCCAGGTTCAGCGCCAGGCCTTCCGCTCCCGCGCGGCCGGTGCGGCCGATGCGGTGGATGTGCACCTCGGAGTCGGGCGTTACGTCCACGTTGATCACGGCGGCCAGGTCGGCAATGTCCAGCCCGCGTGCGGCCACGTCGGTGGCCACCAGCACGCTGCAGCTGCGGTTGGCAAACTGCACCAGCACCTGGTCGCGCTCACGTTGCTCCAGCTCGCCGTACAGCGCCAGTGCGCTGAAGCCTTCGGCCTGCAGCGCGTCCACCAGTTCGCGGCAGCGGGCCTTGGTGTTGCAGAAGGCCAGTGCGCTCTCGGGGCGGAAGTGGTTCAGCAGCTTGCCCACCGTGGCCAGGCGCTCAGACTTGTCCACCTGGTACCAGCGCTGCGAGATTTTGGTGGTGGCGTGCTGCGCCTGCACGGTGATGCTCTTGGGCGTGCGCATGAACTGCTGGCTTAGTTTCTCGATGCCCTCGGGGTAGGTGGCCGAGAACAGCAGGGTCTGGCGCTCTTTCGGGCACTGCTTGATGACGGTCACCATGTCTTCAAAGAAGCCCATGTCCAGCATGCGGTCGGCCTCGTCCAGCACCAGGGTGTTCAGGGCCGACAGGTCCAGGTTGCCGCGCTCCAGGTGGTCCATGATGCGGCCTGGCGTACCCACCACGATGTGGGCGCCATGCTCCAGGCTGGCGTTCTGGCCGCGCAGGGCCACGCCGCCACACAGGGTAACGACCTTGATGTTTTCCTCGGCGCGCGCCAGGCGGCGGATTTCGGTGGTTACCTGGTCGGCCAGCTCGCGCGTGGGGCACAGCACCATGCTTTGGATGGCGAAGCGGCGTGGGTTCAGGTTGGCCAGCAGGGCCAGGGCGAAGGCGGCGGTCTTGCCGCTGCCGGTCATGGCTTGGGCGATCAAGTCCTGCCCCAGCAGCGCCAAAGGCAGGCTGGCGGCCTGGATGGGCGTCATCTGTAAATAGCCCAGTTGCTCCAGGTTGGCCAGCATGGCCGGTGCCAGGGGCAGGCTGCTGAAATCGGACGAGGAGGTGCCAGAGATGGCGGGCGTGTGCGGTGTAGTCATGCCCCGATTATCGTTGGGGGCTGCAGGTCCGCCTGTCGCGGCCTTGCGCGGACGTCTGCTGGGGCGGCTTGGGGTATGCTCGTAATACTTATTTGGGCGTCGCCAAAATTCGTCCACAATGAGGTCCTCCCTCCGCCGTAAACCCTATGGATTTGCAATACCAACTCAAAGGTGGCAGCTACTACCTGTACGACATGTCCACGCCTCCCAGCGCGGTCACGGGTGAGCGCCGCTTTCGGTTGAAGACGGACACGGTGGCCATTGCCTTTGACGCCAGCACCGGCGAGCTGCACCAGCATGGCGACCCTACGCGCATCCAGTCCTGGGCCATGGGCGCACGCCGGCGGCTGCGGGCGGCGGGGGCGCAAGACAGCGCCAACGACATCGTGGTGGTGTCCGGCCCGCTGCCGGTGGACGAGCTGAACAAATGCCTGGGCATACAGGGCTACTGCCGCTGGATGCTCAAGCGCCTGGCTACCTTGCCGCACGGTAAGTTCAACACCAAACCCTTCAAATCCGCCAGCAAGGCCAGCTCTACGGTTTAGCCACCCGGGTGTGGCTCTCGTTCGCCCTGAGGTGTCGAAGGGCCTGCTAATGGAGCCCTTCGACCTCAGCCCGAACGGGAGGTGGGTGAATCCTCGTCAGTTCTAAAAATCCACCAGGCTCAGCCCCACGCTCAGCACAGTCCGGCGGCGGTTGTAGTCGATCAGGCTGTCGCCGTAGCCGCTGAACAGCTGGGTATGGAAGCGCAGGTCGCTCTTGTGGCTGTCGCTGCCGCCCAGGGCTTGCAGCCATTCCAGCCGCACCGAACCGCGCGCGTCTTGCCGCATGGAGTGGCGCAGCGTTACGCCAAAGGTGCTGTCTTTGCTGGCGTGCCACAGGGCGCTGAGCTCGCCCCGGCCGATGTAGTCGCTGATGCCGGGGTTGTCGTCGCTGCCATTGCTCTCGTTGATGCGCTGCCAGATACGGCCTTGCACATTCCACTGGCCGGCTTTTTCCAGCCCGGCCATCAGGTAGACGCGGTTCCAGCTGCGCGACAGCGGCAGGCTTTGGCCGTTGGATTGGTGCACCAGACCCATGCCGCTGTAGCGCAGCTTCCAGTCTCCGGGCAGCGCCAGGGTGGTGGGGTAGACGTAGACCAGCTCGGGCTCGTGGTCGGTGCTGCGGAAGGGGCGCGACAGGTCGGCGCTGAACAGCTGCCAGTACGACTGCTGGGTGTAGCCAAACCACAGCGAGTCGCGCAGGCTGGGTTCGCCCTGGGTGAGCAGGCCCTGGGCCACCTTGGTCCGCACCGACAGCTGGATGCGCGTCTCGGTGCGCTTGTAGTCGATGGCAGTGGTGGCGGTGTGGCCGGCGGCGGGCGAACTAGGCAGTTCGTTCACGCTGTCGCTGCCGATCACCGACAGGCTGATGGGCCGGTAGCCGCGGATGCCGAAGGTGCCGCAGTCGCTGCCGGCCTCCAGCTCCCAGAAGCGTGAGAACTCCGAATAGCGCTTGTCCTCGCAGCCCTTGTCGGCGGCGATAGCCAAGGCCACAGCCACGGGCTGTGGAGGCACCGCCGGCAAGGCGGCGGTGGATGTGGCCAGGGCCGGAGCGGGTGGTGCTACTGCCGCAGTCTGTTGCTCTGCCAGTTCGTCATAGCAGGCCAGCCGTGCATCTTTGTCGTTGATCAGGCGGGCGCAAGACAACCACGGTGCGGACGGCACTGGTCCAGACGCGGTTGCGCTCGCAGGTGCCACGTTGGTGGTTGAGGCAATATTGGATACGGTGTTGGCTGGCTGGGCCTGCGCGGCGGCGGTCCCAGTGGCCAGCGCCAGCCCGGCGCAGATGCTTGCCAGCGGTTTCATTCCCAGCCGCTTGATTTGCGCAGCACGAAGGCGAGCGGGGTGGCGTTGTCCTGCAGTGTGTTGGTCCATAGTCCGGTAATTTCTTTTCCGCACGAGCCTTCGCTCACCTGGCCTGTCCAGGTGGCGCTGATGCGCGTGCCGTCGTCTGACTCTTCGAGGTTGAAGTTGCCCTGCTCGATCTCGCCCGCCACCTGGGCCTGCTTGCCCGCGCGGTGGATGCTGCCGACCAGGCTGTCGGGTTGCTCGGGGTCTTTTTCCAGGCGCAGGCTGGCTGGGCCGGGCTGGCCGTCTATCTGCACTTGCCACTGGCCGTAGAGCTGCAGCGGCGCCAGGTCGCGCGGCGCTGGGCAGGCGGTGGGCGCTGGATTTATAAGATTTTGGCCGCTAGCGCAGGTAATACCTGCGCAGACAGCTATCAAAAGCAGAGCGTTGCGGGGCTTCATGGTTCTTGTGCCGCGCGGGCAGCGGCGCTGTCTTGCGACTTCTTGGCGAATTCGGCGCGCAGTGCGCGCAGCTTTTCGCGCGGGTCTTCCTTGGCGGTGTTCGCGTCCAGCGCCATTTCCTTGATGAAGCGGCTGGGCTGGGCGGCCACCATTTCGCGGCCCTTTTTCTTGCGGCGGGTCCAGCTGACGGCCAGGCTACGCTGGGCGCGGGTAATGCCCACGTACATCAGGCGGCGCTCTTCCTGCAGCTTCTGCGTGATGTCGTCGCTCACCACCTGCTGGCGGCCTTCGTCGTCGTCCAGCTTGAAGGGCAGCATGCCCTCTGTCACGCCGGCCATGATCACGTGCGGCCACTCCAGCCCCTTGGAGGCGTGCAGGGTGGACAGGGTGACCACGTCGGCCTCTTTCTCGCGCTGGCTGATGGTGGACAGCAGGGCGATGGTCTGCGCCACCTCCAGCAGGCTCTTGGTCTCGCGCACGGTCGTTGTGCCCGAATCCTCGTCAGTCTGGCCGCCGGCACGGGCCGCCATCCAGTCGCAGAACTCCAGCACATTGGTCCAGCGCGCGGCGGCGGCTTTTTCGCTGTCTTCGTTGTCGTACAGATGCTGCTCGTACTCGATGTCCTTCAGCCACTGCAGCATGAAGGCCAGCGAGTCTTCGGCGCCTATGGTGCGCCGCGCCTGGTATTCCAGGTCGTTCACGTAGCGGCCAAACTCGTGCAGACCTTCCAGCCCGCGCGCCGGCACCACGGCGCCCAGCGAGGAGGCAAAGAGCGACTCGAACAAACTCAGCTTGTACTGCGTGGCGAACTCGCCCAGCTTGGCCAGTGTGGTGTGGCCTATGCCGCGCTTGGGCGTGGTGATGCAGCGCAGAAAGGCTGGGTCGTCGTCGTTGTTGATCCACAGGCGGAACCAGGCGCACAGGTCCTTGATTTCAGCCCTGTCAAAGAAGCCTGTGCCGCCCGATACCTTGTACGGAATGCCGGCCTTGCGCAGCGCTTTTTCAAACGGCTTGGCCTGGTGGTTGGCGCGGTACAGGATGGCGAAGTGCTTGAAGTCCTGGAACTGCGGCCCCTGCGTCACTACCGTGCCTGCACGCAGGCTCTGGATGCGGGCCACGGCGCGCTCGGCCTCGTGCTCTTCGTTGTCTGCGTCTATCACCCGCACCGGCTCGCCCTCGCCCAGCTCGCTGAACAGGGTCTTGGGGAACAGCTTGGGGTTGGGGCCAATCACGTTGTTGGCCGCGCGCAGGATGGCGCTGGTGGAGCGGTAGTTTTGCTCCAGCTTGATCACCTTGAGCTGCGGGAAGTCGATCGGCAGCTTGCGCAAATTGTCCAGCGTGGCGCCGCGCCAGCCGTAAATGGACTGGTCGTCATCGCCCACGGCGGTGAAGTGCGCTTTTTCACCCACCAGGTACTTCAGTACCTCGTACTGGGTGGCGTTGGTGTCCTGGTATTCGTCCACCAGCACATGGCCCAGCACGGTCTGCCATTTGGCGCGCACCTCTTCATGGTCTCGCAGCAGGCGCAGCGGCAGGCTGATCAGGTCGTCAAAGTCCACGCTTTGGTAGGCCGTCAGGCGCTCTTCGTACAGCGCCATCACGCGGGCGGTGATGGCCTCGTTGTCGTCCGCTGCCTGGGCTGCTGCTGCTTCAGCGTTCAAGCCCATGTTCTTCCACTTGCTGATGGTCCACTGCCAGGTGCGGGCGGTGGCCACGTCGGTGCTGCCGCCGGCGTCTTTCAGGATGCTGGTCACATCGTCGGCGTCCAGGATGCTGAACTGAGGCTTCAGGCCCACGCGGAATCCGTCCTCGCGCACCATGCGCACGCCCAGGGCGTGGAAGGTACAGATCACCACGTCCTTCGCCTCGCGGCCAATCAGCGCCTTGGCCCGCTCGCGCATTTCCATCGCCGCCTTGTTGGTAAAGGTGATGGCGGCAATCTTCTTGGGCGCCATGCCGGACTGGATCAGCCGGCCGATCTTGTGCGTGATGACCCGCGTTTTGCCCGAGCCCGCGCCCGCCAGCACCAGGCAAGGCCCGTGCATGTAGTTCACTGCCTCCTGCTGGGCAGGGTTCATTCCGGCGGACATGGTGTGGGGGGATGCTTTAGACAAAGCGTTGGATCATACAGAGCCACCGTGTCTGGCTGGAAATCCGGGGTTATTTCTTATGGTGAAATAAGCGGTTGGCGCAGGTAATGCCTGCGCGGGAAGCTATCAATTAAATAGCGTTAACGTGGTTTGGCAAAGCCACCATCGGCCCAGGCTACGGCGCTGCTGCGGTTCAGCTTGAAGCTGGGCGCCACGCGCACCTCGGCCAGGGTGTCTCCGCCATCGTCTTCGGCGCGCAGGGTGGCGCTGGGGTTGTCTTCGTCGGGCGTAATGTCCAGGTAGACGGTGACGCGGCCTGCGTTGGCCGTGACGGTGATGCTCTGGTGCAGACTGGCGTGCAGCTGTTGCTCGTGCCGGCGCACGAACTCGTTGGCCGTCTTCACCAGGGTGCTGAAGGCGCTGCTGTCCAGCGGTTTGGGGTTCTTTTTGTCGCGCCCCATGGTCCAGGGGCCTACCAGGGCCGGTTCGGGCTCGCCGTCTTTCAGCATGGCCACGGCCCAGCCGTCGTCGTCTTCGTTCTTGATGACCTGGGCGGTCCAGCCGTCGCCGGTCCAAAGGCGGGGTTCTTGTATCTTGGTGGGGGCTTCGTCGTGCGGGGTGTCGTTAGGCATGGGAAATTTTAAACGGCCGGTTTTTGCGCCCCCGGCTGCCAGGCCAGGCCCAGCAGCGCCACACCGCAAAAGCCCGCTCCCGCATAAAACGTGGACGCCGCGCCCCAGCCGTCCCACAGCAGACCTGCCAACCCGCTGGCCACCAGCATGGCCAGGCCGCTGACCAGGTTGAACAGGCCATAGGCCGTACCGCGCAGCGTGGCCGGCGCGGTGTCGGCCACCATGGTGGCCAGCAGGCCCTGGGTGATGCCCATGTGCACGCCCCACAGCGCCACGCCGGCCAGCACCACGCCCCAGTGGCTGCTGTGCGCCAGCACCAGGTCGGCGGCCACCAGCACCAGCAGGCCGATAGCCAGCAGCTGCCTGTGCCCCATGCGGTCCGACAGCTTGCCAAACGGGTAGGCCGACGCGGCGTACACCAGGTTCATCGCCACCATCACCAGCGGCACCAGGGCCACAGGCATGCCGCCTTGCTGGGCGCGCAGCACCAGGAAGGCCTCGCTGAAGCGCGCCAGCGTGAACACCGCGCCTATGCCCACCACCCACCAGTAGGCCGGGCTCAGGTGGCGCAGGTTCTCGCGGCTGATGGGGTTGTTGCGCTTGGCGCCGGGCTGGGGCGCGGGCTCCTGCAGGCCAAAGAACAGCAGGGCCACAGCCAGCAGGCCGGGCACTACCGCCACCCAGAACACGGCGCGGAAATCGTTGGCCCACAGCAGCATCAGCCCCACGGCCAGCAGCGGCCCGATGAAGGCGCCCACCGTGTCCAGCGACTGGCGCAGGCCAAACGCCGCGCCGCGCAAATGGGGCGGCGTGATGTCGGCCACCAGCGCGTCGCGTGGCGCACCGCGTATGCCCTTGCCCACCCGGTCCAGCAGGCGCGCCGTCAGCACCAGGCCCATGCCAGGGGCGATGGCAAACAGCGGCTTGGTCAGCGCGCCCAGGCCGTAGCCCAGCAGCGCCAGGCCCTTGCGTTTGCCCAGGTAGTCGCTCAGCGTGCCAGAGAACACTTTGACGATCAGCGCGGTGGACTCGGCCAGCCCCTCGATGATGCCCACCGTCAGCGCGCTGGTGCCCAGCACCGTCACCATGAACAGCGGCAGCAGGCTGTGCACCATCTCCGAAGAAATATCCATCAGCATGCTGACAAAGCCCAGCACCCAAATGCCGCGCGGTATCTGGCCCAGCGTGCTGGGGGCGTGTGGTGCGGCCATGGGCTCAGCCCACCCGCTGGGCTTGCGTGGCGGCGCGGCGCAGGTCGCGCGCCATGCCGGTGGCCAGGGCCAGGCGGCGCATCAGCCAGGGTGTCAGGTCGTCTTGCTGCAGCGGGTCGGGCCGGGGCTGGAAGGGGCGCTCTATCAGCGCTTCAGGGCTTTCTTCGTCCATGTCGGCGCTGCCCACGCCACCACCCGCTTCGCCGTCCAGTCCGGTCATGATCGTGTCGGGTGCGTCCTTGGGCGGGGCGGCTAGTGCATCGGTGATCTGCTGCGCGGCCTTTTGCAGGGCTGGCCCGGCCACCGCCATGTCCAGCTGGGGACGGCGTAGCAGCAGCAGGGATTTGATGGCCGTCAGCTGCGCCAGCAGCCGGTAGCTGCGGGCCTGCACCGCCTCCAGCGGCGCTAGCGGCGGGCGCACTTGGCTGGGCTCGGCCAGGCTGCGCTGGGTGGCCATCGTCAGGGCCGACAGGCTGTCATATGCCTCGCGCCGCGCCAGCCGCCAGGGCAGGTCTGACGCCTGTGCCGGCTCGCTAAGCGCCAGGGCCAGCTTGGCGTGCTGGCTTTGCGCCTGCATGCTGCGCCGTACCAGGCCGGGCAGCTGGTTTCGCTCCCAGGCCGGCAGCACGTAGCTGAAGATCCAGGCCAGCGCCGCGCCCAGCAGCGTGTCGCCCACGCGCTCGACCACGGCAAAGCTGGGCGCCACGCCCACCAGCAGCATGTGCGCCTGCAACAGCCCGGCCAGCGTGGCAAAAATAGTGGTGTACAGGTAGCGCCGCAGCGCAAACGCATGGGCCAGCCCCATGGACAGCGCGGTAATGGCCAGCAGGGTGCGCGCGCCGGGGTGCGTGGCCAGCACCCCCATCACCATCAGGCAGCCGAGCACCGTGCCCGCCACCCGCGCATCGCGCCGCTGCAGCGTCTGCGCCAGGTTGCCGCGCATCACCACCACGATGGTGGTCAATATCCAGTACTTGTGCGCCGCCCAGGGCAGGTGTTGCGACACCAGGTAGCCTGCACCCACCGCTAGCGTGGCGCGCAGCGCATAGCGCAGCGTGGGGGCGCGCCAGGTCAGTTGGCCTAGCAGTGGCGCCCAGGCCCAGCGCGTGGGGCTCACAAACAGCTGCCATTGCGTGCGCACCGCCGCTAGTTCGGGCGGCACGTCGCCGCGCGCCAGGGCGGCTATGCGCACCGCCTCGTCGTTGATGTGGCTGATGCGGTCGGCCATGCTGTGCAGCAGGGCCACGGCGCGCCGCTCGGCCGGCAGCACGGCCTCGTCCATGAAGCTGTGGCGCGGCGGCAGCGACTGGATCAGGTCGCCACGCAGCGGGGCGATGGGCGCCAGCGCCTGCAAGCGCTTGCCCAGCAGCAGCGACAGGCTCAGCTGCTCCAGCTGCAGTGCGGTGGTGTTCAGCACCTGCTGCAGCGCGGGCAGGCGCACGGCGCTGCTCTCTACCAGCAGCAGCATGTCCAGGTCCAGGTCGCAGGCCAGCTGGTGGTCACGCGCCTCCAGCAGGCCCAGCAGCACCGCCGCCATGCGCATGCGCGCCGGGTTGGTGGGCGACTCCAGCACCACGTCGCGTGTGTTTTGCAGGTGTTCGGCAAAAGTGGCTTGCTGCTCCAGCATTTTGGCCAGCAGCGCCTGCGGGTCGGCGCTGGGCGAGAAGCGCTGCGCCTGGGTGCGCAGAATCTGCGCAAAGCTGTGCATGCACTCGGCCAGCAGCTGTACGCGGTAGCGCCGGTTCAGCCAGTGCGTGGTGCATACACCCCACACCAGGTACAGCCCCGCACCCAGCGCAAACCAGCCGCCGTGCACCGCTATCTGGTCCAGCTCGCCCACGGGCGGCGCGGCCATGGAAAACAGCATCGAGAACAGCAGCGAAAACGTCAGCGGCCCGCCGCGCTTGCCCCAGGCCATCACCATCACCGCCAGGAACGTGCCCGCCACCAGCACCACGCCCAGCAGCAGCACGTCTTCGCGTACTAGCTGCACCAGCATGAACAGCGGCGTGCCCAGCAGCGGCGCCGGCAACATCTGCATGATCTTGCGCCGGCGCGGCGCGGGTACGTCCGGCAGACTGGTAATAAGCACCCCCACCGCCGCGCTGGACGCCCCCGCCAGACCCGCCGCCTCAAAGATCAGCAACATGATGGCGATCAGCCCCAGCGTCACGCTCAGTCCATTGGCCACGTAGTGGCTCAGCGCCACGCGCAGGAAGTTTTCGCCTCGGGAGAGGAGGCGGGTGGAGAGGTTGGGGTCTATCTGGCGGGATACAGGGGGCATGCTGGTCAATTTAGCAGACTCAAGCTGACGCAGGTTTATACTTGCACTGGTTTTTGTACAAGTTTGAGGGGGCTTTCATGCGCATCATTACCTATTCGGAAGCCCGCAGCTCGCTGAAATCGGTGCTGGATGCTGTGAGCGACGACGCTGATGTCACGATCATCAGCCGCCGAGACGGTGCGGACGCCGTGGTCATGTCGCTGGACCATTACCAAAGCATCATGGAAACCATGCATTTGCTGTCCACCCCCGCGAATGCCGCCCATTTGGCGAAGTCCATCGCCCAGCACAAGGCCGGCAAGGCTGTGCGCCGGGAACTGGCCAAAGGCTAAACCGGTGGCGCGCTCCATTCGCTTCACCCCGGCGGCGTGGGTCGACTACACCTATTGGCAGGGCCAAGACAAGAAAACCCTGAAGCGTATCAACACCCTGATCGAAGCCACGGTGTGCGAGCCCTTCGCCGGTATCGGCAAGCCAGAGCCGCTGCTGGGCAACTTGGCCGGCTATTGGTGCCGGCGTATCGATGAAACCCATCGGCTGGTGTATGCCGTGGACGATGCCGATCTGGATGTGGTGGCTTGCCGGGGGCATTACGACTATTGAGGCTGCGCACACGCGGCAGACCTGAGCTGATTAAGTATGGGCCTCTGAAACTGGGGCTGGCCATGTGATGTGTCCCTTGGCTGGGCGGTGTACGGGCTGGCCAAATTTCTATATTTGGAAGACGGCATCCTCGGCGTTCGGGGCTTGTACGGACACATAAAACAAAGTTGCAGTTGGAAACAAAGGGACTATGTGGTGCTGCTGTGCGCCGGCTGGAAGGCATGGACCCGTGGGGCAGAGCGATTGGCCAACGCATGCCGCAGCAAGACGTGCGCAAAAAGGGCGATAAATGCAAGTTCGGCGCCCACGGAATCCGGGTCATGATCGAGAAGGTCAGCAATGGCCTGGAGCCATTAGACCGAATGACAAACCCGCTGCGTGTGGGTTTTCTTTTGTACGCATGGCAGGAGGAGCTGCGCGGTGCAAAAAACCGTACCGCCGACCACTTGGTGGCAACATGGAGCAGCAATGAAAAAGCCTGCTATGTATTAGATAGCAGGCTTTTTGGTATCCATAAGGATTGTTTGGTGGCCTGGGACGGAATCGAACCGCCGACACAAGGATTTTCAATCCTCTGCTCTACCGACTGAGCTACCGGGCCAAGACCACTATTATATACCAAATTTAAGTGCGTTTTCCACGGCTAAGATCTATTCCTAGTTGCTTTAGTTTCCGATACAGATGTGTGCGCTCTAAACCGGTTTGTTCGGCTACGCGTGTCATGGATCCACCTTCTTGGGCGAGGTGGAATTCAAAGTAGGCTTTCTCGAAGCCATCTCGTGCTTCGCGCAATGGCTTGTCCAGGTTGAACGTCTGTTGAGCATGTGGGCTTCCGTCAGCGTTATGTAGTGTTTGCAAGCCGATGCTGGCAAGTTCGCTGGGTAATTCGGAGGCTGCGGCTTTGAGCTCGACGGGGTGGGTTGGCGTTGGGGCAGCTGGCTTGCGTGTGGCGTTGCGTGTCAGGCCAAGTTCTACGGCTTTGAGCAGCTTCTGGAGTGTGATGGGCTTTTCCAGGAAAGAATAAGCGCCTATGCGGGTCGCTTCTACGGCGGTGTCGATGGTGGCGTGCCCGCTCATCATGATGACGGGCATGGTGAGTGTGCCGGTAGCCGCCCATTCTTTCAGGAGGGAGACGCCGTCCGTATCGGGCATCCAGATGTCCAGCAAGACCAAATCATGGCGCGTGCGTAGGTGTGCAGCTCGGGCCTCGGCGGCATTCTCTGCAAGTTCGACGTTGTGGCCTTCATCGTTGAGGATTTCGAAGAGGAGATCGCGTATGCCGAGTTCATCGTCGACGACCAAAATGTTTGCCATGGTTGAGAGCGCGTTCCCGAATGAAAATAAAACGTTGCAGCGCGTGTTAGGCAGCTGCTTTGTTGTGTATGGAGAATGATAACGATACTTGCGCCCCAACCACCATACCATCTGCGATGCGGTTGGAGAGGTCTATACGGGCGCCGTGTTCATCGGCGATTTTCTTGACGACAGCGAGTCCAAGTCCGGTGCCTCGGCTCTTAGTGGTCACGTAGGGCTCAAAAGCGCGCTTCAAGATATTTTCTGGAAAACCGGAGCCGTGGTCGTTCACCGTCAGGCGCACGCGTTGTACGCTGGGAATCCATTGTGTGCGCAAAAGAACTTGCTGCGTTTGGCCGGATGCGGCCTTGGCTTCGGAGGCATCTTGCGCATTCTGTAGCAGATTGTGGATGACCTGGCGCAGCTGTTCTGCATCGCCCAGAATCGGAGGGCATAGATCGTCGAGTTCGGCGGAGATTTGCACTGCAGATGCATCGTACAACTGCAGCACGTCCTGTACGAGGTGGTTCAGGTCGAGTGGCTTGAGATCCGCACTAGGTAGCCGGGCATAGTCTCGGAATTCATTGACCAGGCGTTTCATGGCTTCGACCTGGTCCACAATGGTTTTGACGGATTTGGTGAGCAAGGCTTGTTCCGGGTCGGCCACCTTGCCAGTGAGCTTCATCTCCAGCCGTTCCGCAGACAGCTGAATGGGCGTCAGCGGGTTCTTGATTTCGTGCGCCAGTCGGCGTGCGACTTCGCCCCAGGCCTGGGCACGTTGGGCCGATACCATCTCGGAGACATCATCAAATACCAGCAACCGGTTGCTGCCAGGTAGTTCAGCACCTCGCGCTATTAAAACAATAGCATCTTGTGCAAATGGTGACTGCGTGCCGTTCAGTTCAAACGACTGCTGCCAATGGTCCAGCCCGTGGTGTGCTTGCTCGCTGGCGAAGGCGGAAAATTGCTCTTGTACGCGCTGCGCGAAATGTTCCAGCCCCGTTACTTCGGCGAGTGGCTTGCCCTCGTACGCAGCCAGCGGTACGCGCAGGATGCGGGTGGCACCTGGGTTGCTGGATTCGATGACATTCTGCTGACTCAGCACGATCACACCGGCAGTCAGGTTGTCCAAAATGGTTTGCAGATTGGCCCGCGCGGCGCTGACCTGGGCCATGCTGTGGTCCACCGCCGAACGTGCGTCCGCAAGTTGCTGTGTCATGTCGGCGAAGGAGCGCGTCAATCCACCGAGCTCATCCTTACCCTGTAGTACCGACTTGGGCGTCAGATCCCCGGCAGCCACCTGCCGCACACCTTCCGCAAGCAGCAGTAGTGGACGCGCTAGCTGGTTGCCCAGCACCACGGCCAGCAGAACCGCGCCGAAGACGGCCAAAAACAGGCTCAGTGTTAGCGTGCCGATGTACATGCGTTTGAGCCCGTTACGGGCCAGGGCGCGCTCCTGGTACTCGCGGTTGGCGGCTTGCACCGCCAGAGCGTTGTCCACCAGTTGCTGGGGCAGGGTTTGGGTGAGCTGCAGGTAACGTGGCTCTGCCAGCAGCCCCACGCCCGGGCTGGCCACGACCGCCAATGCCTTGATTTGTGCTGGCGTGCCCGGTGTAAGCCCGGTTTCGTCCAGGCCCTCGATAGAAGCAACAGCCTTCTGGCTGCGCACATTGCGCAGTTGTTGGCTGCTGGGGTGCTCCGGATTCAGTAGAAAGCGAGATTGGCCGGCGCTGGCAATCGGCTGTCCACTGGCATTCCACAGCACCACGTCATTTACGCTGAGCTGGTCGCGCATGCGCTCCAGTGTCAGGCCAGCGGCGGCATCCGGGGTATCCGAGAGCTGCCGGCTGGCGCTACGGGCCTTGTCGGCCAGGTCATTGGCCAATACATCCAGGGTCGTTCTACCCAGGTTCACGCCGGCGTCCAGCGCGCCTTCCACCTTGACGTCAAACCAGCTCTCGATGGAGCGGGACACGAATTGGTAGGACACCACATAGATCAGCAAGCCTGGCATCAGGCCGACCAGCGCAAAAATAGTGGCTAGTTTGACCAGCAAGCGGCTGCCGAACTTGCCTTTGCGTAGCCGCGTCAACAGGCGCACAGCCATCCACACAATCACCGAGAGCAAGGTGGCCGCCACCACGACGTTGACAGCAAAAAGGCGGGTGTAATTGCGTTCGAATAAAGCCCGATTGCTGGTGGATTGGGTCAGCAGCAGCAGCAGAATCAACCCTACCGCCATAGCCACCACGACGCCGACCACCACCGCCCAGCGTAGTGCGCGGGTGCTGCTTTGCGCACTACGTGCGGATGGCTGCTTCATTTGCCGCCTTCTTGTCCTAGGCGGATATTGCGGCTGCCGGAGAGGCTCCAGTCGGCCTGGCCCAAGGTGCTGATCTGGAACGGTCGGGGGAGCTGTGATACATCCAGGCGGAAGCTGAAGTCCAGGTGGGTCTTGCCATCGAACTCGACATCGGTTGCGTCGGCAATTTTCCAATGGGAAAAGCGCTGTATGTAGGTGAGTGCGTCAGACAGGGATTCGAAGTTCTGGCTCAGCGTCACGCCCAGCCCGCTATTGCCTATGGGGGTCGGAGAAACGTTCAGGCGCCAGCGCCGTGTCAGCGGCAGATAGGCCAGACGCATATGGCGCGCCTCCGAGGCCTGCTTGCGGTCGTACCAGTACCAGCGGTCACGCAGAACTTCCACCTCGGCCACAAAGAACATGGGGATGCCTTTGTGCAAGGCATCTTCTACCAGGCTGGGCAGCTCGAACTTCAGGTTGGCGGAGAAAAACACGCCGCCGTCTTCGCGCTCTACCTGCATCTGGTTGATTTCCACAATGGTGTTTTCGGCCCAGACATGGGTCTGCAGGCACAGCACAACATAGGCGCACAAGCGCAGCAGGACCCGGCTAAGCCGCACGCTTTTCCAGTAACGCGTAAAAGAATCCATCGTTATCACACAGAACATTGTCGGCTAGGGTATCCGCCGAAGTCGTAGTGTGGGGGATTAAGTGCCCGGGTGAGGGTTGTAAAAGCGCGTCGGTGTGGCGCGCAAGGAACGTTTCCACCTGGTCGCGCCCTTCCGCATGGAACAGCGAGCAGGTGCAGTAGAGCAGGCGTCCACCGGGGCGTACCAGAGGCCAAAGCTGTTGCAGCAGGCTGGCCTGTATGGCGGCCAATTGGGCAATATCGGTCTCGCGGCGCAGCCAGCGCACATCCGGATGGCGGCGCACGATGCCGGACGCAGTGCAGGGCGCATCCAGCAAGATGGCATCGAACAACTGGCCGTCCCACCAGCTGGCGGGTTGGTTGGCATCGGCCGCCCGCACCGTGGCGTTCAAGCCCTGGCGCTGCAGATTCTGGCCAATGCGTTCGCAGCGAAGCGGGTCGATGTCCAGGGCGGTGACGTCTGCGTTGGCCAACTCCAGCAGGTGGGCGGTCTTGCCACCCGGGGCGGCACAGGCGTCCAGAATGCGCAAGGGCTGGCTCAGGTCCCAGCCCTGCAACAGCAAGGGCGCGGCTAGTTGTGCGGCGGCATCTTGTACCGAGACGGCGCCTTCGGCAAAGCCCGGGATCTGCTGGACCGGCATGGGGTTGGCCAGGAGTACGCCAGAAGCGCCGACCGGGGTTGCTGCAATATTCATAGCTGCCAGCACAGATATTACCTGCGCTGGAGTCGATTTTCTTGCATTAACCCGCAGGCTCATGGGGGCGTGCGTATTATTGGCTTGCAAGATGTTTTGCCACTGCTGTGGCTGCTCTTGCTTGAGCCGCTGAATCCACCAACGGGGGTGGTTCCACAATGCCACCGGGTCGCGGTTGGTAGCCGCCACCAGCGCCTCTCGCTCCCGTAAAAAGCGGCGCAGGCAGGCGTTGATGAAGCTGGCCTGCGCCTTGGCTTTGCCACGTAGTGCAGCCTCCACCGTTTGGTCCACCAGCGTGAAGATTTCATAGGGCGCTTCGCCGTCAAGCCAAACCAGAGCCAAGGCTGTGCACAGCAGCGCGTCTGCCGGCGCCGGTGGTGCGCGGCGCGCCAGCTGCAAACGCAGGGCTTCGGCGCGGCCCAGGTTGCGCAGGGTATGGAACACGATAGCCTGCACCCCGGGGCGCAGGAGGCCATTGACGGCCGCCAAAGAGGGCGTGGCCGACGCCCCGCCACGGATGGCAAGCAAGACGTCCGCTGCAGCTTGCAGTTGGCGCCAAAGAGGAATCGGCGCGGCATTGTGCGGCGCCATTTTTTGACCCTGCGCGGGGGATTCGGTCATAGGTGAAAGTATCTCGGGTGGCAGAGTTTCAAAATGCTTGGGCCATGCGAAAGCCAAACAGCCAAGCCAATAGCCGGGCCGGAAATTGCGCAATGGCGGCGTTATAGCTGTGTACGGCCTCGCTGAAGGCAATGCGCGCGTGCTGTACCTGCTGTTCTGCATCTTGCCATTGCAAGAGCAGGCTAGCGGGGAGGGGGGCGCCGTCCTGGCTGCGTCCGTCTGCGCAGACCCGTAGCCAGGCGTTTTGCACCACTTCATCGGCTGCAGTCAAGGCGCGGATGGCCGGTGCCTGCAAGGGGCGATCGCGCGCCATTGCCAGGGTGGCAGTGAGTTGCTGGAGCGCACCGAGCAGCCCCGCCCATCCTTGGTCGGATGCCTTCTCAACCGAGGGGCTGTCCGAAGGGGTATCTAAGGTTTGAGCGGCTGCAATGATCTCAGCATAGCGCGGCAACTGCAGTGCGATGGCCGCAAAAGTACGAGACGCCTGCGAGCGCAGCCGAACCAGCCGGTTGTAGGCGCCTACAGACCAAAATAGCAAGGTGGCTAATAGACACCACCAGATGATGGTTGAAGAGGTCAACGGCAGAGCTTCCAGTACAAAGCGGGGAGAAGGATGTCACGTAAGCCAGGCCCCATAAAAAAACACCCCAAGCCCCGTTGAGGGCTTGAGGTGCTTGGCTTAAGGCCGTCGGCTTTCGTTACTCTCCGACGTGGCCTTCGCTGACTTCCACGCTGGCAGTTTCATCTTGCGTTCCTGCAAGCTCAGCCGCTTCGGCTTCGGCGATGGCACGGCGCTCGGCGTCGTCCATCAGGTCCTTGGCCACACGTGCCTGGTGGTAAGCCATGCCGGTACCTGCGGGGATCAGGCGGCCGACGATCACGTTTTCCTTCAGACCACGCAGCTCGTCGCGCTTGCCCATGATGGCGGCTTCGGTCAGCACGCGCGTGGTTTCCTGGAAGGACGCGGCGCTGATGAAGCTGTCGGTGGACAGCGATGCCTTGGTAATACCCAGCAGCAGGTTGGTGAATACAGCAGGGATCTTGCCTTCGGCGCGTAGTGCGTCGTTGGTGTCGAGCATTTCACTGCGTTCCACTTGTTCGCCGTTGATGTAACCAGAGTCACCTGCGTTCTCTACCACCACGCGGCGCAGCATCTGACGCACGATCACTTCAATGTGCTTGTCATTGATCTTCACGCCTTGCAAGCGGTACACGTCCTGGACTTCGTCCACGATGTAGCGGGCCAGCTCTTCCATGCCCAGCAAGCGCAGAATGTCTTGCGGGTCGGCTGGGCCGTCCACAATGTTTTCGCCCTTGTTGACCACTTGGCCTTCGTGCACCAGGATGCTCTTTTCCTTGGGGATCAGTTCGTCCCAGACCTTGCCTTCTGGATCGGTGATCTGCAGGCGAACCTTGCCCTTGGTTTCCTTGCCGAACGACACGGTTCCGGTCATTTCGGCCAGCATGCCCTTGTCCTTCGGTGTACGGGCTTCGAACAATTCGGCCACACGTGGCAAACCGCCGGTAATGTCGCGGGTCTTTTGACCTTCGATCGGGATCCGTGCCAGCACTTCGCCGCGGCCCACTTCCTGGCCGTCGCGCACCTGGATCAGCGCGCCGACGGGGAAGCCGATGGTCACTGAGTGGTCTGTACCGGTGATCTTCACTTCGTTACCCGACGCGTCGATCAGCTTGACCTGCGGACGCACAACCTTGGCAGCGCCACGGCGCTTCGGATCGATAACCACCAGAGTTGCCAAACCGGTCACTTCGTCCACTTGGCGGGCGACCGTCAGACCTTCTTCCACATTCTCGAATTTGCTGGTACCAGCGAACTCGGTAATGATGGGGCGGGTCAGCGGATCCCAGTTGGCCAGAATGGTGCCGGCCTTGACAGCCTGGTCCACCTTGACCGACAGAATAGCGCCGTAAGGCACTTTGTGGCGTTCGCGTTCACGGCCATGCTCGGTGATGATGATTTCACCGGAGCGGGCAATCACGACCAACTCGTTCTTGCTGTTGGTCACGTAACGCATTGTGGCGTTGAAGCCGATCGTGCCGTTGGACTTTGCTTCCACGCTGGAGGCGATGGCCGCACGGGATGCCGCACCGCCGATGTGGAAGGTACGCATGGTCAGCTGGGTACCAGGTTCGCCGATGGATTGCGCAGCAATCACACCCACGGCCTCGCCACCATTGATCAGACCACCACGACCCAGATCGCGGCCGTAGCACTTGGCGCAGATACCAAAGCGGGTAGCGCAGGTCAGCGCCGTGCGCACCTTGACTTCGTCCACACCAGCGGTTTCCAGGATGTCGAGCATGTCCTCGTCCATCATGGCGCCGGCGCTAGCCAGAACCGAGCGGTCTTCTGGGTGCAGCACATCTTCTGCGGCGGTACGACCCAGGATGCGGTCGCGCAGCGATTCGATGACTTCACCGCCTTCGACGATGGCGCGCATCAGGTAGCCGTTGGCCGTACCGCAGTCATTCTCGGTCACGACCAAGTCCTGCGTCACATCCACCAGACGACGGGTCAGGTAACCCGAGTTGGCGGTCTTCAAAGCCGTATCCGCGAGACCCTTACGGGCACCGTGGGTGGAAATGAAGTACTCCAACACGTTCAGACCTTCGCGGAAGTTCGCGGTAATCGGCGTTTCAATGATGGAGCCGTCCGGCTTGGCCATCAGACCCCGCATACCGGCCACCTGGCGAATCTGGGCTGCAGAACCGCGGGCGCCAGAGTCGGCCATCATGTAGATGGAGTTGAAGGACTCTTGTTCGACTTCCTTGCCGTCACGGTCAATGGTCTTCTCTTTGGAGAGCTGGGCCATCATGACCTTGGAGACTTCGTCACCGGCCTTGCCCCAAATGTCCACCACCTTGTTGTAGCGCTCGCCAGCCGTCACCAGACCAGACACATACTGGTTGGCAATCTCTTTGACTTCCTTTTCAGCGCGGGCAATGATGCCGTGCTTTTCTTGCGGCACCAGCATGTCGTCGATGCAGATCGAGATACCGGCCTTGGTTGCCAGACGGAAACCGTTTTGCAACAGCTTGTCGGCAAAGACTACGGTCTCTTTCAATCCGCACTTGCGGAACGACACGTTGATCAGCTTGGAGATTTCCTTCTTCTTCAACGCCTTGTTGATGTTGGAGAAAGGCAGGCCCTTGGGCAGGATCTCGGACAGCAGCGCACGGCCGGCGGTGGTTTCCCACAGCTTGGTCGATGGCACAAACTCGCCGGTGGCCTTGTCCTTGGTGTACTCGGTCAGGCGGACGTTGATGCGGGCCGTCAGTTCGACCTGGCCTGCGTCAAATGCGCGCTGCACTTCACCGGTATCGGAGAAGATCAGACCTTCGCCCTTGCCATTTACGCGGTCACGGGTCGTGTAGTACAGACCCAGCACCACGTCCTGGCTTGGCACGATCGATGGTTCACCGTTGGCAGGGAACAAGATGTTGTTCGAGGCCAGCATCAGCGTGCGGGCTTCCATCTGCGCTTCTACCGACAAGGGTACGTGGACAGCCATTTGGTCACCGTCAAAGTCGGCGTTGAATGCCGAGCAGACGAGTGGGTGCAACTGGATGGCTTTGCCTTCGATCAGGATAGGCTCAAAAGCCTGGATGCCCAAACGGTGCAGCGTAGGCGCACGGTTCAGCATGATGGGGTGCTCTTTGATCACCTCTTCCAGAATGTCCCACACCACGGGCGTGCCAGATTCCACTTCCTTCTTGGCCGCCTTGATGGTGGTCGCAATGCCCATGGCTTCCAGGCGCGAGAAGATGAACGGCTTGAACAGTTCCAGAGCCATCAGCTTAGGCAGGCCGCACTGGTGTAGCTTGAGGGTTGGGCCCACCACAATGACCGAACGGCCAGAGTAGTCGACGCGCTTGCCCAGCAAGTTCTGACGGAAACGACCGCTCTTGCCCTTGATCATGTCGGCCAGGGACTTCAGTGCACGCTTGTTGGCGCCGGTCATGGCCTTGCCGCGGCGACCGTTGTCCAACAGCGAATCGACAGCTTCTTGCAGCATGCGCTTTTCGTTGCGGGCAATGATTTCCGGAGCCTTCAGTTCCAGCAGACGGCGCAGACGGCTGTTGCGGTTGATGACGCGACGGTACAGATCGTTCAAATCGGAGGTCGCGAAACGGCCGCCGTCCAGGGGCACCAATGGACGCAGGTCTGGTGGCAGCACGGGCAGCACATTCAGCACCATCCATTCAGGCTTGATGCCTGACTTCTTGAATGCTTCTAGCAGCTTGAGGCGCTTGGCGTTCTTCTTGATCTTGACTTCGGAACCGGTCAGGTCGTTGCGCAGGCGCTCGATGGACGAATCGATTTCGATCGCTTCCAGCAAGTCCTTGATGCCCTCCGCACCCATCTTGGCCACGAATTCGTCGCCGTATTCCTTCGTCTTCGCATCGAAGTCGTCTTCCGACATGATCGCGAATTTCTTCAGCGGGGTCATGCCAGGGTCGGTGACTACATATGCTTCAAAGTACAGCACGCGTTCAATGTCGCGCAGCGTCATGTCCAGCACCAGGCCCAGACGCGATGGCAGCGACTTCAGGAACCAGATGTGGGCGCAAGGTGCGGCCAGATCGATGTGGCCCATACGCTCGCGGCGAACCTTGGTCTGTGTAACTTCAACGCCGCATTTTTCGCAGATAACACCGCGGTGCTTGAGGCGCTTGTACTTGCCGCACAGGCATTCGTAGTCCTTGATAGGGCCAAAAATCTTGGCGCAGAACAGACCATCACGCTCCGGCTTGAATGTACGGTAGTTGATGGTCTCAGGTTTTTTGACCTCACCGAAAGACCACGAACGGATCTTTTCGGGCGAAGCCATACCGATCCGAATGGCATCGAAATGCGAATCGGGGGTGAACTGCTTGAACAGGTCGAGTAATGATTTCATGTGTTAAATCCTTTTCTTGTCCGCAATTAGCTACGCTCGAGTTCGATGTCCAGACCCAAGGAACGGATTTCCTTGACCAGCACGTTGAACGATTCCGGCATGCCTGCTTCAATAGCGTGTTCGCCCTTGACGATGCTTTCGTACACCTTGGTACGGCCCACCACGTCGTCGGACTTCACGGTCAGCATTTCCTGCAGGGTGTAGGACGCGCCATACGCTTCCAGTGCCCACACTTCCATTTCCCCGAAACGTTGGCCACCGAACTGGGCTTTACCGCCCAATGGTTGTTGCGTAACCAAGCTGTAGGGACCTGTAGAACGTGCGTGCATCTTGTCGTCGACCAAATGGTGCAGCTTCAAGAAGTGCATATAGCCCACGGTGGTTGGACGTTCAAAAGGCTCACCCGAGCGGCCATCGAACAGATTTGCCTGGGTGCGCGTAGCAGTCAGGCCTTTGTGCTTTGCGATGTCGTCCGGGTAGGCCAACTGCAGCATGCCTCGGATGTCTTCTTCAGAAGCACCATCGAACACAGGCGTTGCGAAGGTGGCGCCGTGTGACATGTTCGCAGCCATGTTCAGAACCTCTTCGTCACTGAGTTGGCTCAGGTCTTCCTTGCGGCCAGAACCGTTGTACAGCTTGTCCATGAAGCTGCGGACTTCTGCGACCTTGGCTTCGGCTTGCAGCATATCGCCAATGCGTTGACCAATACCCTTGGCAGCCCAACCCAAATGCACTTCCAGAACCTGACCGACGTTCATCCGTGATGGCACGCCCAGCGGGTTCAAGCAAATGTCGCATGGCGTACCGTCGGCCATGTAAGGCATGTCTTCGACCGGAACGATCTTGGACACCACACCCTTGTTACCGTGGCGGCCGGCCATCTTGTCACCAGGCTGCAGGCGGCGCTTCACGGCCAGGTAAACCTTGACCATCTTCAGCACGCCAGCGGGCAGCTCGTCGCCTTGTGTCAGCTTCTTGCGCTTTTCTTCGTAGGCAAGGTCGAAGCTGTGACGGGTTTGTTCCAGAGAGTTCTTGATGGACTCCAACTGGGTTGCCACTTCTTCGTCTGCAGGGCGGATATCGAACCAATGGAACTTTTCCACCGAGGACAGATATGCCTTGTCGAGTTTGGTGCCTTTGGCCAGCTTTTGCGGGCCGCCATTGGCAACCTTACCAGTCAACAGTTTCTCGATACGGTCGAACGCGTCGGCTTCCACGATACGCAATTGGTCGTTCAAATCCAGGCGGAAGCGCTTCAGTTCATCATCGATGATCTGTTGGGCGCGCTTGTCGCGCACGATACCTTCACGGGTGAACACCTGCACGTCGATCACCGTGCCTTGTGAGCCTTGGTCCACACGCAAGGAAGTGTCTTTCACATCGCTAGCTTTTTCGCCGAAGATGGCGCGCAGCAATTTTTCTTCTGGCGTGAGGGTGGTCTCGCCCTTGGGTGTGACCTTGCCGACCAGGGTATCGCCGGGTTGCACTTCTGCTCCCACGTAGATGATGCCGGATTCGTCCAGACGGTTCAGCTGCTGCTCGCTCAGGTTGGGAATATCGCGGGTGATTTCTTCCGCGCCTAGCTTGGTGTCACGAGCCATCACGACCAATTCCTCGATGTGGATCGAGGTGTAGCGGTCATCCGCAACCACGCGTTCGGAGATCAAAATCGAGTCTTCGAAGTTGTAGCCGTTCCATGGCATGAAGGCGATCAGCATGTTCTGACCAATGGCGATTTCACCGAAGTCGGTGGATGCGCCGTCGGCAATCACATCACCCTTAACCAGTTTGTCGCCCTTCTTGACGATGGGGCGCTGGTGGATGTTGGTGTTCTGGTTGGAACGTTGGTACTTGATCAGGTTGTAGATGTCCACACCCACTTCACCCGCCGCGGCTTCAGCGTCGTTTACGCGGATCACGATACGTGTTGCATCGACATAGTCAACGATACCACCACGGGTTGCGGTTACCACGGTGCCGGAATCGACTGCTGCAACACGTTCAATGCCAGTACCAACCAGGGGCTTTTCAGGACGCAGTACGGGCACAGCCTGGCGCGACATGTTGGCGCCCATCAATGCGCGGTTTGCATCATCGTGCTCCAGGAAAGGAACCAGCGAAGCCGCCACGGAAACGATTTGTGCTGGCGACACGTCCATGTACTGCACACGTTCGGCGCCGACCAAGATGGATTCGCCTTTTTCACGCGCAGAAACCAGGTCACCAGTGAGCTTGCCTTCTTTGTCCAGAGCCGCATTGGCCTGGGCAATGACGTACTTGCCTTCTTCAATAGCCGACAGATAGTCGATGTCGTTGGTGACCTTGCTGTCCACCACACGACGGTACGGCGTTTCAATGAATCCGTATTCGTTCAGGCGCGCATACAAAGCCAAGGAGTTGATCAGGCCGATGTTTGGGCCTTCAGGCGTTTCAATCGGGCATACGCGTCCGTAATGGGTCACGTGCACGTCACGCACTTCGAAGCCAGCACGTTCACGGGTCAAACCGCCCGGGCCAAGGGCCGAAACACGGCGCTTGTGGGTGATTTCTGCCAGCGGGTTGGTCTGGTCCATGAACTGAGACAACTGCGACGCACCGAAGAACTCTTTCAGGGCCGCAGAAATCGGCTTGCTGTTGATCAGGTCGTGCGGCATCAGGGGCTCTTGCTCTGCTTGACCCAGGCGCTCCTTCACGGCTTTTTCAATGCGTGCCAAACCTGCACGGTATTGGTTTTCTGCCAGTTCACCGACGCAACGCACGCGGCGGTTACCCAAATGGTCGATGTCATCTACTTCGCCGCGGCCATTGCGCAGATCCACCAGAATCTTAACGACCGCCAGGATGTCTTCGTTGGTCAGCACCATGGGGCCGGTGGACTCGTTACGGCCCATCTTGGCGTTGAACTTCATACGACCAACACGCGACAGGTCGTAGGTATCGGGGTTGTAAAACAGACGTTGGAACAGCGCCTGCACTGCGTCTTCCGTCGGTGGCTCGCCAGGACGCATCATGCGATAGATGGCAACGCGGGCGGCAAATTCGTCCACGGTTTCATCGCTACGCAAGGTTTGCGAAATGTAAGCGCCTTGGTCCAATTCGTTGGTGTAAATGCATTGCAAATCTTGCACGCCAGCACCGCGGAGCTTCTTTAGCAGTGCTTCGGTCAACTCTTCGTTGGCCTTGGCAATGATTTCACCGGTGTCAGCATCAACGATATTCTTGGCAACCACGCGGCCCACCAGGAAGTCTTCAGGCACGCTGATGTGGGTCGTGTTGGATTGCTCCATATCACGGGTGTGGCGAGCGGTAATGCGCTTATCTTTAGCGACGACCACCTTGCCGGTTTTATCCGTGATGTCGAAACGTGCCACTTCACCGCGCAGACGTTCGGCGACAAATTCCATTTGTGCGCCGCTGTCCATCAGGCGGAAGTTATCGTTGACGAAGAAGTTCGCCAAAATGGATTCGGGGGTCAATCCAATCGCTTTGAGCAGAATGGTGACCGGCATCTTGCGGCGGCGGTCCACCCGGAAGTACAGAATGTCTTTGGGGTCGAACTCGAAGTCGAGCCAGGAGCCACGGTATGGGATCACGCGTGCAGAGAAAAGCAGCTTCCCCGAGCTGTGGGTTTTACCCTTGTCGTGCTCGAAAAACACACCGGGCGAACGATGCAGCTGCGATACGATGACACGCTCCGTGCCATTGATGATGAACGAGCCTTTTTCAGTCATCAAGGGCACTTCACCCATATAGACTTCTTGCTCTTTGACTTCCTTGACGACCTTGGACTGGGAGGTGGAAGACTCGCGGTCATAAATGACCAGCTGTACTTTCGCCCGCACTGCAGATGCAAATGTCAGGCCGCGCGTCTGGCATTCGCGTACGTCGAATGCAGGCTTGGCGAGGTTGTATTCAACGTACTTCATTTCCACAAAACCGTTGTGGGAAACGATTGGGAATGCTGCGTCGAATGCCGCCTGCAAACCTTCTACGGTACGTTTTTGGGGGGCGATATCGGCTTGCAAAAATGCGGTGTAAGCATCTTTTTGCATCTGCAACAAGTAGGGGACTTCAAGTACGCTGTCGCGACTTCCGAAATTTTTACGAATGCGTTTGCGTTCGGTGTACGTATAAGCCATGAGATCTCCGGGGGGCAAGGACTGGGGGTCCAAGGGGGCCTGTCAACTGTCGTTTTGCGCATCATGCGCAACAAACTTGGCGGTTGGCCACTACCAACCATGGCGGACGATTGCGCATTGCACGCAATCCGAACCAAGGCATCTTCCGCAGTCGGAGCCAGAAGACACTGAAAAAGAACGACCAGCGCTACTTTTCAGTGTTCTCTTACAAGCGCCAAAGGCTGGGAGCCCTTTTGGAGCTCCCAGCCTCGGCAAAGTAACTTGATTACTTCAATTCAGCCTTAGCACCGGCTTCCACCAGCTTCTTCAGAGCTGCTTCAGCGTCAGCCTTGGCAATGCCTTCCTTGACTGCCTTGGGGGCGCCGTCAACCAGGTCCTTAGCTTCTTTCAGGCCCAGGCCGGTGATTTCGCGCACAGCCTTAATGACCGACACCTTGTTGGCGCCAGCTTCGACCAGCACAACATTGAACTCCGTCTTTTCTTCGGCAGCAGCGGCTGGGCCAGCGGCAGCAGCGGGGCCAGCCATGGCGGCAGCGCTCACGCCAAACTTCTCTTCGATGGCTTTCACCAGGTCGTTGAGTTCCAAGACCGTCATGCTGTCCAGCGCGGTCAAAAATGCGTCTTTATCGAATGCCATTTTGATTTCCAGTAATTTCAGTTGGGGACAGACTTCGCATATGCAAAGCACTATCCAACAAAGTTTTTGTCAATATCGACCGTAACAACTACGTTAGGCCGGAGCAACTTCTGCAGCCGCTTCGGTGGTTGCCTCGGCTGCAGAGCCTGCGCCCTTCTTGTCCGCCAGAGCGGCCAGCACACGTGCCGTACGCGAAATGGGGGACTGCATCAAGCCCAGCAATTGAGCCAGCAAAACTTCCTTAGAAGGAATGCTTGCCAACTGCTTAACGCCGTTTACGTCCAGAACTTTTCCGCCGAAAGCGCCACCACGAATTACCAACTTGTCGTTGGTCTTCGAAAACTCAGCCACCACTTTTGCGGCGGCGACGGCGTCAACAGAAAAGCCATAGATCAGCGGACCGGTCATCTGGTCGGACACAACTTCAAATGCACTGCCTGCTACAGCACGGCGAGCCAGAGTGTTCTTCAACACGCTGAGGGTCACACCGTTGCTACGCGCAGCCGAGCGCAATTTGGTCATGTCAGCGACCGTGATGCCACGGTACTCCGCCATCACGAGCGTTTGAGCTTTAGCGGCGAGGCTGGTCACATCGGTAATGACCGCTTCTTTCTCACTGCGATTAAGACTCAAGGTCTACTCCTTAAAAAGTGCCGTTCGGCTGATTGCCGTTCAACACACTACTTTGCAGCGACCAACTGTTTAGGAACATATTCCATCTGCAGCGGGATCGCCATCTGCGTTGGTTTTCACTGATTAAGCGCAGACAAGCTGCACACCAACGGTCTTGGATGGCTCGCCTGGATAGAAATATCCCGACGACCCACCACTTTGGAGCCTTTTCTCAAAGCCTCCAAATTTTGCGATTACGCTGCGATGGTTTGCGTGTCGACGCGAACGCCCACACCCATCGTGCTCGAAACCGCAACTTTTCTCAAATACAAACCCTTGCTGGATGCAGGCTTAGCTTTTGCCAAGGCGTCGATCAACGCAGCCAAGTTACCTTGCAACTTGTCAGAGTCGAACGAGCGGCGGCCAATCGTGCTGTGCACGATACCGGCTTTGTCAACACGGAACTGGACTTGACCAGCTTTCGCGTTCTTCACAGCCGTTGCGACATCTGGCGTTACCGTGCCAACCTTTGGGTTGGGCATCAAGCCGCGTGGGCCTAGGATTTGGCCCAAGGTTCCGACAATACGCATTGCATCAGGAGCAGCAATCACAACGTCAAAAGGCATATCACCCGCCTTGATCATTGCAGCTAAGTCGTCCATACCGACGATGTCTGCACCAGCAGCCTTGGCTTCTTCTGCCTTGGCTCCTTGGGCGAACACTGCAACGCGCTTGGTTTTGCCGGTGCCGTTGGGCAACACGACAGCGCCACGCACCACTTGGTCTGATTTCTTTGCATCTATACCAAGTTGCACTGCGACGTCGATGGACTCATCGAACTTGGCATTTGCGCATTCTTTGATGATGGCCAAAGCGTCACCCAAAGGGTACAGCTTGGTGGTATCAATCTTGCCAACGAAGGCTTTTTGCTTTTTTGTCAATTTGGACATTTACACGCCCTCCACATTCACACCCATGGAACGGGCGGTACCTGCGATGGTGCGAACGGCGGCGTCCAAATCGGCGGCCGTCATGTCCTTCATCTTGGTCTTTGCAATTTCTTCCAGTTGAGCGCGGGTGATCTTGCCGACCTTGGCGCTGTGTGGCGTGGAAGAGCCCTTGTCGAGCTTGATCGACTTCTTGATCAAAACGGTCGCAGGGGGCGTCTTGATGATGAAAGTGAAGCTCTTGTCTGCGAATGCCGTGATAACCACTGGCAGAGGCAAGCCGGGCTCAACACCTTGGGTCTGCGCATTGAATGCTTTGCAGAATTCCATGATGTTCAGACCACGTTGACCCAGTGCGGGGCCGATCGGGGGGGATGGGTTAGCCTTACCTGCTGGAACTTGCAGCTTGATAAAACCGACGATTTTTTTCGCCATTTTTTACTCCTTGCGGGTGATATCGCTGATGGTCGTCATAACAGACATACATCAGCTCCCCGGGGTTGCGACTCTTAAAACATCCAAGCCGAGTCGTAAAGCTTGGAATCCTAAAATTTGGAACGAAGGATCAGGTCTTTTCGATCTGACTGAATTCCAGCTCAACCGGTGTGGCTCGACCAAAAATGGTGACCGAGACGCGAACTTTGCTTTTTTCGTAGTTCACCTCTTCTACGGAGCCATTGAAGTCGGTGAAAGGACCTTCCTTCACACGCACAAACTCTCCAACCAAGAATTCCACCTTGTGGCGGGGCTTGTCCGTGCCTTCTTGCATTTGACTCACAATTTTCTGAACTTCAGATTCAGAGATTGGGGCAGGGCGGTTTTTAGCTCCGCCAACAAAGCCAGTCACTTTATTTGTGTGCTTGACCAAATGCCAGGACTCGTCATCCATGACCATTTCGACAAAAACATAGCCTGGGAATAGACGGCGTTCTGTGGTCTTGCGCTGACCATTCTTGATTTCAACGACTTCTTCTGTTGGAACAAGAATACGCGCAAACTTTTGCTGCATGCCAGACTGTTGGATGCGCTCGGTAATATTGCGTTCGACTGCTTTTTCCATTCCGGAGTAAGCGTGCACGATATACCAGCGTAAGTCTGGATTAACGGGGGTGGCGGGCGTTTCTGCTGCGCCGGTTTCTACAACATCAGTCATTACTTTTTCCAGCCCAGAATCAAGTCGTAAAAAACCCACTCCAGCGTCTTATCAGTGAGCCAGAGGAACAAGGCCATGATGACCACAAAGCCGAAGACGTAAAGTGTCATCTGTGTGGCCTCTTTGCGGGTAGGCCAGACAACCTTCTTGACCTCTCGCCAAGCATCGCGCCCAAACACCAGCAATTGCTTACCAGGTTCGGATGCCATAAACAAAGCAATAGCTGCGGCTATACCAACTATCAATGCTCCCCATTGGACAATTTGCCCCTGTTTGCTGAGGAGGTAAAAGGCGGCCAATGCAGCAATAACCAGCGCGGCAGACAAGCCTAGTTTGGCTTTGTCTGCGTTGGTGTTTACTGTTTCAACTTGTGGGGTGGCCATTTTTGGCTTTTCCTGCTTCTGATACATGGTGTGTCCTGAGACACAGAAGCCCGTCAGGTCATGACGGGCTTTGTTTATCGCCACCTTTAGAGATTAGGTGGCAGGGGCGGAAGGAATCGAACCATCAACCTTCGGTTTTGGAGACCGACGCTCTGCCAATTGAGCTACGCCCCTACAAAATTAAGCAATGATCTTGGCAACCACGCCGGCGCCGACGGTCTTGCCGCCTTCACGGATGGCGAAACGCAGACCTTCTTCCATGGCGATGGGGTTGATCAGCTTGACGGTGATCGACACGTTGTCGCCTGGCATGACCATTTCCTTGCCTTCTGGCAACGCGATCGCACCGGTCACGTCCGTGGTACGGAAGTAGAACTGGGGACGGTAGTTGTTGAAGAAAGGTGTGTGGCGGCCGCCTTCATCTTTGCTCAGCACGTAGATTTCCGAAGTGAAATGCGTGTGTGGCTTGATCGAGCCTGGCTTGCACAGCACTTGGCCGCGTTGCACGTCTTCGCGCTTGGTACCGCGCAGCAAGATGCCGACGTTGTCGCCCGCTTGGCCTTGGTCCAGCAGCTTGCGGAACATTTCCACGCCGGTGCAGGTGGTCTTTTGGGTGTCAGCAATACCGACGATTTCGATTTCTTCGCCGACCTTGACGATGCCGCGTTCAACGCGACCGGTCACCACGGTACCACGGCCGGAGATGGAGAACACGTCTTCCACAGGCATCAGGAACGCGCCGTCAACTGCACGCTCTGGCAGGGGGATATAGCTGTCCAGTGCATCGGCCAGCTTCATAATGGCTTCTTCGCCCAGAGGACCCTTGTCACCTTCCATGGCCAGCTTGGCGCTGCCGTGGATGATGGGGGTGTCATCGCCTGGGAAATCGTACTTGTCGAGCAGCTCGCGCACTTCCATTTCAACGAGTTCGAGCAGTTCGGCGTCGTCCACCATGTCGCACTTGTTCAGGAACACGATGATGTAAGGCACGCCCACTTGGCGAGCCAACAGGATGTGTTCACGGGTCTGGGGCATTGGGCCGTCAGCAGCCGAGCACACCAAGATAGCGCCGTCCATTTGAGCAGCGCCGGTGATCATGTTCTTCACATAGTCAGCGTGGCCTGGGCAGTCCACGTGGGCGTAGTGGCGGTTGGCGGTTTCGTATTCGACGTGGGCGGTATTGATGGTAATACCGCGGGCCTTTTCTTCAGGTGCCGCGTCGATTTGGTCGTAGGCCTTGGCCGAGCCGCCGAACTTGGCTGCCAGCACGGTGGTGATGGCGGCTGTCAGCGTGGTCTTGCCGTGGTCAACGTGACCGATCGTGCCCACGTTGACGTGGGGCTTGGTACGCGTGAACTTTTCTTTTCCCATTTTTTCGACTCCGAAAAAAACAAACCAAATCAACCGAAATATTGGTGCCCATTCCGGGAATCGGACCCGGGACCTCTCCCTTACCAAGGGAGTGCTCTGCCACTGAGCCAAATGGGCATTTCAAGTTGCCGCAAATTCGCAGCAACCTAAACAAAACTTTCGCGCCGACGATCGCTTTTGGAGCGGGAGACGGGAATCGAACCCGCGTCATTAGCTTGGAAGGCTAGGGTTCTACCATTGAACTACTCCCGCATATGAAGTCGAAACTTCTATGCGAAACGCCGCCGCTAAATCCAAAAACGCGCATCAACACATCAAAAAACTCACAGCTCGCAAGCAAGCTTGTCGCTGGTGGAGAGGGCTGGATTCGAACCAGCGTACTCGTAAGAGGGCAGATTTACAGTCTGCTGCCATTAACCACTCGGCCACCTCTCCGGCGAACTTCGAATTATAGCATCACAATGCTGTTGCATTTTGTGCGTCTATGTTCGATAGCTTTCTATTATAGCGTGCTTTCTTGTCTATGCGTGATAGCTTCGAAATTCTGCTTGCAGTATGTTGTTCCAATGAATCGGCTGGGCTCCATGGTGTACCAAAAAATCATTGGCAGCCTGGAAGTGGCCGCACCCCATGAATGGTGTCGGCGGACGATTCGCCGACAAGGGGGATGGATGGTTGGCCTGCAACATCAAAATATTGCGACTATGTGCAGCCGCCAGTTGCTGAACCATGGGGGCCTTGGCCTGGGCATGGGCGCCCCACAGCATGAAGACGCAGATTTGCGCGGTTTGAGCGATTTGCGCAACGATGGCGTCCGTGAGTGCTTCCCATCCCTTTTTTGCATGGCTGGCGGGGTGGCCGTCTTCCACCGTCAGACAGGTGTTTAGGAGCAGTACGCCTTGTTGTGCCCAGGATGTGAGGGATCCGTTGGTGCTGACTTGGTGTGCGGGGCGCAATCCTTCCTGGTGCAGTTCTTTAAAGATATTGCGGAGCGAGGGAGGAGGTATGACGCCTGGCGCTACAGAGAAGGCTAGACCTTCGCCTTGGCCTGGGCCGTGGTAGGGATCTTGGCCCAATATGACTACGCGCACGGAGTTCAATGGCGTTAGTCGTAGGGCTCGCAGTGGTTCGGGTGGGTAAATGATCGCCTGCTCGGCCAGGCGCGTGGTGACAAACTGCGACAGCTTCTTGCCCTGGGGGCTGGCCCAAAACAGCGCCACCGTTGCTTGCCAGTCAGGTGCCACGGCTCCTGGTTCTGGGGGCCATGTGCGCAAACTTGGCACGGCATCTGAAGCGTCGAGCAACGCCAGTTGTCGCTGGGCTTGGGCCGGCGTCGGCATTCGGGGTGTCTCGGATGCCGTAAGTCAGTCCAGGCTAAATAGTTTGGACAGTGCGGCTCCGGGCTCTTCGGCGCGCATGAAGGCTTCGCCAACCAAGAAAGCGTCCACTTTTGCATCACGCATGCGCTGCACATCGGCAGGGGTCATGATGCCGCTCTCGGTGACAAGGATACGATCGCCAGGTACGTCTTTACGCAGTGCCAGTGTGGTTTCTACGCTGACTTCAAAGGTTCGCAGATTGCGGTTGTTCACGCCTACCAAGGGGGTTTTCAGCTTCAGGGCTCGTTGTAGCTCTGCTGCGTCGTGCACTTCCACCAGCACTGCCATGTCCAGGGTGCGGGCAATGGCTTCAAAGTCAGCCATCTGCGCGTCGTCCAGCGCGGCCGCGATCAACAGGATGCAATCGGCCCCCATGGCGCGGGATTCGTATATTTGGTACGCGTCGACCATGAAATCCTTGCGCAGTACCGGCAGTTGGCAGGAGGCGCGTGCTTGCTTGAGATAGTCGATCTGGCCCTGGAAAAACTGTTTGTCGGTCAACACCGAAAGACAGGCAGCTCCATATTCCGCATAGCTCTGGGCGATGTCTGCGGGAATGAAGTCTGCACGGATGACGCCTTTGGACGGACTGGCTTTCTTGATCTCGGCGATCACTGCAGCTTGTCCCGCGGCGATCTTTGCTCGAATCGAACCCACGAAATCTCGGGTCAGCACGCGGGATTCAGCGTCGGCACGCATTTCCGCCAAGGGCTTACGCTTGCTGGCTTGGGCGATTTCTTCGCGCTTGACGTCAATAATTTTGTTCAGGATGTCGGACATGGGGCTTGGGCAGGTTCAGATGGGTCGGGCTGCATTATCCCTCTACACCCTTCAAGGTAGTTCCACGCTGGACATGCGGGCGACGATGGTGCCCGCCCGGCTGCTCAGGTAGCCCGAGTTTGGCAGTTTCTCGAAATATTTGGGGCGTGGCAGCATCACGGCCAGGCGGGCGGCTTCAAATGCGCTCAGACGCGCTGCGGGCTTGCGAAAGTAATGCTGGGCCGCGGCCTCCGCCCCAAATACACCTTCGCCCCATTCCACGTTGTTGAGGTAAATCTCCAGGATGCGCTGCTTGTCCAGCAGCAGTTCCAGCGCCATGGTCAGCACAAACTCTTGTCCCTTGCGCAGCAGGGTGCGTTCGCCCGATAGCAGCAGGTTTTTGGCCAATTGCTGGGTGATAGTGGAGCCGCCAATGATTTTTGGGGCCCGTATTGGCGTCTGCGTCTTGGCTTTGGTGGGGGCGGCTTGCTTGGTGGCGCGTTCCTGGGCCTTTTCGTTTTTCTGCCAGGCCTTCTCTAGTGCTTCCCAGTCCACGCCGTCGTGGTTGACGAAAGAACCGTCTTCTGACGCGATGACGGCGCGCTTGAGGTTGTCGGAGATCTGCGTGTACGGCACCCACTGCTGTCTCCAGCGCAGTCCCGGGCTGTCGGGGCTGGTCAGCAGTCGCCAGGCTTCCGAGCGTTCAAATGCCGTCGATTCAGGGGCAATAGCCGCCATCATGGCAATGCGGCCGATAAAAAACAGCTGCAGTGCCAGCGTGGCACACGCCGCCAGCACGCACCAGCGCAATAGCGGGCGCATGGATCAGGCCAGTGTGGCGCGCAATTCGGCCAATACCTGCGCCGATGGCGGGCGCACGCCGCGCCAGATCAGGAAGGCTTCGGCCGCCTGTTCCACCAGCATGCCCAGTCCGTCGCGCGGCACCGCTTGGTGCGCACGGGCCCAGTCCATGAAGCCTGCGGCGGCGGGGCCGTACATCATGTCCAGCGCCAGTGCACCGGGTTTGAGTACTGCGGGCGACACCGGGACTCCGGCGCCGCTGAGGCTGCTGGCGGTGGCATTGACCACCACGTCGAATGGGCTCTGTACGCCGTGCAGTTCGCTGGCGCGCAATAAGGCGCCATGCTGCTGGGCCAGTGCCGCGTGGCGTGCCACCAGGTCGTCGGCCTTGGCCAGTGTGCGGTTGGCTATGGTGATGCTGCGTACCTTGGCCTCAATCATCGGGCCGATGACGCCTGCGGACGCGCCGCCCGCGCCAATCAGCAGCACATCGCGCCCGGCCAGGGTGAAGCCGGCATTGGATTGGATGTCATTGACCAGGCCGGCACCGTCGGTGTTGTCGGCAAAGATGCCGTCGGGGCGCAGGTGCAGGGTGTTGCAGGCGCCTGCCAACTGGGCCCGGGGTGTTTGTGAGGTGCTGATGCGGGCCGCGTCAAATTTGAACGGTACGGTGACGTTGCAGCCCAAGCCTCCCTCGGCGCGAAAGGCTGCAACCGCAGCGTCAAAACCATCCAGCGGGACCAGCTTTTTGCTGTACTGCAGGCTATGTCCGGTCAATTCGGCGAAGCGGGCGTGGATCCAGGGCGACCGGCTGTGTTCTACCGGGTTACCCATTACGCAATACTGGTCCATGAAAAGGCTCTTTACAAATAGGGAAGGGTTCAGGGAGAGGCGCTGACCTTGGTTTCCAGCGTCTGGTCGCGGGTGAAGCGAAAGCGTGAAACCACCACCAGTTGGTCCACTTTGTTGCGCATCGCATCAGAGAAGGGGCCGAAAGGGCCGGCGCTGCGCACGATGGCTTCGGCGCGGCGGTCCAGCACGCGGTTACCCGAGCTTTCTGCAATCTGGGTGGCCAGCACCTGGCCGTCAAAGTTGACGGTGACGATCATGGTGAGTGCGCCGTAGAGTTTTTTGCCGCCGTACTCGGGGAAGTTCTCGGTGCCGCGGTCTTCCACCTTGTGGCGCAGGCTGTCGTAGTACACCGCATAGACCTCCTCGCGGGTCGAGGGGCTGACGTATCGGCGTTTGGGGCGCGAGTTTTCCTGGTTGATGCGGCGCTCGATTTCGGCCAGCAGGTTCAGCAGTTGGCGGCGCTTTTCCTCTTGGGCGGTGGCCTCGGGCGCATTGCTGGCCAGCTTGGGGTCGGGCAGCGGCATGGTAGCCAGCTTTTGACTGACCTGCGCCAGCAGCATGGCTTGCTGCTGCTGCATGGCGTCCATCTTGCGCTGGGTTTCCTCCATGGTCTCGCCGATGTCGGTGAACGCCGAAGGCGGCAGCGGCGACGTGGCGCGTCCTTTGTCGGCCTCGCCGCCGCCTGCTAGCGAGGCTTGGGCAATGGCGGTGGCCTTGTCTGGAGGGCTGGTGGACTGGGCGTTGACCAGAATCACCTCCAGCGGCGTGTCCTGGAACACGCGGTTGAAGCTTTCGGGGTCTATGAAGCGCACCGTCAGCAGGACCACGTGCACGCCGATGGAGGCGCCAAGCGCCCACTGCAGAGTACCCAGATGGCGAATGGTGCTGAGGATGCGCAAGATCACGGTGTGGCGTCGGTGGCGGCGGGGGGCTCAGTTTCGTCGATATCGACAGCGATGGCGATAGGCCCGGCGCTGGGTTCGTCGTCTTCTTCGGTGTCGTCCGCCGGCGTTTCGGCGGGCGCGTCCAGCCGTTCCACGACGGTGCCGGCAATGTCCAGCGTGATTTCGTCGATGGCACCCAGCTGCACCCGCACCTTGGCTCCGCGCGGCAGGTCTTGCGTGCCTAGCACCGGCAGCACCAGGGGCAGGTTGTCGGCGCGCACCATGCCTTCTTTGAAGACGGTGCCGACGATGTCGCTGATGCTGTTTTGCTGCAGATACTTCAGCGTCCAGAAGCGCTCCATCGCACCTTGGTAGCCGTTGTACGTGGCATACGCCGCGTCAAACATAGAGATGATAGAGAACAGGTCGGCGTCTTTCGGCTTGAACGGCGCTGCCAGCGCGGCGGTCTTGCCGTGCCGGGCGCAGGCAATGATCTGCCACTGGTTGACCAGATCGGTGTACCGGCGCAGGGGCGAGGTGCTCCAGGCATAGCTTTTGACGCCGATGCCGGCGTGCGGCAGGGCTTTGGTACCCATGCGCACCTTCACGCCCGGCAGCAGGCTGGCCTGGCTGCGGTAAATGCCGGGCACGCCGTTGTCGGCCATCCATTCGCCCCAGGTGCTGTTGGCCAGGATCATGGCCTCGGCCACGATCAGGTCCAGCGGCGCGCCGCGCTGGCGGGTGCTGATCTGCACCAGCTCGTTGCCGCTAGGCTCGGCGCCGTCGTTGCCGACCAGCTTGAAGTTGTAGTCGGGGCGGTTGAAGTTCTCAGGCTTGCCGCGTGCGATTTCGCGCAGGCCTTTCAGGTGTTTTGCCAGGCGGTATAAAAATGATAGCTGCTCGCGCTGTATATCTGTGCGCTGCAGGCCTTTTTCATGCTCAAACGCGGGGTCTTCCAGCCAGGCCTCGGTGACCAGGGTGTCGAGCTGGTCATGGCGCAGGTTGGCGGCGATGCGCACGCGCTCCAGTTTGGTTTCGCTGGCGGTGATCTCCAGCGTAGCCTCGTCCAGTGTGACGTACAGCGACACGGCCGGGCAGTCGCGGCCTTCTTGCAGGGTGTAGTTTTGCACCACGGCGTCGGGCAGCATGGTCAGCTTGTACCCAGGCATATAGACCGTGGACAGGCGGGAGCGGCCCAACTGGTCCACAGCGCTGCCCGGTGTGATGGCCAGGCCAGGCGCGGCGATGTGGATGCCGACCGTGACCGTGCCCGAACCCAGGTTTTGTACCGACAGCGCATCGTCGATCTCGGTGGTTTGCGAGTCGTCGATGGAAAAGGCTTGCGCGGTGGATAGTGGCAGCTCGTCTTTGATCTGTGGTGCCTCCAGCGCGGGGAAGCCCGTGCCCTTGGGGAAGTTCTCCAGCAAGAAGCGGCGCCAGTGGAACTGGTAAGGCGAGTCGATGGCGCCGGCATGCTGGAGCAGCACCAGCGGCGCCTTGTGGGTGGCACGGGAGGCTTCGACCACGGCCTTGTATTCGGGGCCGTTTTTGTCCGGCTTGAAGAGAATCTTGTAAAGCTGTTCGCGCACGGCCGGTGGGCATTCGCCACGGCCCAGCTCTTCGGCCCAGGCGGCGATCTGTAACTGCAGTTGGGCCTTTTTTTCGATGGCGGCTAGTGCCAGCTGCAGGATATCGGCCGGTGCCTTGCGGAAACGGCCTTTGCCGGCACGGCGGAAATAGTGCGGCACCTCGAACAGGCGCAGCAGCATGGCGGTTTGTTGCTCCAGCGTGGCGTTGGCGCTGAAGTAGTCGCGCGCCAGGTCGGCGAAGCCGAAGTCTTCCTCGGGGGCAAACTCCCAGGCCAGCTCCAGCTCAATGGTTTGGCTTAGCGCCTGGGCGTCGCGCAGCAGTACGGCGGGAGCCGGTTTGTCGAATTTCAGCAGCAGGTTGGCGGCCTTGACCTTGACCCGCTTGCCGCTGTCCAGCTCTACCTGGGCGGATGACTCCGCCTCAGACAGGATACGCCCGGCCATGAATTTTCCGGCTTCTTCAAATATTGCAAACATGGGATGAATTCTCCCATGCGGCGGCCGGGGTCTGCCGAGTGGGCGTAAAGCGCTTGGTTTGGTGGTTTGGATATGTGGGGCTTAGCCGCTACGATCACAGCCTGTCGATGCGATTGTCCGCAGCCGACCTAATTGTGAAAACCCATGTCTACCCGATCTTCTGGCGAAATTGCACGCGAAACTCTTAAGCTGCTGACTACCCGTAAGCTGGCGCCCACGCCGGACAACTACCAAGCGCTCTACCATGAGGTGGCCGGTACCATGGTGCCGGCCCATTTCCCCTATGAGCCGCTGCGACAGATCGCGGCCTCTCTGCCGGCCAGAAACCCCGGGCAGCAGCGCCAGTTGGGGCTGATGGAGTCCGCCATCGGCCAGCGCAGCTGGGACGGCGTGCATAACGCGCTGATGGCTTATGCCAGCTTCGGTGTAGCCGCTTCCGACAGCCAGCAGAGCGGCCTGACCGCAGCGTCTAACCTGAGCAACCCGGCGCTGACCCCCGAGTTCATGGAGCAGATTGCGCGCCTGATCGGCAATATGCTGCCGGCGCTGGGCGATGAGGACACCCGGTTTTTGGGGCAAGCCGAGGAGCTACTTAGCTTTATGCGACAGCCGGTGCCTGATTTACCACGTACCAAGACCATGCTGGCCGATTTCAGCCACCGCTTGTCGTTCACGGCAGAAGACCAGGGCGAGATCAAAACAGTGCTGCTGCAGCTGCTGCACCTGGTGTTCACCAATATCGGCGTGCTGTGCGTAGACGACCAGTGGCTGACAGGACAGATCGACGCCTTGATGGAGGCCTCCAAGCCGCCGTTGAGCCTGCGCCGGCTGGACGATGTGCAACGTCGGCTGGTGGATGTGATCGCCAAGCAGTCCGAGGCCAAGGAGCGCGCCGTCGAAGCACAACAGGAGATGCGCCAGCTGCTGGTGGCTTTTGTGGACCGTTTGTCCATCATGGGTGAGGCCAGTGGCGCCTACCAGAGCAAGATCGAAGAATGCGCCCGGCAGATAGAACAAGCCCAGTCGATTGAAGAGCTGAGCCCCGTGCTGCAGGCTGCGCTGGGGGCGACCCGCCACATGGCGCACGACACCCAGGCGGCGCGCGACCAATTACAGGCGATGCGGGACAAGACCGACAAAGCCGAGGCCGAAATCTTCAAGCTGCACCAAGAGCTGGACCGCGTGAGCGTGCAGGCCCGGCACGATCCGCTGACCGGCGCCCTGAACCGCCGCGGCCTGGACGAAGTCATCCAGCGCGAGATCGCCAACGCCCGGCGCAAGGGTACGCCCTTGTGCCTGGCGTTGCTGGACGTGGATAACTTCAAAAAGCTCAACGACGACCTCGGGCACGAGGCCGGCGACGAGGCGCTGAGCCACCTGGCCCAGGTGACGCGTGAATCCATGCGCCCGCAGGATAGCCTGGCCCGTTTTGGCGGCGAAGAGTTTGTAATCGTGCTGCCCGATACCGTGATGGACATGGGAGTTGTCGCCCTGACCCGGCTGCAGCGCGAGTTAACCAAGAAATTCTTTCTGCGTGAGAACCAGAAGGTGCTGATCACCTTCAGCGCCGGCGTAGCCCAACTGGCCGCCGACGAGGACGGTCAGGAATGCATCAAGCGGGCGGACAAGGCGATGTATCTGGCCAAGCGCACCGGCAAGAACCGGGTGTTGGGCGGCTAGCGGGCGACCTGGTTCACAGCGTGCGCCGATAATTGCGCCATGTCTGTTGTTTTTGAAAAACCACCTCTGTGGCGGCGCGTCGCCCCCATGTTCCGCGGCTTTGACGGGCCATTGGCGTTTGCTGTCTTCATGCTGGTGTGCGCCGGACTGCTGACCATGTATTCATCCGGCTACGACCATGGTGCCCGGTTTGTGGACCATGGCCGCAATATGTTGCTGGCCGGGGCTATTTTGTTTGTGGTGGCGCAGATTCCACCGCAGCGCCTCATGGCTTTTGCCGTGCCGCTTTATACAGTGGGCGTGGCCTTGCTGATTGCCGTGGCCATCTTCGGCATTACCAAGAAGGGGGCCCGGCGCTGGTTGAATGTGGGCATCACCATCCAGCCCAGCGAGATTCTGAAGATTGCGATGCCCTTGATGCTGTCCTGGTGGTTTCAGCGGCGGGAAGGCCAGTTGCGTCCGCTGGACTTCCTGGTCGGCGGCGTGTTGCTGGCGATACCGGTGGGGCTGATCGTGAAACAGCCCGACCTGGGTACCGCCATTCTGGTGATGACAACGGGCTTGTCCGTGCTGTTTTTTGCCGGTTTGAGCTGGAAGCTGATTGTGCCGCCGGTGCTTTTGGGTTTAGTGGGTATTGGTCTGGTGGTGTGGAACGAACCGGCACTGTGCGCCGATGGCGTGCGCTGGGTGGTGTTGCACGACTACCAGCAGCAGCGCATCTGTACGCTCTTGGACCCGAGCCGCGACCCGTTGGGCAAGGGCTTTCACATCATCCAGGGCATGATTGCCATCGGCTCGGGCGGCGTACTGGGCAAGGGCTTTATGCAGGGCACGCAAACCCATCTGGAGTTCATCCCAGAGCGCACCACCGACTTCATCTTTGCCGCCTTCTCTGAAGAGTTCGGTCTGATCGGCAATCTGCTGCTGATTGCAGGTTTCTTGTTCCTGGTCATGCGGGGGCTGGTGATTGCCATGGACGCGCCCACCATGTTCTCGCGCTTGCTGGCGGGCAGTGTGACGCTGATTTTCTTTACCTATGCCTTTGTGAACATGGGCATGGTCAGCGGCATCTTGCCGGTGGTGGGGGTGCCCCTGCCCTTCATCAGCTATGGCGGCACGGCGATGGTGACTTTGGGGCTGGGTTTGGGCATCTTGATGTCCATCGCCAAGGCCCGGCGGATGGTGTTGTCCTAGGCGGCGCCATGGGGATGCGCTGCGTGGTGCGCGCAGCCCTTGGTGCAGGCCTAAAATGCCTGCATGACCCTCCGTGAACCCACCCTCGAACGCCTCGCCATTGCCCAATCCCTGTTGCTGGACCCGTTTGGTCTGACGCCTGCTCACCTGAGCCGGGCGCTGGCCGAAATCACCGCGCACAAGGTGGACGACGCCGATCTGTACTTCCAGTACACCCGCAGCGAGGGCTGGAGCCTGGAGGAGGGCATCGTCAAGACCGGTTCTTTCAGCATCGACCAGGGTGTGGGTGTTCGCGCCGTCAGCGGTGAGAAAACCGCCTTCGCGTACTCCGACGATATATCCGAGGCATCGCTGCTGGATGCGGCACGCACCGTGCGGTCTATTTCGGCTGCGGCGCAGACAAAACGTACGAAGGTAGCTACACAAAAGGTAGCAAAAGGGCGCAGTCTTTACCCTGGTGTGGACCCCATCGCCTCGCTGGACAGTACGGCCAAAGTCAAGCTGCTGGAGCGCGTAGAAAAGCTGGCCCGTGCCAAGGACCCGCGTGTGGCGCAGGTCATGGCTGGCCTGGCCGCCGAATACGATGTGGTCATGGTTGCCCGTGCCGACGGCACGCTGGCCGCCGACGTGCGCCCGCTGGTGCGCCTGAGCGTCACGGTGATTGCCGAGGCCACGGTCAAGGGCGTCGTGCGCCGCGAAGTCGGCTCGGGTGGCGGCGGTGGCCGTTTCGGTCTGGCCTATTTTGACGACGCCATGATCAACCAATATGTGAACGACGCTGTCCATGCGGCTCTGACCAATCTGGAATCGCGCCCCGCGCCGGCCGGCGTGATGACAGTGGTGCTGGGTTCCGGCTGGCCTGGCATCCTGTTGCACGAGGCTATCGGCCACGGGCTGGAAGGGGACTTCAACCGGAAGGGCTCCAGCGCATTCAGCGGCCGCATCGGCCAGCGGGTGGCCGCCAAGGGCGTGACGGTGCTGGACGACGGCACGATCAAAGACCGCCGCGGCTCGCTGAACGTGGACGACGAAGGCCACGCCAGCCAGCGCAATGTGCTGATCGAAGACGGCATCTTGAAGGGCTATATCCAGGACTCGATGAACGCCCGCTTGATGGGTGTCAAGCCCACTGGCAATGGTCGCCGCGAGAGCTATGCCCACATTCCCATGCCCCGCATGACCAACACCTATATGTTGGGTGGCGACAAAGAGCCCGCAGAAATCATCGCCAGCATCAAGAAGGGCTTGTACGCCAGCAACTTTGGCGGCGGCCAGGTGGACATCACCTCGGGCAAGTTCGTGTTCTCTGCCAGCGAAGCCTACTGGGTGGAAAACGGCAAGATCCTTTACCCCGTGAAGGGTGCCACCATCGTCGGCAGCGGACCTGAATGCCTGAAGAAGGTCAGCATGATCGGCAACGATATGAAGCTGGACCCGGGCGTAGGCACTTGCGGCAAGGAAGGCCAGAGCGTGCCTGTGGGCGTGGGCCAGCCCACCTTGCGCATCGACGGCCTGACGGTCGGTGGTACGGCCTGACCACGGCCCTAGGGTTTCGCCCCGGCATGTTGTGCAATTGACTGTGGTACATTGAACCTCTATGCAAAAACACGTGTTTGCCTTTTTTTACTTTTGGTTCTCGGTCCCCGGCGGATGAGAGGCTAAGCTGTAAAAACTGCAAGTCCTTCCTAAAAAACCGCCGGAGTCCAAAACTCCGGCGGTTTTTTTTCGTTTGTTTCATTCCTATACCAATCCTTACAGGAGTCACCCCATGAATGCGAAAACCTATCCCGCCAGCAGTGAAGCCTGGTATGCGAGCGTCGAAAAAACCAGCCAAACCGACGACGAACGTATTAAGGATATTTCCGTGCTACCACCTCCAGAACATCTGATCCGCTTCTTCCCCATCCGCGGTACCGCGGTGGAGACACTGATCACCGACACCCGCAAGAACATCCACAACATCATTTCCGGCTCGGACGACCGCTTGCTGGTGGTGATCGGCCCTTGCTCCATTCACGACCCGGCTGCAGCATTGGAATACGCCCGCCGCCTGCAAGAGCAGCGCTTGAAATACGCGGACACGCTGGAAATCGTGATGCGCGTCTACTTCGAAAAGCCACGCACCACCGTGGGCTGGAAGGGCCTGATCAACGACCCCTACCTGGACGAGAGCTACCGTATCGACGAGGGCCTGCGTATTGCACGCCAGCTGCTGATCGAGATCAACCGCCTGGGGCTGCCTGCTGGCAGCGAATTCCTGGACGTGATTTCTCCGCAGTACATCGGCGACCTGATCTCCTGGGGCGCGATCGGTGCGCGCACCACCGAGAGCCAGGTGCACCGCGAGCTGGCCTCGGGCCTGTCGGCGCCCATCGGCTTCAAGAACGGAACTGACGGCAATATCCGTATCGCCACTGACGCCATCCAGGCAGCTGCGCGCGGCCACCACTTCCTGTCCATCCACAAGAGCGGCCAGGTCGCCATCGTGCAAACCAATGGCAACAAGGACTGCCACGTGATTCTGCGCGGCGGCAAAACGCCTAACTACGATGCTGCCAGCGTCGCTGCTGCCTGTGCGGAGTTGGCTGCAGCCCAGATGCCGGCTACCCTGATGGTGGATTGCAGCCACGCCAACAGCAGCAAGCAGCACGAGAAGCAGATCGACGTGGCCCGCGACATCGCTGGTCAAGTGGCGGGTGGATCGCGCCAGGTCTTTGGTTTGATGGTCGAAAGCCATCTGCAGGAAGGCGCACAAAAGTTCACCCCCGGCAAGACCGACCAGAAAACCCTGGAATACGGCCGCAGCATTACCGATGCCTGCCTGGGCTGGGACCAGTCCCTGCAGACCCTGGAAATCCTGTCCGATGCGGTGAAGGCGCGCCGCGCACGCTGATTGCTGCCTGCGCCAGGGGATTAAGGGAAATAGGCCTCTGGCGCAGCTTGTACCTGCGCTGGTAGCTATTTATTTTGTAGCGCATCCAGTAATTTGGCGTGGATGCCGCCAAAGCCGCCGTTGCTCATGCAAAGTATGTGGTCGCCAGGCTGGGCGGCAGCACATACCTGCTGCACCAGGGCGTCGATGCTGTCGGCGACCTGGGCCCGGGCGCCCATGGGTTCCAGGGCGCCGCGCGCATCCCAGCCTAGTCCGCCCGCATGGCAGAAGGCCAGGTCGGCTTCTTCCAGGCTCCAGGGCAGCTGGGCTTTCATGGCTCCCAGCTTCATGGTGTTGCTGCGCGGTTCGAACACGGCCAGGATGCGCTGGCCCGGCGGCAGGCGTCGGCGCAGTCCGTCCACCGTGGTGCGGATGGCCGTGGGGTGGTGGGCAAAATCGTCATAGACCGTGATGCCCCGTACCGTGCCGCGCACTTCCATGCGCCGCTTCACATTCTGAAAACGGGCCAAGGCTTCGGCCGCCACGGCGGGCGCGACGCCCACATGGTCTGCCGCAGCAATGGCGGCCAGGGCATTGAGCTGGTTGTGTACACCGCCCAGTGACCATTCCACCGTAGCGACAGGTTTGCCCTGTTGCAGTACTTCGAAATGGTGTGGCTCGCCGCGCGCACTAAAGTCGCTGACCGCCGCGCCAAAGCTACGCACCTCGCTCCAGCAGCCCTGGTGCAACACGCGGGTCAGGCTTTCTTCCAGGCCGTTGCTCACCACGCGCCCACTGGGCGGCACGGTGCGCAGCAGGTGGTGAAACTGGCGCTCGATGGCGGCCAGGTCGTCAAAGATGTCGGCGTGGTCGAACTCCAGGTTGTTCAGCACAGCGGTGCGCGGGCGGTAATGCACAAACTTGCTGCGCTTGTCGAAGAAGGCCGTGTCGTATTCGTCGGCCTCGATGACAAAGGTTTTGCCACTGCCCAGGCGCGCGGACACGCCAAAGTTCAGCGGCACGCCACCCACCAGGAAGCCGGGGGCCAGCCCGGCGTGTTCCAGCACCCAGGTCAGCATGGCGGTGGTGGTGGTTTTGCCATGGGTGCCGGCTACGGCCAGCACGTGCCTGCCTTGCAGCACATGTTCGGCCAGCCACTGCGGGCCGCTGGTATAGGGCAGGCCGGCGTCCAGGATGGCTTCCATCAGCGGGAATTTGGGGCTGCCGTCGGCCAGGCGGGCGCGTGACACCACATTGCCGACTACGAACATATCGGGTTTGAGCGCCAATTGGTCGGCCGAGAAGCCTTCGATCAAACCGATGTCCAGTGCGCGCAGCTGGTCGCTCATGGGGGGGTAGACCCCGGCGTCGCAACCGGTAACCCGGTGCCCGGCTTCGCGCGCCAAAGCCGCCAGTCCGCCCATGAAAGTACCGCAAATACCCAGAATATGAATGTGCATGGCGGGGATTTTAGGGTGCTGGACGGCGCCTTCAGGGCTTTGGCAAAAGGTGCAAAATCCGGGTCATGCAAGCATTGACTTCTGAAATTGCGGCCACGGCCGCCCGCCTGGTGGTCGAGGAGGGGCTGGAGTACGGCCCTGCGAAGCGCCGTGCAGCATCCCAGTTGGGCGTCGGCCGTGCGCCGCTGCCCAGCAATGACGAGCTGGAAGACGCTGTGCGTGAGTACATCGAACTGTTTTGTGAGGATACGCAGCCGGCCGAGTTGCAGGCCTTGCGCTCCATGGCTCTGGTATGGATGGAGCGCTTGGCCGTATTCCGTCCCCATTTGTGTGGTGCGGTCTGGCACGGCACGGCAACCCGCATGTCGGATATTTCCATCCAGCTGTTTTGTGATGACTCCAAATCGGCAGAGATTGCCCTGATTGACCACCGCGTGCCGTATGAACCGGCCACGGTCACCGGTTTTCGGGGCGAGCCGGTTGAGGCCTTGAGTTTCGCCAGCCAGAGCTCGGAGTTGGGTTTGGCCGTGGGGGTGCATTTGATGGTGTACGACCTGGATGATTTGCGCGGCGCGCTGAAGCCGGACAGCAAGGGACGGAGTCCGCGTGGTGATACGGCCGCCGTGCGTAACTTATTACAGGGGGCGGCATGAGTACACCCACTTCAGTGCATCGCCGGCGACTGGTTGGTGGCGTTGCAGCAGTGGCCGGCTTGGCGGGGGCAGGGCTGGCTTGGTGGAAACACCAGTCGGAATCCGCATTGAGCCAGGCTGAACAGGCGCTGTGGAGGCTTCAGTTCGATACGCCCTCTGGCGGCGTGCTGGATATGCAGGCAATGCGCGGCAAGCCGGTGCTGCTGAACTTCTGGGCCACATGGTGCCCACCCTGTGTGGAAGAGATGCCGTTGATTGATCGCTTTTTTAAAGAAAATGCGGGTAACGGCTGGCAAGTCGTCGGGTTGGCGGTGGATCAGCCTGGGGCGGTGCGGCAATTTTTGCAGAAAACCCCTGTCAGTTATCCCATCGGAATGGCCGGTTTGGGCGGCACGGAGTTGGGCCGGTCTTTGGGCAACCTGAGCGGAGGCCTGCCCTTTACACTGCTCTTGGGGGCATCCGGGGTGGTGCTTCATCGTAAAATGGGTAAGCTAAGCCCCGCTGATTTACAGCTGTGGGCCGGGTTGAAGTAGTGGCTTCAACCTTCATGCACGCCCTCTTTCGGACTAAATTCCGACCTGGCGTGTAAATCAAAATCAAAGAAATAAGCGACTGTTCGATCTATTTGGGGTAGATTGCCCCATTTTCTTACGTCGTGGCTGGAGGTTTTATGGATTTGCGCAAACTCAAAACGTTGATCGACCTGGTGTCTGATTCCAATGTATCGGAACTGGAAATTACCGAAGCCGAAGGCAAGGTCCGCATTGTCAAAGGTGGTGGCGCCATGGTGTACCAAGCCGCTCCCGTGATGATGGCGCCTGCGCATGCTGAAACGGTGGCTCCCGTGGCTCCCGTGGCAGCCGCTGCAGTGGTGGCAGCACCGGTTGCAGAGGCCGCTACGGGCCATGTGGTCAAGTCGCCCATGGTGGGTACCTTCTACCGCTCGTCTAGTCCGGGTGCCAAGGCCTTTGTGGAGGTGGGCAGCCAGGTCAAAGAAGGCGACACCATCTGCATTATTGAAGCGATGAAGATTTTGAATGAAATCGAAGCGGACAAGGCCGGCACGGTGGTGCAGGTCTTGTGTGAAAACGGGCAGGCCGTGGAATACGGTCAACCTTTGTACGTGATCGAGTGATCCCGCAGGATTTGGTGGAGCATGTTTAAAAAAATACTGGTCGCGAATCGCGGCGAAATTGCCCTACGTATCCAACGCGCGTGCCGCGAAATGGGTATCAAGGCAGTCATGGTGTACTCAGAAGCCGACCGAGACGCCAAGTACGTCAAGCTGGCAGATGAGGCAGTTTGCATTGGGCCTGCGTCTTCTGCTCTGAGTTATCTGAATATGCCAGCCCTGATTTCGGCGGCAGAAGTCACGGATGCTGAGGCGATTCACCCCGGCTATGGTTTCTTGAGTGAAAACGCCGATTTTGCGGAGCGCGTGGAAAAAAGCGGCTTCCAGTTCATTGGCCCAACCCCGGAAAACATCCGCACCATGGGTGACAAGGTGTCTGCCAAGCAGGCCATGATCAAGGCCGGTGTGCCTTGTGTGCCCGGCTCGGAAGGTGAGTTGCCGGATGACCCGGTCATTATTCGCCGTACCGCGAAAGCTGTGGGCTATCCGGTCATCATCAAGGCGGCCGGTGGTGGTGGTGGTCGCGGTATGCGCGTGGTGCATACCGAGGCCGCACTGGTCAATGCCGTCCAGATGACCAAGGCGGAAGCCTTGGCTGCATTTGGCAATGGCGCCGTGTACATGGAGAAATACCTCCAGAACCCGCGCCATATTGAAATCCAGATCCTCGCGGACAAGTTCAAGAACGCCGTCTACCTGGGCGAGCGCGACTGCTCCATGCAGCGCCGTCACCAAAAGGTGCTGGAAGAAGCGCCTGCGCCTGGCATTCCACGCAAGCTGATCGAACGTATCGGCGAGCGCTGTGTTGCTGCGTGCAAGAAGATCGGTTACCGCGGTGCGGGTACCTTCGAGTTTCTGTACGAAAACGGCGAGTTCTATTTCATTGAAATGAACACCCGGGTACAGGTCGAACATCCTGTGACCGAGATGATCACGGGCATCGACATTGTGCGCACGCAGATCATGGTGGCGGCCGGTGAGAAGCTGCCGTTTGCCCAGCGCCAGATCGAAATTCGTGGACATGCGATTGAATGCCGCGTGAATGCTGAAGATCCCTATAAGTTCACTCCGTCCCCTGGGCGTATCACCATGTGGCATCCACCTGGTGGTCCTGGCGTGCGGGTGGATTCGCATGTCTACACGAACTACTACGTACCACCGAATTACGACTCGATGGTCGGCAAGATCATTGTGCACGGCGACACCCGCGAGCAGGCTTTGGCCCGTATGCGTACGGCCTTGCTGGAGACAGTGGTTGAAGGTATCAACACCAATATTCCGTTGCACCGCGAGTTGATGGTGGACGCCAAGTTCATGGCCGGAGCCACCAATATCCATTACCTGGAAGAGTGGCTGTCTCAGCACAAACGGTAAGCGCAGATGTTTGAAATCAGTCTGATGTGCCCGCAAGACCGGGTGGAGATGCTCAGCGATGCGCTGGACGCTCTGGATGCCCTGAGCGTGAGCGTGGAAGATGCAGACGCGCAAACCGATGCCGAGCAGGCGCTGTTTGGCGAGCCCGGCATGCCACCGCCGCAGGATGGTTGGCAGCGCTCCCGCATACAGGCGCTGTTTGCCAACGAGGCTTTGGCGCGGGATGCCGCTGAAGTTTTGGCTGCGCAGGACTTTTTTGCCGATTGCAGTGTGCTGGGTGTGGCTGCCGTGCCTGAGCAAGACTGGGTCCGCGTGACGCAGTCCCAGTTTGTACCTGTGGAAATTACACCTGCTTTTTGGATCGTGCCGACCTGGCACGAGCCGCCGGAGCAGGCGACGCGCGTAATTCGTTTGGATCCGGGCTTGGCATTTGGTACCGGAACCCACCCCACAACCCGTATGTGTTTGCGCTGGATTGCGGGCCAGGATGCCAGTCGCCTGGTCCGAGTGCTGGACTACGGTTGTGGTTCTGGCATTTTGGCTATTGGTGCAGCCAAGTTTGGTGCCGCTGAAATTGATGCAGTCGATATTGACGATGCTGCTGTGGAGTCTACGGTTCTTAACGCACATGCAAACCATGTGCAGTTGCACGCCGGTTTGCCGGACCGCGCCAAGGGCCAGTATCACACGGTGCTCGCCAATATCTTGGCGACGCCATTGAAGGTGCTCGCACCCTTGTTGTGTTCCCATGTGGCGCCGGGCGGCTCTTTGGTGCTGGCAGGCATTTTGGAGCGCCAGTCGGAAGAGCTGAAACAGGCTTATGCGCCCTGGGCGCAGTTGGAGGTATCGGACCGGGAAGATGGTTGGGTACTGATGACGGCAAGCTTGTAGCGCATTCAGGTGTTGGCTGGAACTACAAAAGTATATGGCCTTGATTACACGTTGTCCTGTCTGCGGTACCCAGTTCAAGGTTGTTCCTGACCAGCTCAGGATTTCCGAGGGCTGGGTGCGCTGTGGTCAATGCGCCGAGGTTTTTGATGCGTCCAGTGATCTCCAGCAGGGCGAGATGGAGATGCCGGGGACTTCGGATTTAGGCCCTGCGGCCGATCCCGTTCTTGACGTAGCACCTGTGGAGCTTGCGACGCCGGCCCATGCTCCGTATGTGAGTCCGATAGAGCCCGAGTCTTTTACCAATTACCTGAATCCGGTATCGGTGCCTGAGCTTCCTGTTCAGGAAGAGGTTTTATTTGGCGAGCCCGAAGATGAGCCTGCGGTGCCGCCACTCCCGCTGGATATAGAAGTTGCCCCTCAGGCATCGGATGCTTTTCCTGCAGTTGAGCAAGTCGATACAGTGTTGGTGCCCGAAGCGAAGTTTGAGACGGAAGCTGAGGGTGCGCCAGAGTTCGAGGAAGGGCTACGTTCTTCTCCTGTACTTTTTGCGCCGGAGCCTTCTGAGGAATCATTGGCTGCAAACTACTCTTTTGCCCGGGCCCCAACCCCTCCACGCTATGGCCAGACATGGTTTGCGCGCGGGGGCGTCTTGGTGGGAGTGGGCTTGCTGGGTTTGCTGCTGGGCTTGCAGATGCTGTTGTACGGGCGTGACCGTATTGTTGCCAGCTGGTCGGTTACAAAACCATGGTTTCATTCGGCGTGTGGGCTGTTAGGGTGTGAGGTCCGGGCGTTGCGTCACATCGAGTCCATCGCTATCGACAGTTCATCGCTGAGTGTTGCTCGCAACGATGCCTACCATTTGAGCCTAGTGTTAAAAAACCATGCGATGGTTGATTTGGCGATGCCTGCGCTGGAGTTTGTGCTGACGGACGGCGATGAACAGGCGTTGGTCCGCCGCGTGCTGTCCCCATCGGATTTCGGTGGCGCATCCCGGCTATTATTTGCTGGACGGGAATGGGCGACAACGGTCGATGTGCAGGTGTTGGACGATGCCCTGAAGGCCCGTATCGTCGGCTACCGCTTGCTAGCGTTTTACCCCTGAGGTAAAAAAGGCCTGGCATCTCGCGATGCCAGGCCTGAGACGAAAAACACCTGCTCGATCAGGGTTTGCTTGCAGTCGGAAACGGCCAAGCAGCTTGCGGATTGAGCGTGGTCTGTGCCGAAGATGCTGCGGGGGAAGGTGCAGGCTTCGCTGCAGGCGCCTTTGTAGCTTTTTTTGCTACCGTTTTTGTGGCCTTCTTGGACGCAGGGGCTTTCTTGGCTACAACAGCTGCTTTTTTCGCCGGTGCGGCTTTCTTGGCTGGTGCTGCCTTCTTGGCGGCGGCCTTGGGCGCAGGAGCGGCCTTTTTTGCTGCTGCCTTGACGGGAGCTGCTTTCTTGGCTGCTGCCTTTACGGGAGCGGCCTTGGCTGCTGGGGCCTTGACTGCAACTGCCTTCTTGGCGGGAGCGGCCTTCTTGGCTGGTGCAGCTTTCTTTGCTGGAGCGACAGCAGCTTTTTTGGCCGGAGCCGCTACTTTTTTCGCAGGCGCAGCCTTCTTGGCGGGTGCGACAGCTTTCTTTGCTGGTGCAGCCTTCACGGGCGCTGCTTTTTTTGCAGCGGGCTTAGCCGCCGCTACTTTTTTTGCTGGTGCCGCTTTCACGGGGGCCGCTTTCTTTGCGGGAACAGCCTTTTTTGCGGCTGGTTTTTTTGCAGTTGCCATTATTTTCTCCTTGATCTGTTTACAAAGAGCACTTGCTGCCGGTTGGTTGGCATCAAGCGATGCATGGCGTTGGGCCAATGCCCAGCACCATGTACTCGGGAGCGCATACACCTAGTCGCTCTTCGAGGCGAATGGTGGTTTGCGCGTTGTTGGAAAGCATGGGGCAAGAAAAGCTTAATCCCAGGAGAGCGCGCCGCCCGATTGGTATTCAATCACGCGGGTTTCAAAGAAATTGCGCTCTTTCTTGAGGTCGATCATTTCGCTCATCCATGGAAATGGATTTTCTTCGTGCGGGAAGCAGGCTTCCAGGCCGATCTGGGTCGCGCGACGGTTGGCGATGTAACGCAGATAGCCTTTGAACATGGATGCATTCATGCCCAGCACACCACGCGGCATGGTGTCTTCTGCGTACTGGTACTCCAGTTCGACGGCTTTCATGAACAGGTCTTTGATTTCGGTCTTGAACTCAGCGGTCCACAGGTGCGGATTTTCCAGCTTGAGTTGGTTGATCAAATCGATGCCAAAGTTGCAATGCATGGACTCGTCGCGCAGGATGTACTGGTACTGCTCGGCTGCACCCGTCATCTTGTTTTGCCGGCCTAAAGCCAGGATCTGGGTGAATCCGACGTAGAAGAACAGGCCTTCCATCAGGCATGCAAACACAATCAACGACTTCAGCAGGGTCTGGTCGTTTTCCGGCGTGCCCGTATGGAAATTCGGGTCCATGATCGCTTCAATGAAGGGGATCAGGAACTCGTCCTTGTTGCGGATGGATGCGACTTCGTTGTATGCGTTGAAGATTTCGCTTTCATCCAGGCCCAGCGATTCCACGATGTACTGGTAGGCATGGGTATGGATGGCTTCTTCAAACGCCTGGCGCAGTAGGAACTGTCGGCATTCGGGCGCCGTGATGTGGCGGTAGGTGCCCAGCACGATGTTGTTGGCGGCCAGAGAGTCGGCAGTCACAAAGAAACCAAGGTTGCGCTTGACAATGCGGCGCTCATCTTCGGTCAGGCCGTTGGGGTCTTTCCAGAGTGCGATGTCGCGGGTCATATTGACCTCTTGCGGCATCCAGTGGTTGGCGCAGGAGGCCAGGTATTTCTCCCAGGCCCATTTGTATTTGAAGGGCACCAACTGGTTGACATCGGTCTGACCATTGATGATGCGCTTGTCGGCGGCATTCACGCGGCGAGCGGCCGTGGCTTGTGCGGTGACATGCACTGCGGCGGTAGCCATAGCAGGCTGAGATGCAATCGATGGAGTGGGTGTTGCTGCGGCTTGTGTCGCCGTAAAAACGGCGTGTGATGACTCACGGTTGATGGGTAAACCGGTTTGCGCTGCAGATGGCGATGAGGGCGTGACTTCTTCGTCCCAGGTCAACATAAATTTTCCAATGCTAGGATTATGAGAGCAGCGCCACAAAATGAAAAGTATTCATTTTCAACGCCGCTATTTTGTGCCGTTTGTGTTGCTCATGCGCATCGTGAAAACAGGGTTTCACGATGCGTGGCAAGCGGGCTTGGGTTTATTGGCAGGCTTCGCAGCCTGGATCGTCAATGGCGCAAAACTTGATGTCCGTTGCCGGGCTGGTGGCCAGTGCATCGGCGTTCATTTGCTGGCGTGCAGCAACTGCTGCTGCATCGACTGCGCTCATGGTTTGCCCAGGAGCTTGGCCTGACGAAACGGCATTCATGCGGCCGGCGGCCACGGTAGATTTTTCCACATGGGTGGCGCTGCGGGTACGCAGGTAGTAGGTCGTTTTCAGGCCGCGTGTCCACGCCAGCTTGTAGGTGTCGTCGAGCTTCTTGCCCGATGCGCCGGCCATGTAGATGTTGAGCGATTGGGCTTGGTCTATCCATTTCTGGCGACGTGACGCGGCCTCTACCAGCCAGGTGGTTTCCACCTCGAAGGCCGTGCGGTACAGGGCCTTGATTTCATTCGGCACGCGGTCGATCGATTGCAGCGAACCATCGAAGTGCTTCAGGTCCATCAGCATTACGTTGTCCCACAGGCCCAGGCGCTTCAGGTCATGCACAAGGTAGCCGTTGATGACGGTGAACTCGCCGGACAGATTGGACTTGACGGACAGGTTGCCGAAGCAAGGTTCAATAGATGCGTCCACGCCGATGATGTTGGAAATCGTGGCGGTGGGGGCGATGGCGACGCAGTTGGAATTGCGCATGCCATCGGCCTTGATTTTTTGGCGCAGCGCATCCCAGTCCAGGGTCGCCGAACGGTCCACATCCACATAGCCGCCGCGGGCTTGGGCCAGCAGGTCCAGCGTGTCCAGTGGCAGGATGCCTTGGTCCCACAGCGAGCCCTTGTAGGTGGAGTATTGGCCACGCTCTTTGGCCAGTTCGCTGGACGCCCAGTAGGCGTAGTAGCAGATAGCTTCCATCGAGGTGTCGGCGAATGCGACAGCGCCTTCACTTGCGTAGGCGATGCGTAGCGCGTACAGGCTGTCCTGGAAGCCCATCAGGCCCAGGCCGACTGGGCGGTGCAGCATATTCGAGTCGCGGGCTTTTTTGACAGCGTAGTAGTTGATGTCGATCACGTTGTCGAGCATGCGCATGGCCGTGGAAATGGTCTTTCGCAGCTTGGCGTGGTCAAGTTGGCCATTGGTGATGTGCTGGCGCAGATTGACCGACCCCAGATTGCAGACAGCGGTTTCGGTATCGCTGGTGTTCAGCGTGATTTCAGTGCACAGATTGGAGGAGTGCACCACACCAGCGTGTTGTTGCGGGCTGCGCACATTGCAGGCGTCCTTGAACGTGATCCAGGGGTGGCCGGTTTCGAACAGCATGGTCAGCATCTTGCGCCACAGGTCGCTGGCCTGCAGGGTGCGCGAAGGCTTGATTTCGCCGCGTTGTGCCTGGGCTTCGTAGGCGGTGTAGGCCTTTTCGAAATCGGCTCCGAACTTGTCGTGCAGGTCGGGCACATTGGAGGGCGAGAACAGCGTCCAGCTGCCACCTTCCATGACGCGGCGCATGAACAGATCGGGCACCCAGTTGGCGGTATTCATGTCGTGGGTGCGGCGGCGGTCGTCGCCCGTGTTCTTGCGCAGCTCCAGGAACTCTTCGATGTCCAGATGCCAGGTTTCCAGGTAAGTGCAGACAGCGCCCTTGCGCTTGCCACCCTGGTTCACCGCGACAGCGGTGTCATTTACCACCTTCAGGAAGGGGACCACACCTTGCGACTCGCCATTGGTGCCCTTGATGTGGCTGCCCAAAGCGCGCACGCGGGTCCAGTCGTTGCCCAGGCCGCCGGCAAACTTCGACAGCAGGGCGTTTTCCTTGATGGACTCGTAAATGCCGTCCAGATCGTCGGGCACGGTGGTCAGATAGCAGGACGACAGTTGGGGGCGCAACGTGCCGCTGTTGAACAGCGTAGGCGTGCTGGACATGAAGTCAAACGCCGACATGACTTCGTAGAACTCGATAGCGCGGGCTTCGCGGTCGGTTTCGTTCAGTGCCAGGCCCATGGCTACGCGCATGAAGAAGGCCTGTGGCAACTCGATGCGGGTCTTGCGGATGTGCAGGAAATAGCGGTCATATAGGGTTTGCAGGCCCAGGTAGTCAAACTGCAGGTCGCGCTGGGGCTTGAGTGCCGCGCCGAGCTTTTGCAGATCGAATGTCAACAGCTTGGCATCCAGTAGTTCAGCCTCTACACCTTTTTGGATGTAACCGGGGAAATAGTTTGCGTATTCCTGCGCCAGCTCGGTTTGAGTGACGTCCTTGCCCAGCACTTCTTTGGCAATGGTATGCAGCAGCAGGCGGGCCGTGGCGTAGGTGTAGTCAGGGTCGGTTTCGATGAGGGTACGGGCAGCCAGAATGGCCGCCTTGTAGACCTCTTCCATGGGCACGCCGTCGTACAGGTTGCGCATGGTTTCCGCCACGATAGGGGCGGCCGTCACTTCGCTGCCCAGGTTCGCACATGCCTGTTCGATCAGTTGTTGCAAACGTGCTGTGTCCAGTGGCACGCGTTGGCCCGCGTCCAGCACATGCAGAACAGGGGCTGCCGGTGCCTGCTCAACGCTTTGTTTGGCGCGCTCTTGGGAATGACGCTCGCGGTACAGCACATAGGCGCGTGCGACTTCATGGTGGCCGCCACGCATGAGGCCCAGTTCCACATGGTCCTGCACGTCTTCTATATGGAAGGTGCCGCCGCCTGGACGCGAGCGCACCAGGGCCCGAATCACGCCCTGCGTCAACGTGTCTACCACTTCACGTACGCTGGCCGATGCGGCGCCTTGCGTGCCGTGCACAGCCAAGAAGGCTTTCATCATGGCGATAGCAATCTTGCCCGGCTCAAAAGGCACGACTGCGCCATTGCGACGGATGACCTGGTAGTGGGCCAGCGTTCCTTGCACTGTGGCGTCGCCATGGCTTGTGTCGTGGAGCGTTGAATGTGGCTGGGGGACGGTAGACGGTGTGTTCAATGCGGTTTGCATAGCTTCCTTTTAGACTTTTGGGACAGTATGAGGAGTGGGAAGGGCGGTTATGGCAACCGCCGCAGTGAAATAGAGGTGCCTCGCGGCACTGGCTGGACACTATATATAGGGTCTCAAATCAATTCAAGCCACTACCGGTAGTGTACCGCCCTGCGAATGGCGCATGGCGGGACAGGTTTTATGAGGGTTGCTGGTGCAACCCTCCGGCAAGTGTTGCGCTGCCTTGTCTGTGGCACAAAAACCTAGGCTGGATGCGGGTTTCGGAAGAGTTTGCCTTGTTTGGCAGCGTAACTCCTAGGGCGAGGCATGTGTCCGGGTGTTTCTGGCTGCCACCAGCAGGCTAAAAATATTTCTCAGAGTCCGGTGCCGGGCGGGAAATAGCGCGCGTCCCAGCCGGTTCCGCGTTGCAGTTCTTGCCAGCTGAATCCGGCTCCCGGGTCGTTTTTGCGGCCCGGGGCAATATGTTCATGGCCCGCGATATGGCGGATCGGATGGGCCTGTGCAATCGCTGGAACCAGGCTGGCCAAGGTTTCATATTGCGCGGCTTCGAAGCTGTCGCCCTCCAGCCCCTCCAGTTCGATGCCTATGGAGTCATCGTTGCAGTTGCTGCGCCCCCGGTACCGGGATACCCCGGCATGCCAGGCCCTGTCTTCCGTGCTCACAAACTGCCACAGTTCGCCATTGCGGCGTATATAGAAGTGGGCAGATACCTGCAGCCCGCGGATGCTGCTGAAATAAGGGTGGGCGTCCCAGTCCAGGGTATTGGCGAACAGCGCCATCACCTCGTCTCCGCCATATTGACCTGGCGGCAGGCTGATGGAGTGGACTACCACCAAGTCGATGCGGGCCTGAGGCGGACGTGGGCCGTAATTGGGTGAGCGTTGCTGGTGGGCAAAGCGATACCAGCCGTTCGACCACAGGGGGCGGCTGGGGGCGGTGGGTGCTTTAGGCGTCATGGGGCTCGTTGTCCTGCGGTGTGGCGATGTTGAGCCGTTCGATGCGGTAGCGTATCTGGCGCAGGCTCAGGCCCAGGCGGTTGGCCGCCGCTGTGCGGTTGAAGCCGGTCTCATGCAGTACCTTGACCAGGATCTCGCGCTCCTGCCGGTCCAGAAATGCCTGAAGGTCGGAGGGGACCGTGTCCAGGGTCCAAGGGTTGGATGTGATGCCTGGAGCGGCAGGTACGGCCGGCTCTGGAGAAGCTTCTGGTAGTGCTGCCAACCCCATGTCCTGCGTAGGTTCAAAGTCCAGGTCCAGGTGCAAGGCTTCGCCATCGCCCATGGCGACCGCGCGGTGCAGCAGGTTTTCAAGTTCGCGCACATTGCCGCTCAGTGGGTGGTTGGCCAACTGCTCCAGCAACTCACGGGATAGGCGCGGTGGCGGCATGCCCGACTCTTGTGCGATGCGCTCCAGCAAGGCTTCGCACAGCGATGGCAAGTCTCCCCGGCGTTCCCTCAGCGGCGGTATGGCAATCTCGATCACGTTCAGCCGGTAATACAGGTCCTGGCGGAAGCGGCCGGCCTTGACATCTGCGGCCAGGTCCTTGTGCGTGGCGCTGACGATGCGCACGTCTACTGCCTCTTCCTGGACCGAACCCAGGGCGCGTACGCTGCGCTCCTGTATGGCGCGCAGCAGCTTGGACTGCATGGCCAGTGGGAGGTCGCCAATTTCATCTAAAAACAAGGTGCCATCGCGGGCGGCCTGGAAGTAGCCTTGCCTGTCCTGCGTGGAGCCGGTGTAGGAGCCCTTTTTGGCGCCGAAGAACTCGGCCTCCAGCAGGCTCTCCGGAATGGCGCTGCAATTTACCGCCACCAGCGGGCCCGAGGCGCGGTGGCTGTTGGCGTGCAAGGCCTTGGCCACCAGCTCCTTGCCCGTACCCGACTCGCCGCGTACCAGTACCGGCGCCATGCTGCGCGCGACCTTGACGATGCGCTGCTTGACCTGCTGCATGGCGTCCGAGGTACCTACCAATTTTTGTAGCGCGCTGTCCCCGGCCGCTGTGCGCTGGGGGGCTATTTCATTCACGGTACTGGCACGCTGTGTTCGGTTGCTGTCCTGGATGGCCGAAGCCACTACGGTACGAAACTGCTTCAGGTCCACAGGTTTGGTCAGGTAGTCGAACGCACCTGCCTTTAGCGCCTCCACCGCATTTTCGGCCGAGCCGTAGGCGGTCATGACGATGACGCGCTCTGAGCGTTGCTGGGCTTTCAGGCTGTGCAGCAGTGCGCTTCCCAGTCCGTCGGGCAAGCGCATATCAGTGATTACGACATCGAAGCGCTGCTGGGCCAGCATCAGGCTGGCCTCTTGCAGGTCGGCGGCGGTATCAATGCGGTAGCCCTCACGCAGCAAGGTTAGCTCATACAGCGTGCGCAGATCGGGTTCATCATCCACCACCAAGACGGATGCCGGGAGGGATGCACTGGGTGGAGCCATGGTCAGACAGGTTGGATATCGAAAGGACGTGCCGCCAGGCTGCTTGGCTTGGGCGGGCGGAACTGCACAAAAAACTCATTGCCTTGTACTTCCTGGCCGTTGCGCACCCGTGTCGCACGCTGGTAGCCGATGCTGGCGCGGTGGCGCTCGCACAACTCCCGACAAATATACAGACCCAGGCCGCTGGAGCGGCTCTCGGAGCTGAAAAAAGGCTCAAACAAATGTTGCTCTACGGTTTGCTCCAGTGCAGGACCATCACTCCAGACCTGTAGATGCGATTGCTGGTTGGTCGACAGGCTGGTGCTGACCTGAATGGCCTCTGGCTGGGTGCTGATGTGGCGTGCCGCGTTGTCCAGCAGATTCAGCAGCACGCGCCGCAAGTGGTCGGCATCGAAGTCCACTGGCATACCCAGGGTGGCCGGCGTGACCTTGACCGGCTGGCGGCGCGCATCCTGTTGCATCCAATCCGAGCAAATGTTGTTGATGGCTTCGTCCAACCGGGTTTGCGGCGGGCGGCCGGTGCCAGCGTGCTGTAGGCGGGCAATGCCCAGTACTTCATCGACAATCTTGGATAGTCGCAATGCATTCTGTTGCACCATATGCGTCAGCCGCTGGTGGGCCGGGTCTGTCAGGTCTTCTTCCAATAACGCATTGGCCTGCGTGATGGCGGCCAGCGGGTTGCGGATTTCATGCGCTACGGCGGCCGACATGCGGCCCATGGCGGCCATTTTTTCGGTACGCAGCCGGGCCTCAATTTCGCGCAGATCGTGCAAAAACAGCACGCACAGGCTTTCCGTGCGAGCGGCCTGCGCCACCGTCATGCGGGTGCGAACCCGTACGCGGCGCGGGCTCTTGCCCGTGGCGTGAATGCTGATATCGCCGTTCTGGGGGCTCTCTGTGGCAAAGGTCTTTTGCGCCAGCGCCAGCAAAGTGCGCCAACCGGGCTCGCTGGACAGGAGTAGCGGAGGGCCCGCCTCTGCTCCCAGCAGCCAGCGGGCTGCCGGGTTGGCCGTACGGGTGGTGCCGTGGATATCGACCACCAGCACGCCGTCGGCCAGGGTTTCGATCACCAATTCATTTACGCGGGTCTGCAGTTGTGCATCCATCTGGCTGCGCAGGGCCAGCTGTTCTTCCCCCACCAGCCGGGCTGCCAGCTGATTAACCAGGAAGGCAACCACGAAATATCCCATGCCGGTGAGCCCACTTTGCACCAGCCGGGCGGTGCCGTCCGCGCTGTGGTGGGTTGTCCACCAGGCTTCCAGCAGCAGCAGCAGGGTCATGCAGGCGGCCGTGCCCAGGGCGATGCGGCGCGAACCCTGTACCGCAGCCAGCAGCACCGGCAGCGCCAGTAGCGGGCTGTAGTTGATGCTGCTGGATTCCAGCAACTGCAAGATGGAGAACACCAGCGCATCCACCCCGACCGTGCCGGCCCAGAAGCGGGCTGGCGGCTGCGCATCGCCGCTGGGGTGCATGCGCAGGCGTACCGCCAGGGTGCTGGCGAAATAGCCAGCGCAGAACAGCAGCATCCATAGTGATGCGTCCTGGCCCAGTGCCCATAGCGAGAGATGCAACAGCAAAATTGCCAGCGCAATGCTGACCCGGGCCGTCATGAACCCGTACCAGACCCGCGCCAATGCCAGCGGCTCAGTGGGGGCTGGCTGGGCGGAGGTGGCGTCTGCCATCACTTCTCCGCCTGCTTGCGGTGTCCTTCGCCACAGTAAGCGCCATGCGCTGTACGGACCGCCTCGGTGGACGGTAAATGCACGCCGCACACCCGGCAAGTCACCATGTTTTGCAATTCCGCAGGACGGCGTGGCGTTTGGGGGCGCTCGGCGAGTCGTCTCGATCGCCACAGCCATACGCCGAACAACACGGCCAGCAAAACCAGCAACAGCTTCATACGCCGCGCCTCAGCACCACTTCCAGCACAAACTGCGAACCCACATAGGCCAGCAACAGCAGGCCGGCGCCTATGTAGAGCACCCGCACGGCCTTGCGCCCGCGCCAACCAAAGCGGCTACGCCCCAGCAGCAGAATCGCAAAGGTCAGCCAGGACAGCAGCGAGAACACCGTCTTGTGGCTCCACCGCCAGCCATGCACGCCATACAGCTGTTCGTCAAAAAACCAGCCCACCAGCAGCGTAGCGGACAGCAGCACAAATCCCGCTGCGACCAGCCGGAACGTCAGCCGCTCCAGGGTCAGCAAAGGCAGGCCGCTGGGGGCTTCTGCGGCGTTGCGCATCTGGCGTTCGGCCCGCGTCATCAGCCAGGCGTGCACCACCGCCGCCCCAAACAAACCATAGGACGCAATGCCCAGGGCCCAGTGCAGAGGCAGCCAGGGTGAGGCCATGTCGTGCAGCGAGCTGCCAGGGAACAGCAGGGCCAGCAGCACCGCCACCGCTCCCAGTCCGGCCAGGGCCCAGCGCGCCTCCAGCTGTGGAAACAAATGGCTTTCCACCGCATACACCGTCAGCACCAGCCAGGCCGTGACCGACAGTGCCGGGGCAAAGCCGAAGTGGGGCGGCGAGTCAAACAATCCAATGCTGAGGGCCAGCCCGTGCAATAGCCAGGCCAGCCACAACGCGCTTTTGCTGGCCCGCATGCTGAGGTGCGGGGCGCCCAGCGCGGGTACCGCGTAGGCCAGTGCGGCAGCCACGCACAGCAGCACGTTGGCGAAGGGCGCAGTCGTTAAAATCATGGGCACAGTTTAGCGTTTCGCCCCGTACCCAGTCCTTGGCTTGGGCCTGCCTTGCGCAGCACCCGCACAACCCTCTCCGGAAATTTCTTATGGCCTCCGCCCTCACCGACAAACTCTCCCGCCTGGTCAAAGAAATCCGGGGCCAGGCCCGTATCACCGAGTCCAATGTGGCCGACATGCTGCGCGAAGTGCGCATGGCCCTGCTGGAGGCCGATGTGGCCCTGCCGGTGGTGCGCGACTTCATCGCCCGGGTGAAGGAGAAGGCCCTGGGCCAGGAGGTGATGGGTTCTTTGTCTCCTGGCCAGGCGCTGGTGGGCATCGTCAACCGCGAGCTCAGCCGCACTATGGGCGAGGGCGTGAGCGACATCAACCTGGCCGCCCAGCCGCCCGCCGTGATTTTGATGGCCGGTCTGCAAGGTGCAGGCAAGACCACCACCACCGCCAAGCTGGCCAAGCACCTGATTGAAAAACGCAAGAAGAAGGTGCTCACCGTGTCGGGCGACGTCTACCGCCCCGCCGCTATCGAACAGCTGAAGATGGTCACCAAGCAAGCCGGTGCCGAATGGTTCCCCAGCACGCCCGACCAAAAGCCGTTGGACATTGCCGCAGCCGCCATCGACTACGCCCGCAAGCACTACTTTGACGTGCTGCTGGTCGATACCGCCGGCCGCCTGGCCATCGACGAAGTGCTGATGAACGAAATCAAGGGCCTGCACGCGCTGCTCAAGCCGGTGGAAACCCTGTTCGTGGTCGATGCCATGCAGGGCCAGGACGCGATCAACACCGCCAAGGCTTTCTCGGATGCGCTGCCGCTGACCGGCATCATCCTGACCAAGACCGATGGCGATTCGCGCGGCGGCGCGGCCCTGTCGGTGCGCCATGTCACCGGCGTGCCCATCAAGTTTGCCGGTACCAGCGAAAAGATCGACGGTCTGGAAGTGTTCGACGCCGAGCGCCATGCTGGCCGCGTGCTGGGCATGGGTGACATCCTGGCTCTGGTCGAACAGGTCACGGCCGGCGTGGACATGGCGGCTGCGCAAAAGCTCGCCCTGAAGGTGAAGAGCGGCGAGAGTTTTGACCTGAACGACTTCCTGGGCCAAATCCAGCAGATGAAGCAAATGGGCGGCCTGTCCAGCCTGATGGACAAGCTGCCCACGCAAATGACCGCCAAGGCTGGTCAGATGGACATGGACAAGGCCGAGCGCGACATCCGCCGCAAGGAGGGCATCATCCACAGCATGACCCCGCTGGAGCGCCGCAAGCCCGACCTGATCAAGGCCACCCGCAAGCGCCGCATCGCCGCCGGCGCTGGTGTGCAGGTGCAGGAAGTGAACCGCATGCTGAACGAGTTTGGCCAGATGCAGGAAATGATGAAAAAGATGAAGGGCGGCGGCATGATGAAGATGCTCAAACGCATGGGTGGCATGAAGGGCATGCCCAAGATGCCGTTCTAGGCTTTTAAGCCTTTTAGGCCGCTGGCGCAGGTGGAATATGCGCCAGTAGCTATGATTTTTGAATCAACCCTGGTTGATTTTCCACATCGCCAGCAAGGCGTTTTCCACGCGCCTTTCTGTCTTGTGGAGCGGACGGGCATTCTTGCGGGTTTGAAGTTGTGCCGCCCTGTGTGTCCGAGCCCAAGCCCTCGCAGGGGGGGGCTCTCGTTGGCTGAGGGCTGCCCGGTAAGGGCCCATACCCATATGGCAATGCTTCGGTTACAAAAAACGTATCCGGCATTACCCTGGGTTGTCCCGGTTTGCCCCCTTTGGATGGCCCCAGCGCGCAGTTGCTGGGTTATTCTGACATCCACTTACATTTTGGGTGCAGGACCGCACGAATGAAAAATCTCAATATATCCACCCGTTTGCTGGTGTTGGTCGGTGTTTTGTCGGCCTTGCTGGTGGCCATTGGCGCGTTGGGGCTGTTTGGGATAGCCAAGTCGAATGGGGCCATTGATTCCATGTACAAGGACCGCATGCAGACCCAGACCTGGGTGTCTGACTTCTTGCTGCTGACCACGCGCAACCGCTTGTTGGTGTCCAATGCGCTGATGTCGCCGGTGCCGGAGAAGGTTGCCAAGGCGATGGCCGAGGCCACCGCCAATATCCAGAAGGTGAATACGGTGTGGGCCTCCTTGTCGGCAGTGCCGATGGGGCCGGAGGGCAGCAAGCTGATCAAGGCGATTGGCGACCAGAACCAAAAGATCATGCAGGAGGGGCTGCAGCCTGCCATGGCGGCCCTGACCAGCGAAGACACGGCCACGGCGCGGGTGCTGGTGGTGCGCAAGTTTGCCGACCTGTTCGACCCGCTGCTGGACGACACCAGCGCCCTGCTGGCCCTGACCAAAGAGGCCACGTTACATGATTACCAAGATGCCGAGGCGCGCTACCTGGTGATTCGCAATGTCGCCATCGCTGCCATCGTCGTCGGCGTCGTATTCGCGGTGCTGTTTGGTTTCGCTTTGATGCGCAGCATCACCCGGCCGCTGCAGCAGGCCAGCCAGGTGGCGAATGCGGTAGCCAGTGGCGACTTGAGCCAGCAGATCGACACCACGGGCACGGACGAAGTGTCGTCCGTGATGCTGGCGCTCAGTTCCATGCAGTCCAGCCTGTCGCAGGTGGTGGCCACGGTGCGCCGTGGTTCTGAGAGCGTGGCCAATGCCAGCGCCGAGATTGCCGAAGGCAACCATGATTTGTCGGCCCGTACTGAACACCAGGCCAGCGCACTGGAAGAAACCGCTGCGTCCATGGAGGAGCTGGGCTCCACCGTACGCCAGAACGCTGACAGCGCGTCCCAGGCCAACCAGTTGGCGCTGCGGGCCAGCCAGGTCGCCATGCAGGGCGGCGAGGTGGTGGCCGAGGTGGTCACAACCATGCAGGGCATCAATGAGTCTTCGCGCAAGATCAGCGACATCATCGGTGTCATTGACGGCATCGCTTTTCAGACCAACATCCTGGCGCTGAATGCCGCCGTGGAGGCCGCCCGCGCCGGCGAGCAGGGGCGTGGCTTTGCGGTGGTGGCCAGCGAGGTCCGCAGCCTGGCCGGACGTTCGGCCGACGCAGCCAAGGAAATCAAACAGCTAATTTCTGCCAGCGTGGAGCGTGTGGCCCAGGGCAGCCTGTTGGTGGACAAGGCTGGCACCACCATGACCGAGGTGGTAGATGCCATCCACCGTGCCACCAGCATCATGGGCGAGATCAGCTCCGCCAGCCAGGAGCAAAGCCTGGGTGTGTCCCAGATAGGCGAAGCCGTGACCCAGATGGACCAAACCACGCAGCAAAATGCCGCGCTGGTCGAGCAGATGGCGGCGGCCGCCAGCAGCATGCGCACCCAGGCCCAAGACCTGGTGGACGCGGTGGCCGTGTTCCGGCTGCCGCAGGACCACATGGCTCTGGTGCCGATTGCCCACACCTAAGAACGCGTTCTAAGCCCACCAGGTCGATGGGCCGCACTGCACGCCATGTTTTAAGGAGAAGTGTGACAATTTTGTGGACTTGTCACAAAGACATGTAGTTACAACCGCTAAGGTCTAACCCTAGATCGCCACATCGGTGGCGCAACATTACCGGGCGTAGCAGCAGGCAGCACTTGTCTGGCCTTGCCCGTTGCACAGGGTTAGCACATGAAACATCTCAAAATATCCACCCGCCTGCTAGTACTGGTGGGCGTTCTGTCCAGCTTGCTGGTCGCCGTGGGCTGCCTTGGCCTGCTGGGCATTGCCCAGGCGAATACGGTGGTCGAGGCCATGTACAAACAGAGGATGCAGTCGATTGCCGCCCTGGGCAACTACCAGTTCCTGGCCATGCGCGCGCGGCAGGTGATTTCCGACACGCTGATCGACCCCGCGCCCCTGGTGGTGGCCAAAAATATCCAGGAGGTGGATGCCATCAGCGCCGCATCCCAGAAGGCGTGGGACATCTTCATTGCCACCCCGATGTCCCCCGCCGCCGAAGGCCTGGTGAAGGAGCTGACCCAGAAGCGCCAAAGCTTCCAGCAAGAGGGCCTCAAACCGGTGATGGAGCGTCTGCGCGACGACGACTTTCTGCCCGCCCAGGTGCTGGTGCTGGGTAAGTTCACCGCCTTGTTCAACCCCATCAGCAACGACATCGTGGCACTGCTCAAGCTCACCGCCGACGAGGCCCAGCAAGACTATGACGCCGCTGTGCTGCGCTACCACGCCATCCGTACCGCCTGCATTGCCGCCATCACATTTGGCCTGCTGTTCTCTGTGCTGTTTGGCTGGACGCTGGTGCGTGGCATCACCGTGCCCCTGCTGCGCGCCGGCGATCTGGCTCAAGCGGTGGCCGGCGGACGCCTGGACCAAACCGTGGACACGGCCGGCAGAGACGAGGTGGCCGCCGTGATGCAGTCCCTGGCCGCTATGCAGAGCAGCTTGTCCACTGTGGTAGTGAATGTGCGTCAGGGGGCGCAGTCCGTGGCGGCTGCCAGTGCCGAAATCGCCCAGGGCAACCACCACCTCAGCGTGCGTACCGAGCAACAGGCCAGCGCACTGCAGGAGGCGGCCGCATCGATGGACACGCTCAGCGCCACCGTGCAGCACAACGCCAACAGCGCTGTACAGGCGAATCAACTGGCCCAGCGCGCCAGTACGGTGGCCCTGCAGGGTGGTGCTGTGGTGGCCGAAGTGGTGACCACCATGCAGGGCATCAATGCCTCTTCACGCAAGATCAGCGACATCATTGGTGTGATCGACGGCATCGCCTTCCAGACGAATATCCTGGCGCTGAATGCCGCCGTGGAGGCCGCCCGCGCCGGCGAGCAGGGCCGGGGCTTTGCCGTGGTGGCCAGCGAAGTACGCAGCCTGGCCGGGCGCAGTGCCGATGCGGCCAAGGAAATCAAGCTGCTGATTTCCGCCAGCGTGGACCGGGTCGCCCAGGGCACGGCATTGGTGGACAAGGCCGGCACCACCATGGGTGAGGTGGTGGACGCGATCCGCCAGGTGACCGCCATCGTGGCCGAGATCAGCGCCGCCAGCAGCGGCCAAAGCGCGGGCGTGGCCCACATCCTGCAGGCCGTGGGCCAGATCGACCAGGCGACCCAGCAAAACGCGGCCATGGTCGAGGAAATGGCCGCTTCGGCCCGCAGCATGAAGACCCAGGCGCACGAGCTGGTTGCCACCGTGGAGGTTTTTACCCTGCCCGAGCAGCCGCTGGGAGCCGTGGAGTCGCGTAGATTGCTATTGAATGCATAGCTGCCTGCGCAGGTTTTATATGCGCTAGCTAGGTTTTTGCTGGGGGCTGGGTAGAATCCAGCGCCCATGCCTGCGCTTGCCATCTCACGCCCCCGTTGCCCGGTCTGCCTGCGCCCGCAGCGGACCTGCATTTGCGCCTGGGTGCGGCCGACTGAACATGCGGTCGAGCTGTTGTTGCTGCAGCACCCGCTGGAAGTGGACCAGGCCAAGGGCAGCGCGCGCCTGCTGCACCTGAGCCTGCCGCACAGCCGCATGCTGGTCTGCGAATCCCTGCCGGACGCCGCGCTGCTAAGCGCCCCCTGGAGCCGGGCTGCGCCGCGCCACACCGTGCTGCTCTACCCCGATACGCCGGAAGACGCCGCTTTGGGCCTGCTGCCCGCACCCGCCCTGGACCCCGCCGCGCTGCCAGACCCCGCGCAGATCCGCCTGGTGGTGCTGGACGGCACCTGGCGCAAAAGCCGCAAGATGCTCTACCAAAGCCCCGCGCTGCAGCAGCTGCCGCGCCTGGGCCTGCGCGACGTGCCAGCCTCGCGCTACCGCATCCGCAAGGCGCACCGGCCAGATCAGCTTTCCACCCTGGAGGCGACCTGCCAGGCCCTGGCCCAGCTGGAGGGCGACGCCGAGCGCTACCGACCCCTGCTGGATGCGTTCGACGGCTTTGTGGCGCAGCAGCTGGCATATAGGCCAGATTAGGTTTGCTGCAGTTTTGATAGCTTCTCGCGCACGTGCTACCTGCGCCAGAGCCTGATTTCTCCTGATTAGCTACTTGCCTCAGACACACAACCACAACCGTTCGCCCTGAGCTTGTCGAAGGGCTCCATTTGCAAGCCCTTCGACAAGCTCAGGGCGCACGGGGTCTTTCATGTGCGTGTTGCGATCTGAGGCATGTATCTAATCAGGTGATTTCTCTTAAATCCCTAACGGGTCTACGTCGATGGCCCAGCGGATCAGTCCCTTGGCCTCGGGCTGGCTGCGGGTGGCGCGCAGCACGGCTTGCCAGGTCGCCAGGAAGCGCTGCAGCGCCTGGCGCGATGGGCTCTCCACCAGCATCTGGGCGCGCTCGATATTCGCCACCCGCTGCACGCCCATGGGCACGGCGGGGTAGAGCGTGACGCGGTCGGCGTCTGGCACATCGCAGGCGGCTGCGCTGGCCAGGGTCAAAAAGGCCTGGGCGGCTTCCTGCGTGCGTGCTTCGGCCCGCACCAGGGCCTGGTAGCTGAACGGCGGCATGCCGGCCCCCAGGCGCTCGCCCAGCTGGCTCTGCGCGAAGGCCGGGTAGTCGTGCTGGCGCAGCGCGGTGAACAGGGCGTGTGTGGGGTGCTCGGTCTGAACCCACATCTCGCTGCTCTGGCTGTGGGCTGCGTCGCGGCCGGCGCGCCCACCGGCTTGCATCAGCAAGCTGAAGAGGCGCTCCGGCGCGCGGAAGTCGCTGGAGAACAGCGCCCCGTCCGGGTTGATGGCGGCCACCAGGGTGATGCGGCGAAAGTCGTGGCCCTTGGCAATCATCTGCGTGCCGACCAGCACGTCCACCGCGCCGGTGTGCACCTGGTCCAGCTGGGCTTCGAGTGCGCCCTTGGCCTTGGTGCTGTCGGCGTCGATGCGCGCCACCACCACCCGGCCGCCGTCGGGGCGGCGCAGGTCCACCAGCAGCTCGGCCAGGTATTCCTCCAGCCTTTCGGTACCACGGCCCACGGGTGAAATATCGGGGTTGCCACAGGTCGGGCAGGCGCGCGGCACCGGCTCGGCGTAGCCGCAGTGGTGGCAGCGCAGGCTGCGGTCGATTTTGTGGAACACGCGGTAGGCGCTGCAGTGCGGGCATTCGCTCTTCCACTCGCAGGCGTTGCAGGCCAGCACCGGGGCGTAGCCGCGCCGGTTCAAAAACACCATGCTTTGCTCGCCGCGCTCCACCCGCTGCTGGATGGCGGCCAGCAGCTGGGGCGAGAACACGGTTTTCTTCTGCTGCAGGTTCATGTCCACCAGGCGCACCTTGGGCAGGGCGCCGGCGCCTATGCGGCTGGGCATGGACAGCCGCACGTAGCGGCCGCCTTCTGCGGCCGGGCGGCTGTGGTGCCAGCTCTCCAGCGAAGGCGTGGCCGAGCCCAGCAGCACCTTGCAGGGTGTGGCTGCCGCATCGCCCTGGGTGGCCAGGCGGGTTTCCAGCTGGCTGCGGTAGACGGCCAGGTCGCGGGCCGAGTAGCGCGCGCCTTCCTGCTGCTTGTAGCTGGGGTCGTGCTCTTCATCCACCACGATCAGCTTCAGGCGCGGCATGGAGGCAAACACCGCCATGCGCGTGCCCAGCACGATGCGGGCCGTGCCAAAGTGCGCCGCCATCCAGCTTTTCAGGCGCTGCGGCGGCGTCATGCCGCTGTGCATGGACACGACCGACGCAGCGCCATATTGCGGCTCGAAGCGCTCGCGGAAGCGGGCTTCCAGCTGGGGCGTGAGGTTGATCTCGGGCACCATCACCAGCGCCTGGGCGGTGGGGTCGCGGGCCAGCAGGCTTTGCACCAGCTGCAGGTAGACCTCGGTCTTGCCGCTGCCGGTGGCGCCGAACAATAGGAACGGCCCGGCCTGTGCATCAAATTCGGCGATGGCGCAGGTTTGCTCTGCGCTGAGTGCTACTGAATGTGTAGCATCCTCAGTGCCTGCCGCTGCGCCAGCCTGCGGGCGCTTCAGCCGGCGTGCCAGCTGGGTGGTGTCCAGCTCGCGCAGCTGCGGGGGCAGGGCGGCCAGCGCCACCTCGCCCACGGCGCGCTGGTAGTACTGGGCGGCAAACTGCACCAGGCCGCGCCAGGCGGCGTTCAGCGGCGGCAGCCCGTCCAGCGCGGCGCTGAGGGGGCGGATCTCGAATTCGCTTTCCTCGGGCACTACGTCCCACACCACGCCCAGGGTCTCGCGCTTACCCAGTGGCACGCGCACCAGGCTGCCCGGAGGCAGCGGCGTGGCGTGGCTGTAGGTCAGCGGGCCGGACAGCGCGCTGTGGGCGGGGGTTTGGACAACGACGGAAAGCCGGTGGGACATGGAGGGGGGCGGAGGGTGCAGCTTATGTGCGTTTGTTCACAGAAACTTGTGGATTGGAGCCTAAGTGCTTGATTTACAAATGATTTGAAAGCTATCCCGAGAAGCTGTGGATAACTTTGTTGATATCCCTGGCGGGGGCGCTGTAAAGGCCCGTAAATCAAGGCTCTCAACACTTTGCCTGTAAAAAAAGCATTTTCAGATGACTATATAAATCAATCACTTAGATGCGCTATTCGTTTTATAGCGGCTTGCCGCTTTGCGGCGGCTTCACCAAATGGCAAGCACAAGTTTTGTGCATAACTGGGGCTTGCCAAAACTATTTTTAGCGGGCAGGACCGCTATTTAGGCCCGGATACGGCGCGAAGCACGGTGCACAGCGGCCACCAGCGCGGCTACGTGCTCTGGTGGCGTGTACTGGCTGATGCCGTGGCCCAGGTTGAAGATATGCGTTGGTCCGGTGCCAGCGCCCTGGTGGGGCCGGCCAAAGCTGTGCACCACCTTGTCCACCTCGGCTTCGATCTGTGCGGGCGGGGCAAACAGCACGTTCGGGTCGATATTGCCTTGCAATGCTTTGCTGCCGCCGACCAGGGCGCGTGCCTTGGCCAGGTTCACCGTCCAGTCCAGGCCCAGCACCTCGCAATCCAGGCCGGCCATTTCGTCCAGCCAGAGTCCGCCACCCTTGGTGAACACCAGGCGCGGAATGCGTTGGCCGTTGTGCTCGGTCTTGAGTTGCTTGAGAACCTGCTGGGTATAGGCCATGCTGAACTGCTGGAAAGCGCCGTCGGCCAGCACGCCGCCCCAGCTGTCGAAAATCATCACCGCCTGGGCGCCAGCTTCGATTTGAGCGTTCAGGTAAGCGGCCACGGCATCGGCGTTGACTTGCAGCATGCGGTGCATCAAGTCCGGGCGGCTGTACAGCATGCTCTTGACCAGGCGGTAGTCGTCCGAGCCCTTGCCTTCGACCATGTAGCAGGCCAGGGTCCAGGGGCTGCCGGAGAAGCCAATCAGCGGCACCCGGCCGTTCAGGGCCTTGCGGATGGAGGTGACGGCGTCGAACACATAGCGCAGCTTGTCCATGTCGGGCACCTGCAGCGCGGCCACGGCGGCCTCGTCGCGCACCGGGCTGGCAAAGCGCGGGCCTTCGCCCTGGGCAAAGCTCAGGCCCAGGCCCATGGCGTCGGGCACGGTGAGGATGTCGCTGAACAGAATGGCCGCGTCCAGGGGGTAGCGCTCCAGGGGCTGCAGCGTGACTTCGGTGGCGTAGTCGGTGTTGGTTGCCAGGCCCATGAAGCTGCCCGCCTTGGCCCGCGTGGCCACATATTCCGGCAGGTAGCGGCCGGCCTGGCGCATCAGCCAGACAGGGGTGTGGTCGGTGGACTGGCGCAGGCAGGCGCGCAGGAAGCTATCGTTCTGGAGCGGGGCGAAGGACATGGTGTGCAAGCGGGGCGTGGGGAAACGCCAAGCTTACCGTACCCACCTGGCTAGATCACTCCGCGCGCGGACAGGACGGTGTGCGCTGTCTTGATGCATTTGTTCTGTACCACCCGCAGGCCGGCGGTCGTGGCCCGCTTGGCGGCTTCGCGGTGGGATATGCCTTGTTGCATCCATATGGCCTTGGCGCCGATGGCAATAGCTTCTTCTACGATGGGCGGAATATCCTGGCTCTTGCGGAAGCAGTTCACCACCTCGATGGTGTGCTCCCGCGCAGCAGCTTGCAGGCTGGGGTAGACCTTTTCACCCAGGATCTCGGTTGCATCCGTGGCCGGGTTGATCGGAATGATGCGGTAGCCCCGCGACTGCAGGGTGCTGGCAACGTCATGGCTGGCCCGGCCCGGATCGGGCGACAGACCTACGACCGCGATGGTGCGGGCATGGGTCAGTATTTGGCGGATGGCGTCAGCTTCGTTCATGCGCCACAGTTTACGCATGGCGGCTGTGCTGCGTGTTTACCCTTGGCCGAAGTGGTCGAAGCCGGGCAAATCCAAGTCCAGGCGCAGGCCTTGGGCGTCTACCAGGCGGATGGCCAGGCCCTGGGCTGCGCGGGTCTCGATCAGGCCAATGCGGGTCACCGGTGTCTGGGCCTGGGCCGCTGCGGCTTGTACCGCCTGGCGTGCGCTTGCGGGGGCGGTAAATACGAGCTCGTAGTCGTCGCCGCCAGCCAGTGCGTACTCTCTTTGCTTTTTCAAGCCAAAACTGCCGTTGGTGCAGGAAATATCTGCGCGGGTAGCTATCAAATTGGCAGCAACATCGGCATCCACCACGGCGCCCACGCCGGAGGCTTGCAGGATGTGGCCCAGGTCGCCCAGCAGGCCGTCGCTGATGTCGGCTGCGGCACTGGCCACGCCGCGCAGCGCCAGGCCCAGCGCCACGCGGGGTGTGGGGCGCTCCAGCCGCTGGCGGGCCTGGGCAAAAGCCGCTTCGGGCAGCGACAGCGTGCCGCGGAATACCTCCAGCGCCATCCGGGCATCGCCCAGCGTGCCACTCACGTACAAGTCGTCGCCCACGCTTGCGCCAGAGCGCAGCAGGGCCTGGCCAGGCGGCACTTCGCCGAAGACGGTGATGCAGATGTTCAAGGGCCCGCGCGTGGTGTCGCCGCCCACCAGTTCACAGCCATGGGCGTCGGCCAGGGCCAGCAGGCCTTGCGAGAACGGCTTCAGCCAGTTTGCGTCGGCGCTGGGCAGGGCCAGGGCCAGGGTGAAGGCCAGGGGCTGGGCACCACAGGCGGCCAGATCGCTGAGGTTCACCGCCAGCGCCTTGTGGCCCAGCGCGGCCGGGTCCACGGTGGACAGAAAGTGCCGGCCCTCGACCAGCATGTCGCTGGAGATGGCCAGCTGCATGCCGGGGCGTGGCTGCAGCAGGGCGCAGTCGTCGCCCACGCCCAGTACGGCGCGCGGCGTGGGGCGCGTGAAATAGCGCCGTATCAGGTCGAATTCACCCATGCTGGCGCTCAGTGCAGCGTGTGCGACGCGGGCAGGCCGGTGTCGCCGGTGGAGTCGAGCACAAAGGTAGGAATGGGCACGTCAAAGCGTTCGCCATCCTCCGCCACAAAGAAGTAGCTACCGCGCATCGCCCCGGTGCTGCTGCGCAGCTGGCACCCGCTGCTGTACTGGAAGGACTCGCCGGGCTGTAGCAGCGGCTGGTGGCCCACCACACCCAGGCCTTTGACCTCTTGCAGATGGCCGTTGGCATCGCTGATGTTCCAGTGGCGCGAGATCAGCTGGGCCGCCACGCTGCCGGTGTTGCGGATGGTGATGGTGTAGGCGAAGCTGAACACGGATTGCGCGGGCGCAGACTGCTCGGGCAGGTACTGCGGCACCGCTTCGATGGTGAACTGGTATTTGGGCATGGCGGCATCGTACAGCGCCGTTTTGGCCCTTGCTGGACAAGGCCTGCGAAAATACGGCCCATGAAAAATTACCGCATCGCCCCCTCGATCCTGTCCGCCGACTTCGCCCGCCTGGGCGACGAGGTCAAAAATGTCATCCAGGCCGGTGCCGACTGGATCCATTTTGACGTGATGGACAACCATTACGTGCCCAATCTGACCTTCGGGCCGATGATCTGCAGCGCCCTGAAGCCGCATGCCAAAAAGCCTGACGGCACGCCTGTGCCCATTGACGTGCACCTGATGGTGCAGCCCGTGGACGCGCTGGCCGCTTCGTTTGCCGATGCGGGGGCTTCCTTGATCAGCTTCCACCCCGAAGCCTCGGGCCACGTGCACCGCAGCGTACAGGCCATCAAGTCCAAGGGCTGCCAGGCCGGTGTGGTGTTCAACCCCGCCACGCCGCTGGACGTGCTGGACTGGGTGATTGACGATATCGACCTGATCCTGATCATGAGCGTCAACCCGGGTTTCGGCGGGCAGAGCTTTATCGATTCAGCCCTGCGCAAGATTGAGCAGGCGCGCAAGCGTATCGAGGCTTCCGGCAAGGACATCCGCCTGGAAGTGGACGGCGGCATCAAAACCGACAATATTGCGCGTGTGGCCTCGGCCGGCGCAGATACCTTTGTGGCGGGCAGCGCGATCTTCGGCAACCCTGATTACAAGGCGGTGATTGACAGCATGCGCAGCGCTTTGGCGGGCGTGTGACCTACCATCCGCATATGAACGACCGGACCGCACCATGGCTTTGATCATCACCGACGAGTGCATCAACTGCGATGTGTGCGAACCCGAGTGCCCGAACGATGCAATTTACCTGGGCGAGAAGATCTACGAGATCGACCCGCACAAGTGCACCGAGTGCGTGGGCCATTTCGACGAACCGCAGTGCGTGCAGGTCTGCCCGGTGTCCTGCATTCCGGTGAACCCGGACTTTGTGGAAGACAAGGAAACCCTGCTGCAGAAATACCGGCGGCTGCAGGCCGGTATAGCCAAACCCTAGCTCTTGTCAGGGGTCGCCGGAGCCTCTGGCGCTTTGGGGGTTTCCGGCGGACGCTCTGGCTTGGGGCGTGGCGGTTTCGTGGTGTGGATGGCCATGGTGGCCTTGTTCATATCGCCGGCCAGCAGCGCCGGCAGGGCTTTCAGCGCGCGGTGCATGCTGTCTTCTATGGCATGGCGGTGCTCTGCCGAGGGTTTTTTGAGTACCCAGTTGGCGACTTCCTCCCTGGATCCAGGGTGGCCTATGCCGATGCGCAGCCGCCAGTAGTCCGGGCTGCCCAGTTGGCCGTGGATATCGCGCAGGCCGTTGTGGCCCGCATGGCTGCCGCCCAGCTTGAGTTTGGCTTGGCCGGGGACCACGTCCAGCTCGTCGTGCACCACCAGAATCTCGGCGGGCTGGATCTTGAAGAAACGGGCCAATGCCGCCACCGATTTGCCCGACAGGTTCATAAAGGTCTGTGGCTTGAGCAGCCAGCGCGGCTCGCCGTCCACCACCGTGCGGGCCACGAAGCCGTAATAACTTTTATCCGGCTGCAGGCTGGTTTTCAGCTCTTGAGCCAAGGCGTCTATCCACCAGAAGCCGGCGTTGTGGCGGGTCGCCTCGTATTCCGGGCCGGGGTTTCCCAGGCCAACAAACAATTTGATCATGCGCAGATTATCCCGAAGCAGAAACAAAAACGGCCCACCGAAGTGGGCCGTTGTGCAGAGCTAAGAAGTGAATTACTTCTTGCCAGCTGGCTTGGCGCCGGCCTTGCCCTTGGCGGGTGCAGCAGCGGCAGCGGGGTCCACGGCCACTTCTTCAGCCAGAGCCACGACGGACACCAGAGCGGGGTTTTCTTTGCCGCGGGTCACAACCGACACGCCCTTGGGCAAAGTCAGATCCTTGGCGTGCAAGGAAGATCCCTTGGTCAGGCCGCTCAGGTCCACAGCGATGAACTCAGGCAGATCGGCAGGCAGGCAGGAAATCAACAGCTCTGTCACCACGGGGGTGACCATGCAGTTTTCCGTCTTCACGGCGGGGGACACTTCCTGGCCGCTGTAGTGCAGTGGCACTTTCATGGTCAGCTTGGTGTCGGCTTCCACGCGTTGGAAGTCCACGTGCAGGATCAACTGGCGGAAGGGGTGCATTTGCACGTTACGCAGCAGAACCTTGCTTTCCTTGCCGTCCAATTCCATGTCCAGAATGGTGGAGTGGAAGGTTTCCTTTTTCAGGGCGTGCCACAGCGCGTTGTGATCGACTTCGATCTGGCTGGCAGGCGTAGCGCCACCGTAAACGATGCCGGGGGTACGGCCAGTAATGCGGAGACGGCGGCTCGCACCCGTGCCCTGCTTTGCGCGCTCAAAAGCGACGAATTTCATAACTAACTCCTGTAAGAGTGCACCGCGACCAGTGTCACTCCGATTTCAAAAAACCGGTGGGCACAGTGCACACCGGTCTACTTTTTGTCCTGTTCAGAACAAATAGGGGAGGCTGCTGGGATGCAACCTTAAAACGCGCTGTCTTGGTCCGAGAACAAGCTCATGACCGACTCGCCGTTGGCAATGCGCTGGATCGTTTCAGCGATCAGCGGCGCCACGGTGAGCTGACGAATCTTGGAACATGCCGCAGCAGCTGGGCTGAGCGGAATGGTGTTGGTCACCACCACTTCGTCGAGCGCAGAGCCATTGGCAATACGTTCGATGGCGGGGCCCGAGAAAATAGGATGCGTGCAATAGGCGTAGACCTTCTTGGCGCCACGCTCTTTCAACACTTCGGCGGCTTTCACCAGGGTGCCTGCTGTGTCGATCATGTCGTCCATGATCACGCAGTTGCGGCCATCGATTTCACCGATCACGTGCATCACTTCGCTGACATTGGCCTTGGGGCGGCGCTTGTCGATGATGGCCATGTCGCAGCCAAGCTGTTTGGCCAGGGCGCGTGCGCGCACCACGCCGCCCACGTCGGGCGATACCACGATCAGGTCTTCGTAATTCTTTTGGCGCAGATCGCCCAGCAGTACGGGCGATGCGTAAATATTGTCGACCGGGATGTCGAAGAAGCCCTGGATTTGGTCAGCGTGCAAGTCCATGGTGAGGACGCGGTCCACGCCCACTGCCTGCAGCATATTGGCCACGACCTTGGCGGTGATAGGCACACGTGCCGAGCGGGGGCGGCGATCTTGCCGGGCATAACCGAAATAAGGAATGACTGCACTGATGCGCTCTGCCGATGCACGCTTGAGCGCATCGACCATGATCAGCAATTCCATCAGGTTTTCATTGGTGGGCGCGCATGTGCTTTGCACCACGAAAACGTCGCGAGCGCGCACGTTTTGGTTGATTTCAACGGTTACTTCGCCATCCGAGAAGCGACCTACACGGGCTGCGCCCAGTGAGATGCCCAGGTGTTTGGCAATATCGGAGGCCATGCCAGGATTGGCATTGCCAGTGAAAATCATGAAATCAGTGTGGTGGGGCTGCATGAACGTCTTTGCGATGAATTGACTGTGTGCATATTTTGAACATCCGCAGGTTCAAAATATTTGGCAGGGGAAGAAGGATTCGAACCTTCGCATGCTGGAATCAAAATCCAGTGCCTTAACCAACTTGGCGACTCCCCTACACGGGTCAACAGCGTGACGCTGCTAACCTATTAACCATCGCTGAATGCCCAACCCACCAGAGGATGAACATCCATATTGCTGCATTTGCGAATGCTCCAGGCGCTTGGCGCATCTGTTGCATCTACATCGCTTGGCATTTGCGCAAATACTGCGCTTCCTGAGCCAGTCATTCTAGCATGTAAACCTTTGCTTTCAAGCCACTCAAGGACTTGTTTTACAGCAGGGCAAAGATTTTCTGCGACTGGTTGCAAGACGTTTTCACCGAAGTGAAGTGGCCTAGCAGCAAAGCCTGCGAGTATAGCATGGTCTGAATTGCGCTTTAGATCTGGCGAGGAGAAAATTAATTTCGTATCCAGTCCTTCGGGTGGTTTTGCGACCAGAAAGCGGCTGGGGGGTAGTGACAGCGGGGTGATTTTTTCGCCGATACCTTCAACCCAGGCATTGCGCCCGCCTACAAAAAATGGCACGTCGGCGCCGAGAGGTAAAGCGATGGCCTGTAGCTGGGCCACGCTGAATTTCAAGTTCCACAGGCGGTTCAACGCCAGCAGGCAGGATGCAGCATCCGATGAACCGCCGCCCATGCCGGCCTGCGCGGGTATGTCTTTGTGCACGCCGATATGTGCACCTTGCCGTGTGCCGGTGGCCGCCTGCAAAGCCCGCGCCGCGCGCAACACCAGATCGTCTGGCGGCAATGGGGTGCTGAGGTCTTCGCGGCTGAGCTGGCCGTCGCTGCGCAGCTCGAAGTGCAGTGTGTCGCACCAGTCGATCAGCATGAAAACGGATTGCAGCAGGTGGTAGCCATCGTCACGGCGGCCGGTGATGTGCAAAAAAAGATTCAGTTTGGCCGGGGCGGCTACGTCGTACAGGGCTTGCATGTTTATTGGTCGATAACGACCCGCAGCGTGGCTGTGGGCGGGGGCTGGCTGCGCACTGCGCTCAGGCGCCCGTCGGCCAGTTGCGACAAGTCGGCCTGCCAACCGGCGACGGCAGTATTGTCGCCGCGCAGCCAGTCGAATAGCGCCGCGACGGGCAGCGGGGCGCCTGTGGCTTGCTCAACCAGGCTGGTCAACGAGTCAAACTGGCGTGTCTCACCACGCGCCAGTAGTGTGGCGGAGCCGGGCTGCCATGCCATGCGGGCAACGGTTCCGCCGAGTGGGTTAAACAGGTTGAGTTCGCCCGTTTGGGCCGAGCCTTTGAGCTCAAAGCCTGCCGAAAAGGACTGGGCTGCAGAGCCCTCTACCTGTAAAGCCAAACGGCCACTCCAGAAAGGCGTGCCTTCGGTGCGCTGCGTAGTGGTGCCAAGATGGGCGCAGCCGCTGAGCAGTGCGATGCACAGCAGCAGCCCTGTGCGGCGAGCGAGGTGCTTCAAAGTTTTACGTGCAGGCGCTTGAGTGTTTCCTGCAGTGTTTCGTTGTCGGCATTCAGTTGCAGCCCTTCTTTCCAGATGCTGGCGGCTCGTTCGCGTTGGCCCAGGGCCCACAGGACTTCGCCCAGGTGGGCGGCAATTTCGGCGTCGGGCTTGGCCTTGTAGGCAGAGTCCAGTACGCGTAAAGCTTCTGCTTGGTTGCCCATGCGAAATTCCACCCAGCCCATGCTGTCGGAAATAAAGGGATCGTTGGGCACGAACTCCAGGGCCTTGCGTATCAAGTCCCGGGCTTCTGGCAGCCGGATGTTGCGGTCTGCCAGGGAGTAGCCTAAAGCGTTGTACGCATGGTGGTAAGTCGGCTTGAGCTGAATCAACTGGCGCAGCAGGCGCTCCATCTCATCCATCTTGTTGAGTCTTTCGGCCAGCATGGCCTGGTCGTAGAGCAAGTCGGTATCGTCGGGCGCCTGCTTGATGGCCGTGGCCATCAGGTCATACGCAGCCTTGTATTGCTTGTTGTCGCGTAGCAGTTGTACTTCGGCCACCAGCTTTTGCCGTGCGTCTGTGGCGCTTTGTTCCGGCAATGCTTGCAGCAAGGCGCGGGCTTGTGCCAGCTTGCCCTGCTTGGCCAGCAGGCTTGCCCGGCGGCCCTGCAAAGCGATACGGTCTTGTCCATCATCGACTTTCTGCAGCCAGGCATCTGCCCCGGCGTAGTCCTTGCGGTTTTCGGCGATCTGGGCCAGCGACAAATATGCCTGAGCCAGGCCACGGCTGCGCGCCTCTCCTGCAGGCAGGGGGTGGGCCAGTGCTACGAATTGTTTGAACGAGGTTTCGGCTGCTGCAGGCCGCTTATCTTGCAATTGCAGACTGCCTTGCAGCAGCCAGCCATCGGCAAAGTCAGGGTTTTGCTCGGTCAGCAGCTTGGCTTGCGCACTTGCATCGTCGAAGCGTTGTCCGTCGATCAACACACGCGCATAACTCATGCGCAGCTCTGGCGCCGGCTGGCCCGCCATATAGTGCTGCACGATGGGTTCGGCCAAAGGAGTTTGGGGGCCCATCATTTCCAGGGCCAGCATGGCGGGACCCGGTGCGTTGCGGTCTATCTCCTGGGCGCGGCGTGCGGCATCCAGGGCGCTGGTGCTGTCGCCTGCAGCCAGGCGCATACGGCCCACGGTGGTCCAAGCATATGCGCCTACGCTGGGGCTGGCGAGGTAGTCTGCCAATGCCGTTTCCACCACATTGGCAGCTTGTTTTTTGTCGGAGCTTTGTGCGTAGCTGGGAGGTATGGCGTTGATGGCTGCGGCCTGCTCCATGGCCGGGGCCATGGCCAGCTCGGTTTTCAGTGGTTCGGCAGTGTCCGCGACGCGGTTTAGCGCCAGCAGAATTTGCAGCACGTAGCGGTTGGCTTCGCGGGAGTGGGGCTGGGCCTTGTTCCATGCGCGTGCGGCTTGCAGCGCGGCATCGCCAGATCTGGACTGCAGCGCAATTTCGATAGCGCGTTGGTACAGGCTGGCATCGTTGGCTTTGCGTGCGCCTTCCAGGTAGAGCTGGTAGGCGTAGCCCGGCTCGCCGCCTGCCGCATTCAGCTCACCCAGCAGCAGAATGTAGAACAGCTCGCCATTCAATGCGGACTGCGCTGGCTCTGTAGAGGGCGTGCCAGGTGTTTGCGCCTGTGCGGGCAAACTGCCTGTGACTATGGCCAGTATTGCAAGACTGGTGGCGGCTAAACGGTGGAATCGCTTCATCGACTCATAATAATCCAAGCCTGCGAACTTGCGACTGCACGGGGGCTTGCCGCCCTTGGCCTTGAAAATACTTTACTTGAACCCCTGCCCGCCATGCCCGAATTACCAGAGGTAGAAGTCACCCGACTGAGTTTTGCCGACCGCATCCAGGGTGCGCGCATACAGCAGCTGCGCATGGGTAAGCCTTTGCGCTGGCCCTTGGGTTGTGACACATCCTTGCTGCAGGGGCGCACGGTGCTGCAGGTGCGTCGGCGTGGCAAATACCTGCTGTTGGACCTGGACCGTGGCCTGCTATTGCTGCACCTTGGCATGTCGGGCAGCCTACATTTCGCGTCAGAGCTGCCGCCTGCCGGGGTGCACGACCACTGCGATCTGTTTACCAGCAGGGGTACGTTGCGCCTGCACGACCCGCGCCGGTTCGGCGCCGTGGTGTATGCCGACAGCCAGGATGCACCAGTGGCGACCAAGCTGTTGGGCCACCTGGGCATGGAGCCGCTGGGCGACGAATTTCCCCTGACTGCGTTTTACGCGGGCCTGCATGCGCGCAAGACGGCCATCAAGCAGGTGCTGCTGGCGGGCGAGGTGGTGGTGGGGGTTGGCAATATTTACGCGTCCGAGGCGCTGTTTATGGCGGGCATACGGCCGACCACCAAGGCGTCCAGCATTGGCCGCGCGCGGGTGGCCAGGTTGCACGAAGCGGTGCGCACGGTGCTGGCGCGTGCAGTGCTCAAGGGCGGCAGCACCTTGCGTGACTTTTCCAATGCCCACGGCGAAAGTGGTTATTTCCAGCTGGAGGCGATGGTCTATGACCGCCAGGGTCTGCCGTGCCGGGTTTGTGGCAGCACAATACAGCTTCTGCGGCAAGGTCAGCGGTCGACCTACTTCTGCCCACAATGCCAAAAGCGCTAGTGCCCGCAAATGGCGTTACCTGGCGGTGCTATATTGGTTTTTTAACGCCTTATATCAAGTAAAGCACAGCCCACCGTGGTGACCTCCATCAACCAACAATTAGGCGAATACGCAGCTTGGCGACGCGAGTTCGTGCTGCGTTTGAAGCTGCTTTCAGCTTGGATGAAAGAGCACGCCTTGATGGACGCCGGGGTGGAGGCCCGCCTGCAGCGTCTGGAAGAGCAGATGCGCAGCGACAAGGTCACGGTGGCCTTTGTGGCCGAGTTTTCGCGTGGCAAGTCGGAACTGATCAACGCTTTGTTTTTCGCTGGCTACGGGCGGCGCATCATGCCCGCTAGCGCTGGCCGCACCACCATGTGCCCGACCGAGCTGCGCTTCGATGCAGGTACGTCGCCCAGCCTGCGCCTGCTGCCCATCGAGTCGCGGCTGCTGCCCCAGTCCCTGGCCGAATGGCGCCAGTCGCCCGACAAGTGGACCCAGTTCGAGCTTGACGTGGACAACGCCGAGCATTTGGCCAACGCGCTGGAAAAAGTCACCGAAGTCCGCCGTGTGAGCCAGTCCGAGGCCCGTGCTTTGGGCTTCTGGCATGACGAAGTGCCCGAGGACAACCCCGTGCTCGACGCCGAAGGCAAGGTGGAAGTGCCGCGCTGGCGGCATGCCGTGGTGAATGTGGAGCACCCCCTGCTGGCGCAAGGCCTGGTGATTCTGGATACGCCAGGGCTGAATGCCATCGGCGCCGAACCCGAGTTGACTGTCAACCTGATCCCCCAGGCCAATGCCGTGGTGTTTTTGTTGGCGGCTGACACCGGCGTGACCAAGTCCGACCTGGCGGTATGGCGCGAGCACCTGGGCCTGGATGCTGCAAACAGCCATGCCCGTCTAGTTGTGTTGAACAAGGTTGACACCTTGTGGGACACGCTGAGCACAGCCGAGCAGCTAAAGACACAAATCGACCGCCAGCGTTCCGAGTCGGCTGCCCTGCTGGGGGTGGCGGTGGAACGTGTATTGGCCGTTTCGGCCCAGAAGGGCCTGGTCGCCAAGATCGGCGCCAACGCGGCCCTGCTGGAGGCCAGTGGCTTGCCTCTGTTGGAGACCGCGCTTAGCGAAGGCATTCTGGGCCAGCGCCATGCCATATTGCGCGACGAGCTGTCGCGCGGCATTTCTGATCTGCGCAAGGAAACCGGTCGTGTGCTGCACATCCGCCGCCGCGACCTGGCCGAGCAAAAGCAGGAGCTACAAGGCCTGGGCGGCAAGAACACGGTGGTGGTGAAAAACATGCGCTCCCGCATCGAACAGGAAAAGCGCGCTTTCGAGATGGGCAGTACCAAGATACAGGCCGTGCGCTCCGTACAGCACCGCCTGCTGGGGGATGTGTTTGCGCTGCTGGGCAGCCGCGCGGTGAAGGCCGAGATGGCTTTGCTGGCCCAGGCCCTGCGCCAACCTGGCCTGAAACTGGGCGCCAAGGGCGTCTACACCGCCACTTTTACCCGGTTGCGTGACAACTTGGCCCGCGCCCAGACCTTGGCGCTGGAGATGCAGCAGATGCTGGACGGCACCTTCCGCCAGCTGAATGCCGAATACAGCTTCTCGCTGCAGCTGTACGGCATGCCCGATGTGCCGCACTACCAGGGCGAGTTGGACCAGATCGAAAACAGCCACATCCAGTACCTGGGCCTGCGCAATGTGATGAAGCTGGCCCAGCCCGAGTTTGTCGAACGGCTGGTGCGGGCATTGACCGCGCGCCTGCGCTTGGTTTTCGAGTCGGCGTTTGGCGATGTCGAGCTGTGGAGCAAGTCCGCCGCAGCCCAACTGGACGACCAGCTCAAAGAGCGGCAAAAAAGCTTTGTGCGGCGCATAGACGCCATAGACCGCATCCAGGAAGCTGCTGGCGGCCTGGATGAACGGGTCGCCGAAATCGAGGCGCAAGAAGCGGTGCTGGGCCAGTTCGACACCCGCCTGCAGCTGTTGACCTCGTACTTCATTTCCACCGCAGGCGCGCATTTGCCGCCCCGGCCTGAGGGCGCATGACGGAGGTCCTGGCCGCGCGCGAGGCCGCGCCACCATTCGCGTCGCACCAGGCGGTGGCGACCGCGTTTGCCTCGCAGGTGATCCACTGGCAGCAAAGCCATGGCCGCAACAGTCTGCCCTGGCAGAACACGCAGGACCCGTACCGCGTCTGGCTATCTGAAATCATGCTGCAGCAGACCCAGGTGAGCTCGGTGCTGGAATACTTTCCGCGCTTTCTGGCCCGCTTCCCGGATGTGCAAAGCCTGGCTGCCGCCAGCCTGGACGATGTGCTGGCCCTATGGAGCGGCCTGGGCTACTACAGCCGTGCCCGCAACTTGTACCGCTGCGCCCAGCAGGTCATGGAGGTGCACGGCGGCCGCTTTCCGCCCACGGCGGAGCTGCTGCAGACCCTGCCCGGCATAGGCCGATCGACTGCTGCTGCGATCGCCTCGTTCTGCTATGGCGAGCGTGCCGCCATCCTGGACGCGAATGTGAAGCGGGTGCTGACCCGGGTGCTGGGTTTCGATGCCGACCTGGCTGTGGCCGCCAATGAGCGTGCATTGTGGGACCAGGCCACGGCCCTGCTGCCCGCGCAGGCCGGCCTGCACACCATGCCGCGCTACACCCAGGGCCTGATGGACCTGGGCGCCACCGTCTGCATGCCGCGCCAGCCCACCTGCCTGCTGTGCCCGGTACAGCCGGTGTGCACCGCCCAGCGCGAGGGCGCGCCAGAAAAATATCCGGTCAAGACCCGCAAGCTCAAGCGCAGCACCGAATCCTGGTGGCTGCTGTGGGCACAGGACGCGGCCGGCCGCGTGTGGCTGCAGCGACGGCCGGATGCTGGCGTGTGGGCCGGCCTGTACTGCCTGCCGGTGTTCGAAAGCCGCGACGCGCTGGCCGCTACGACCGGGGCCGCGGAGCTGGACGATCTGCCGGTATTTCTGCATGTGCTGACGCACAAAGACCTGTATCTGCACCCGGTGCAGCTGCAGTTGGCGCCGGGCACCCGCCCAGGCCTGGAAGGCGACTGGGTAGAGGCTGCGCGGTGGCCCGAGGTGGGCTTGCCGGCACCCATACGCAAGCTGCTGTCTGCCGCTTGATTTAAGTTGATTTGCTATTGATTGTGTAGCTGCTTGCGCAGGTATATCCTGCGCTGGAGGCACTTTTTGTTTAAAAAATAGTGGCGCCTGCCGTAGGTTCGCTGGACGGGCCCCGGGCACTGGCACGGGCATCCAGCTCACGATGCCGCTTCAGCGTGACCCAGCGGGTGTTGAACGCGGCGGCCAATTGCTCCACCAGGTAGACCGAGCGGTGCTGTCCGCCGGTGCAGCCCACCGCCACCGTGACATAGCTGCGGTGGTCGCGCGCCAGCCGATCCAGCCAGTGTGAAAGGAATTGCTCGATGTGGGTGAACATCTGCGCCACGTCGCGGCTCTTGTGCAGAAACTCGGCTACCGGCGCGTCGCGCCCGGTCAGCGCGCGCAGGTCAGGCTCGTAGTGCGGGTTGGGCAGCATGCGCACGTCGAACACATAGTCCGCGTCCACGGGAATGCCGCGCTTGAAGGCGAAGGACTCGAACACCAGTGTCAGCTGTGCATCGGCTGCGGCCACCAGGGACTTGATATAGCTCTGCAGTTGCGAGGGTCGGATGATGCTGGAGTCGATCACATGGGCCAGGTCGCGCAAGTCAGACAGCAGCTCGCGTTCCAGTTCGATGGCTTCCACCAGAGCGTGCTGCTGGTCCACCTGGTCCGAGCGCGACAGCGGGTGCTTGCGCCGGGTCTCAGAATAGCGCTGCACCAGGGTGTCGGTAGTGGCGTCCAGGAACAGTGACTTGACCGTGACGCCGCTTTTGCGCAGGGTGGATAGGTACTGCGGCACCAGGGGCAGCGAGGTGGCGCTGCGCACGTCCATGGCAATCGCCACCTTCTGCGCGCCCTGGGTTTGCTCCAGCTTGGCAAAGCTCAGCAGCAGCTCGGGCGGCAGGTTGTCCACGCAGTAGTAGCCCGCGTCTTCCAGCGCATGCAGGGCGACCGACTTGCCCGAGCCGGACATGCCGGTGATGAGGATGATTTCAAGTTTCATGGCACTTAGGAGTAGGTGGGGCCCAGCATTTCTTTGGCGTGTGCCAAGGTGGTGCCGGATAATTTTTCACCGCCCAGCATGCGCGCAACTTCGGCCACGCGCTGTTCGCCCTGTACCAAGGCCACGCTGCTGACCGTACTTTTGCCGTCGCGCTGCTTGGCTACCACCAGATGGTGGTCGGCGCAGGCTGCTACCTGGGGCAGGTGGGTGACGGCCAGCACCTGGCGGTCGCGGCCCAGCTGCTTCATCAGCCGGCCCACCGTCTCGGCCACGGCTCCGCCCACGCCGGAATCCACTTCGTCAAAAATCAATGTCTGTGCCGTGCCCAGTTCGCTGGTGGTCACTGCAATCGCCAACGCGATACGCGACAGCTCGCCGCCAGAGGCCACCTTGCCCACGGCGCGTGGCGTGCTGCCGGCGTGACCTGCCACCAGGAACTGCACCTCTTCCATGCCGCTGGCGCTGGGCTCGGTTTTTTGCAGCGCCACCTGGAACTGGCCGCCTTGCATGCCCAGGCCCTGCATGGCCAGGGTAATGGCCTTGGCCAGCTTGGGGGCGGCGAGGGTGCGGGCCTTGGTGAGCGCCTGGGCTTCGGCCAGATACGCTTTGTGTGCCTGGCGCTCGGCGGCTTCCAGCTTGCCGGCATCGGCGGCGGCGTCCAGCCGGGCCAGCTCGGTTTTCCAGCTGTCCAGCAGGGCCGGTAGCTCGGGTGGCGTGCGTTTGTAGCGCCGCGCCAGCGACACCCATTGCGCCATGCGTTCGTCCAGCTGGGCCTGGCGGTCCGGGTCCAGCTCGGTCTTGCGCAGCGTGGCGTGCAGCGAATGGGCGGCATCTTCGGCCTGCGCCAGGCTGGAGGCCAAAACCTCGGCTAGCGCAGCATATTCGGGCGCAATGTGCTCCTGATTATGTAGCGCGGTGTGGGCGCGCGACAGGCCGGACAGGGCGCCGGAGTCTTCGCCTTCGAGGGCGTCGATGGCAGTCTGCACCGCGTCCAGCAAGGCCTGGGCGTGCGACAGGCGGGTGTGTTCGGCGTTCAGCCCCTCCCACTCGTCGGTGCCGGGCGCCAGTTTGCCGACCTCGCCAATTTGCCAGGCCAGGCGCTCTTGCTCCTGCTGCAGCGAGTCGCGGGCCGCATGGGCGTCGGCCAGCGCTTTTTGGGCGCTGCGCCACTGGGTCCAACGGGTTTGTAATGCGGCGGTGTTGCAGCCCGCGTAGGCATCCAGCAGGCCGCGCACGGTGTCGGGCCGGGTCAGGCTTTGCCAGGCGTGCTGGCCATGGATGTCCAGCAGCAGGTCGCCGATGTCACGCAGCTGGGTGGCGGTGGCTGGGCTGCCGTTGATCCACGAGCGGCTCTTGCCTTGCGTGTCCACGGTGCGGCGCAGCAGCAGGCTGTCGCCCAGGTCAAAGCCAGCGGTTTCCAGCCAGGCCGTGGTGGCGGGGGCGGTGTCGAATTCGGCACTGATGTCGGCTCGGGTTGCACCTTCACGCACCGTACCTGCGTCGGCCCGGCTGCCCAGGGCTAGCTGCAGCGCGTCGATCAGTATGGATTTGCCGGCACCGGTTTCGCCGGTGAGCACGCTGAAGCCGGTGTGCAGGTCCAGTTCCAGTTCGCGCACGATCACGAAGTCGCGCAGGGTGATGCGTTTCAATGCCATGGCTCAGGCGCCCTCGTTCCAGTGGAGTTTTTTGCGCAGGGTGTCGAAGTAGCTCCAGCCCTGGGGGTGCAGAAAGCGCCCACGGTGCTCGGAGCGGCGCACGACGATGCGGTCACCGTGCTGCAAGGTGGCCAGCGACTGCATGTCGAAGTTCGCGCTGGCATCTCGGCCTGCTATGAGTTCTATAGCTACCTCTGCAGCATCTGCAAGCACGATAGGCCTGTTTGTCAATGTGTGCGGGGCAATGGGCACCATCAGCCAGCCAGGGATGGAGGGGTGCATCAGCGGCCCGCCAGCCGACAGTGCATAGGCGGTGGAGCCGGTGGGCGTGGCGATGATCAGGCCGTCGGCCCGCTGGTTGGACACCAGGTGGCCGTCCACCTCCACCCGCAGTTCCACCATGCCGGAGGTGGCGCCGCGGTTCACCACCACGTCGTTCATGGCCAGTGCGCTGAACACGCACTCGCCACCACGCATCACCCTCGCGTGCATCAGGCTGCGGTGGTCTTCCTCGAAGGCGCCCAGCAGCATGGGCGTCAGCGTGGCCTGGTAGTTGTTGAGAGGGATGTCGGTAATAAAGCCCAGGCGCCCCTGGTTGATACCGATCAGCGGCACGCCGTACTGGGCCATCTGCCGGCCTATGCCCAACATGGTGCCGTCGCCGCCGACCACCAGGCCCAGGTCGCATTGCCTGCCAATCGCGTCCACATCCAGCGCCGGATAGCCCTGCAGGCCGGTGTTGGCCACTGTCTCCAGGTCCACCACCACGGTGCATCCCTGGCTGCTTAAAAATTGCGCAATGTCCTCCAGCACCTTGCACGACGAGGCGTTGGCGACAAGGGTGCCTGGTGCAGCATATTTCCCAAATAGCGCCACGTGGCGGAATTGTGATTTCATCCACAAATTACATCATTAAAATGGTGACATGCTCGATGACCGTGCCAAGTTGTTAATGAAAGCGCTGGTCGAGCGCTATATCGCCGATGGCCAACCGATTGGCTCGCGCACGCTATCTAAAGCTTCTGGCTTGGACCTGTCGCCGGCCACCATCCGCAACGTAATGTCCGACCTGGAAGAGTTGGGCCTGATTGTCAGTCCGCACACCTCGGCCGGTCGCATTCCCACGGCGCGCGGCTACCGCCTGTTTGTGGACACCATGCTCACCGCCCAGCCCGGCCCGTTGGCGCCGCCCAAGCTGGTCGCCGAGCAGCCGCAAAAAGTCATCGTCAACGCCGCCAACCTGCTGTCTAACCTGTCGCAGTTTGTCGGCGTGGTGATGGCGCCCCGGCGTACCTCGGTGTTTCGCCATATCGAATTCTTGCGTCTGTCCGAGCGGCGCTTTCTGGTCATCATCGTCTCGCCCGATGGCGACGTGCAAAACCGCGTGATCTTCACCGAGGTCGATTACTCATCCTCGCAACTGGTCGAGGCGGCCAACTACCTCAACGGTAACTACGCCGGCCTATCCATTGAGCAGGTGCGCGAGCGGTTGAAGAACGAGGTCGAGTCATTGCGTGGCGAAATCGCCAGCCTGATGCAGGCGGCGGTGAATGCCGGCTCCGAAGCCCTGGCGCGCGAGCAGGACGAGGTCGTTATCTCGGGAGAGCGCAACCTGCTGTCCGTCAGCGACTTTTCCAGCGACATGGGCCACTTGCGCCGGGCGTTTGATCTGTTCGAGCAAAAGACGCAGCTGATGCGCCTGTTGGATGTCTCCAGCCGGGCCGAGGGCGTGCGCATCTATATCGGTGGTGAAAGCCAGGTCGTGCCCTTCGAAGAGCTGTCCATCGTCAGCGCCCCCTACGAGGTCGATGGCCAGATCGTCGGCACCCTGGGCGTCATCGGCCCCACCCGCATGGCCTATGACCGCATGATCCAAATTGTGGACATTACGTCCAAGCTAGTCAGCAACGCCCTCAGCCACCAAAAATAGGCCCCGGCGCCAGTTAGAATGCTGGGTTGTGTGGGGCGTTAGCTCAGTTGGTTAGAGCAGAGGACTCATAATCCTTTGGTCGAGTGTTCAAGTCACTCACGCCCTACCATTTCATCTTTCGCATGAAAAGGCTCCCATGATTCTCGTGACGGGTGGTGCTGGTTATATCGGGACGCATACCTGCGTTGAACTGCTGAATGCAGGGCAAGACGTCACGGTATTTGACAACTTCTGCAACAGCCAGCCCGAGTCCCTCGCGCGCGTGGAACGCATCACTGGCAAGAAGCCTAACGTGATTGAGGGCGATATCCGGGACCGTGCGGTACTGGTTGCGGCACTGCGTGGCAGCGGCGCTACTGCCGTTATCCATTGCGCAGGCCTGAAGGCCGTGGGGGAATCGGTGCAGCAGCCCCTGCGTTATTACGACAACAATGTGGTGGGCACTTTGCGTCTTCTGGAGGCCATGGGCGAGTGCGGCGTGAAGACGCTGGTGTTCAGTTCGTCGGCCACGGTATACGGAGACCCGCAGCGGCTGCCGCTGACCGAGGACCATCCACTGTCCGCGACCAACCCTTACGGCCGTAGCAAGCTGATGGTGGAAGATCTGCTGCGCGACTTGCACCGCAGCGACGCGTCCTGGCGCATTGGCATATTGCGTTACTTCAACCCGGTGGGGGCGCACATCAGCGGCCTGATTGGTGAGGATCCTCGCGGCATTCCCAACAACCTGATGCCTTTCGTGGCCCAGGTGGCTGTGGGGCAGCGAGAGTTTTTGAATGTATGGGGCAACGATTACGACACATCCGATGGCACCGGTGTGCGTGATTACATCCACGTGGTGGACCTGGCCGTGGGCCACTTGAAGGCGCTGGAGCGTTTGCAGTCCGTGCCTGATTTCCTCACGGTGAATCTGGGCACCGGTATAGGCTACAGCGTGCTCGACATGGTCAAAGCCTTTGAGCGGGCCAGCGGCAAGCCTGTGCCTTACCAAGTTGCGGCTCGGCGCCCGGGCGATGTGGCGGCTTGCTATGCCGAACCGCATGCGGCAGCAGAGCTGCTGGGCTGGCGTGCCGAGCGGGGCCTGGATGCCATGTGCGCCGATGCCTGGCGTTGGCAAAGCGCGAACCCGCGTGGGTTTGCGGCCTAAAGCCGCTTTCCTTCAATCAGGCCGAGCGGCCGATGTCCGGCCAGCGCCGATGTAGCCACATCCAGGCAAAAAGGCCAATGGACATCATGGTTAGCGATGCCAGTGCCAGGGCTTGCGCAGAATGCATGACCAGCGGCGCGAGTATGCCTGCCACCAAGCCATTGGCAATGGAACCCAGGCAGGCCTGCAGAGACGAGGACATGCCGCGTCGCGCCGGGTAGAGATCCAACACCAACAGGGTGACGGCCGGCACCATCATGGCCCAACCCAGGGCGAAGATCGCCACAGGAATCAAGGCCCAGGCCACGTGGGCTTTGAACAGCAAATTGGCCACCACATTGCCGACGGACACCAGCACCATGATGGCAAAGCCATGGCGGATTTGTGTCTTGGGTGGCACCTTGCCTGCCATGCGTCCGCTGATCCATGCACCCGTCATGATGCCGCTGATGGTCAGCACAAAAAACCAGAAGAATTCTGTGGGCCGTAGCTCCAGGATTTGTCCCAGGAAGGCCGGTGCGGACAGCACGTACAAAAACATGCCGTTGAACGGAATGCCGCTGGCCAGTGCCAGCAGCAGAAAGCGCGGGTTGGAGCACAGCTCGCCATAGCCCTGAAGCAGATGCCGTGCATTGAAGGGCTGGCGCTGGGTCGGGTCTAGGGTTTCCGGCAGATAACGGAAGTTGGAGATCCACAGTAGCAATCCAACGCCCGCCAGAAACCAGAAGATGCTGTGCCAACCCAGGTGGACGAATAGCCACCCCCCGATGATGGGCGCAATGGCAGGCGCCACACCAAAGTAGATGGTGACCTGGCTCATCACCTTTTGTGCCTGCGCCGGTGGAAACATATCGCGGACTACGGCGCGCGATACCACGATGCCCGCGCCGGTGGAAAGGCCTTGCAGCGCGCGGAAGAACACCAGTTGTGCAACGCTTTGCGACAGCGCACAGCCCATGCTGGCTGCCGTGAACACGGCCAACCCGGTCAGCACCACCGGACGCCTGCCGAAGCTGTCGGACAGGGCTCCGTGGAACAGATTCATGAAGGCAAAGCCAAACAGATAGGCCGATAGCGTCTGCTGCATCTGTGCCGGCGAGGCCCCCAAGGAGTTGGCTATTCCGTCGAATGCGGGTATGAAGGTGTCGATGGAAAACGGCCCCAGCATGCCCAGCACCGCCAGCAATATGGCCAGGGCCCAGCGGGGCGCGACCCATAGTTGGGCGGCGTTAGGGTTCATGGTGCGAGGGGGGCCGTGCTGCCCGCGTAGCTTGAGGTGTCGCCGGCAACATCGTTGAACTGGGTCTTGCTCATCAGGCACCTTGGTGGAGTGGCTTGTAGCTGGATGCCGTCGCTTGGCATTGCAGGTATTGTTGGTGCGATCACTCTTGGTAACAGGTCGTGCATGCAGGCATAGGGCGACGAGTCGTAGCGGTCGGACGGATATGCGTGCGGCGTACTGCGGGTGCTCGCAGGTTCATTCGTATTTCCACTCTTTGCGGCGGGTCAAAACAGGTTGTGGTTTGGTCCGCGTCGAGTGGAATGAAATCACTTGCGTCCACAACTGCTGCCTGGTGCTGGTGGGTGCGGCTGCCCGTCCAGCTGATGTCTATCTTGACGTGGCGCTGCAGCATGCGCAACGCGGGCAGCAGGGCAATTGCATCACCCAGGCCTTGCGGACCCAGGATCAGCAATTTGCGCGGCAGGGGCTGCCGCAAGGCATCCCATGGACCCAGCGCGCCCCAACGGCGTGCTGCTGTGCGTGCCACGGAGGTCTTTACAGGCCTGCTGCGGCCCGTAGTGCGGCTGCTTTGTCAGTGCGCTCCCAGGTGAACTCGGGTTCTTCGCGGCCGAAGTGGCCGTAGGCTGCGGTCTTTTCGTAGATTGGGCGCAGCAGGTCCAGCATCTGGATGATGCCCTTGGGGCGCAGGTCGAAGTGCTCGTTCACCAGGGCGGCGATCTGCTCGTCAGGAATCACGCCCGTGCCTTCGGTGTAGACGGTGACGTTCATCGGACGTGCCACGCCGATGGCGTAGGCCACCTGGATCTGGCACTGGCGCGCCAGGCCGGCGGCCACGATGTTCTTGGCCACATAGCGGGCCGCGTAGGCTGCCGAGCGGTCCACCTTCGTGGGGTCTTTGCCGCTGAATGCGCCACCGCCGTGCGGGCAGGCGCCGCCGTAGGTGTCCACAATGATCTTGCGACCGGTCAAGCCGCAGTCACCTTGTGGGCCTCCGATGACGAAGCGGCCGGTGGGGTTGATCAGGTACTTGGTGTCCAGCAGCCACTCTTTAGGCAGCACGGGTTTGATGATTTCTTCGATGATGGCCTCGGTAAACGATGCCTTCATCTTCTTGTCGGTCTCGCTCTGGTCCGGGCTGTGCTGGGTGGACAGCACCACTGTGTCGATGCTGTGCGGTTTGCCGTCCACGTAGCGCATGGTCACCTGGCTCTTCGCGTCGGGGCGCAGGAAGGGCAGGCGGCCGTCTTTGCGCAACTGGGCCTGGCGCTCAACCAGGCGGTGTGCGTAGTAGATAGGCGCGGGCATCAGCTCGGGCGTCTCATTGCAGGCGTAGCCGAACATCAGGCCCTGGTCGCCGGCGCCGGTGTTCAGGTGGTCGTCGCTCGCGTGGTCCACGCCTTGGGCGATGTCGTTGCTCTGCTTGTCATAGCAAACCATGACCGCGCAACCCTTGTGGTCGATGCCGTATTCGGTGTTGTCGTAGCCGATGCGCTTGATGGTGTCGCGCGCCACCTGGATGTAGTCCACATGCGCGTTGGTGGTGATCTCACCGGCCAGCACGACTAGGCCGGTGTTGGTCAGCGTCTCTGCGGCGACGCGGCTCAGCGGGTCTTGTTTGAAGATAGCGTCCAGAATCGCGTCAGAGATTTGGTCGGCTACCTTGTCGGGATGGCCTTCGGAGACGGATTCGGAGGTAAAGAGGAAGTCGTTCGCCATTTTGATTAAGCTCCTTCGTTTTGAAGACAATACACGGGATGCGTTGCTTCTAGCTTGGGGCCTTGGCGAACGCTTTAGCAGATGTGTTTTAAGTCGCCCTGCAAGTAGTTCAATTAACTCAGCGACAGTTTTTATTTTACCGCCTAGTTTTATGTCCCTGATATTTCGATGGTCTGCTTATTTGCCTCTGTCGGTGTTGCACATGGTGGGCGCACTGCTGGGCTGGGTGGCTTACCTGGCTTCGCCCACCTACCGCAGGCGCTTTCGTGAGAACGTAGCCCAGGCTGGCATTGCGCCGCGCCAAGCGCGTCGCGCGATTGCCGAAGCCGGTAAGTTGGTGACCGAGCTGCCCTGGCTGTGGTTGCGTCCACGGGCGCAGAAACTGCCCAAGATCACCTGGCAGGGAGTGGAACTGCTGGAGGCCGCACTGGCCCAGGGCAAAGGCCTGGTCTTCATGACGCCCCATGTGGGCAGCTTTGAAGTTGTGCCGCAGGCGCATGCCGCGCGCTTTTCCGCGCAGTACGGTGCCATGACGATTCTGTACAAGCCCTCCAAATTCGCCTGGCTCGACGGCTTGCTGAAAGATGCCCGCTCGGCGCCGGGACTGGAAGCCGCGCCCACCACCACCGCTGGCGTGCGCATGATCCTCAAATCGCTGAGGCAGGGCCGCGTGGTTGGCATGCTGCCCGACCAGGTGCCCGGTGAAGGGCAGGGCGTATGGGCGCCGTTCTTTGGCCGCCCGGCCTACACCATGACCTTGGCTTTACGTTTGGCGCGCCAAACCGGGGCCCCAATCCTGGTAGCCTTAGGTGACCGTTTGCCCTGGGGGCGTGGCTATGTCATTCATGTGCACTCCCTGCAATTACCGCTGGACCAGGGTGATGAAGTGGCTGCTACCGCGCTGAACCAGGCGATGGAAGCGCTGATTCGCCAGCGTCCCGGCATGTACCTCTGGAGTTACGCGCGCTACAAGCAGCCGCGCAAAGAAACCCCGCCCTTGGCCTGATTCTGGAGCGTTGATGTTGTCCCATGCTGTGATTGTTGTGATGCGCCTGCTGGCGCGCTTGCCCTTGTCCTGGTTGCGTGCCATCGGCTGGGCTTTGGGCATGCTTTTGTACGGGCTGCTGGCCAGTCGGCGCGCGGTGGCGATGGCCAATTTGGCGCTATGCTTTCCGGAGCGCTCTGTGCAGGATCGGCGTACGCTGGTGCGCAAAATATTCGTGCACTTTACCCAGGCGTGGCTGGACCGTGGTTGGCTCTGGAGCGGTTCGCCTGCGCGGACTTTACGCCGCTTGAGGCTGACTGGCGATGTGGCCCAGTTGGAGGGCGACGCGCCCGCCGTTTTGTTTGCGCCGCATTTTGTGGGTCTGGATGCGGGGGCGACCGCGCTGTCCCAGCAGGTGCCGCGCGATTTCAATACGATTTTCACCCCGCAGTCCAACAAAATCATGGATGGATGGATTGCCCGCGGGCGCCAGCGCTTTGGCAATGCCCGGTTGTTTGACCGTAGTCAGGGGGTAAAGGATATCGTGGCGTCGCTGCGCAAAGGTCAACCGCTGTATCTGCTGCCCGATATGGACTTCGGTGCCAAAGATGCGTTCTTCGTCCCCTTCTTTGGTGTGCTGGCCGCCACTGTACCGTCGTTGCCACGCTTTGCCCGCCTGGGCCGGGCCAAGGTGGTGCCGGTGCTGACGCGCATGACGCCACAGGGTTATGAGGTGCAGATACTGCCGGCCTGGACGGACTACCCAACGAACGATGTAGAGGCGGATACAGCGCTGATGAACCAGCGCCTGCAAGACTACATCCTCCGCATGCCCGAGCAGTACTTTTGGGTGCACAAACGTTTCAAGACCCGGCCCGAAGGATCGGCCGAGGTGTACTGAGTTTGCTCTTTTTTTAGGAGCTGCTGGCGCAGGTTCTACCTGCGCCAGAGGCCTAAAAGACTATTCTTCTTCGGCTGGCTCTTGTGGCAGGGTTGAGCCTTGTGGCGTGGCTGGATGGGCCCAGTCCCAGAGCAGCTGGCTGGCTTCGTCAATGCCGCGCTTTTTCAGCGCCGAGAACAGCTTCACCTCGCCGCCACCGGCCTGCAGGCGCGCTATGGACAGGGCCTTGGTGGACTCTTCACGGTTCAGCTTGTCGGCCTTGGTCAGCAGGATAAGGAACTTCAGCCCCTCCACCACGCGTGGGCGCACGATGTCCAGCAGGATTTCGTCTAGCTCGGTCAGGCCGTGGCGCGGGTCGCACATCATCACGATGCCCACCAGGTTTTCCCGGGTGACCAGGTAGTTGGCCATCACCTGTTGCCAACGGATCTTGTCGGCCTTGGGCACGGCTGCGTAGCCATAGCCGGGTAAGTCGGCCAGCACGGCATCCATCACGCCCTGTTTGCCCAGGCTGAACAGGTTGATGTGCTGGGTGCGGCCGGGTTTCTTGGAGGCGTAGGCCAGCTGTTTTTGTTGGGTCAGCGTGTTGATACAGGTGGACTTGCCTGCGTTGGAGCGGCCCACGAAAGCGATCTCGGGCACGGTCAGCGGCGGCAAATGGTGCAACTGCGGTGCGGTGGTCAGGAACCTGGCCGTGTGCATCCAGCCCGAGGCGATGATGGCCTGGCTTTTGGCGGGGGGTGCCGGTGTAGCAGGTGCAGCAGGGCTGCGGGGCGCGCCGGACGGGCTCGCCGCGGAGCCGTCGGAGGGCGGTGTAGAGGTAGGAATCATGCGATCTTCAAGAGGTTCTCATGGAGAGAACCGGACCCGCATTGTAGAATCATCGGGTTGTATGCACACGAACAGACATTAATAAGAAACACGATATGAAGCTTCTTGTCTCCTTGCTTACCGCCGTCGCTCTGGCCGTACCCATGTTCTCAGCCACAGCGGCCGAAGCGGCCGCCCCTGCATCGGCGGCAGCGAAGCCGGATCTGGTCAAAGGCGAGGCAAGCTTCACGGCGGTATGCGCAGCCTGCCATGGCGCCGACGGTAATTCAGGCGTTCCGGCCAATCCCAAGCTGGCCCAGCAACATCCTCAGTACCTGGTGAAGCAGCTGCAGGAGTTCAAGTCCGGCAAGCGCAACAATGCCATCATGAAAGGCTTTGCCAGCACTCTCAGCGATGAGGACATGCGCAATATCGCCTACTGGGTCACCACCAAGAAGGCCAAACCTGGCTTCGCCAAGGACAAGGAACTGGTCGCATTGGGTGAGCGCATCTACCGTGGTGGCATTGCCGACCGCCAGATCGCCGCCTGCGCTGGTTGCCACAGCCCCAATGGCGCAGGCATTCCTGCACAGTACCCCCGTTTGGGCGGTCAGCACGCCGACTATGTGGCGGCACAGCTGACCTCGTTCCGTGACGGTGTTCGCAATAACAGCCTGCAGATGACCCAGGTAGCGGCCAAGCTGAACGACCGTGAAATCAAGGCGGTTGCCGACTACGTGGCCGGCCTGCATTGATTGCCCAGAGATAAGCCCTGGTGCGGGTTCTGTGATGGAACCAAGCACGCCACCGATACCCTAAAAGGCGGGCCATCCTCGATGGTCCGCCTTTTTTGATTCCTGCCACCGCAGTTTCCCTCTCTTTCACATGACCGTTACCACCCACGGCGTTCGCGTCAAAACCGGCTCCCAGGCACTGCGCTCTGCTGTGGAGCTGCTGTCGTCGATGCGATTTTCGATCTCTCTGCTGACGGTGATCTGCATTGCCTCCGTCATCGGCACTGTGCTCAAGCAGCAAGAGCCGCTGGTGAACTACGTGAACCAGTTTGGGCCGTTCTGGGCCCAAGTGTTTGCCGCAGCCAGCCTGACCACCATCTACAGCGCCTGGTGGTTCATGCTGATCCTGGCGTTCCTGGTGCTCAGCACCTCGCTGTGCATCGCCCGCAGCACACCCAAGATACTGGTGGATCTGCGCGCCTACAAGGAAAACATCCGCGAACAGAGTTTGAGGGCGTTTGGCCATCGTGCTGAGGCGGCCCTTGACGAAGAGCCCGAAGCGGCTGCACGCCGTATCGGGCAAACTCTGGTCAGCGGGGGCTGGAAGGTCAAGCTGCAGCAGCGCGACCATGGCTGGATGGTGGCAGCCAAGGCCGGCGCGGCCAACAAGCTGGGCTACATCGCCGCACACAGTGCCATCGTGCTGATTTGCCTGGGGGGGCTGTCCGATGGTGATTTGGTGGTGAAGGCGCAAATGCTGCTGAATGGCAAGTCGGTCTACACCGGCGGTGGATTGATTGCCGATGTGCCGCAGGCCAACCGTTTGGGCCCGAACAACCCGACGTTTCGCGGCAATATCCTGGTGGCCGAAGGCTCGCAGGCCAGTGTGGCCATCCTGAACCGCGCCGATGGCGTGGTGCTGCAAGACTTGCCGTTTGCCATTGAGCTGAAGAAGTTCATCGTCGAGTACTACTCCACCGGCATGCCTAAGCTGTTTGCCAGCGATATCGTCATCCATGACAAGGAAACCGGCGCCGCCATCCCGGCGCGGGTTGAGGTCAACCATCCGGCCAGCTATAAGGGCGTGGAGATTTACCAGTCCAGCTTTGACGATGGCGGCTCGTCGGTCAAGCTGCGGGCCGTGCCCATGGTCGTCAGCAACAAGCCATTCGAGGTCAATGGTGTGATTGGCGGCAACACCCCACTGAGCCACGGCATCGACGGTGACAAGCTGACGCTGGAATACACCGCGCTGCGGGTGATCAACGTGGAGAATTTTGGCGATGCGGGCGGCTCCGGTGCCGACCCACGCAAGGTAGACCTGCGCCACTCCATTGACTCGCGCCTGGGGGCTGCGAACAAGACGCAAACCCAGAAGGTGCTGCGTAACGTCGGCCCCAGCATCGGCTACAAGCTACGCGACGCTGCAGGCCAGGCCCGCGAATTCCACAACTACATGCTGCCCGTGGATACCGGCGACGGTGTCCCCGCCTTCCTGTTGGGCGTGCGCGAGAACCCGGCCGATGCCTTCCGTTATCTGCGCATACCGGCGGACGAGCAAGGTGGCATGGACGGCTTCCAGCGTTTGCGTGCGGCCCTGGCCGATCCTGTGCAGCGTGAGCGTGCGGTGCAGCGCTATGCGGCCAAGGCGGTGGACCCGTCCCGCCCTGAGCTGGCGCAGCAATTGTCGGTGTCCGCCGGCCGGGCTATGGCCTTGTTTGCTGGCGCGCAGTCGCCCTCCGCAGCGGGTACGGCCAAGGGCGGGTTGCAGGCAATTTCTGATTTCATCGAGGCCAATGTGCCTGAAGCCGAGCGCCCACGGGCCGGCGAGGTGCTGGTGCGTATCCTGAACGGCGTGCTGTTTGAATTGGCCCAGGTCGGCCAGGAGAAAGCCGGCCTGCCTCCGCTGGAGCCCAATGTCCACAACCAGGGCTTCATGACCCAGGCCGTATTGGCGCTGAGCGATGTGCAGCTCTACCCCGCACCCATGGCGTTTGAGTTGCTTGACTTTCACCAGGTGCAGGCCAGTGTGTTCCAGGTGGCGCGCGCGCCGGGTAAAAAAGTGGTGTATCTTGGCTGTGCCTTCCTGATACTGGGCGTGTTTGCCATGTTGTACGTACGTGAACGCCGGGTATGGGTCTGGCTCAGCCGCCGCGATGGCGGGACGCAGGCCACCATGGCCCTGTCCACCAACCGCAAGACCCTGGACGGTGACCGCGAATTTGACCACCTCAAGAGAAGGCTGATTGGGGCCAAGGAGCTACTATGAACACCGTATCCACGCCCGCAACTGTCCAGTTGAACGAAGGCTATTTCTCTCGCCGCAACACCTTCGACTGGGTGTTTGCCGTCCTGGTGCTGGCGGGTGGGCTGTTCGCCTTCAGTCGCTACATGGCCTATATGGACGTGTATGAAAAAGGCATCATGTTGGCCGCCATGCCCGCCGCTATCTGGGTGGGTTGGTTTTGGCGGCCCTTGCGGGCTTTGATGCTGCTGGTGACGGCCTTGTCGCTGCTGGCGATTTGGTCCTACCAGGTGGACGGCCAGGGCAGTTTGCCGCGCTCGGAGTCGGTGTTCTGGTTGAAGTATTTCCTGTCCAGCCAGTCGGCCATTCTGTGGATGAGCGTGCTGGTTTTCATGTCCACCATTTTTTATTGGTTGGGCGTGGTGGCTGCGGGCAGCAATAGTGCCAGCCTGGAATCCATAGGCTCGCGTATCGCCTGGGCCGCAGTGACCATGGCCTTGGTGGGCACCATGGTGCGTTGGTACGAAAGCTATTTAATCGGCGCCGATGTGGGTCACATTCCAGTCAGTAATTTGTACGAAGTGTTTGTGCTGTTCTGCTGGCTCACGACCACCTTCTACCTGTACTTCGAGGCCCAATACAACACCCGCGCGCTGGGTGCCATGGTGATGCTGGTGGTCAGTGCTGCGGTGGGTTTCTTACTCTGGTACACCGTGGTGCGCGAAGCGCATGAAATCCAGCCCCTGGTGCCCGCCCTGAAGAGCTGGTGGATGAAGCTGCATGTGCCGGCCAATTTCATCGGCTACGGCACGTTTTCCCTGGCGGCGATGGTGGCGTTCGCCTATCTGGTCAAGCAGCAGGCGCTGGAAACCCGCTGGCACAAGCTCACGCCGCTGTGGCTGTTGGGCATCGTGCTGTGCTTCATGCCGTTGGTGTTCCGCAAGACCACGGCGGAGGCTGGCGGCAGCTACTGGGCCGTGTATTTTGCGATTTCGGCGGCCATCATGGGCGGCATACTGGCCGGGCGCAAGCGCATCGCTTCGCGCTTGCCCGCTTTGGATATTCTGGACGACGTGATGTACAAGTCCATCGCCGTCGGCTTCGCCTTCTTCACTATCGCCACTGTGCTGGGGGCTTTGTGGGCTGCCGAGGCCTGGGGCGGCTACTGGAGCTGGGACCCGAAGGAAACCTGGGCGCTGATCGTCTGGCTCAACTATGCCGCCTGGCTGCATATGCGTCTGATGAAGGGTCTGCGCGGGACTGTGGCGGCCTGGTGGGCGCTGGCCGGCCTGGGCGTCACCAGTTTTGCCTTCTTGGGGGTGAACATGTTCCTGAGTGGATTGCACAGCTACGGAACCTTGTAAAAGGCTTTGAAACACCCCCAGGCTGCGCCAACCCCCTTGCAGGTGGCGATACCAGTGGCCCGGCGAAGCCGGCTCCACGGTATCTCTGGAATGGAGAAGTTGGACAGTGAAGGAAACTTGTAAGGTTTTTTTGTGTCGGACGACTGATACTCATGTATCCAAGGAGTCTCCATGTTGATCAAGTCCCGCGCTAACGGTTTCATCCATTCCACCCCCAGCGACATCACGCCGCAGCGCATCTATGAGGGCCGGCGTGACATGGTCAAGCTGATGGCCTCGGGGGTAGCCGGGGCGGCCTTGGCAGGCTGGGCCGGGCGTGAGGCAATGGCCCAGGGGGCTGGACAAGGTGGGGGCAAGCTGCCGCCGCTGGTGGGCGCCAAGTCGTCCGTGGCGGGCGCGGTGGTGATGGAGAAAGTCACCGACTACAAAGACGCCAGCAGCTACAACAACTTCTACGAATTCGGCACCGATAAGGCCGACCCAGCCAAAAACGCCGGCACGCTGCAAACCAAGCCATGGACGGTCGAGATCGAGGGCATGGTCAAAAAGCCGGCCAAGTACACCCTGGAAGACCTGCTCAAGCTCAGCCCCATGGAAGAGCGCATCTACCGCCTGCGCTGCGTAGAGGGCTGGTCCATGGTGATCCCCTGGGTGGGCTATTCGCTCAGCGCGCTGATCAAGGCCGTGGAGCCCTTGGGCAGCGCCAAGTATGTGGAATTCGTCACCCTGGCAGACCCCAAGACCATGCCTTTTGTGGGTTCGCGGGTCTTGTCGTGGCCCTATGTCGAAGGTCTGCGCCTGGACGAGGCCATGCACCCGTTGGCCTTGCTAACGTTTGGCATGTACGGCGAGGTGCTGCCCAACCAAAGCGGTGCGCCAGTGCGCATGGTCGTGCCATGGAAATACGGCTTCAAGAGCGGCAAGAGCATCGTCAAGATCCGCTTCACCGACAAGCAGCCGGCAACCGCCTGGAACAAGGCTGCTTCCAACGAATATGGCTTCTTTTCCAACGTGAACCCCGATGTGGACCACCCGCGCTGGAGCCAGGCGACCGAGCGCCGCATCGGTGAAGACGGCCTGTTCGCCAAGAAGCGCAAGACGCTGATGTTCAACGGCTACGAGGCCCAGGTTGGCCAGCTGTACGCCGGCATGGACCTGAAAAAGTTCTACTGAGCGCTCGCCGGAAAGTTCTGCCATGAAAAAGTTGCTGTTGCATCCGGCGGCCAAGCCGTTGGTGTTTGTTTTGTGTTTGCTGCCGTTTGCCTGGCTTGTGTATGGCGCATTCACCAACGGTCTGGGGGCGAACCCGGCCGAGTACCTGATCCGCGCCACCGGCGACTGGACTCTGCGCTTTATCTGCATCGTGCTGGTAGTGACACCGCTGCGCACCATCGCCAACTGGCCTGCCTTGGCCCGGTTTCGGCGCATGCTGGGGCTGTTTGCGTATTTCTACGTGGTGGTCCACCTGCTGAGCTACAGCGGCTTTGACATGGGTTTTGACGTAGGCGACATCGCTCATGACATCGCCAAGCGGCCGTTCATCCTGGTGGGCTTTCTGGCCTTTGTGCTACTGACACCGCTGGCTGCCACGTCCTTCAACCGCGCCATCAAGGCCATGGGCGCCAAACGCTGGCAGCTGCTGCATAAGCTGGTCTATCTGATTGCCGGCCTGGGCGTGCTGCACTTTTTCTGGATGCGTGCCGGAAAGCACAACTTTGCCGAAGTGGCGGTGTATGCCGCCATCATTGCGGTGTTGTTGGGTTGGCGCGTGCTGCAGTTTTTAAAGAAAAAGGGCTTGCAGCGCACAAACAATATGCGCGGGCAGCTATGAAAAGAATAGTGACTGCTTTGTAAAAGGTTGGTTACATTTTGAGATACTTGCGGGGGTATGAATACTCCCCGCTCCTTGTTCTGTGTGGCTTTTGTGGCCACTACCGCTGCTGTCGGCGTCTCCTATGCCGCTGAACTGACACCCATCACAGTCATCGGCCCGCTGGCGCCTAGCCCCAATACCCTTGTGTTCGACCGTGACGAACTGGCTCGGTTCGGCGACGGTGGCGATTTGAGTGAGGTGCTGCGCCGCTTGCCCGGCGTGCAGATCAGCCCCGAGGGTCGTGTCCAACTGCGCGGGATGGGTAACGGCTATACCCGTATCGAAGTGAACGGCGAGGCGGTTGGCGGACTTGGCGCCGGCCCTGTGCTGGACGGCCTGACCGTGGATATGGTGGAGCAGGTGGAGCTGGTGCGAGGCGCATCGGCGACCAACAGCGGTGAGGCCGTGGCCGGCATTCTGCGCATCACCACCCGCGCCGCCAGCGGAAGCGAGCGGCTGCGCGTCAGCACCCAGTGGGGGGCCGACGCTGGCCGCCCCAGCGCCACCCTGGGCCTGGTGTGGAGTGGTAGTTTGGGCGATGTGGACTACCAGCTTAGCGCCCGCGCCAAGCAACGCCGCGTGGCGCCCCGCGACCAGGCCGATGGTGCCAGTCTGGATGCCGGCGGTGCGGCCTACGCCACCAGCCAGACCGGTACTGTGCGCACCAACCAGACTGGTGGCCTTTCCATGGAGCCGCAAATCGTCTGGCGCGCCAGCCCGCGCGACACCTTGACCTTTACCAGCATGGCCGAGAAAAGCATGGAGCGCCTGGACACCGACCAAACCTACAGTCTGCAAGCTCCCTGGCCAGCCGACTACGCCAGCATGCCCACCCGCGAGCGCAGCCATACCTGGAGCCTGCGCCCGCAGATGCAGTGGAAGCACCGCCTGGACAACGGCGACCGTTTCACCGTCGATGTCGGCGGCAACCGCAGCTGGAATGTCGGCAGCTGGGCCCAGCAGCAGTGGGATGCCACGGGCAGCGAAATCTCATCCGAGGACCAGCAATGGCGTACCCGCCAAAGCGGCCACCACCTCGGCCTGCGCTGGGACGTGGCCACCAACGACGCACTGCACTGGGTGTTGGGCTACCGCGTGGACGCCGAAGCCCAGCGCGAAACCGACACAGAAGGGGGCGACGAAAGCCACAGCAGCGTGCAGCGCCGGCAAACGGCCACCTTCGTGCAGGCTATCGCCCAGCTGGCCCCCGGCTGGAAGTTGGAGGCCGGCCTGCGCCATGAGCGCACCCAGCTCGACGTGGCCGACGACAGCATGGCGCGCCAAACCGCGCAGGGCATCTGGCTGCCATCGGCCACCTTGGCCTGGAGCCTGGATGCACAGCGCACCCTGCGCCTGAATGCGGGCCGTACCTACCGCTCGCCCCGCCTCAAAGACCTGTCGCCCAGCCGCCGCAGCACCAGTTGGAATGTGCCTGGCAATCCCGATACCGAAGGCAACCCTCTGCTGCAGCCCGAGCGCGCCACGGGCATAGAGCTGGGCCTGGCCCAGCTGCTGGATGAAGACGGCCAGCAGGGCGAATTCGGCATCACCCTGCTGCAGCGCCGCATCCAGCAGCGTATCCAGTACCAGCTGGATTGGGTAGACGACCGCTGGCTGCTGGCTCCGGTGAACGCCGGCGGCGCACGGGTGCAGGGCCTGGAGCTGGATGGCCGCTGGGCCTTGGCCCACACGGCAGCCGCCTTGCCGCTGACCCTGCGCGGCAGCCTGGGCCTGTACCGCACCCGGCTGGACGACGTGGCCAGCCCCAACGGCTTGCCGGGCCAGCCCCGAGCCCTGCTCAACCTGGGGTTTGACGTACACAGCGCCCGCTGGCCGCTCTCCTGGGGTGGCAACCTGAACGTTGCGCCCAGCTACACCGCACGCACCAGCAGCCAGCAGACCGTGGATACGGGTGTTCGCCGAGCGCTGGACCTCTACGCCCAGTGGCAGTTCGACCCGCGCACCCGTCTGCGCCTGAACGCATCGCAGCTGGGTGCCCGCAACACCAGCGTCTCCTACCTCATGACCGATACCTACGGCAACGCTGAGCGCACTGCACTGCGGCAAACCCGGCTGTGGGCAGCCTCTGTCGCGCTGGAGAAAGAGTTCTGATGCCTTGGCCCCGCATGTTGCGTGCAGCCCTGGTCATAGCCCAGTGCGCCTGTGCCAGCCTGCAGGCGGCCCCTGCTGTGCAGTTCTTGGCAGGGCATGTGCAGCAGCTTCACCAGGCGGTTCGCCTGCAGCAATGGGGGGCCGCCCAGGCCCAGGTGGCATGGCTGCAGCCCCGGTTGCCATCGGATGAGGCCTGCGCCGACCAGCGCTGCCGCCAGGTGCAAGTAGACAGGCTGCTGCTGCACAAGGCCCTGGGTGAGCTGGATGCTGCTTACGCCCTGGCCCAGACCATAGAGCGCAACGCCGCGTCCACATCTGCCGAAGGTGCTGCTTGGAACGCCATCAACCTGGCCGACCTGGCCCGCCGGATGGACCGCCAGCCCGACGCCCTGCAATGGCTGGACACCGCCTTGTCGCGTGCGGCCAGCTTGCCCCCTGATAGCGCGCCACGGCAAACCGCGCAGCGCGCCCGCTTGGATCTGCTGGCCCATTTCGAGGTGGACGATCCCGCCGTATTGGGCCCGGCCGTCGCCGATATTGCCGCCATGGCCGCGCACGCGCAACAACTTCACGGCCGTGCCAGTGCCGAGCGCGCCAGTCTGTTGCGCCTGCAGTCCACGCTGGTCAAACGCCTGGGTGACACGGCGGCTGCGGCGCGCCTTGCGGCGGAGTCCTTGGCCATTGGCTGGGCCCTGCAGGAGCCCGGGCTGCAGCTGTATTCCGGGCTGCGGCTGTCCAACAGTGCCCGCCGGGCTGCACTTCCCGCTGCACAAATTTTTTATGCCAAGTGGGCCATCAACGCGGCCCAAACCGAGCGCAGCAGCACCTTGGACTTGCCCCCCACGCGCCAGCAAAGCTTTATGCAAGATAAGCGCGAGGACTACGTGGACCTGGCCGACGCCCTGCTGGAGCAGCGCCGCCTGCCCGAAGCCGAGCAGGTGCTGGCCATGGCCCGTGAGGAGGACTACCACCAGCTTGTGCGCAGCCAAGAGCCGCGCCGGCAGCGGTTGGCATTTACTGGGGCCGAGCTGCCGCTGGCTCAGGCACTGGGCCAACACCGCCAGCGGCTAGAGCGCGCCTATGCTGAATGGCGCCGCCAGGACCCGCCCTTGGGCCTGGCGGAGCAGCCGCTGCAGCAGGCTCTGGATGCTGCCGTGGCCGCACTGCTGGCTGGCCAGGCATTGCCGCAGGCCCAGCCCCTGGCGCCCACTGCGCCCACGGTTTCAAGCGCTACCGGCACTCCGCAGGTGTTTTACCTGCCCACGCCCGACCGCCTGCGGATTGCTGTCGCCCGTGGCGACGCCTTGGACGTGGTGGATGTGCCCGTGTCCGAGCCGGAGCTGCTGCAGCAGGTTGCGGCGCTGCGCCGTGCGCTGCAAAACCCCAGCCGCGATGCCCGCCCGCAGGCCCAGGCCCTGTATGCGCTGCTGTGGGCCCCTATCGCCCACCTCTTGCCCCCACCCACCGGCACGCCGGTCTTGTTGCACCCCGAAGGCGTGCTGCGCTACCTGCCGTTTGGCACCCTGCACGATGGCATGCACTGGCTGGTGGAGAGCTATGCCTTGGCATTGAACGCCGATGGCGGCGCAGTGCCTGCGCAGACTCCTGGTGCGGACCGGGGCGGCTGGGCTTTGTTCGGCGCTAGCCGGGGCGAGGCAGGGCTGGCACCTCTGCCCCAGGTCGCGCGCGAGCTGGCCAGTATCCGCCGCGCCGCGCCGCCAGACAGCGCACTGGCGCTGAACGCGGGCTTTACCGTGGCGCGTCTGCAGGCGGCCCTGGCCCAACGCAGTGTGGTGCACATCGCCAGCCATTTCGTTCTGGCGCCGGGTGACAGCCGTGCTTCCTGGTTGCAGTTGGGCAATGGCCAACATGTTTCCTTGGCGGCGATGGCGGGTGGTGCGTACCGCTTCGACGGGCTGGACCTGCTGACCCTCAGCGCCTGCGACACGGCTGTACCTCTGGGTGTAGACGCACAGGGCCGCAGCCTCGACGGCCTGGCCTGGCTGGCCCACACACGCGGCGCCAAGAATGTACTGGCCAGTCTATGGCCGGTGCCGGATGCGTCCACCGCCACGCTGATGGGCCGCTTCTACCAGCACCTGGCCGAGGGCCAAAGCAAAGCCGACGCCCTGCGCGCGGCCCAGCTGGCTGAATTGGGCCAAGGGACGCTGCTAACCAGCGGGGCCCAGCCGGCTCGGGGTCTACAGCCACTTGCGCCAGGCGGCGAGGGCCGCCACCCGTATTACTGGGGGGCGTTTGTTTTGCTATCTAAAATATAGCTGCTTGCGTACTATTTATATGCGCTAGAGGCACAAAAGACAGGCGCGTATTGCGGCTGCTCAGCGCCACGTAATGCGCGCCCACCAAGGCGCAGGTCCGCTATCTTCTCCGGCGGAAAAGGTTCGCGGTAGCGACTGTGGCAATGCAGGCGCCAGGGTCAATTGCAGTGATTCTTGGCTCTTGGCGCCGTCATCGATTAGCGCAAAAGCCTGCTGCCAGCGTGCCGGAGCGGCGGGTGTGCCGGCTTCTAACCGGTTGGTATCGCCGGCCTGCGCTGGGTACAGCACCCGGGATGCGCCCTGGCGGGGCAGGTAGGTGACTGCCATGTCCAGCGACGTGCCGCTGGTGTTCTCCACCACCAGCGTCAGCAGACTGCCTGCGGGCAAACGACCTAGGTCGTTGTTTCCCTGGGCGTTGATCCGCTGCGTAGCTTGACCGGGGCGCTGCAGGGTGATGCCGGCCCGCACACCGGCTGGTAGCGGGGCCGGCGCCGAAAGCTCAGCAGCTCCAGGCAAGCGCTCATCTGCGCTGCGCGGAGGGCTGTGCCCCCACAGCGGTGCATCCAGATCTCCTTCGAACAAAGGCGATGGCCAGGTGCTGCGGGCAATGGGAAGGCGGGCGGCCAGCTGCTGGTACTGCTGCAGGGTGGAGGCCGCCAGGCTGCGGTAGCTGGGTTGGCCTGCGGTCCAGGCCGCCAGCAGGGCCTGGGTGAATAGCCCTGCGCCCTTCCATTCGGGCGTACGTTGGTGGCTTTCGCTGGCGTAAAACGCCACAAATGCGGGGCGCGGCTGGGGTGCAGGCAGAGAGCCGTCGGGGTCAATGTTTATGTTGGGCCGGCCTGGCGCTGGGGAGAGTTGGCGTAGTTCCAGCCCGCGCCAGCGCAGCCCGGTGGGCGCCATATCTCGCGTGCTGGACGCGGCATGGCAGGAGTCGAACACCGCAAACACCTGTGCGCCCCGGGTTTGCCACGCGTCGATGCGCGCACCCAGCGCAGCATCGTGCACGGCCCCGCGCAGCACAGGGGTGCCGCTGCGGCGCTCAAGCTGCGCATCGCGTGCCAGCAGGTATTCGTCTTGCCCATCGGGTTCCTGGCGCAGCTTGGGTGGGGCCGGGCTGCGCACGCCGTGGCCCGACCAGTACAGCAACACGCTGTCGCCAGACCGCAGCCGGGGAGTGAGTGCGTCCAGCGCATTCAGGATAGCGGCCTGGGTCGGTGGGGTGGCGCCAGCGACGCCGTCCGCCAGCACGGTGGTGTGGTCTGCACGAATGCCTTGGGCGGGCAGGGTGGCTTGCAGGGCTTGTACGTCGTGTTGCGGTCCGTCCAGCCACAGGTTGCGTGGCTGGTAGGTCAGTTGCGACACGCCTACCAAGACGGCATAGCGTTCAGCGTGGGCTGTGGCTACAAGTACCAGGCACGCCAGCGCGGCGCACAGTGTGCGGCTCAGCGAGCGGAGTGTCACGGGGCCGTGGCCGAGTGCACCAGGGGGCTTGCACGCAGGCTTGCCAGCGCCGCTTCGGCCTGCGTGGCCGGCAGGGCCAATGTCCATTGCCCACGGGCATCAGGGCCGGCAACGGCTTCAGCTTGCAGGCTGTGCAGCAGGGCGCTGACTTCTTGCAGCGAGGCTTGGGGTGCGAACTGCACCACCACGGGGGTCGTGGCCGCCCGCAGGGCATCTAACTCGCCGCCGCGCCAGGCCACCGCGGCTTCCTGGGGCGCGTGGTTCTGCCAGGCCAGCAGCCCGGCCTGCAGCACGATGACCAGGCTGGCCAGGGCGGTGGGCCAGCGGGTGAACCAGCGGCGCAGGCTATCGTGCCAGGCCGGCTGGGGCGCGCGTACCGGAGCATGGGCTGCGTCGGCTTGCAGGCGGGCGTGCAACTGGGCCAGCCCGGCTTCGGGATCGATGTGTGTCAGCTCGGCGTGCAGGGCCTGCTGCAGGCTGGTGTGCAGTGCGGCGTCCGCATCGCTGTCTAAATGGCTATGTGCCATCGGAGCCTCCTTCTTGGGCCAACCAGCGTTCCAGGCAGGCGCGCAGGTTCAGGCGGCCATGGTAGAGCCGCGTCTTGACGGTGTTTTCAGGGCTGTTTTGCAGCAGGGCGATGTCGGCCAGGGGCATGTCCTCCAGCGCCCAGAGCATCAGGCCCTCGCGCTGCAGCGGGTTGCGCAGGCGGCGCAGGCAGTCCATTACGCCGTGCTGCCGTTGCCGTTGTGCCAGTTGTGCAGGGGGCTCGTACTGCGTGTCGGCGGGTGGGTCTATGCCATCCAGATCGTCCAGGCTTTCCGTGGGCACGCGGCGTTGCAGATGGCGCAGGCGGTCAATGGCTTTGTTACGTGCCAGGGTGAACAACCAGGTGCTGAAGGCCACACGTCCGTCGAATCGCTCGGGCGCACGCCACAGGTCGTGGAACACATCAATCGTGATTTCGTCGGCCAGCGCCTCTGCATCCAAGCCGCTGGGCGCCAGTTGCATGCGCGCAAACAGCCGCACCTTGGCCGACCAGCTGCGGTACAGGCTGTCAAGGGCGCGGGTGTCACCGGTGCGGATGGCGGCGAGCAGTTCGGACGGATGGGACTGGGGCTGCATGGGGTCGGCGGAATGATAGCTGCGTAGCGGTGCATATTTTTTGAACCGAATGTGTCGCGGCAGCGAATAAGACGGGCGGCTACTTTTTTTACTACGGACCCCCCTCATGAAGACACCACAAATCCATCTGACTCTCTCGGCTCTTTTGGTTGCTGCTTTGACCGCCTGCGGCGGCGGTAGCGGCGGCGGGACATCGGATACGAGCAGCAACACGGCCTCGCCGGTGGCAACTGCGGCTTCCAACAACCTGACCGCGTTGTCGGCCACCGCTATCTCCAGCGATAGCAATTCAGAAGCCTTTGACGTGCTGGCCAGCATCGGCGACACCTGGCGCCTGGTGGTGAACAAAACCACAGGGGCTTACACCTTGACGCCCAACAACTCGCAATACGCCCTGGCTGCCGAGTCCGGCACCCTGAGCCGTACCGTTGTGGGCGATGTGGTTACCTACACGTTGGCCAACAAAGTCAGCCTGACCCAAGACACCCGTACGGGCGCCTTGCTGGGCAGCATGACTGTGGGAGGGCAAACCGCCCAAGTCTCGGGCACGCCCTACCAAGTGGCTGACGCCAGCAAGCTGGCCGGTATCTACAACTTCATCGGCACCACCCGCGACAAGGTAGGCGGCACGAACAGCGAGTTCTATGCAGGCCAGCTGTCGATTTCCAGCAATGGCGCCAGCGCAACCCTGTGTGTGGGTGGCGGGGTGGATAGCAGCGGCAATTGCACCGTGGTAGACAGCAGTGGCCAGGCACCCGAGAAGGGCGTGCTGGCCGTCAGCAAGGTGAGCGGCAGCAATGGAGGCTTCTACAAATTAACCATCACAGGCGGCGACAACCAGACCCACGACTTTGGCAATCTGCTGGTGCAAAACGGCAACCTGGGCACCGTGCTGCTGATCGACCGCTATGGCAATGGCGACAGCGGCTTGAGCAACACGGTGCGTGTGGGTAACTTTTACGCGGTGAAGGCGCAAACCTTGCAGAGCAATGAGCTCAATGGCGGATGGACCTGCCCGGTCGGCAACGCTACCGCCACCCTGGCGATCAACGGCAACACCAACGCCGTGACCAACCCTGCAGAAACCCCCAGCAGCTGGACAGAAACCCTGTCTTACAACAAGGTGAACGCCAGCAATGGAGCCTTGCTGACCTTCCCAGGCATGGTTGTCAGCACTTTCAACGGAAGTGGCGTGTTGGCGCTGCCGCTGTCGGCCAGCGTATTGGCGGTGGAGCGCGATGGTGCCCGTAGCGTCACCTTGTGCAGCAAGAAGTAACTTCCAAAAGCGACATCGCCATGCAAGAAATATCTGGAACACTGGCCATGCTCGGCAGTGCAGCAGTCACCCGCAACGCGGCGGGCAAATCATTTGTCCGCTACGACACCATCGAAATTGGGGACCATATCCTGCAAAAAGTCACCACGGCCCAAAGCCTGGAGGACTTCATGCCCCGGGGCCTGGGCCATCCGGTAACGCTGTACCTGGCGGGCAAAAACATCGTCGGCGTGAAGCTGCCCGGAGGCAAGATTTACTACTGGTCCCGCAGCATGGCGACCTTGGTTTTTGTGCTGCTGATGGGCCTAGGGTTTGGCGCTGCGATCTACGGAGGCATTGCCTCGGTAACGAACGGCATGGCGCCCCTGATTGCGCTGTTGGTGTATTGGGGGTTGCTGTACCTCATGTTCGGCACCGAGATCCAGCACATCCTGAAAGTGCAGCCCGTGCTGAAGAGGCTGGGCGGCATTCCACTCAAAAGCTAAAGCCATTTATTGATCAAATAGCCCGCCGGCGCAAGTAATACATGCGCTGGTAGCTATCAAAATAATAGTATTTAACGCACCAGTGTTTCCAGCCGCAGTTGGTCGGCCAGGCTTTCCCGGGCGCGAATGACGTGGGCCTTGTTTCCATCCACCAAGATTTCCGCCGCGCGGCCCCGGCTGTTGTAGTTGCTGGCCATGCTCATGCAGTAGGCGCCAGCGGACAGCACGGCGAGCACGTCGCCGGGTTGCACCGCCAGGTCGCGGTCGCGGCCAATCCAGTCTCCGCTTTCACACACCGGGCCGACCACGTCGTACGCAGTGGTGACATCTGCGCGTGGCGTGACTGGTGCTATGTGGTGGTAAGCCTGGTACATGGCCGGGCGGGGCAGGTCGTTCATGGCCGCGTCGATGATGCAGAAGTTCTTTTGCTCTCCGGGCTTGAGGTAGAGCACCTCGGTCAGGCAGACACCGGCATTGCCCACCAGGGAGCGGCCGGGCTCGATCATCAGCTGGCGTTGGCCGTAGCCACGGGCGTCCAGCTTGGCCAGCAGCTTGTGCCACAGCGCGTCGGCGGCAGGTGGCGTGTCGCCTTGGTAGTTGATACCCAGGCCGCCACCAAAGTCGATGTGGTGCAGGGTGATGCCGGCGGCTTCGATGGCGTCCACCAGGTCCAGCACGCGGTCCATGGCGTCCAGGTAGGGCGTTTCTTCGGTGATCTGCGAGCCGATATGGCAGTCAATGCCCTTCACCTCCAGGCCGGACAAGCTGGCCGCGCGCTGGTAGGTGGCGAGGGTGTCTTCGTGGGCAATACCGAACTTGTTGCCTTTGAGCCCGGTGGAAATATAGGGGTGGGTCTTGGGGTCTACGTTCGGGTTCACGCGGATGCTGATGGGTGCACGCAGCCCCAGGGACAGGGCTACCTCGTTCAGCACTTCCAGCTCGGCTGTGCTTTCCACGTTGAAGCAGCCAATACCCGCTTGCAGGGCGTGGCGCATTTCGGCGCGGGTCTTGCCCACACCTGAGAAGATCACCTTGGACGGCACGGCTCCTGCAGCCAGCACACGCTCCAGCTCCCCTTGGGACACGATGTCAAAACCGCAGCCTGCTTCGGCAAAGACCTGCAGCACGCCCAGGGAGGAGTTGGCCTTCATGGCGTAGCAGATCTGCGCATTGCGCCCTGCAAAGCCGCGCTGGTAGGCTGCTAGCGCGTCCAGCATCGCGGCTTTGGAGTACACGTACAAGGGCGTGCCGTGGGTATGCGCCAGCGCCGCCAGCGACTGGCCTTCCACGCAGAGGACGTTGTCTTGGTAGGCAATATGGGGCTGGCCGGGCAGGGGCGTGGAGGTCATAGGATGGTCGAGCAAAAAGTTTGTGCCATGTTAGTTGCGCCAGCAGGGCAAAGGCCATGGCGAATACAAGGTGTTTTCACGGTCGAGCCTGTAGATCCAAGCTTTTCCGGCAAAACACTTTAAGTCGCGGTTTTCAGGGGGCAGAGGCTGGCTTTTCTGCCGGTTTAAGTATCTCTGGCGTCAGTGTTTGCGGCAGCGTGGCGCGCTTGGCTGCGGCTGGCTCGGTCGGGTGGTAGAGCTCACCCTTCTGGCCGCAGGCGCCCAGAATCACCATACAGGCGGTAGCAACAACGGGTCTGACTAGAATTTGGCTTAACTTCAACATGGCGAAATTGTATGACCGACCCCGAGTTCATGGACCGCGCAGAAATTTTGCTTCAGGCTGTGGAGGCAAGCTGCGACCGCATCAACGACAGCACCGACGCGGATATCGACAACCAGCGCACCGGCGGCATGGTGACGCTGACCTTCCCTAACCGCAGCCAGATCATCATCAATCTGCAAAAGCCTCTGCAAGAGGTATGGATGGCCGCCAAGTCGGGCGGCTACCACTACAAGTTTGATAGCGAGCAGTGGAGAGATACCAAGGGCCAGGGCGAGTTTTTTGCCAGCCTGTCGCGTGATGCCAGCGCGCAGGCGGGCCTGCCGCTGGTGTTCTCCGCCTGATCAGTTTTTGAACAGGTCGAGGATGCGGTTGCGCTCCTCGGTGGCCGGTGGTGCTGGGGGCGCTGTGCCGCCATTGGTGGCGGCCCCCTTGTCGTCCAGGCCCAGGCTGGAGACTCCGCTGGTGCGGCTGTATTCGTTGTAGAACCATTCTCCGCCCACGTTGGTCACGCCCTCGGGTGCCACGAGTTCTGCCACGGGTACGCCGCTGAGGGCCTTTTCCATGAAGCTGATCCACACCGGCAGGCTTAACCCGCCGCCGGTTTCGCGTGCGCCCAGGTTGCGTGGGGTGTCGTAGCCAATCCAGGTGATGGCGGTGAGCGTGGGCTGGTAGCCCGCGAACCAGGCATCTATCGAGTCGTTGGTGGTGCCGGTCTTCCCGTACACGTCGGGGCGTTTCAAGATGCGCTGGGCCGAGGCGGCAGTACCGCGCAACGTGACTTCATTCAGTAGGCTAGACATCATGAACGCGTTGCGCGGGCTGATGGCGCGCATGGTCTCGTTCAGTCCGTTGGGCTTGGTTTCGACCAGCACCTTTCCGCGTTGGTCTGTGACCTTGGTAATCAGCCAGGGGTTGATGCGGTAGCCGCCATTGGCAAATACCGAGTAAGCCGTGGCCATCTGCATGGGTGTGACCGAGCCCGCGCCCAGTGCCATGGTCAGGTAGGCCGGGTGCTTTTCGGCCTCGAAGCCGAAATGGGTGATCCATTCCTGGGCCGTTTGGGGTCCCACGGCCTGCAGAATGCGAATGGACACCATGTTTTTCGACTTGGCAAGGGCGGTGCGCAATGGCATCGGACCTTCAAACTTGCCGTCGTAGTTTTTGGGCTCCCAGGGCTGGCCGCCGGTCACGCCCGCATCAAAGAATAGCGGCGCATCGTTGACCACCGTGGCCGGCGTAAAGCCTTTTTCCAACGCCGCAGAGTAAATAAAAGGCTTGAAGCTGGAGCCGGGTTGGCGCCAGGCCTGGGTAACGTGGTTGAACTTGTTTTTCTGGAAGTCGAAGCCTCCGACCAGAGCCTTGATGGCTCCGTCGCGTGGGTCCAGGGCCACGAAAGCGCCTTCGACCTCGGGCAGCTGGGTGATTTCCCAGGTGTTTTTCGGCGTCTTGGTGACGCGGATGATGGCGCCGCGGCGGATCTTGATATTGGGCGGGGCTTTGTCGGACAGGCCGGATTGGGCTGGCTTGAGCCCGTCGCCGGTGATTTCCACTGCATCGCCGTTTTGGCGCACGGCAGTGATCTTCTTGGGGTTGGCGTCCAGCACGATGGCTGACATTACGTCGCCGTTGTCTGGGTGGTCGGTCAAGGCTTCGTCAATCGCATCGTCCACTTCATCGGCTTTGGTGGGCAAAGTGACAAATTTTTCCGGGCCGCGGTAGATCTGGCGGCGCTCGAAGTCCATCAAGCCCCTGCGCAGGGATTTGTAGGCTGCGTCCTGGTTTTCGGCTTTGAGCGTGGTGTACACATTCAGCCCACGGGTGTAGGTTTCTTCGCCGTATTGGTTGAACATCAGCTGTCGCACGGTTTCGGTCACGTATTCGGCATGTACGCGGTCGTTGCTGGCGCCAGAGCGAACTTTCAGCTCTTCCTTGCGCGCGGCATTGGCCTGTTCCTCGGTGATGAAGCCGTTTTCCTCCATCCGGGTAATGATGTACTGCTGACGCACCTTGGCGCGGGACGGGTTGGTGATCGGGTTGTAAGCGGAGGGTGCCTTGGGCAGGCCTGCCAACATGGCGGCCTCGGCAACCGAGATGTTTTTCAGTGGTTTGCCGAAATAGGTTTCTGCCGCAGCTGCAAAGCCATAGGCACGGTTGCCTAGGAAGATCTGATTCATATAGATTTCCAGAATCTGGTCCTTGCTGAAGGCGTGCTCCAGCTTGAAGGTCAGCAGGATTTCATAGATCTTGCGTGTATAGCTTTTCTCAGCGGTCAGATAGACGTTACGCGCCACCTGCATGGTGATGGTCGAGGCGCCCTGGCTTTTGACGTGCCCCAAATTGGCCAGCGTGGCGCGCACCATGCCTTTGTAATCCACGCCGCCGTGCTGGTAAAAGCGCGCATCTTCGATGGCCAGAACGGCATCTTTCATGACCTGCGGGATTTCTTTGATGGGCGTTAAGGAGCGGCGTTCTTCCCCATATTCGCCCAACAAGATGCCCTCGGACGAGAACACCCGCAAAGGAAGCTTGGGGCGATAGTCGGAAAGATCCGAAATATCGGGCAAGTTGGGGTATGCAACCGCCAGTGCGATGCCGATAACTAATGCAACAGCCAGTACGCCCGCAGCAACGATACCTGAGCCCCACAGCAGCAAACGTAGGGACCAGGTGGCCAGAGTGGATCGGGACTTGGGCGCGGGAGGCGGGGCACTAGACGTGGGTTTTGTGGGCATAACAAACAGAGTGCCAAATAGGGACGATGGGAATGAAAGCTACGTAAATTGCCCTCATTTTGCCTTTACGCTCGGTATGGCTCACGCAGTAGACTTGGCGCATTGTCCGGATACCATGCCGCAGCAGCGGTGTTTTTCAGCCACGAATGGGTTCGGCGTATTGATAAATATGCTTTGCCGGCCCCAATCTTGCTGATAGCATCCCCAAAATTTGTTAGATTTTGTAGCGTCTTGCGCACTACCAGGAGAAGGATTTGATCTCATTGGGATCGTTATTCAGCCGTAAACCTTTGCCGCTATTGGGTATTGACGTGAGCTCATCCAGCCTGAAGCTGGTCGAGCTGGACCACGATGCTGCCGGTAATTTGGTTTTGAAGCGGTGCGCGATTGAGCCGCTCGAACGCGGCTGGATCACCGATGGAAATATCGAAAAATTCGACGAAGTAGCGGAAGCTGTGCGTCGGTTGGTCAAGAAAAGCGGTACTCGCACCAAGAACGTGGCCATGGCGTTGCCTCCATCGGCCGTGATTACCAAGCGAATCGTGTTGCCTGGTGGCATGTCTGATATGGAGTTGGAAGTCCAGGTCGAATCAGAGGCCAATCAATACATCCCGTTTTCTCTGGAAGAAGTGAGCTTGGATTTTTGTGTGGTGGGCCCGAGTGCAAGTTCTGCAGGCGATGTGGATGTGTTGATTGCCGCGTCGCGCAAAGAAAAAGTTCAAGATCGACAAGGGTTGGCGGAGGCTGCAGGCCTGAACCCAGTCGTTTTGGACATTGAGTCCTACTCCTCTCGCTTGGCAGCTTCGCGGTTGATTGAGCGCATGCCCAACCAAGGTGTCAACCTCAAGGTGGCACTGTTTGAGGTAGGAGCTTTGACCACCAGTATGCAGATCATTTGCAACGACGAGGTCTTGTATGAGCGTGACCAGGCGTTTGGTGGTGCTCAGCTGACGCAACTGATCGTCCGGCAGTATGGGTTTTCCCCGGAAGAGGCAGAGTCCAAAAAACGCAGCGGTGAACTGCCAGAGGACTACGCCAGCGTCGTACTGCAGCCCTTTGTGGATAGCTTGGCCCAGGAAGTCGGGCGGGCGCTGCAATTCTTCTTCACCAGTACGCCGTATAACTCGGTGGACATGGTGTTTCTGGCTGGAGGCTCTGCCTCCTTGCCGGGCCTTGTCGAGGCGGTGACCCAGGTTTCTTCATTTGCCTGCACTTTGGTCAATCCGTTCGATGGCATGGAAATGGGTAGTGACGTGCGTCTGAACAAAGTGATGCGCGAAGCGCCTTCGTATTTGACCTCTTGTGGTCTGGCCATGCGGAGGTTTCTGCAGTGATTCTGATCAATCTATTGCCGCACCGTGAGGCGGCCCGAAAGCGTAGGCGTGAGACTTTCAACGCCACCTTGGCGCTGTCTGCAGTGTTTGGCGCCTTGCTGATAGGTGTGGGATTTCTTTGGTATGAAAACCAGATATCTGATCAGCAAGAGCGCAATGCTTTTTTGACCAAAGAAGTCGCGGTGCTAGACGGGCAGATCAAGGAAATCGCCAATATCGAGGCGGAGATCAAGGCTTTGACGGAACGCCAGAAGGCGGTGGAAGACTTGCAGGCGGATAGAAATCTGCCGGTGTATCTGCTGAATGAGTTGGTGAAACAGCTGCCGGACGGCACCTATATCACCAGCCTTAAGCAGGAAGGCCAAAGCGTCGCCATACAAGGCGTGGCGCAATCGAACGAGCGTATTTCCGAGCTATTGAGGAATTTGGCAAACAACTCCCCTTGGCTCTCACGTCCCGAATTGACGGAAATCGTCGCAGGCAGCGTAGCGTTGACGCCAAGGGATCAACGGCGCGTGGCCAAATTCAATCTACGTGTGCGATTGATGCGATCCAGCGAAGTGCAAAAAGCCGCTGATGCTTCCGATGCCGTTCCAGCTTCTGCTCCCGCTCGTCCATAGCAAGACTGTCATGGCTAAAAAACCTTCATTTAATATTGACCTCCCTGCGGTACAGGAGACGGTGCAAAAGCAGTTTCGCAACTTGCACCCCAGTGATCCGTCGCAATGGCCCGTGGTGCCTCGCGCGCTATTGTTTTTGGCTGTAATTTTGGCCGTGGTTTTTGCTCTCTGGTTTGCCTGGCTTAGCAGCTACGAAGATGACCTCAATGCTGAGCGCGCCAAAGAAGTAGAGCTACGCGACACGTACCAGAAAAAATTTGCCAAGGCGGTGAACTTGGATGCGCTGAAGAAGCAGCGTGAGCAGGTGCAGCAATATGTGACGCAGCTGGAAAAGCAATTGCCAAGCAAGGCGGAAATGGCGGCATTGCTGTCGGATATTAACCAGGCAGGCTTGGGACGAAGTTTGCAGTTTGAAGTTTTCCGTCCTGGGCAAGTAATTGTTAAAGATTATTACGCAGAGCTTCCTATTGCCGTAAGAGTTACTGGGCGTTATCACGATATTGGATCTTTTGCTTCCGATGTGGCGAATCTTTCGCGCATTGTGACTTTAAATAATCTTTCAATTCAGCCATTAGCAGATGGCAACTTGTCGATGGATGTGACTGCGCGCACTTTCCGATATCTGGATGCCGATGAAATTGCGGCGCAGAAACCAGGAGCCAAAAAATGAGGTTCCTGTCGTATGCATTGGTTGGGTTTTCGATTGCGCTGTTGGCTGGGTGCGGTGCATCCGGTGAAGATGAGTTGCGCCAATGGATGAGTGAGCAACGCAGCACGGTTCATCCACGTGTCATCCCATTGGTTGAGCCTAAGAAATTTATTCCCCAGGCCTATACTCAAGAAGGCGCTGTAGACCCGTTTAACCTGCAGAAGTTGACGCAGGCACTTAAGCGCGATTCAACCCAGAGCGTGGCGAACACTGCATTGATCGCGCCAGAATTGGCCCGTCGTAAGGAGGCACTTGAGGCCTATCCTGTGGACTCCATGGTCATGGTCGGTAGCTTGCGCAAAGCCGGTCAACCCGTGGCTTTGGTGCGTATTGATAATTTGTTGTACCAGGTCCGTGTAGGCAACCACTTGGGTTTGAACTACGGTTTGGTGACCAAGATTGACGAGTCCGAAATGAGTTTGCGGGAAATCGTGCAAGACGCCACGGGTGATTGGGTCGAGCGGCAGGCTAGTTTGGTGCTACAAGAGAGAGCGAAATGAAAAAGCAAAATCTGAAGGGGTGGCACATGCTAGACCGTTTGGCAATCGCATTGGTAATGGCTGTGGTCTCGGTCACAGCACATGCCCAGACTGCGATCGAATCTGTGACAGGTTCCCTGCAAGGGGGATCCGAAGTTATTCGGATTGATCTTTCTGCGCCATTGGCCGCTTTGCCTTCTGGTGTGTCCATCCAGTCTCCTGCCCGCATCGCATTGGATTTCCCTGGTGTGTCCAACGGCATTGGCCGTTCGTCTATTGATGTGAACCAGGGTAATTTGCGTTCTGTGAATGTGGTTCAAGTGGGTGAGCGTTCGCGCGTGGTGCTCAATCTCAAGCAAGCTACTTCCTACAAGGCGGAAATCAAGGGCAAATCTTTGCTGGTGGTGCTCGACCCAGTTGCCTCGGCTCCGATTATGGCTGCGGCGCCCACTTTTGCGGATAACGGCAGCCGAGACAAGGCGCCGCTAAAGGATATTGATTTCCGCCGCGCTGATGACAATGCGGGTCGTGTGATCGTTTCCCTGCAAAACAGCCAGGTCGGTGTGGATGTGCGCCAGCAAGGCCAGAGTTTGGTGGTGGAGTTCTTGAGCTCTACCTTGCCCGAGGGTTTGCGTCGCCGCTTGGATGTCGCTGATTTTGGTACCCCCGTTCAAACCATCACCACCACCCAACAAGGTGATCGTGTTCGCATGGTTATTGAGCCTAAAGGCGCCTGGGACCACAGCGCCTACCAAAGCGATGGCCAGTTTGTAGTCGAGATACGCCAACAAAAAGTAGACACCACCAAGCTGGTGCAAACGCCAGGGTTCTCTGGTGAAAAGCTGTCGCTGAACTTCCAGAGCATTGAAGTGCGGGCATTGCTGCAGGTCATTGCCGACTTCACTAACTTCAACGTGGTGACCTCTGACTCGGTAACCGGGTCGGTTACCTTGCGCCTGAAAGATGTGCCGTGGGATCAGGCACTACAAATCATCATGGACTCCAAGGGCTTGGGCATGCGCAAGTCGGGTTCTGTCTTGTGGATTGCCCCCAAGGACGAAATTGACGCGCGTACCAAAAAGGACTTGGAATCCATCGCATCTATGCAGGCATTGGAGCCTTTGCAGACCCAGTCGTTCCAAATGAACTATGCCAAAGCGTCGGATATCGTGACGCAATTGGGTGGCTCTGCGAACGGAACTGTCAGCACCGGCCCGCGCTTTCTCAGCGCTCGTGGCACCGCGATATCTGAGCCGCGTACCAACCAGTTGTTCGTAACAGATATTCCGAGCCGTTTGTTAGCTGTTCAGGAACTCATCAAAAAGCTGGATATTGCCGTACGTCAGGTTTTGATTGAGGCGCGAATTGTCGAGGCCTCAGATACATTCGGTAAATCACTGGGTGTAAAGCTGGGCTCTACGGCGGGAAGTTCGACTACTTCGGGAACTGCCGCAGGCAGCTACGGACTTTCTGGTAACACCCGTTTTACGGTTGGTACGAGTTACAGCAATGTGACGGCTAGCAATGGCTCGAGTGGGGCGGCTGTGGATACCAGTAGCAATTTTGTGAATCTGGGGGCCGTAGGGCAGGGAGGGTATGACGCAGCGTCTTTTGCGTTGTCCATTTTTAGCAGTGCAGCGAATCGCTTCTTGAACTTGGAGATATCGGCTTTGGAAAACGATGGGAAGGGTAAGCTGGTATCGAGCCCGCGCATTGTGACCGCCGACCAGACTAAGGCATTGATTGAGCAGGGTACCGAGTTTCCTTACCAACAGGCAACATCCAGCGGTGCAACATCTGTCGCTTTCCGCAAGGCCAACCTGAAGCTGGAAGTCACCCCGCAGATCACCCCTGAGGGCAATATCATTCTGGATCTTGATATCAATAAAGATAGCCGTGGTGAAACCACCTCAGCGGGTATAGCGATTGATACCAAGCACATTAAGACTCAGGTTCTGGTGGAAAACGGCGGGACAGTGGTTATTGGCGGTATCTTTACTCTCGATGAGACAGACAGCGTGACCAAGGTGCCCGTATTGGGCGACATACCTTATTTGGGTAATCTGTTCAAAACAAAAACTCAGGCAAGTACCAAGAAAGAAATGCTGGTGTTTATTACGCCCAAGATGATTATTGAGCGCTCCGCCGCGCGGTAATTGCTGTCGAATTCAAAGCAGGGAAGATCTATGCGTTATGTGAAATATTGGTTGTTGCTATTGGCCGCAGTTGTGCTGGCCGCTTGCGGAGGTGGGGGGAATCCTGGGGCTACAGGTGGCTCCACCACTACGACAACAACCACCTCTTTGCCAGCCATTGCTTTGTCCTTGGTGAATGGGTCTGGCGCGGCGCTCACTGCAAATGCCATTAGTAAAAGTGCCAATTACTATGCAAAAGCCGTCGTGACCGACTCTAGTGGCGCGGCATTGCCTAACCAGTTGGTAACTTTTTCCACCACGTACACGGTTGCAACCTTGGCGGGTAGTGCCTCAGATACTGCTGCGTTGACCGACAGCAGCGGCGTTGCAAAGATATTGATCAGCCCGCTTGATCTCACCACGACGGGCGCCGCACGACTGACTGCAACCACGACCGTGAGCAGCACCACAGTTTCATCCAGCCTTAATTTCAGCACCACTGCGGCCAACGTGTCACTTTCCAATTTGGCGGCTTCGCCTGCCAGTATTGCTGCCCTGGGTACTTCGTCTGTATCTGTGGTGGGTATGGTGGAGGGCGCGGCTGCAGCAGGCGTGAATGTGAAATTTACTGCCAGTTGTGGCACTTTCAGTCCTGCTAGCGTGCCCACCCCAAGTAATGGTGTGGCGAGCTCCACTTACAAGTCTTTGTCCGCTTGCGGAGGGCGCTCTGTCACGTTGACTGCTTCTGCAACAGGTGCCACCGACCAAACTACGTCGGTGGTGGTGGCAGCTGCGACGGCTACCAATATGGTGTTTGATTCGGTGACGTCGCCCACGACAGGCAAGATTTATGTGTCTACAGCGCCGACTGGCGTTAAAAACGCGACGTTGAGATTCAGGGTTGTAGATGCCAGCGGAACCACCGGCTTGGCTTCGCAGGCGGTGAGTTTTTCACTGCCCACTACCGTCGCAGCGGCGGGAGTCACTTTTGCCAGCGCCAGTACGGGGTTGACCACCGATACCGATGGATATGTGTCTGTCACGATCGCGTCGGGCACTATCCCAGTTCCGGTGGTTGTTGTCGCAACTTTGGATTCCAACACAGCGATCACGGCGTCCTCTAATAGCCTGGTGGTGACATCGGGCACACCGTCGCAGTCGAAGGCTGTGCTGGAGGCCAATGAACATAGTTTGGAGGCTTTATCTTGGACAGGTTTGACCACGAAGTTAACTTTTTCTGTCAGCGACCGCTCTGGTAACAACGTACCAGACGGCACTGCCGTGACTTTTGTTGCAGCATCTGGCAACGTCGACGGCGGGTGCGTGCTGTCTAACTCTGTTTGTACTGTGACTTACAGGGCCGATGCTGGCACGCCGCCTGTGAATGGACGGGATATTGTTTTGGCTTATTTGGATGGAGAGGAAAGCTTTGTAGATACCAACGGCAGTGGTGCGTACGACAGTGGTGAAACGTTCACCGATATAGGTCAAGCCTACAAAGATGTAGACGGTAATTTGACTTTTAACGCAGGTGATGAGTTGGTTAACGGTGGCCAGACTGGTACCACTGCTTGCGTGGCGACTGATTCGAATACTCCCTGGGTTGCGAATACATGTGACGGCAGGTGGAGTAGTTCTATCAAGGTTCGCCGCCAGACAACCATTACTTGGTCTGCGGGCTTGAATGCCCGAATGGCGCTCAGTGGATCACGTACTGCATCGGGTTTCTCCGTCATTATCCAAGACTCCACCAATAGAGGGAATGCGATGCCCAGTGGCTCCACTGTGGCTGCAGCCATTACTTCGACGAGTCCTTTGTGTACTGTTAAGTCTGTAACCTCTGCTACTGTGCCGGGGGGGGCTATAAGTGCTACTACCCATGTGGTGGCATTGGACGGCGCCTCAGACTGCACCACAGTGCAGGTAACTGTGACTGTTACTACGCCCAAAGGCAATGTAACCCGGGTTCCTTTCTGATTTGATCTCTCTCGTAGGCCTCCCCGGCTCCGGTAAATCCACCGTCGGCCGCCAACTCGCCCGGCGGCTGCAAGTCCCCTTCACTGACTCGGACCACGTCATAGAGCAGCGCATCGGCTGCTCCATCCGTGAGTTCTTTGAACGTGAGGGGGAAGCGCGTTTCCGCGATGTGGAAGAGTCTGTGTTGGACGAACTGACGCTGCAGCCGCATGGCGTGCTGGCGACCGGTGGCGGCGCAACCTTGCGGCCGGCCAATCGCCTACACCTGAAGGAGCGTTGCCAGGTGATTTACCTGCGTTCCACACCTGAAGAAGTGTTTCGCCGCGTGCGCAACGACGTGAACCGGCCTTTGCTGCAGGTGAATGATCCTTTGACCCGTTTGCGCGATTTGTTTGGGGTGCGGGACCCCCTGTACCGGGAGACGGCGCATTTCGTGATTGAGACCGGTCGTCCATCGGTCGCCAATCTGGTGAACATGATTGTGATGCAGCTGGAGCTGGGTACGCCCCATCCTCCAACTGAGTGAGTGGCGCTGGCGGTAGGCCCGGCGTTCCGCCTTAAACTGTGCGGCTATGCATGCCCTTTCTGCTACTTCCGCCGCTGCCCCTCAAACCGTTTCCATCAGCCTGGGTGACCGCAGTTATCCCATCGTGATCGGCACCCAGTTGCTGGACAACCCCGCCACCTGGGCCGATCTGCCGCGCGCCGCTGCGGCCTTGATCGTGACGAACACTACGGTGGGTCCGCTGTATGCCCAGCGTTTGCAGGCCGCACTGCAGGGGCGCTACGCGGCCATCCACACCGTGGTGCTACCTGATGGCGAGGCGTTCAAGACCTGGGAAACCCTGAATCTGATTTTCGATGCCCTGCTGGGCCACGGCTGCGACCGCAAGACGGTGCTGTTTGCGCTGGGTGGCGGAGTGGTGGGGGATATGACCGGATTTGCCGCCGCCAGCTACATGCGCGGAGTGCCCTTTGTGCAAGTACCCACTACGCTGCTGGCCCAGGTGGACTCTTCGGTGGGCGGCAAGACAGCTATCAACCATCCGCTGGGCAAGAACATGGTGGGCGCCTTCTACCAGCCCTGCAAAGTGGTGTGCGACCTGGATACCTTGGCCACCTTGCCGGCGCGTGAGCTCAGCGCTGGCTTGGCCGAAGTCATCAAATACGGCCCGATTGCCGACATGGCGCTGCTGGATTGGCTGGAGGCGAATATCGATGCTTTGCGCGCGGGCGACCCAGCCGCCCTGGGTTACGCCGTCAAGCGCAGCTGCGAGATCAAGGCCCATGTGGTGGGCCAGGATGAGCGTGAGTCCGGCCTGCGGGCGATTCTGAATTTTGGCCACACGTTCGGCCATGCGATCGAGGCCGGCATGGGCTACGGCGCCTGGCTGCACGGCGAGGGCGTGGGGAGCGGCATGGTAATGGCGGCGCATTTGTCCCAGCGCCTGGGCGGCGTGGACATGCCGTTTGTTGAGCGCCTGACCCGCCTGGTGCAGCAGGCGGGTTTGCCCACGCGCGGCGCCGTGCTGGATGCTACCGACAACGCGGGCCGCTACCTGCAGCTGATGCGGGTGGATAAAAAGTCCGAGGCCGGTGAAATCAAGTTCGTGCTCATTCAGCCGCCAGGCAACGCAGTGATGCGCGGTGCGCCCGATGCACTGGTGCGTGAAGTGGTTGATTACTGCTGCGCCTAGTCTGCACCTGTTTGCTATTTAATTGGTAGCTGCTTGCGCAGGCTCTATATGCGCTAGCGGCCTGTTGGATTGGAATGATGCAATTAGCCCCTTACGCCTGCAACCCGGCCGCTACGCGGGGTCGCCGCTTTCCGGAAGTGGCTGCGCCCACGCGCACTGAATACCAACGCGACCGTGACCGCATCGTCCATTCCACCGCTTTTCGGCGTCTGGTTTACAAAACCCAGGTGTTTTTGAACCACGAAGGTGACTTGTTCCGTACGCGCCTGACCCACTCCATCGAGGTGGCACAACTGGGTCGCTCCATCGCCAGGGCGCTGGCACTGAACGAAGACCTGGTGGAGGCGATTGCTCTGGCGCATGATCTGGGTCATACCCCGTTTGGCCATGCGGGCCAGGACGCGCTGAACGCCTGCATGGCTGACTACGGCGGTTTCGAGCACAACCTGCAAAGTCTGCGCGTGGTCGATGCGCTGGAAGAGCGCTACCCTCAGTTCGACGGCTTGAACCTCACTTTTGAGACCCGTGAAGGCATTTTGAAGCACTGCTCTCGCAGCAACGCCGAAAAGCTGGAGGCCTTGGCGCCCGTACACCCCGATGGCCGTGGTGACGTAGGCCAGCGCTTTCTGGCGCACACCCAGCCCAGCCTGGAGGCGCAGCTGTGCAATTTGGCGGACGAAATCGCCTACAACGCACACGACATTGACGACGGCGTACGGTCTGGCCTGATCACGCTGGAGCAGCTGCAAGAGGTGCCGTTGGTGGCCCACTTCCATGACCAGACCTTGGCTGAATACCCACAGCTGCCGGCCCGCCGCCTGTTGTACGAGTCCATCCGCCGCATGCTCAGTGCCCAGGTGTATGACGTGATTGCGGCCACCCAAGCCGCCGTGCAGGCAGCTGGCCCCATGGATGCGGATGCCGCGCGGCTGTGTCCACCCCTGCTGTCGTTTACCCCACACATGCGCGTCCAGTCCCTGGAGCTGAAGCGTTTTTTGATGAAGAACCTGTACCGCCACCCCCGCGTGGTAGAGACGATGGACCTGGCCAAGACCATGGTGCGCCAGTTGTTCGACGCCTATCTGGCCGCGCCTCAGGAGATGCCGGCGCGTTTTGCCTCGCGCGAGACGGAGGCCGTGCCGCGCAATGTGGCCGACTACATCGCCGGTATGACGGACCGTTACGCCGCCCGCGAGCACGAACGCTTGACGGGCCAGAAATTGTGGGGATGATGACCCCATGCCTATGTGATTTGGAGCCGCGATGAGTTTTCTGAACCAACTCAAAAACCAGGCCCATGCACTGCGCGACCAGCACAGTGCGCAACAGCACACGGCCGAGACCCGTTTGGCCCAGACCGAGGCAGCCTGCAAGACGATTGCTAGCTACCTGGTTGACCTGGCACAGCAGCTGAGTGTGATCACGCCGCTCGCGCCGGCTTTCTCGCTCGACGGCAAGACCCCCTGGCCCGCCATGCGCCTGGTCGATTTTCGTTGCGATGTGCGCCAGAAGCGGCTGCGTGGGGTCGATGTGGTGGACTACATTGGCATGGGCTGGCGTGTGGTGCCGCTGGATGGGCCACCGGTGAAGGGGGCGGTCAGCGTCAACTTTCCGCCCGATCTGGAGCGCGTTGAGTCGCGACTGACTCTGGGCCGCCTGAAGCACGATCGGCAAGAGATACGCCACCCCGAGTCGCGCAAGCTCTTATCTATCCGCTTTGAATACATGACCGAGTTGATGGGCAGCGTACGCATCACGCCCGACCATGACCAGGCCCTGCTGGCATTCCGCATCAGCAACGCCAATGGCTTTGATGTATTGAGCGCCGAGCGACCCGCCGCAGAAATCAACCAAGGCCTGATGGACGAGCTGGCGCGCCTGCTGCTGGCCCAGCCGAACCGATTTCTATGACTAATGCCTTGGTCCCAAGCGATGCCACTGTGGTGGATGACATGCGCCGCTGGCTTGAGCGCGCCGTGATTGGCCTGAACCTATGTCCCTTCGCCAAGGCCGTGCATACCAAGGGCCAGATCCACTATGCCGTCAGTCCAGCGCTGGATGCCGAGGCTTTGCGCGAGCAGTTGATTGAAGAGCTTAATGGGCTTCTAGCGCAGGAACCGTCTGCGCGGGATACTACACTTTTGATAGCGCCTAGGGTGCTGCAAGACTTTCTGGACTTCAATGCTTTCCTGGGCGAGGCAGACCGCGTGCTGCGCCGCATGCGACTGGAAGGCACGGTGCAGATCGCCAGCTTTCACCCCGACTTCCAGTTTGGCGGCACCGAGCCTGACGACATCACCAACTACACCAACCGCGCCCCTTACCCCTGCCTGCATTTGCTGCGCGAGGCTAGCATCGACCGCGCCGTAGCGGCCTTCCCCGAGGCCGAGGCCATCTTCGAGCGCAATATGGAAACACTGGAGGCATTGGGGCAAGCCGGCTGGGATTCGCTTGGCGTGGCTGCAACTGCACACCCCCAGGCTTGCCCACTTCGTGTGGCCGCCAACCCCCTTGCAGGGGGCGAACCCGATGGTCCGGCACAGCCGGTCCCATGGGTTCCTGGTGTGGCCTCCGAGTCGTTACGATCACCCCATGAAGATTCCTAAACACAAGTTGCTAGTGGCTCCTGCGCTGCCGCCTGAAATCGACCCGGCCCAGTCCGTTGAGCTGCTCAAAGAGCTGCACATCCTTACCCGTGACGGCAAACTTAACCAGGATTCGCGCCGCAAGCTCAAGCAGGTCTACCACCTGTTCCAGTTCATCGAAAAGCTGCTGAAAGAGATGCCTGCGGGCGAGGCCGGCTTGACCCTGGCCGACCACGGCGCGGGCAAGTCCTATCTGGGGTTCATCGTCTACGACCTGTTCTTCAAGGCTTTGGGGGCGGGCCATATCTATGGCATAGAGACCCGTGCCGAATTGGTCGCGAAGTCGCAGGAGTTGGCGGCACGCTTGGGCTTCGCCCGGATGTCGTTTCTGAACCTGAGTGTGGCCGAGTCCACTGGCTCAGACCTGTTGCCACAGCGCATTGACGTTGTGACCGCGCTGCATGCCTGCGACACCGCGACCGATGACGCCATTGCCTTCGGCTTGCAAAAGAAGGCGAGGGCCATGGTGCTCGTGCCTTGCTGCCAGGCCGAGGTGGCTGCTTGTCTGCGCCAGAACAAGGCCTTGAATGGCACCAAAACTCCGCTGGCCGAGCTGTGGCGTCACCCGTTGCACACCCGGGAGCTGGGCAGCCAGGTCACCAATGTGCTGCGCTGTCTGTACCTGGAAGCCTGGGGCTACCAGGTCACCGTGACCGAGCTGGTGGGCTGGGAGCACAGCATGAAGAACGAGCTCATCATCGCCAAATATACCGGCCAGAAAAAGCGGGCCGCAGCCGAGCGCTTGGCTAGTCTGCTGGCTGAGTTTGGCTTGTCTGGCCTGGCGGATACCCGTTTCAAGCTGCCTGAAACCAGCACTATAGCCAGTGCTTAGCTTCTAGCCATGCGCCCAGAAGCCACCGTGCAGTTGCCAACCGTGGCCGGTCTGCACCCAGCGGTGCGGAGTCCAGGCGTAGCCCGGGCGGTGGGCTTCCCAGTGGCCGGGGTGCCATACATGGCGGCCACCTTCCCAGATCCACACGCCTGACAGCCAGAAATAGCCGGGGGCAGGTGCTACGCCAATCACCTCCACCTGGGGCGGAGGAGGTGCAACTTCGGTGTACACCACGGGGCCTGCGGGTTGTGCAGGCGTGGTGTAGACGATCTGTTGCCTGGGCGGTGCCACTACGCAGCCAGACAGCGCTACAGCGCCCAATAAACCCGCCAGAACCGGAACCGCAAATCGAATACGCATTGTGTTTTCTCCGTGGCAAGCCATATGTTGCCGACCCTTCTATAACAATTCACAGCCGTCAGACATCTACAACTTTTGCCGTAATCTTTTGTAAAGAAAAATAGGGGTCAGATTCCAATTACCATCGGCATTCCTTGGCTCCAACTTTTTTGCGTATGGCCCGCCTTCCCCGACTGACCTTGCCCGGTGTTCCCCACCACGTGATCCAGCGCGGCAACAACCGTCAGGCTATCTTTGAGGAAGCGGCGGACTACAACTTCTTCATCGATCTGCTGGCCGAGAACGCTAAGCGTTTTGATGTGCAGGTGCATGCTTATGTGCTGATGGGCAACCATTTCCATCTGCTGGCCACGCCGGAAACGGACCGGGGCCTGCCACAGATGATGCAGGCGGTCGGGCGGCGCTATGTGCGCTACTTCAACGATAAGCAGGGCCGCAGCGGCACGTTGTGGGAAGGGCGTTACCGGTCCACGCTGGTGCAGACCGAGCGCTATCTGCTGGCCTGCATGGTCTATATTGACCTGAACCCCGTGCGTGCCGGCCTGGTGCAGGACCCGCGCGACTATCCGTGGTCCAGCTACGGCCATGCGATCGGCCTGCGTGCGGACAAGCTGGTCGCGCCCCACCCGCTGTGGTGGAACTTGGGCAATACGCCATTTGCCCGTGAAGCGGCCTACGCCAATTTGGTGCAGGCCGGCATCACGGCGACCCAGCAGCATGAACTGACCGAATCCGCGCTCCGGGGGTGGGCGTTAGGGGATGCGGATTTTGTTGCGGATTTACAAAAGAGAACCGATCGCAGGTTGACGCAGTCTGTTGCTGGCCGCCCAGTTTCGCGAAAAGAGGGGATATGAAAAAGGCTTTCAGCGCTTATTAAATAAACACTCTTTGCTATTTATTTTGATTTGTCCCTAAATATTTTTTGATGCAGTTCATTTTGAGTTAATTGGAATCTGACCCCGATTATTGTGCTTGGCATTGTTGTTGCTGTCCTTTATGCTTGCAATCCCCGCGAAACACTATAGGAGAGCGCCATGACAACGGCTGCCGAGATCCAGTATCTCAACGAACACGGTTTGTATTCTTCCGGCAACGAGCATGACGCTTGCGGTCTGGGTTTTGTGGCTCATATCAAAGGCGAAAAGCGCCACGATATCGTCACCCAGGCGCTGAAGATACTGGAGAACATCGACCACCGAGGCGCCGTGGGCGCTGACAAGCTGATGGGCGACGGCGCGGGCATCTTGATCCAGATCCCCGACGCGCTGTACCGCGAAGAAATGGCCAAGCAGGGTGTGACCTTGCCCGCAGCGGGTGAGTACGGCGTCGGCATGATCTTCTTGCCAAAAGAACACGCCTCCCGCCAGGCCTGTATGCAGGAAATGGAACGTGCGATTACCGCCGAAGGCCAGGTGTTCCTGGGCTGGCGCGACGTGCCGGTCGATAAAGACATGCCCATGTCGCCCACCGTGCGCAAGACCGAGCCATTGCTCAAGCAGGTTTTCATTGGCCGCGGCGACGATGTCATCGTGCAAGACGCGCTGGAGCGCAAGCTGTACGTGATCCGCAAGACCGCCAGCGCCAATATTCAGAACCTGAAGCTCAAGCACAGCAAAGAGTATTACGTGCCCAGCATGTCCAGTCGCACGGTCATCTACAAGGGTCTGCTGCTGGCCGACCAGGTTGGCGTGTACTACAAGGATTTGTCTGACGAGCGTTGCATCTCGGCTATCGGCTTGGTGCACCAACGTTTCTCCACCAACACCTTCCCCGAGTGGCCGTTGGCTCACCCATACCGCTATGTGGCGCACAACGGTGAAATCAATACCGTCAAGGGCAACTACAACTGGATGAAGGCCCGCGAAGGCGTGATGGCCTCGCCCGTTCTGGCAGCCGACTTGGCCAAGCTGTACCCCATTAGCTTCGCCAACCAGTCCGACACGGCGACCTTCGACAACTGCCTGGAACTGCTGACCATGGCCGGCTATCCGATCAGCCAGGCCGTGATGATGATGATCCCTGAGCCCTGGGAGCAGCACACCAATATGGACGAGCGCCGCCGCGCTTTCTATGAATACCACGCCGCGATGATGGAGCCTTGGGACGGCCCGGCGTCCATCGTGTTTACCGACGGTCGCCAGATCGGCGCCACACTGGACCGCAACGGCCTGCGCCCCTCGCGCTATTGCGTCACCGACGACGACCTGGTCATCATGGCGTCGGAATCGGGCGTGCTGCCTGTGCCAGAGAACAAGATCGTCCGCAAATGGCGCTTGCAGCCCGGCAAGATGTTCATGATCGACCTAGAACAAGGCCGCATGATCGACGACGAAGAGCTCAAGGCCAACATCGTCAACACCAAGCCCTACAAGCAGTGGATCGATAACCTGCGCATCAAGCTGGACAACGTGCCTGCGGATGCGGCAGTTGCGCCCGTTAGCGCTACGTCCCTGTTGGACCGCCAGCAGGCCTTTGGCTACACCCAGGAAGACGTGAAGTTCCTGTTGTCGCCCATGGCCCAGGCCGGTGAAGAGGGTATTGGCTCTATGGGCAACGACAGCCCCTTGGCCGTGCTGAGCGATAAGAACAAGCCGCTGTACAACTACTTCCGCCAGATGTTCGCCCAGGTGACGAACCCGCCGATCGACCCGATCCGCGAAGCCATCGTCATGTCGCTGGTGTCCTTCATTGGGCCCAAACCCAACCTGCTGGACATCAACCAGGTCAACCCACCGATGCGCCTGGAAGTAGCCCAGCCCATCCTCGACTTCGAGGACATGGCCAAGCTGCGCGACATCGAACGCCACACCCACGGCAAATTCAAGAGCGCCACGCTCGACATCACCTACCCCGCGGCCTGGGGTCGCGAAGGTGTGGAAGCGAAGCTGGCCTCTCTGTGTGCCGAGGCGGTGGATGCCATCAAGAGCGGCAAGAACATCCTGATCGTCAGCGACCGCAACGTCAGCGCCACGCAGATCGCCATCCCTGCGCTGCTGGCCAGCAGCGCCATCCACCAGCATCTGGTGACCAACGGTCTGCGTACCACCACCGGCCTGGTGGTGGAAACCGGTACTGCCCGCGAAGTACACCACTTTGGCGTGCTGGCCGGTTACGGCGCAGAAGCCGTCCACCCCTATCTGGCGATGGAAACCCTTGCTGACCTGCACAAGGACCTGAGCGGCGCGCTGTCGCCTGAGAAAGCCATCTACAACTACGTCAAGGCTATCGGCAAGGGCTTGTCGAAGATCATGTCCAAGATGGGCGTGAGCACCTACATGAGCTACTGCGGCGCGCAGCTGTTCGAGGTGATTGGCTTGAACCAAGAGACCGTGTCCAAGTATTTCACCGGCACCTCCAGCCGGGTGGAAGGCATTGGCGTCTTCGAGATTGCCGAAGAAGCCCTGCGCATGCACAAGGCTGCATTCGGTGACGATCCCGTGCTGGCCACCATGCTGGATGCCGGAGGTGAATACGCCTGGCGCGTGCGCGGCGAAGAGCATATGTGGACGCCTGACGCCATTGCCAAGCTGCAGCACAGCACCCGTGCCAACAACTGGAACACCTATAAGGAATACGCTCAGCTGATCAACGACCAGAGCCGCCGCCACATGACGCTGCGCGGTCTGTTCGAGTTCAAGATCGATCCGGCCAAGGCGATTCCCGTGGAAGAAGTCGAAGCCGCCAAGGAGATCGTCAAGCGTTTCGCCACCGGCGCGATGTCCATGGGCTCGATTTCCACCGAGGCGCACACCACGCTGGCCGTGGCCATGAACCGCATCGGCGGCAAGAGCAACACCGGCGAAGGCGGCGAGGACTCCAACCGCTACCGCCAGGAGTTGAAGGGCATCCCGATCAAGCAAGGCCAGACGCTGCGCGAGATCATTGGCCCTGAAGTGGTGGAAACCACCAACTACCCGTTGCAAGACGGTGACTCGCTGCGTTCGCGCATCAAGCAGGTGGCGTCCGGCCGCTTCGGTGTCACCGCCGAATACCTGGTGTCTTCTGACCAGATCCAGATCAAGATGGCCCAGGGCGCCAAGCCAGGCGAGGGCGGTCAGCTGCCCGGCGGCAAGGTGTCCGAGTACATCGGCAAGCTGCGCCATTCCGTTCCAGGCGTGGGCCTGATTTCGCCCCCGCCGCACCACGACATCTATTCGATCGAAGATTTGGCCCAGCTGATCCACGACTTGAAGAACGTGGCACCGCACGCCAGCATCAGCACCAAGCTGGTGTCGGAAGTGGGCGTGGGCACCATCGCCGCAGGCGTGACCAAGTGCAAGAGTGACCACATCGTGATTGCCGGCCACGACGGCGGCACGGGCGCATCGCCCTGGTCGTCCATCAAGCATGCAGGCGGCCCGTGGGAAATCGGCCTGGCCGAAACCCAGCAGACCCTGGTGCTGAACCGTCTGCGCGGCCGTGTGCGCGTGCAGGCCGACGGCCAGATGAAGACCGGCCGCGATGTCGCCATCGGCGCGCTGCTGGGTGCAGATGAATTCGGCTTCGCCACCGCGCCGCTGGTGGTCGAGGGCTGCATCATGATGCGCAAATGCCATCTGAATACCTGCCCAGTGGGCGTGGCCACGCAAGACCCGGTCTTGCGCAAGAAATTCCAGGGCAAGCCCGAACATGTTGTGAACTTCTTCTTCTTCATCGCCGAAGAAGTGCGCCAAATCATGGCCCAGCTGGGCATCCGCAAGTTCGACGACCTGATCGGTCGCGCCGACCTGCTCGATACCCGCAAGGGCATCGCCCACTGGAAGGCCAGCGGCCTGGACTTCAACCGCCTGTTCGCCCAGGCTCCGGTGCCTGCCGATGTGCCGCGCTACCACGTGCAAAACCAAGAGCACGGCCTGGAGAAGTCGCTGGACAACGTGCTGATCGAAAAGGCCCAGCCCGCCATCCTGCGCGGCGAGAAGGTCAAGTTCATGGAAGTCGCGCGCAACGTCAACCGTTCGCTGGGTGCCATGCTGTCCGGCGCTCTGACCAAGGTGCACCCTGAGGGCTTGCCGGATGACACCATCCGCATCCAGCTCGAAGGCACGGGCGGCCAGTCTTTCGGCGCCTTCCTGGCCAGGGGCATCACGCTGTACCTGATTGGAGATGCCAACGACTACACCGGCAAGGGCTTGAGCGGCGGCCGCATCGTCGTGCGCCCCAGCATCGACTTCCGAGGCGTGGCCACGCAGAACACCATCGTGGGCAACACGGTGATGTACGGCGCCACCAGCGGCGAGTCCTTCTTCAGCGGCGTGGCTGGCGAGCGTTTCGCCGTGCGTCTGTCGGGCGCCACCACGGTGGTCGAAGGCACGGGCGACCATGGTTGTGAATACATGACCGGCGGTACCGCGCTGATTTTGGGCAAGACGGGCCGCAACTTTGCTGCCGGCATGAGCGGCGGCGTCGCCTACGTCTATGACGAAGATGGCCAGTTCGCCAAGCGCTGCAATATGGCTATGGTGTCGCTTGAAAAAGTGTTGCCATCCGGCGAACAGCAGGGCCTGGGCGTGGCCGACCAGTGGCACAACGGCCAGACGGATGAAGCCCAGCTGAAGAAGCTGCTGGAAGACCATAACCGCTGGACCGGCAGCAAGCGCGCCCGCGACCTGCTGGACAACTGGTCCGAAGCCCGCGGCAAGTTCGTCAAGGTGTTCCCGCTGGAATACCAGCGCGCCCTGGCGGAATTGCATGCAAAAAAAGTGGCTCTAGCGCAGGCTGCATCTGCGCAAGGTGCTACAAAAACTGAAGTGGTTCCTGCGAAGTAAGCGCAGCCATATCAAAGACGAACAGGATCTAATCATGGGAAAAGTCACGGGCTTCATGGAATACGGTCGGCTGGAAGAGGGCTACAAGCCACCGGCCGAGCGTCTGAAACACTACAAGGAATTCGTCGTCGGGCTCGACGAGTCGCAAGCCAAAATCCAGGGCGCGCGCTGCATGGACTGCGGCATTCCGTTCTGCAACAACGGCTGCCCAGTTAACAACATCATTCCGGACTTCAACGATCTGGTGTACCGCGGCGACTGGAAGAACGCCATCGAGGTGCTGCACAGCACCAACAACTTCCCCGAGTTCACGGGCCGCATCTGCCCCGCACCTTGCGAGGCAGCCTGCACGCTGAACGTGAGTGACCAGGCAGTGGGCATCAAGTCGATTGAGCACGCCATCATCGATCGCGCCTGGGACGAGGGTTGGGTCCAGCCCCGCGTGGCCAAGCACAAGACCGGCAAGAAGGTCGCGGTGGTCGGCTCCGGCCCCGCCGGCCTGGCAGCAGCCCAGCAGCTGGCGCGCGCCGGCCATGACGTGACTCTGTTCGAAAAGAACGACCGCGTCGGTGGCTTGCTGCGCTACGGTATTCCCGACTTCAAGATGGAGAAGAGCCACATCGACCGCCGCGTCGAGCAGATGACCGCCGAGGGCGTCACCTTCCGCACCGGCGTGCTGGTCGGCGCCGCCAAAGACCCGCTGGGCAAGGGTTCCAAGGTCACCAACTGGGCCAAGGAAACCATCAGCCCCGAGCAACTGCAAAAAGACTTTGACGCCGTAGTGCTGACCGGTGGTGCCGAGCAATCGCGCGACCTGCCCGTGCCCGGCCGCGACCTGGATGGCATCCATTTCGCAATGGAATTCCTGCCCCAGCAAAACAAGGTCAACGCGGGCGACAAGCTCAAGGGCCAGCTGCGTGCAGACGGCAAGAACGTCATCGTCATCGGCGGTGGCGACACCGGCTCCGACTGCGTGGGCACCAGCAACCGCCACGGCGCGGTCAGCGTGACCCAGTTCGAAGTCATGCCGCGTCCGCCGGAAGAAGAAAACCGCCCCATGACCTGGCCTTACTGGCCGATCAAGCTGCGCACCAGCTCCAGCCATGACGAAGGTTGCGAGCGCGAGTTCGCCATCTCTACCAAGGAATTCATTGGCGAAAAGGGCAAGGTCACCGGTCTGAAAACCGTGCGTGTGGAGTTCAAGGACGGCAAGCTGGTCGAGATTCCTGGTACCGAAGTCACGATGAAGGCCGATCTGGTGCTGCTGGCCATGGGCTTTGTCAGCCCTGTCGCAGGCATCCTGGATGCGTTCGGAATCGAGAAGGATGCGCGTGGCAATGCCAAGGCGCATACCGACTTTACCGGTGGCTATGCCACCAACGTGCCCAAGGTGTTTGCGGCAGGCGACATCCGCCGTGGCCAGAGCCTGGTGGTGTGGGCGATTCGCGAGGGGCGTCAGGCGGCCCGTGCTGTCGATGAGTTCCTGATGGGTTTCAGCGACCTGCCTCGTTAAAAGCCAGATGGAGTGCGGCCATTGGCTGCGCTCCATGAGGGCGCCAGGGTGTTGGGCTTTGCATACATACATACAAGTATGTATAGGTTTGCGAGGCGCTACAGGCCAAGCCCTAGGACAATCCCTTATCATGCAAAAGCCGGAAGCGTTCCGGCTTTTGCCTTTCTATGACCACAGCCACACCAGACAACCTCGTTGAAATACGCCAGCTTACCTTCGGGTACGGGGAGCGCCCGGTGCTGGACGGCATTACGCTGAGCATCCCGCGAGGCAAGGTGACGGCACTCATGGGTGCCTCTGGTGGCGGTAAAACGACCGTCCTGCGCCTGATTGGCGGCCAGATCAAGGCCCAGGCGGGCGAGTTGCTGTTGAACGGCAAGAACGTTGCCGCATTTGACCAGGCAGGTTGGTACGCAGCGCGGCGCCGCATGGGCGTGCTGTTCCAGTTCGGCGCGCTGTTTACCGATATGACCGTGTTTGACAACGTGGCCTTTCCGCTGCGCGAGCACACTGATCTGTCGGAAGCGTTGGTGCGCGACATCGTGCTGATGAAGCTCAACGCTGTAGGCCTGCGCGGCGCGCGCGATTTGATGCCCAGCGAGGTGTCGGGCGGTATGGCCCGCCGCGTCGCCCTGGCCCGCGCGATTGCGCTTGACCCGGATCTGGTGATGTACGACGAGCCCTTTGCCGGTCTGGACCCTATCTCTCTGGGTACCTCGGCCCGTTTGATCCGGGAACTCAACGACACCATGGGCCTGACCAGCGTCATCGTTTCGCACGATCTGGACGAAACCTTCCATATTGCCGACAAGGTGGTGGTTCTGGCTAACGGCAAGATCGTGGCCCAGGGCACGCCAGACGAGGTGCGGACCAGCACTGACCCTTTGGTACACCAATTTATCAATGCCTTGCCCGATGGCCCGGTGCGCTTCCATTACCCTGGTCCGACTGTGGAGCAGGATTTTGGCGCCGGATTGCCCACGGTGCCGCGTGCGGGAGGTCGGCCATGACCTGGTACAAGCCCTCGGACGTCGGTTTTGCCGTGCGCTCCAAATTGGCCGACATAGGCCACGGCACGCGTTTGTTTCTGCGCCTGCTGGCATCGCTGGGGCCGACCCTCAAGCGCTTTGGCCTGGTGCGTGACCAGATCCACTTTCTGGGTAATTATTCGCTGGCGCTGATCGGCGTGTCCGGCCTGTTCGTCGGCTTTGTGCTGGGCTTGCAGGGCTATTACACGCTGCAGCGCTATGGTTCTTCGGAGGCCCTAGGGCTGTTGGTGGCGCTGAGCCTGGTGCGCGAGCTGGGGCCGGTCATCACGGCTTTGCTGTTCGCCGGGCGCGCCGGTACTTCGCTGACGGCTGGCATCGGCCTTATGAAGGCGGGTGAGCAGCTGAGCGCCATGGAGCTGATGGCCGTGGACCCGGTGCAGCGCATCCTTGCGCCGCGTTTTTGGGCCGGCGTGATTACGCTGCCTTTGCTGGCTGCGCTGTTCAGCGCTGTAGGCGTTATCGGCGGCTGGATTGTGGGCGTGTTGATGATTGGCGTCGATTCCGGGGCTTTCTGGAGCCAGATGCAGGGTGGCGTAGACGTCTTCAAGGACGTTGGCAACGGTGTAATCAAAAGTGTGGTTTTTGGCTTCACCGTAAGCTTTGTCGCGCTGCTGCAAGGCTATGAGGCCCAGCCCACGCCCGAAGGCGTTTCGCGCGCGACCACGCGCACGGTGGTGGTGGCTTCGTTGGCGGTGCTTGCGTTGGACTTCCTGCTCACCGCCACCATGTTTTCTATTTAAGGCAGTTTTATGCAACGCTCGAAAAACGATGTGTGGGTTGGTTTTTTTGTGCTGCTGGGCGCGGCGGCCTTGCTGTTTCTGGCCCTACAGTCGGCCAATCTGCTGTCGCTGAATTTCCAGACCGGCTACACCGTGAGTGCCAAGTTCGACAATATCGGCGGGCTCAAGCCAAAGGCGGCAGTGAAGAGCGCGGGCGTCGTGGTCGGCCGGGTCGAGAGCATTACTTTTGATGACAAATCTTTCCAGGCCAAGGTCACGCTGTCCATGGATACGCGTTTCGCTTTTCCGAAAGACAGCTCGCTGAAAATTTTGACCAGCGGCTTGCTGGGTGAGCAATACATTGGCATAGAAGCCGGTGCCGAAGAAAAGACGCTGGCGGCTGGTGACACGATTTCCACGACGCAATCGGCCGTAGTGCTGGAAAACCTGATCAGCCAGTTTCTGTACAGCAAAGCAGCCGATGGCCCCTCCACGCCGGCTGCCGCCACGGCGCCCGCGACCAAAAAATAAAAATACACAAGCTTGCTTACTATGAAAAAAATAGCTAGATACGCACGATATACCTGCGCTGGAGGCCTATTGGCTCTGGTGTCTGCATGCGCCACAGGCCCGCAGGCCAATCCACGCGACCCGCTGGAGCCGATGAATCGCAAGATCTACGGCTTCAATGACGTCGTGGACAACGCGGTGTTCAAACCCGTGGCCACGGCCTACACCAAAGTAACGCCTGTGCTGGTGCGTACCGGAGTGACTAATTTCTTCTCCAACCTGGGCGAAGTCTGGAATACCGCTAACAACGCCTTGCAGGGCAAGGGCCAAAACGCGGTGGAGAGCTGGATGCGCTTCAGCATCAACACCGTGTTCGGCATAGGCGGTGTATTTGACCTGGCGACCGATATGGGCCTGGAGCGCCACAAGGAAGATTTCGGCCAGACCCTGGGTAGCTGGGGTGTGCCGTCTGGCCCTTATCTGGTGATCCCGTTGCTGGGCCCGTCCACCGTGCGTGATGCCGCCGCCTTGCCGGTGGACGCCCAGGGCAACCTGCTGAACGCCGTGCCGCACGCGGGTGACCACGACCGCCTGTATGGCTTGAGCCTGATCGATACACGGGCCAATCTGTTACGTGCCACCGCTACTCTGGAAGAGGCCGCGCTGGACAAATACACGTTCACCCGTGATTTCTACCTGCAGTTGCGCACCAACGAGGTGTATGACGGCAACCCGCCCGATCCTTCGACGGATGCGCCCAAATAGATGTTTTACCGGCTTGCTGTGTAAGCCTTGTGCAAATTGCACGCCGCTGCCGCCGTGTGGGTCAACCCATCGGTAGGCCGTTCCATTATTGAGATGCGGGCTTTTCCCGCTAAGAGAAAGTGTTTATGAACCGTCGTTCTTTGGGCCATTGGGCCGCTGGTGTGGTGTTGGCTGTGGCGTCTGCCACGTCTGTGCAGGTGTTTGCCGCCGATGAGGCGCCAGAAGCCCTGGTCAAGCGCATCTCCACCGATGTGCTGGACACCATCAAGGCGGACAAGAGCCTGCAGCAGGGCAACGTGAACAAGATCATGGGCCTGGTCGATACCAAGATCATGCCCAATGTGAACTTCCAGCGCATGACGGCCTCCGCAGTCGGCCCTGGCTGGCGCCAAGCCACGCCTGAGCAGCAAAAGCGCTTGCAGGATGAGTTCAAGACCTTGCTGGTGCGCACCTATTCCGGCGCCCTGGCCCAAGTCACTAGCGACCAGGAAATTAGCCTGAAGCCCTTCCGCGCGGCTGCGGACGACAAGGAAGTTGTCGTGCGTACCGAAGTCAAGGGCCATGGCGATCCCATCCAATTGGACTACCGTCTGGAAAAGACCCCGGGCGACGGCGCAGGCTGGAAGATCTTCAACCTGAACGTGCTGGGCGTCTGGCTGGTGGAAACCTACCGCAGCCAGTTTGCATCCGAGATCAACGCCAAGGGCATTGACGGTCTGATCACCACGCTGACCACGCGCAACCAGACCAACGCCAAAAAGGGCTGAACGTGTTGGTCTTGCCCGCTGAGTTGACCCACGCACAGGCGACCGCATCCCTGCACATGCTGCTGCAGGGCCTGCGTTCGCAGCCCGGTGCGGTGGTCGTGGACGCCACGGCGCTGACCAGCTTCGATTCGTCCGCCTTGGCCGTGCTGCTGGAATGCCGCCGCGAGAGCTTCAGCCTGGGCCGCTCGTTCGCGGTGCGAGGTTTGCCCCAGCGCCTGGCGGACCTTGCTGGCCTGTACGGTGTCGCGGGCTTGCTGCCGGCGGCTTAAACTGCTCCGCCGGTAGGAAAGCCCTGCTCCGACGGCGGCCGGGCCTAGCCGTTAAAATCACCGGCCCATGCCAGCCATCTCCTTCCAGCAGGTCTCGAAGACCTACGCCAGCCCACGCGGCGCTAAAACCCCTCCGCTCACAGCCCTCGACAGCGTCAGCTTCGACATTGCCCAGGGGGAGTTTTTTGGCCTTCTCGGCCCGAATGGCGCGGGCAAGACCACGCTGATCAGCATCCTGGCCGGCCTGAACCGAGCCACCAGCGGTAAGGTGCTGGTGCACGGCCACGACGTGGTCAGTGACTACGCCAACGCGCGTCGCCAATTGGGCGTGGTGCCGCAAGAGCTGGTGTTTGACCCCTTTTTCAATGTGCGCGAGGCACTGCGCATCCAGTCCGGCTACTTCGGCGTGAAGAACAACGACGCCTGGATTGACGAACTGCTGGAAAGCCTGGGCCTGGCCGACAAGGCGAACTCAAACATGCGCCAGCTTTCCGGCGGCATGAAGCGCCGGGTGCTGGTCGCACAGGCGCTGGTGCACAAGCCACCGGTGATCGTGCTGGATGAGCCCACCGCCGGTGTGGATGTGGAACTGCGCCAGACCCTGTGGCAGTTCATCGCCAAGCTCAACAAGCAAGGCCACACGGTGCTGCTGACCACCCATTACTTGGAAGAGGCTGAAGCCCTGTGCTCGCGCATCGCCATGCTCAAACAGGGCAGGGTGGTGGCGCTGGACCGCACCAGCGAGCTGCTGAAAAACGCTTCCAGCAATGTGCTGCGCTTCAAAGTCGATAGCGAACTGCCCAGCGCCCTGGCGCAGCAGGCCCGGATTACGGGCCGCATCGTACAGTTCCCCGCGCACAACGCGGCCGAGATTGAGCGCTACCTGGCGGCGGTCCGTGAGGCCGGCTTGGTTGCCGAAGATGTCGAAATTCGCAAGGCCGATCTCGAAGATGTGTTCCTTGACGTGATGACCAACGGCTATACGGCTACTGAGGCAACAGCATGACCGGCTGGCAAACCCTTTTATACAAAGAATCGCTGCGCTTCTGGAAGGTGGCCTTCCAGACCGTGGGCGCGCCGGTGCTGACCGCCGTGCTGTATCTGCTGATCTTCGGCCATGTGCTGGAAGGCAAGGCCATGGTCTACGGCAGCATCAACTACACCGCCTTTCTGGTGCCCGGCTTGGTGATGATGAGCGTGCTGCAAAACGCTTTTGCCAACAGCTCGTCCTCGCTGATCCAGAGCAAGATCATGGGCAGCCTGGTGTTTGTGCTGCTCACCCCGATATCGCACTGGGGCTGGTTCTGGGCCTATACCGGCTCGGCCGTGGCGCGCGGCCTGCTGGTCGGTACCGGCGTATTTGCGGTGACCGCCATCTTCACTGGCTCCAGCTTTGTGGCTCCCTTGTGGATCATCGTGTTCGCGGTGCTGGGCGCGGCCTTGCTGGGTACGCTGGGCATCATCGCCGGCCTGTGGGCCGAGAAGTTCGACCAGATGGCGGCGTTCCAGAACTTCGTCATCATGCCCATGACCTTCTTGAGCGGCGTGTTCTATTCCATCCACTCGCTGCCGCCGTTCTGGCAGACCGTCAGCCACCTGAACCCGTTCTTCTACATGATCGACGGCTTCCGCTACGGCTTTTTTGGCGTGAGCGATGTGTCGCCCTGGCTGAGCCTGGGCATCGTCGGCACGGCCTTGCTGGTGGTCAGCGCCATCACCGTGAACCTGCTGCGCATCGGCTACAAGATCCGCGGCTAATACAAAAACACTCCCATGACAGCAGAAGAACTACAAAACCTCATCGCATTGCACCTGCCCTGCGAGCACATCACACTGGAAGGCGATGGCCGCCACTGGTATGCCACCATTGTCTCGGCCGAGTTCGAAGGCCGCCGCGCCATCCAGCGCCACCAGCGGGTCTACGCCACGCTGGGTGCCAAGATGCATACCGACGAAGTGCATGCCTTGTCGATGAAAACCTACACCCCGGCAGAGTGGGCCGCTTTGCCCCGCTAACCCTATTCCGATTGCATTTCCATGGACAAACTTCTTATACGCGGTGGCCGTAGCCTGCAAGGCCAGGTCCGCATCTCTGGCGCCAAGAACGCCGCGTTGCCCGAGCTGTGCGCAGCCTTGCTGACGGCTGACCCTGTCACCCTGACCAATGTGCCGCGCCTGCAGGACGTGGCCACCATGCTCACGCTGATCCGCAACATGGGCGTGACCGCAGAGCGCTCTGAAGACGGAACGGTGAGCATCAATGCCGGCGCCTTGTCGTCGCCCGAAGCGCCCTATGAGCTGGTGAAAACCATGCGCGCTTCGGTGCTGGCACTGGGCCCGCTGCTGGCGCGCTTTGGCGAAGCCACGGTGTCGCTGCCCGGCGGCTGCGCCATCGGCTCGCGTCCGGTGGACCAGCACATCAAGGGTCTGCAGGCCATGGGCGCCGAGATCGTGGTCGAGCATGGCTACATGATCGCCAAGCTGCCCAAGGGCTGGACCCGCCTCAAGGGCTGCCACATCACCACCGACATGGTGACGGTTACCGGTACCGAGAACTTCCTGATGGCCGCAGCCCTGGCCGAAGGCGAGACCATTCTGGAAAACGCCGCGCAAGAACCTGAAATCTCCGATCTGGCTGAGATGCTGATCAAGATGGGCGCGAAGATCGAAGGCCACGGCACGCACCGCATCCGCATCCAGGGCGTTGACAAGCTCCACGGCTGCAACCACCAGGTGGTGGCGGATCGCATCGAAACCGGCACCTTCCTGTGCGCCGTGGCGGCCACCGGTGGCAACGTGTTGCTGCAGCACGGCCGTGCCGACCACCTGGACGCCGTGATCGACAAGCTGCGTGCGGCCGGGGTGACGGTGGAGCCCGAAGTGGACGGTATCCGCGTGCACTCTGCCGGCCCGGCCCACACGCATCTGAAGGCGCAGAGCTTCCGCACCACCGAATACCCCGGTTTCCCTACCGACATGCAAGCCCAGTTCATGACCTTGAATTGCGTGTCCCAGGGCCCGAGCAAGGTCACCGAGACGATTTTTGAAAACCGCTTCATGCACGTCAACGAGTTGGTGCGCCTGGGCGCGCACATCCAGATCGACGGCAAGGTGGCCGTGACCGAAGGCGTGGCCAAGCTGTCCGGTGCCACCGTGATGGCCACCGACCTGCGCGCGTCCGCCAGCCTGGTGATCGCCGGCCTGGTGGCCGAGGGCGAAACCATGGTGGACCGCATCTACCACCTGGACCGCGGCTACGACCAGATGGAAGCCAAGCTGCGCGGCATTGGCGCAGATATCGAGCGAGTGAAAGCATGATTACCTTAGCCCTCTCCAAAGGCCGCATCTTTGACGACACGCTGCCGCTGCTGCGTGCCGCCAACATCGAGGTGCTGGACAACCCAGACACCTCGCGCAAGCTGATTCTGGACACCAACCAGCCCGGCATGCGGGTGGTGCTGGTGCGCGCCTCCGACGTGCCCACCTATGTGGAAAACGGCGGTGCCGACTTGGGCATTACCGGCAAGGACACGCTGATTGAACACGGTGGCTCTGGGCTCTACCAGCCGCTGGACCTGCAGATCGCCAAGTGCCGCATCAGCGTGGCGGTGCGCAACGACTTTGATTACGAACGCGCTGTGAAGCAGGGTTCGCGGCTGCGGGTTGCTACCAAATATGTAGCCATCGCACGCGAATTCTTCGCCGCCAAAGGCGTGCACGTGGACCTGATCAAGCTCTACGGCAGCATGGAATTGGCGCCGCTGACCGGCTTGGCCGACGCCATCGTGGATTTGGTGTCCACCGGCAATACCTTGAAGGCCAACCACCTGAAAGAGGTGGAGCGCATCATGGACATCAGCTCGCGCTTGGTGGTCAACCAGGCCGCGCTCAAACTCAAGCAGGCCCCTATCCGCGCATTGATCGACGCCTTCGCGGCGGCGGTTGCCGAACGTTCTACCTCCTGATTGCTATGACATTTGTAGCTGCTCCCGCACATCTTTCCACCGCTAGCGCCACTTTTGAGGCCGAATTCAAGGCGCGCCTGCATTGGTCTGCCGAGGCGGACACGGCGATCGAAACGACGGTCGCAGACATCCTGGCCGATGTGCAGCAGCGTGGCGACGCGGCGGTGCTGGAATACACCAACCGTTTTGACGGCCTGAGCGCCACTTCGCTGGCGGAGCTAGAGCTGACCCAGGCCGAGCTGAAAGCCGCGTTCGATGCCATTCCCGCCGCCCAGCGCGAAGCCCTGCAAGCCGCCGCTGCCCGTGTGCGCAGCTACCACGAGGCGCAGAAAAAAGCCTCGGGCGAGAGCTGGAGCTACCGTGACGCCGACGGCACCCTGCTGGGCCAAAAGGTCACGCCGTTGGACCGCGTGGGCATCTACGTGCCCGGCGGCAAGGCGGCCTACCCATCCAGCGTGCTGATGAATGCCATCCCCGCCCATGTGGCCGGCGTGGCCGAGATCATCATGGTGGTACCCACACCGCGCGGCGAGAAGAACGCCCTGGTGCTGGCCGCCGCCTACGTGGCCGGCGTCACCCGCGCCTACACCATCGGCGGCGCGCAGGCCGTGGCCGCGCTGGCCTATGGCACGGCCACCATTCCGAACGTGCACAAGATCACCGGCCCCGGCAATGCCTATGTGGCCGCCGCCAAGCGCCGCGTGTTTGGCACGGTGGGCATCGACATGATTGCTGGCCCGAGCGAAATTCTGGTGCTGGCCGACGGCACCACGCCGCCCGACTGGGTGGCGATGGACCTGTTCAGCCAGGCCGAGCACGACGAGCTGGCGCAAAGCATTTTGCTGTGCCCGGACGCTGGCTATATCGCCCAGGTACAGGCCGCTATCGACCGCCTGCTGAACGGTATGCCGCGCGCCGAGATCATCGCCAAGAGCCTCACCGGCCGTGGCGCGCTGATCCACACCCGCAGCATGGAAGAGGCCTGCGAGATCAGCAACCGCATCGCGCCCGAGCACTTGGAAGTCAGCAGCAACGACCCGCACCGCTGGGAGCCGCTGCTCAAGCACGCCGGCGCCATCTTCCTGGGCGCTTACACCAGCGAGAGCCTGGGCGACTACTGCGCTGGCCCAAACCATGTGCTGCCGACCTCGGGCACGGCACGCTTCTCCAGCCCGCTGGGGGTCTACGACTTCCAGAAGCGCAGCAGCATCATCGAGGTCAGCCAGGCAGGTGCCCAGCTGCTAGGCCCGATAGCGGCTGAGCTGGCGTATGGCGAAGGCCTGCAGGCCCATGCCCAGGCCGCCGAGATGCGCTTGGACAAAGCCTAAGCCGGACTTGGAAAAATAGGCCCGTTTTCCGGGCATAAAAATAGCTGCTAGCGCAGTAGATATATGCGCTAGCAGCTATTCTTTTTGATGCTAAAAAAGAGAGCGAATACCCGGTGGCAACCTCAGCTGGGCATCTTGAACTGCGGCGCGTGCTTTTGCAGCCACTGCTCCAGCATCATCAGAATCCAGACCATTTCGCCGTAATAGCCGGGGTGCTCTTGCAGTCGCTCGGCCAGCAGGCTGCGGATGAATTCCGGGCGCACGATGTTGCGTGTGGCCAGGCTGTTCAGTGAGTCGCTGGCCAGTTTCTTCAGACCGTCGTGGCGCGTGGCCCAGACGCCGAAGGGTAGGCCGAAGCCTTGCTTCTTCTTGGTCAGAATTTCGTCCGGCAGGAAGCCGCGCAGCGCTTCCTTGAAGAACCAGCGCAGCTTCAGACCCTTGAGCTTGTATTCGGTGGGCAGCTTGAGCGAGAACTCCAGCAGGGCCTGGTTCAGCATGGGGAAGCCCACCTGCAGACCGGCCAGCTGGGTGGTGCCGCAGACCTTGGGCAGGTCGGTTTCGGCCAGGGTGTAACGCCAGTCGAAGGCCAGCATGCGGTTCACCAGGCTGTCGGTGCGGGCCTGCTGCCACACGCCACGCTGCTGCACGGCCGGGCCCTGCACGTCGATGCGCGCCAGGAAATCGGGGGTGAACACATCGCTGATGCCCAGGCGCAGCAGCAGGTTGTACATCTGCAGCCGGTCGGGCATGGGCACTTTGGCCTGTTCCACATAGCTGGAGGCCTTGCTCAGCAGGCTGATGGCGCTGTTGGCTGTCTTGCCCAGCAGCGGCTCCATGAGTCCGCTGCGGATGGGGGCGGGCACCACGTCGTACCAGCCGAAGACGCGCTGCTTGGCGTAGCGGCTGTTGCCACCAAATAGCTCGTCGCCGCCGTCGCCGGCCAGGATCTTGGTGACGCCGTCGTCCTTGGCCATGCGCGCGCAGTAGTACGAGGGCAGGGCGGACGAGTTGCCAAATGGCTGGTCGTAGGAGCCGGCCACATCGGCAATGCTGCGTACCAGGTCTTCGGGGGTGACGTAGTACTCGTGGTGTTCGGTCTTGAAGTGGCGTGCGGCCAGGCGCGCGTACTCCATCTCGTCATAGCCTTCGGCGTCGAAGCCGATGGAATAGGTGGCGGCGGGCTTGCCGGCGGCCTGGCCGATCATGCCGGCCACGGTGGAGCTGTCGGTGCCGCCACTGAGGAAGCAGCCGGCCTTGCCGCCGTCTAGCTCGCCTGCCACGGCGCTGCGCACCAGGCTGCGGAACTCGTCGCGCAGGGTGTCAAAAGAGGCCCCGGTCTGCTCGTTGAAAGTGGGCACCCAGTACGGTGCGACCAGCAGCTGGCCTTTGTCGAACACGGCGTAGTGGCCGGCCGGCAGGCGGAACACGTCCTTGAAGATGGTGCGCGGCGAGGGGATGGCGTGGAAGAACAGGTAGTCAAAAATCGCCTGCGGGTCCACCTCGGCGTGCTTATCGGCCAGTTCGTCCGCGCGGGCCGCAAAGCGCAGCTGGCCGTCCTGGATGCGGTAGCACAGGCTGCGTACGGCGAAGCGGTCTACCGCCAGAAAGGTGCGCCCGGATGCCTCTTGCAGCGCCACGGCAAAGTCTCCGCTGGCCTGCAGCGCGGCCGTGGCCGGGTTGTCAGCAAAGGCGGCCTGCCAGGCGGCCTCCGCGCCGCCGGAGCGGGCCAGCGCGGCCAGGCGGGCATCTGCAAACAGGGGGGAACCAAGCACCAGTGAGGAAGCAGTCAAGGACATGGGCGGATAGGGTAAAAAAGCCGATACAAGTGCAGTAGCGCGGGGGCTTGAAAGCTCAAGGCCGGGCCGGGTTCAGCTGCTGCAGCGCTCCGGGATTATGCGGGGCATTGCCCACAGGGTTCAGGGCCGCGCTGTGCGCGGGGTGAATATATTCACGCTGGGGCCGTAGATCCTGGCCGTTGGCGCTGCCAGGGGCCATGGCTTTGCCGACCAGGGGGCTGTCGGCGCGCAGCCGGTAGTCGTAGCCGGGGGCGAAGGCGCTGCGGTCCAGCCGGAAGTTGTTGCGCCAGGTGCCGGGTGTGCCGGGCAGGGGCGTAGGGCCTATGAACAGATTGTTGACGGCCAGCACCGCGTCGGCGCCGGGTTTGACGCGCAGCCAGGTGCCGCCGCCGGGCAGATCGTCCACCAGGGTGTTGTGCGACAGATACAGCTGGTTGCTGGGCCAGGCATAGCCCTCGGCGCCGAAGGAAATCACATGCGGGTTTTCGGTCTGCGGGCCTTGCTGAATGGTGTTGCCGATCACATAGGCCACGCCGCCGTCGGGGAACTCCAGCTCGTAGCTGGCGCTGCCGCCGGCCTCGTCGGTCAGGCGGTTGTAGAGGATGTAGTTGGTGGAGGCCCGGCTTTTCAGCAGGTGGCCGGTGCGGGCGTGGTGCAAATAGCTGCCGCTGACGGTGGCCCGCGCGATGCGGCCTATGTAGAGGTTGTGGTTGTGGCCGTCCGGGCGGCTGTTGTAGGCGAATTCGCTGTCTTCCACCTCCAGCACCGCGTTGGCGTCGTTGCTGGTCAGCAGGCCCATCTCGTTGTAGGTGAAGCTGCAGTTGCGCACCACCAGCCTGCCGGCTTCAAAGCGTATGCCGGCGCCGTTGCGGCTCTCTACCTGCGCGCCGGAAAAGTCAAAGCCCTCTACTGTGAACTGGGAGCTGCGCACCACCCAAATGCCTTTGCCCTCTGCCGCCATGCCATTGGCCTGCACGCGCACGCGGCCGCCCACGGCGCGCAGGGTGACGTGGGACTGGGTCCATACCGCTACGTCGCCCACATAGTCGCCGGCATCTACTTCAATTTCCGTGTTGTCGCCCGCCGTCTTTGCGGCTGCAGCTATTGTTTTGATAGTGCGCTGGGGGCCGACCCGCAGCAGCGTGGCCGCGTCGGCAGCGCCTGCCAGCAGCAACCAGGCTAGTAGCCACAGGCGGCATAAGGTAGCGAACAGGGAGGGGGTGCTGCGCATGGCAGGCATTCTGCCGGATGCGGGTGGCCCGCTGTCTGCCCGTATGATCTCTGGCTGCATAGAACACAACCCCAGGGCTAGCCGTTTGAAAACAGTTTTAATGATCGCCTACCACTTCCCGCCTTTGGCGGGCAGCAGTGGCATACAGCGCACGTTGCGGTTTGTGCAGCATCTGCCCGCGCTGGGCTGGCGCCCCTTGGTGCTGACGGCCGAAGACCGCGCCTACGAACGCACCAGCCCCGACCTGCTGGCCGATGTGCCGCCCGAGACGGTGGTGCAGCGCGCCTTCGCCCTGGACACCGCGCGCCATCTGAACATCAAGGGCCGCTACATGGGCTGGATGGCCCGGCCGGACCGCTGGGTCAGCTGGCGCTTCGACGCCGTGCGCCAGGGTCTGCAGATGATCAAGAAGTACAAGCCCGACGCCATCTGGTCCACCTACCCGATTGCCACGGCCCATGTGATTGGCCAGCAGCTGCACCAGAAGACTGGCATCCCCTGGGTGGCCGACTTCCGCGACCCCATGGCCCAGGACGGCTACCCCGCCGACCCCGAAACCTGGCGCAGCTACCAGCGCATCGAACAGCAGGCGTTGGAGCAGGCGCGCTACTCCCTATTCACCACGCCCGGCGCGGCGCAGATGTACCGCGAGCGCTACCCCCAGGCCGCCAGCCGCATTGCGGTGCTGGAAAACGGCTATGACGAGGAAAGCTTTGCCAACGCTCCGGCCGCAGCAGCCCAGCCGCTGGCGGCGGACCAGCCGGTGGTGTTGCTGCACAGCGGCATCGTCTACCCCTCGGAGCGCGACCCGACCCAGCTGTTCCAGGCCTTGCAGCGCCTGCGTGCGCAGGGCAGCCTGCAGCCACAGCAGCTGAAGATCCGCTTCCGCGCCTCGGCGCACGACGATCTGCTGACCAGCCTGTCCAGCCAGTACGGCGTGCAGGACTTCCTTGAACTCTGCCCCGCCGTGCCCTACCGCCAGGCGTTGGCCGAGATGCTGTCAGTCGATGCGCTGCTGGTCATGCAGGCCAGCAACTGCAATGCGCAGATTCCCGCCAAGATTTATGAATACCTGCGCGCCGGCAGGCCCTTGCTGGGCCTGACCGACCCTGTCGGCGATACGGCGGGCGTGCTGCGCGGTGCGGGCCTGGATGCCATCGCCCCGCTGGATTCCGTCGATGCCATGGTCGAACTGCTGCCGCGCTTTTTGGCCGCGGTGCGCAGCCAGTCGGTGGCCTTGCCCAACCCGGCTGCCGTGCGCGATGCCTCGCGCCAGGGTCGTTCCCAGGCCTTTGCGCGGCTGCTAGATACGCTTTAACTTGCGCTGGGGAAGGTCAGCTTTACGCGCAGCCCGCCTAGCATGGGCGATGCGTCCAGCGTCAGTGTGGCCTTGTGGGCTTGCGCGATGGCCTGGGCAATGGCCAGCCCCAGGCCGCTGCCGCTAGCACCCGCGTCCGTGCTGCGGTAGAAGCGGTCAAACACATGGGGCAGGTCGGCCGGCGCAATTCCGGGGCCGGAGTCTTCTACCGTCAACGTAGTGCTGCCCGGCGTAGCTACCAGTCCCACATCCACCCGGCCCTGTGCGGGCGTGTACTTCAGCGCGTTGTCCAGCAGGTTGCGCAGCAGGATGCGCAAGGCCTCGGCGTGGCCTTGTACCCATGCCGGGGCGTCGGCATTCACACCCAGGTCCATCTGCCGCTCATGCGCCTGCGGCAGGGCTTCTTCCACGGCCAGACGCACCAGGTCTTGCAGATTCAGCGGCTTGGCCGGGGTGTCGGCGGCGGACTCCTGCCGCGCCAGCACCAGCAGCTGGTTCATCAGCCGGATGGCGCGGTCTATGCCTTGGTGCAGCCGGGCCACGGCGACATCGCGGCCCGGTCCATCGGCCGCGCGGCCCAGGGCCTGGGCCTGTAGCTTGAGTGCGCTCAGGGGCGAACGCAGCTCGTGGGCGGCATTCGCCACAAACGACTTTTGCGCATCAAACGCGGCATGTAGCCGGGCGAACAGCAGGTTCAGCTCGTGCACCAGGGGGCGCACTTCGTCGGGCAGGCCGCTGTCAGGCAGGGGCGACAGGTCGTCGGCGGCGCGGGTGGCAATTTGGCGGCGCGTGCGCTCCAGCGGTTTGAGCGCGTGGCGTATGGCCCACCACAGGGCCAGCATCAGCAGTGGCGCCATCCAGGCCATGGGCAGCATGGCGCGTACCGCCAGGGCACGGGCGCGGGCCTGGCGGGCGCTCATGTCCTGGGCGATCTGTATGGTCTGTGCTGGCGTCTGGATGGAATACACCCGGTAGCGTGTGCCGTTTTGCACTACGTCAGAAAAGCCCAGCACGGCCTGCGGTGGCAGGCGGTTGTGGTGCGACTGGAACAGCTGCACGCCGTTGGCGCTCCATATCTGTACTTCGTAGTCAGCGTCGTCGTCTGCCTCCAATGGATCGAGCTGCCTGGGGGTGCCATTGCGCAGCGCGTAGGCCATTTGCTGCAGGTGGTAGTCGAACATTTCGTCGGCCTGCTGCAGCGCGCCGTGGTAGGCGGACGCGGCCTGGAACAGTGCGGCGGCCAGGATGGCCGTCATCACCGAACCCAGCAGGCGCCGGCGCAGGGAATACGGGCTGGTCATGGCTTCGGTATCACGTAGCCAAGGCCACGCACGTTTTGGATCAGTTCGCTGCCCAGCTTCTTGCGCAGGCCGTGGATGTAGACCTCGACGGCGTTGCTGCTGACGTCGTCCTTCCAGCTGTAAAGCTTTTCTTCCAGTTGGGCGCGTGAGAACACCACGCCGGGGCGTGCCATCAGCGCCTCCAGCACAGCCCATTCACGGGCCGACAGGGCGATAGTCTGGCCTTCGCGCGTGGCTTCGTGGGTGACAGGGTTCAGGCGCAGGCCGTGGATTTCTAGCACCGGGTCGGCACGGCCGGCGCTGCGCCGCGTCAGGGCGCGGATGCGGGCCAGCAGCTCGTCGATGTCATAGGGTTTGAGCACGTAGTCGTCGGCCCCGGCGTCCAGGCCCTTGATACGCTCTGCCACGGCGTCGCGCGCGGTGACGATCAGCACCGGCGTGCAGTCCTTGCGCTGGCGCAGGGCCTTGAGCACGTCCAGCCCGTCTTTCTTGGGCAGGCCCAGGTCCAGCAGCACCAGCTCGTACTGCTGGGTGCACAAGGCTGTATCGGCCATGGCGCCGTCTTTGACCCAGTCCACGGCAAAGTGCTCGGCGCGCAGTACGTCGAGCACGGTTTCGCCGATCATGGGGTCGTCTTCTACCAGCAGCAGTCGCATCCAGGTCTTCGCTCCTTCTGGATGGCGAGTATGCCCGCCCGGGCTTAGACCGGGCTTAAAGAGCCAGCCTCAGCGGGCCACCAGCACCGGCAGTTTGGACTCGGCTAGTACCTTGGTGGCGGTGCTGCCCAGCAGCAGCCGGGCAATGCCCGAGCGCCCATGCGAGCCGACGACGATCAGGTCCACGCCCTGGCCATGGGCGTATTCCAGGATGGCGGATGCCACGGCGCGGTCTTCTACCGTGACCGGGATCAGCGTCACCGGTGTGTCCTGGCTGCACAGCGAGGCGACTTTGGCGTGGGCTGTGGCGGCATCTTCTTGCGCGGCCGACATGTAGTACTGCAGACCCTCGGCGCTGACTTCACCCACGCCCAGGTAGGGGTAGGGGTCCACCGCGTACAGGGCGGTCAGTTTTGCGCCCATATTGCGCGCCAGGTCCACGGCCAGTGCGGCCGCATGGTCAGAGGCGGCAGAACCGTCGGTGGCCAGCAAAATGTGTTTCAGCATAGTCGCTCCTTCCATCCACTGTGTGTGGTGTGTGATGGCATTGTGCGACCGGTGCCCCGGCCCTGCTGTTGATCTGGGTCAAGCCTGCGTGTATCAGCTGTAAGGCTTTGTTTGACCATAAGCAAAAATAGCTGCAAGCGCAGATAAATCCTGCGCTTGCAGCTATGTATTTGCTAGCGATTCGGTTCAGGCCAGGCGGGCGCGGTGCCGTGCAATCTGGGCGCTGACCTGGGCGGGCGCGGTGCCGCCCAGGGTGTTGCGGGCGTTCATCGAGCCACGCAGGCTCAGCACGTCGTACACGTCTTTTTCGATCTTCGGGTTGAACTGCTGCAGCACGCTCAGCGGCAGCTCGGACAGGTCCACGCTGTGCGCGATGGCGGCCTTCACCGCGTGGGCCACGGCCTCGTGCGCGTCGCGGAAGGGCAGGCCTTTTTTGACCATGTAGTCGGCCAGATCGGTGGCGGTGGCGTAGCCGCGCAGGGCAGCGCGTTCCATCGCCTCGGGCTTGACGGTGATGCCGCCGACCATTTCGGCAAAGATGCGCAGCGTGTCTTTGAGCGTGTCCACGGTGTCGAACAGCGGCTCCTTGTCTTCCTGGTTGTCCTTGTTGTAGGCCAGGGGCTGGCCCTTCATCAGGGTAATCAGGCCCATCAGGTGGCCGACCACGCGGCCGGTCTTGCCGCGCGCCAGCTCGGGCACGTCGGGGTTCTTCTTCTGCGGCATGATGCTGGAGCCGGTGCAGAAGCGGTCGGCAATGTCGATGAAGCCAAAGCTCTGGCTGATCCACAGCACCAGCTCTTCGCTCAAGCGGCTGATGTGCACCATGGCGATGCTGGCAGCGGCGGTGAATTCGATCGCAAAGTCGCGGTCGCTCACGGCGTCCAGGCTGTTCTGGCACACGCCTTCCATGCCCAGGGTCTTGGCCACGCGCTCGCGGTCCAGCGGGTAGCTGGTGCCGGCCAGCGCGGCCGAGCCCAGCGGCAGGCGGTTCACGCGTTTGCGCACGTCCAGCATGCGCTCGGCGTCGCGGGCGAACATTTCCACATAGGCCAGCATATGGTGGCCAAAGCTTACCGGCTGGGCCACCTGCAGGTGGGTGAAGCCGGGCATCACCACGTCGACATTCTTTTCGGCGATGCTGACCAGGGCCAGCTGCAGGTCGGTCAGCAGGCCGTTGATCAGGTCCATCTCGCCGCGCAGCCACAGGCGCACGTCGGTAGCGACCTGGTCGTTGCGGCTGCGGCCGGTGTGCAGGCGTTTGCCGGCGTCGCCAACCAGCTGGGTCAGGCGGGCTTCGATGTTCAGGTGCACGTCTTCCAGGTCCAACTTCCACTCGAAGTTGCCGGACTCGATATCGGAGCTGATCTGCGCCAGGCCGCGCTGGATGTCGGCGTGGTCTTGGGCCGTGATGATGTTTTGCGCGGCCAGCATCTCGGCGTGGGCCAGGCTGCCGGCAATGTCGGCCTGCCACAGGCGCTTGTCAAAAAACACGCTGGAGGTGTAGCGCTTGACCAGGTCGCTCATGGGCTCGGAGAACAGGGCCGACCAGGCTTCGGATTTTTTGTCGAGTTGGTTGATGGAGGAGGACATGCAGCAGGCACCAATGTGGCAGAGGGGGAGATGGAGTGGCTTACCAACGGCCGGTTCATACCCAATAATCGGGCCTTGTCATGGAAGTTGGTATGCAAGAGACGCAAATTTTATCGAGCTTCGACGCGCTAGCCGACCCGGACGCCCCCACACGCGTGCCCAGGGCCTTGGTATTTGATGCCTGCCAGGTGGGCGTGATCCTGCGTGCCGTGCTGTTTGTCGAGCTGGCGGTGGCCGTGGCGGCGCTGTTTGGCGCACAGGGTGCTGCCGATTGGCTGACCCGGCTGGCCCTGTGGACCGGCGGCGCCTTGCCCGCCGTGCTGGTCTGGCTGCTGGCCGCCTGCAGCGTGAAGCGCACGCTGGCGCGCCTGCCATCCTGGGCACAGTATGTGGCCGGCGTGCTGCTGGGCGCGCTGGCCGGCCTGTACGGCTGCGGCATGCTGGCCCTGATCGGCCTGATGGACCCCGTGCCTTGGCTGGCCTGCGCGGCTGCGGGTGCCTGGTTGTCCGCCTTGGTGGTAGCTGGCCTGGTGCTGCGCGCCCGCGCCCGCACGCCGGCGGCCACCACGGCCCGGCTGGGCGAGCTGCAGGCACGCATACGGCCGCATTTTTTGTTCAACACGCTCAATAGTGCGATCGCCCTGGTGCGCGCCGAGCCGGCCCGGGCCGAGGCCCTGCTGGAAGACCTGAGTGACCTGTTCCGCCACGCGCTGGTGGACCAGGGCGAATCCGTCACGCTGGAGCAGGAGACCACGCTGGCCGAGCGCTACCTGTCCATCGAGCAGGTGCGCTTTGGCGAGCGCCTGCGCATCCACTGGGCGTTGGACCCCCGCGCCGCCCAGGCCCAGCTGCCGCCCCTGCTGCTGCAGCCGCTGGTGGAAAACGCGGTGAAGCACGGTGTGGAGCCCAGCGCCAGCGGGGCCGACCTGCGCATTAGCACCGAGCGGCGCGGCGACACCGTGGTCATCAAGATCAGCAACACTGTGCCCGCCGGGCCGGGCGCGGCCGGCTTTGGCGTGGCGCTGGACAATGTGCGCGACCGCCTGAAGCTGCTGCACGATGTGCAGGGCCAGTTCCAGGCGGTGCTGAAGGATGGCATCTACCTGGTGCGCATCGAAATCCCGGTATGAAAGGACGCAGCCCATGACCTTGAGGGTATTGATCGTGGACGACGAAGCGCTGGCCCGCGCCCGGCTTCGCACCCTGCTGGGCGACTGCAAGGCGCCGGCCGCCCAAGTGGTGGCCGAAGCGGCGAACGCGCAGCAGGCCTGCGCCGCGCTGGCCGGCCAGACGGTAGACCTGCTGCTGCTGGACATCCATATGCCCGGCATGGACGGCCTGCAACTGGCCCAGCAGCTGCAGGCCCAGCCCCGGCCGCCGGCCGTGGTGTTCGTCACCGCCCACGCCGGCCATGCGCTGCAGGCTTTTGACCTGGCGGCGGCAGACTATTTGACCAAGCCGGTGCGGCTGGATCGCCTGCAGCAAGCGCTGCAGAAAGTAGAGCGCCTGCTGCAGGTAACACCTGCGCCAGAGCCCGATTTGATGCAAGATGTGCTGGTGATACACGACCGTGGCCGCACCGAGCGCGTGCCCCTGGCCAGCGTGCTGTACCTGAAGGCCGAGCTGAAATACATCACCGTGCGCACCGCTGGCCGCAGCTATGTGCTGGACGGCTCCCTGAGCGAGCTGGAGGCGCGCCACGCCAGTGTGTTTATCCGCGTGCACCGCAACGCCCTGGTGTCACGCCGGGCGCTGCGTGCGCTGGAGAAGCATTTCGACCCCGAGGAGGGCGAGGGCTGGGCCGTGCGCCTGCAAGGGCTGGATGAAGCGCTGATGGTGTCGCGCCGCCAGCTGGCGGCGGTGCGTGAAGCCATGGCGGGGTAATTCGGGCGGGTTAAGCTCTGGGCCTATGGAATTAGCCCGCCTGCACCACGCCGCCATTATTTGTTCCGACTATGCGCGGTCTCGGGACTTCTACACCCGCATCCTGGGCCTGCGCATCGTGGCCGAGAACCTGCGCGCCGAGCGCCAGTCTTACAAGCTGGACCTGGCCTTGGCCGACGGCTCGCAAATCGAGCTGTTTTCCTTCCCCACGCCGCCGCCGCGCCCCTCACGCCCCGAGGCTTGCGGCCTGCGCCACCTGGCGTTTGCGGTGGCCGACCTGGACGCCAATATCGCCAGCCTGCAAGCCGACGGCGTGGCCGTGGAGCCTGTGCGTGTCGATGAATTCACCGGCCGGCGTTTCACCTTTTTTGCCGACCCCGACGGCCTGCCCCTTGAACTCTACGAAGTGAATCCGTGACCCCCATGAAAACCGTCTGGATCGTTGACGCCGCCTATATGTACAACTTCGGCCGCTCGCGGCCGAACGGCTTTGACTACCTGAAGCTCAAGCACGAGCTGGTCAAGGCCAATGGCGGGCCGATCTACGAGAGCTACTACCTGAACTCCACCGGCGACCCGAACGCCGAAGCGCAGAACGCCTTTCATACCTGGATCAAATCCGCGCCGCCCAAAGGCCCGCAGATGCGGGTGCAGCTGTACAAGCTGAAGGAGCAGCACAACCAGTGCCCGTCGTGCAAAACCCACTTCGACCGCACGGTGCAAAAAGGTGTGGACGTGGCCATTGCCACGCTGATGATCAAGCTCGCCGCCCAGGACATTTACGACCGGGTGATCCTGTCGGCCGGCGACGGCGACTTTGAAGACGCCATCTCCTACCTCAAGTCGGATCTGCGCAAAGAGGTCTGGCTCAACGGCGCACAGGCCACGCTGTCGGCCGACCTGCAGTGCTACGCCGACCGCGTGCTGTGGCTGGATGACATGGGCTCATCCATTGATAAATAGCGTTTGCTATTGAATTGGTAGCTGGTGGTGCTGGTTTTACCTGCGTCACAGCCACTTTTTATTCAGCAACTTCCTTGATGGAGGCGAAGCGTGCGGCCAGCTCGCGGCGCACTTTCTTGCGCATGATGGACTGCTCGAAGCGGCGCTTTTCGTCGTCCGTGCTGGGCACCAGCGGCGGCACGGGGGCGGGCTTGCGGTCGTCGTCCACGGCCACCATGGTGAAGAAGCAGCTGTTCACATGGCGCACGCTGCGGCTGCGGATGTTCTCGGCCACCACCTTGATGCCCACTTCCATCGACGAGGTGCCGGTGTGGTTGATGCTGGCCAGAAAGGTCACTAGCTCGCCCACGTGGATGGGCTGCAGGAACATCACCTGGTCCACGCTGACGGTGACCACATAGCGACCGGCATAGCGGCTGGCACAGGCGTAGGCCACCTGGTCGAGCAGCTTGAGCACGGCGCCACCGTGCACATTGCCTGAAAAATTGGCCATATCCGGGGTCATCAAGACCGTCATGCTCAGTTGGTGTGCGGGGAGTTCCATCGCGGGCTTTCGTGTAATTCTTGGTGCCGATTATTACTGTTTGCGCAAACCCAGCCGCCCGGCCAGCCGGACTAAATTGGCCCGATGCAAGCCCAGTTCGCGCGCCAGCGAGGCCCAGTTGCCCTGGTGGCGCTGCAGGCCTTCAGCGATGCGCTGGCGCTGGTGGTCGTCCAGCGAGGTGCGCAAATCGGCGGGTGGGGCCACACCGTTCTGCAAGGCGACCGGGGCGGCGGTCGGGGCGGATTGGGCTCCCAGGTCCAGGTGCGCAGCCGTCAGGCTGACGATGCGGGCCCGGGGTGCCGCGCCCTGCAGGGCTTTCAGCGCGCTGCGTGCGATCAGATGCTCCAGCTCGCGCACATTGCCAGGCCAGCCATGGGCCAGCAGTGCGGCCTGGGCGTCGGCATCCAGCCGCAGGCTGCCCAGGCCGAGGCGGGATCGGTTCAGCTCCAGGAAATGCCCGGCCAGCAGCAGCACATCGTGCCCGCGCTCGCGCAGCGGTGGCACCGGCAGTGGGTAGACGCTGAGCCGGTGGTAGAAGTCGGCGCGGTAGCGGCCGGCGCGCACCTCCTGCGCCAGGTCGCGGTTGGTGGCGGCGATGACCCGCACATCGACCCGGTGCTCGCGGTCCGAGCCCAGGCGCTGCAGCTGGCCGCCCTGCAGCCCGCGCAGCAGCTTGGCCTGCACGCTCAGCGATAGCTCGCCCACCTCGTCCAGGAACAGGGTGCCCCCGTCGGCCAGCTCGAACTTGCCGCGCCGGTCGGCCACCGCGCCCGAGAACGCGCCGCGCACATGGCCGAACAGCTCGCTTTCCACCAGCGACTCGGGCAGGGCCGCGCAGTTCAGGCTGATCAGCGGTCGGCTGGCGCGCGGCGAGGCGGCGTGCAGGGCCTGGGCCACCAGCTCCTTGCCGACGCCGGTTTCGCCGGTGATCAGCACCGTCAAGTCGCTGTTGCCTACGGTGGCGATGTCGGCCAGCAGGCGCTGGTGGGCTGGGCTCTGGCCGATCAGCGTGGGGGCTGGGTGCTCTTCGGCCAGCGCGCGGTAGCTTTCGGCGCGCGCATGCTCGGCCTCGAACTGCTGTGCCAGCCCGGCCATGCGCTGCACCACGCTGACGGTGGCCGCTGCCAGGCTGGCGAAGGCCTGCAGGTCGCCCAGATCGACGCTGGAAAACCGCTCTTTGTCCAGCGCGTCCAGGGTCAGCACGCCCCATGGAGTGTCGCCCAGCAGTACCGGGCAGCCCATGCAGTCGTGCACCTCCAGCTGCACGCCGTCGATCAGGCCGTCATAGGGGTCGGGCAGGGGGCTGTCGGGCGGGAAGCGGGTTGGGCCGGGGGCTTGCAGCAGCTGCTGCAGGCGCGGGTGTTCGCTGACCTTGAAGCGCCGCCCCAGGGTGTCGTGGCTCAGGCCATCTACCGCCAGCGGCAGCAGCCAGCCGCCGTCCAGCCGCAGCAGGGCAGCTGCATCGCAGGGAAGCAGGGCGCGCACGGCGGCCAGCAGGCGGCGGTAGCGTTCGCCGTCGGGCAGTTCGCGCGCCAGGTCATCGACCAGCGGCACCAGGGTTTGGAGCAGGTTTTTTGTTATCAAAATGATTCCTTGGTGGATCATTATGAATGTATCAAAAAGATATTTTGCATGCCTAAGTAGTTGATTTTTATAGAGTGAATGGCGGGCATGGAACTTGAGTTAGCACTTGCAGCCGGGCGCCGCCCTGCATCCGATTGAAAGCCACTCCATGCTGACCTCTGAACAACGTGCCATCGTCAAATCCACCGTGCCTCTGCTCGAAAGCGGCGGCGAGGCACTGACCACGTATTTCTACAAAACCATGCTGGCCGAGCACCCCGAGGTGCGGCCCTTCTTCAACCAAGCGCACCAGGCCAACGGCGACCAACCACGCGCGCTGGCCAATGGCGTGCTGATGTACGCCCGCCACATCGACCAACTGGAGCAACTCGGCGGCCTGGTGTCGCAGATCATCAGCAAGCATGTGTCGCTGCAGATTGAGGCCGCGCACTACCCCATCGTTGGCGCCTGCCTGCTGCGCGCCATCCGCGAGGTGCTGGGCGCCGAGATCGCCACCGATGCCGTTATCGCAGCCTGGGGCGCGGCCTATGGCCAATTGGCCGACATCCTCATCGGCGCGGAAGAAAAAATCTATGCCGATGTGGCAGCCGCGCCCGGTGGCTGGCGTGGTGCGCGGGCCTTCCGCGTAGCCCGCAAGGAAGCGGAGAGTGATGAAATCACCTCGTTCTACCTGCAGCCGCAGGACGCTGGCGCGCTGATCGCCTTCCAGCCCGGCCAGTACATCGGCTTGCGCCTGGTGGTGAACGGCAACGAGATACGCCGCAACTACTCGTTGTCGGCCGCGCCCAATGGCGTGGACTACCGCATCAGCGTCAAGCGCGAGGCCGGCGGTGTGGCGTCCAACTACCTGCATGACCAGGTGCAGGTCGGCACGGTGCTGGATGTGTTCCCGCCCGCCGGTGACTTTGTGCTGGCTGCGGGCGACAAGCCGCTGGTGCTCATCAGCGGCGGCGTCGGCATTACACCCACCCTGGCCATGCTGGACGCGGCGCTGCAGGGCACGCGGCCGGTGCACTTCATCCATTGCGCGCGCAACCGCCAGGTGCATGCCTTCCGCCATGCGATCGAGTCGCGCTTGGCCAAGCACCCGCAGTTGCGGCGCTTTTATGCCTACGACGAACATGTGGGCGCCGATGATGCCCCCGACGCCGTGGGCCATTTGCAGCCGCAGCAGCTGGCCCAGTGGCTACCCGCATCGCGCGATGTGGATGCGTACTTTTTGGGGCCCAAGCCCTTTATGCGCCAGATGAAAAAGCAGCTGCGGGACCTGGGCGTGCCCGAGGCACAAACCCGCTATGAATTCTTCGGCCCGGCTGGCGCACTCGAATAGTCGATAGAGCTACGGGAGCATCGTAGAGTTTTCCGGAGCGGTCTGGGCGAGATGAATGGCCTGGACCGCGCCAACAAGCTGGTCCATGTGGAGCCCTTCATCGACGAAGACGGCGTGGCCGTGGCCAGCTCGCCGCGCATTTCCGCTGTCGCGCTGGACCCTCCCGAACGGCCTGGGCACCAAGGCGCCAGTTTGCTTGCAAGACATTGACGGCCTGGTGGCACGCGTGATGTACACCTCGTTGTACAAGATGCATGAACTTGCGCTGCACGGCGTGACCAAGGTGGCGCTGGAAACCCTCACTCGCGCCATCACACGGCGTACCGAATCGCACGTCAAGCTGCACTGAAATAAGCGCCCCGGGGAGGCTAAATCCCTAGCTGAAGCAGCATTTTCCAGATGTAGCATACGGCCCAATTTGTTAACGGGCTGGTGGTGTTGAACATCCACCAAAAAGAGGGAAACCATGAAATTCAACGATCTCCGTGTCGCGACCAAGTTGTGGGCGGTCATTCTGGGTCTTCTGCTATCCATGTTGGCAGTATCGTTTTGGGCGCAACATCGATCCAGTATTGCCCATGCAGAGGCGATGGCGTCCATTGAGCAGACACAAGAGAAAATTGCCATGGCCACTCGGTGGCGTGGTTACGTGGAGACTGCGGTGGCTGCAACGGTGGGCGGGGCCATCTCGACTGATGAGGCGCACGTCGCCATCATGGATGCGCAACTCAAAGAATTCATCGCCAAGATTTCCAAGCTTTACAGCACTATCAAAGAAGGCGCGACCGCTGACGATGACAAGGCTGCCCTGGAAAAAATAAATTCTGCTCGGTCTCCGGTTCTCGCCGCAGTGGCAAAAAGCAAGGAACTGAAGGCTGCTGGCGATGCTGCTGCAACACAGTCCTATGTGGAAAAGACATTTTTCCCTGCGATTGCGAATTATTTCTCGGCGCTGGACGAGTTCTTGAAACTGCAGGAGCAGCACCGTGACGCGGCCAAGTTGCAAGCGGAGCAAGCCCTCGGCAACGTTGCTCTGTGGGGCTTTGCCAGTATCTGTGTCGTCTTCGGAATAGGCATAGCCTTTGTCGTGGCATTGGTGCGCTCGGTCATCCGCCCCCTGCATCGTGCAATTGCGCTGACGGACGCCATTGCGTCCGGCGACCTGACGCATGACATCCAGGAAGAGCGCAAAGACGAGTTTGGCCAGCTGCTACGTAGCCTGTCAGTCATGGTGGTCAAGCTGCGTGGCGTGGTGTCTGAGGTGCGTCTGGGTGTGGACTCGGTGTCTACCGCATCCAACGAGATCGCTACCGGCAACCACGACCTGTCTGAGCGCACCGAGCAGACAGCTTCGAACCTGCAGCAAACCGCCGCCAGCATGGAAGAGCTAACCAGCACAGTCACTCAGTCGGCCGACACGGCGCGCCAGGCCAACCAACTTGCTAGCACCGCCGCCCAGGCTGCCACGCGTGGCGGCGAAGTGGTGGCCCAGGTGGTCAGCACGATGCACAACATCAGCTCGGCCTCACACAAAATTTCCGAGATCATCGGCACTATCGACGGCATTGCCTTCCAGACGAACATCCTGGCTTTGAACGCCGCAGTGGAAGCCGCCCGCGCAGGCGAGCAGGGCCGTGGCTTTGCCGTGGTGGCCAGCGAAGTGCGCAGTCTGGCGCAGCGCTCGGCACAGGCGGCCAAGGAGATCAAGGTGCTCATCGGTGCCTCGGTAGCAACCGTGGAGTCCGGCACCCAGCAGGTGGCCCAGGCGGGTGAAACCATGGGGGAAATCGTCAGCAGCGTGCGCCGCGTCAGCGACCTGATCGGTGAGATCAGCGCCTCGTCGGGCGAACAGCGCGACGGCATCAACCAGGTCAACCAGGCTGTCGCCAATCTGGATCAGATGACGCAGCAGAACGCCGCCCTGGTGGAGGAATCCGCTGCTGCAGCTTCTGGCCTGCGCGAGCAGTCCCAGCGCCTGGCTGAAGTGGTGTCGATCTTCAACGTGGGCAGCCATGCCGCAGCGGGTGGCCGTGCTGCATCTCCGCCGTTGCGGCATGCGCCCGCGTCGCGAACAGCCGCTGCGCCGGTGCCCAAGTCGGCTGTGAGCGCCCCAGCCAGAGCCGCTTTGAAAGCCCCCGCCAAAGCAGCCGCTAAAGCGCCAGCCAAGCCCGCAGCAAAGGCTCCCATCCGCGCCCCGATGAAGGCCCTGGCCCCTGCCAGCAAGCCAGCGGCGGCTTCGGGTGGCGAGGGCGAGTGGGAAAGTTTCTAAATCCGGTTTGCTATCAAATAAAGAGCTTCTGGCGTAGGTAATACCTGCGCTAGAAGCTCTTTTTCATGGGCGTGGTTCCGTTCTGAGGCATGTACCTAATCAGGCTCTTTTTTGATTGGATAAGTGCCTTAGGGCAACGCTGAACAAGTCCCTCGCGGTCTACGTATCGCTGGCCTTGGGTGGTCTGCGGCGTTGCATCCCATCCCGATCCAGGGCACGCAGTCTCGCGCAGACTTATTCAGCGTCGCTCTAAATAATTAATCTTCCGCCGCTTCCACTAGAAACTGCACCCGGCGTTGGCCCTGCCACTCGTTCACATCCAGGCGGAAGGCCAGCGTTACGCGGGCCGGTAGGCTTTCGGTGTGGCCGAACCAGATGCCGTCCACCGGCTGGCCCTGGTGCTTGAGTTTTAGCGACAAATGCTTTTCGCCCACCAGGCGCTGCGACACCACTTCGACTTCTTCACTGAAGGTGGGCGGCGCAAAGCCTTGGCCCCAGACTTCCTTGTGCAGCACATCGACCAGCTCGGCGCGGCAGTATTCGGGCGCCAGCGGGCCGTCGGTTTCCAGGCGCCGCGTCAGCGTGGCGGCGTCCAGCCATTCCAGCGCCACCTGCTGCAGGCCTTGCTCGAACTGCTCGAAATTGTCCTCGTGCACGGTGCAGCCAGCGGCCATGGCGTGGCCGCCAAAGCGCAGCAGCACGCCGGGATGGCGCTTGGCCACCAGGTCGAGTGCGTCGCGCAGGTGGAAGCCGGGGATGGAGCGGCCCGAGCCTTTGAGCTCATGTTCCTTGCCCGGCGCCTTGCTGGCGGCGAACACGAAGATCGGGCGGTGCAGCTTGTCTTTGAGGCGGCTGGCGACGATGCCGACCACGCCTTCGTGGAAGTCGGGGTCGAACACGCAGACCGCTGGCGGCGGCTCTTCGGATTCGTCGAACAGCGACTCGGCCACCAGCATCGCCTGGTCGCGCATGCCGCCTTCGATCTCGCGGCGCTCGCGGTTGATTTTGTCCAGCGTGGTGGCCAGTTCGGTGGCGCGCGCCGTGTCGTCGGTCAGCAGGCATTCGATGCCCAGCGTCATGTCGGCCAGGCGGCCGGCGGCGTTGATGCGCGGGCCCAGTGCAAAGCCGAAATCGAAGGTGGTGGCGACCTTGGCCTGGCGGCCGGCTGCTACAAATAACGCAGCTAGTCCCGCAGGTTGTGCCTGCGCGCGCAGCCTTTTTAACCCTTGGGCTACCAGGCGGCGGTTGTTGGCATCCAGCTTCACCACGTCGGCCACCGTGCCCAGTGCCACCAGGGTCAAGAGCGGGTCCAGCTTAGGTTGGTTCTCGGCGGTGTAGACACCACGGCTGCGCAGCTCGGCGCGCAAGGCCAGCAGCACGTAGAACATGACGCCGACGCCGGCGATGGACTTGCTCTCGAATGTGCAGCCGGGCTGGTTCGGGTTGACCAGCACGTCTGCGTCGGGCAGCACGATCTGGCCGTCTTTCAGTGCGGGCAAGTGGTGGTCTGTTACCAGTACCTGCAGGCCCAGGGCCTTGGCCTCGGCCACGCCTTCCAGGCTGGCAATGCCGTTGTCCACCGTGACCAGCATGTCGGCGCCGCTGTCTTTGACGCGGCGGGCGATGCTGGGTGTCAGGCCGTAGCCGTCCGTCACGCGGTCGGGCACGATGTAGGTGGCGTGCTTGGCGCCCAGCAGGCGCAGGCCGCGCAGGCCCACGGCGCAGGCGGTGGCGCCATCGCAGTCGTAGTCGGCCACGATGCAGAGCTTCTTGTCGGCGGCAATCGCGTCGGCCAGCAGCACGGCGGCGGCCTGCGCGCCCAGCATGCTGGAAGGCGGCAGCAGCTTGCCCAGGCCGTCGTCCAGCGCGTCCTTGTTGGCCACGCCACGGGCTGCGAAAAGGCGCGCCAGCAGCGGGTGGACGCCAGCCTGTTCCAGTGCCCAGACGGCGCGCGGGGGGATGTCGCGTGCTGTAATTTTCATAGCATCTCCAGCACGGTAGATATGCGCTGGCGGCCAAAAATGCTTGAAACCTTTTGCATGAAGCTGCGCGGCAAAGCCTCGAAGCTTTGCGCATTCCGTTCGCCGCACAGGGTGAGTTGCACCTTGTGGCCCTGGTCCAGCGCGGCCAGCAGCTCGGCGCAGGCGCTGGCGTCGATCTGCTGCCAGGCGGCGGCCCAGTGAGCCCAGTCTTCAAACTGCGCGGCTTGCAGCAGGGTTGGCGGCATGCGCGGGGCGGCCACTGGCGGCGGCGGGGCGGGCAGGGCGCCTGCGCCGCTGACCCAGAAGGAGTTGATCGGCGCCAGGCCGCGCTCGGTGCGCGCGTCGTTCACCGCATGGGTGTAGAGCAGCATCTGCATCTCGCTCTGCAGACGGCGCAGCGGGCCGGCTTGCGCGGTGGGGGGCATCCATTCGTCTACATTGCGCGCGCCCACGCCGCTGACCACGCGGTCCAGCGAGGCGGTGGCCAGGCCGCGAAAGACCTCGCTGTGTGCCAGCCAGCGCGTGGGGCTGACGTATTCCAGCTGGATGCCATCTTCTTCAAAGAAGGGCCGCACGGCGGCCAGGATGGTGCGGGACTCGGCCTCCTGCAGGTCCAGGCTATCTGGGTGGGGCATGACGATGTGGTCCGTCATCACCTGCCAGTGGCAGGGAGTGATGAAGGCCCAGGCATGGCCGTCGGCGGCCTCACCGGCCTGCCAGGCGGCCCAGGGAATTTGGCCGTCGGCGGCGCCCAGGCCGTAGTGGCGGGCCAGCGCGCGTTCGTGCGGGGGGGACAGGCTGTCGTCGGGGCCGCTGTCCAGCACGGCGGGCGTCAGGCGCGCCAGCAGGCGTTCCAGGTTGGGCAGGCGCAGGCTGGACAGGGCTTGGCGGCAGCCCTCGACCTCGCTGGCCGCAAGGGGGATCAACACGTGTAGAGAGGTGGACATGGGCCTATTGTCCCGGATGCCGCCGCGCCCCGTTGCAGTGGTGGCACCAAAGCCGTGCAAAGCCCCTGGCACAGGCTTTGCATGGCCTGGGCTGGAGTAGAAGCTGTCAGCAACCCGCCTCAATACATGTCAGGCGTTGGTTGTCGGTCATTGCTCCGGTGACGGAAGTACCGTCGCATGTCCACGCCTTACCGCGTGGGCATTTGTGCCACACCTGGCGGTGGGCGCAACGGAGATCAGCTGTGGTGCCCCGTGCCTTTGCGTGCGGTCTGCCAGCCCACTCCGCGCGGTGCTTTCGTCTTTCCACAGCAAGTAGCTTTAGGAGAGATCGACAATGCAACGCAACCTAGCATCCCCCGCCGTTCACTGGTGTGCCCGCCTGACATTCGCGCTGGCCACCACCACTCTCGCCAGCGCCGCGTGGGCGCAAGACAAGGTCACCTTGCTCACCTCCTGGTACGCCCAGGCCGAGCACGGGGGCTTCTACCAGGCGGCAGCCACCGGCTTGTACAAAAAGTACGGGCTGGACGTGACCATCAAAATGGGCGGCCCGCAGATCAACGGCATCCAGCTGCTGGCAGCGGGCCAGGCCGACTTCATCATGGGCTACGACATCCAGACCCTGAACTCCATCGAGAAAGGCCTGCCGGTGGTGACGGTGGCAGCCTCGTTCCAGAAAGACCTGCAGGGCATCATGGCGCACGACGACGTGAAGAGCCTGGCTGACCTGAAGGGCAAGACCATTCTGGCCAACACCTCCGCCCAGACCAGCTGGCTGCCCTGGCTGCTCGGCAAATACAGCTACAGCATGGACCAGGTGCGGCCCTACACCTTCAATCTGCAGCCCTTCATTGCCGACAAGAACGTGGCGCAAAGCGCCTACCTGTCGTCCGAGCCCTTCATGGCCATGAAGAGCAATGTGCCGGCCAATTTCTTTCTGCTGGCCGACCAGGGCTACCCGCCCTACGGCACCACCATCGTCACTCTGCAGAAGATGGTGGCCGACAAGCCCGACGTGGTGGCTCGCTTTGTCCGCGCCTCGATGGAGGGCTGGAAAAGCTACCTGGCGAACCCGGCACCCGGCAATGAGCTGATCAAGAAAGATAACCCCAAGATGGAAGACGACCTGCTCGCCTTCGCGGTGAAACGTATGAAGGAAGTCAAGGCCGTGGATGGCGGCGATGCAGCCACGCAAGGCGTCGGTGTGATGACCGACACCCGCTGGGAGCAGACCTACAAATTCATGCTTTCCGCCGGCCTGCTGAAGCCCGGTGTGGACTGGAAAAAGGCCTACACCACGCAGTTCGTGAAAGACCTGAAGGTCCTTCCGTAATGATTGCTCACCCCCAGGCTCCACACTGCGTGTTTCCGCCAACCCCCTTGCAGGGGGCGAACCCAGTGGCCCGGCAAAGCCGGTTCCACGGGTTCCCTGGCTTGAAAGCCGGTATGCCCGTCGTTGGGTGGTAAGTAGTTAGATGATCTAGACGATGAGACCCTGGCGAAGGCGACCGCATTGGCGCGCCGGCCGGTGGCGCAGAGCCGCTGCAATGCAGCTCTGCGCCGATCGAGGAGAGAGAAATGTTAGTCACCCAACAACCCGTATTGCGCCGCTTCTGGTACGCGCTGATGCCCATTAGCCAGCTGGACGACGGCCCTAAGCCCTTCACCCTGCTGGGTGAAAACCTGGTGCTGTGGAAGAAGCAGGACGGCACACCCGCCGCGCTGCGCGACCGCTGCTGCCACCGCACGGCCAAGCTGTCCAAAGGCTTTGTCGAAGGCGACAACATCGTCTGCGGCTACCACGGTTGGACCTATGACTGCAGCGGCAGCTGCGTGCGCATTCCGCAAAGCCCCGATGGCAACATCCCCGCCGGGGCCAAGGTGCCGGCCTTCCATTGCCAGGAGCGCTATGGCTATGTGTGGGTGGCGCTGGAAGACCCGCTGCGCGATATTCCACACTTCCCCGAAGACGGCGCGCCCGGCTACCGCCGCATCTTCCAGTTCTATGAGGAATGGAAAACCAGCCCGGTACGGGTGATGGAAAACGCCTTCGACAACTCGCACTTCAGCTTTGTCCACAAGGCCAACTTTGGCGACATCGACCAGCCGGTGCCGCAGAAGTACGAGATCCATGACACCGACTATGGCTTCGAAGCCGAGACCCTGGTGCCGATCAAGAACCCGCCGGCCGGCCACCGCGTCACCGGCAGCACCGCGCCCATGACGCAGCGGCATCTGACCAACCGCTACTACCTGCCGTTTGCGCGCCGCTTTGGCTGCCAGTACCCGGACAGCGGCATCGACCACATCATCTACAACTGCGCCACGCCGATCAGCGACGACCGGCTGATGCTGGTGCAGTGGCTGTACCGCAATGACAGCGAAGCCCAGTGCAGCACACAGGAGCTGATAGCCTGGGACGCGGCCATCACCGCCGAAGACCGCGACATCCTGGAGGCCACCGATTTCGATGCCTGCATCGACACCACGCGCCGGCAGGAATTCCACATGCCCAGCGACCGCCCGGGCCTGATGGTCCGCCGCCAGCTGCTGGACCTGCTGAAGGCCCATGGCGAGGAAGAAGTGCACCAGGGCAACCGGCGCATTCCCATCCACCCTGTATCCACGTAAGGAGCGCACCATGCTGATGCAAGCCCTGCCCATCCCCGTGCAGTCCCTGCCGTCTTTGCCGCCGGACGCGGCCACCGTGCTCCACGCCAACCAGGTGGAGAAGACCTACGGCAATGGCACCCATGCCTTGTCGCGCATGAGCCTGCGCATCCAGCGCGGCGATTTTGTGTCGCTGCTCGGCCCGTCTGGCTGCGGCAAGAGCACGCTGTTGAAGATGTTTGCCGGCCTGGAATCGCCGTCGCACGGCCATGTGCGCTGGGCTGGCCTCGATGCGCCGGCCAAGTCCGGTCTGAAGACGGCCATGGTGTTCCAGGAAGCCACACTGATGCCCTGGACCACGGTGGCGGCGAATGTGCGCCTGCCGCTGGACCTGCACGGCGTACCGCGCGCCGAGGCCGATGCCCGGGTCGCCACGGCGCTGGAGCAGGTAGGGCTGGGCTCGTTTGGCCAGTCGTACCCCCGCGAGCTGTCGGGCGGCATGCAGATGCGTGCCTCGATTGCCCGCGCCCTGGTCACCGAGCCCGATGTGTTGCTGATGGACGAACCCTTCGGCGCGCTCGACGAGTTCACCCGCAACAAGCTGGATGCCGACCTGCGCGCGCTGTGGGCGGCGCGCGGGCTGACGGTGGTGTTCGTCACCCACAGCATCTACGAGGCGGTGTTCTTGTCCAGCCGGGTGGTGATGATGGCGGCGCGGCCGGGCCGGCTGATGGCCGATGTGCCTCTGATTGAATCGGACCGCTCCGAGAGCTACCGCCTGTCCCCTACATTCGCCGACCACTGCCGCGAGCTCTCAGCCCTGCTGATGTCGGCACATTGAAGGAGTAATGACCATGACAACCCCTTTGCTGCAACGCCCCGGCGTGCTTAACTGGCTGGCCCCGATCGGCTTCGGCATCGTGTTGCTGCTGGTCTGGCAGGCGCTGTGCAGTGCCTGGCAGGTGCCGGTGTACCTGGTGCCCAAGCCCAGTGACATCTTCCAGACCCTGCTGACCGACGGCCCCTCGCTGCTGCGCGCGCTGGGCGTGACCATGAAGGTCACGGTACTGGCGTTTGCGCTGGCCGTGGTGCTGGGTGTGGCCGGGGCTTTTCTGTTTGTGCAGAACCGCTTCATCGAGGCCAGCTTGTTTCCCTACGCCATCCTGCTGCAGGTGACGCCGGTAGTGGCGATTGCGCCGTTGATCATCATCTGGGTGAAGAACCCCACCTTCGCCCTGGTGCTGTGCGCCACGCTGGTGACGCTGTTTCCCATCCTGTCGAACACCGTGCTGGGCCTGCGCAGCGTGAACCCGGGTTTGCTGAATCTGTTCAAACTGAACGGCGCCAGCCGCTGGCAGACCCTGGTGCGGCTGCGCATTCCGAGTGCCTTGCCGTTCTTCTTTGGCGGCCTGCGCATCTCCAGCGGCCTGGCCTTGATCGGCGCGGTGGTGGCCGAGTTTGTGGCTGGCACCGGCGGCACCGGCGCAGGGTTGGCGTATGAGATTTTGCAGGCCGGATTCCAGATCAATATCCCGCGCCTATTTGCGGCGCTGGTGCTGATTTCGGTCACCGGTGTATTACTCTTTATCAGCATGGTCTGGCTCTCCAATAGGGCTTTAGGCCACTGGCACGAAAGTACCGTATGACGACCACTTTGATTCGCAACGCCGCTGCCATCCTCAGCGGCCAACCCGGCGCTGCATCCCGCCTTGCCGGTCCCGACATCCGCCTGCGTGGCACGCGCATCGAGGCTATTGGCCAACTCAGCCCGAAACCGGGCGAGACGGTGGTCGACGCGACCGACTGCGTCGTCTACCCCAGCTGGGTCAACACCCACCACCATCTGTTCCAGTCGCTGCTGAAGGGGGACGCGCATGGCATCGACCTGCCGCTGACGGCCTGGCTGGCGGCCACGCCGTACCGCTTCCGCGCGGCGTTTGACGAGCGGCTGTTCCGTATCGCTGCGCGCATCGGCCTGCTGGAGCTGGCACTCTCCGGCTGCGGCACGGTGGCCGACCACAACTACCTGTACTACCCCGGCATGCCGTTCGATAGCTCGGCTATTCTTTTCGAGGAGGCCGAGCGCATGGGCCTGCGCTTTGTGTTGTGCCGGGGCGGTGCCACCCGTACCCGCCAGCTGGAGGCCGGGCTGCCCCAAGCCATGCGGCCCGAGACGCTGGACGCCTACCTGGCCGATGTGGAGCACCTCACCGCGCGCTACCACGACCCGGCGTCTGATGCGATGCGCCGCATCGTCCTGGCGCCCACCACGCCGCCGTATTCGCTGGCGCCGGGCGAGCTGGTCGAGTGCGCCCGCACCGCGCGGCGGCTGGGCATACGCCTGCATTCGCATTTGTCGGAAACCGTGAGCTACCAGGACTCGGTGCACAGCATGCACGGCATGTCGCCGGTGCGCTTTGTTGCCGAGCACGAATGGCTGGGCTCGGATGTGTGGTTCGCCCACCTGGTGAAGCTGGACGCCGAAGAAATCGCCTTGCTGGGCAGCACCCGCACCGGCATCGCCCACTGCCCGCAAAGCAATGGCCGCCTGGGCAGCGGCACCGCACCGGTGATGGCGCTGCAGGCCGCCGGCGTGCCTATCTCCATCGGCGTGGACGGCGCGGCATCGAACGAGGCGGCGGACATGATTTCCGAAGTCCATGCCGTCTGGCTGATGCAGCGCGCCGCCCAGGGTGACCGGGCCCAGCCGCTGTTCCGTGGCGGCACAGGCGAGGGCGATCGGGTTGCGGTGAGCGCCGACGACGTGGTCGCCTGGGGCACCTCGGGCGGTGCCAGCGTGCTCGGCCTGGGTGACGTCGGCACGCTGGCGCCCGGCATGGCGGCAGACCTGGCCATCTACGCGCTGGACGACCCTCGCTACTTTGGCTTGCACGATGTGGCGCTGGGCCCCGTGGTCAGCGGCGGGCGGCCCAGGTTGAAGGCCTTGTTCGTAGCCGGGCAGAAGGTGGTGGCGGACGACCAGGCCCAGGGTGTGGATGTGGCCGAGCTGCGGGCCCAGGCGCGGGCCGCCGTGCGGCAATTGATGGCGTCGTAGGCGCAGCCATTGTTTATAAGAAATAGGCCTGTAGCGCAGGTAGTACCTGCGCAAGCTGCTATTAAAAATGTAGTCTTGCCTGGGCAGGGTTCACCGCTACGTGATGCGCTAGTGCCCTAAAGTGCTCGTGCTTGCTGGTTGCTCGGCCCTAAGCTGGGGTTTGTCGTTAACGTGGGGGACGCCCGGGGATTTAGGGGCGGTGGCCGGCCAGCTTGGGCATTCAGGTGCGGTGTAGACTAGCCACGACCCGCAGCTTGAATATCTGTCCAGAGGAGTGCCCTGCATGCGTCGTTGGTGGATTGTGCTTTTGCTGTTGGGGTGCGCCCACGCCCAGGGCGCCGATGTGCGTATCGCGTTTGGCCAGTCGCTTGCGCCTTATGCCGACGAAAAAACCGGCAAGGGCCTGGAGATCGACATCATCCGTGCCGCGCTCAAGGTCGTTGGGCACACGCTGTCGCCCATGTTCCTTCCGCAGGCCCGGGTGCCTTTGGCCATGCGGGATGCGCAGTTTGACGGCGCAGCTACGCTCACCCCGGATTCCGGCGTGGCCGGTGCCTATTCCGAGGTGTACGTGCATTACCTGGACATGGTGATTGCACCCAAAGGACAGTTGCCCTCGCCTTTGCGCATGGCCGACCTGCAGGGCCTGCGGGTGGTTGGTTTTCAGAATGCTTCCTTGTACCTGGGGGCTGAGTTTGCCGCCATGGCCAAGGCCAATCGGCGCTATTCCGAGCAGGCCAACCAGCTTTCGCAGGCCCGCATGTTGTTTGGCCACCAGGCCGATGCCATCGTTTGCGACCCGCGTATTTTTGAATACCATACCGAGCAGCTGCGCCAGAGCGCGTTCACTGAGCAGCCGTTTGCGGTAGACATATTTGCGGTGTTTGACGAGATTCCTTACCGCATCGTTTTCCGGGAGCCTGCGCTGCGGGATGCCTTCAATACGGGCCTGGCGCAAATACGCCAATCTGGTAATTTGGCCCAGATAGAGGCCCGTTACCTGCGCGTGAAACCCAGGGCCGGCCTATGACGCAAGACCAGACCCGCGCGGCCCCCCGTTCCCTGCTGTGGGTGGTTGTGCTGGCCACGTCTTTTGGCTTACTGCTTCCGGTGTTGGTGCTTGGCGGGGTGGTGATGGGCTTTGTCGAGCCGCAACTCACCGCACAAGAACAAGAGTTAGAGCTGCAGAGCAAGCTGGATCTGTTGTCCCAGAGTTTGCCGGACGTGCTTTGGAACCTGGAGGAGCGGGGTGTTGCGAATGTCGTTTCGGCGGTCATGGCCTCGCCGAACGTGGTCAGTGTCCAGGTGGTGGAGCATGAAACGGCTGGCGATTTCTACCGTGAGTCCAGGCCCGAGCGCGCCACCGGCCACCAATACCGGGGTGAACGCGACGTGGTACGCAACGGCGTGAAGATTGGGCAGGTGCGGGTCGAGATAGACGACCACCTGGCCGCTGCTTTGCAGATGCGTCATCGCTTGCTCTATGTGTTCACTGCGCTGGCCCAGCTGCTGGTGGCGGTGTGGCTGGTGGTGGCGCTGCTAGGCCGTTGGGTGATACGCCCGCTGCGCAAACTGGGCAGCTTTGCCGATGCGATTGCGGGCGGCAATCTCTCCACGCCCGTGGCCCAGGCCCGCATCCGCGAGATCGGCCAGTTGGCAGACCGTATGCGGCAGATGCAGACGGCTTTACACGAGCAGTTTTCGGCTATCGAAATGCACAAACGGCAGCTGGTGCACACCGCCCACTACGATGCGCTGACAGGTCTGCCCAATCGCGTGCTGCTGGGCGACCGGCTGCAGCAGGCCATGTCCCAGAGCGTGCGCCGCAAGCTGCCACTGGCCTTGCTGTTTTTGGACCTGGATGGATTCAAGGGTGTCAACGACAGCCATGGCCATGAGGTAGGCGATGTGTTGCTGAAGGCGGTGGCCCAGCACCTGCAAGCCGTGCTGCGCGAGGGCGACACCCTGGCGCGCTTTGGCGGCGATGAGTTTGTGGCGATATTGATAGACCTGCAGCGCCCGGGCGATGCTACGCCGCTGCTGGAGCGCCTGCTGCGGGCGGCTGCGCAGCCGGTCACCGTGGGGGCGCATGTGTTGCATGTCTCGGTCAGCATTGGCGTGGCGTGGTTTGATGCGCAGGACGCGCCCGATGCCGACCTCCTGTTGCGCCAGGCCGACCAAGCCATGTACCAGGCCAAAAAGGCCGGCAAGAACCAGTTCCATTGTTTCAACCCGCAGGACTGAAGCCTGCCCTGGCGGGGCTGCGGCTGTTGCTACCATCCCTGCATGACAAGCCATTACGAATCCCTGCAGCAAGCCGACAGTTACCGCGATGCCTTCAAGGTGGAGCCGCCCGCCGTTCTGGGCGAACGCCATCTGTGGCCGCGCAAGCCGGGGTTTTGCATCCGTTCCGTGGAGGTACCCGCGGATACCTCGGCCGACACCGCCGCCGTTGCGCCGCGGGTGCGCGAGCTGCTGCCCGCCCAGTGGGGCCTGGTGCCGCACTGGGTCAAGTCGGCATCGGACGGCAAGCTGCGCGCGCCCAAGCTGGTGGTGGCGCGCTCCGAGACGGCGTCCACCTCGCAGAACTTCCGCGACGCCTGGCTCAACGGCCAGCGCTGCATCGTGCCGGTGCAGGCTTTTTACGAGGACGACTGGCGCAGCGGCAAGGCCGTGGCCACGCGCATTTCGCGGGTAGATGGGCAACCCATGGCTGTCGCCGGCCTGTGGGCCTGCTGGACCAGCCCCGAGGGCGAGCCGCTGTTCAGCTACGCCATGCTGACGGTGAACGCCAACAGCCACGCGCTGATGCGTCGCTACCAGCCGGCGGGCAACGACAAGCACATGCCGGTCATCCTGGGCGACGGCGTGTTGGACGCCTGGCTGAACGCCCGGGTGGAGAAGGCCAAGGAGTTCATGCGTCCTTATCCAGCGCAGTCGTTGGCGGCCAACCCGGTGGAAACCAAGGCCGACAAAGTGCCCAAGGGCCTGTTCTGACATGCCAGGCACAGCTGTCTGGATGCCGATAGCCCGGGCCGAGATGGGTGTGCAGACCTACCCACCCGGCCAGAGCAACCCGCGTGTCACGCAATACCACGGCCACACCAATATAGCGGGCTATGACGACAAGGCCTCGTGGTGCTCGTCGTTTGTCAACTGGAGCCTGGCCCAGGTGGGCATTGCCGGCACCGGCTCGGCGTTGGCCCGCTCCTGGCTGGATTGGGGCGTGCCGCTGCAGGTACCGGTGCCGGGTTGCATTGCCGTGCTGTCGCGCGAGGACCCGGCGGGCTGGAAGGGGCATGTGGGCTTCTTCCTGCGCGCAGACGCCGAGCATGTGCACTTGCTCGGCGGCAACCAGCTTGACGCCGTGCGTGAACATTTTTACCCTGCGCACACGGTACTGGGTTACCGTTGGCCTGCGTCGCTACTTTAGGACTACACCATGGCTGAGCGTTCTTCCATCGGCATCATTGGCACCGGCTGGGTGGGCACCAGTGTGGCCATGTCGGTGCTGCACAGCGGCGCGGCGCAGGAGCTGCTGCTGCATGACGCCCGGCCCGACCTCGCCGAGGGCGAGGCCATGGACCTGGCGCAGGGCTCGGCCTTTTACCCTTCCGCCGTGGTGCGGGCGGTGGAGATTGAGGACATGCGCAGCACCCGTGCCATCGTCATCGCCGCCGGCAAGAACGGCAGCCCCACCCAGACCCGGCTGGACCTGCTGAAGGAGAACCTGGCCATTCTGCGGGGCATTGCGGTGCAGCTGCGCGGCTACCAGGGCGTGGTGGTGGTGGTCACCAATCCGGTGGATGTGCTGGTGTACGACTTTGCCGAGGTGTCCGGCCTGCCGCCCGAGCGCGTCATCAGTACCGGCACCATGCTGGATACGGCCCGGCTGCGCCAGATGCTGGGCCAGCAGCTGGCGCTGGACGCGCATTCCATCCACGCCCAGGTGGTGGGTGAGCACGGCGACTCGGAGGTAGTGCTGTGGTCAGGTGCCGACATCGGCGGTGTGCCGCTGCGCCAGTGGAGTGGCTGGCAGGCAGAGTACGAGGCGGGCATGGCCCACGCCGTGCGCACCGCTGCCTACGAGGTGATACGGCGCAAAGGTTCAACCAACCATGCCATCGGCCTGGTCACGGCCTCCCTGCTGGCGGGCATGCTGCGCGACGAGCGGCGCGTGCTCACGGTGTCGCGGGTGCAGACCGGCGCCCTGGGCTTGCAAAGCGTGGCCTTGTCCTTGCCGTGCATCGTGGGCGCCGGCGGCGCTCTGCAGGTGCTGGAGCCGGCCCTGGATGCGGTGGAGCGTGCGGCGCTGGCGCATTCGGCCGAGGTGCTGCGGGCGGCCCGGGCGTCTGTAGCGTGATTTCGGCTGCAGCGCACGTTTTATAAGCGCGGAGTGCTATGGATTTTGTAGTATCGGAGCGAGCGATGCGCAACCTGGTAGAGCAGCTGTCCCGCTATGCTGCATACCACCGGCATCCGCGCAATGTTCGGATCCATTGCGTGGGCATTCCGCTGATGGTTGTCGCGACTGCGGTACTGTTGTCACGCCCTTCGGTCCGCGCCATGGGCTGGGTGTTCACGCCCGCGTTGGCCGTGTGGTTTGGCGCCTGGAGCGCTATCGGCTGTGGCCGGCACGGATGCACTGCATATGAGGACAAGGACGCAAGTTGACCAAGATCAGATTCTGGATGCGAACATGGGGGCTGGCGCTGGTCAGCTGTTGCGGCTTTGTGGTCGGCGCAGCTGCGCAGACCCTGAGCCTGGGCGTGTCCGACGGCCCGGTATCCCTGCCGATTTATGTGGCGCAGGCGAATGGCTACTTTGACCGCGAAGGCCTGAGCCTGTCCACCCGCAGCTGCAGCAGCGGCCGCGATTGCTACAAGCTGATGGCCGAGGGGACGGTGCAGCTGGCCACCGCCGCAGAGCTGATAGCCACGCTGAACAGTTTCACCCGCCAGGACCTGTCTTACATCGCCTCTATCAGCGCATCGTCTTCGCAGATCAAGATCGTGGCCCGGCGCAGCGCGGGTATTGCGGCGCCGTCACAGGTGGCTGGCAAACGTGTAGGCACGGTACAGGGAAGCTCGGCCGCGTATTTTTTGGGCCGCTGGTTGGCTTTGGACAATCCTCTGGGGCGTGACAGCGCCATCGTTTCCATGGAGCCGGGCCGCATCGCTGCCGCATTGCAGCGCGGTGAGATTGATGCCGCTGCGATCTGGGAGCCGGTGGCCAGCAAAGCGGCTGCAGCCCTGGGCTCGGATGGTGTGTTGTTTGAAAATCCGGGGCTGTACACCCAGCAGTTTGGCTTGATTACCAGCCGGGCGCTCATCAAGACCCGGGAGGTAGACCTGCTGAAACTGCTGCGGGCCTTGCAACAGGCCGAGCGCTTCATCGCCGAGCAGCCTCTGAAAGCACAGCAGGTAATGGTGGCCCGCCTGGGTGTCACCCCGGCCCAGGCCGCAGCCCAGATGCGTGAGCATGACTTCCGCCTTGGGCTGGATTTCTCGCTGATAGACACCATGGACAGCCAGGCCCGCTGGGCCATCCGCGAGATGCGGGTGCAGCCCCGGCCGGACACCCTGCTCAACGTGGTCGATCCGACCCTGCTGCGCAAAGTGGCGCCTGAGGCGGTGCAGCTAGGGCACTAGTTTTTAGCTTTCCTGCAGCGTCTCGATGAGGCGTGTGGTGTTGCCCATCATGGCGTGGTAGCTGTCCAGACTGCCTTCTTCCAGGTTTTCAGCACCCCAGTGCGTGATGGTGCCTATGCCTTCGCTGAGCGCGTCCAGCAGCTCGGGCGATGCCCGGCCCAGGGTGGTGATGAGCACGTCGTTGATGACCTGCATGGCCCGAAGCTGCCCGGCTTGGGCTTGGATGAGTGCGTGCAGGGCACGCGCGATGTCGTCGTTCATATGCGTCTTGCGGATGTCTAGGAGCGCCGATCGTAAACCCCTTGCTGGCTCACCCCGGCTGGCAGGCCTTCCACGCCGCCACAAAGCCGGCGGCCCGTGTGCGCACCTGCTCGGCTGGCGTGCCGGGCGCATACAGCTGGCCGCCAATGCCGAAGCCGGTGGCGCCCACTTTCACCCAAGCCGCCATGCTTTCGGGCGTGATGCCGCCCACCGGCCAGATCGGCGTGCCGCTGGGCAGCACCGACAACAGGGCTTTTAGGCCGGCGGTGCCGACCTGTTCGGCGGGGAATATCTTCAGTGCGTGGGCGCCGGCCTCCAGCGCGGCAAAGGCTTCGCTGGGCGTGGCGATGCCCGGCGCGCTGTACAGGCCCGAAGCGACGCTGTGGCGGATCACCGCCGGGTTGCAGTTGGGTGAGACGATGAGCTTGCCGCCGGCGGCTTTGACCGCATCCACATCGGCGGTGCGCAGCACCGTGCCGGCGCCGACCAGCGCGTCGCTGGGCGCAATGGCCGACAGAATGCGTATGCATTCCAGCGCGCCCGGGCGGTTCAGCGGCACTTCCAGAATGCGGAAGCCGGCGTCGAACAAGGCCTGGCCAACGTCTTCGGCCGAAGCGGTATCTAGGCCGCGCAAGATGGCGACCAAGGGTGGATGGGGTGCGTGCATAGTCAAGCTCCGTGGGTTTGGATGTGGTGAAAGCCGCTCAAGATCACCTCGCGTGGCGATAGCACCCGCAGGCGGCTGCCCAGCTGCGTGGCGGCGACCTGGTAGGCCTGGGCTAGGGCGGGCGAACCTATCAGGTGGAAATCTGCGCTGTTGGCGCTGCCCAGGTCGCGCAGCACGTCCTGCAGCTCGCTGCCTATCAACAGGCCGCTCAAATAGGCTTGGGCCTGGCTGGCCGGCATGGTGCCGGTGACCACACGGGCGCGGCAGGCAAACAGCTGGTGTGCCAGTGCGCCGGGCCCGCCTGCGGCCACGCCATCGGCAAAGGCGGCCTGGCTCCACAGCGGCTCCGTGCCGGCAGGCTGGGCTGCAGCGGCCAGCGTTCCGTGCTGCGACAGCAGGGCGAACAGCTCGCCCGTCATATAGGTGCGCAGTTGTTGAATTCGGCCGTCGCGCAGCAGCACCCATTTGCTGTGCGTGCCGGGCAGGACGAACCAGCCGTCGCGCAGGCCCATGGCCACGGCGCCCAGCAGCTGGGTTTCTTCGCCGCGCATCACATCCGGCTGGCCCTGGGCATTGCGTACGCAGTAGCCGGGCACGATGTAGCGCTCTGTCTGGCCGGCCACCGCAACCAGGTGCCGGGGCAGTTCTTCCAGTGCGACTTCCGGGCCCAGATAGGGGGCTTCCTGCCAGCCAAAGGCACTACCCACCATGCCGGACATGACGACGCGCGCGTCGGCATCGGCTTGCGGGAGCAAAGGGGAGAGCAGGGCGGCCAATGCTTCGGGATAGCGCCCACGCGCGGCCAGCGCGCCCTGGTCGTCGTCGGCTTCGGCTATGCATTGGCCTTCGGGGGTGATGGCGTAGCCACGGCGGTGGGTGGTGCCCCAGTCCACGCCGATCCAGCCGGGGTTGGTAGTTGCCATAAGATGTGTCTCTGTTTTAGATTGTATGATTTATTATGCTGCGAATCGGGTTGGTAGGGAACAGGTGCAGCGCCATTCAGCGGGGGTTTATGCAATGACGGCAACTGCCACACACACTTTTGCGGCGACGTATGCCGGGCGCCACCGGCATGGGCAGGTGGTTAAAAACCTGGGCCATGCGGTGGTGGGCGGCACCTACCCGGTGGGCGCTTTGTTGCCCAATGAAGAGGCTTTGTGCCGCAGTCTGGATGTGAGCCGTACGGCGCTGCGCGAGGCCATCAAGGTTCTGGCGGCCAAGGGTTTGCTGGAGTCGCGGCCCCGCGTGGGCACCTGGGTGCGGCCGCGTGTGGGCTGGAATATGCTGGACCCGGATGTGCTGGCCTGGCGCTGCGCCACCGGGCCGGATGCGCAGTTCTACCGCCACCTGCTGGAGCTGCGTGAAATCATCGAACCCGCAGCGGCAGCCCTGGCGGCGCGCAGCCGCAGCCCCGAACAGCTGGCGGAAATGGAGCAGGCTTTCAAGGCCATGGAAGACGCGTGCAATGTGGGCGAATGGGTGGCGGCGGACCTGTCTTTCCACAACGCCGTGTTGCAGGCCACCAACAACCCCCTGCTGGTGCCGCTGGTGGCCATTACCAGCAGTGCGCTGGAGTCGTTGCTCAGCATCACGGCGCGCCAGGCCGGCGGTTTCAACGATGCTTTGCCCGACCACCGCAAGGTGCTGGACGCCATCCGCGACGGCGACCCGCAGCGCGCCCTGCACCGCATGGCGGTGATGCTGTCAGACACCCGTGAGCTGATGCAGCAGGCCGACATGCTGGACGACGTGGCCCCGGTTTAAGGGTATCCACTAGGTTTTAATTTGGGCTTTATTTGTATGATTTATTTAAAACACCCCACTCGCTCCGTTTAAGGCCGCCATGACCACCGAATCCCCCAAAAAGCGCCGTTCCCAGCATTGGTTTGGCGGCACCAGCAAGGACAACTTCATCCACCGCAGCTGGATGAAAAGCGAAGGTTTGCCAGACGATAGCTTTGACGGACGTCCGGTCATCGGCATTTGCAACACCTGGAGCGAGTTGACCCCTTGCAACCAGCATTTCCGCCAGATCGCCGAACGCGTGAAGCACGGCGTGCTGCAGGCCGGTGGCATTGCGGTGGAGTTCCCGGTCTCCTCGCTGGGCGAAACCTTGATGCGCCCCACCGCCATGCTGTACCGCAACCTGGCCAGCATGGACGTGGAAGAAGCCATCCGCGCCCATCCGCTGGACGGCGTGGTGCTGCTGGCCGGCTGCGATAAGACTACGCCTGCCACCCTGATGGGCGCGGCCAGTGTGGACTTGCCCACCCTGGTGGTGTCTGGCGGCGCCATGTTGAACGGCAACTACCGGGGCGAGGCGATTGGCTCTGGCACCCATGTGTGGAAGTTTTCTGAAGCGGTGAACGCCGGCAAGATGACCCTGCCGCAGTTCATGCAGGCCGAGAGCTGCATGTCGCGCTCTGCGGGCGTCTGCATGACCATGGGCACTGCCTCTACGATGGCCAGCATGGTCGAGGCGCTAGGTGTTTCGCTGCCGACCAATGCCGCCATTCCGGCTGTCGATTCGCGCCGCCTGGAGCTCGCGCAGCGCTCCGGCCGCATGATCGTTGACATGGTCGAGCGCGATATGCGCTTGTCGCAGGTGCTGACCCGCGAAGCCTTTGAAAACGCCATCCGCGTCTGCGGCGCCATCGGCGGCTCGACCAATGCGGTGATCCACCTGATCGCCATCGCCGGCCGCATGGGCGTGCCGCTGTCGCTGGACGATTGGGACCGCCTGGGCAAGGACATTCCGACCATCGTGAACCTGATGCCGTCCGGCGAGTACCTGATGGAAGATTTTTACTACGCCGGCGGCCTGCCGGTGGTGATGAAGCGCCTGCTGGAAGCCGGCCTGCTGCACGGCGACGCCATCACCGTCAACAACCGCACCCAGGCGCAAAACGTTGAGCACGCCGAGTGCTTTAACGACAAGGTGATCCGTCCGCTGAACCAGCCTTTGGTGGAGCAGGGCGGCCTGGCAATTCTGCGTGGCAACCTGGCGCCGCAGGGCGCGGTGATCAAGCCCTCGGCGGCGACAGCCAAGTTGCTGCAGCACCGGGGCCGTGCCGTGGTGTTCGAGAACATCGAACACTACAAGGAACGCATCATGGAGCCGGACCTGGACATCGACGAGAACTGCGTCATGGTGCTGAAGAACTGCGGCCCCAAGGGCTACCCCGGCATGGCCGAGGTGGGCAATATGGGCCTGCCGCCCAAGCTGCTGCAAAAAGGCATTACCGACATGGTGCGCATCTCGGACGCCCGCATGAGCGGCACCGCCTACGGCACGGTGGTACTGCACGTGGCGCCCGAAGCAGCTGCCGGCGGCACGCTGGCCCTGGTGCAGGACGGTGACGAGATCGAACTCGACGTTGCCGGCCGTGGCCTACACCTGCATGTGAGCGACGAAGAGCTGGCGCGCCGCCGCGCCGCCTGGGTACCGCCGCCCGAGCCGGCCTCTGGCTATGTGCGCATGTACCACCGCCATGTGCTGCAGGCCGACCAAGGCGCTGATATGGACTTCCTGGTGGGCACCCGTGGCTCCGCCGTGCCGCGTGACTCCCATTAAGCCCTGCTTGCGATGAACCAGTTATTGCGTATGGAGGCCGCCGGCGTGGCGGTGGTGCTGGAATTTGCCGTGGGCCAGATGCCCGTGTGGCGCTACTGGGGTGCCGCCCTGGCCCACACCCCGCTGATGGATGCCTGGCCGGCCACCGATTTGCTGCGCATGGCACCAGGCACGTTAGACCGCCTCGCCGGTGTGCCGCTGCTAGCCTGCTGGGGCAACGGCGAGCCCGGCGCACCCGCGCTGCGCGCGCACCGTGCCGGCCTGGACGCGGTGCAGGACCTGCGCGCCACCGGTTTTGTACAAACCAATCCCCATAGTCTGGTGCTGCAGCTGCGCGACGAGGTAGCCGCGGTTGCAGTGGATGTGACCCTGCAGCTGTGTGCCGAGAGCGGCGTGCTCAGCCTGCACAGCGTGCTGCGCAATACCGGCACGGCCGATCTCACGGTGGACCACCTGGCCTGCGCCAGCGTGGCCCTGCCTCCCGTGCTGCAAGAGCTGGGCAGCTTCCACGGCCAGTGGTCGCATGAATTCCAATGGACCCGCCAGCCCGTGCCCATGGCCGGCTGGCAGCGCGACAACCGTACCGGCCGCAGCGGGCACGAGGCCCCTCCGGCGGTGTTCGTGCTGGCGCGTGATGCCGGCGACCACCAGGGCGAGGCCGTGGCCGCGCAGCTGGCCTGGAGCGGCAACCACCGCTTTGCGCTGGACCGCGCCGAAGACGGCCGCCTGTGCCTGCAAGCCGGCGAATGGCTTGCCCCCGGCGAGGTGGTCTTGGCCCCAGGCGGCACACTGCAAACGCCCACCCTGCACCTGGGCTGGTCCGATGCCGGCATGAACGGCGCCAGCGCGCGCCTGCAGCAATTCACCCGCAGCCAGGTGCTGCAATGGGCCGGCGGTAGCATGCGCCCGCGCCCGGTGCACCTGAATACCTGGGAGGCCGTGTACTTCAACCACCAGGCCGATGTGCTGTTCGATCTGGCCCGCGCCGCTGCGGCGGTAGGTGTGGAGCGTTTTGTGTTGGACGACGGCTGGTTCCCCGCCCGCAAGGATGACCGCGCCGGCCTGGGCGACTGGTGGCCCGACCCGGCCAAATACCCCGAAGGCCTGGGCCCGCTGATCGCCCATGTGCACAGCCTGGGCATGGAGTTCGGCCTGTGGGTCGAGCCCGAAATGGTCAACCCCGACAGCGACCTGTTCCGCGCCCACCCTGACTGGGCGCTGCAGGTGGCCGGCCACGCCCTGGTGCTGGGCCGAAACCAGCTGGTGCTGGACGTGGCCAGGCCCGAGGTGGGCCAGTACCTGTTCGACAAGCTGCACGCACTGCTGACGGCGCACCCAATCGCCTACCTGAAGTGGGACATGAACCGCACCTTCGCCCAGGCCGTGGGCCTGGACGGCAGTGTCGCCATGCGCAGCCAGATCACCGCCTGGTATGCGCTGCTGCAGCGCCTGCGTGCGGCCCACCCGCAGCTGGAAATTGAAACCTGCGCCTCCGGCGGTGGCCGTGCCGACCTGGGCGCGCTGCGCTACACCCAGCGCCTGTGGACCAGCGACAACAATGACGCGGTGTCGCGCGTCACCATCCAGAGCGGGGCGGCGCGCCTGTTTCCGCTGGAGCTGATGGGCAGCCACGTGGGCCCGGCGCCGGCGCACGCCACCGGGCGCAGCCAGAGCATGGACTTCCGCTGCGCCGTGGCCTGCTTTGGCCATATGGGCGTGGAGGCCGATGTGCGCCAGCTGCCGGATACCGACCGCGCAACGCTGGCCCGCTGGATAGCCCTGTACAAATCGCTGCGCGGGGTTTTGCACACCGGCCAGTTCCACCAGGGCCGCACCGAGGACGGCCTGGTGTGGTGGCTGGTGCAAGCCGCAGACCGCGCCGTGCTGGGCGTGTTTACTTTGCAGCCGCCCAATTACACCTACCAGCCGCCGCTGCGCCTGCCTTCCTTGGCCGGCACCGGTGTGTGGCAGCTGCGCCTGCTGGCCAGCGCTGGCCAGGCGCGTGCACGCGGTGACGCGCCGGACCCCTGGGGTGATGCGCTGCGCCAGGCGGACGGTGTGCGCGTAGCCGGCAGCGAGCTGGCCCGCATGGGCCTGCCGGTACCGGTGATGCAGCCCGAGTCGGCACTGCTTTATTCTTTCTCCCGCGTGCCCGGATCAGAGGGCTGACGGGCCGTTTTTTACATTCTTCCTTACCAGGAGACATCGATTGAAATACGCAAACTACCCCAGCCTGGAGGGCCGCAGTGTGTTCGTCACTGGTGGCAGTTCCGGCATTGGTGGCGACATCGTGGAGGCCTTTGCGCGCCAGGGTGCCAAGGTCGCATTTACCGGCCGCAATGCCGAGTCGGCAGCCAAAGTGGTGGCGGCAGCCAGCGCGGTCGGACCCACACCCTTGTTTTTACAAAGCGAGGCCAGTGATGTGGCGGCCCTGCAGGCGGCGCTGGCCCAGGCCGTGGCGGCACACGGCGACATCAACGTATTGATCAACAACGTGGCCAATGACCAGCGCCATGACCTGATGGACGTGACGGTGGAAGACTTCGACTGGCGCGTGGCCGTCAACCTGCGTCCGCACGTGTTTGCAGCCCAGGCCGTGGTGCCGGGCATGCGGCGCATGGGCGGCGGCGCTATCGTCAACCTGGGCTCCATCAGCTGGATGATGAAGGGCAAGGGCTACCCGCTGTACGCTACCTGCAAGGCCGCCACGGTGGGCCTGACGCGCAGCCTGGCGCGCGACCTGGGGCCGGACAACATCCGCGTCAACACCCTGACCCCCGGCTGGATCATGACCGAGAAGCAGCTGACCCAGTGGGTAGACGCCGAAGGCGAACGCGCGCTGGACGCCAACCAGTGCCTGCCCGGCCGCATCAAAGGTGCTGACGTGGCGAACATGGCCCTGTTCCTGTCGGCCGATGACAGCTGCATGGTCACCGCGCAAGACTTCGTGGTGGACGCGGGGTGGACATGAGCAGCGTGGACGTCACTTCAGTCTGGACGCCCACCCTGCAGCTGGGCGAAGGCACGCTGTGGCATGCCGAGAGCGGGCGCTTCTTCTTCGTGGACATCATGGGCCGCGCGGTGCATGCCTGGTCGCCCAGCACCGACCAGCGCTACAGCTGGCCCATGCCCGAGCACGTGGGCTGGATCATTCCCTGCGCCGATGGCCAGGGCTTTGTGGCCGGCTTCCGGTCCGGCTTTGTGCGCCTAACGCTGGAGCCCGAGCTGCGTATCGAGCGCCTGGGCACGCCGCACCCCGACCAGCCCGGTGTGCGCCTGAACGACGCCAAGGCCGACGCGGCCGGCCGCATCTGGGCCGGCTCTATGTTTTCCGACAACCCGCAAGAAGCGCGCGGCCAGCTGGCCTGCCTGCACCCGGACGGCCGCATCGAGGTGGTAGAGCGCAATATCCACATTGCCAATGGCCCGGCCATCTCGGCCGACGGCACGGTGATGCTGCACACCGACAGCCTGCTGCGCAGCATCTACCGCTACACCCTGGGTGCCGATGGCCAGTTGCAGAACAAGACGCTGTGGAAGACTTTTGCGGCGGAAGAGGGCGAGCCCGACGGCATGACCTTCGATGCCGAAGGCCATGTGTGGGTGGCTATGTGGGGTGGCGGTTGCCTGCGCCGTTTCAACCTGGCCGGTCTTGAGCTGCAACGCATCAATCTACCTGCCAGCCAGATCACCAACGTGGCGTTTGGCGGCGCGGACATGGACCTGATGCTGGTCACCAGCGCCCGAGTGGACCTGACGCCAGAGCAACTGGCGCAGCAGCCCCTGGCCGGCTCGGCCTTTGCGCTGCGTACCGGTGTGCGGGGCCTGCCGGCCCACGCCTGGGGTCTGGCGAATTAATTAAAAAAATGGCCTCTAGTGCAGGTGGAATATGCGCTGGTAGCTATTTATTTGATAGTAACGTGGGGCTGCTATGGCGGGCTGTCGTCCACCATAAAGGTGTTCCGGCCGGCTGCTTTTGCGCGGTACAGGGCCCGGTCTGCACGTGCCAACAGTTCGCTGGCGCCCAGGGCCTCTGCCTGGCCTGCCGGCTGGAAAAACGCAATGCCTATGCTGGTGGTGATCAGAATTTCGTGGCCCTCGGCCTGAATCGGCTGCCGTACGGCTGCAATCAATTTGTTCACCACCGCCTCCGTCTCGGGCAGCGTCTTCACGTCTTCCAGGATGACCACGAACTCATCACCGGCCAGCCGGGCGGCAGCGTCGGTGATACGTATGCCCGCACGTATGCGCTTGGCGAACTCGCACAGCACCACGTCGCCTGCGGCATGTCCCAGCGAGTCGTTGATGGATTTGAAGTGGTCCACGTCCAGGAACATCAGCGCCATGGGGCTGTTGGTGCGGCAGCTGCGCGACAGGGCTTGTTCCAGATTCTCACCAAACTGGCGCCGATTGGGCAGGCCTGTGAGGGTGTCGGTGCGTGAGAGGTCACGCAGCTCCTGCTCCACGCGCTTGAGCTCTGTTACGTCGGAGGCCAGTACGAATGCACCGTGTATCTCGCCGTCCGCCGATACGTCCGGCACATAGGTGGTCTGTAGATCGCGCGAGACGCCATCCAACACCGAGCGGACTTCGAACGCCGTACGTTCGCCCTGCAGCGCGCGCCGCAACGCGTCCCGCCGCTGTGCGTAGAGCTCGGGGCCCAGTACCTCCTCCACGGGCCGGCCCAGGATGGCGTCCTGCTCCAAACCCAGCCATTCGCGGTACGTTTTGTTGATGAATCGGTAACGCTCCTGGGTATCCGCATAGGCGACGAAGGCTGGTAGGTTGTCCGTCACGGCCCGCAGCTGGCGTTCGCTGGCTTCTATGCGGTCCTGAGCCTGGTGCTGCTCCGATCGGTCCAGCACCATGCCAAAAACGCCGATGACTTTGCCGTTTTCGTCCCGGTCAGGTACGTAGTGCACAAACAGATGGGAAGGTGCGCCAGCGAGCACGTTCCTCATTTCGAACGAAACATCTGTTCCCGCCAGGGCCTCGGCTATGCGCGGTTGTATGGTTTCAAAAACGGCATTGCCAAATACCTCGGCGATGGTTTTTCCAACTGTGCCACCTGGCAGCGAAAACCATTTCTGGTAGTTGTCGTTGGTAAAGGTGTAGCGGTAGTCGGTATCTATGTGCGAGATCAGCACCGGCAGATTGTTTGCAATCAGCCGCATACGTTGCTCACTGTGCTCCAGTGCGCGCACCACCTCTTTGCGCTCTGAAATATCGTAGTTGGTGCCCAGTACCCGCATAGGTTTTCCCTGGGCGTCGTTGATCACCATGCCCCGGGCGTTCACGTGGCGGATGCTGCCGTCGCCATGCACTACGCGGAAGTCGTAGTCCAGCGGGGCGCCCGTGTCGATGGAGGACTGGAACGCCTGTTGGCTGCGCTCCATATCGTCGGGGTGCAGTCTGCTCGACCAGTCCTCCAGCCGCCCATCAAAATTGGCGCGCGTGCCGCCAAAAATGCCGAACATGGTGTCGCTCCAGTCCAGCCTGCCAGTGGCCAGGTCCACCTCCCAGATACCGATGCCGTTGGCGCTGGTTGCCAGGGCCAGGCGCTCCTCGTTGGCACGCAGGGCCCGGGAGATGGCATTTTTCTCCGTCACGTCCTGGATCACGGCGAGTGAATGCACGGGTTGGCCCAGGGCGTCCCGCTCCAGCACGGCCGACAGCAGCACATCCATGGTGCTGCCGTTCTTACGCACCATCTGGTACTGTATGTCGACACACCGGCCGGATTGCATGAATTGGGGTAGCACCACAGAGCGCGCATAGTCTCTGGAGGCAGGCGTTAGAAATTCCGCCGATGTGCGGCCAATGACCTCCTCCCGCGTATAGCCCAATTGGGTCAGCCAGGTGTCGCTGACGTGCAGCAGCCGGCCTTGTGGGTCGATGGAGTGCAGCATGGCCGGCGTTGCTTCGTACAGGACGCGAAAGCTATCCTGGCTGGCTTTCAGCGCGAGTTCTGCGCGCTTTCTGTCAGTGATGTCGCGGCCTACCGAATGCAGCGCAATCACCTGGCCTTGGTCGTTGCTGATGGCACGATTGGACCAGGCAAACCAGCGTTCCTCGCCCGAGACCGAGCGCATCTGGTTCTCGCCCTGGGCGGTGCCTGGCTGGCTGCATACGGCACGCAAATGGGCTGCAACCGATTCCCTGTCCTTTTCGGCAACGTACTCCAGCAGATTGCGTCCTGCCATGGATTCGGGCGATTCACCAAAATGCTTGGCATATGCCGAGTTGACAAAAGTAAGCTCCCCCGAGGGCAATGCCAGCGAGATCAGATCGGTCTGGTCTTCCACAATGGCGTGGTATAGCGCGCTTTTGGCGCTGTCTTCCTCTGCCCTTCGGATGGCCAATGCATGCAGGCGATCCAGCTCCAGCGCGCTGCGGCGCATGTCCAGGGCTTTGGCCGCCACCAGCGCCAGATCGCTCAAGGCCGTGCGCTGTTGCGGGCTTAGTACGTGAGCCTGTTGGTCTATCACGCACAGCGTGCCCACGCTTTCTCCGGTAGGCAAGACGATGGGAGCCCCGGCGTAGAAGCGGATGTGCGGGGCTTCGGTTACCAAAGGGTTGTCTGCAAAACGTGGGTCCTGCAGCGCGTCAGTGACTTCCATCAATGCGGGGTGCAGGATGGTGTGGGCACAGAAGGCGATGTCGCGCGGTGTTTGCGCAACCCCGTCCAGCCCGATATTGGATTTGAACCACTGGCGGTTTGCGTCCACCAGACTCAGTAGCGCGATCGGTACACCGCATACCGCCGAGGCCATGCGCGTAAGGGCATCAAATATCGGCTCAGGCGCTGTATCGAGTACACCGAGGGAATGCAGTCGGCTCAGCCTTTTATCTTCGTCCAGCGGGATGGGCGCGGCGTAAGTCATGTCTTCTTTCTTCCGGGCTTGGAAAGCTCTGCCGGGTGGCTGAATCTTAGGGCACTCGGAGCGCGGGGTGGGCCATACTCTGCTCAGGGTAAACGTGGAAACTGGAAGAGCGCAGCCCTTTTCGCGCAAGTTGCCGTTCTGCGGTATTTTTCGCAGGGCTATTTGTATGTAAAAAGCGGCTTAGGCGCATATTGGGTCTACGCAGTGTGCTATCACTTTGAGAGTTATTTGAAGGCGCTTGCCAGCGCCGCCAGCCAGGGTGAATGCAGGGTGATGAACCCGCCCACGTTCAGCGCCACCGTCGCCCAGTAGACCGCCAGGAACGATGGCTTGGCGGTCTTGTGCCGCAGCAGCTGCTGCGCCAGCAAGGCACCCGGCCAGCCGCAGGCCAGCGACAGGGTATGCAGGGTGGACTCGGCGATGCGCCAGCGGCCCTGTACGGCTGCCGACTTGTCCAGCGCGTAGGCCATGAAGGTGACCAGGCTGGCAACCGCATATGCCAGAGCGACGGCAGGCTTCACCGACCAGATGGCAGCCACGCAGACATAGACCCCGGCGAACAGCGGTAGGGCCAGCGCACGCACAGGCGTCCAGCGTGCCGCAGATTCCGCGCGGCGGGCCTTGCGCCTGGCGCTCATGCGGATGAAGGCGACCGCCTTTGCCCGCTTCTTGCCGTTCGGCCCTGTTTCCACCTCAAACGACACCGGCAAGCCCACGCCGGGGCGCCCGGTGCCGGGCGGGAATGCTGAGATGTGGACAAAGATGTCTTGCCCGCCAAGTGCCGGCGCTATGAACCCGAACCCGCGTTCATCGTTCCAGGAGCGGAGCTTGCCGTTGAATCGCATGGGACGTCTTCGCCAGAGTGATGCAAAGCATCCTCAACGTGCCAAGGCCTCGAAGATTTTGTGGGCAATCTCGACGCGCTCCTCATTCGGGTAGTTCTTATTGGCCAGTATGACGATGCCAAAGTGCTCGACGGGGACGAAAGCGACATACGCACCAAAACCGTTGGTTGAGCCGGTCTTGTTTCGCCATACGTTGGGATGCGGGGCCGTAGGCGGAACCAGGGCAATGACGGGGGTGGGGTTGTAGATCAGTGCGCCGGAGTTGCCTTTTTGCAGAACTTGCAAATCTATTGGCAGCGCATATTCCTCCCAAATCAGGTCTTGTGTCATGGCGCCGACCTTGAAGTAACCCTTGTGGGTGTTGTCCAGGGCCGTCTGCAGTGCGCCGCCCACATGGAGCATGCCCATGTTCGCCTTCAGGAACCGGGTGAGGTCTTGGGCGGTAGTCTTCACACCGTAGGCCTCATTTGAAAGCATGCCCGGATTCACCCGCACCGGCGCATTGTCTTTCGTGTAGCCAAGAGCGTAACTGGCCATCTTCTCGGAAGGCACATTGAAGTAGGTACTCTTCAGGCCAAGAGGTTGGAACACTGCATGGCCCATGGCAACACTGAAATCCTGCCCCATGCTTTTCGCCGTGACCATGCCGAGCGTGCCTATGCCCGGGTTGGCATAGGTGCGCACGGCGCCTGTCTTGTAGGGTGGTTTCCAGGCTCTCAAGTAGCTGAGGAGTTGTGCCTCGTTCTGAACGTCGTTTGGCACTTGCAAGGGCAACCCGCCGGTGGTGTGCGTGCCCAGGTGATAGAGCTGCAGGCTCCCGAAGTCTGTGCCTGCGAGCTCTGGCAGGTAGCTTGCGACCGGGGCGCTAAGCTGCAGCTTGCCAAGAGTCTCCGCATAGCTTGCCAGCGTGGCGGTGAATGTTTTGCTGACCGAGCCAATTTCAAAGATGGTGGCATCGTTTACGCGGCGTTGACCCTCCACCGATGCCACGCCGAAATTGAAAACGTAGGTGTGCTCGCCCAGAACCAGCCCGACAGCCACGCCCGGTATTTGGTTCTTCTCCATCGCGGGCAGGACGACTGCGGATGTTGCGCGCAGTGCGTCCTCGCGGGATATGTCGGCGGCATGGCACAAAGATGCCAGGCCCACCACCAGTGCAGACAAAGCCCCAGCCAACAATCGTTTGTTCAATTTTTTAACCATTCGGCACAAGGGAACAAGCCCTCTCTTAGTCAAATTTTATCGGTCGTACAAATCAGGGCCTGCCTTGCCTCCAGTGACACACAGGATGTCGAGGACCTGGTGCGGCTCATGGTCAAGTTTTCCGACGCCATCAAAGACGACGCGACATCTTTGGGCTAAACCCGGCTGTGGCGCAGGTAATACCTGCGCAAGCAGCTATTTTTTCGATAGCAATTTGCTTGCAGCTGGCGGCACGACCAAGGTGTTCACCAGCTGCCCCAGGCGGGCAAACGCATGCTCGATCTCGGGCGTGAAGGGCCAGCCGCAGTTGACGCGCAGATTGCTTTCAAACCGCTGCGAGTTGGTGAAGATGGTGCCCGGCGCGATGACCATGTTCTCCGCCAGCGCGGCGTGGAACAGGGCGGTGGCCGACAACCCTTCGGGCAGCTCCACCCATAGCGACAGGCCGCCGCGCGGCACGGTCAGCTTGGTGCCAGGCGGGAAGTAGCGGGCCACGGCCTGGGCGGTTTGCGTGCGCTGCGTGGCCAGGGCGCTGCGCAGGCGGCGCAGGTAGCGGTCATAAGCGGCAGAGGCTATGAAGCTGGCGGCGGCCATCTGGGCCAGGCGCTCGTTGCTGCGCGAGGCGGCGAACTTCAGCATCTCCACCCGCGCCTGCCAGCGCCCGGCGCTGACCCAGCCCAGTCGTAGGCCGGGTGCCAGGCATTTGTGCAGTGACGCGCAGTACACCACGTGGCCGCTGTCGTCCCAGGACTTGATGGCGCGCAGCGGCTCATCGCGCAACACAGATTCATCCACCAGGGCGCTGTAGGTGTCGTCTTCGATCAGCGCCACATCGTGCTGCTGGCACAGGCGTAGCAGGGCCTGTTTGTGGCTGCTGGGCATGATGCTGCCGGTGGGGTTTTGCAGGTAGGGGATGACCACCACGGCCTTGACGCCGGGAGCATTGCGCAGCGCCAGCTCCACCGCGTCCACCGAGATGCCGGTGCGCGGGCTGGTGGGGATCTCCAGCGCCTTCAGGCCCAGGGCCTCCAGGGTTTGCAGCAGGCCGTAGAAGGTGGGCGACTCCACCGCAATCGTGTCGCCGGGGTTGGCCACGGCGCGCAGTGCCAGGTTCAGCGCCTCGGTGCAGCCGTTGGTGATCTGGATGTCGCCGGCCGACAGCCGCATGCCAGCGGCCAGCCCGCGCTGGGCCAGCACCTCGCGGAACTCCAGGCAGCCTTGCGGTGGTGCTGCGCGCACCAGCTGGTCCGGGTGCTGGCGCAGGCTGCGCAGGGCGGCCTGCTGCAGGGCCTGCGCCGGGTACAGCTCAGGCGCGCAGCGGGCGGTGGACAGATTGGTCTTGAAGCGCTGCATGCGGCCCAGCGCCAGAAACTCCGACACCTTGGTGTGGATGCCCACGTACTGCGCCGGGTCGGGCGCGCGCTGCATGGGCGGGTCGTTCACCGGAGCCAGGTGGGCCGATGCGGGCGGCCGCACGAAATAGCCCGAGCGTGGCCGCGCCTCCAGCCAGCCTTCGCTCTCCAGCAGGCGGCAGACTTGCATGGTGGTGGACAGGCTGACCGCGTGCTGGCGCATCAGCTCGCGCAGCGAGGGCATGCGCTGGCCGGGTAGCAGGCTACCGGCCTGGATGGCGCTGCGGTAGTGCTCGGCCAGGCTTTGGTATTTGGGTGTGGCAGGTGCGGAGGCGACGGTAGTGGGCATGCTCATGGCCCCTGCATGATGCGGGGCCTGGGGCGGGCTGAACAGGTACAGACGGGCATGCTGAAGACCATAACAGATGCGCAATTTCTGCACTGCTGCGTAACAGATAGGCCTGCTCTGTGGCTGTTGCGCAGGGGCCAGATTTTTTACGCTACAGGCATACCCACAAGGAGTGCCGCATGACCTCTGCCACCGTATCCTCTCTGCAACTGCAAACCCACCAGCGCGCCTGGGAGCGCATTCCGCCGGGCGCTGAAATCCGGGTGGAGCAGGGCAGCATATGCCTGCACCAGCGCCTGTACCTGGCGCACGACTGGGCGTATATGCCGGTGTACCTGGGCGCAGGCGAGAGCCACCGGGTATCGGCTGGCGGCTGGCTGGAGATCGAGGCCCTGTCCCCCGCCTGTCTGTCTGTGCAACCACGTCGCAGCTGGCTGGCCCTGCTGACCGCCTACTGGCCACGCACACCCGCAGCACCAGCGGCTGCGAACAAGTTTTAAGCGATTTATGCCGCTGGCGCAGATAACACCTGCGCTAGTAGCTACTTTTTTAATAGCAATTGAAGCAGGCCATCACGGCTGGCGCACGATCACCGGGTGGATGGTGAAGACGTTGTCCGAGGCCGTATTCACCGTCACGCGCACCCAGTGCAGCGAGGGGCTGCCGAAGGTCTGCAGTCGGGTCAGGTTGGGCAGCAGCTTGGTGGGGCTGTACAGGGGCTTGTCTACCTTGAAGAAGTGGGTGTCGCCGTGCACAAACAGCACCTGGCCGGAGAACTGCTCGGTCTCCTTCACCACGGCCGCCATGAAGTTGCGGTAGCCGGCATAGCCGGGGGCGGTGCTTTCGTCCACGTCTTCGGTTTCGGGCAGGTCAAAGCCGGGGTCGGCCTGCAGCACCAGCACTATGCCCTTTGCCTTCTGCGCCTTGGCCTGGGCGAAAGAGGCTTGCAGCCAGGCGATGTTGGCCGTGTCGCGCTCCAGGTATTCGGCGTTGGACGCGTCGCACTGCTCGGCCTTGCGGGCGCTCTTGGCCGTGCATTCCTTGGCGTTCAGGATCAGGTTGTTGTTGCTGCCGGGCACATTCAGGCCCACAAACACCACGCCGCCGTGGCTGAAGCGGGTGTTCTCCACATACTTCTCACCCAGCTTGCCCTGGTGCTCCAGCGGCATCTGGGTCTGGCCCAGGCTGGCGGTGGTGGGGAACATCACACGGCGCAGGTAGGCCAGGCGCTCCAGCCCGTCATAGCCGCCGTTGTTCAGCCGGTGGCAGTCGGTCCATTCGTTGTCGCCAGGCACGTACACCACGGGTTTGACCAGGGTGTTGAACATCTTCAGCGCATCGGCATAGATGTCGTCCGTGCATTTGGAGCTGCCGTCCTTGATGTCGCCGTCGTACAGCGAGAAGGCGATGTCGGACTGGTTGATGCTCTGCAGTACCGCTGGCAGCTTGGGGTCGTCGCCCGCCTTCTTGTAAGGCATGTCACCCCACAGCCCGAAGGAGAAACCCGCTGGCGTAGACGCACCGGTGGTGGCGCAGGAAACCAGACTCAGCGCGGCAATGGCGGCAACCAGACTTTTGACAAACATGGGGATGCACCTAGCAGGATAAAAGCCTGGAATGTAGGTGTGCTTTGTGGCAGTTTGATGAAAGATTCGTGTCAACCCTGGCCACCCATCCCCTGTGCGCGATCCTGGCCCCTATAGGGGCCAGGGATCAGGGCAAGCGCAGCAGGCTCAAGCCCGGCCGTGCGACACACGCGACTGGCGTGCTATGGAGTCCACGATGACCGCTACCGCCAGCACCGCACCGGTGATCATGTAGCGCAGCGAGGACGACAGGTCCAGCAGCGTCAGGCCGCTGGAAATCGACTGGATCACGATGATGCCCAGCAGCGCCGAGTAGGCGTTGCCACGGCCACCAAACAGGCTGGTGCCGCCGATCACCGCCGCCGCAATCGCGTTCAGATTCACATCGCCGGTGCCGGCCTGCTGGCTGGCCGACGCCAGGCGGGCCGATGCCAGCACGCCGCCCAGGGCCGCCAGCGAGGCACACAGGATGAATACGCTGGTGTAGATCTTGCGCACATCAATGCCGGATCGGCGCGCCGCTTCGCGGTTGCCACCCACGGCGTTCACCATGCGGCCCCACTGGGTGCGGGTGAAGGCATAGTCCAGCGCCACCACCAGGCCGACAAAGATGCCAAACAGCCAGGGGATGCCCCGGTCCTGGTTGAAGTAGTAGGCGATGGTCTCCAGCACCAAGGTGAACACCCCGGCGCGCAGCAGCAGGCGGCTATGCGATTCGGCCGACAGACCGGCCGCCTGGCGCCGCGCGGCGGTACCCTTGCCGCTCAGGTAGATGGCAAGGCCTGCCATGGCCACCACGACATAGGACACATACACCGGGATGAACAGCGACTGGCCCAGGTTCACCAGCGGCGACTCATACGGTAGGTTGATCGAACCGGTGCCGCCCAGCACATACAGTTGCGCCCCCAAAATGGCTAGCAGGCCGGCCAGCGTGGACACAAAACTCGGCATGCCAAAGCGGTTGAACAACTGGGCGTAGACGATGCCGACCACGGCGCCCGCAGCCACCGCCGCCGCAATCGCCAGGCCTACCGGCCAGCCGTGGTTGACCCACAGCACGCCGACCATGGCCGAGGCAAAGCCGCTGACCGAGCCGACCGACAGATCGATCTCGCCGACCATCAAAATGCAGACGATGCCCAGCGAGATTACTCCGATGGTCGATGCGTCGAACAGCATATTGATCAGGTTGTTGCTGGACAGAAAGATCGGGTTCATGCTCTGGAAGATGGTCCAGATCACGGCCAGGCCGACGATCACCGGCAGCGAGCCCAGGTCGCCTGCGCGCACGCGGTCGATGAAGCTGCGGATGGCTCCGCCCACGCCGGTTTCGACCTTGTAGCGTTCGTCGCTGCGGTCTAGTAGTGGTGTGGCGGCTGGTGGAATGGTGTGGGTTTCGCGGGTCATGCTGTGCTTTGTTCGGTGGGGGTGCTGGCGGGGGCATGGCGGCCTGCTCGGCGCGAGACGGAGTTGTCGGATGCACCGGTAATGGCGCTTACGAGTTCCTGGTTCGATGAGTTGGGGGTGAACACACCGTTGTTGCGCCCCAGGCGCAGTACCACGATGCGGTCGGCCACGGCGCGCACGTCTTCCATGTTGTGGCTGATCATCACCACACCCAGGCCTTTGTCGCGCACGCGTTCGATCAGGTTCAGCACCTCGGCGGTCTGGGCTACGCCCAAGGCGGCGGTGGGCTCGTCCAGCAAGATCAGCTTGGGCTCCAGCAGTAGCGAGCGGGCGATAGCCACCGTCTGGCGCTGGCCGCCAGACAGCGATGCCACCGGAATGCGCACGCTGGGGATGCGCGCGCTGAGCTCGTTCAGCAGCTGCCAGGCTTTGACCTCCATGCTGACTTCGTCCAGCTGCCAGGGCTGCAGCTCGTTGCCGAGAAAAATATTGGCCACCACGTCCAGGTTCTCGCACAGGGCGAGGTCCTGGAACACGGTGGCGATGCCCAGCGCCAAGGAGGCGCTGGGGCCGTCCAGCGATACCGGCTGGCCGCAGAAGTGCATCGTGCCCGAGGTGGGTTGGTGCACCCCGGCCAGGATTTTGACCAGGGTGGACTTGCCGGCACCGTTGTCCCCAACCAAGGCAACCACCTCTCCTGGATGCACGTCGAGATCGATATCGGTGAGGGCCGCCACCGCGCCGAAGCGCTTGTTGATGCCGCGAAGGCGCAGTACCGGTTCGCGTGCGGAGGCAGGTTGTTGCATTGATTGTGCTGTCATGGTGGTTTACTTGATGCCGAGCTTCTTGCAGCCTTCGGCGTAGCGGTCTACGCACAGTACGGCAGCGGTCTGGATGGGCTTGCCGCTGACCATCTTGTCGATGATTTCAGCCTTCAGGTTTTCGGCCGTCACCACGGCCGGTACGAACAGCTGCGACGGCGTGCCGTACAGCGTGGTCTCGGCTTTCGGGGTTTCACCGGCCAGCAGTTTCACCACCACCTGCGCGGCGGCCGCGGCCACGGTTTCGCTGGGCTTGGAGATGGTGTTGTACTGGTCGCCAGCAATGATCAACTGCAGCGCGGCGATGGTGGCGTCGTTGCCGGAGACCGGTGGCACGGGGTTCACGCCGGCTGCCTTGAAGGCCGCAATGGCGCCGCCACCGGTGCCGTCATTGGCAGCCACTACGCCGACGATCTTTTTGCCGAAACGCGAGATCTGGCCGCTGGCCCACTGCTGGGCTTTGGCGGGTACCCATTCCGGGGTGTCGTATTCGGCCAGGATCTTGTAGCCGCTGGCGTCCAGGCTGGAATGGATGCCCTTCTTGATGAGGCCGGCAGCGGCGTCGGTGGGCGAGCCGTTGATCTGCAGCAAGCCCACATCGGCTGGCGATACGCCTTTGGCCTTCAGGTGTGCCACCAGCGAATCGGCAATCGCCTTGCCAATGCCTTCGTTGTTGAAGGACACGTAGTAGTCGGCCTTGGCATCGGGGATGGGCCGGTCATAGGCAATGACCTTGATGCCCTTGGCCTGGGCGGCTTTGACAAGGGACGCGGCGGCGGTGGAGTCCACCGGGTCGATCACGATGGCCTTGGCACCCTGCGAGATCACCGAGTTGAATTGCTGCTGCTGGCGCGACGCATCGCCGTCGGCATTTTGGTACAGCACCTCGCAGGCGGCGCAGAGCTTTTTCATCTCGGCCACGAAGCCCGGCTTGTCGTGTTCTTCGTAGCGGGTGGATGCCTGGTCGGGCATCAGAAAGGCGACCTTGCCTGGCGTGATGGTCTGGGCATACGCGGTGGTGGTGCCCAGCACCAGGGTGGCCAGTGCGGCGATGTGTGTGAGGTGTGTGAGTTTTGGCATGTCTATCTCCTATGGATGTAATTCTTAAATTGGCAATTCAACAAATGCAGGGTGTGAAAGCGGTGCTTAGGTCGTCGGTATGTCTCCTTGGGGCGGTTGGCGCAGGCGGTGCATGGTGGATTTGAGTGCGGGATACAGCTCCACGTACTGCTGGAAGAAATGGTTGTAGGCGGCGTGTGCGGCCGGCTGGGGCGTGGTGCGCGGCAGCGGTGTGACCCAGCCCTGGCGTACCGCGTCGGCACCGATCAAGCCGGCACCAAAGGCGGCCAGCATGGCCGCGCCCAGCGAGGCCTCCACGTCGTCGGCCAGGGTGTAGACCGGGCGACCGGTGACGTCGGCAATGATCTGCATCCACATGTCCGAATGGCTGGCGCCGCCGACCACGACCAGGCGTTCGTCCAGCTGGGCGATACCTTTTACGCCAGCCTCGATGTTGTGGCGCAGCGCGTAGGTCACGCCTTCCAGTACCGCGCGGTACAGGTGCGGCCGGCCATGGTGCAGGCCCAGGCCCACAAAGCTGCCGCTGGCCTGTGCATCCCATACCGGGCTGCGCTCGCCCATAAGGTAGGGCAGGAACAGCAGGCCATCGCTGCCGGGAGGCAGCAGCACAGCGTCTTTTTCCAGCAGGCTGTGCGGGTCCACACCCTGGGCCTTGCCGGCGGCGATCTCGGCCTGGCAAAAGGTTTCGCGGAACCAGGTGACCGATGCGCCGGCGGTGATGGCGCCGCCGAATACATACAAGTCCTGCGCACCGTTGAACACATGCGGCATGCTGATGAGGCCGTGGCGCGCATCCACGCTGGGGCGTATGGTGCCCCAGCACATGCTGGTGCCAATCATGGCCACATGGTTGCCCGGCTGCGCGGCACCTGCGGCCAGCGTGGCCACGGCGGCGTCCACACCACCGGCGACCACCGGTGTGCCCGCCAGCAGGCCCAGGCGCTCGGCCCACTCGGGCAGCAGCGGGCCGACCACACCACTGGATTCGACCAGGCGGTCCGGCATCATGCGGCGCGGAATGCCCAGCATCTGCAGGGCTTCATCCGACCACGCGCGGGCCTTCACGTCGTACACACCGCCGATATTGCCGGCCGAGCTGTGGTCTACCGCCACCTCTCCGGTCAGGCGGGCGTTGACATAGCTGTTGGGCGGCAGGAAATGGTGGGTGCGGGCCCACACGGCGGGTTCCTTTTCGCGCAGCCACAGCATCTTGGTATAGCCGTAGTAGCTGTCTACGCCGTTGCCGGTGATGTCGTACAGGCGTTCCAGATCGACGTTTTCGTGCACCCAGCGCACCTCGTCCTGCGCGCGCCGGTCCATCCAGATCAGGCAGGGGTAGAGCGCCTTGCCGCTTGCATCCACCGGGATGCCGCTGCCGCCATACAGGCTGCTGACGCATATGGATTTGATAGCAGCCGCCGCAATGCCTGCCTGCGCTAGAACGCCTTTTATGCAATATTCCACGGCCTCCAGCCAGACGTCCGGCCACTGCTGGGCCCACAGTGGTTTTGGCGTTTCGACCTGGTAGCTCTGTGCGCACTGGGCCACGATGTCGCCCTGCGCGCTGACCAACACCGCCTTGGTGCTTTGGGTGCCGATATCGACACCGATGACATACGCTGTATGTGGCATGGTCAGAGGTCCACGCTCAGGGGCAGTATGACCAGGTCGCGCACCACCACGTTGCGCGGGCGGGTCAGCATGAACATCACGCAGTCGGCCACTTCTGTGGGTTGCATCAGGCTGCCGTTGGCCAGGGCTTCGTCCATCTTGGCCTTGGGCCAGTCGTCCAGCAGCGCGGTGACGACGGGGCCGGGGGCCACCGCGCCGATGCGCAGCCCATGCGGAGCGATCTGGCGGCGCACGGTATGCACAAAGGCTTGCACCGCGAATTTGGAGGCGGTGTAGATCGGCTCCCACACCACGGGCACGATGCCGGCGATGGAGCTGGTGACGATGATGTCGCCGGTCTTGCGCTCTTTCATGTGCGGCAGCACCGACTGGATGGAGCGGAAGCAGGCGTTGATGTTCAGGTTCAGCATGCGGTCCCAGTCGTCCGGGTTACCGGTGGCGACTTCGCCGCCGATATAGGCACCGGCATTGGCGTGGAAGATGTCCAGCTGGCCGGCGCGCTGCAGTATGGCGGGCAGCATGCCGGCCACGCTGGCGGCGTCCAGCAGATTGACCGTCAGCGGAATGGCGCGCTCGCCCAGCTCGGCACACAGGCTTGCCAGCCGGTCGGCTGCGCGGTCCACCAGAAACACCGTGGCGCCCGCAGCGAGCATGGCGCGCGCGCATTCCAGTCCGATGCCGGACGCGGCGCCCGTGACGGCTGCAACTTTTCCGTGGAGTGCGTGGTTCATGCCTGTGCTCTCCGGTTGCGGGTGTGGGGGAGGGAAGCGCTGTGTGTCTGCATAGTCGTTCTAGGTTGAGAAAATTTTGGATAAAGCTCTCCCCCGACCGCCATCGGCAGCCTCTTCGGGGGGGCGGGGTTAGGGGGGGGCGGTGGCGCTAGGCTGCCGCCTCGCAGTCCGCGTTCAGCCGGTAGTAGCGCCTGAATTGCGAGGGCGGAACGGACTTCTGTGCCAGGAACTGGCGGTTGAAGTTCGACAGGTTGTTGAAGCCACAGGCGTAGCAGATGTCGGTTACCGGCTGCTCGGACGAGATCAGCAGCTCGCAGGCCCGGTTCACGCGCAGCCGGTTCAGGTACTGGATGAACGGCAGGCTGGTGTGGCGGCGGAAGAAGCGCGAGAAGGCGCTGGCTTCCATGCCGGCGTACTGCGCCAGGTCGGATTCGTTCAGGCGTTCTTGCAGATGGTCAGCCAGGTAGGCCAGCACCTGGTTGATGGTGGACGACTGGTAGCCCTGCGTGTCGGGTCGAAAGGTGGGGCTGGCCAGCAGCGTGCAGCCTTGGTCCTGCGACAGGATTTCCAGCAGCGCCAGGAATTTGTAGACCCGCTGAAAGCCTTTCGCGTCCAGCAATGCGGTCAGCAGCGGCACGGCCTTGGCGGTGGCCTCGGGAGAGAAAAGAATGCCGCGCTGCGCATCGGCCAGCAGCGTCTCCAGCTGGCCCAGCTCAGGAAAGGCCTCGATGCCGCCCTGGATGCTTTTGCCGGAGAACTGCAGCACCGTGCAGCGCTCGGGCACCGATACGCCGGCCGGCACTTCGCTGATCCAGTTGTGGGGCAGGTTGGGGCCGATCAGCATCAGCTGGCCAGGCTCGAAGGTGCCGGTGCGGTCGCCCACATAAAAGCGCCCCGAGGTGTGGCTGATGTAGTTGAGCTCGTACTCCGGGTGGAAGTGCCAGCGCACGGTTTCATAGGGGTAGCCATGCGACCATACCTTGAACGATTCCTGCTGCTGTATGCCTACCAATTCGAGGTACGGTGACATCAACCATCTCCTTGTGTTTTTGTAGGGGTTGCACTTGGCAGGGGCAATGCACCCTGCGATGGCCTTAGTTTAGAAAGCCGCCTACGGTCTTACTACTGCGCAAGCCCTGCATTACTGATACTTTTTTTGCTTCTAGGGTAAGTACTTAGTTTGTATCAGTGGGCGGGAAACGGGCCGAGATCGGCACCCAAATGCATGTATTCGGGGTTTTGTATTTCATAGGTATTTTTGGCCTCTGGCGCATATATACCGTGCACAAGTAGCTACATTTTTTATAGTAAATGTGTGGCTTAGATTGCAAATGCAACATTGCCCGCACGATTCCGACACATAGCCAGGCGGCGCGCTTGGGAGGATTGCGGCCTCGTTGTCTTCCCCATGGGTTGGCTTCGAGGACTCTTCCTGTAGTCCCGACACCGCCGACGCCCCAGGGCAACGGCGGCCCGTATTGGGTTTCAGCCTCTGGCGCATAGCTTCTATGTGGCAGAGGCTTTTTTCATGGGGGCTTGTGGCGGGCGCCCCCGGCTCCGCGCGGACGGGATGCCACAATCGCCGCTGTTTTGCTTCCAACCGCTCCATGCAAATCCCTTATGAACTCCTGGTGGGCTGGCGCTACACCCGGGCTGGCCGTGCGACGCGCCGCAATGGCTTCATTTCCTTCATCTCCGGTGTCTCCATGCTGGGCATTGCCCTGGGGGTGGCGGCGCTGATCATCGTGCTCAGCGTGATGAACGGCTTCCAGAAAGAGGTGCGCGACCGCATGCTGTCGGTGGTGGCGCATATCGAAATATTTGCCCCCGACGGCCAGGCCTTGCCCGATGTGGCCAAGACCCTGGCCGAGGTCAAACACAATCCAAATGTGGTGGGTGCTGCACCTTTCATAGCAAGCCAGGCACTTCTGGCGCGCGGTGAGGACATGAAAGGCACTTTGGTGCGCGGCATAGACCCGGCCGTTGAGGGTGAGGTCACCGATCTGGCCGTGGCCCTGCCCAAGGCTACGCTGGACAAGTTGGTGCCGGGCCAGTTTGGCGTGGTGCTGGGCATAGACCTGGCGCGCAGCCTGGGCGTGCGCGAGGGCGACCCGGTAACACTGATCGCCCCCAGCGGGCAGGTGACGCCGGCTGGCGTGGTGCCGCGCCTGAAGCAGATGACGGTGGTGGGTACCTTCGAGTCGGGCCACTATGAATACGATTCGGCCCTGCTGATGATGCACATGGACGATGCGGCCCGCATCTTCCGCCTGGAAGGCCCGACCGGCATCCGCGTCAAGCTGCAGGACCTGCACCAGGCGCGCCAGGTGGCGCAGCAACTGGCCGGCAGCCTCAGCGGCAACCTGCTGATACGCGACTGGACGCAGCAGAACAAAACCTGGTTTGCCGCCGTAGAGGTGGAAAAACGCATGATGTTCATCATCCTGACCCTGATCGTCGCCGTAGCCGCGTTCAACCTGGTCAGCACCCTGGTGATGACGGTGACCGACAAGCGCGCCGACATCGCCATCCTGCGCACCCTGGGCGCCAGCCCGAAAAGCATCATGGGCATCTTCATGGTGCAGGGCGCCATGGTGGGCGTGATGGGCACCCTGGTCGGGCTGCTGCTGGGCCTTGGCGTGGCGTTCAATATCGACGTCATCGTGCCGGCGCTGGAGCACTTGTTCCACGCCAGCTTTTTGCCCAAAGAGGTGTATTTCATCAGCCGCATGCCCAGCGAGCCGCAGCAGGCCGACATCGTGCCGATCGCGGTGATCTCGCTGATCCTGGCTTTTGTAGCCACTATTTATCCGAGCTGGCACGCCAGCCGCGTCAATCCAGCGGAAGCTCTGCGCTATGAGTAAGTTAGTTCTACAGGCGCAAGGCCTGACCAAGCGTTTTACCGAGGGCCGTCTGGACGTGACTGTGTTGAAGGGCGTGGACCTGCAGGTGTTTGCCGGCGAAACCCTGGCCATTGTGGGTGCCTCCGGCTCCGGCAAGAGCACGCTGCTGCATTTGCTGGGCGGGCTGGATGCGCCCACCAGTGGCTCGGTACAGCTGCATGGGCAGGACCTGGCGCGGCTGGGCCCGGCACAACAGGGCCAGCTGCGCAACCAGCACCTGGGCTTTGTGTACCAGTTCCACCACTTGCTGCCTGAGTTCAGCGCGCTGGACAACGTCGCTACGCCGCTGTGGATTCGGCGTATGCCGCGCGCCGATGCTGCGCAGCAAGCTACCAAAATACTAGCAAGCGTGGGTTTGGGCGAGCGCATCCACCACCGGCCGGCCGAGCTGTCGGGCGGTGAACGCCAGCGCGTGGCCATCGCCCGTGCCTTGGTGACCCAGCCGGCCTGTGTGCTGGCCGACGAACCCACCGGTAACCTGGACCGCAGCACCGCAGACGGCGTGTTTGCGCTGATGTTGCAGCTGGCGCGCGACCAGGGCACCGCCTTTGTGCTGGTCACGCATGACGAGTCCCTGGCCGCCCGCTGCGGCCGCACCCTGCGTTTGAACCTGGGGCAGTTCTCTGCGGCCCCTCCTGCACCGTCCAGCAGCTTGTCATAGTCTTTCAACACGTTATTGGCTAACTGCCAAACCGTCATACAGCCGACGTACACTTGTAACAATGTGCTAATTTGTATACAGAACTGAGGCGGCGTGGAGTACAACGCGTCAGAGGCAAAGACGAGGACGTGAACCAATGTTAGAGCGGGAGATGTTCCACGCGCGGGTCATCCAGGTGCTACGCGACAGCCGGGTGTTTGGCTCGTTGTGCGAAGCCACGCTCAACGCGTTGGCTGCCGGGCTGCAGCAGCAGGATGTGCGCGGTGGCAACCTGGTGCTGGAGGAGGGCGCCCCTGCCGACAGCATGCTTTTCGTGGTGACTGGGCGGCTGCGGGTGTCGCGCCGCAAGCCCGAGGGCAGCGTTTTGCTCTACAACGAAATCCGTTCCGGCGAGAGTGTGGGCGAGGTCGGCTTGATTCTGGGCCAGCCCCGCACGGCGGACGTGACGGCGGTGCGCGACTCCACCCTGGCGGTGCTCAGCCGGGCCGATTTTGAAGCGCTGCTGGTGCAGCATCCGCTGGAGCTGAACCGCGTCTTCACCCAAGTGATCTTTGACCACCTGCGGCACACCACCCAGCACGCCAAGCGGCACCAGGCCCAGGCTTTTGTGGTGGTTCCTCTGTGCGACGGCGCAGCCGCCACCGAGGTGGCCCGGGCGCTGATGGCAGCACTGGCCCGCATGGGCACGGTACAGCACATAGGCCCGCCTGCCGCCGAGACGCACGTGCACAAACACCATTTCGATGTGCTGGAAGACCAGTTCGACTTTCTGGTGTACGAGGCCGACACCAGCCCATCGGCCTGGACGCGCCAGGCCTTTCGGCAGGCCGACCAGGTCATTTTTGTGGCCTCGGCGGGCAGCCCGCTGGAGCTGAACGCACTGGAGCAGAGCCTGGCTGCCGAGCCCGGCTTTGCCATGAAGCGCCAGCATATGGTGCTGCTGCACCCGGCCCAGGCCGTGTGGCCTGAGGCGCGCCGGCCCTGGCGCGCCGGCCGGTCGTTGGAGCGCGTCTACCCGGTGCGCAGCGGACATGCTGCCGACTATGCACGCCTGGCGCGCTTTCTGACCGGGCGCGCGGTGGGTGTGGTACTGGGTGGCGGTGGCGCCCGTGGCTTTGCCCATTTAGGGGTGCTGCGCGCCCTGCACGAGGCTCAGATTCCGGTGGACGTGGTGGGCGGCAACAGCATGGGTGCGCTGATCGGCGCCCAGTACGCTTACGGTCTGCCGCTGGAGCAGATCCGCGAGCAGACCCGCAAGTTTGCCGAAGGTGGCGAGCGGCTGACCTTGCCGGTGATCTCGCTGGTGTCGGGCCAGCGCGTCGCGCGCGACCTGCGCCTGATGTTTGGCGACACCCAGATCGACGCGCTGTGGACGCCGTATTTCGCTGCCGCCTGTAACCTCACCACGGCCCGCACCACGGTGCAGGAAAACGGGCCGCTGTGGCGCGCCGTGCTGGCCAGCAACTCGCCCGCTGGCCTGTTTCCGCCGGTGGTCCACCAGGGCGAGCTGCTGGTGGACGGCGCCATCCTGGAGAACGTGCCCGTGGAGGCCATGCGCATGCGCCTGGGTACGCCACTGGAGCGCCGCAATGGCAACGGCACCATCATCGCCATTGACGTGGATGTGCGCCAGGATATGGGCGTGGACGTGGCGCTCAATCGCCTGTCCGTGCGGCAGACCGTCAAGGGTTTTTTCTCACGCGGCGCCCGGGCTACGCCGGGTATTGCCGACATTCTTTACCGCGCCGGGCACATCGGGGGGCTGAACCAACGTAGCGCCACCATGGCCCAGGCCGACCATTACCTGGAGCCGCCGGTGGCAGATTTCCCCATGATGGCCTACCGCCGTGCCGACGAAATTGCCGAGCTGGGTTACCGCTACGCTGTGGAGCAGATTGCGCAATGGACACCGTAAGCCCTGCAGGTTTGCACGCAGACCTCGATCTGTCCCTGAGCCAGCGCGAGGTCTGGCTGGACCAGGCCACCTGGGCTGGCAGCGCGCATCTGAACATCGGCGGTTGCTGCTATCTGGTGGGGCCGCTGGACTTGCATCGCTTCCAGGCCGCGCTGGCCCTGCTGGTGCAGGAAAACGAGGCCCTGCGCCTGGCACCCATGGCCGACGGCAGCCAGAAGCTGCTGAGCAACGTTGCTGTGCATCTGGACCTGGTGAACCTGTCCACCGAGCCCGACCCCAAGGACGCCATGCGTACCTGGTGGCAGCAGCGCATGGCCGTGCCCTTTGTGCTGGATGGCACGCCGCCCTGGCGCTTTGTGCTGCTGCGCGGCAGTGACGTGCTGCACGGCTTGTTGATCCAGTTCCACCACCTGGTGATGGACGGCTGGGGCACCACCCAGGTTGGCAAGCGCTGGAGCGAGATCTACAACGCGCTGGAAGCCGGCGAAGTGCCCATCCCCAAGCGGGTGCCGGGCTACACCCAATTTATCGAAGAATCGCAGGCCTACCGCGAGTCGCCTGCCTTCGAGCGCGATGCCGCGTACTGGCAATCGCAGATGCCGGTGCTGCCGCAGCCCTTGATAGAGCGGCGCTACGCCAGCAACCGCCAGCAAGAGCTGCCACGCGCCCATATCGCCCTGCAGCGCCTGGCGCGCGCGGACTACGCGAAGCTGTGCCAAGTGGCTGCAGAGCGGGGCTCCAGCGCCTTCAATTATTTCCTGGCGGCGCTGGTGTTGTACTTTGCGCGCATCGCCAACCGCCAGGAAGTGGTGGTGGGCGTACCCAGCCTGAACCGGGGCGGGCGGCGCTTCAGCGACACCCTGGGCATGTTTGTCGGCGTGATGCCCGTAGTTGTCAGTCTGACACCCGATATGACGCTGGAGGGGCTGCTGGCCGCCGTGGGCAGCGCCATGCGGTCCGCGTTGCGCCACCCGCGCTACCCTTTGAGCGAGTTGGGTCGTACCCTGGAGATGGCGCGCCATCGACGCGATGGCCTGTTCGACCTGTTGTTGTCTTTTGAGCGGCAGGACTATGCGGTGTCGTTTGGCCAGGCCAAGGTGGTGGAGTCGCGCCAGCTGTTCTCTGGCGTGGCGCGCTTCCCGCTGGGCGTGACGGTGTGTGAGTTCGACCCGGACCAGGATGTGGAGCTGGCGCTGGAAGCCAGCGACGCCTGCTTTGCCGCTGGCGAAGTGGAGCTGCTGGGGCGCCGCATCTTGAACCTGGTGCAGGCTGCCATCGATACGCCCCAGGCCCCGGTGTACAGCGTACCCTTGCTGCCGCAGCAAGAGCGTTGGGCGCTGATCGACGGCCTGCACAAGGACGTGGCCTCCATGGCGGTGGTCGAGCCCTTTATTGCCCAGTTCGTCCAGCACGCCGGCCTGCGGCCCGATGCGAATGCCCTGGTCTGGGATGGCGGTGAGATGGACTACGCCACGCTGGACCAGGTCTCCACCCATCTGGCCTGGCGCCTGTTGGCCTGCGGTGCGGGCAAGGACCAGATCGTGGCCATGGCCATGGAGCGTTCCGCCGACATGGTGGTGGCCTTGCTGGCCGTGGCCAAGGCCGGTGCCGCCTTTTTGCCGCTGGACCCGGACGCTCCGCTGGCCCGTCTGGCTGGCATATTGGAGGAAAGCGCCGCCATCGCCCTGCTGATACAGCCCGCGCTGGCTGAGCGTCTGGGCGGCCTGCATGCCTGCACGCTGCAGGTCGATTGGCAGCAGACCCAGGCCGCACTGGCCCAGCAGCCGGTGCCGCGCCTCACGGTCGGGCCGGCGGCGGATGATCTGGCGTATGTGCTGTTCACCTCGGGCTCCACCGGGCGGCCCAAGGGTGTGATGATCGAGCACAGCACGTTGGCGCGCCGCCTGGGCTGGTTGTCGCGGGCCTATGCGGTGGAGTGGCATGACCGTTCGGCCCAGGCCACCCAGGTCACCTTCGACCCTTCGTTGATCGAATTGCTGCTGCCCCTGGTGCATGGCGCCAGCATTGCCCTGCCGCCGCCCGGGCGCCTGCTGCCGGAGTCCCTGGCTGACTTTGCTGTCAAGCACGGCGTCACCATCATGGCATTTGTGCCCAGCACCTTGAGCCGGTTTCTGGACTCTGCGGGCCATCGCAAGGGCCTGAAGCTGCGCGTGGCCTGCTGCGGGGGCGAGGTGCTGTCGCCCGAGCTGGCCCAGCGCTTTCTGAGGGAAACCGGGAGCCGGCTGTACAACGTCTACGGGCCCACCGAAACCGCTATTTTTGCCACCGCCTGGGAGTGCGAAAACCACCGCCTGGACACGGCCCTGCCCATAGGCCGCCCCATAGACGACACCCGCATTTATGTGCTGGACCACGACTTGCTGCCGGCCCCCATGGGCGTCCCCGGTGAAGTCTTCATTGGCGGCAACGCGATTGCGCGTGGCTACCTGAACCGCCCGGATCTGGATGCCCAGGTCTTCCTGCCCGACCCCTTTTTGCCCGGCCAGCGCATGTACCGCACCGGCGACCGGGGCTGGCTGGGCGGTGATGGCAATCTGCATTTCCTGGGGCGCATGGATAGGCAGATCAAGCTGCGTGGCTACCGCATCGAGCTGGGCGAAATCGAGTCCGCCTTGTCCGCTGTGGAAGGCGTGCTGCAGGCTGCGGCCAAGCTGGTCGAGCGCAAGGGCCGGCCGCAAATCCACGCCTGGGTGGCAATGGCGGCGGACGGCGCCCACGCCACACCCGACAGCCTGCAGGCTGCGCTGCGTGTGCGTCTGCCCGACTACATGATCCCCAGCGGCATCACCATGCTGCCCGGTCTGCCCGCCAGTACGGTGGGCAAGATCGACTACGAAGCCCTGCCCGAGCCCTGGTTCCACAACGGCGGTGCCACAGCCCGCGCGCCCAGCCGTAAATACGAGCCCGAGTTGCTGGCGCTGTGGGAACAGGTGCTGGATGTGCACCCCCTGGGCGTGCTCGACAACTTCTTCGACGTGGGCGGCGACTCCCTGGCCGCAGTGAGCATGCTGGCCGGCATCGAAAAGCTGCTGGGCCGCAAAGTGCCCATGTACCTCATCACCGAACACCCCACGGTGGAAAGCCTGGCCGCCGCCCTGCTGAAACAGACCGGCGACGCACAGGTGATGCGCAACCTGGGCGCCGACACCGGGCGCGTGCCGCTGTACCTGGCCGTGTCCGGCCACGGTGATCTGATGCGCTTCCAGAGCCTGGCGCGGGCCCTGGGCAATGCCTGTGATGTGCACATGCTGCAGCCGCCGCTGGACAAACCCATTGCCGAGATCCACGAGCTGGCCGAGCTGTATGCCGACTGCGTGCAGGCCCATGGCAAGCGGCCCGGCTTTGTGGCCGGCTTCTCGGTGGGCGGTATTGCGGCGCTGGAGACCGCGCGCCTGCTGCGCCAGCGCGAAGTGCCCTTGCGCGGCCTGTTCCTGATCGACACCACCTACCCAGCTTCGCGCCTGGGTGGCACCGCGTTCTGGCGCCTGTGCAGCTGGCTGGTGCGGCGCCTGCATATGCAGGAGCTGAGCCTGAACGGGCGGCGCATGGGCGCCATGTTCAACGACCCCGGCCTGGTCAGCCAGGTGATGGCGCTCAAGGGTTACCGGCCCTCGGGCTTTGACGGGCCTACGCTGCTGCTCAAGTCCTCCGGCCTGTCCAGCTGGGGGCGCTGGCTGTTTGCGCCCTGGCGCCGGCTCATGCCCAAGCATTTGTACGAGCAGCAGATACCGGGCTTGCACGGCTCCATCTTCGAGCACGGCAATATCGGCGAACTGGCCCAGGCCATTACCGAACGCATGGACGTGATACCTTGAACCGCTCCTTGCGTTGGCGTGTGCTGGGCCTGGTGTTGGCGCTGCTGGCCCTGGTCGGCCTGGCCGTGGCCTGGAGTGCTTCGCCCTTGCGCGCCTGGCTGGACGCCGACCGCATCGTGGCGGCGCTGCGCCAGTTGGGCCAGTCCTATGGGCCGGTGGCGGTGGTGGGCGGCTTTGCGCTGGCCAGCACGCTGGCGGTGCCGGTCGGCTTCCTGATGCTGGTGACCATGGTCGCCTTCGGGCCCTGGGTCGGCATGGGCTGCACCCTGGCAGGCGCTTTGCTGGGGGCGGCTGCCAGCTACAGCCTGGGCTGGGTTCTGGGCCGCGAGGTGCTGCAGCGCCTGGGGGGTGAGCGCGTCAACGCCGTCAGCCGCAGCCTGGCCGAACGTGGCTTGCTGGCCGTGGTACTGGTTCGCATCGTGCCGGTGGCGCCGTTTGCCATCGTCAACATGGTGGCTGGCGCTTCGCATATCCGGCTGCGCCACATGATGTTGGGCACCAGCCTGGGTATATTGCCCAGCATGGTGGTCATCGCCTTTTTTGTGGACCGCATCGTGGCCGCGTTGCGTGCGCCGGGCCCGCTGACGGTCGCGCTGGGCCTGTTGACTGTGGCGCTGATGGCTGCAGGTGCCTGGGCACTGCACCGTTGGCTGCGCAAAGCTGCATCGCCTGCCGTGGCTTCAAATAAGCCGCACACCCGCTCTTAATCACCTATTCTTGTCCCATGTCTGCCCGTAGCTTTCGTTCGTCCGGTACACGCAAACGCGCGCGCCAGGCGCTGCGCAAGGCATTTGCCTTGTTTCCCAGGGCGATACGCTTCTCGGTCTACCGCTCGTTTGTAGATTGCGACCCGAGTCCCGACGCCCGGCTGGTGCTGAAGATCGCCGAAACCCAGGACGAGCTGGAGGCCTGCTTCCGCCTGTTGCACGACGCCTATGTGGACAGCGGCTTCATGCAGCCCCAGCCCTCGGGCCTGCGCGCCACCATCTACCACGCCCTGCCCACCACCACCACGCTGTGCGCGCTGTTCGATGGCGAGGTGGTGGGCACCATTTCGCTGATCCGCCAGAGCAGCTTTGGCTTTCCGATGCAGTCGGTGTTTGATCTGGCGCACATCCATGCCGAGCGCGGCCGTATCGCTGAAATTTCCGCCCTGGCGGTGCACCCCAAGTTCCGCAAGACCGGGGGCTCTATCCTGTTTCCGCTGATGAAGTTCATGTACCAGTACTGCACCAGCTACTTCGACACCACCCACCTGGTGATCGCAGTCAACCCCAACCGCATCGAGATGTACGAGTCGCTGCTGTTCTTCCAGCGCCTCAAGAGCCATGTGGTGCAGCACTACGACTTTGCCAACGGCGCGCCAGCCATCGGCGCCTACCTGAACCTGCGCACCGCGCTGCAAACCTTCAAACGCCGCTATGCGGGCAAGCCCCGGCGCAAGGACCTCTATTCCTACTTCGTCAAAAGCCGCTTGCCCAACATCCAGTGGCCCACGCGCCGCTACTTCACCACCAACGACCCGGTGATGACGCCGGCCATGCTGGACTACTTCTTCAACCAGCGCACCCAGGTGTTCCGCGACCTCAGCGGCCGCGAAAAAGCCCAGCTGGCCGCCATCTACAACTTGCCCCAGTACCAGTCGGTGCTGCCCACTGTGCCCTGGGCCGAAGCCATGGTGATCGAGGTCGGGCCGCACCAGCGCTATTCCGTCAAATGCCACGGCCAGCTGGCCTTGGCGCTGGACGGCAGGCCGCAAACCGTGGACCTGCAGCTGGTGGAGCTGTACGAAGAAGGCTTTCAGGCCTATGCCAAAACGCGGCTGCCGCTGCAGGTATGGACCGAGGTGTCCATCCAGCTCGGCAGCACCGAAGCCTCGACCCTACGCGTCATGGCCACACGCCGCGAGGCGCAGGGCGATCTGTTTGCCTACAGCTTCACCCTGGCCGAGCCCGACCTGGCCTGGCGCAAATTCGCCGCTGTGCTGCAAGGCGGCGCGGTGGGCAAAGACCTGGACAACGCCAGCGTTTTTCTGCTCGACCAGTACAGCGCCGATCGCGTCCCCACCATCCCCCTCGGCCTGAGCGCGCTGGACGACCCGGACAGCGATATCTCAGGCTAGCGCATCAGGCTAGGCGTTAAAGTCCCCGCATGATGTGGATCGATACGCACTGCCATCTGGATGCCCCGGAATTTGGACAAAACCACGCGCTGGCGCTTGATTTACGTGCGCAGGCAGCTATTGAAAATGTAGCGCTGTGCGTGCTGCAAGGCGTCATGGCCAGCAACTTCGACACCGTGCGGCTGCTGGCCCAGCAGACCGGCGACGCCTATGCGTTGGGCATCCACCCTCTGTTTGTGCCGCGTGCCCAGGATGGCGATCTGGACCTGCTGGAGCAGGCGCTGGCCGCGCACCGTGACGACCCGCGCCTGGTGGCGGTGGGCGAGATCGGGCTGGACCTGTTTGTGCCCGCGCTGCTGGAGCCAGCCATGCTGGCGCGCCAGCAGCACTTTTACCGGGCCCAGCTCAAGCTGGCCAAGAAGTTCGACCTGCCTGTGATCCTGCATGTGCGGCGCAGTGCCGACCTGGTGCTGAAACACCTGCGCGCCGTGGCCGGCCCGGATGGGCGCTGGCAGGGCATCGCCCATGCCTTCAACGGCAGCGCTCAGCAGGCGCAGGTGTTCATCGATATGGGTTTCAAGCTGGGTTTTGGTGGCGCTATGACTTTTGAGGCGGCGAACCAGCTGCGCCGCCTGGCGGCGAGCTTGCCGCTGGAGTCCCTGGTGCTGGAGACGGACGCACCCGACATCCCGCCGCAGTGGCTGTACACCACCGCTGCCCAGCGCGCGGCAGGCCAGGCGCAGGGCATCAACTCGCCGCTGGAGCTGCCGCGCATAGGCGCCGTGCTGGCCGATTTGCGCGGCCTGCCGGTGGATGCGGTGGCCGCTGCTACCACCCGCAATGCGCTGGATGCCTTGCCCCGGTTGCGCGCGCTGGTGGCGGCATGACCCGGCTGGTGGGCCTGCCGCCGCTGGTGGCAGACAACACGCGGCTGCTGATCCTGGGCAGCTTCCCCGGCGCGGCTTCGCTGGCGGCGCAGCAGTACTATGGCCATCCGCAAAACAAATTCTGGCGCATACTTGCAGCCCTTTATGGCGCTAGCGCAGAAGATATATGCGCGAGTAGCTATGAAAATCGTAGCGCATGGATGCTGTCCAAGGGCGTGGGCCTGTGGGACGTGTACGCCAGCTGTGAACGCGTGGGTAGCCTGGATGCAAAGATTCGCAATGCCGAGGTAAATGACTTCGCCGGCCTGCGCCTGCGCTGCCCGGCGCTGCAGGCTGTCGCGCACAATGGCGCCGAGAGTTTTCGCCACGCCGCGCAGATCCAGGCCATGGGCCTGCCGGTGCTGAAACTGCCGTCCACCAGCCCGGCCAATGCCAGCTGGAGCTTTGAGCGCAAGCTGGCGGCCTGGCGCGAGGTATTTGAACAATTTGGAATGGATATTTGATGGCCCGTAAATCTGCCGCTGCAAGCACTGTCGCTTTGCCGGAAGTCAACTTTAGCGACTACGGCGACGTGCGCACCCTGCACCTGGGCACCGAGTGGGTCCAGGGCTCGATGCTGCTGGACGCACCTTTTGATATCGAGCTGGAATACGTGCGTCGCATGATGGCCTGGCTGCTGTTTGTGCCCGCCAGCAGCGTGGCCAAGCGCCGCGCCATGCAGCTGGGCCTGGGGGCGGGCACGCTGACCAAGTTCTGCCGCAAGAAGCTGCGCATGGACACCACGGCGGTGGAGCTGAACCCGCAGGTGCTGTCGGCCTGCCGCTTCTGGTTCAAGCTGCCGCCGGACGACGAGCGCCTGCGCGTGGTGCTGGGCGACGCGGCGCTGAAGATCCAGAACAGCGACTGGGCCGGCACCATCGACGCGCTGCAGGTAGACCTGTACGACCAGGACGCCGCCGCCCCGGTGCTGGACAGCGCCGACTTCTACGCGGACTGCCGCAAGCTGCTGACCGAAGAGGGCTGCATGACCGTCAACCTGTTTGGTGAAGCCTCCAGCTACCCGCAGAGCGTGGCCAAGATTACCGAAGCCTTTGGAGCCGATGCGGTGTGGGCCTTCAAGCCCACCAAGGACGGCAACACCATCGTGCTGGCCCAGCGCACGCCCAGCCGCCCCAGCCAGGCCGAGCTGTTGGAGCGCGCCGAAGCCATCCAGACCCGCTGGGGCCTGGCTGCCGCCAAGTGGTTGAAGATATTCAAGCCTGTACAAGCCTGAGGTAAGCCCCGCCATGAAAGCCGCCGCACCCACACTCGCTAAATCCCCGTACGCAGGCCCGGTGCACTGGCGCTTGCTGGTGCAGTGGCTGGCCGAGGACGGGGTGATTTCGCCGACCGAGCAGCAGCGCACCATTGCCCGCTGCTCGCAGGCCGAAAGCGCCCAGCCCGCCCTGGTGCGCCTGGCCAGCGTGGCCATGCAGCGCGCCAGTGACGGCAAGCCGCTGGATATCGAAACCCTGACCCAGTGGCTGGCCGGCCGTGCGGGCTTGCAGTACCTGCGCATCGACCCGCTGAAGGTCGAGGTGGGCAAGGTGGCCGACACCATGAGCGCCGTGTATGCCGAGCGCCACAAGGTGCTGCCGGTGCAGGTCACCACGTCTGAAGTGGTGGTAGCCACCAGCGAGCCCTTCTTGACCGACTGGGTCAGCGAGGTAGAGCGCCAGTCGCGCCGCAGTGTGCGCCGGGTGGTGGCCAGCCCGCTGGAAATCCACCGCTACACGGCCGAATTCTTCGCGCTGGCCAAGTCCGTCAAGGCGGTGCAAAAGGCCGGAGGTAACGCCGGTGCCGGCAGCTTCGAGCAGCTGGTGGAATTGGGCAGGACGAATAAGCAACTGGACGCCAACGACCAGAGCGTGGTGCAGGTGGTGGACTGGCTGTGGCAGTACGCCTTCAACCAGCGCGCCAGCGACATCCACCTGGAGCCGCGCCGCGAGCAGGGCGTGATCCGCTTCCGCATCGACGGCGTGCTGCACCCGGTCTACCAGATGCCCATGACGGTGATGAACGCCATGGTGGCCCGCGTCAAGCTGCTGGGCCGCATGGACGTGGTGGAAAAGCGCCGCCCGCTGGACGGCCGCATCAAGACCCGCAACCCGCGCGGCGACGAGGTGGAAATGCGGCTGTCCACCCTGCCCACCGCCTTCGGCGAGAAGATGGTGATGCGCATCTTCGACCCCGACACCGCTGTGAAAGACCTGGACGCCCTGGGCTTCACCCCGCACGACGCGCAGCGCTGGGAGGCGCTGGTCAAGCGCCCGCACGGCATCATTCTGGTGACCGGCCCCACCGGCTCGGGCAAGACCACCACGCTGTATTCCACCCTGAAGCGCGTGGCCACCGAGGAGGTGAACGTCAGCACGGTGGAAGACCCGATCGAAATGATCGAGCCCAGCTTCAACCAGACCCAGGTGCAGCCGCAGCTCGACTTCGGCTTTACCGAGGGTCTGCGCGCGCTGATGCGGCAGGACCCAGACATCATCATGGTCGGCGAAATCCGCGACTTGGCCACGGCTGAAATGGCGGTGCAGGCCGCGCTCACAGGCCACCTGGTGTTCTCCACCCTGCACACCAACGACGCGCCCTCGGCCATCACCCGCATGATGGAGCTGGGCGTGCCCGCCTATCTGCTGAATGCCACGGTGCTGGGCGTGCTGGCCCAACGCCTGGTGCGCACTCTGTGCAAGCAGTGCCGCGCCCCGGACGAGGCGCTGGCCCGCGAGACCCTGGGCGCAGCCATCAAGCCCTGGAAGATCAACACCGAATACACGCCCTACAAACCCGTGGGCTGTGTAGATTGCCGTATGACCGGCTTCATGGGTCGCATGGGCGTGTACGAGCTGCTGACCGTGTCGGAGGCCTTCAAGGCCTTGGTCAACCAGGGCCCCAGCATCGACGCGCTGCGCCGCCAGGGCGTGGCCGACGGCATGCGCCCGCTGCGTCTGGCCGGCGCGCTGCGCGTGGCCGAGGGCCTGACCACGCTGGACGAAGTGCTGTCCGCCACGCCGCCGTTGGACTGATAGCTACGGGGTTTCGGCCTAGGGACAACCCGTGGCGGCCGGCGCAGTGCGTGCCAACATAATCGCGCCACCGTAGTTTTCGTGGCGCCTGGGAGGGCGGTGCATGCAAATAAAAAGCCAGAAGGATTTTTTCTCGGGGCTGATGTTCATGGGCCTGGGCGGCGCCTTTGCCTGGGGCGCCAGCACCTACACCGTGGGTACGGCAGCAAGCATGGGGCCGGGCTACTTCCCGCTGCTGCTGGGTTTGTTGATGCTGCTATTGGGCCTGCTGATCACCTTCAAGTCGCTGGTCACCGAGACCGAAGACGGTGGTCGCATGGGGCGCTGGGCCTGGCGCCCACTGCTGTGCATCCTGGTGGCCAACGCGGCGTTTGGCCTGCTGCTGGCGGGGCTGCCGGCTATAGGTTTGCCGCCCATGGGCTTGGTGGTGGCGGTGTTTGTGCTGGTCTTCATCGCTGCGCTGGCGGCCAGGCGCTGTGTGTTGCGCAGCGCGCTGGTCGTAGCCGCCACCTTGGCGGCGGGCAGCTACCTGGTCTGCATTCCGCTGCTGAAGCTGCAGATACAGGTTTGGCCGGCCTTCACGGCCGGCTAAGGCCAAACCCAAGGCACGGGCATGGATGTGTTGCATAACCTGGCGCTTGGCTTGGGCGTGGCGTTTGCGCCGACCAACCTGCTGTATGCGCTGGCGGGCTGCATGCTGGGGATGCTGATCGGATTGGTGCCTGGCATCGGCCCGGTGGCAGCCATTGCCATGCTGCTGCCAGTCACTTACGGTGTGCCACCTTTGTCGGCGTTGACCGTACTGGTCTGCATTTACTGCGGTACCCGCTATGCAGGCGCCACTGCCGCCATTCTGGCGCGTCCGTCGGCTGAGGCCATGCCCGTGGTGACGGCTTTGGATGGCTACCAGATGGCGTGCCAGGGCCGCGCTGGGCCGGCACTGCTGGCCGCTGCGCTGGGGGCGTTTATTGCGGGCTCGGTGGGTACCGCGGTACTGGCTGCATTGGCGGCGCCGCTGGCCGCACTGGCTTTGCAGTGGGGGCCAGTGGAATTTTTCTCGCTGATGGTGCTGGGCCTAGTCGGTGCGGTGGTGCTGGCATCAGGTTCGCTATTGAAGGCTATGGCCATGGCCGTCCTGGGCCTGCTGCTGGGTTTGGTGGGGAGGGATGTGGCGTCGGGCGTGCCACGTTTCAGTTTCAATATTCCGGAGCTGGCGGACGGTATCGGTTGCGTAGCCATCGCCATGGGCGTGTTTGCCTACGCCGAAGTTGTCGCCCAGCTGGGCCGGCCTGCAGGCGATCGCCAAGTGCAGAGCCCCAAGCTCAGCGGCTTGTTGCCCAGAAGGCAGGAAGCCAAAGACATGGCCGGCGCCATATTGCGCGGTAGCTACCTGGGTTTGGTGGTCGGCATGCTGCCGGGCGGCGGTGCGCTGCGGGCCGCGTTTGCCAGCTATTCCGTGGAAAAGCGCGGGCGCATGCAAGCCGGCGAGATTGCAATCGGCAAGGGCAATATCCGTGGTGTGGCCGGCCCCGAGGCGGCCTACCATGCGGGGGCGCAGACCGGGTTCCTTTCGCTGCTGGCCCTGGGTATTCCGTCCAATGCCGTGTTGGCGCTGCTGGTGGCTGCCATGGCCCGGTACCAGGTTCAGCCCGGCCCGCAGGCGATGGTGGCCCAGCCCGAGCTGTTCTGGGGCTTGGTGGCCTCGCTGTGGCTGGCCCACGGGCTATTGGTGGTGCTGAACCTGCCATTGCTAGGCATAGGCATCTGGAGTCGGCTGCTGAACCTGCCGTACCCAGGGGTGCCATGGGTGTTCCCGGGCATCGTGTTGCTGTGCGCGCTCGGGGTGTACACCACCAGCCACCAGGCGTATGGTGTCTGGCTGGTAGCGGGCCTGGGGGCCGTAGGCTACCTGTTCCATAAGCTGGGCTGTGATCCCGCGCCGCTGCTGCTGGGCGTGGTCCTGGGGCCAGCGATGGAGACGTATTTGCGCAATGCGCTGCAGCAGTCGGGTGGTGACTGGAGCGTCTTCGTCACCCGGGGCCTGTCGGCTGGGCTGCTGGCCGTAGCGGCACTGATGCTGCTCATCGTGCTGGTGCAGGCGGTGCGCCGCAAGCGCGAAGAGGGTTTGGGCGAGGGCTGAGCTGCGTTGCATTTCTACCGTGTGTGACACGCGTGTGCGTCACAATCCGTTCCAACCATGGCATCTTCTACCCACCCCTCGCAACATCCGCAACGCACGGCGCTGCACAACGAAATCCACGCCCGACCGCCCGAGGCCATGACTGCGCCACTGGCCATCTCCCATGTGCTGATGGTGTGTGACGCTGCGGGGCGGGAGGCCAGCCGAGCCCATGTGGCAGCCTTGTTGCGCGACCACCACCTGGCCCAGCCCGACGCCCATTCCACCCATATCCGCATGGATGTGGGGCCGTTCCGCCTGCGCTGGGAAATGCATACCGAGTTCGTCACCTACACCTTTATGCGCGCCTTGGAGCCCGACGCGGCCGGCACGCAGGTGTTCGACCGCGACCCCGTGACTGCCGCCCAGGCCGTGCCGCAGGACTGGTTTGCCGCCTTGCCCGGCCAGTGCCTGGTGAGCCTGCATCTGTGGGCCTTGCCTGCACCCATGGTGCAGGGCGGTGATGCGCTGGTGCGGCAGGTGTTGTTCGAGGACTCGCTGGTGGCCTCCAGTGTGGCAGGCGGCCATGCCAAGGTGTACACCGACTTTGCCATCCATGCCGACGGCTTTTCGCGCATCGTACTGCTGGCCGGTGGCGCCGCGCAGGCCGAGGCGGCGGGCGGCGAATCTCTGTCGCCGCGCCGCCTGGGCCGCCTGGTGCAGCGCCTGTTGGAGATTGAAACCTACCGCATGGCCGCGCTGTTGGGCCTGCCCGCTGCCCGCGAGGCCGCCGACGTGCTGGCCTTTGCCGAGCGCGAGCTGGCCTCCTTGGCCGAAGCCATACGCAGCGCCAACCGCGACGATGAACCCCAGCTGCTGGACCGCCTGACCCGGCTGGCCGGCCAGGTGGAGAGCCAGTACGCGGCCACACATTCGCGGTTTTCGGCCAGCGCGGCGTACTTCGAGCTGGTGGACAAACGCATTACCGACATCGGCGAATCGCGCCTGGCCGGCATGCAGACCATCCGCGAATTCATGGACCGCCGCCTCACACCCGCGCGGAGCACCTGCGAATGGGCCACACGCCGGCAGGACGCGCTGTCGCAACGCGTGTCGCGCATGAGCAATCTGCTGCGCACCCGGGTGGAGATCGAGCAGCAGCAGAGCAGCCAGGCGCTGCTGACCACCATGAACACGCGCCAAGGCCTGCAGCTGCAGATGCAGGCCACGGTGGAAGGCCTGTCGGTGGCGGCCATCACCTACTACATCGTTGGCCTGGTCAGCTACCTGGCCAAGGGCGCGCACGCCATCGGTTGGCCCTGGAGCCCCGAGAGCACGGCTGCTGTAGCGATCCCGGTGGTGGCGGGCGGCGTGTGGTGGTCGCTGCGGCGGCTGCACCACCGCATGTTTGGCAAGCAGCACGCTTAATCCCGGGTCCAGCGCGGGCTATGGGCTTATCAATAAAATAGGCCTCCAGCGCTTATATCTTCTGCACCAGTGGCTACAAAAAACATAGCAACCGGCCTGTTGCTCGCACTTGTCGGCTCGATTGCCTTCAGCGGCAAGGCCATCATCGTCAAGCTGGCCTACCGCTACGGCGTAGATGCCGTCACCCTCATCATGTACCGCATGCTGTTTGCGCTGCCCATCTTCGCCGTGATGGCCTGGTGGTCCAGCCGGGGCAAGCCGCGCTTGAGTGCGCGCGACTGGTGGGGTGTGCTGGGCCTGGGGGTGACCGGCTACTACCTGGCCAGCTACCTGGACTTTGCCGGCCTGGGCTATATCAGCGCCTCGCTAGAGCGCTTGATTCTGTACACCAACCCCACGCTGGTGGTGTTGCTGGGTTGGTTGCTCTACCGCAAGCCCATCACCCGTATGCAGATACTGGGAATGGCCGTGTGCTACTGCGGCGTGGTGCTGGTGTTTGGCCACGAGATCAATCTGCAAGGGGCGAACGCCGGTCTGGGTGCCTTGCTGGTGTTTGGCAGCGCCATCAGCTATGCCATCTACCTGGTCTATAGCGGCCAGATGGTGCAGCGCGTGGGCTCGCTGCGCCTGGTGGGGCTGGCGACCACGGTGGCCTGCCTGTGCTGCCTGTTGCAGTTTGTGCTGTTGCGGCCCATGTCCGCCGCGCTGGTGGCGCCCGAGGTGCTGTGGCTGTCGGTGTTGAACGCCACCGCCTGCACCGCCGCCCCGGTGCTGATGGTGATGATGGCCATCGAGCGCCTGGGCGCGGGTCTCGCCGCCCAGGTGGGTATGGTGGGGCCTATGTCCACCATCCTCATGGGCGTTTTCATCCTGGGCGAGCCCTTCACCGGCTGGGTGGCAGCCGGCACGGTGCTGGTGATGCTGGGGATTTATGTGTTTACCCGCAAGTCGGCCTGACCGGGCTTGTACCGCAAATAGGAGCGAATATGGACTTGGGAATCACCGGCCGCTGGGCCCTGGTATGCGGTGCCAGCAAAGGCTTGGGCCTGGGCTGCGCGCAGGCGCTGGCGCACGAGGGGGTGAACGTACTGATGGTGGCGCGGGGTGCGCCAGCGCTACAGGCGGCTGCTGCGAATTTGATAGCTGCTTGCGCAGGTAAATCAAGCGCCAGCGTGCTTTTTTGTGCTGCAGATATCACCACGGCGGAAGGCCGGGCGGCGGTGTTCGCCATGCGCCAGGACTTCGACATAGTGGTCACCAACGCGGGCGGCCCGCCCACCGGCGACTTCCGCGACTGGGACCGCGAGGCCTGGATCAAGGCGGTGGACGCAAACATGTTGACCCCCATCGAGCTCATCAAGGCCACGGTGGACGGCATGGCGGCGCGCGGCTTTGGCCGTATCGTCAACATCACCAGCAGCGCGGTGAAGTCGCCGATCGACGTGCTGGGCCTGAGCAATGGGGCGCGCAGCGGTTTGACAGGCTTTATCGCTGGCCTGGCGCGCAGCCCCTTGGCGGGCCAGGGTGTCACCATCAACAACCTGCTGCCGGGTGCTTTTGATACCGACCGCCTGCGCGGCAATATGCAGGGCGCAGCCGACAAGCTGGGCCAAAGCCTGGACGCGGTGGCCGACGCCCGGCGCAAGACCATTCCAGCCCAGCGCTTTGGTACGCCCGAGGAGTTTGGCGCCATCTGCGCCTTCTTGTGCAGTGCGCACGCCGGCTACATCACCGGCCAGAACGTGCTGGCCGATGGCGGGGCCTACCCCGGTACTTTTTAGGCCGCGTTCTGCAGGGCTTCCAGGGCCTGGGTGATGTCATCCAGGCTGGCGCCTTCGGCGGGCTGCAAGTTGCCCAGGCTGGCAATGCCTTCGGCCTGTAAGCGGGCAATCGCTTGGCCTGCGTCCTTGGGGGCGTCGAAGCCAGCGCTTTCCAGCAGCAGGCGGCCGTGGGCATCGACCAGCTTGAAGTGGAATTTGCCGGTGGTTTCACGGTACTGCTTGAACACCGGCAGCGCGGCCTTGGCGGCCTTGGCCGACTTTTGCGTGGCCTGGGCGCGCAGATTGCGCAGGCCCACCGCATGGCGCAGCTGGGCGATGAAGGGCGTGGCGATCTTGCGGGCCTTGATGGCACCGGCCTGCAAGATGTCCTCCACCTCGCCGGGGTTGTCCATGTAGCGCTGGTAGGCGTCACGCATGGGCGCGACTTCCTGGTCGATGCGCTCGAACAGTATTTGCTTGGCGTCGCCCCAGGCGATGCCGTCGGCATAGGCCTGGCGTAAAGCGGCGGTCTCGGCCTCGCTGGCAAAAGCCTGGTAGATCTGGAACAGGGCCGAGCTTTCTGTGTCCTTGGCCTCACCCGGCGCGCGCGAGTCGGTCAGGATGCCGGCAATCAGCTTGCGCAGCTGGGCCTTGGGCGTGAACAGCGGAATCGTGTTGTCGTAGCTCTTGCTCATCTTGCGGCCATCCAGGCCGGGCAGGGTGGCGACGGATTCTTCGATCAGCGCCTCGGGCAGCACGAACTGCTCGCCGTAGGTGTGGTTGAAGCGCTGGGCGATGTCACGCGCCATCTCGATGTGCTGCACCTGGTCGCGGCCCACCGGCACCTTGTGCGCGTTGAAGAGCACGATGTCGGCGGCCATCAGCACCGGGTACATGAACAGGCCGGCGCTGATGTCGGCGTCCGGGTCGGCCTGCGCCGCCAGGTTCTTGTCCACGGAGGCTTTGTAGGCATGGGCGCGGTTGAGCATGCCCTTGGCACTCATGCAGGTCAGTATCCAGCTGAGTTCGGGAATTTCCGGGATGTCTGATTGGCGGTAGAAGGCCACGCGGTTCGGGTCCAGCCCGGCGGCCAGCCAGCTGGCGGCGATCTCCAGCGTAGAGCGTTGGATGCGCGCAGGGTCGTCGATCTTGATCAGCGCGTGGTAGTCGGCCAGGAAGTAGAAGCTTTCCACGCCGGGTGCCAGGCTGGCGCGTACCGAGGGGCGGATCGAGCCGACGTAATTGCCCAGGTGGGGCGTGCCCGAGGTGGTGATGCCGGTGAGAACGCGAGAAGAAGTCATGGCGGAAACAGTATCAATTGAGGAGGAAGGCCAGGGGGCTCAGCATGAGGCCCAGCACGAAGTCGGTAATGGCTTTGACGGGCGCCAGCCAGAAGGTGTCCAGAACGTGCGTGGTGATCAGCAGCATCACGATGATGAAGCCCCAGGGCTCCACCCGCGATACGGCCACTGCCTGGCGGTAGGGCAGCAGGCCCACCAGGATGCGGCCCCCGTCCAGCGGCGGCAACGGGAACAGGTTGAAGGCGAACATCACCACGTTCACGGTCAAGCCGGCGCGGCACATCTGCAGAAAGAAGCGCTCGTTGATGTTGGCGCCAATCAGCAGATACAGCAGCACGCCCCACAACAAGGCTTGTACAAAGTTGGCAGCCGGGCCGGCCAGGGCCACCCAGATCATGTCTTTCTTCGGGTTGCGCAGCTTGCCGAAGTTGACGGGCACCGGCTTGGCGTAGCCGAATAGAAACGCGCCGGAGGTCAGAAAGTACAGTACCAGTGGCATGGCGATGGTGCCAATTGGGTCGATGTGCTTGAGCGGATTCAGCGTGATGCGGCCCAGCCGGTGGGCGGTGTTGTCGCCATAGTGGTGGGCCACGTAACCGTGGGCTGCCTCGTGCACGGTGATGGCAAACAGCACCGGCAGGGCGTAGATGAGGATGGTCTGTATCAGGTTGGCGATATCCACGGGGAGGGTCTCGGTGAAAGAAGGATTTACAGGCCGATGGCGGACAAGTCGCCGCGGCCCTGGCGTACCAATACGGGTTCGCCGCCGTGGCCCATGTCGGTCAAATCGATGACCGTGGTGGGCTCCAGCGGGCAGGCGCCGGCGTCGAGCACGGCAGCGATCTGGTGCTCGAACAAATCGCGTATGGCGTGTGCGTCGTTCAGCGGATCGGTCTCGCCGGGCGGTATCAGCGTGGTGGCCAGCAGCGGGGCACCATGCAGCTCCAGCAGGCTTTGCAAGGTTTTATGGTCCGGCACGCGCAGGCCAATTGTCTTGCGCGACGGGTGGCTCAGCCGGCGTGGCACCTCCTTGCTGGCTTCCAGAATGAAGGTGTAGGGGCCGGGGGTGGCCGCTTTCAGCAGGCGGTATTGCTTGTTGTCCACGCGGGCGTAGTTGGCCAGCTCGCTCAGGTCGCGGCACAGCAGGGTCAGGTGGTGCTTGTCGTCCACGCCACGGGTGCGGCGCAGCAGATCGGCAGCGGCCTTGTCGTCCAGATGGCAGACCAGAGCGTAGCTGGAGTCGGTGGGCACCGCTACCAGCTTGCCCTGGCCGAGCAGGGCCACGGTTTGCTTCAGCAGGCGTGCTTGCGGATTGTCGGGGTGGATTTCAAAGTACTGGGCCATGGCGTCGATTATCAGGATTCGGCTGGTTGTACGGAAATGCGACTTTCGCGCACGGTGAGCCAGGCGCCGGCAGCGCCGCAGAAGGCGACCAGCAGAATACCCAGGGTCGCCCAGCGGTCCGGTACATGCGAGAACACCAGCCAGCCGCCGAGCATGGCAAAGCCGATCTGGCCGTAGAGAAACGGTGTCAGCGTGGCCGCCGGGGTGCGCGCATAGGCCAGGATCAGCAGGAAATGGCCTATGGTGGCCATCAAGCCCATCAGCACCATGCCACCCCACAGGTGCAGATCGTGTACCGGCACCCAAACGAAAGGCACGGCCAGCGAGGCCACCAGGGTACCGATCCAGCCGGTATAGAAGTGCATGGTGAACGGGTCTTCGGTCTTGGCCAGGCGGCTGGTCAAGACCTGGAACCAGGCGTTCGTGCCGACCAGGCCCAGCGGTAACAGCGTCGCCCAGCTGAAGGTCTCGCCACCGGGGCGGATGATCACCAGGGTGCCAACAAATCCACCGACCACCAGCAGCCAACGCAATAGCGATACGCGGTCGCCCAGAAGCGCCGCGACCAGCGTGATCACCAGGGGGGTGATCATCACGATGGCCGTGAATTCACCCACCGGCATGTGTTTTAGGCTGAGGAAGGAGAACATGCTGCTGGTCAGCAGCAGTACGCCGCGCAGGCATTGGAATTTGGGGTGTGCGGTACGCAGCAATGCCAGGCCGCGCAAGGGCAGCATGGCGGCGGTGGTGACCGAAGCCTGGAAGAAATAGCGGAACCACAGCCCCATCAGCAGGGGCACGCTGGCCGTGGTCCACTTGGTGGTGGTGTCCAGGGTGGCAAAGCACGCTACCGCTACGGTGACCAGCACGATGCCGGTCAGAGCTGACGCGGGGCGGCTCACTGGATGCGGTCCGCGAGCAGATCCCAGACAGGTGTCAGATTGCCGGACAAATAGGGCAGCGTGCCCAGGTCGGTATGGCTCTCGTCGGGGCTGTGGAAGTCGCTGCCGCGCGAGGCCGCCAGACCGAATTCCCGGGCCACATCGGCATATTCCACATATTCGGCCACGGTATGGCTGCCCGTGACGACTTCGACCGCCTGGCCTCCGTGGGCCTTGAATTCACTGAACAGCGCGTATTCTTCGTTGGCCGTGAACTTGTAGCGGCCTGGGTGGGCGATCACGGCCACGCCGCCGGTCTGGGTGATCCACTGCACCGCATCTTTCAGTGCTGCCCAGCGGTGGGGTACGTAGCCCGGTTTGCCTTCGGTCAGGTAGCGGCGGAACACTTCGTAGGTGTCGCTGCACACGCCGGACTCCACCAGGAAGCGGGCGAAGTGGGTGCGCGAAATCAAGGCCGGGTTGCCGACGAATCTCAGTGCCCCTTCGTACGTACCGGGAATGCCTGCTGCGGCCAAGCCTGCTGCCATTTCCATTGCGCGCTGGCCACGGCCGCCGCGCGTGGCACCGAGTCCGTCTTGTATGAGTGGGCTATCCGCGTCAAACCCCAGCCCAACGATGTGCACCGTTTCACCCGCAAAGGTGACTGAGATTTCAACCCCGGTCAGATATTTCATGCCATGGGCTTTGGCGGCTGCCAAGGCCCGCGCCTGGCCGCCGATTTCGTCGTGGTCAGTGAGTGCCCACAATTCCACGCCGTTGGCGCTGGCGCGTGCTGCCAACTGCTCCGGCGTTAGGGTGCCGTCGGAAACCACAGAGTGGCAGTGGAGGTCAGCATTGAGTATGGTTGTCACGTCTTGATTTTAGGCCCTAGCGCTTCCCCCGGTCCGCGCGGTGGCTATTGGGTGGAATGCAGGAGGGCATAAAAAAACCCGCTGGGTTAGAGCGGGTTTCGGGGCAAAGAGCCAGGCTGGATTACTTCAGCTTGATTTCTTTGTAGTCCACATGCTTGCGAGCTTTTGGATCAAACTTGCTGATCAACATTTTCTCGGGCATGGTTTTCTTGTTCTTGGTCGTGGTGTAGAAGTGACCAGTACCAGCTGTGGATTCCAGCTTGATTTTTTCGCGTCCGCCTTTGGTTGCCATGATTCAGCTCCTTATGCTTGGCCACGTGCGCGCAAATCGGCGAGCACAGAGTCGATACCGTTTTTGTCGATCAAACGCAGACCGGCATTGGAAATGCGCAGACGCACCCAACGGTTTTCGGTTTCGACCCAGAAGCGGCGGTATTGCAGGTTCGGCAGGAACCGACGTTTGGTTTTGTTGTTGGCGTGGGAGACGTTGTTCCCAACCATCGGGCCTTTGCCCGTTACTTCGCATACGCGTGCCATGAGGACACTCCAATTTTGTGCAGTGGTGTGCGTTGTATGCTTATCCACTGCAATTAACGGCAAATTGCCGCACCTCGCCACCTGCTTTAAGTGGCGGTAAAAGTCATTTACCGGCGATATTGTGCCCATTAAAACTAATTAAAACGGGCGCGCCAAATCCAGTAAAGCCTGCGATTATAGCGTCTTCGTGCCGAGTTGTCAGCTATGGCTGTTCCCGCACCCGGTTACGGCCATCACGTTTGGCCTGGTAGAGGGCCTTGTCTGCTCTCTCGATCAGCTTCTGTATGTGTTTGTCCTCGGTGCGGTTGAAGGTGATGCCGATGCTCACGGTAACCCGGAAGTCTTGGCCCGCCACATCCTGAAATACGAAATTTTCCAGATGGTCCCGGATGCGCTGGGCGAGCAACTTGGCTTCCTGGCTTCTGGCGGACTGCATCACGACGCAGAATTCCTCGCCGCCCAGCCGTCCAAACAAGTCTGAATCGCGCAGCAGTGACTTCACCATGTGGGCGAAGTTGACAAGCGCTTCGTCGCCCGCGGTGTGGCCGTGCCGGTCATTGATGGATTTGAAATGGTCCAGGTCCAGCATCAGCAAGGCCAGCGTCTGCTGGTAGCGTTGGGCCAGCTGAAACGCTTGCAGGGCCTTGTCCATGAAGTCACGCCGGTTGCTGATGCCGGTCAGTGAATCGGTGGTGGCCAAGCGCTGCAGGGCGCGTTCCAGGTTTTTGCGCTGCGTGACATCCCGGTAAATACCTTCAATGCCACAAAACTGGCCGTTCTCGTCGTGCATGGCGTGGCTGCTGATGGAGATATCGATGACCTGGCCATCCTTGCGGACCATTTGGCCGGGAAAGTCGGCGGCTTCCCCTTTTTCCTGTATGACTTTCTTGAAGGCGTCTCGGTCCGAGCTGCGCGGGTAATACGACTCCGCCGTGCGGCCCATGATCTCCTCGGGCTCGTAGCCTAGTACGCGGCGTACCCCGGGTCCGACCATCTGCACCACGCCCTGGGCATCTGTTCGGTAATAGACGTCTTGCATGTTGTCAAACATACGGCGGAAGTTTTGTTCGCTGATCCGCAGCCGTTCTTCCATGGCGCTGTGGTCGCTCATGTCCATCGCGGATACCAGAATGGCATCGCCGCCCAGGTAGCGTATTGGCCTACTGCTGACCAGAACGATGCGGATATTGCCTTCACAGGTCTGCACCCGGTATTGGGTGGGTGGCAAAGCATTTTCGCCGGGGCGTTGTTTTTGCAGGCGCTGCAAGGCGTGGGATTGGTCTGCGGAGTAGACGAAGTTGGTGGCCATGCGCCCCAACAGGTCATGCGGGCTGCCGGCCTCCAGCAGCAATACGATGGCCGGGTTGACCCACTGGATCACGCCTTCGGATAGCACCAGCACGCCATTGGGCAGGGAGCTCAGCAGATCGTCGTTGTCCGCAGCGGGGTCGGTCGGGGCGTTCATGTAGCAGGACTTGACGGTGTGAACTGGGGCTCTTCCTCTTTATACCGGAGCGACGGGGTCGCCGCAGAGTGTGTTTTCGCCGGGTTCAGGGGCCGCAACAATCCACCAGATAGGTGCCGGCAAACCAGACCAGCACGCCGCAAAACACCACGGCCAAGGCGCATACGGCCAGCAGCCGACCAAACCTTGGCTGAATTTCTTCACGGGGAGGTGGTTGGTTCATGGCGCGGTCTTTCCAAAGCAATATGCGAACCGTCTGCAAAACGCAAAAGCCCGCTATCTTTAGGACAGCGGGCTTTTAAATTTAACGTGGTGCCGGAGAGATGAATCGAACACCCGACCTTCTCATTACGAATCAGCCCTAAATGTTGGTGACGAAGGTCTGTGAAGAATCGGGATCAATGAAATCAACAACCTCTACGCTTTAAGAAGCTTTCACCTTTCAGTGGTCTTCCTAGATCCGCACAACGGTTGTGCCGTCATTGTGCCATGGCACACCAAGGTGTCGATTTTTTTGCAGTTCACGCGCCCTTGAACCGAATGTCCGCAGATAGCCCGTTTCCGGCAGCCCAAGCCTGAGCCTTGGACTGAAGCCACGGCAAATATCCCTCCGCGCCGAGTTCGCCATCTGCGAACGGTTCAAGTTGATCGGATGAAAGCAATGCTGTTAGAAGCGACTGCACACGCTCAGCCAGTACATCATTTTTTGAAACGACAAGATAAGTGTTCAGTGGCTTGTCTTTTGACTCCTCTTCTCCCCCAAGGAATCGCTCGAAATCTGGAACACTAATTCGATGTCGGGCGATCAATCCAGCCTCACGGGCCTTCAGAAGCAAAGCTCTTATCTTTTCGTTTTCGGTCCACATTCCGTTTTTATGGCCATTCTTATTGAAGGGCGAGTCGCAATCGTGAACAACGCCGAAATCAATCTTGAAATGGGTCATCACCTTGATAAGTGGAACGAGGATTGCCTTGCCCCGAGCGCGAATAATGGTCACCTGATCCATCAGAGCATGCTCTCGTTCAAGAATTGATGCCATAAATGCAGCGTGCTCTGTATCACCCTCTACAAGGACGGGGTAGGAACCAAAAAACACTTCGGAGAAGCTGGGGTCAATGTGCTGCAAAGCTTGAAGACGCTCTTTGTCTTCTCCCTCGAACTCGATCAGATCCGATCGGTATGTCTTGGGGGCAACTGGCGCTGCTTCGGCATCCCCTGCTCGTTCTAGGCGGACAATTGTTGTGTGATCCTCGAAAGGGTTGATGAAGTGCGGCGAGTGGGTTGTCATGATGACCTGCCAGTCCGGACTTTCAGCCAATTCATACAGATGACGCTGTGCCGCTCGTGCCGCCATCGGGTGTAGTGCATTCTCTGGTTCGTCGATTAACAAGAGATAACCAGGAAAAGCGGGATCGTCAGGGCTATCTGGGATCGGTGCTCCGCCATCATGTGCTTCGAGCAATGCTTTTGCCGTGTTCACGGACTCAGTAAGGACGGCCTTTTCGGCCTCCTTTGACTTCACCAGCTTCTTCTCCGTATCAGAAATTTCCTTTTCCAATCGTTTGCGGTAGTCGGTGCGAACTTCTTTGTCGCGGGACAACTCGTTGTGAACTTGGAGCATTGACCAGAAAAGTGCCCTTCGTGCACCAGTCCCTTGTTGGCCTAGCTCCGTCTCTGCTACACCGTCTTTTACTTTCAGGCTAGACCCACTTTTCACAAGGTCTGCAACTTTTGGCACCAATGGCGCGGCTCCGATTTTCAGTCGCACGTCAAGGCGAGGAAATACGCCTTTGAAGCCTGTGGACACACGACTAGCAATATCGTTGAAGTGCTCCTCGTGAGCTCCACTAATCACATCCATGCGTTGCGATACGCTTGCTATTGCCTTTGCAAGGTCTGATTCTGGATTGCTGCGTTCCTTCTCAAGCCCGGCTAATAGTGGTCCGAGCGCAAGAGCGAGCAGCATTTCCTCCGTCTTTTCCGAGTCATCGAGAGAGCCAATACGTAATGGCCTGGGCAATCTGGAACTGAAAACTGGATCGGCCCCGCCAGCCTTGCCGTCTTCTGCCCATGTCCCTAAGCCGTCAGCCCCACCAGTCGGATCCCATGTGGTACGCACCTTTTGAAAGCTCGGTCCAATCCACTGCCACCGACTTTTTACGATCAGCAAGCCGTCTTTATGAGTCTTCCATTTGTCGTCTACGTTACCAATTCCTTCGGGAATATGCACTTCCAACAAAACCTCGGACGGCTGATCTGGTGGCGCGTACTGACAGCGATCCCTTGATACATCGAATGCTGCGCTACCTTTTGCCAATTCGTAGGCTCGCAGAATGGTTGATTTTCCTGCGTTATTTTTGCCAACCAGACAGACGACATTGTCGAGCTCTATTTCAACGCCTTCGTTGCCGATACAGCCGATGTTGCGCACGGTGATGCGCACAAGTTTGGAACGATTTGCACCTGCCATTTTTCCTCCACTGAATGTATTGATCTTGGACTTCGTGCGATTGCAAGGTTACCAGCAGCCAGCGCAGGCCGTCAGCAGGCCCACTCGCAAGATCAAGTGCACCACATCGAGCACAGCCCGCTGGGGCGTTTGTCCGATCACCCACAGCTGCGTGGGCTGGTCTTCAATCAGGGCGGACAGGAATTTCACCATTCCGTAGGCTCCTCAGGCTCAGCCTTGACCATCGCACCCATTCCAGCAACTTCGGCGGGGACTGACTTGATCGTCTTGATCTGGATGGTGTTGTCATCGCAGACACGGATGCGTAGGAAGTCCTTCTCGCGGATGTCCAAGAGCTCGACGATGTTCTTCGGCAGCCTTACCGATAGAGAGCCACCCCATTTCCCCACCCGATTTGCCATGGTTTTTCCCTTGCTGTTCAATGATCGACAAAATTGACTACAGCGGTTCAGCGGGGTGGTGGTCGGCGGCATGAGTCAACAAGCCAGCCAACCACCTGCTGCGAGCGTCTAAACGGCCATCGGCGGTGCCTCTGGGCAGCGAACAGTGGTCAGCGGTTGGCGAAGCTCTCCTGCACCTTGCGCAACGTATTCCGTGGTCACGGTGATCTGTCGGTCGCCCAGCACATATCGGGACTGCACCGTCTCCTGCGCCGCTGCGGCCCGGCTCAGCGTCAAGACTTTTTCCCGTGACACGTCCCCGAACACGCCGCACTCGTGGGCCTTCAGGAAGGGCAGCAAGGACTTGCCGATGTGGTCAAGGAGCTCCCGGGCCTCGGCGCTGACGACAAGACGACCTAAGCGGACAACAGGCGGCGTGCACAATTCTGGCGGTATGTGGGTGCGGCCAATGCTCCTCGTGCGGCCAGCATCCAGCTTGACCTTGAGTGCATGAATCAGCCTTCGCGCCATGGCAGGGCAGAACACGAAGTACTCCAACCCAGGCGGCGGTGCGTACATGCCGGGGTACTGCGCCAGTGCATTGAACTTCGCGGAAGTTGCTTTTGCCTGTTTTTCCCAGGGCACCGAGATGTCCACATGCAGCTTCTTGGCAATTCGGCGCTTCATCGAGGAAAAGTACTGCTGGCGGGCGAGTTTTGACGGTTTTTCCAAGATGGCCGGGTGGTTTCGGGCCTGATGGTTTGCGTCGTCATCCAGATGCCAGCGCAGCACCTCCTGATCGAGCGGGGCCAGCTTGGCAATGTCGGTTTCCTTGGGTTTGCGTGCCCGTAGACCTTCGTCTAGTCGCAGCCGTTTGCGAACGACAGCATAGGCCTCACGGTAGACAGTGTCCTGACCGTACATGCGCCAGTCTTCGACGCGGGTCCGTTTGTGCTTACGCAGCCATACACCGTTCAACGTGGGTTCCAAGCGCAGGTAGCACTCGCCTTCGTCAAAGATTGCATCACGCAGTTCGGCGCTGGGGAAGACCTGTTCAATCTCAGAATGGCGATCCTTGACGTAGCCGCCCAGTGGGGTTTCGCGATCCTTCAAGTAGACGGTATCGTCTTCACCATCGCCCACGCTGAATGCCTTCTTGCGGCGGGCTTTTCCGTTGAGGGATGGCACATTCCGTAGCTCTGTGGCGGCGCGGAACGCATTGCGTGCGGCCTGTGCCTCTTGCTTGTTTGCCAAACGATGCAGGAACGTGGGGGTAACGCTTTTCAGCACCACAGATTCCAAGTCCAGCTTGTCGAGGCCAAAGTACGTGCAACCGTTGTCCCGCAGCCAGCATTTCGCCTGCAAGAACATCAATTCGGTGGCCATGGGGGTGCCATTTACCAGTACAACGTTGTGGCCCGTGGCACAGCTAAGGTTGCTCTTGACTTCAAAGCCTGCCAAGCGGTTGTCCAGTGGGTTGCCGCGCCATCTGGCTCGAATCAGGAATTTTGTGCCTGGTACGAGCCCTTTGGCGGTCCGCCACGTCTGGAACGGGTTAGTGCTTACCCCGTCGTTGTCAAATGGTCTGAGGGCTTTGAATGGGTAGCTGGAAGCTTCGTATTCCTCATCTGACATGGGAGGGATAGGGATGAAAGCGTGTAAAGAATCTGACATGGTTTGGTTCCGTAGAGCGGTGAGGACTTGGTGTCTGGTCGTGACCGCATCGCGCATTAGTTACTAAAGTGCATATTTCGGTGGCAAGCTGTCCGCCCGTTGACTTTGGCGCAGACCTTGGGCCGTGGGCTTGGTGCTTCCGCAGTGAGGTCTTGGTACGCCGAGCGAAATTTGCGCCGTAGTCGTAATTCAGCGCGTTACGCTCAATCAACACGGCTGAAAATTGCACAGTTGGCAGTGCAAAATTCAGCCGTTGGTTGCATCGCCAGTGTTGATGTCGATGGTTTCAGCTGGCCTGCGTGCATTCGCAGAAGGGACCGCGCCACGGAGCAGGGTTGTGGATGTTCTGGCCACAACATTGCGGGCAGCTGGTCAGCCAGCCCAGGCCGTGGGCGTCCCACAGAGCAGAGTTCGGGAGGTTGACGATCAGCTCCTGCTTGTCTTCATAAATGTGGATCACGCCATCGTCCACGCGGTCGCGTGCAAAGACGATCACCGGCATCTGCGCGTTCTTGGCTTGCAGTTCATACGGGTGACACTCTGACTGCCAGCCACGCATGAGTGTCTGGTCGCGCCAAAGCAGTTCGGGCAATGCGTTGAGGACAATTTCCAGTGCCTCTGCTTGCTCCAGTTCACACCAGAATGCAAAGGCCATGCCCGCGACTTCAAGGTCTGCATCGGCGTCCCAAGACGCGGTGGCATCACGATCAAAATCGAAGGGTACGGTTTGCGAGGCGCCAAGCAGGGCGTGTTGCTGGGATTGCGATTTCATTGCGCTTCTCCTTGGCCCTGTGCCATCCAGCGTTCCAGTTCTTCGGCGTTCAGGTACACATTGCGTGAACCCGGCTGGCGAACGACGCAGGCCTCAAAACCGTTGCTGCGCAAATTCGCTTTTGGGTACTTCAGATATTGGGAGGACTTGTGCGCCAAGTGCCGGAATGCCTGTTCCGACTTGGGATACAGTGCAGCAGCCTGCTTGAAAGTGATCCATTTGCGGTCAATCAACGGAACAGCTTCGACTTTTTGATCCGTTTTGCGCGGCGTGTATTTGCGCTTCTGCTTGGGGGGCGGTGATTCGCTGCTGGTTGCGGGAAGCACAGTGAGTGGGTACAGCCGGCCCGCAAGTGCCGTCAACTCGGCGACCAATGCCATGGCCTGAGTGAGTTCGCTGACCTCCGGCTTGCTGGGTTGGGGTGAGGTCGGCAGGTCTGGCGAGCAGCTAGGTGCAGCGATAACCAGCTGGGTGGCTTCGACGGCCTTTGCCTCGATGAACATCGTCACTGGTTTTTCAGTGACTTTCTTGGTCCGGGCTGTATCGTGCTCGACAACCTGTGACTTGCAGATGCGAATTGGCTTGCAGGTAATCGACGGCAGTGCGAGCTGCTTGCTGGTCCGCGTTTGGGCGGGAAGAGAGTGCGTTGTGCTGCGCATGAAAGACTCCTTGTCTGAGCAGCGTGGCTCGACCTAGGGTCCGCGCATTTAACGATCACGTTCAGGCACTAGCCTGTTCATGCGTACGGCAACCCGGCCGAACCTCGTAGTTGAGGGACGACAATCAAATGGTTTCCGTTCACGCATTGGTGACCGTAGGAGTGGCAGTCACGAAATCAGGGGCACGTGTGTGCGCTTCATTTGTGACTGACGAACTGAGATGAAATTCAGCAGCTCGCGGTGAAGATCATACCGGATGCCGCTGTTGGGCGCTCCCGTGTCAGCTGGTGCGCACCGGTTGCAAGTTTCGGCTGACTATCGACAAGTGCGTGTTATCGCTACGCAGTCATGCCAGCGACCAGTGTGGCAGCGCCCGTAGCGCAGCGATTGCAGACTACCGTGGATTTCATACTGTATCCTCCATGACGGAGCCAAGATATGGCCCGCTCACGATCTTTCGCGAAAACGCATGGAGTTCTGTATACACCTTGCGATTTTCGCGGAGGGAGGATTTCTTAACGCGCCGTAGAGCGCACTTGTAAATGCCCGCTTTTTTTGATGTGCATTGCAGGAACATGCATCTCGATCCGATGTTGCATGGCATCTGTGCCGGCTTTGAATCTGGTGCTTGGCGTGCCAAGCAACTCTCACATTATCTGATGGAATGGTTGCCGGAATTTTGCCTCTCTTTTTCAGAGCACGAATCCATAAAAGGCACCAATGCGGTAAGTCAGCTTCGCGCCGCAGCCCAGACCGTTTACGACACGGACAAATACGACCGGCGTGGCGAGTTCGGCGAGCTCCTGCTGCACGCCCTGCTAAGGGAGACGAAGCAGACGCAGCTAGCCATTAGCAAGATTTTCTTCAAGGACTCGGTCAACAACACCGTCAAGGGCTTCGACGCCATCCACGTCATTGATACTCCCCAGGGACTTGAGCTCTGGTTAGGGGAAGTGAAGTTCTACAAAGATATTGGTAAAGCCATTGCGGACGTCGTTGCTGAACTGGAGCTCCACTTCAGAGACGATTACCTCAAGAAGGAGTTCCTGCTCATCACTCGCAAGCTCGACCCTGCGTGGTCTGGCACTGCAAAACTCAAGGAACTCCTGCACAGAAATACGTCGCTAGACAAGGTCGTCTCCACAATTGTCGTCCCGGTTCTGCTGACCTACGAAAGTGCGACTACGCAGGCTTATACGCAGGCAAGTGCTGAATACACCCAGAGGATAGAGGACGAGTTGGCTCAACTTCATGCGCGATTCAAGAAGGCCAACAAAATGCAACGCGTCCGCATTGAGCTCTTTCTCTTCCCGATGTCAAGTAAAGCGGACCTTCTTGACCAGCTTCACCAGAGGCTCGTTGCAGCGCAGAACATATGAGATACGTTGACCTTCGCGAAACTCTATCGGGCCGCAACAATGGTGGCGACTTCGATCCTTTCCAGTTCTTAGCAGACCTTTCTGCTTTTACGTCGCTGGCAGACGAGGAAGACAAGCTCCAGGAGGCGCGTGACATCCTCATTCGCGTTTTAGAGCACGCGGACAAGTTCTGGGGTTACGAGCCCATTATCCAAACCCTGCTTCGCAACGTCGGCCTCTTTCCATATCTTGATTTCAACAAAGCTGATGCTGTAGATCAACTCGCAGTGGAGGCTCACAGGCCAAATGCGATGCCTGAGAACATCGTGTTCACCGCGAAGCAGGCTGAGGTCTATCGCGAGTTGATGGCGGGACGCAGCGTGGTGCTTAGCGCCCCCACAAGTTTTGGGAAGAGCCTAATCATCGACGCGGTCATCGCATCGAATAAACACCGCAACATCGTTGTGGTGGTTCCAACCCTCGCGCTGGTAGACGAAACCCGTCGTCGTCTATTGAAGTTCCGAGACCGCTACAAGGTCATCACTCACCTCAGTCAAGAGCCGGCCGAAAGCAATATATTTATCCACACTCAGGAGCGAGTTGTTGAGAATCCGCACATTCGGGATGTTGACTTCTTCGTGATCGATGAGTTTTACAAGCTGCACATTGAGAATTCTTCCGACGAGGACGAGCGTGCGGTCCTTCTGAACCATGCGTTCTATAAACTTGCTAAACGCGCCAGGCAGTTCTACATGCTGGGACCCAGTATCCACGAGTTGCCTGATGGATTCGGCCCAAACTACCGATGCCTATTCATTCGAACCGACTTCAGCACGGTGTCCTCAGACACGCACCTCGTTCCTGAAGGCAATGACGACATCTCCCGCCTAAAGGCCTTGGTACCCCAACTTGAAGGACCTTCCCTGGTGTTCAGTGGATCGGTCCCTGGTGCCAGAAAGCTCGGGCGAGCCATCGCTGAGGAGCGTGGAGAGTTCAATCCGAAAGGTGCGCTTAGCGACGCGATAGTTTGGTTAAGTACTAACTACTCGCCGAAGTGGGGGCTGGTCAATGCTCTCTCTCATGGCGTTGGCATCCATCACGGCAAGCTCCCTCGATCCATCGCTCAGCTGTTAGTTCGCCTGTTCAATGCTGGATTCCTTGAATATCTCGTCTGCACTTCGACGCTCATCGAAGGCGTGAACACAGCTGCTCGAAATGTAGTCGTCGTGGACAACAAGATTAATAAGAAGAAATACGACTACTTCACTTTCAACAACATCCGAGGCCGCTCCGGTCGCATGTGGCAGCATTACGTCGGCCATGTCTATCTCTTCAATTCACCGCCGATCCGTGAACTTGAGTTTGTCGACGTTCCGGTATTCACGCAGAATGAAAGTGCTCCTGATGCATTACTCGTCCAACTTGAGCAACAGGACCTTTCGGATGATGCGAAGACGCGGGTGAGTCAGATTTGGAGGCAGACGGTTCTCCGTCCTGAAACTATTCAACAGAACGTTGGTATTGACCCGAATGGCCAGATTGAACTGGCAAAGGAAATCGATGCACGCATTCAAGAACTAACCCCGCTTTTATCCTGGAGTGGGCAGCCCACGTACGAGCAGACAAAGGAAATTTTTGACCTTGCATGGCGACACTTCAAGGTGAAGGCTGGAGCAGGCGTGCGCACGGCAAGCCAACTGACTTTTCTGGTGAATAGGTATAGGACGAACCCCGACTATGCTGCCCAGATGAACGGCGCTATAGCAGGGAAGGCGGGAGACGACGCTGACGAGGCTTTGGAATCATTTCTGGAATTTGCACGTCAGTGGCTCAGTTTCAAGGCACCAAGGCTCATGAGTGCGGTGGACCGAATTCAAAGCGACGTCCTTATACGACGAGGCATTAGGCCCGGCAATTACGCATTCTTCTGCAGCCAGATGGAGTCTTTGTTCATGAACCCGGTCGTCACCGCGCTTGAAGAATATGGTGTCCCCATTCAAGTCGCGTCTCGCCTCGTAGCCCAGCTGGGCGGGCCCAAAACGTTGGATGATGCCTTGGGCAACCTTGCTAATCGCAGGCCTGACGAGTTCAGCGGCCTCACCGCGTTCGAACAAGACCTCCTCCGACCTTTATGTGCACCGTTGGCTGCACTAGACGTTGAACAAGATGATTGACAATTACTGTCTGGAGAAATATGGGCAAGGCTAAACCAATATCCCTTACGACTGGCCGTCATTGGACCAAGAAGGGCGATGCGCTCGCCCACTTCAAGGACATGCTCAGCCGGTACAACGTGGGAGACTCAGTAAATGATCCGTCAGATCACGCGGATCTTGCTGCGCTCCTATCGGTTTATGACTCTGTACTTGCCCCTGGCGAGCCAACTAAAGCCGGTTGCGGAATCGACCATTTCGAGAAGCGGTTGGATAGGGACCATCCCGGTCATACCGCGTGTTTTTTCGTCGTGCGAACGGATGGCACTAGCATCGACTTCAGCACAATCAAAGCACTTGATGTTGCAGCAGGTAAAGCGAGCTGACAGCGCGGCAGGTAGATTGCCAGAATATCCATTGGCATCACGCGATGCAGACGCGCGTTTTCGTAGGTAAAGTGGGTAGGCGGCCTGGCTGCCGAGCGGTTTCGGACTTCGCCGCCACTCATTTGATAACCTTGATCGGCTGCATCCAGCCTAACCCGGACTTCTACTGACCATACTGGCAGCGATCAGTGGCTGCTTGTATCGACTTAGCTAAGTGAGCCTATTTGGCGGCAGCCGACCCAAAGCGGAAATCTACCGGTTCAGTTTGGGCGCTCAATAGCGGGCGTTCTCGGACGATGCCCCAGTGGAAACAAGAGTGCTACTAAGTGCGTAAGCGTCCGGCGAACCCATCTTGAACTGATCCCCTCCCTCTCACAAGATCGTGTGCACGCAACAGATCGTGCACACCATGCTCAAAGAATCAGAGACTCCCAGATACCCGACCCGCCGCACGCATAGGACGTACACACCAGAATTCAAGGCCGAGTTGGTGAGAGCCTGCCAACAGCCCGGTGCCTCCATCGCGGCACTGGCGGGCCAGCAAGGGATGAACGCCAGCGGGCGGCGGCGGTGATGAGTCTGGTGCAGTCAGCACGTATGAACGGGCATGACCCCTATGCATACCTGAAGGATGTGCTGACACGGCTGCCTACGCACAGGGCCCGGGACATTGACCAACTGCTGCCGCATCACTGGCAGCCCACCGATTCCTGAGCTTTAACCGCCACGGCCGTCAGCGGTCAATATGGGTTTGCCGTGTGCTTACCTAAGTGCGACGAAATCTGCCGCTGAGAGTCGAGCAGCGACTGCTAGGCCCTCAAGATCCAGCATTGACTTGTCCTCTTCGTTGTCGATGAACTCTGCTACCCCATGTACATCAAATTCACGTAGTGGTGGTCGCGGCCATTCAATTGGCACCAGTTATCAAAACGATTCCTGTCAAGTGCAATGTAGGCAGTCCCATCTTCATCATTGGGAAGGATCATAGTGTGAACCGCAAGAGGTCTTAGTGCCTTACCTTCCAAGGCAAACATTCTTGTCGCCAAGAGGTTTTGAACAACCTTATCGTAGGTTCTGCTAAACACCTGCAATAAGTGCTGTTCCAACTCTTTGTTTTTGATTGCTAGACCACCATTGAACATCATGATGTTGATCAAGGAAGCCTCGGCTGCACCTACCTTTTCTGGATTCCAGTAAGTGTGTACATCCCGTACTGCAAGGCTTTTCTCCTTGAGTACTAGAACCTCATAGTTCCACCCATATTTCGCGCCTTTTTGAGCCGCATCTGCGACTATTAGTGGGGCGAGCGTCTCCATTGCTTGGTCATTGCCGTAGGGCATGGCAACCTCAAAATGGTGCGAAATTTTGGACCAAATCAGCTCCAAAATAATCAAGGCTGGATTGTGTCTGGTAGACGAAAACGCGACCCACGAATGATCATCTTTAATTGCCAGGTATGGGTAACCATTACTTTTGATCAAGCAAAAATCACTGGCAGTGACAAGTGACGTAAGACCAGTGACCCCAAGACCATTGCCGCTCTTCTTTGCCCGTTCCTGAATGATGTCGGTAAACGCATTGCGCAATCCGGCTTCGGTCTTGTAGCCCTGGTAGCCATGAATAATCGTCACTGGGGCAAACTGTTCCTGAATCAGAGCGTGGAAAAGCATGGCCTCCAGCTTTGGCAAACCATTGACCTGCTGGATCTCTTCAGGTGCAATTTTTCCAGTAATCTGACTGAAGGTCTTTCTCGCATGGCCGATGTCTGGTTTCAGCAGTCCGGCATCCACCTTTGCGGCAAAGTCCTCTGAGAACCTTCGGCGTACTTCGCCAAGATGAACTATGGCGTTCTCAAACTCACCCTTAGTCAGCGTTTTCTTGACCTCAAAAATGCACAGGACCTTTTCGATTTCATAGATGTACTTGTCGGTTATTCCGTACCGGATACCGTCACCTACGACGAGCATGCAGTCAATTTGGTTTGGGAGTTGAACCCCTGCGACGGTGACAAAGCCTTTGACAACTCGAAGGTCTAAGCCCTTTGGGATGACGAATTCGCTGTCAATTCCCTGCTTTGTGATTTCTTCGTAGGCATCACCAAGGGTTGGCATGTGCGGCATTTCCATGCCTTCAACCTTCTTGGTCTCTTCTGCGATGAACAGTGCCAATATTTCTGATGCATTCTTGATCATCCTTGCTTGCTCACTATTTGAGCGCTCCCTGAGCAAATCATAGCGAGCAATCAACTACCGGTCAGGCGCGATAAACACATCTGTCACCGCATTTAAAGCGTCTGGTATCTACCGGCGCACCAAGAATATCAGGGCTGTACAACTTCTCCTGGGGCACACAAAGCTGGAGAGCACCGTTCGCTACTTGGGTAGCGAGGTCGAGGATGCATTGGAAATGTCGGAACAGACTGAGGTGTGATCCTGTCTAAATCAGGAGCCAGAGGGAATGCTCTTTGCTACGGGGTTAGGTGTCGCAAATGGGCTGCCAGTAGCGGACATTCGTCAAAACCCGCTACTGGCCCTGAGCTGTCAAAGCAAACTCGGCGTCTTCCTGCGCGACATCGGCCTAATGTATTTAGCCAACGTCGCACTGGATCGATGCCCTGTCTGGTCCATGATGACGTGGGTAGCAACCCCCAGGCTAGCCGCCTCGGTGCAATAGCCCGCCCGCAAACTATGTCCTGCCACTGACTTTGCGGCCTCCACGCTCTTGGCACGGGTTGTCGCATCCTTGAGCACGAGAGCCACCGACTGCGCTGTTAGCCCCTTGCTTTTAACGACCTTGTCATGCCGATTGATCGCGCGGAATACAGGCCCGTCCTCAATCCCGCTGAGTACCAGCCATTTCTCCAACGCCTTGACCGGACAACGCGAAGACTTGGCGCACGGTATAAACACCGTGTGCCCTTTCTCCTGCTGGGTCTTGGTGCGCCGTATGTGGATCTCTACTCCATGGTCGAAGGTTGTGATGTCCTCACGACGGATACTCACCAGCTCGGATCGCCGGAATGCGCCAGCAAAGCCGACAAGGATCAGCGCCGTATCTCGCGCGGCCTTCAGAGGCTTTTGCTTCTCAGCGATCAACACCAGCTCAATGATGTCATCCTTGACTAGTGCTGTGACTCGTCGCTGGGCCGTTCCCTTTGTGCGGCGGATGCCCTGCATGGTGCGCTTGACAAGTGAGTCCATGGCAGGCGACGTGTGCCCAGCCTCCTGGTGTGCCCGGTGGATGGCGATAAGCCTGTGCTGTAAGGTAGCCACGGCCAAAGTGTCTGCGAAACTTGCAAGGTATTCGGCCAGTTGCACTGCCGTCGTTGGGATGCTGCCGCCGTGGGCGCGAAAGTGCGCCATATCGGCCCTATAACTGCGGTGTGTGTTGTCCGCAAGTGCAGCTTGGGTGTAACCGTTGACCTTTGCGGAAGATGAGACGCGCTGCAAGTCACCGGCAGCGGTGTCGGAAAATGGTGTCGGCATGTGGGTATGTGTTGAAAATGGTCGGGAGCTATGTTTTCAACAGCCCCCGATGGAGTGTCAGAAAGTGACCACTTGTTGACGTGACTAGTTTGGCTACCGACTTTGCGCCGGTCGGCATCAGAAACTGGCGAGGGGTGCCGGTTGCGGCTGAGGCGGTGTGTAGTCCGCAGTGTGGTGGCGGCAGGCTGCAATCAGGCTAAGCAGGGTGGCCGAGGCATCGCTGCTTTCGGCGATATACCAGCCGATGGCCTCTATGGTGTCGCTGGCGATTTCACTGCCCACCTCAGATGCGGCGTGCGCCAGGACGGTGCCCAAAGCTGAAAGGCCCAGACTAATGGTGTTCACCACGGTTTCGGCATCGTCGGCCAATTGCACCAGCAGCGCGGGGTCTGCTGCCTCGTAGTCGATCCGGTGCTCAGGGTTGATGGGCAGCAGTGGTAGCCGCAGCAGCAATTGCCGGGTCGGGCGCGTGGTCGTGTGGTCTGCTGCCATGCTCAATAGTCCTCTGGCAACAGGATCGTCGTGACCGAGTACATCTGAACAGGCTGATGCCCTTCCGAGATGACCCAAATCTTCGCTGCTCGATCTGCGCTTCCGAGGTTGAACGCGCTCAGGACGCGCTCTCCAGTGAAGACGGCCTGCCAGTTGGCATCACGGTCTTGTTCGCATAGTTCCTGCCAGTCACCGGTTTGGTGCCGGGTTAGCAGTTGAAGAGTGGATGCGCCGTGTTCTTGAATCAGTGCCAGTGCAGCAGGGGTGGCAACTACATGGCCCAGTGAAAACAACGCTGGCGGTTCGTCGCAAATCTGGTCGGGGCGCAGGTGCTCATGCGCGGTGCTTGGCAGCGGAGGCAGAGGGTCGGTCTTCATGGCTGATTTCCTTGTTGAGGTTCAGCCGCATGAGCGCAACTCCAGAAACGACAAAGGGCCACGACGTATGCCGTAGCCCTTTGGTTTGGATGAATTGTGTGTGCCAGCGACTCACGCGGCCCGGCCTACCGCTGCCAGCATGGCTGGCGGTGCCGTGTGGTCACTGTAGCTACCGGCAACGATAGCTGTCCAGCACGGTGCAACTTCGACGCAGAGGGTCTTCTTTACGTCAGAACGAAAAAGTTCTGGCCCACTACTTTTCCAAAGTGTTTTTGGATAAACTGGCGGCTCTGCAACTCACGGAGCCATCATGTCTCGTGCCTTTCTCACCCGAAGCCCCAACACATCGGAACTGAGCCTGCTTAAGAAGTTCTTAGCCAGCTACCGCGACGGGTCGGGGAACCTGCGTGAACCGGACGGCAGTTCACGCGCCGAATTCCGCCAGATTGAGCGTTGTTTTGCGGAGCTGTTGCATGGCACGACAACGGAAAACAAGGCCTTTTACGACTTTGTGGTTCAGTCGAATGAAAATGGCGGTATCGCCGTGCGTGGTGCCTCTATCAAATCGAAAGAGCACGAGCACCTGAACAGCTATGGGACTCAGACTGCGACCATGCGGTCGTATCTCGAATTGTCCAACTCAGCGGCGAAAGACTGGGCGATGTGTCAAGACCGCGGCTTGACTGAGCAAATATTCCGGGATGCTGGACAGGCTGCAGAATTTGGTCAAGCAATTCTCGACCGGCAGCGGATTGAGCGTCAGACTTCTCAAACAACTTACCTTAATAGCATTCCGGGTGCAACCAAGTTCTTCGTTGAAGAAGATTGCGTCTACATCTCAGTACTTTATTCCCCGATGGTTAGAGGGGAAAGAAGTTACATGGTGTCTAGCTTTCATGCTGTTCTTCCTGAACCTGCAACTTGGTCGTTTAAAGGGCGACGATTAGTCGGAAAGGACGCTAACGACCAAGTTCTATATGAGTGGTACGGATTGTCTGGTGGGCAATTGAAATATTATCCAAAAATCTCAAACAGGCTCCACGGGACAGGCTTGTTTACGCTCGCGGACTACAAGCCCGCAATCGAGTCACTTCGACAAAAAGTTTCTCGAATGTTTGGCGATTAAAGAAGCTTCTTTGCTTGCTCCATGATTCGCTGCATCAAGAGTGGCGGTACAGCATTTCCGATCTGCTCAAACTTCTCCTCAAGGTCTCCTGCTGGATCAAAGTTCGCGGGGAAAGTCTGGATTGCAGCAGCCTCTCGCCAAGACAGGCGCCGGGGCTGCTCAAGCCTCGGGAAATCTAGGCAGAATTGCTCGTGGTCAAAAGTTTCGGTAAATCGCCACTTCTGCTTCCATCCATCAGCCAAGTTACTCCATTCAAGTTCCATTACTGGAGATGCTGGGTGCAGAGTAATATGCCGGAAGTTGGCAACAACGGTAAACGCTGGTTTATCCCAGCGATGACGCCGATTGCGGGACATGAAATACCAAGAGAAGTTGCCTTCTGGATCGTGCGGGCGCTCGTAGTATTCCCCAGTCGGGTGGGGGGGCAAATGCTTGATGGCATCCCCGTGTGAGGCAAACGGTAGAAGATTTTTCTTCTTTGCAAGTTCGGCCTTCGCATGGGTTTCTTCGGGGAAAATGAAGTCGCCGTCTATGTCATTGCGCACGCCAACGATGATTACCCTTTTTCGCACTTGGGGAATGCCATAGTCCGCCGCATTGACAAGCTTCCAATAGACGCGGTACTTGACATCAAGCTCTTCTTCGTAAACTTGAAGTTGCTTTTTGAACCATTCCCCGTTCTGAAGCTTCGCCAGGCCGGAAACATTCTCCGCAATAAAAATCTTTGGCTTAATCTTATTTACTGCATCGGCAAACCCAAGAAACAGGTTTGAACGATCATCTTTTCCGGGGTCGCGCAATCCACCCATTGAAAACGACTGACAGGGATATCCCCCGGTAAGTACCTCAGCGGTCGGGTAGGGGTTTTTCTTGGACGCATTGAATTGGTAAATATCGCCAGTAATAACGTCAGCAGATGAAAAATGCTTGGCGAACGTTTCTGTAGAAGCCGCGAATTTGTCCAGCGCCAGTACGGTGTCAAAACCTGCTGCATGGGATCCAAAATCCATCCCCCCAGCTCCGCAAAATAGTGAGACAACACGGTGTTTCATAGTGGAAAAGTCTTTGTGCCCTAAATAAGGGGTTTCTAAGTTCAAAATTGTTCCGCGCAGCACCACTTCGGACGCAGCGACCGCGTCTCGTATGCTACTGTGATTTTATCCAGTCTACACGTTGGCCGAACGATAGCCATCAATGGGTAGATTGTCCTTCACGTAGGCCCCTCCCGAGAGCCTGCGGGCAACTGCTCTCAACTAGGATCAAGATGGTTGCCTTTGAGGGCCTCTGGATCGCCTCATGGCGGCACCTCAGCGCCGCCAAGATGCTGCTTCAGTTGGACGAGACTAGCCTAGGCCGCCCCACCACAATGCTCCAGTCATCAAGCCCGTGGAACTTGGCCCTGTCAAAGCTGAACGCGATGCCTTTAATGTCGCCTGCACCGTCCGCGTAGAACCGGATGTGACCTCGACCGACACCCTTGTAGTTCGGACTCGCCACGCTGCCGCGTTGCTTGCCCTTGGCCTCGTTTTCATCACGTAACGCGGCATCGCTGACGAATCGGGTGTCATCGCGGCTTTTGGCTTCCTGAGACGTGTCGATGATGGTGACTTCGTACTGGTCTAGGCCATCCACCAAAGGCTTCCGGGGCTTCTCCAGCTTCACGGGTGGTGAATCAATGAACAACACGTGTCCTGGCAGTGTGTGGGTGACCTTCTCCGTGTAGAGCCAAGCCGCCACGTCGCCAGGCTGGATGTCAGCCACTTTCATGATGCGGGTGAAAGCTTCTTCCTTTTCAATGCTGGGGTGCCAGTCGAAGATGCTGAATCGGGTCTTGAACTTCTTGGTCTTCACCTGCTCAAGCACGCCCGACTTGGAGCGGCGGAACATGTCTTCCACGAAGCCACCACAGTCCGTTGCCACCACGTAATCGGAAGCGAACAGATCTCCGGGCATGCGGGTGTATATGTGAGTGTTGGAGTAGCTGTTGTTCTCCTGCTTGGTGTGGGTCACAAAGTCGCGGGCCAGTTGAAGGTGCTTGGGAACATCTTGCGCAAACGCCGGAACGCTGAGCAAGGCCAGTTGAGTCGCAGCTAGCGCGGCAAGAATGTGTTTTTTCATGGGGTGTTCTTGGGCCAATGTCATTGGGCTACTCCATTTCGGCATGCATCTTGGCCACCGTGCCGGACTTCAACAGGTAGATGCATTCATCCCGCAGGCGCTTGTTGCTGAAGGTCAGCGTGTTGGAGCCAAACTCACCGGCGATATGCAGCTTGTTGCCGTCTTCGCGGGTCATTTGCGCAACCTGCGCCAGTTCCACTGTGGTCAAGGCAGGGTGGAGTGTCGGGAAGGTTAGCGTTCCGGCCTGGTAGTCCACCACCACACCCAGCAAGCAAGCCGACTGGGCATTGAGCAACCGCTTGATGGCCAGCCACCCGGCGTAAGCAGCCAAGGCAACAACCGGCGCATAGCTTGCGTGACCCTTGAACGTCCACATGGCAAGGCTGTACACCCCTCCAAGTACCAGCATGATGCCGAACGTCGCCACCACCAGGATGGGCGTGTGTGCCATCAAGTCGTCAATGCGCTTGGCTTGCGGATTCGCCAAGTACTGCTTCTTCAGCTTGCGGTACTGGAAGTAAGACAGCAGTGCCGTCACTGCCAGGACGGGAAAGAACTGCGAAACCAGATTGTCGTTGTTACGGGCTTCTTTTTCTGAACGCTTGGACACGAAAAAATCTCCTTCATAGACTTTAAAACACACTATGTGTTTGTCGATAGCATGCCACAAGCAAACTGATAGTTTGTGGACTTATAGTGGGTCGAAATCGAGACTTCAGGGTATGTCTCGTGTTGTCGTCAACAGGCCCCAACCTCTCGAACCGCAGTTCGCCAAGGAACGCGACCGGGTGCAAGCGGCCTTCGGCAAACGAGTGCGCGAGTTCCGCACCGAACAGCAGTTGACGTTGGAGATGCTGGCCGAAAAGGCCGACTTGCACGAGAACTACGTTGGCGCCGTGGAGCGCGGCGAACGCAACCTGAGCCTGTACAACGTCTGGCGGCTGGCTGGTGGGTTGGGACTGCCCGTGGCCGATTTGGTGCAGGACTTACCTGCTCGCAAGGGCAAGCGTTAGACCACGTTGCTGACTTCGACTGGAGCGAGCAGGAGGCGGTTGCATTCGTCGACCTGCGATAGGCGCAAACACCGGCCTGTCGAAAAACGCAACTCCAACTGCCACTCAATGGTCCGACTGCCCTGGACTAACTGAGGCGGCTCCACCAGCACATCCCCTCGCATGGGCAGTTCCTGGTCGAAGTGATGTGACCAGTGTGCGCCTGCCGTAATGGGGAGCCAATCCTCCAGGTCGCAGGCTTCGCATACGCTTGCCCGGAAAGGCAATGCCGCTTGCGTACCTCCGAAGCAACCGAAGATGCTGCCATGGGGATAAAGCAAGTAGCGCATGGGGCAATAGCACAGCAAAGCATGGCGCTCGCACTCCAGGACAACGGCACCGAAGTGCGCGTGCCCCGACTGTTTCCGAATCAGCAGGTCGTTCGATGCGGGGTCACAAGTGCGCAGCGCCTTAACCGTCTGGCCTTGCAGCATTGGAAACAGGTAAGGCCCGCGCATGGCTTACTTCCCGGCCTGCTTTTGTATCTGTGTCACACCGATGTACCACGCCGGAGGCAGCCCTGCCAGATCCGCCGTGCCGACGCGCAGATGCAAGCGGCTATCGGCATGGGGGTATGGGTCCACCACATACGGTTGTGCAGTCTTGCCGTCGCTGGCCGTGTTGCGGTGGTAGACCGCACAGCGCCCCACTTCCCAATCGGCGTCGTAGGACACCATGACCAAGGCAACTTCCGGCAAATCGGCATAGCCCTTGGCGCATTCCTTCCAGACGGTGGCGACAAGTCCGTGAGCGGCGAGCAGCTTGGCGATCATGTCGCCGTCAATCCAAGGAAAGTACGGTCCGGTCTTGGGCAACCCCATGGTTTCTGCCTGGCGCATGATCGAGTCCAGCGTCTTGCCGGTCAGGGTGGCAATGGCTGCGAAGGTGTCGTCATGCCGGTCTTGCTGGGCGACTCGCTTGAATGCGGGTTGAAATGGGGTCGATGTGGTGGGTGTAGTTGCCATGAAGGCGCTCCTGTGCGTAGGTTGAAAATGACGCGCACGGCAAAGTCAACCCAGTCGATGACCGAGCCTCAGAACAAGAATGGGGTGTGAGATTGCTCTGCTGATCCGCAGAGACTGAGAGGGAGTGCCGTGCGCATGCCAGCCGCGTGCCGACAACGTCGGGTTTTGTCGCGTTGGTTTTTTTAAGCTAACAGCTTTGGCGTCAAAAGAGCAACCGGCTGCTGACTTCGCCAGATTGATGGTCTAGAAATGGCTGGAGGGATGGGGCTGCGGCAGCGTGGCTGGCAGATCAGACATCCTTGCTGTTCAATCTCTTGTCGCAGGCTAGCGTCTGGCTTCCGTTTCGGAAGTTTTGGCGATAGAATACGAGGCTCTGCAGAACGCAGTTTTGTGGGTAGTGCCGGTGTAGCTCAGTCGGTAGAGCAGCTCATTCGTAATGAGAAGGTCGGGTGTTCGATTCATCTCTCCGGCACCAAAACCCAATGAAATCAACAAGTTAAAAGCCGCCTAGTGCGGCTTTTTGCTTTTCTGGCATTGTGCCGGTGGCACAGTGGGGTGCGTAGGTCTGCTCGCGCGGCATTGATGCGACGGCGTGCCGTGTCTGCGCAGGCCTGTCTTGACCTCAAAGTGCCGATTGCGACGATTACAGTGTTCTCGTTGCTGTTGAGTCGATGACCGAAAGGCGTATCGGCAACTTCCATTGCATTCGCTGTGTGATTCGTGGATACTCAGTGCCTCTAACCACAGACCGGGCGTCGGCGGAAATCGACGTGCAGAGGTTCACACCCTGTAGTGAGGCCAGCAGCAGCTGACAACTTCGCCCTACGACGGCTTGACCAGAGCGTCAAGCACAGATGCAGCGATCTCATCGCTGGCTGAGAGACCCAAGTCCTTCGGGACTATCTGCTCAGCGCCGGTTGGCCATGATTTATCTGTTTGGTACGCGCAGCAATAGCCGGAACATCGTTCTGGGTATTTATTCGCGCCTACCCCAAGCACGATATTCCGGCATTCGACGCTCAGGGCCTTCCACGGTTCGAATCTGACCCAGGACATTTTGACCACGCATCGCCTATCGAGATGGCGATGTAGTGATTCTCCATGTCCAGGACGCTCAGCGAGCGTTCAACACCATCGAGGTTAGACCATGAACACCTATATCAAAGGCTTCACGTTCATCATTGAAAAGAATAAAGTTTTTATCGAAGCGACGGCCTTGGATCAAACCGGCGCCGCACTCGGGCTCGGCCTTATCTCCATCGAAGCGCCATGTCTTAGATCGGTCGCGGCATGCAGCGACTACGGCGATACGCTTCTTGAATTCAAGAAAATGGGAAACCTCTCCCCGAGCAACCAGGACATTCGAGAACTCCGCACCACCAAGACCTACGAATGCCACTTCTGGATGCATGAGACTCGGCAATGGAAGGAGGCTCTTCTGCGCCCACAGTTTGAAGGCTGCCCGCGGTCTGCGACATCGGTTTCCCCCATTTTGCTGGTGGACGTAGCTGATGGCAGGCCTAGCTTCCAAAGTGTTCCGATCAGTGAGGCGCTTATCTTGAGTCTTTGCGGCGAGGCATGGAAGCAAAACGCAAACATCATCTATGTAGCAGAGGGCCTTCGGGCGCCACTCTTCAAAGCTGATGAGTATGAAACTGCAATGGACGAAATTCTCACGCTTCGCCGGGATGACATGATTTCAACGCTGTTCCCTCAAACAGTGAAGCCATGAAAAAGTACTCCATCAAAGCACTGAACGTGCTCCTTGCTGACGGTGCCGACTTGTATCCGTCTGACGCAGAAATCAATAAGGCGACGGGCATTTGGAAGCGGGCACAGCAGCAAATGGGTATTCCCCGTGGGCCTGAAACGCGACGTAGGATCAGCGACGCACTCAAAGGCCACCGCCCTTCAGCAGAGACGAAGGCCAAGATCTCGGCTTCCTTGACGAAGCGGTATCAGGCTAAGCCCAAAGTATCGGTAGCGTGAGGGCATCGCGGGTTTGCACTCGCAACCTGTCGTGACGCAGCGACGAGTGAGATCAGCCTCACTCGTCGCTGTGTTTGCTGTGTCATGGTGACTCAGTGAGGCACGCATCGGCGACGCCTTACTCAGGTACGTTTAATCGGTGCCCGAGTCCGGTTTGTCGGGATGCGCTGGCCGTCCTGTCGCCGATGATGGCGGCGCATCGCTAGGATCGCCAAGCCGAGACTGGTTCATCCGTGACAGCACCCCGGTGATGTGGGCCTTGCTCAGGTGGGCATAGCGTTTGACCATTTGCAGGTCCTTGTGCCCCAGTACCTCCGCGATTTCGGGGCCGGTAGCGCCCTCCATGGCCAGATAGCTGGCCGTGGTGTGTCTCAGGTCGTGAAACCGGAAGTTCTCGATCTTGGCACGTTTCAAGGCGGTTTCCCACGACTTACGCAGTTCGACCGGCTTGTCCTTCTTTGCTGCACTCGGGAACAGCAGAAGCCCGCTGTTGACTTTGCCCTTGTTGGCTTCCATGTGGTTTTGCCGCAAGGTGTCCAAGGCGCTTTGCCCTCGGCCGGTCAGCGGCACCCCCCGACGCTCGCCGTTCTTGGTCTCTTCGAGAACCACCAAGGCGCATTGACCTTGCTCATTGAGTAGAACGTCGCGCCAGCGCAGGTTCATGATTTCACTGTACCGCATGCCGGTGGCGATGGCCATGTCCACCACGACGGCCAAATACTTGTTTTCGGACACAGCTACGGCGGAGCGCAGGGTGGTCAGTTCGTCGGTGCTCAGATAGCGCACACGCCCGTTGGCTACTTTGGGTTTTTTAACCTTGGCCATGGGCGATTCGGGCAACCATTCCCACTCTTTGACGGCCACGCTGAAGGCATGAGAGAGGACTGCCATGTAGCGAACAACGGTGGCCGGGGCCAGTTTCTTCGGGTTGGTCTTTCCGAAGGTCGTCGCCAGGAGTTCGTCCCGGTACTTGCCGATAATGGCAGGGGTGATGTTGGCCAGGCTGTAGCGGCCAATCTTGTCACTCCACCACTGCAATTGCTGCCCTTGGTCACGGACACGCTTAGGTTTGAGCGGGTTCAGTACCCGGTTGCGGTAGGTCTCCAGCATCTCCTTGACCGTTCGGCGTTGGGCCGCGGCATGGGGCATGTGGCGGCCTTCGCGCATTTCGACTTCAGTTCGCTCCCCCCACTGTTTGGCCATCGTCTTGGTGTCGAAGGTCTTGGTTTCTGGCGGGAAGCCTTTGATGCGGACTTGGACGTGGTAACTTTTTTTGCCGGAGGCGTCGATGCGTTCTCTGATGCTTGCCATGTGTTTTTCCCTTCACGCGTGTGAGTTCAGGGGACATGGCGTGCGTCGAATTCGACGATCCTGCTTATTCCTGGCCCTGCATGTGCGTTGTGCCATGAGTGTGCCAAGCAATAAAAAAGCGCCACGGAGGTGGCGCTTAAGTTGTTGATGCTGATGAGTTTTTTCAGGTGGTGAGCAGTGCATTACGAATGAGCTGCTCTACCGACTGAGCTACACCGGCACATTAGCCTTGGATTATAGCTTGGAGAAGTAGCTATTAATGTGGGCCACCTCATTTTTTGATCCGAGGATCACGCTGACGCGTTCATGCAGCTTCTCCGGCACGATGTCCAGGATGCGCTGGGTGCCGGTGCTGGCCGCACCACCGGCCTGTTCGATCAGCCAGCCCATGGGGTTAGCTTCGTACATCAGGCGCAGCTTGCCGGGCTTGTTGGGTTCGCGCTTGTCCCAGGGGTAGAGGAATACGCCGCCGCGCGTCAGGATGCGGTGCACATCGGCCACCATGCTGGCGATCCAACGCATATTGAAGTCCTTGCCGCGTGGGCCTTCGCTGCCCTGCAGGCAGTCTTCCACATAGCGCTTCACCGGCGTGTCCCAGTGGCGCATATTGCTCATATTGATGGCAAATTCCTTGGTGTCCTGCGGGATCTGGACGTTCTCCTGGGTCAGCACGAAGGATCCTTGTTCACGGTCCAGCGTGAACATGGCCACGCCGTCACCCACGGTCAGCACCAGGGTGGTTTGTGGGCCGTAGACGCAGTAGCCCGCGGCGACCTGGTTATGACCGGCCTGCAGAAAGTCCTTTTCGCCCACGGCGGCGTCGCCATCGGGTTTTTTGAGCACGCTGAAGATGGTGCCGATGCTGACGTTCACGTCGATGTTGCTGGAGCCGTCCAGGGGATCGAACAGCAGCAGGTATTCGCCCTGCGGGTAGCGGTTTGGCACGGCATAGATGTCTTCCATCTCTTCCGAGGCCATGGCTGCGAGGTGGCCGCCCCATTCGTTGGCTTCAATCAGCACTTCGTTGGCGATGATGTCCAGCTTCTTCTGGATTTCGCCCTGCACGTTTTCAGATTCGGCAGCGCCCAGCACGCCACCCAGCGCGCCCTTGTTGACGGCGTGGCTGATGCTCTTGCAGGCGCGGGCCACCACTTCGATCAGCAGGCGCAGCTGCGACGGAATGAGTCCGTCTACGCGTTGCTGCTCCACCAGGTAGCGGGTGAGGGATATGTTTTGGGACATGGGTTTCCTTGTTTAGTCGGCCAGTGCACGCGTAACTACTTCGCGCACGTCGTTGCTGAGGTCGGCTTTGGCGGCCACGCGGGCCAGGGCTTCGCGGGCGGCACTGCGGTAGGGTTCGGTCAGGTTCTTCCAGCGGTCCAGGGCGCGTGCCAGTCGGGCGGCGACCTGGGGGTTGATGCCGTCGAGCTCGATCACGCGCTCGCTCCAGAACACATAGCCTGCAGCGTCGCGGCGGTGGAAGGCACCAGGGTTGGCGCTGCAGAAGCTGAACACCAGGCTGCGCGCCCGGTTCGGGTTGCGCAGGCTGAAGTCCGGGTGCTTGAGCAGTTGGCGCACGGCTGGCAGGATGTTGCCGTTGCGGTCGGTGGTGCCGGCCTGCAGGGCAAACCATTTATCCAGCACCAGAGGCTCTTCCTTGAACAGGGCGTGGAAGCGCTGCAGCGCCGGGGCGGCCAGGGCATTGCCGCTGGATACCAGGGCGCTTAGCGCGTTGAAGCGGTCTGTCATATTGCCCGCATCCTTGAAGCGCTGGTAGGCCTTGCCCGGCCATACGGTGTCACCGCTGGCCAAGGCGCCCAGGCACAGATGCGTCAGCGCCATGCCGGCCAGTGCGCGGCGGCCGCTGGACAGCGGGTCGGGGCGGTAGGCGCCGGTGTCGCAATAGGTTTCGTAAGCCCAGGCCCAGTCGTCTGCCAGGGCTTGAGCCAGCTGGCTGCGCATGGCTTCGCGCACGGCGTGGATGCGCTGCGGGTCCACCACGTCCAGCTGTTCGGCCAGATAGGTCTCCGACGGCAAGGTCAGCACCAGCTCCTTGAATGCGGCGTCCAGATCTGGATGGCGCAGCACGCTGCGCATGGCTTCAATATAGGCATCGTTTAGCGGCTTGGCGCAGATAATATCTGCGTCGCTAGCTATTAATGTAATAGCAGAGCGAACCGCCAGACGCTGGCCGGCTTCCCAGCGGTTGAAGGCGTCGGTGTCATGCGCCAACAGGGTCAGCAGCTGGGCGTCGGTGTAGTCGAAGGCCAGTGTCACCGGCGCCGAGAAGCCGCGCAGGATGCTGGGCACAGGTTCCGCGGCCAAGTTGACGAAGCGCAGGGTTTCCGTCGCCTCGTGCATCACAAAGGTGTAGGGCTCGGCCAGCGTGCTGCCGTCGGCGGTTTGCAGGGCTAGCGCGCTGCCGTTTTGTGCCAGCAGGCCCAGGCCGACGGGGATCACAAACGGCTCTTTGTGCGATTGGCCGGGCGTGGGGGCGCAGCTTTGCGTGAGGGTCAGGGTATAGCTCTGCGCGGCTTCGTCGTAAACGCCGGTGGCTTGCACGCGGGGCGTGCCGGCCTGGCTGTACCAGCGCTTGAACTGGGGCAGCAGGCGCGCCAGGTCAGACTGTGGATTTGCGTCGGCGATGGCTTGGGCGAAGTCGTCGCAGGTCACGGCCTGGCCGTCGAAGCGCTCGAAGTACAGCGTCATGCCCTTGGCGAAGCCGTCACGGCCCACCAAGGTTTGCATCATGCGCACCACTTCCGCACCTTTTTCGTAGATGGTGACGGTATAGAAGTTGTTGATCTCGATGTAGCTGTCGGGCCGCACCGGGTGCGCCATCGGGCCGGCATCTTCGGGGAACTGGGCGGTGCGCAGCACGCGCACGTCTTCGATGCGCTTGACCGCCTTGGCCGACGGATCGCGGCACAGGTCCAGGCTGAATTCCTGGTCGCGGAAGACAGTCAGACCTTCCTTCAGGCTGAGCTGGAACCAGTCGCGGCAGGTGACGCGGTTGCCGCTCCAGTTGTGGAAGTACTCGTGGCCCACCACTGACTCGATGTTCGCGTAGTCGGTATCCGTCGCAGTAGCCTGGTTGGCCAACACAAACTTGGTGTTGAAGACGTTCAGGCCCTTGTTTTCCATGGCGCCCATGTTGAAGTCGCTGGTGGCGACGATCATGAAGCGTTCCAGGTCCAGGGGCAGGCCGAAGCGGGCCTCGTCCCAGGCAATCGAGGCCATCAGCGAGTTCATCGCGTGCTCGGTCTTGTCCAGGTCGCCGGGGCGCACGAAGACTTGCAGCAAATGCTCTTTGCCATTGCGTGCGGTAATGCTTTGCTCGCGGCTGACCAGCTGGCCGGCTACCAGGGCGAACAGGTAGCTGGGCTTGCGGAACGGGTCCACCCACTTGGCGAAGTGGCGGCCATCTTCCAGCGGGCCGTGGTCCACCAGGTTGCCATTGCTCAGCAGCACCGGGTACTTGGCCTTGTCGGCGCGCAGCAGCACGGTGTAGCTGGCCATCACGTCCGGGCGGTCCAGGAAGTAGGTGATGCGGCGGAAGCCCTCGGCCTCGCACTGGGTGAAGAAGGTGTCGTTGCTAACGAACAAGCCCATTAGCTTGGTGTTCTTGATGGGCGCGCAGGTGGTGAAGATTTCCAGATCAAAAGCGCCTTCTTCGGCACTCGGCAGGCTGCCCAGCACCAGCTGGTTGCCCTCGATCTTGAACGACGCGCCCTGGCCGTTGACCAGCACGCGTGCCAGGTTCAGCTCTTCGCCGTCCAGGCGCAGCGCTTGCGCGGGCACATCCGGGTTGCGGCGCATGCGCATCTTGTTGAGCACGCGGGTTTTGGCCGGGTCCAGGTCGAAGCAGAGCTCGACCGTGTCAATCCAGAAAGCCGGTGCGGTGTAGTCGGCCCGGTGGATGGCTGTCGCCTGTCCTTCACGATACATGGAGGTTCCCCAGAAAATTCGATTGCAAGAGTTCGTCGTAATTGCGCACGCAGGTGATTACGTGCGGCCCGGCCAGCTCTTCGGGTGTGTTGGTGCTGCAGATGCCGACGGCACGCATGCCGGCACGGCGTGCAGCTTCTATGCCAAAGGGCGCATCTTCGAACACGATACAGTGCTCCGGCGCAATGCCTATGCGCTCTGCTGCTGCTAAAAAGATAGCGGGTGTGGGCTTGCCGGTCAGGCCCTCGTCGCCGCGCGCGATGGCGTCGGGCGGTGGGCTCATCTTCAAATGGCCGAGGGCGAAGTCCACGTTGTGGATGTCGCCTGCCGTACCCACGCCCACTTTCAGGCCGCGCGTGCGGGTGGCGGCGTAGAAGGCGCTGAAGCCCGCCACCTCTTTGAAGATAGGGCCGAAGATGTCGCGGTACAGGCGCTCTTTCTCGTGCACCAGCTCCCAGGCTTGGGGTTCGTCCATATCGGGCTGGTCCATCAGCAGGCGCACGCATTCCAGGCCGGTGCGGCCGGTGGTGCGGCGCATGATTTCGTCGATGTCCATGTCCACACCGTGCTTCTGGGCGAAGTCCAGCCAGGTCGAGGTGTGGTGCGGCATGGAGTCGATCATGGTGCCGTCCATGTCGAAGATGATGGCCTTGGTGGGCTGCGAGAAAAGAGCTTGCATTAAACGCCTTGTTTCAAAGAGGCTTCGATGAAGATGTCCAGGTCGCCATCCAGCACTTTTTGCGTGGCCGAGACTTCGACGTTGGTGCGCAAGTCCTTGATGCGGCTGTTGTCCAGCACGTAGCTGCGGATCTGGTGGCCCCAGCCCACGTCGGTCTTGGTGTCTTCCAGCTTTTGCTGCGCCTCTTGCTGCTTGCGCAACTCGAAGTCGTACAGGCGCGAGCGCAGGCGCTTCCAAGCAACATCGCGGTTGCTGTGCTGGCTACGGCCGTCCTGGCATTGCACCACGATACCGGTGGGGATGTGCGTCAGACGCACGGCCGAGTCGGTCTTGTTGATGTGCTGGCCGCCGGCGCCGGACGCGCGGAAGGTGTCGGTGCGCACATCGCTGGGGTTGATCTCGATCTCGATCGAATCGTCGATTTCCGGGTAGACAAACACGCTGGCAAAGCTGGTGTGGCGGCCACCCGAGCTGTCGAACGGGCTCTTGCGCACCAGGCGGTGCACGCCGGTTTCGGTGCGCAGCAGGCCAAAGGCGTATTCGCCCTCGATCTTGATGGTGGCGCCCTTGATGCCGGCAGTGTCGCCGTCGGTGATGTCTTCCACGGTGGCGGTAAAGCCCTTGCGTTCGGCGTAGCGCAGGTACTGGCGCAGCAGCATGCTGGCCCAGTCGCAGGCTTCGGTGCCGCCGGCGCCGGCCTGGATGTCCAGGAAGCAGGGCAGGGGGTCGGCCGGCTGGTTGAACATGCGGCGGAATTCCAGCGCTTCGACTTCGGTGGCCAGGCTGGCGGTCTCGGTCTCGATGGTGATCAGGCCGTCTTCGTCACCTTCTTCCTTCGACATCTCGAACAGCTCGGTGTTGTCGGCCAGCTCACGGGTGAGCTTTTCCAGCGCCAGCACCACGCCGTCGAGCAGTTTCTTCTCTTTGCCCAGTTCCTGGGCCTTCTTCGGGTCGTTCCAGACGCTGGGGTCTTCTAACGATGCATTGACGGTGCGTAGGCGCTCGGCTTTGGCATCGACGTCAAAGATACCTCCGTAGATCTTCCGTCCGCACGCTCAGGCTGCTGAGTTGGTTGCCAATGGTGTTGATGCGTTCTGCTTCCATGAGAGTCTTCCTAGAGTGCACTTGCCGGCTCCGCGAGCTGGTAAGTAGGGTGAGCCGGTGGCTGAACCTATTATTTTCTCATGCGCTTTACAGCCGCATGAATGCTATATAAATGAAAGCAGCCAGCGCAGGTAATATCTTCGCTAGCGGCCTAAAAGATGCCTATTTTTGCAGATCGTGCAGAGGCGTATCGAGAAAGTCTTCCACCAGCCGGGCCAGCTGCTGGGGCTGGTCGTGGTGCAGCATGTGGCCGGCGTCCTGCACCACGGCCACGCGCACATTGGGCACCGACTGCAGGCGCTGGTGGAATTCTTCCCGCGTGTAGCTGCCTTTGTTCCACTGCGCCAGGCTGTCGTCTGACGCTTCGATGGACAGGGTGGGCGCGGTGATGCGCTGGTACAGGGCCAGGGTTTCGTCCACCCGGTACAGCTGGGCGCTGCGCAGCTTGTGCGGGGCCTCGCCCAGGATTTGCCAGGCGCTGCTGCCGTCGGGCTGGGTGGTGGGCCGGGCCCAGTGCTGGGCCAGCCAGTCGGCCTGGCTCTGCTGCAGGCGGCGGTTGGTCTTCATCAGGCGTTGGGCCACGCCGCCCAGGTCGGCATAGGTTTTCAGCTGCACCTCGCCGCGGTGCAGGCCCTTCAGGTCGTCGATCCAGCGGGAGAACTGGCCCGGCGCCTGGGCAGCGCGGGTGGCCGGCATGCCAAAGCCCTCCAGGTTGACCAGGCGGCGGATGCGCTCGGGCCGCACGCCGGCGTACATCATGGCGATGTTGCCGCCCATGCTGTGGCCCACCAGGTCCACCGGCTGGCCGGGGGCGTAGTGGTCCAGCAGCAGCTCCAGGTCGGCCAGGTAGTCGGGAAACCAGAAGCTGTCGGCGCCGCCGCTGTCGGTCTCGCCAAAGCCGCGCCAGTCGGGGGCGATGGCGTGGCGGTCCTTGACACAAGCGTCCAGCATGAACTGGAAGCTGGCAGCCACGTCCATCCAGCCGTGCAGCAGCACCAGCGGCGGCTGTCCGGGCACGGGCAGGCCCCATTCGCGCACGTGGTAGCGCAGGGTGCGAATGGGTAGCCAGTGGCTGCGGGAAAGGCGTTGCGGCGTGTACATGCAGCCATGGTAGCCATAGTGGGCGCGGGCCACGTAAAACGCTGCCTTGCGGTAGGATGCCATCGCTAACGGCAGCCCCGGTACTTCACGGGGGCGTGCTACCGTTTTTTTGAGACTTTGGGAACCTCCATTCATGAAAAAAGTGCAACTGGGTCAGAGCGACCTGCAAGTGACACCCATCTGCCTGGGCACCATGACCTTTGGCGAGCAGGTGAATGAGGCCGATGCCCATGCCATCCTGGACCGTGCGCTGGAGCACGGCATCAACTTTATCGACACGGCCGAGATGTATTCCGTGCCGGCCCGCGCCGAAACCTACGGCGCCACCGAGACCATCATCGGCCACTGGTTTGCCAAGCACCCCGGCCTGCGCCAAAAGGTGGTGCTGGCCACCAAGGTGGCCGGCCCCTCGCGTGGCATGCCCTGGGTGCGCAACGGCAGCGCTGACCTGACGCGCGGCGAGATCATCGACGCCTGCCACGGCAGCCTGCACCGCCTGCGCACCGATGTGATCGACCTGTACCAGATCCACTGGCCGGCCCGCCATGTGCCGGCCTTTGGCGGCGTGTACTTTGACCCTGAAAAAGACCTGCCGGTAGCCTCCATCCAAGAGCAGCTGGAGGCGCTGGCCACCCTGGTCAAGCAGGGCAAGGTGCGGGCCGTGGGCCTGTCGAATGAAACCCCGTACGGCGTGCACGAATTTGCCCGCCTGGCCGACCTGCACGGCCTGCCGCGTGTGGCCACGGTGCAGAACCCCTACTGCCTGATCAACCGCACGGTGGAGAACGGCCTGGACGAGACCATGCACCGCCTGGGCGTGTCCCTGCTGGCCTATTCGCCCCTGGGCTTCGGCCTGCTGACCGGCAAGTACGACGCGTCCGGTACCACCGGGCCGGGTGCGCCCGAGGGCCGCATGGCCAAGTTTGAATCGATGCGCAAGCAGCGCTGGGGCCGCGCCGAGTCGCTGACCGCCGCGCGGCGCTACAACGCCCTGGCCCGCGCCCATGGCTTGACGCCCACCCAGCTGGCCCTGGCCTTCTGCTACACCAAGTGGCAGGTGGCCAGCACCATCATCGGCGTGACCTCGCTGGCGCAGCTGGACGAGTGCGTGGCCGCCTGGGGCACCAAGCTGACGCCCGAAGTGCAGGCCGAGGTGGACAAAATCCGCTGGGAGCTGCGCGACCCGGCGCAATAAGGCGCCCCCCCAGGCTCCACACTTCGTGTTTCCGCCAACCCCCCTGCTGGGGGCGAACCCTATGGCCCGGCGGAGCCGGTTCCATGGGTTCTCTGGAATGGGGCAGGGGTGCCAATACGGTTGTGGGGCGGGCTTTGGGTTGCTATGTTTTAAATAGCTGCTCGCGCAGGTATTCTGTGCGCTGGCGGCATTATTTTTATAAATTTCTCGTATGGCGAAGTCAGACCATATTTCTGAAACACCGGCAACGCAGCTGCTGCGGGCGCACAAGGTGGCGTTTACCGAGCACCCGTACGAGTACCTGGAGCACGGTGGCGCCCAGCACAGTGCCGAGGTGCTGGGGCTGGACCCGTTCAGCGTGGTCAAGACCCTAGTGATGGAGGACGAGCGCGCCAAGCCGCTGATCGTGCTGATGCACGGCAACCGCGCGGTGTCCACCAAGAACCTGGCGCGGCAGATTGGCTGCAAGTCGGTGACGCCGTGCAAGCCCGAGGTGGCGAACCGGCACAGCGGTTACCTGGTGGGCGGCACCTCGCCGTTCGCCACCCGCAAAGCGATGCCGGTGTACATCGAAGCGGCGATTCTGGAGCTGCCGCGCATCGCCATCAACGGCGGGCGGCGCGGCTACCTGGTCGGGCTGGACCCGCAGGTCTGCGTGCAGCTCTTGGGCGCGAAACCCGTCAACTGCGCAATTCCTTTATAGACGGCTGGCAAAATGCGTCCAAGTTTGGATGCAACGGCATACCCCCAGGCTGCAATGCTTCGCATTTTTCGCCAACCCCCTTGCAGGGGGCAACACCAGCAGCCCGGCAAAGCCGGTTCTGCGGTGTTTCTGGAATGAGCCCGTTTTGGCGATTGTCGGAATCCCAGTAGTTTAGTTTGGAGACCTAGTTTTGACCGCGATTTACCCCCTTCTCGCCACCCTGGCCGCCTATTTGCTGGGCTCTTTGTCGTTCGCGGTCATCGTCAGCCGCGCCATGGGTCTGAGCGATCCGCGCACCTTTGGTAGCAAAAACCCCGGTGCCACCAATGTGCTGCGTTCGGGCAGCAAAAAGGCCGCCATCGCCACCCTGCTGCTGGACGGCGTGAAGGGCTGGCTGCCGGTCGCCCTGGTGACCTGGTACGGCCCGCGCTGGGGGCTGGAGGACGGCAGCATTGCGTTGGTCGGGCTGGCCGCGTTTCTGGGGCATTTGTTCCCGGTGTTCTTCCGCTTTGTGGGCGGCAAGGGCGTGGCGACGGCGCTGGGCGTGTTGCTGGGCGTGCACTGGGCCCTGGGGCTGGCGGCCATGCTGACCTGGGTGTTCATGGCCTATGTGTTCCGCTTTTCGTCCCTGGCTTCGTTGACGGCAGCCTTGCTGGCGCCGGTGTTCTACGTGCTGGGCAGTGGCGGCTTCTGGTATACCGAGACCAGCATTTTGGTGTCGCTGTGTGTGATGGCGGCGCTGCTGGTGCTGCGTCACCGCGAGAACATCGTTCGCCTGCTGCAGGGCAAGGAATCGCGGCTGGGCCAGGGCAAGAAGAAGCCGGTTTGAACGTGAATTAATCGTGAATTAATCCAGCAGGGGGCCGCCACGGTCCGCCTGTATGCCCTGGCGCAGCAGGCGCTGGTGGTTGATGCGGGTCTTCACGGTATTGGCCGGCAGTGCGGATTGCACCTTGGGCGCACTGGTGGAGGTGCGGTGCAGGCGCGGCGGCGTAAAGGGCTGGTTTTTGGCGTTGAGCAGCGTGGCCACCAGGGGCTGGTTGGCTGTGGCGCTGCGGCGCAGGACTATAGCCGTATCGCCGTTGTCCATGGCCACAAAGGTGCCAGGCGGGCATTGGCCTATGGCCCGGACCAGGGCCGCACCTACCGGGTCGTTGCGTACCTGTACATTGGCCAGCATGGCGCGCACGGTTTCCGCCATGCTGCGGCCGGCCCGTGATTTGCGCGGGCTGACCATGGCCGCATAGCGGTCCACCACGCCCAGGATATGGGTCAGTCGGTGGACGGCTTCCAACTGCTGGAATTCGGCCTTGCTGGTGGCCGGGCCGTGGTGGTTGATCACGATGTCCAGCCACAGGTAGTCACTCACGCCCATGGCGCGCAGCAGGGTAGCGCTGGCGCTGGCGTGGCCGCGTATCAGTGCCTGCTGGGTGTCGCTGGGCTTGGCGGTCTGCAGGGCCAGCGCGTCTTGCAGCTTGGTCATACCGATGTTCATGGTCATGGCCGCACGTACCAGGGCGTCGCGTTCAACGGGTTTGAGCTTGAGCTCTTCCGCAGTCACATGGCACAACACGGCGCACACCAGGGCGTGCAAGGCGCTGTAGCCCACAGCCGAGTTGGTGGCCAGCTGGAACAGCAGATACAGGCCGGTGTCGGTGTCCTGCCGCAGCAGGTTCTGCATCCACAGGTCGTACTGGCGAATCTTGCGTGCCAGGTCGGCGGTGTGGCGTGGTTGGGCCAGCACCATGGAAAGGCCGGCTTGCAGGTCGGCCCACAGACTCAGCAGGTCTTCGTAGTCGGCCTCCTGGGGGTGGGGCACGTCGGTAGAGGGCGATGGCATGGAGCTCACAAACAAGAGGCCAGGAGAAGACCGGCAGCGTAGGTTCAGTAGCGTCTTTCCAGCACCAGCTGGTCGTTGGTACGGGTCATCTGGAAGCGGGTCAGAAAGCTGTTCCCTAGCAATATATAGGGCATGGAGGCGGATGTCACTACGGCTTCTACCTCGGTCAACTCCACATCGCCCACGCGCACCGAGGCCAGGCGGATGCTCCAGCCCGGTACCTGGCCGTTGGCGGTGCTCATGCGGATTTGCTGGCCGTTCTTGTAGTTGACGCCCATGCGTTCGGCGTCAGACACACCCATGCTGACCACGGTAGCGCCGGTGTCCACCAGGTACTGCATGGCCTGGCCGTTGATCTTGCCCGCGCCTATGAAGTGGCCCTGGCTGTCGGCGGTCAGCATGATCTTCTTGCCGCCGCGCTCGCCCACGCTCACCGGCGAATCGCCCATGCGCAGATGGCCGCGCTTGCCGGCGATGTCCACCACGGCTTCCTCGGAGGAAACGGACACCACTTTCACGCCCATATAGGTCTCGCCAGGCGCCACGCTTTTGGGTGGTTTGCCGTCCACCATCAGCAGTGCTTTGCCGCCCAGCATGCCGCCCAGGGCCACACTTTGGGCCAGCGCCGCGCCGCTGGCACCCAAGGCCAGGCCGGCGGATACCGCGACCAGGCACAGGCGCAAGCGGGTAGGCATCACACCATTACTCGCGCTGGTTGTTGAAGCTCAGCGGCAGGTCGGTGATCTCTTTGCGGATCAGCGCCATGGCGGCCTGCAGATCATCGCGCTTGGCGCCGGTGATGCGCACCGCGTCGCCCTGGATGGCGGCGGTGACCTTGAGCTTGCTGTCCTTGATGGCGCGGGTGATCTTCTTGGCGACTTCGGTCTCGATGCCGTTGCGTACCTTGATGACCTGCTTGACCTTGTCGCCGCCCATCTTCTGCACGTCGCCCTTGTCCAGGAACTTCACGTCCACGCCTTGCTTGGTCATCTTGTTGGTCAGCACGTCCATGATCTGGTCGAGCTGGAATTCGGCGTCGCCGATGATGGTGATTTCCTTGTCTTTCAGCTCGATGCTGGCCGAGGTGCCCTTGAAGTCAAAGCGGGTGGTGATTTCCTTGGCGGAGTTGTCTACCGAGTTGCGTACTTTGGGCAAGTCGGGTTCACAAACGGTGTCGAATGAAGGCATGGTTTTTTCTCTAAATCGGGTGTGCGGCCACGGCAAAGCAGGTCGCGGTGGGACAATCCAGCCATGTTAATCGAGAAAAATGTTCCCCTGCGCAGCTACAACAGCTTTGGCATTGTGGCCCGCGCCCACACCCTGGTGCGCGTGGCCAGCGAGGCCGATCTGCAGGCGCTGCGTGCCGATGCTGCCCTGGCCGCGCAGCCTAAATTCGTGCTGGGCGGCGGCAGCAATATTGTGCTGACCGGCGACGTCAAGCCGCTGGTATTGAAGGTGGAAGTGCGCGGCAAGCGCCTGGTGGCCGAGACCGACAAGGCCTGGGTGGTCGAGGCCGGTGCCGGCGAGCCCTGGCACGACTTTGTTGCCTGGACGCTGGACCAGGGCTACCCGGGCCTGGAAAACCTGGCGCTGATCCCTGGCACCGTGGGGGCATCGCCGGTGCAAAACATCGGCGCCTATGGCGTGGAGTTGCAAGACCGTTTTGAATCGTTGGATGCGGTGGACCTGGCCACTGGCGCCAGCTTTACCTTGAATGCCGCGCAGTGCGCGTTCGGCTACCGCGATTCCGTCTTCAAACACCGGGGTGAGGGCGTGAATATGGGCCTGGAAGGCCGGGCGCTGATCACCCGCGTGCGCTTCCATCTGCCCAAGAACTGGAAGCCAGTGCTGGGCTACCTGGATCTGGAAAAGAAAATGGCCGCCACCGGCGTTCAGCAACCCACGGCGCGCCAGATATTCGATTGGATCTGCGAGATCCGCCGCGCCAAGCTGCCCGACCCGCAGGTCATCGGCAATGCCGGCAGCTTCTTCAAGAACCCCACCGTCAGTGCCGAGCAGTGCGCCGACATCATCGCCCGCGAGCCGCGCGTGGTGTACTACCAGTTGGCCAACGGCAGCATGAAGTTGGCGGCAGGCTGGCTGATAGACGCCTGTGGCTGGAAGGGCAAGACCGTCGGCAACGCCGGCGTCTTTGAAAAGCAGGCCCTGGTGCTGGTGAACCGTGGCGGCACCGACAACCCTGTCACCGGTGGCGAGGTCATGACCCTGGCCAAGGCCATACAAACCAGCGTCTACGAGCGCTTTGGCATCCGCCTGGAGCCCGAGCCGGTAGTTGTCTAGCCCACCACGGCTGGTGCAGGAATCCCCTTCCAGAGATGCCGCGGAACCGGCTTTGCCGGGCTGCTGGCATCGCCCCCTGCAAGGGGGTTGGCGGCCACACGAAGTGGGCTAGCCTGGGGGTGTTCAACCAAAGTGGCAGATGTAGTGGTAGGGGGCGGTTACGCGGATCTGGAATGAGCTGTTGCCGGGCACGCTGAACTTCTCGCCCGCGCCGGACTTCAGCCATTCCGTAGCGCCGGTCAGCAGGTATTCGCATTCGCCGCCCACGCCTTCCATGATTTCAGGCGCGCCGGTGTTGAAGGTCAGGGTGGCTGGCAGGATCACGCCCACGCTTTTCTTGGTGCCGTCGGCAAAGGTGATGCCGTGGCTGATGCACTTGCCGTCGAAGTAGACGCTGGCTTGGGTGGTGACGCTGACGTTGTCGATTTTTGCGGTGGTCATGCTTGGTTTCCTGGGTTAACTATCAATTTCATAGCTGCTCGCGCAGGAAATACCTGCGTGAGAGGCATGTTTGGCTTAAATTTTGGCTGGAATGCCCGTCGATTCTAGGGCGGCCGGGCGCTGCTTTTAGGGGGCTTTGCCGGCCCAGGCGTCGGCGCTGAAGCCCACCGTGGTGCTGTCGCCCCATTCCACCACCGGCCGTTTGATGGTGCTGGCGTGTTCGCGCATCACCGCCTCGGCGCTGGCGGCATCCACCACGCTGGCCTGCACGGCGGCGTCCAGCTTGCGCCAAGTCGTGCCCTGGCGGTTCAAGACCTTTTCCCAGCCCACGGCCTGGGTCCAGGCGGCCAGCCGGTCGGCCGGGACACCGGCTTTTTTGAAGTCGTGAAAGCTGTAGGGCAGCGCGTGGCTGTCGAGCCAGACGCGGGCCTTTTTGACCGTGTCGCAGTTGGGGATGCCGTAGAGGGTAATCATGGCCGGATTATTCCAGAGCGTAGAGGCATCGCCGAAAGCTATGTAAGTAGTGGATTGCGCATTTTGCATAAGCGCAAGAGGCCTGGATCACCTATAAGTTGCGCAAAGATACCCCTTCCGGAAACACCGCAGAACTGGCTTTTCCAGGCTGCTGGTGTTGTCCCCTGCAAGGGGGTGGGCGAGAGCGAAGCGAAGCCTGGGGGTGAGACAATCTTGTTATGCAAACCTTGAACGACTGGCTGGCGCACTGCGAACAGCTGCACTCCAAAAATATCGACCTCGGCTTGGACCGGGTACAAGCCGTGGCCCAGCGCATGGGCCTGCGTTTTGATTGCCCCGTCATTACCGTGGCGGGGACCAATGGCAAGGGCTCGACCTGCGCCATGCTGGAGGCTATCCTGCTGCAGTCCGGCTACCGCACCGGGGTCTACACCTCGCCGCATCTGGTGCATTTTGAAGAACGCTGCCGTGTGGGTGGCGAGATCGCAAAAGCTCCTGATTTTGTAGCGCACTTCGCAAGTGTGGAGAGCGCCAGGGGTGATATTTCCTTGACGTATTTCGAGTTCACCACGCTGGCCATTTTGGCGTTGATGGCGCATGCCAAGCTGGACGCGGTGATCCTGGAAGTCGGCCTGGGTGGCCGCCTGGACGCGGTCAACATCATCGACACCGATTGCGCCATCATCACCAGCGTGGATCTGGACCACATGGAATTCCTGGGCCATGACCGCGAAACCATAGGCCGGGAAAAGGCCGGCATCATGCGCGCCGGTAAGCCGGCGGTGGTCAGTGACCCGGTGCCGCCGCAGAGCGTGCTGGACCATGCCAAAGCCATCGGTGCCGATTTGTGGCGCTTTGGTGACGATTTCAATTTCTCCGGCGACAAGCAGCAGTGGGGCTGGGCCGGGCGCGGGCGGCGGTACAGCGGCCTGGGCTACCCCGGTCTGCGCGGTGCCAACCAGCTGATGAATGCCTCGGGCGTGCTGGCCGCGTTGACGGCGCTGCGCGAGCGTCTGCCGGTCACGGCCCAGGCGGTGCGCACTGGTTTGTCCATGGTGGAGCTGCCGGGCCGCTTCCAGATCGTGCCCGGCCAACCCACGCTGGTGCTGGACGTAGCGCATAACCCCCACGCCGTGGCGGCGCTGACCGCCAACCTGGACGCCATGGGCTTCTACCCCACTACCCACGCGGTGTTTGGCGCCATGGCCGATAAGGATTTGCTGCCCATGCTGGCGCGCATCGGCCCGCTGATCGACCGCTGGTATTTCACCGATTTACCCACCGCCCGGGCCGACTCGGCGCAGCACTTGCAAAGCCAGTGGCAGGCCCAAAATGCACGCAAGGACGCCAGCAGTTCCGTGCATGCTGGCCCGGCGGAGGCGCTGCAAGCCGCCATCGCCGCCGCAGACCCCGCTGATAGAATCGTGGTCTTTGGCTCGTTTTATACGGTCGGCGGCGTCCTTGAGGACGGTATTCCCCGGCTGCACGCCAAACACATGGGCTCTTGACTCTCCTCCGCATGGCTTTCTTCAAGTTCCGTTCAGGCGGCTCCAAAAACGACGAACCGTCGCCCGGCCCCGCTGAAACCATCGACGGCATGCGCCGCCGCGCCCGCCACCGTTTGATCGGTGCGGCCCTGTTGGTCGGTGTGGGCGTGGTGGGTTTCCCGCTGCTGTTCGACACCCAGCCACGCCCGATTGCGGTAGACATCCCCATCGACATCCCCGACAAGGCCAAGCTCAAGCCGCTAGCCATTGACGGGGCTGAGGCCGTGGTCAAGGTCGAAAAGCCTGTCGCCACCGAAGAGCCGGTAGTCAAGGAGGCCGTGAAGGAATCCAAAGAAACCAAGGCTGTGAAAGAGCCCAAGGTCTCTACCGAGTCCAGCCTGGACCCCAAGGAAGAGGTGGTGGCCGCACGGCCCGCGCCCAAGCCCGAAAAACCGGCTGTGGCCAAACCAGAACCCAAGCCAGAAGCTAAGCCCGAACCCAAAGTGGTGGAAGCCAAGACCGAGGCCAAGCCAGCGCACAAGTCGGAAGACGACAGCGCCAAGGCACGGGCTCTGCTGGAAGGCAAATCCTTGCCGGACGCTGGTGACGGCCGTTTCATCGTGCAGGTGGGCGCGTTCGCCGATGCCGACAAGGCCCGCGAAGCCCGCGTCAAACTGGAACACGCCGGCCTGAAGACCTATACCCAGGTGGTAGATACCAAGGACGGCCCGCGTACCCGGGTGCGCGTAGGCCCTTTCACCAAAAAGACCGAGGCCGACAAAGCCGCAAGCAAGATCAAGGGGCTGGCCCTGCCGGCTTCGATCCTGGCTTTGTAAATGCCGGGCGGTATGGCGACGCTGGATTGGATTGTGCTGGCGCTGCTGTGCGCCTCCCTGTTATTGGGGGCTGTGCGCGGCCTGGTGTACGAGGTGTTGTCGGTGCTGGGTTGGATTGTGGCCTTCGTGGTGGCGCAGTGGTTTGCCGCCGATGTGGCGCAGCATCTGCCCCTGGGCCAGGCATCCGCTTCGCTGCGCTTTGCGGCCGGGTTTGTGCTGGTGTTCGTGGCCGCGGCATTTGCTACCGGATTGCTGGCCAGTTTGTTGAAAAGTCTGGTGCAGGCCGTGGGTCTGCGACCGGTGGATCGCGTGCTGGGGGCTGTATTTGGCCTGGTGCGCGGGGTGTTGTGGATATTGGTCGCTGCAGTGGTAGTCCATCTAACCGGTTTGCACCGGGGGCCGTGGTGGCAGGAATCACGCAGCGCGGCAATTGCGACCGAGGTGCTGCATACCGCCCGGCCGATGTTGCCAGAAGCTTTCGCTAAATTTTTACCGTGACGCAAGTCACTCGCTAGGGAACAAAACCATGTGTGGAATCGTTGGAGTTGTCAGCAACGCCCCCGTCAATCAGTTGATTTATGACGCTCTGTTGCTGCTGCAGCACCGGGGCCAGGATGCGGCGGGCATCGTGACGCAATTGGACCGTAAGTTCTATATGCACAAGGCCAAGGGTATGGTGCGGGACGTGTTCCGTACCCGCAATATGCGCGCCTTGCCAGGCAACTGCGGCCTGGGCCAGGTGCGTTACCCCACGGCCGGCAATGCCTATAGCGAGGAAGAGGCCCAGCCCTTCTATGTGAATGCGCCTTTCGGTATCGTGCTGGTGCACAACGGCAACCTGACCAACGCGCATGCGCTGAAGGCTGAGTTGTTCAACACCGACCACCGCCATATCAACACCGAGAGCGACTCCGAAGTCTTGCTCAACGTGCTTGCGCATGAGATTGAGAAGTCCACCCGTGGCCTGCCTTTGTCACCCATGGATGTGTTTGCTGCCGTGCGCAATGTGCACCGCCGCCTGCGTGGCTCCTATGCGGTGATTGCGTCGATTGCCGGCCATGGCGTGCTGGCTTTCCGCGACCCGTTTGGCATCCGCCCCATGTGCGTGGGCCGTGCGCCGGGCTCGGTGATGTTGGCCAGCGAATCGGTGGCCCTGGAAGGCACGATGCATACGCTGGACCGCAACCTGGCACCCGGCGAAGCCGTGTTCGTCGATCTGGAAGGCAATGTGCAGTACCAGCAGTGTGCCGACGCGCCTACGCTGAATCCTTGCATTTTTGAATATGTCTACCTGGCGCGTCCGGATTCTGTGATGGACGGCATCTCGGTATACCAGGCGCGTTTGAACCTGGGCGAAACCCTGGCCAAGCGTGTCATCTCCACCGTGCCGCCGCAAGATATCGACGTGGTGATCCCGATCCCCGAATCCAGCCGCCCCAGTGCCATGCAATTGGCGCAGCTGCTGGGTCTGCCATACCGCGAAGGTTTTGTGAAGAACCGCTATGTGGGCCGCACCTTCATCATGCCCGGCCACGAAGTGCGCAAGAAGTCGGTACGCCAGAAGCTCAATGCCATTGCCAGCGAGTTCAAGGGCCGCAACGTGTTGCTGGTGGACGACTCCATTGTGCGCGGCACCACGTCCAAGGAAATTGTGCAAATGGCCCGTGATGCCGGCGCCCGCAAGGTCTATATGGCCAGCGCCGCACCGCCGGTGCGCTTCCCCAACGTTTACGGCATCGACATGCCCACCAAGAGCGAGCTAGTGGCCCATGGCCGCACGGTGGAAGAAATCCGCGAGCTGATTGGCTGTGACGCCCTAATTTACCAGGACGTGGAAGGTATGAAGCGCGCCATCTGGGCAGCCGCCTCGACCAGCACCGATACGCTGGACACCAAGATCAGCGGCTTTGATGCCTCTTGCTTTGACGGCGTTTACGTCACCGGCGACATCACCTCGGACGATATCCAGCGCCTGAATGAAGGCCGCCCCGGCGGACAAGACCCCGATGGCGACAACTCCCGCCTGGCTTTGCCCAACGCTGAACACGCGTAACCATTGATATCCATGACACAGAAGACCCGTACCCGTTTCGCGCCGTCGCCCACCGGCTTTATCCACCTGGGCAATATCCGTTCGGCCCTGTATCCCTGGGCGTTTGCCCGCGCGACCGGCGGCGATTTCGTACTGCGCATTGAAGATACCGATGTGGAGCGTTCCACCCAGGTGGCGGTGGACGTCATCATCGAAGGCATGCAGTGGCTGGGCCTGGACTATGACGAAGGTCCGTTCTACCAAATGCAGCGCATGGACCGTTACAAGGCGGTGCTGGCAGACCTGGTGGCCGCCGGTCACGTCTATCCTTGCTATATGTCCGTCGCCGAACTGGACGCTTTGCGCGAAGCCCAGATGGCCGCCAAGGAAAAACCACGCTATGACGGCACCTGGCGGCCTGAGCCAGGCAAGACTCTGCCTGCGATCCCCGCCGGCGTGCAGCCCGTGCTGCGTTTCAAGAACCCGCAAGGCGGCGCCGTGGTCTGGGAAGACAAGGTCAAGGGCCGTATTGAAATCAGTAACGACGAGCTGGACGACCTGGTGATCGCCCGCCCAGACGGCACGCCTACCTACAACTTCTGTGTGGTGGTGGACGATCTGGACATGGACATCACCCACGTCATCCGTGGCGACGACCATGTGAATAACACCCCGCGCCAGATCAATATCTTCCGCGCGCTGGGCAAGGAGCCTCCGGTGTATGCCCACTTGCCTACCGTGCTGAACGAGCAGGGCGAGAAGATGAGCAAGCGCAACGGCGCCAAGCCGGTGACGCAATACGCTGTGGAAGGCTACTTGCCCGATGCCATGGTGAACTACCTGGCCCGTCTGGGCTGGAGCCATGGTGACGACGAAATCTTCAGCCGCGAGCAGTTCCTGCAATGGTTCAACCTGGACCATCTGGGCAAGAGCGCAGCACAGTTCGACGAAGCCAAATTGCGCTGGGTGAACGCCCAGCATTTGAAGGCTATGGCCGATGATGCTCTGGCGCCACTGGTGGCTGCCCAATTGCAGGCACGCGGTATTACGACCGACGAACGTCTGCCAGCAATCTGCGGCTTGTTCAAAGACCGCTGCGACACCACTGTGGTGTTGGCCGATTGGGCTACCAAGTTCTATACAGAGGTAGCGCCTCAGGCCGAAGAGTTGGCCCAGCACGTGACGCCTGCGATCCAGCCCGCCCTGGCGCTGCTGCGCGACAAGCTGGCCACCTGCACCTGGGACAAACCTTCCATTGCTGCGGCTATTAAAGAAGTACTGGCTGCGCAAGGTATTAAAATGCCGCAACTGGCAATGCCGGTGCGCGTGTTGGTCATGGGGACGGCGCAGACTCCGTCCCTGGACGCAGTGCTTTTTTTAAGTTTTCGCGAAAATATTTTGCGATGCTTGCAAAAGTCCTAAATTGCACGCTATAATTTGAGGCTTGGAAGGTTAACAACAAAGCAGAGCTTACAAGGCAAAGCAAAGTTGCTGGTTACGGGGGTATAGCTCAGCTGGGAGAGCGCTTGCATGGCATGCAAGAGGTCAGCAGTTCGATCCTGCTTACCTCCACCACCAAATCTTTTGAGTGTGGAAGTTATTTTTGATAACGTTGTTCCAAGGTTTTGACCCTATCGTCTAGAGGCCTAGGACACTACCCTTTCACGGTAGGTACCGGGGTTCGAATCCCCGTAGGGTCGCCAAGTTGTAGCGCTTGGGTGTGTTGCTCGTAAGAGCGGTGTACCGAAAGCTATCTACCAGGAGTGGTAGTTCAGTTGGTTAGAATACCGGCCTGTCACGCCGGGGGTCGCGGGTTCGAGTCCCGTCCACTCCGCCAAAATGGAAAAAGCCTTCTAGTTCGTCAGAATTAGAAGGCTTTTTGCTTTGTGTTTTTTATTTTCGCGCCATAGGGACGCAGCATGACCGATCAGACGCAATCCTCCCTCCAATATCCTGAAGACAGCCTGTTGGTGGAGTCGCTGGATATCGAGGCCCAGGGCATTGCCCACAAGCCGGACGGCAAAGTGGTGTTTATCAAGGGTGCGCTGCCGTTTGAGGTAGTCACCGCGAACATCAACCGCAAGAAGGCGACTTTCGAGCAGGCTACCGTTGGTGCAATCCATCGCGCGTCTTCTCAGCGGGTGCAGCCCGGTTGCCCGCATTTTGGTTTGCACGAGGGTGCTTGTGGCGGCTGCAAGATGCAGCATTTGCACGTCGGAGCCCAGGTCGCGATCAAGCAACGGGTGCTGGAAGACAATCTTTGGCACCTGGGCAAGGTCAAACCCGACAATATTTTGCGGCCCATCGAGGGGCCGGCTTGGGGCTACCGCTACCGCGCGCGTTTGTCGGTGCGCTTTGTGCGCAAAAAAGGCGAGGTGCTGGTCGGTTTCCATGAGCGCAAGAGCGGTTATGTGGCCAATATGCGCGAGTGTAAAGTGTTGCCGCCGCATGTGAGCGACTTGTTGCTGCCGCTGCGTGCCCTGATTGACTCCATGGACGCGCGGGAAACCCTGCCGCAGATCGAGCTGGCGTGTGGCGACGCAGTGACAGCCCTGGTTTTGCGCCATATGGAGGCTTTGAGCCAGGGTGATTTGGCCAAACTGCGGACTTTTGGTGCGGCAAACCAGGTGCAATGGTGGCTGCAACCCAAGGGTCCGGACAGCATCCATTTGCTGGAAGAGGGCGGCGAGCAGCTGTCGTACGCCTTGCCCGAGTTCGGCATCACTATGCCGTTCAAACCCACCGATTTCACGCAGGTGAATCCGCAGATCAACCGTGTTTTGGTAGTGCGGGCATTGCGTTTGCTGGACGTGCAGAAGAACGAGCGGGTGATCGACTGGTTCTGCGGCCTGGGTAACTTTACCTTGCCGCTGGCGACCCAGGCAGGTGAGGTACTGGGTATCGAGGGCAGCGAAGCCCTGGTCGCGCGCTCGCGTGAAAACTACAAGACAAATAAGGCCTCAGCGCAGGCAGGATCTGCGCTGGCAGCTACTAAGTTTGTAGCGCGCAACCTTTTCGAAATGACCCCCGACGTCCTGACCGCCGACGGCAGCGCCGACAAATGGCTGGTGGACCCTCCGCGTGAGGGTGCTTTTGCCCTGGTGCAAGCCCTGGCGGAATTGCACCAAACGCCGGCACTGCGCCAAGGCTGGACACCGCCTAAGCGCATCGTCTACGTCAGTTGCAACCCGGCCACTCTGGCGCGCGACGCCGATGTGCTGGTGCACCAGGCGGGCTACCGCTGTGTTTCGGCGGGTATGGTGAATATGTTCCCGCATACCGCGCACGTCGAAAGCATGGCGGTATTTGAGCTGGAAAGCTGAAGTTGAAGCGGCGCTAAGAGGTTTTGGCCTTGGTGCCGCGCGCTTCTTTAGTGGTCGCAGCGGGCTTCTCCTTGGAGGAGGCAACGGCCTCCTCTGTGGGGGCTTGTTCGCCTTCGCTGGGAATCTTGACCACGGACGGGCTGCCTTCGATCTTGTTCTCGCGCATATAGGCGTCCATTTCCTTCCAGCCAGCGAAAACCAAGGACCGCTGGGCTTTGGGATTGAGCGTGTAGCAGTCTTCGATGCCGCGCAGCGCGTGGCGGCAGGCGCCACCCGTGGCCTTGGCATCGGCTTCGCGCTGAACCACCTTGGGGTCTGGATAGACCCCAGGGATTTCGCATCCGGCTAATAGCAGGACTACGCAACTGGCGAGAAGATGGCGGCTTGGCATGGGGCCTAAATTTCCAAAAAGATATTGTGGTTATCGGCTTTTGGGGTCAGGTATTGAGCGGAAGTTTCCTGAAGGCCCAAAGAAAAAGGCCCCGAAGGGCCTTTTGAGGGGGGCTGGCCCGGCGCTCAGTCGCGCTCGCCGCCCATGATGCCCAGCAAAGCCAGCAGGCTTTGGAAGATGTTGAACAGATCGAGGTACAGGGCCAGGGTGGCGCTGATGTAGTTGGTTTCGCCGCCGTCGATGATCTGCTTCAGGTCATACAGCATGTAGGCGCTGAAGATGCCGATGGATACCACCGACAGAACCATCATGCCAACGGTAGAGCCTACAAAGATGTTGATGATGCCGCCGACCAGCAGAACCAACATACCGGCGAACAGCCATTTGGACATGCCGGACAGGTCGCGCTTGATGACGGTTGCCACACTGGCCATCACCAGGAACACGCCGGCCGTTCCGCCAAAGGCGGTCATGATCAGATCTGGCCCGTTCTTGAAGCCCAGCACCATGGCGATCATGCGCGACAGCATCAGACCCATGAAGAAGGTAAAGCCCAGCAGCACGGGCACGCCGGTAGCCGAGTTCTTGGTCTTTTCGATGGCGTACATGAAGCCGAAGGCGCCGCCCATGAAGACGATCAAGCCCATGCCTCCGGTCAGCGCTTGGGTAATGCCGGTGGCTACGCCCAGCCAGGCACCCAGTACCGTGGGCACCAGGCTCAGGGCCAGCAGCCAGTAGGTGTTGCGCATGACGCGGTTGCGTTCCTCTTGCGACACGCCATAGCTGTTGATGGTCTGGCCCACGCCAAAACTTGTAAAACGGTCATTCATAGTGGAAGCTCCTTGAAGGCTGCAATAGCAGATGGGGAAATTCTAGGCCGATTCAAGACTGGGACCGAATTTTGCATAGCCTATTTTGCGTGGGGGTACCGCCTATGCGCTGTGTTACCCCCTTGAGGGCTGGGTGACAGCCGTTATGCTTCTATCTTTTATCCACTTTCAGGGACGTAGCCATGAAAACAAAATCCGTACTCGAATTCGCCGATGTCAAAGCCATTGCTGCCGCTGCCGAAGCCGAAGCGCTGAAAAACCAATGGGCCGTGACCATCGCCATCGTGGACGAAGGCGGCCATCTGTTGCATCTGCAACGCCTGGACGGCGCACCTGCACTGAGCGCACACATCGCGCCGGCCAAGGCTAACACGGCAGCTTTGTCGCGCAAGGAGTCCAAGGTGTACGAAGATATCATCAATAACGGACGCACCTCGTTCCTGAGCGCACCGGATGTCAAGGGCCTGCTGGAAGGCGGCGTGCCGATCTTGAAGGATGGCTTCTGCCTGGGCGCGGTGGGTGTCAGCGGCGTGAAATCGTCGGAAGACGCGCAGATCGCCAAGGCCGGTATCGCCGCCATCGGTCTGTAATTTGCTCTTTTTTAGGAGCTGCTAGCGCAGGTATTCTCTGCGCTAGCAGCTCTTTTCATTTGTAGAACGGGCTGGCGGCCAAAGCCTGCTCGCATTCCCCCACGATCCACGCGCGGAAACGATGCAAGGCCTGCGGCGCCCGCGCCGCCTGGGGTTCCACCAAAAAATAGCCATTGCCTGTACGGCTGGGCGGCTGGCAGGCCGGCACAAGCTGGCCGCTGCGTACCAGGTCGTCCACCAGCGGCACCCAGCCCAGCGCTACGCCCTGGCCGGCAGTGGCGGCCTGGATCACCAGCGGGTAGTTGTTCAGCGTCAGGTCACGGTTTTCACCCGTGGCGGTCAGGCCATGCAAGGCCAGCCAGCTGTCCCAACCCAGCCAGCGCTGGGGCCCGGTGCTTTCCAGGTGCAACAAGGGCAGGCGGACCAGTTCCGCTGCGCTGCCTTGCAGTCCATATTGCGCCAGAAAGCGTGGGCTGCAGACGGGCAACACAATTTCTGGAAACAGGCGCTGCGCCGTGCAACCCGGCCACTGGCCAGCACCGAAGGCGATGGCAATGTCCACCGGCTCACCCCGTATGTCGAAGGCGTTTTGCGTGGTGATGATGCGCACGTCCAGATTGGGCACCAGGGCTTGCAGCGCGGCCAGCCGGGGCATCAGCCAGTAGGTCGCAAAGCCGAAATCCGTGGCTACCGTCAATACCTGGCGGCTGCGCCGCGCGCGGATCTTGGCCGCTGCGTCGCCTATGCCGGCCAGGCTTTCGCGCACCGCGCTGAACAGCTGGGCGCCGTCGGCTGTGAGCGACACGCCACGGTGTTCGCGTTTGAACAGCGGCACGCCCAAGTCCTCCTCCAGCAGGCCGATGCGCTGGCTAACGGCGGGCTGGCTGGTACCCAGCTCTTGGGCTGCGGCGGTAAAGCTCAGGTGGCGCACCGCAGCCTCAAAGTAGACCAGGCTTTGCAGTGGCGGCAGGCGTTTCGGGTTTGACATAGCTGTGGCTTATGCGTTCATAAGAAATCTTAGTCTTCACGCGCAGATTCTGCGTGCATAAACTGAATTCGTTACATAAATCCATATTATGTTGGGACGAGCCAATGGATGCACCCGCGCACAGCCGCAAGCCAAATATTCTGATACTGATGGCCGACCAGCTCACGCCGTCGGCCCTGGCCGCCTATGGCAACCAGGTCAGCAAGACCCCGCATATCGACGCGCTGGCCAAGGCCGGTGTGGTGTTCGACGCGGCCTATACCAATAGCCCGCTGTGCGCGCCGTCGCGCTATGTGTTCATGGCCGGCAAGCTGCCCTCGGCCATTGGCGCCTACGACAACTCGGCCGAGCTGCCGTCCGAGGTGCTGACCTTTGGCCACTATCTGCGCCATGCGGGCTACCGCACCATTTTGTCGGGCAAGATGCATTTCTGTGGCGCCGACCAGCTGCATGGTTTTGAAGAGCGCCTGACCACCGACATCTACCCTGCCGACTTTGGTTGGACGCCTGACTGGGATCAGCCTGAGGTGCGCCCCAGCTGGTACCACAACATGGGCTCGGTCACGGAGGCTGGTACCTGCATCCGCAGCAACCAGTTGGACTTCGACGAAGAGGTGGTGTTTTTGGCGCAGCAGAAGCTGTTCGACATCGTGCGTGACGACGATGCCCGGCCGTTTTGCATGCTGGTGTCTATGACGCACCCGCACGACCCCTATGCCATTCCCAAGGCCTATTGGGACCTGTACCGTGACGAGGACATCGATATGCCACGCGTGCGACCCGAAGAGGTGCCGTTGGACCCGCACAGCCAGCGCCTGCGACACGTGAGCGATATGGACAGCACGCCCATCTCAGACCAGCAGACCCGCAACGCGCGCCACGCTTATTACGGTGCGGTATCGTATGTGGACGAGCAGGTCGGCAAGATTCTGCGCACGCTGGAGCAGACTGGCCAGGCCGACAACACCATCATCCTGCTGCTGGCCGACCATGGCGACATGCTGGGTGAGCGCGGGCTTTGGTACAAGATGAACTTCTTTGAAAACGCCTGCCGCGTGCCGCTGATCGTGCATGCGCCCGCGCGCTTCGCGCCGCACCGGGTGGCTGCGTCGGTGTCGCTGGTGGACATACTGCCAACCCTGGTGGACCTCGCCTGTGCGGGTGAGACGCCGGCCTACCCCGAGGCCATCGACGGGCGCAGTCTGTGGCCGCATCTATTGGGCCAGGAGGGGCATGACGAGGTGGTGGGCGAATACCTGGGCGAGGGCGCTGTAGCGCCGCTGGTGATGCTGCGCCGGGGCCGTTACAAGTTCGTGCATTCACCCGGCGACCCCGACCAGCTGTACGACCTGGTGGCCGACCCGGACGAGCGGCACAACCTGGCGAACTTGGCCGGTGACCCCACGCACACGGCCCGCCTGCAGGCCTTGCGCAGCGAGGTGGCCGCGCGCTGGGACATGCCCGGCCTGCGCACCGCCGTGGTGGCCAGCCAGCGCCGGCGCCGCTTCCATTTCGAGGCCCAGAGCCAGGGTGTGCGCCAGGCCTGGGACCACCAGCCCTACCAGGCCGCCAGCCAGCGCTATATGCGCAACCACATCGACCTGGACACGCTGGAAGCACGGGCCCGCTATCCAGTTGTGAAGCCGGTTGTGAGTCCGGTCGTGAAACCCATTGTTAAACCCGATGCCGCAGGCATCTAACTTGTAAGCTAGGAGTGCACCATGGGACGTGAACGTGTTTTGCTGGCGGCTGCCAGTGTGATGGCCGGGGTTTTGCTGCTGGGCCACAGTGCCAGTGCCGCCGAGCCCGAGGCTTGCAAGCAGGTGCGCATGGCCGACCCCGGCTGGACGGACATCACCGCCACCAACGCCGTGGCCGGCATTCTGCTCAATGCCCTGGGCTATGAGCAGAAGGTGGCATCGCTATCGGTGCCCATCACCTATGTGGGCGTGAAGAAGGAGCAGATCGACGTCTTCCTCGGCAACTGGATGCCGGCGCAAAAAGGACTTGTGGAGCCGATTCTGAAAGAGGGCGCGATGGAGGTGCTGCACGCCAATCTGCCCGGCGCCAAGTTCACGCTGGCCGTGCCCGGCTATGTGGCGGATGGCGGCGTGAAAAGCTTTGCCGATCTGGCGAAATACGCCGACAAGTTCGACCGAAAAATTTACGGCATAGAGTCGGGGTCGCCTGCCAACCAGAACATCAAGAAAATGATCGAGGCCAAGAGCTATGGGCTGGACGGCTGGACCCTGGTCGAGTCGAGCGAGCAAAGCATGCTCAGCCAGGTGGCGCGCAAGGAAAAGGGCAAGGACTGGATCGTCTTTCTGGCCTGGGAGCCGCACCAGATGAACACCAAGTTCCAGATCAGCTACCTGGACGGCGACAAGGACTACTTCGGCCCCAACTACGGCAGCGCCACGGTCAATACCGTGTCGCGCAAGGGCTATGCAAACCAGTGCCCGAATGTGGCCCGGCTATTCAGCCAGCTGGAGTTCACGGTGGACCTGGAGAACAAAGCCATCACCGATGTGCTGGACCAGAAGATCGATGCCAAGGCGGCCGGTATGCGCCAGCTCAAGGCCAACCCCAAGATGCTGGAAGCCTGGCTCACCGGGGTGAAGACCTATGGCGGCGATGACGGCCTGGCGGCGGTCAAGAAGGTCTTGGCTTCGAACTAGGACGGGGTGGGAAAAAAAGCATGGCTAGTCGAAAAGTGGCTGAGGCCGCTCTGCGTTGGCTAGCAAAAAACGACCCTTGCAGACTTCGTGCTGAAGTCCTGGGAGTCGCCCCACGATGAAACAGTTGCTGCCTCTGCGGGCGCAGGGGCAGCGGTGAAATGGCGGGCTTACTTGGTCAGTATCAGCTTGCCCTGCTTGGTGTTGTGCAGGCGGTAGACCGCGCCGTTGTGCATGATCTCCACCGCCTTGTGGCCACGCAGCAGGTCACGGCTTTCCAGGGCCAGGGTCTTGGCGGCAGCAACCCCGTCGGCCAACATGCCTTGGAACGCGCCATTGGCGTTCTCTCCCGAGGCGGGATTGAACTGGGGGCGGGCGGCTAGGTTGGCGTACATAGGATGCTCCTGAAAGAATGGTGCTGAACTTGCTATTGGTTAATGATAACCATTCTCAATTAATCCGCAAGTCCCTGTAAAGACTTATTTATCAAGGGGCCTTGGGTTCGGTGATGAAGCCGATCTTCTTGATGCCGCTTTGCTGGGCCGCCGCCATGGCCTGGGCCACGCGTTCGTAGCGCACGTTCTTGTCGCCACGGATATGCAACTCGGGCTGCGGTTCCTTGGCGGCCTCGGCCTGCAGCATGGGCACCAGATCGGTCTCGGCGACCTTGTTTTCATTCCAGTAGTAGTCGCCCTGCGCATCCACGCTCAGGCGGATGGTGGCAGGCTTGGCGTCCTCTACCTGGTTGGTCGCGCGTGGCAAATCCACATTGACCGAGTGCTTCATCACCGGAATAGTGATGATGAAGATGATCAGCAGCACCAACATCACGTCCACCAGCGGCGTCATGTTGATCTCGTTCATCACCTCATCGGGTTCGTCCTGGGTACCGAAGGCCATGCTCAGTTCCCCTTCTTCATGGGCACGACCTTGGCTGCGTTGCCACTGGCCACACGGGCGCCGGTGACGAAGAAGGCATGCAGGTCGTGGGCAAAGCTGTTCAGCTTGATCAGGATGGACTTGTTGCCGCGCACCAGGGCGTTGTAGCCCAGCACTGCGGGGATGGCCACGGCCAGGCCCAGGGCGGTCATGATCAGCGCTTCGCCAATGGGGCCGGCCACCTTGTCGATGGTGGACTGGCCGGACATGCCGATGCTCAGCAGTGCGTGGTAAATGCCCCAGACCGTGCCGAACAGGCCGATGAATGGCGCGGTGGAGCCTACGGACGCCAGGATCGCCAGGCCCGCTTGCAGCTTGGCGGTGAATTCGTCGATGTTGTTGCGCAGGCAGCGCGTGACCCAGTCGCTCACGTCCAGTGCGTCATGCAGGTGGGCCTTGGTATTGCGGTGGTGGGCTGTGGCTTCACGGCCCTCCAGGGCGATTTGCAGGAAGGGGTTGCTGGGGTCATCGCCCAGCTTCTTGAGGCCAGTGGCGAAGTCTTCGCTGTGCCAGAAGTCGGCCGCGCCGCCGGCCAGTTTCTTGAACTTGAAAATGTCCAGCGCCTTGACCAGGATGACGATCCACGAGGTCAGGGACATGGCCAACAAGATGATGGCCACGGTCTTGGTGACAAAGTCGCCCTGGGTCCAGACGTTGGCGATGCCGAATTGCGATTCCATTCAAAACTCCACAAAGGTAAAAAAATTATTCAAGAACCCAGTTCACGGGCGCGTTGTAGGCCATGGCGGTGGGCACACCGTTACGCTTGCCCGGCACGTAGCGCCAGGACATTACGGCGGTGTAGGCCGCCTGGTCCAGTCGGTCGTAGCCGCTGGACTTCAACAAGGTCGCACTGGTCGGCAAGCCGTCTGCACCGATCATCACGGTGTAGATCGTTGTGCCTTGTTCGCCCAGCCGTTTGCTGATGGCCGGATAGCGCGGCTTGGGGTTGTTCAGATAGTTGGCGTCGCTGGACGGCAGCTCCACTTTGGATGGCGCTGGTGGTGCAGGGGGCGGAGCTGGCGGTGCCACCGCAACCGGTGCCGCAATTGGCGGTGCAGGCGGCTGGGGCGTGGTCACGCCGGTGGGTGCATTCGGTGCGGGTGTGGGGTCGGCAATCGCCAGGGGCTGCGGCGCGGGCGGCAGCACCGGGGCCTTGGTTTTGACCACCGGTTGTTTGACCGGTGTGGGCGGCACCGGTGGCGCGGGCTTGGGCTTTGGCGGCTCGATGAATTCGCTGAGCATTTCCACCGGCACGATGATGTCCACCGCCTTGCGGACCAGGCCGCTTTGCAAGGCCCATAGGGCCGCCACGTGGAAGGCCACCACACTGCTCACGATGACGGCATTGCGGCTGAGGCGTGGGGCGGCGGGGGGCTGGGAGGCAGTGCTTTGCATACTAGGAATTGCGCCTAAGAAAGCCCAAGAGGGCCAAAGAATAGCAGTGGCGTTACACGCCAGGGCGGCCCGCCAGTTATTTACGAAAGATCCACCAGGCCGAGCCCAGGACCAGGATCAGACTGCCGCCAAGTGTGCCGAGGAGTTCCATGCCTTGCTCTCCAAGATGGATGTGGCGAGCTGGATGGCGGCGACGGGTTGGGTGGCGCTGCACTGCGCCACGATGTCCCGTGCACAACCTTCGCATCGGCCACACTGGGTGGCGACACCCAGTTCAAGCTGGATATCGCTAAAGCACATGCCGGCACGCACATGGCGGGCAATATCGCGGTCAGATACTCGTTGGCATACACAGACGATCATGGCGGCAAGCAGTTTGGCTGGCGGTGGATAGATGGATAAGTATAAACACGAATTACTATCATTTGCAACCCGTTGTTCTTGGCCGCCGTTTGGCAGGGGCTTTTGTATTCGGTTTGTAGGTGGCAAGGGGGCGGACGGTAGAGTCCGATGCATATCTGCTTCACTACTATTTTGATAGCTGCTGGCGCAGGTAAAACCTGCGCTAGAGGCCTGAAAGACTTGTAGGGTTTGGGCTGGGTTCAGGCCGTAGGCCGGGGGGGTGCGGCACACTGGCATGCCCATTGCTTTTTTGAACCATGCTTACCGACATCCCCCCGGCCGCACTGCAGGCCAAAGAACTGGTTGAGACCTTTTTGCGGACCATCATGGTGCCCGACCCCGAGGGCGCGCGTGCCTTCATCGCCCCCGAGTTGCGCATCCGTTTCACCGGTGGCCGTGCGATGCGCGACCCGGCCGAATGCAGCGCCTTCAATGCCGGCCGCTACGCCTGGGTGAAAAAGAAGTTCGAGCAGACCGACGTCGTAGCCGGTGCCACCGAGGCCGAGGCCATCGTCTACAACATCGGCACCCTGTACGGCGCCTGGCCCGACGGTACGGCCTTCGAGGGCAACCGCTATGTAGACCGCTATGTGGTGCGCCACGGCCTGATCGTTCAGATGGACGTGTGGAACGACAGCGCCGAATGGCTGCTGGTGCGCGCCGGACTGTGCGAGCCGATATGAGTACCACCATGAGCACGTTCGCCCCGCCCATCCCCGGCAACGGCCGCTTCGCCTACAGCCCCATCACCCGCCGTGCCGACTACCGCTGGCCGAATGGCGCCAAGCTGGCGGTGTACCTGGGTTTCAACATCGAGCACTTTGCGTTTGGCGAAGGCCTGGGCGCCTGCATAGGCCCCAAAACTGCCCAGCCCGATGTGCTGAACTACAGCTGGCGCGAGTACGGCAACCGCGTGGGTGCCTGGCGCTGCCTGGAGCTGTTCGACCAGTTGCAGCTGCCTACCGGCGCACTGATCAACACCGCGTTGTACGCGCATTGCCCCGAGCTGGTCCAGGCCTTTGCGGCGCGCGGCGACGAGCTGATAGGCCACGGCTACAGCAATGCCTTCAACCAGGCCAACCTCAGCGAGGAAGACGAGCGCGCACTGCTGGCCGACTGCCGCACGCGCATCGCCCACCACAGCGGCACAGCGCCCAGCGGCTGGCTGTCGCCCTGGATTGCCGAGAGCCGCACTACGCCCGACCTGCTGGCCGAGACCGGCTACAGCTACACGCTGAACTGGTGCCATGACGACCAGCCCACCGCCATGGCCACACGCAGCGGCCAGCGCCTGTGGTCCATTCCTTACCCGCAGGAGCTGAACGACATCCCCATGGTCATAGGCCGGCTGATGGACGGCAAGGCCTTTGCCGACATGGTGATACACAACTTTGACGAGATGCTGCAACAGGCTGCCCAGCAGCCGCTGGTGATGGGTATCGCGCTCCACCCCTATATCGTGGGCCAGCCCTACCGCCTGCGGCACCTGCGCCGCGCGCTGGAGCACATCGCCCGCGCACGGGATGCAGGCCAGGTATGGGTCACCACGCCTGGCCAGATTTGCCAGCACGCCGAACAGGTGCACGCGGCATGAGCGCAGCGTCTACCCAGGGCATGGTCACCAGCCCGCACGCGCTGGCCTCGCAAGCCGGGCTGGACGTATTGGCTGCGGGCGGCAACGCCATCGAGGCCGCCATCACCATCGCCGCCAGCCTGGGCGTGGTCTATCCGCATTTTTGTGGTCTGGGCGGTGATGCCTTCATGCTGATCGCCGACAAGGCGGGCCAGGTGCAAACCCTGTCCGGCATAGGCCAGGCGCCGCAGGTGTTGCCGCGATACAGCGGCGCGATTCCCGTGCGCGGCCCGCAGTCCATGCTGACCACAGCGGCGGCTGTGGACGTGCTGGGCCAGGCCTTCGAAATTAGTCGCAAAGATTGGGGTGGACAACACAGCTGGCAGCGCCTGCTGGCACCCGCCATTGCCCAGGCGCGCGATGGAGTCCCCATCTCCGAGTCCGAGCGCTTCTGGCTGCAGATGCGTCTGTCCGAGATGGCCGTGCTGCCCGGCGTGGCCGCCCAGTTCCTGCACCAGGGCGCGGTGCCCGCCACAGGCTTTGTGCGCCAGCAGCCCGCGCTGGCTGCCACGCTGGAAACCCTGGCAGCACGCGGCCCGCGCGACTTTTATGAAGGCCAACTGGCGGCCCGCATCGCCCAGGGCCTGGCCCAGGCCGGCAGCCCGCTGACGGCCGCCGACCTGGTGCGCACCCGGGCGCGCGTGGAAGCACCGCTGTCCGTGCCCTACCGTGGCGGCACGCTGCTGGCGCACCGGCCACCCACCCAGGGCATCACCACGCTGGAAATCATGGGCATCCTGGAACGCTTCGACCTGGCCCAGATTCCCGAGGGCAGCGCCGACTACTACCACCTGTTGGTCGAAGCCATCAAGCAGGCCTTCATCGACCGCAACCGCCATGTGGCCGACCCCGAGCATGCCGAGGTGCCGATAGAGCGCCTGCTGTCTCCGGCCCACCTGGACCAGCGCGCCAGCGCTATCCGCATGGACCAGGCCTTGCCCTGGCCGCATCCCTTCCAGACTGGCGACACGGTGTATATCGGCGCGGTAGACCGCTGGGGCCAGGCTGTGTCCATGCTGGCCACCACCTACTTTGACTGGGGCAGCGGTGTACTGGTGGGCGATACCGGCGTGCTCTGGCACAACCGTGGCGCGGCCTTCTCACTAGACCCGCAGCACCCGAACGTGCTGGCACCGGGCAAGCGCCCGTTCCACACACTCAACCCCGGCATGTACCTGCAGAACGGCAAGCCCAGCATCCTGTACGGCACCCAGGGCGCCGACGGCCAGCCGCAAACCCTGGCCGCCGTGCTCACCCGCATGATCGACTACGGCATGGACCCGCTCAGCGCCCTGGCCCGGCCGCGTTTTCTGCTGGGCAAGACTTTCTCCGACGCGCGCGACTCGCTGAAGCTGGAAGAAGACGTGCCGCCCGAGGTGTTCGCCGAACTGGCGCTGCGCGGCCACGCCCTGAGCCCGGTGGCCCGCCAAAGCCCGCTGATGGGCCACCCCGGCGCCATCCGCATCGACCCGGCCACCGGTCAGATGCGCGGTGCGCACGACCCGCGCAGCGACGGGCTGGCTTTGGGTTTGCCGGACTAATGCTATTGAATTAGTAGCTGCTAGCGCAGGTTTTATATGCGCTAGCGGCCTAAAAAGCTTGTAAGTCTAAAAGGTTCTGGGGCAGCAAGGCACAATGCCGCTTTGCTTTGGCACACCCACCGTAGGACCGCATGCAACACGTACTCATCATCCACGAGGTCCAGGACTATGCCGCCTGGAAAAAGGTTTTTGACGCCGCCGCCGGCATCCGCTTTGAGGCCGGCGAGCGCAGCTACCAGGTGCTGCGCTATGACACTGACGCGAACAAGATCGTGCACTTCTCCGCCTGGACCTCGCTGGCCCAGGCCCGCGCCTTTTTCGAGTCGCCCAGGCTGGTGCAGATCCGCATGGACGCCGGTGTCAAGGCGCCAGAATTCATCTACCTGGAACAGCTGGAAGCGGGTACGCTGTAGCTCCTGCGCTGGCCCCTGTGAGTCTTGCCCGAGAACCTGCCAGGCCCGCACAAGGAGCGCGATATGGACACCAGCCTCTGCCCGGCCAAGACAGACAAGGGCAACCAGGTCATCAAGGACCGGTCCACCAAGATGAAGATCCCGCTGCGCTCAGCACTGATCTTGTGCGACGGCAAGAAAAGCATCGCCAAGATACTGGCGCAGATCGGCGGCATGGGCCTGTCGGCCGATGATTTTCAGCAACTGCACGATCTGGGCTTGGTTGAATTCGTGGCCGCTGCACCCTCAGAAAAGCGCCCCCTCTCGGGCGCCGGCGCCAAGCTGCAGGATCTGGGCTTGGCCGAGCGCTACACCCTGGCCTACCAGACGGCGGTGCAGCTCACCAGCGGTCTGGGCTTGAAGGGCTTTATGCTGAACCTGGCGGTGGAACGGGCCGGGGATCTGGAGGCCCTGAAAAGCCTGGCGCCCAAGATCCAGAAGGCCGTGGGCGACGAGGCCTTCAAACCCCTGCGCTATATTTTGGATAACAGCTGAACCCCGGCACCTAACCGGTGTGCCTCGGCCTAGCGGCCTGGTGTGCGAGCATCTGCGCAATCTGCGCAGGACGTGCAGCACACCCTTGCCGAGCTAACTGCAGGGGCCTTCCCGTGAGGACTTTTGCTACTTAATTTGTAGCATATTGCGCAGCTAGATATTGCGCTGGAGGCCTCTGGCGATAAAGCGCAGTGGCCATCCAAATTGCGATCGGGATTTCAGCTTAGAAGCTGGCCCAATCGTCCGATCCTGTCTTGGCGGCGGGCTTGGCGCTCACCGTCTGGTTTGCAATTTTCTTCGCTGGCGTGGCGGAAGCCTTGCCAAAGGAGGGGCGGGTCACGTTGATTGCACGCTGGGGGCCACGTCTTTCCAGCGATGCTTGACTATCCGTCTTCATGGTGTTTGCCGAGCCCTGGTGCTTGCCAGCGTCGAGCTTGAACACGGCCACGACCTCCAACAGTTGTTGTGCCTGCGTGCTGAGGCTGTTGGCCGCCGCCGCGCTCTCTTCCACCAATGCTGCATTTTGCTGCGTCACCTGGTCCATCTGGGTAATGGCATCGCCGACCTGGGCGACGCCCTGGCTTTGCTCGCCGCTGGCGGCGCTGACTTCACCAATGATGTCGGTCACGCGACGGATGGCGTTAACCACTTCGGTCATGGTGGAGCCGGCCTTGGATACCAGCGCTGTACCTTGGTCCACCTGGACCACGCTGTTGTCGATCAAAATCTTGATTTCCTTGGCCGCATTGGCGCTGCGTTGCGCCAGGCTGCGTACTTCGCTGGCCACCACGGCAAAGCCACGGCCTTGCTCGCCTGCGCGGGCGGCTTCCACGGCGGCGTTCAGGGCCAAGATGTTGGTTTGGAAGGCGATGCCATCAATGACGCTGATGATGTCGGCGATCTTCTTGCTGCTGTCGTTGATGCCTTTCATGGTGTCTACCACTTGGCTGACGACTTCACCGCCTTCTACGGCAACCGTTGACGCGTTGACAGCCAGTTGGTTGGCTTGGCGTGCGTTATCGGCATTCTGTTTTACGGTGCTGGACAGCTCTTCCATGGACGCTGCGGTTTCTTCCAGCGCGCTGGCCTGCTGTTCCGTACGGCCGGACAAATCGTTGTTGCCCTGGGCGATCTCGGCACTGGCGGTGGAGACGCCTTCGGCGCTTTGGCGTACGTTCGACACCACGCTTGACAGACTATCTTGCATGGCTTTGAGCTGGGCCATCAGACTGTCGCTGTCTCCTGGCTTGACGGAAATCGGCATGCTCAGGTCGCCATGGGCTACCGCGCGCGCCACGTCGGCTGCCACACCGGGTTCACCACCCAGGGAGCCCACCAGATTGCGGGTGATCCGGAGGCCGAGAAGTACGGCGGCGGCGATGGCAACAGCGCCGGCAGCAATCAACAGCAAGCGCGCTTGCGCATAGTCGGCATTGGCCGATGCCACCATGGCTTCACCCTCTTTCTCGCTGTACTCTTGGTAGGCACGGCTGGCTTTGATGAGTGCCGCCAGCAGGGGACGGCAGTCCTTGTTCATTTTGGCGATGGCCTCGTCCTTTTTGCCATCCAGCGCCAACTTCACAATGTCCAGTGCGACGGGGCCGTAGGCAGCTTCGATTTTGCTGATGTCTTCGATGAGACGACGCTCTTCCGCTGTAGCTCGCGGATCGTTCTTGACGGTGCTGTTTAATTTTTCCAAGGCTGCCTGGGTTGCTTGGTGGGCTTCGGCCACCGCAGCTTTCTCGATCTCTAGGTCTTCGGGGGTGGTCACTAGCACCAGATTACGCGCAGCAATCGCACGACGGTTCACCGATGCCCGTACATCGACCGCCATATGCTGCTGCGCAATGGTGCCTTGGTTGTATTGGGAGAAATCGCTATTGATACCGCTTAGCGCATGCATGGCTGTTAGCGACACGATGATGACCAATACAGCCAGCAGGCCAAATGCAAAGGTTAGCTGGCCTTTGACGGTGAAATTCTTGAAGTTCATGTGAGTACCTCTTTGAGGTGAAATCTTGACGGGGTTTAGGCAAGCGCAGTAATGCGCCTTGGGGGCTGGCAATCGCCCTGGGAGGTATGTGCGCCGATCAGAATGGACCTGTGCTCAGCCACGGTGCTCTGCGGTGCCGAGAGCGGTGCGCGTGTTTTTTGCGACGCGGCATCCCCACGCGGCAGGTATGACCTGGCAACGGCGGACCCAAGCAACCAAGGATGGTTGGCTTATATGCAAAAGTGGGGGCTAGGCAGCCCTGCGCGCCCGCATCCATTTTCTGAAATGAACGTATTGCCATCTTCTCGTTGCCACTGTTTGAGCGGCATTCCAAAAATTGCAAGGCGGGTGCAGGGCCTTATGTGCTTCGACGCCATGTTCTGGGGCGGGCGAAACATTTGGTTACTCTAGCATGCAACCGTTAAAGTTAATACGCCATGAGTCACATAACCGTGCAATAAAGATAATCCCTAGCTCCTGCGCTGGCTACTCTGATAATTTGGCCTCTGCATCCCAAGGGCGACATGGCTTCCCACGATATCTCCATCATTTCGGACCCGCTGCTGGAGGTCTTTGCGAACATGGGCGAGGGCGTTGCAGTGTTCAATGCAGACTGCCGCCTGGTGACGATCAGCGCTCTGGCGCTTGAGCTGTCTGGCTTGACGGCTGAACAGGCCACACCCGGTACGCACTTGCGGGACATGTTCGTGTTGCGGGCCAGGGCTGGGGAATTCGGCTCCTGTGACCCGCATCAAGAGGCGGACCGCCGCGTAGCAGAGTTCCGCTACGCCCACCCCGAGACCTATGAATGCACCCGGCCAAATGGCACGGTGGTCGCAGCCAAGCGCAGCCCCTTGCCTGGCGGTGGGTTTTTAACCATTTACGTAGATATCACTGACCGCATGCGCATTAAGCAAGAGATGCGCACCTTCAAGTTCTCGCTGGATTCGATCTCCGAAATGGTGTGCGTAGTGGATTTGCGGCAGCGCTATTTGATGGTGAACGATGCATGGTGCCTGGCTACGGGCTTGGCGCGCGAGCAGGTCCTAGGGCGTTTGACCGACGAGGTACCGATTGAATTTTTCAACCGGGATTTTCAGGATGCCTATTCCCGCTGCCTGGCGACGCGGCAGCCACAGTTGAAAGACGTGGAGGTCCCGCTGAAAGACCAACATCTGCGCTATCTGGAGACCCGCTGTTGTCCGTATGCGGGTGAAGCTGACGAGCTGCTAGGCGTGGTCTTTGTGTCCCGTGACGTGACAGAAATGCGTGGAGGCGAGCGGCTGGCGCGCGAGCAAGAGCGCTTCATAGCCAGCATTGCCAACAGTCTGCCAGGCCTGGTGGGCTACTGGACGCGTGATCTGCGCTGCGCGTTTTCCAACGCGCAGTACCAAGTTTGGTTCGGCCGGAATGAAGAGCAGATGCGCGGCGTCACTATGCAGGAGCTGATGGGGCCGGAATTGTTTGCAAAGAATGAGGTGCATATCCGCGCGGTATTGCGAGGTGAAGACCAGCAGTTTGAGCGCACACTGGTGAAGCCGAATGGCGAGACTGGTTATACCTGGGCGCAGTACATTGCAGACCGCGTGGATGGTGAGGTGCGTGGCTTCTTCGTGCAGGTGTCAGACATCACTCCACTCAAACGCAGCCAATTGGAATTGGAAAGAGTCAATGCGGCACTGCGCATTTCTGCCGTGGCGTTTGAGGGGCAGGAAGGCATCATGGTGATGGACCACCAGCGCTTGGTGTTGCAGGTCAACTCTGCATTTACCCGTATCACAGGCTATGTGGCTGGCGATTTTTTGGGGAAGCGTGCATTTCAGCTGCGTTCTAGCCGGTATCCGGTCGCAGTCTATGACGATATTTTTTTGCGGGTTCAGGCTTCGGGCAGTTGGACGGGCGAACTCTGGTGTCTGCACGCGACGGGGCGCGAATTCCCGGTGTCATTGACCGTCACCGGGGTGCCGGATGAACAGGGTGCCATCGGCAATTATGTGATCAGCTACATTGACATTTCGGACCGGTACCGTCGTGACGAACAGCGCCGCCTTGATGAGGCGGTCCAGCGTGCAGCGCTGGTGCGCGAGGTACACCATCGCATCAAGAACAACCTGCAAGGTATTACTGGCTTGCTGCGCCAGTTCGGGCAAGAGCACCCAGAAACAGAATCGGCACTGAACCAGGCCATTGGCCAAATCAAGAGCATAGCGACCATCCATGGCTTGCAAGGGCAAAACAGCGCGGGCCGGGTTTCTTTGCGTGGCTTGATGCGTGCCATCGTTGCACAGGTGCGGGACATTTGGCGGGTGCCGGTGGAGATGGCAGAGAATCACATCGCTGCCGAAATTTTTATCGCCGAGGAAGAGGCCGTGCCGGTGGCCATGATCTTGAACGAGATACTTTTCAACTCGGTCAAACACAGCAACGTAGACCGCCCTGGCGTGTGCGTGAGTCTGTTGCAGGACGAGCGGCAGTTGAGTGCAAGCGTACGCATCACCAATAGCGTGACGCCGGGTGTGCCGATTGCACGGGACCCATTGTCAGGTTCAGGCCAGCAATTGATGGCACACCTGATGCCCAGCACAGGTGCCCAGCTGAATGTCGAGCAGGTCCATGACACGATGGTGGTGGAGCTGCTGCTCAGTGCGCCAGTGCTTGGGTTGAACTAACAGAAATGAATTCGATGACCGATACAAAAACGCCGCACATACTTTTGGTGGACGATGACCGGCTGGTGCTCGCCACCTTGGCTGGCAGCGTGGCACGCGCGGGTTACGCCGTGAGCAGCGCCAAGAGCGCCGAGGAGGCGGAGGACATGCTGGCTGGCGGTTACCGCCCCGATCTGGTGATGCTGGATGTGCGCATGCCGGGACAGAGCGGGCTGTATTTGGCGCAGCGCCTGCGCGAGCTGGACCACATACCTTTTTTGATGCTGAGTGCTTACGGCGACGAGCAGACGGTGCAGCAAGCGATTGAGCAGGGGGCTTTGGCGTTCTTGGTAAAGCCCGTCGACGAGGCGCAGTTAATCCCCGCCATCGAAGCCGCCCTGGCACGCGCGAATGAATTGAACCAGCTACGCGCCACGCGCAAGCATTTGCAAGATGCATTGGATGGCGAGCGCAACATCAATGTGGCGGTCGGCATCACCATGATGCAGTACCGCCTGGCGCGGCAGCCCGCCTTTGAACAACTACGGCGTACCGCGCGTTCCCGCAGCATGCGCTTGGCGGACCTGGCTGTGCAAGTGGTGGCCAGCTGCGAGTTGATGGCTGCCGGCTAGCCAGCCACCTGCACGTTGATTGCGGCACTGCCATCCGGTGAAATGCTATTTTTTATATAGCAGCTTGCGCAATATCTATCTGCGCTAGCGCGGTATTTCTATCTTGACTTCTTCCATGCTGCAGCTCTTGCCCGTGCGCCGGCACAGGTCTTCTTCGCGCCAGTAGCCGCCGTGGCTGACGCAGCCGGTTTGGCAAATCACCCGGTCTGCCGCCGCGTGGTGGGCCTGTAGATCTTCCTCGCCTGTGGGCTCCAACTGCACCAGGGTCTCGCGCAGCCAAGCCAGCATGGTGTCGCGCAGGATGACGCGGGCGCGCAGGCGTATGACCTGGGCTTGCAGGGCGTGGATCTGCTGCTGGTAGTCCACCACCAGGCCGCTCACTCGGGCCTGGGCGCCGGCCAGCATGCGCACCAGGGCGGCGTGCTCGCAGGCTACGTCGGACGGAAGCGGGGCGGCTACCAGCTTCAGCGGCTGGCGTTTCAGTACATGGACGCGAACTTCTTGGGTCACCATGGTGGTCTCCGTTGTGGGGCTATGCCATCAAGAGTTGCGGGCAGCCGTTGGCATCGCGCACCGGGTGCACGTCGACCTGCCAGATGCGGCGCACGGTGTCTGTGTCCAGCACCTGCAGCGGCGGGCCGTCGGCCTGGATACGGCCGGCCTGCAGCAGCACGGCCTGGTCGGCGTAGCGCAGGGCCAGGTTCAGGTCGTGCAGCACGGCCACCACGCCCACGCCGTGGCTGTGCGCCCAGCTGCGGGCCAGGCGTAGCACGGCGTGCTGGTGGTGCACATCGAGTGCGGCGGTGGGTTCGTCTAGCAGCAGCCAGCGGCTGTGACCGGGCACGGGCTCCCAGATTTGCGCCAGCACGCGGGCCAGCTGGGCGCGGGCGCGCTCGCCACCGCTGAGGGTGTTGAGCACGCGCTGCGCCAGGTTGGAGACGCCGGTGGCCTGCATGGCACGCTGCACGATGGCGGCCTCGGCCGGGCTGGGCTTTTGGCGGTGCGGGTAGCGGCCCAGCTCCACCACGTCTTGCACGGTGTAGTCGAAGGCCACGGACAGGTCTTGCGGCAGCAGGGCACGGCGGCGCGCCAAGGTTTGCAGCGGGTAGCTGGCCAGGGCCTGGCCTTGCAGCAGGATGCGGCCCTGGCAGGGCTGGCGCTGGCCGCACAGCAGCGACAGCAGGGTGGATTTGCCCGCGCCGTTTGGCCCCAGGATGGCGGCAAACTGGCCGGCCTGGAAGCGCACCGAGGCCGACTGCAGCAGCGTGGTGCCGCCGACCACGCAGGACACGGCCTGGGCTTCCAGGCAGGTGCTAGGGGTGCTCATACTTTGCCCTTGAACTGCCGCAACAGCAGCAGGAAGAAGGGCACGCCGACGAAGGCGGTCAGCACGCCCAGCGGCAGCTCGGCAGGCTGCACGGCGGTGCGGGCCACGCTGTCGGCCAGCAGCACCAGCGCGGCGCCCAGCATGGCCGAGCCGGGCAGCACGGTGCGGTGGTCGGGCCCGGCGATCAGGCGCACACAGTGGGGCGCCAGCAGACCGACGAAGCCGATGATGCCGGTGGTAGCCGTGACAGCACCCACGGCCAGTGCGGTGACGGCTACGGCCAGGCGCTTGGTGCGCTCTACATCGACACCCAGCAGCACGGCCTGGGCCTCGCCCAATGCAATGGCATTTAAGGGCCTGGCGCAGGTAATACCTGCGCAGATAGCTATCAAAACAATAGTAAACACCAACACTACCGCGCTCCAGCGCGCGCCGCCCAGGCTGCCCATCAGCCAGAACTGGATGCTGCGCAGCTGCTCGTCGCTGGCCAGAAAGTTCAAGTAGCCCAGGCCCGCGCCGGCCAGTGCGTTCACCGCCACGCCAGCCAGCAGCATCATGCCGACGCGGGTGCCGCCCTCGGACTGGGCCAGCAGGTAGATCAGCACCGTCACGCCCAGGCTGCCGGCAAAGGCCATCAGCACCAGGGTCCAGCTGCCCAGGCTGCGCGGCAGGGAGGGGAAGTACAGGCTGCCCAGCACGATGGCCACGCCTGCGGCCAGCGCGGCACCGCTGCTGACGCCGATCAGCCCCGGGTCGGCCAGCGGGTTGCGGAACAGGCCCTGCATCAGCGCACCCGACAAGCCCAGGCCCGCGCCCGCCGCCAGGCCCAACAGCAGGCGCGGCAGGCGGATGTTGAGGAACACCAGCTGCTCGGGCGAACCGTCCAGCCCGCCGGACAGCAAGGCCCACAGCGTGCGCAGGATGCTGGCCGCGTCCATGGCGTAGGCACCGCGTGCACTGGCGGTGAGCAGGCTGGCGAGCACCAGGGCGCTGCCCAGTAGCAGCACTTGCTGGCTGTTGAGGCGGTGCAGGCGTGGGGTCATGCCAGTACGATTTTTTGGTGTAAGGCGCGCACCGTGGCAGGCAGGCGCGGGCCAAAGCCCAGCAGCTCCAGCGCGTCCATCTGCACCAGGGCGCGGGTCTTGAAGGCTGGGGTCAGCGCCAGCTCGGGCCGCTGCCAGAACTTGTCCAGCCCGCCCTGGGCCTCGACGCCTTGCGTGCTGGTCAAAACCAGGTCGGGTGCGGCGGCGGCCATGGCCTCCGCCGTCATGGCGCGGTAGCCGTTGTAGCCCTGCATCACGTTCTGCGCGCCGATGAAGCGCAGCATGGCGTCGGCAGCGGTTTTCTCGCCCGCCACCTGCAAGTTGGCGGTGTGCGACAGGATGAACAGCACGCGCGGCTTGCGGCCCTTGTACTGCGCCACCTGCTGCTGCACGCCGGCCCAGTCGGCATCCAGCCTGGCCTGCAGTGTGCGGGCCTGGGCTTCACGGCCTGCGCCGCGCCCCACGGCCTGCAGCTTGCGCTGCACCTCGGCCCAGCTGTGGTCGGACTCGATCAGGTCTACCTTTACGCCGGCGCTGCGCAGCTGGTCCATCACCACGGGCGGGCCGGCCTCGGTGGTGCCGATGACCGCGTCGGGCTTGAGCGCCAGCAGGCCTTCGGCTGACAGGGTGCGCATATAGCCGACCTTGGGCGTGTTTTGTGCGGCCAGTGGGTACAAGCTGGTGGTGTCGGTGCCTACGAGCTGGGCTTCAGCGCCCAGGGCGTAGACGATCTCGGTAATGGCGCCGCCCACCGTCACCAGGCGCGGGGCCCTGGCCGTCTGCGCGTGGGGCACAGCAGGCGCAAGCGTAGCGCTGGCGGCCCAATTTAAGACGGTACGGCGGCGGAGTAGGTGGGGTGTCATCTGGTTGGGGCTTTTCATGGTTCATGCGGGTACCGCTTCTAGCCGAGGCAGCTGGGCTACCAGGTCGCGCCAGGCCTGCAGCTCAGGCTGGCCTGGCTTGCGCGCGCCGAAGAACATGGCCATCAGCTCGCCATTCACGTCGAAGGCTTCGACCGAGGTGACCACGCCGTCGGCGGTGGGTTTCTCTACCTGCCAGACGTGGGCGATGGAGTCTTCGCGCAGGTGCAGGTTGAATGTGGGGTCGATGACGTTCAACCACTGCACACCTCTGATGTCCATGGGCTCGATGCGGTGCACCGGGCCGGTATGGATCTGGATGCAGCCGCCGCTGCCCACGAAGACCATGATGGGCACGCCGTCAAACGCGGCGCTGTGCAGCAGATCGCGCAGTGCGCTGTGGCCCAAGGGCTGGGTGAAGCGGCCTTCCATCAGGCGCAGGCTTTGCTGGCGCTCGGCGCTGAATGTTTTTAACAGGCCAAAGAACTCGTGCGTGTCCTGCATGGCGGCCCAGGCGCTGCCCAGGCCGTCTACATCGATCTGCGTATCGTCCAGCACGGGTGGCGGTGGCGGGGCGGGTGTGAACACAGCGGTGTTGGCAGGCGCGGTGAAGTGCTGCACGACCGCGTCGAAGGCGGCGCGGTCGGTGGCCTCGCGCTGGAATATCTTGTGCACGGCCTTGCCGCTGGCGTCGAAGAACTGCAGGCTGATGTTGGGGCGGTTTTGCGGATTGGCGGCCAGCTCGGTCACGGCAAAGCCTGCATGCCACTGGCTGAAGAACAGGCGCAGGTCGATGTCGTCGCCCAGCGCCAGGCCCATCTGGCCATGCGGCCCCATGGCGGACAGCTTTTGGTAGGCGCCGGTTTTCTCGTGCACGGTGGTTTCGTTGCGCGTCAGGCCCATCAGCGGGCCGCAGGGCTGCAGGGCTTGTAGCAGCTCTATCCACGGGCCTTGCAGCGGCGTGGCCTTGGGCGGGTGGCTGTGCGTGCCGCAGTGCGCGGCAACGGCCTGGCCTTCGCTAAGGCCCAGCGACTCAGCGGCCTCTTTGGCGCGCTTGCCGCTGGCGCGGGCAGTGGCAAAGGCTTGGCGCAGGGCTTCCGCGTCGGCGGATAGGGGCGTAGGTGTGAGCAGGCTGGGGGCGTTCATTGCACCACCTCGAGGGCTTTGTGCCACAGGGCGGCGTCAGCCGGGGTGGTTTGCAGCGCTGCACGGGGGGCGGTCTGGCGGCTTTGCTCCAGCCAGCGGGTGTGCAGGTTCCACAGCAGGGTTTGGAAGTCTGGGGTGAGCAGGGGGTGCTGCGACAGGCTCAGCAGGTGCTGCACTACTTTTTGCGCCATGGGGCCACGGTGCTCGTCGCAGCAGCCTTGCACGTAGCCGGTCATTAGCGCCAGCGTGGCGGCCAGCAGGGACTCTGCACGGGGCAGGGCGTATTCCTCGGTGGTCACGGCGTCGCCCGCTGCATCGGGTGGGAAGGTGGGGTGCATGTCAATCTCCTTGGGTCGATGGAATCAAAAGTCCGCCGCCAGCGAAACCTTCAGGCTGCGGCCAGGCTGGCTGAATGCGTCGATCACGGCGACCTGGGCTGCGGTGGCGCTGCGTACGTCGCTCCAGTTCCAGTACTTTTTGTCGGTCAGGTTGGTGACGGCTACGTTCAGGCGCAGGTCTTTCTGGATGCGCCACTGGCCGCCAAGGTCGAGGGTGGTGGCGGCGGGCGCGAGGAACAGGGCGCTGTTGGTGTCGCTTTGTTTTTTGGCCGCATGGTGGGCCAGGTCCAGCCGCAGGTCCCAGGCGCGGGTGGCGTACTGCACGCCCAGGCGTAGCTTGGCGGGGTCTACCGTGTCCAGCGGTTTGCCGGTGTCGGTGTTTTTGCCGCGCGCCATGCCGTAGCTGAAGGGCGTGGTGACTTGCCCACCGGCCACGCGGCCCCAGTCCCAGTTGCCCTTGACCTCGAAGCCGCTGATGCGGGCGTTGTCTACGTTGATGGACTGGTACACCACCGGGTCGGCCGCCGTGCCCGAGCCGCTGACCTGTACGCTGTCTTGGATCAGGTCTTTGAAGCGGCCAGTGAATGCGGCTACATCCAGCGTCAGGGCGTCCAGCCGGCCGCGTGTGCCGATCTCGAAGTTCTGGCTTTTCTCGGCCTTCAGGTTGGGGTTGGGGATGGTTTTGTAGTACTGGGTGGTGTTCTCAAAGAACGCATTCACCTGGCCCGCGTTGGGCGCCTTGAAGCCCGACGCGATGTTGCCGAATACGCTCCACTGCGGCGTGGCGCGGTACAGCACGCCCAGCTTGGGCGATACGGCATGGCCCGACAGCGATACCGCCGTGGCGTTGAAGCCTTCCTGGCTGGCGGCGATCTTGTACTGGTCGAGCCGGGCGCCGGGGGTGATGCTCCAGTCGCCGGCAAAGATTTCATCCTGCAGGTACAGCGCTGTGCTGGACTCGATGGTGTCCGGGAAGCGCTTCAGCGGAAACGTCTCGCCCGCTGGCGGCGTGACGCCTGTGCCCAGGGTTTTGATGGAGGCGCGGCTGTAGTCCAGCCCGTAGGTGAGCTTGTGCGCCATATCGCCCTGGCGCAGCACTTTGTTGGCCTGCAGGCCGAGCTGCCAGGTGTTCTCGTCGTAGGTGGTGTCGCGCACCCGGTCTGCAGCGGTGTTGCGGTCTTCGGTCGCCACCTCGCGCGAGCCAGCGGCCTGGTAGCTCAGCACGGTTTGCAGGCTGTCGGCCCAGGGCTGGGCCAGTTGGTAGCGCGCGTCCCAGGTCAGGCGGTTGCGCTCCATGTCGGTCTTGGCGGTAGAACCCAGTACCGAGGTAGACGCCGTAGGCGCTACCGCCACGGCAGACAACAGGTTGTAGCGGGCGCTTTTGTCCACATGCTCGAAGGTCAGCACATGCTTTTGGTCGGCGTTGGGCCGCACCACGACCTTGGCCAGCAGGGCGTTGTTGTGGTCGGTCTCGGGGTTGGGCGTGGTGCGGGTGGTGTTGGCCGCGTCGTTGCTGCCCATGTTCTTCACGGCGCCGGACGTGCTGGCATTCACGCCCAGCAGCCATTCCACCGTATCGCTGGCCCGGCCCGCTAGCGTGGCGCCAGCCGATCGGCCCTGGTCTTCGCTGCTGGCGGAGAGGGCGGCCCGGCCGCCAAAGGTTTTCTCGCTGGTTAAAAAGTCCGAAGGTTCGTAGGTGATGAAGTTCACCAGGCCGGCCACCCCGTCGGAGCCATACAGCACGGATGCCGGGCCACGCACAACCTCCACGCGCTTGACCAGGCCGGTGTCAAAGTAGTCGCGGCCAAAGGCGTTGGCGCTGAACACATAGCTGCGCGGGGAGCGGATGCCGTCGGTCAGCAGCAGCACCCGGTTGCCGTCCAGCCCTCGGATATTGAAGCCCGCATTGCTGTCACGCCCGGTGTTGCCCGAGGCCAGGGTGAAGCGTGCCGGTGCGCGCTTCACCGACACATTCGGCAGGTCTTTGGCCAGGTCACGGATGTCCTGGATCTGCTTTTCCTCTATCTCCTTGGCGCCGATGACGTCGATGCTCATCGGCAGCTCGTCCGGGTCTTGCGCCGTGCGCGACCCGCTGACGACGACCTCGCGCAGCGTGGGCGCCGGTGACTGTGATTGGGCTTGTGCCGACAGTGCCGAGCCAAAGCCCAAGCCAATCAGCCAAGAGATTTCGCGCAAGGCGAAAGGAGAGGAGTTCAAACGACGCGCCACAGTGAAACCTGACAACAGTTGAAAAGGGTCAACGGCTGGCTGGTGGCTGGTGCAAGCCGCGTGGAGTGCGCGCTGTACCGGCTGGGGTGGCTAGCTGGGATGTAAAGGCATTATATGAGAATAATTCTCATTTGATGTTGATTCTGGTTTGGGAATTTGGGTTGTTTAGTGTTGGGTTGCTTCTTTTTTGATAGCTGGATGAGCAGGTATTGCCTGCGCTGGTGGGTGATTTGGCTTGAACCTTTGGGTTTGCTTGGTGCGGTTGGCATCCCCGGCCGGGAAGTGTTTCCGGGCATCCATGCCGTGCAGCAACGCCGACAGCACCTGTACCTGTAATTGCGAGAGGGGGAGCGGTGGGCCATTTCACCTGGTTTGCGGAAAAAGCCCGCGCTACCTGCCGCCGCTGCCGTATCGGCTGGCTATAGTGCCTGGGCGAAGCGGAGGCTGTCCGCATGCGTGCTGTCGTCGCATTACTACGGGATTCAAGCACTGATAAAAATGATGTTGAAGATTTGGAACCAGAAGACCGTATTCACCCATTCCTTCCGGAGCGAGCGCTATGTGTGGGCCGGATTTTCCTGGTCCGCATTTTTGTTCTCGGCTTTTTGGGCTTTCTCCGAGGGGCTCGCCGCGATTGGCTATCGATTGATCGCGGTGGATCTGGGGGGGCCATGTTGATCCATATCTACGAAATGACAAGGGGAGGTCTTTGGGGCGTTCTGGCCGCCGCCATTTTGATAGCCAAGCATGTGGCCTGTGGTTGTTATGCGTCGCGCTGGTTGGTGCGCGATTTAAAAGAGCGGGGCTATAGCTGTGTGGGGTAAGGAGGCTGTGCACCTTGTCTCAGGGCATACGGTTTGTCTTCCGTGGTTGTCCATCGTCGTTTGTTGCAGGTTGTGCTGCACAGTAGATGAACGTAGATTTTTTACTGCCAAATGAAGGCTCCCTCTTACAGTTGGACTTGCTTCGCTTGCGAACGCTCAAACGAGCCAGGAGTTTCTGCTTGTCAGGCCTGCGGGTTTTCTGCATTTCCCTCTGCCAAAGACTTTGAGCGGCTCCAAACGAAGCATGAATACGTTTCAGGGGATGCACAAACGGCATATGTACGCGCAACGGATAGCCCCGTGCTTAGCAAGCCGGCTCCGAGAAAAATTTTCCCGATTGTGCGTTGGCTTGCAACCGCAGTGACAGCCCCTTTTCTCTCGATATTTTGCGCGTGGTTTGCTGCTCAAGCGCTCCTTCCTGGCATATACCGTGGAGGTGGGCAAGCGACCATGGCAGGAATGGCATACATCGGCTTTGCCGTGGTGATGATTGGCATTCCGTTGGTTTACTCGATCGCGTACGGGCTCATTTTGCCCATCCTGTTTCCCAAGTTGGCGACTAGCAAGACCTATTCGCCCACCATTGCCGTTGTTCTAGGAAGTCTTTTGGGAATGTCCACGTTCGCTCAGCTCAATGTGGCGGAGTCTGGCATCGCATCCGAAGATGGATTTTGTTTTCTCGTGATTGTCATTGCGCTCACTATGGTGGGATTACTTGATTACTTTCTTGGCTTCCGCGGGAATGTCGTACTGCGTGACTGGCATGGGGCATTCAAGCAGCGGTACTTCCGCTGAGTGCAGGTTGGCATGGGCTGGCCCAGGCTCGCGGCTCCATGCAAGGTCAAAGTCGCCCTGCGGCGCATGGCATAGCCTGAAGCCGTGCATTCCCTGGGTTGAAACCCTCGCGCCTATTTGGGCAGCAGCCCGTACTGGGTCATGAAGACCATCAAGGCCTCTGCTAGGTCTTCTGCTAAGCGTTCGTTGGTTCTGTGGTTCTTCCCGAATTCCAACTGTATGGCGTCGATGCCTTCTGGGTGTTGGCTGCCATAGTTGAACACGGTATAGCCGCCAGCGAACCGTGGGTCTTCTTGCAGAGTGTCGGCGTCTGTGGCGGGGTTTACCGGGTAGCCCTTGGCTGCCAGAACGCCCGTAATGCTCTTTTCGCCCTGGAGCGAAGCGGGGCCGAAACGGTCGAGTAAAGCTTTGGTTGTCAAACCTGCACGTGTACCGCGAAAGGTTGTGCTGGGGTTATCCGACTGGCCATGGACATCCAGAAGCAGGGCGCCGGCAGGAAATTTCGCCTTGATTTCAGCGATGTAGGCGCTAATCTGACCGTGGTACGCCTTGTACGCTGGCAAAGCATCGTCAGACTCCATCGCATCCTGTTCTGCGCGGTTGGCATCAAGGTACTTCCGGCTGAACCGGGCGATGACGAGGTAAGGCCGTTTGCCTGTGCGTACTTCCAAAATGGCGGCCACATGCTCGGTTAGGTCTTTCGTGCCTGCGTCGCGAACGACTGCGCCTTTTTTTCGCGCAGGCATGAATCCGAATGATTCGCCACCATCGTGGGGTACGGTCAGTAGCAGCGGCAGTGTGCCCTTTGAAGCGATGACTAGGCTTTGTGCGTCGTAGGCAAACCCAATGTGTGGAATGAGCGCCAGGGCCCCGAGTGAAAGGTAATGTCGACGGAGCATATTTGCAGACGGGCTGTATGTGCGTGGGGCGCGGTTGCGGTCGGACATCACAATTCCGACCGATCCAGGTGGTTGTGTGGCGGCCACTATAGCCCGCCGCAGCACGCTATATTTAACGTAGCGTCTTGTGCATATGGAATATGGACTGGCATGCCATTGAATGGTTAATTAAAAATCATGTGGTTCTGGGTGCTGCTGGTTATTCTGGTCACCATGCCATCTGTGCGCTAAAAACCTGCAGGCCCCGCGCACCCAGGCCACCTCGCGCCCACTACACCAGCAGATCGGGCGACGCCTGCTCCAGGGTCGCGCAGCCACACAGCGCCATCGCAATCTCCAACTCGTCGCGCAGCAGGCGCAGCACATGGGCTACGCCGACCGCTCCCGCATTCGCCAGGCCATACACATAGGGCCGCCCCACCAGCACCGCGCTGGCGCCCAGGGCGATGGCTTTGAGCACGTCTGTGCCCCGGCGGATGCCGCCGTCTACCAGCACCGGCATGCTGCCGGCTACAGCCTCCACGATGCGCGGCAGCACCTGGGCAGTGGCGGGAGCGGTGTCCAGGGTGCGACCGCCGTGGTTGGAGACGACCAGGCCGGCCACGCCCAGCCGGGCGGCCTGCGCCGCGTCGGCGGGGTGCAGGATGCCTTTGAGCAGAATTGGCAAACGGGTTTGGGTTTGCAGCCAGGCCACGTCATCCCAGGTGGGGGCGTGGGCCAGCAGCCCGTCAAACAAGGCGCTTTGGCCGGGGCGCAGTGGCAGCGCAGGCGCAGGCTGGAAGTCGGCCAGGTGCACTGCCGACACGCCTGGTGGCAGCCGGAAGCCCGCGCGGCGCTGCCGGTCGCGCGCGCCTTCGGTGGGGCCATCCACTGTTAGCACCAGGGCTTCACACCCGGCTTGCTCGGCGCGCTGCACCAGCGCCAAGGTGTGCGCCCGGTCGTTTTGTAAATAAAGTTGGAACCAAAAAGGTCCTCTAGCGCTTTCAGATAGTGCGGTAGAAGCTATTATTTCAATAGCAACACTGGAGTTAGTGCTGAGCACCATGCCGGCCCCCAGTGCGGCGGCGGCGTACGCACTGGCCAGCTCGCCGTCGGGGTGGGCCATGCGTTGGAAAGCCACCGGGGCCAGCAGAATCGGGTGCGCCAGGGGGCGGCCCAGTAGCTGGATGCGGGTGTGGCCACCGGCCAGCGGTTGCAGTACGCGGGGGTAGAGCTGGCGCGTATCCCAGGCGCTGCGGTTGGCGCGCAGGGTGATCTCATCGCCCGCGCCGCCACTGAAATAGGCCCAGGCATTGGCATCCAGCACCGTCTGCGCGTGGCGGGCATGGTCTTCCAGGTTGACGATGCCAGGGGGGACTTTTTCAACACTGGGGGCGTTAACGGGCATGCTCATGTGTCCGCCCACATGCGCAGCAGGTTGTGGTACGTGCCGGTGAGGCCCACGATGGCGGGTTCGGTTTCCCCCAAGCTGCCGCGCAGGTGCATTAAATGCTGGTCCATGTCGAATAGCAATTTGCGCTGCTCGGTGCTGCGCACCATGCTCTGAATCCAGAAAAAGCAGGCGGTACGGTGGCCGCGCGTCACCGGTTCGACGCGGTGCACGCTGGTGCCGGGATAGAGCACCATGTCGCCGGCTGCCAGTTTGATGCGCTGGGGGTTAAATAGCTCGTTGATGACGAGCTCCCCACCGTCGTAGCTGGCGGGGTCGCTGAGAAATAGCGTGCAAGAGATGTCGGTTCGGACGCGTCCGACTCCACCGGGGAGGTAGCGTATGGCGCTATCGACATGGTTGTCGTAGCGGTTGGTTTCGCCGCCATAGCGGTTGAACATGGGCGGCGAGACGTGTTTGGGGAGCGAGGCCGAAAAAAAGATGGCGTGGCGCTCCAGGCCACGCAATACCAGATCGCGCAGTAGTTGCACTTCTTTGCTGCCTTCGGGCAGCTGCTGGTTGTTTTTGGCATGCACCGCTTGGTTGCCAGCGGTGTTGCGCCCATCTGCCCATGCGGCACCATTCAAGACCTCGTGCGCCCATTTCAGTTCATCGGTTGTCAGGAGGTTGGGTAGGTGCAGCAGCATGGGCAAATAGGCACGCTTAGAAGCGCGTACCGATGGTCAGTTTGTAGGTACGGGGTGCGCCGCTGATCACGAAGCCGGGGTACAGCTGGTCGCCGTACAGCTTGTTGGCGATGTTGGACACGTTCACTTGGGCGTAGGTGTTCTCGGTGAACTTGTACTCGCCCATGACGTCGGCCGTTACGTAGCCTGCGGCCTCTGCGGTTGTGGACTCAGCACCCGTAGTACCTTGCAGAGGGCGGTTCTTGGACATGCCGTTGAAGCCGCCCGCTAAGCGCAGTTGCGAGGTCGCTTGGTAGCCCACCCACACGCTGCCGCTGCGCTTGGGGGTCAGGCCCACACGACTGCCCACTGAGGCTTGTGCGGTGGCTGAGCTACCGGCTGCGTCGATCTTGGCAATCGGGGTCCAGGCATACGACAGGTAGACCTCCCACTGTGGGGTCAGGCGGCCCACCACGTCCAGCTCTACGCCCGCAGAGTGGCGCTTGCCCGACAGCAGGTAGGCAGAACCTGCGAAGTCGGAGTCGGTGGTGCGTTCGTTGTACTTTTCAGTGCGGAACAGCGCGCCCCGGGTGGACAGTTGGCCGTCCAGCCAGTCCAGCTTTGCACCCAGTTCGATGTTGCGGCTCTTCTCCGGTGGGGTATTGGCGTTTTGGGCTGTAACGTACTGGTAGGTGTCCGCCGAGGTGTTGAACGAAGTGCCGTACGACAGGTGGTACGAGGCGCTCTTCGATGGCTGGTACAGCAGGCCCAGGCGGTGGCTGAACAGTCCTTCAGACAGGCTGGTCGTGGGCGTTGTGGATGGAACATTGGTGTTCGCATTGGCGTAGTTGAACTGCTGGAAGTCGCCACTGAACTTGTCGTAGCGCAAGCCTGCCAGTACCTTCCAGCTAGGCGCGATTTGGGCCAAGTCTTGCAGGTACAGGCCGAATGCCTTGGCTTTGTAGCCCACGGTATCGCGGTAGGTGGGCTCTGCAGTCAGTGTGCGGCCATCGTCTGGCGTGCCCACGGTGGTGTTGCCCTTGTTGTAGTTGGTGCCCACGGTGCCCCAGGCTCCATAGCGGTCGGCCTTTTCAACTGCTGCATCAAAGCCCGTCAAGATTTCGTGGTTCATGTCGAACCAGTTGAAGGTCTTGCTGTAGTCGCTTTGGAAGTAGGTGCCGGTGTACGAGTCTTTGCGCGGCGATAAACCCGCACGGCTCAACACGGTGGCATCACTCAGGGTGGCCGAGGTGGTGCCGGTGGCAAACGAGGCGTTGGTGCCCCACTGGGCGCGGTCGAAGGTGCCGCTGCGCAGTTGGGACTTCAGTTCGCCGTTGTCGCTGAAACGGTGGGTGTGTTTTAACGTGACATACGAAGCCTTGCCTTGCAGGTAGTCGCTGTCGGTGCCGTAGAAAGCACCAGGCTTGAGGTTGGGCACACCGGATAGTGTTCCTGTTACGCCATTGCCCAGCCAGCGGGCGCTGGACTGGGGTACGTTGTCCACGTTCAGATGGAACAGGCCCACAGCGAATTCGTCGTCACTGCCAATGCCGAAACGGTAGGTGGGGGCAATACCGTATTTGTCGATGTTTGCACCACCGTTGTCGGCCTTGTTGTACATGGCGTTGATGCGCAGGGCAGAGTACTCGTCCAGGCGCAGGTTGAAGTCACCGGTGGTGCGCATGTAGCCACGCGAGCCCACGGTGGCTTCCACATCGTGCTGGGTGGTCAGCATGGGTTGCTTGGTGACCTGGTTGACCACACCGCCGGTGGAGCCCCGGCCAAATAGCATGGAGGCCGAACCGCGCATGACTTCCACGCGGTCGTAGTTGAATGCATCGCGGTCGTACTGCGATGGGTCGCGCATGCCGTCGATAAGCAAGTCGCCCACGGTCGCCACTGGGAAGCCGCGCAGGCGGATGTCTTGGTCGGTGCCGTTTTCGGTGGCGGCAAAGGTAATACCTGCGGTGTGGTGCAGGGCTTCTTTCAGGGTGTCGATACGGCGGTCGTCCAGCAGCTTTTCGGTCATCACGGTGACGGACTGGGGAATGTCGCGGATGTCCTGGTTGCCCTTGCCAATGCTGGATTTCTTGGTTTGCAGTGCGTCTTTACCTTCAGGCACTTCGGCTTTTTCTTTGACGATGACGGGCTCGAGCGTTGGCACTGTGCTGGTTTGCGCCCAACCACTGACGGATGCCGCCAACAGCATCGCCCCCAGGGGTAACACCGCAAACTGGGCGTTGGAGTTCACTACTGTTTTTGTAGCTTCTAGCGCTGGTGTTACATGCGTTAGGGCCTGTTTTTGCTTAAAATTTTTGCGACGAGACATGGAGCTTAGCCTTGAGAAAATTACAAATGGCAGCTGGCTAATGCGATGACCCGTGCAGAGGTCGAAATGCTTGGCTTGCTAGGTGAAGAAACACCGATCATTGTAAAGTAATGCGAATCATTCTTGTTGCCAATCCCATATAAAACCTTGCCACAGGTGGGTAATCGGAGAAATCCGTAAAAATTTGTTGCAAACCTGCCACGGTTTTTGTGGCGGTTGCCCAGAAGGCGGGATAGTGTGCGCTCGGGTGGCCTACATAAAATTTATAAGAAATTGGCCTCTAGGGATGCTCTGCATAACTCCCTGCGGTCTGTGGCAGCACGGAATCGGGCGGTCTGCGGCGTTGCATTTCTGGCCAATAGCTACGGCTATTGGCTGCCAAATGCGCCTTGCATCCCATCCCGATCCGCACCACCACATCCTCGCCAGAGTTATGCAGAGCATCCCTAGCGCATATACAGATTGCGCAAAACGCTATTTTTTTAATAGCATTTGCGCGTCAGGCCAGCCACTTGCCGTGGTTGTCCCAGCGCACGTTGTCTAAATGGCGCTCCAGTGCGTGGTGGTCCTGCATGCCACGCACATCACCTTGTGCGCCGCTGGCCAGCCAGTCAGCGCCCAGCGTGGCCAGGGCGCCAGCTTCTGGCAGGGGCTGCTGGCTGGGGGCTTCGCCCTGGGCCGACCACCAGGCCAGTTGCCCGGCACGGGTGGCGCTGATGACAAAACGGTCGGCGGCCTGCGGGCCGCTGCCGGGCACATAGGCCACGTCGCCCGCATAGCCGCCCAAAGCGAGGGCAGGCGGCAAGGGCACGCTGCGCAGGCCCGCGCTATCCAGCAAGGCCAGCAAGGGGGCGCTGCGGCGGGCTTGCGGGTCGGTGTGCTCGGCCTGCATGGCCACGGCGACCGTGCCGTCGGCGGCGCGGGCCAGGTGGCGCAGGCTGAGGTATGGGTCGTCTACCCGCCAGGCCTGGCGCAGGGCGCCGGTGTGGGCATCCAGTCGGGCAATGGACGAATCCATGCGCCCGATGTTGAGTTTGGTGCGGCCGGTTTCCGGCAGGCTGAGCAGGCCGCCGTTGGCCACCAGCAGGCTGCCGTCGGGCTCGACCAGCACCATGTGCGGGTCGAGCCCGCCGCTGGGGAATTCGGCGCGCTTTTCCAGGCTCAGCGGGTCGCGCACGGCGACCATGCCGGCGCCGGTGTCGGTATTGGTTTCGGTGGTGTAGAGTGCGCTGCCGTCCAGCGCATAGCTGGCGTGGCCGCAGAGTACGCGGTCGTCTTCGATCTCAAACCAGCGCACGGCGCGGGCGGTGCGGGTGTCGAAACGCAGCAAATATTCGCCCGGGCGGCGGGCCACGGCCAGGGCGTGCGTGGGCTGGCCCAGGGCGCTGTGCTGCATCAGCACTTCGTGGGCTCGCTTGGGCAGGGCCACGCCGCGCGGGTTGCTGCCCAGCTGCCAAATGCCGGCCCAGGCCTGGTTGTCGTCGCCGCTGGTCCAGGCGGTCAGCAGGCCGGGGCGGGCTGCGTTGGCGGCATGCAGGGGCAGCGCCGACGTGGCTGCGGCGGTGGCGGCTAAGGCCAGCCACTCGCGGCGGCGCAGGGTGTAGGGCTGGGTCGCCGTGCTAGTCAAGGTCTTAATCACCGTCCGACTCCGAGAACCCGACCATGGTCTTCAGCTCGGGGGCGATCTTGTCCTCCATCAGCTGTTTGGTTTGGGCCAGGGCCTGCATGGCGGCGGTAACGCTTGCCACGCGGCGGGGATCTGCTGCTTGCATGCGGGCGTGCAGCTCTGCGACAAATGTTTCAAGCTGGGCCGACAGAGCCAACTGGTTGTCGCCGGCCAGATAGCCGTTCAAGCTGCCTTGCTCCTGGGCGCGGCCGGCTCCGACCAGGAAGTGCTGCAAGCCGGCCCAGGCGGCCTGCCAGGCGGCGCGGGTGTTGCCGCTGGTGGCGCGCGGCCAGTCGCTGGCGCGGCCGCTGCGTGCGGGCTTGCCCATCTTCTTCCAGCGCAACTGCTCGAAGCCGCCCACGGCCTGGCTGAACCATTCGTGGAATACGGTGAGGGCGGTCTCTGGCGTCCAGTTCTGCTGGGCCATGGCCTGGAAGTCGGCGAGCACGGCCTGGGCTTCGGCGGCGCAGGCTTCTGCCAGCTGGGCTGCGTAGTAGCACTGGGCGGGGTCCGGGGCGGGTTGCCACAGCAGCCATTCGAGGGCCGGCAGGCCTTTGGCTGGGGCGCCGAGCTGTTCCAGTGCAGCGGCGTCTGCGGGTGGGGCTTGCACGGCAGCTGTCACCATGGCAGGGCGGGTGGGCCAGAAGTCCACGCTGCGGGCGCTGCGCCGCTCCAGTAGCGGGCCGACGGACACGGCCGACAGCCGCTCCCAGTCCAGCATGGCGGCGCGCCAGGCATCGCGTGCGGACTGCAGGCTACAGCCGTCAGCGAGCCGGTCGCGTAACACGGCGGTGGACTGGGCAAAGGCCTGTGCTGCCGGCACAAAGTGCAGCCGCAAGCCGTTGCGTACAAAGTCGGACGGGGTATAGGCCGGGCTGGCGATGCGCGTGGGCAGGGCGGCAGTACCCGCAGCGTGGCATAGCGCGCCTAGGCCCAGGCTGAGGCTCACGGCAAGCCAGCTTCGGCGGTCGATCAGAACAGTCACAGTTTGGCTTTCTTTTGAAGATGCTCTTTGAGCACGTTCTTAAAGGGAGTTCACGAACTTCACCAGCGCATCGCGGTCGGCTTTGGGCATTTTCAGCACCTGCTGGCGGGATGCCTCGGCCTCGCCACCGTGCCACAGAATGGCCTCCATGGTGTTGCGGGCCCGGCCATCATGCAGCTGGAAGCTGTGGTCGTTCACATCGGGTACCAGGCCCAGTCCCCACAGCGGCGCGGTGCGCCATTGCTGGCCATTGGCCAGGCCGTCCGGGCGGCCGTCGGCCAGGCCGTGGCCCATATCGTGCAGCAGCAGGTCGGTGTACGGGTAGATTTTTTGCCCGCTGAGCGAGGGGAAGGGCGATGTGCCGGTGGTGTACGAGGGCCGGTGGCAAGCGGCGCATTGCGCCTGGGCAAAAAGGGCCTGGCCCCGGCGTACGTCCACGTCGTTGAAGTTGCGCCGGGCCGGTACCGCCAGTGTGGCTTCGTACAGGATGACTTTGGCTAGCAGGGCGTTGTCTATCTCCGGGCCACCATCTTTGCCACCACGCGGAGCTGCCAGACAGGACTTTTGTTTGGGCGTGCAGTTTTCTTGTGGGAAGTGTTCGGAGGTGATGCCGATGTCTCCATTGAACGCGGCGGCGGTTTGGTGCGCCAGCGAGCCGGTGTTGGCCTTCCAGCCAAAGCGGCCCAGCACTTCTTTGCCAGCAACGGGGTCGAACACGCGGTTGGCCTGGCCTTTGATGGCGTCCGTGCGGCTGCTCTGCTGCTGCACATTGGCCAGCACGTCGGCCTCGGCGATGGCGTCCAGCAGGCCCACGCCCGGCATTTGCTGGGCCAGGCGGGGGCTGACCATGGTGTGGGCCTGCATGGGGCCGTAGCCCAAATGGGTGAAGCTGTAGTGGGGTTGGCGCAGGCTGTAGCGTGTGCCGTCGGCAAACTGGCCGGGCAGCTCGGTGTAGCGGATGCGGACCTTGCCCTCGGGCTTCACGTCTTGCACCGCGAGGTTGGTGAACTGGTCGCCGTACGTGGGTTCAGGAAAGGGTTTGCCATCTGGGCCCATCACCGACAGGCGGAACAGCAAGGCAATGGGCTGCTCGCTGGCCAGCCCATTTTTAAACGTATTCGGTGGTGCGCCACGTCCGTCCTGGGTATGGCAGCCGCCGCAGGAACGGGCCAGGAACAGCGGCCCCAGGCCGTCACGCGCTGCCGTGGAGGAGGGGGCTTCCACCCAGTTGCGCCGGAAGAAGGAGTTGCCGATGGCAAATGCTGTGCGGCCGTCTTCATCCAGATTGGCGGCGGGGAATGAGAAGGCGTTCAGCCCTACTTCAAACACCGTGGTGTCGCCACCGGGTTTTTCTTCGGAGGGGTCGGGTTCAGAGCTGGACACCGCCAGGGCCAGCCAGCTGACGCTGGCCCCGGCGCATGCCAGTGCCAGCAGACGCAGAGTCTGCTGGCTGGCAAAGGTTGGCATGTGCTTACTTGTCCTTGGGCTCAGAGATGCTGAGTTTGTTGATGCCCACGACCTTGGCCGCATCGACGAAGTCCTTGCTTTGCAGCTTCAAGGATTCAACCACGGCCTGCAGACGCTTGCGGCCCTCCGGGTCCACGATCTCGCGGTCAAACGGAGGGCGGATGTCTTCGGCGGCCTTGACCGTTGCTGCAATATGGGCGCTGGTGCGCTCGGCCACGCTGGCGTCCTTGGCGGCGACCAGGTCGCGCAGGGAGGCGCCTTGCAGCAGGCTGCCGTCGGCGCGCTTGAAGCGGCCCAGCCAGACGTTTTCAATCCCCAGCGCATCGCTAACGATGTCGCGGTGGGTGTTGTCGGAGAAGCAGGATTGCTCATCTTCCTGGTTCTTGGAAGCCAGCGCTACTTCGATGCGTTCGCCGGCCATTTCGCCACGCGACAGCGAGCCTACGCCGACCAGCATATTGCGCAGCGCGTTGGTGCCTGATTTTTCAAACTTGGCACGGTAGTTCTTGGCGTCGGGCGCCCAGGCTTTGACCATGTCGCCCAGGTCGCTGACCAGCAGTTCGGTGACGACCTTCAGGTATTCGCGACGGCGGTTGGCGTTGGGTGTCTTGCCGTCTACAAAGTCTTCGAATGATCGGTCGCCCGGGCCGGTTTCGCTCAGGTCCTGGCCCCACAGCAGGAATTCAATCGCATGCCAACCGGTGGCAATGTTCTCTTCGCCACCGCGTTCGTTCAGGGCCGACAGGCTCTTGGCGCTGATCTTGACCTTGGGGTTGTTGATGATGCCGGACTTGGGCTTGCCCACCACATAGTCCACGTAGGCTTCGTCCATGGGCCAGGAGTTGATGCGGCCTTCGGGGCCGTTCTTGTCGTCAATCGGGCCCGCGTAGAAGCGGAAGGCTTCGGTCTGGCCATAGAACTCGCGCGCGGCCAGCCAGGCCTTGCGGGCCTTGGTCAGGCCGTCAGCGCTGGGGCTGGCGGTAAATTCTGCAATCGCGGTGTTGAGCGCCTGGGTTGCGGTGAGTGTGTCTTCGTAGCTGGCCTGTACCAGTCGGGCGTAGTGTGCGGCCACGGTTGCGGAGGAGACGGCGGCCGTCGCTGGGGCGGCAGGCTGCTCGGTGGTCTGGGCATGTGCGGCAAACGCCGTCAGGAGCGCGGCGCTCAGCAAGAGAGATTTCACAGCAAGAGTCCTTGGGATGCAGGCCGTGAACAGCAAGACTTTCGCAATTGACACAACCTCCTTGGCTGCGAATTGTAATGCGACTGATTCTTGATATTGTTTGTATGTGGGGTACAAAAAAGCCTGGGACCACTTGCCGTGGTGCCAGGCTGGCTGTTTAGGACGCTAGCCGTCCAGGTTGATTTTGTGCGTCAGTTCTTGCAACACGGCCGCGGCGCGGTCGTTTTCTACCTGGCAGGTGCCGGCCGCATGGTGGCCGCCACCGCCGTACTGCAGCATCAGCTCGCCCACATTGGTTTTGCTGCTGCGGTCGAGGATGGACTTGCCGGTAGCAAACACGGTGTTCTGTTTCTGCACGCCCCACATCACGTGGATGGAGATATTGGTTTGCGGAAACAGTGCGTAAATCATGAAGCGGTTGGTCGCCCAGATGGTTTCTTCCTGGCGTAGGTCCAGCACCACCAGGTTTTGATGCACAGTGGCGCAGCGCTCGATCTGGGCCTTGGCCTTGGTGGCGTGTTCCTGGTAGACCTCGACGCGCTCTTTGACGTCTGGCAGCTTCAGGATGTCGTCGATACCGTGGTTGCGGCAGTACTGGATCAGATCCATCATCAGTGCGTAGTTGCTGATGCGGAATTCGCGGAAGCGCCCCAGGCCGGTACGCGCATCCATCAGGTAATTGAGCAGCACCCAGCCGGTGGGGTGGATGATTTCATCGCGCACATACTGGGCCGAGTCGGCTTTGTCCACGGCATCCATCATGTCATTGGTGATGTTCGGGAAGGCCTTGGCACCGCCGTAATAGTCATACACCACGCGGGCGGCCGATGGGGCTTTGGCGTCGATGATGTGGTTTTTCAGCCCGCTTTGGTTGCGTATGGTTTCCGACAGGTGGTGGTCAAACGCCAGATGGGCACCGGCCACGTAGGGCAGGTTGGTGGTGATGTCGCGGGCGGTGATATCCACTTTGCCGTCTTGCATGTCCTTGGGATGGACGAATTTGATTTCATCCACCAAGTCCAGTTCGTTCAGCAGCACCGCGCATACCAGGCCATCGAAGTCACTGCGCGTGACCAAGCGGAATTTTTCTGTGCCCATGGAATCCATCCTTTATAAAGAAGACGCAAACGATCACGTAAAGCGTCTTGATTATGCGTCCAAGGTGCAGGGCGGTAGGCCTCAGTAGCTACCTGGCAGAAGAATGTTTTTGTCTACGTTGGCGATCTGGGTGTGGCCACAAAAAGCCATGGTGACGTCCAGTTCCTTGTGCAGGATTTCCAGGCATTTGGTGACCCCGGCCTCGCCCATCGCGCCCAGCCCATATAGAAAGCTGCGGCCTATCATCGTTCCGCGTGCGCCGAGTGCCCAGGCCTTCAGTACGTCCTGGCCCGAGCGGATGCCGCTGTCCATCCAGACTTCGATGTCCGAACCCACTGCGTCGGCAATGGCTGGCAAGGCTTCGATCGCACTGGGGGCGCCGTCCAGCTGCCGCCCGCCGTGGTTGGACACCACCAGGGCGTCAGCGCCGCTATTGACTGCCAGTCGCGCATCTTCCAGGTCCATGATGCCTTTCAGGATGAGTTTGCCGCCCCAGCGCTGCTTGATCCATTCCACATCGCTCCAGTCCAGTTGGGGGTCGAACTGCTCCTTGGTCCAGGCGCTCAGGGACGACATGTCACTCACATTCTTGGCGTGGCCAACCAGATTGCCGAACGTGTGGCGGCGCGTGCCCGCCATGCCCAGGCACCAGCGCGGTTTGGTCATGAGGTTCAAGATGTTTCTCAGCGTCGGCTTGGGCGGTGCGGTCATGCCGTTCTTCAAGTCCTTGTGGCGTTGGCCCAGCACCTGCAAGTCCAGTGTGAGCACCAGGGCTGAGCAGCCTGCGGCCTTGGCGCGGTCCATCAGGGCCTCCATAAAAGCGCGGTCGCGCATCCAGTAGAGCTGGAACCAGAACGGGGCCTTGGTGTGGGCGGCAATATCTTCCAGCGAGCAGATGCTCATGGTGGACAGCGTGAAAGGGATGCCGAACTTCTCTGCAGCCCGGGCCGCCAGGATTTCTCCGTCGGCATGCTGCATGCCGGTCAGGCCTGTGGGTGCAATCGCAACGGGCATGGCGGCGTCTTGCCCCACCAACTTTACCCGTGTGCTGCGATTGGCCATATTGACGGCTACCCGCTGGCGCAGCTTGATCTTTTGAAAGTCCTCGGAGTTCGCGCGGTAAGTGCTTTCGGTCCACGAGCCGGAGTCGGCGTAGTCGTAGAACATGCGGGGGACACGCTTTTGCGCCAGAACGCGCAGATCTTCAATATTGGTAATGACGTTGGGCACACGGTTCTCCTGAATGCTCTGGATGCTAGCGGGCTTGGGTAGGGTGCGGGCTGAAGAAATTTTGGAGTCAACCGCATTTTTCTCACATGGTTTACTTTTGCGCAAAATTCCGTTGTAGAATACAAGGCTGCGCGGCTGTAGCTCAGTTGGATAGAGTACTTGGCTACGAACCAAGGGGTCGTGGGTTCAATTCCTGCCAGCCGCACCAAAATGTAAAAACCCGCAATCGCAAGATTGCGGGTTTTTTTACGTCTATTTTTTTGGGTTTTAGTTAAACAAGCGTCGATTCGTTGTAGAATACAAGGCTTAGCGGCTGTAGCTCAGTTGGATAGAGTACTTGGCTACGAACCAAGGGGTCGTGGGTTCAATTCCTGCCAGCCGCACCAAACGTATAAGCCCGCAATCGTAAGATTGCGGGCTTTTTACATTGTGCTGTGAGGTGCCACCATCCATGAGCAAAGCCTTTACACGCGAAAGTGATGCGGAAGACGACGACGGCGACGTTTCTCCTTCGGTAGCCTTGCCTGCCGGCAGCAAGAACTACATGACGCCCGAGGGCTGTGCCCGCTTGCGCGCCGAATTCAATACCTTGATGGAAGTCGAGCGCCCCAAGATCGTGGATGTGGTCTATTGGGCCGCCAGCAACGGCGACCGCTCTGAAAACGGCGATTACCTGTACGGTAAAAAACGCCTGCGGGAAATTGACCGACGCATCCGCTTTCTAACCAAGCGCCTGGAAATTGCGGAAGTGGTGGACCCATCGGTTCACTGTGGCAGCGACCAGGTGTTTTTTGGTGCCACGGTGGCGTACGAAGACGCCTCGGGCCAGCAACGCACAGTGACCATACGTGGCATAGACGAAGCCGATACCTCCCGGGGCCAGGTCAGCTGGGTGTCGCCGATCGCGCGGGCGCTGTTGAAAGCCCGGGTGGGTGATGTCGTGCGCTTGCAGTCGCCCGTAGGCATGCAGGACATCGAGGTGCTGCATGTGGACTACCCTGCGCCTGGAGCGGCGGCCTAGCGGCAGACCGGGGCGGCCTCAGGACGCCGGTGTGATGCGCTGAGCCCGGATCACCGAAGGTGTGCGCTGCACGTGGCGCAGCGCTACCTCCAGATGTGCCTGGTCGCGCACCGAGATCACGAAGCGCAGGTCGTTTGCGCCATGCGCTTCTTCCTGGCCCATATCGACCTGGGTGATGTCCACTTCGGCAATGGCCAGCGCGGCAGCGACTTTGGCCAGCACGCCTTTTCCGCTGGTGACGGTGACCACGATGCCGGTTTCAAACTGCCGCACCGGCTCGTCTGCCCAGTCCACTGCAATAAACCGTTCACTGTCTTTGTACTGCAGGCGTTTGGCAACGGCACAATTGGCCGTGTGCACCGCCAAACCTTCTCCGCGTCCCAGGTAGCCAACGATGGCGTCTCCTGGAATGGGGCGACAGCAGCGTGCAAACTGCACCGATGTGTTCTCGCTACCGTCCAGGATGACTGCGCCCTGTGACACGCTTTCATGCGCCATATAGCGCTCGCGGGACAACAGCAACGCGTCGGGCTTCTCGCCTTTTTCCGCCAGGAGATGCACCAAGCGTTTGGCGACGATGCTGGCAACGCGTTTGCCTAGGCTGATGTCGGTCAGCAATTCAATCCGGCTGCGGTTGCCGGTGAAGCGCAGCAGTTTGTCCCAGATGGGTTGCTGTTCTGGCGTGGACTCGGGGAGCCGCTCCAGGCCTTCGGCCCGCAGGGCCTGTGTGAGCAGTTTTTCTCCCATGCTTTCAGACTCAGTCTGCGCCATGCTTTTCAGGTGGTGGCGGATCTTGGATCGGGCCCTGCCGGTTCGCACAAAGCCTAGCCATGCCGGATTCGGGGCGGAGACCGATGCGGTGATGATCTCGATGATGTCGCCGTTGCGCAGCTCGGTGCGCAGTGGTACCTGCTCGCCATTGATTTTTGCCGCTACCGTGCGGTCACCCACATTGCTGTGGATGGCGTAGGCAAAGTCCACCACGGTCGCGCCGCGCGGCATGGCCATGATCTGGCTTTTGGGCGTGAAGACATACACGGCGTCGGGGAACAGGTCCACCTTGACGTGGTCCCAGAACTCTGCCGCGTCGCGGGTTTCATCCTGGATGTCGAGCAGGGATTGCAGCCATTTGGTGCCAAGACGCTCCGCTGTGGCGCTGTCGGAGTCGTTGGTTTTGTAGAGCCAATGGGCCGCCACGCCGGATTCGGCGACCAGGTGCATGGCCTCGGTGCGCATCTGGAATTCCACGTTCACCCCGGAGGGGCCTACCAGCGTGGTGTGTAGCGATTGGTAGCCGTTGAGCTTGGCAATCGCGATATGGTCCTTGAATTTGCCTGGTACCGGCTTGTACAGCTGGTGCAACACGCCTAAGGCGGTATAGCAGTCGGTGACACTGGAGACGATGACCCGGAATCCGTAAATATCCGTGACCTGGGCAAAGGTCAGGTGCTTGTCGGCCATCTTTTGGTAGATGGAATACAGGGTCTTTTCGCGCCCCGCGATCCGGACTTGCATGCCGGTTTGCGCAAAGGTGTTTTCCACCTCTTGCTGCACCTTTTGAACCAAATCGCGTCGTCGGTTCCGTGCCTTGGTCACGGCCTTGGCCAGAATGGCATAGCGCCACGGGCGAAGGTAGCGAAACGACAGGTCTTGCAGTTCGCGGTAGGTCTGGTTGAGTCCTAGGCGATGCGCGATGGGGGCGTAGATTTCCAGGGTTTCGGAGGCTATGCGACCCCATTTCGACCGGGGCATGTCGCCCATGGTGCGCATGTTGTGGGTCCGATCGGCTAGCTTGATCAGGATGACCCGCACGTCGCGGGCCATAGCAAGTAGCATTTTTCGGAATGACTCTGCCTGGTTTTCTTCACGTGTATTGAATTGCAGCTTGTCTAGTTTGGTCAAGCCATCGACCAATTCAGCGACCGGTGCGCCAAAGCGTTCGATCAGTTCCGATTTGGTCGTGCCGCAATCTTCCATGGCGTCATGCAGTAGAGCTGCCATCAACGCTTGAGCGTCCAGCTTCCAGGTGGCGCATTGGGCCGCAACTGCAATCGGGTGCGTGATATATGGTTCGCCGCTGTTGCGCAGCTGGCCAAGATGGGCCTCGTCAGCGAAGCGGTAGGCCTGACGCACTAGCTCCACGCTGGCGCTGTCCAGGTAGTCCAGGCTGGCGGTCAGGGCTGCGAAGCTGGCTGCTGCCGCATTGGCTGCAGCTGGGCTGGCTCCACGTCCGCCTTTATGGGTGTGCGGGACTGTGCTGCTGGCAGGGGAAGGCGTGTCACTCATGCTGCAAATATAGCGTGCCTGTCATATGGCGCAGCCGGGCAATAAAAAAGGCACCGAATTTCGGTGCCTTTTGAGGGGTGCAGGCCTGCAGAGATCAGTTTGGGACCTTTTTCAGCATTTCCAGGCCGATTTTTCCGTCAGCAATTTCGCGCAAAGCAGTGACTAGCGGCTTGTTCTTGCTCTCAATTTTGGGGGCATGGCCTTGGCTCAGCATGCGCGCGCGGTAGGTGGCTGCCAAAACCAGTTGAAAACGGTTAGGAATCTGCACAAGGCAATCTTCGACGGTGATACGGGCCATGAATTTCTCCAGAAAACTATGCAATGTTCAGGGATTTGAAGGTGTCGGCTCGGGCGCGGCGCTGGGCCGCAAATTTGAGCCGCTGGGCATGAACAATGGTTTTCATGTCGAAAACTGCCCGGTCAAATAGCTCATTGATTATAACGAAGTCGAATTTATGCGCTTGCGCCATCTCGACGGCGGCGTTGGCCAGGCGTAATTCAATGACGTCTGGTGCATCTTCGCCACGCCGTTCAAGACGTGAGCGTAGCTCCTCCCAGCTGGGGGGCAGGATGAAGATCAGCACGGCATTGGCGAAAATCTGCTTGATCTGGATGGCGCCCTGGAAGTCGATTTCCAGAATCACATCCGCGCCCTGGGCCATACGTTCTTCAATAGCTTTTTTGGACGTTCCGTAGCGGTTACCGTGGACCTCAGCCCATTCCACAAAGGCATCGGCTTTGACCATTGCGTCGAACTCGGGTTGCGAGGCGAAAAAATATTCGCGGCCGTGCTTTTCCTGGCCGCGCGGCGCACGGGTAGTGTGCGATACCGAGGGCTGCACCTTTGAGTCCAGCTCCATCAGGGCCTTGACCAGGCTGGATTTCCCCGCGCCGCTGGGAGCGGCAACCACAATTAAATTTCCAGGATAGTCCATGTTGCTGGTGCGTCGGTGACGGCTGAAAAATGGCACATTCTATATTTGCCATTAACGCCCATGGGCCAAGGCCGCTGCGTTGGGCTGCGTCGCCACTTGCCGGCAATCGCTGACAATACGGCCTATGAATTGGTTAAACGAAGTGAAATGGGACGCCCAAGGGCTGGTTCCCGTGATTGCACAAGAAGCCTCCAGTGGCGATGTGCTGATGTTCGCCTGGATGAACCGCGAGGCACTGGAAAAGACCGCCGCCCTGGGTCGTGCCGTGTATTTCAGCCGCTCGCGCAACCGCCTGTGGTTCAAGGGCGAGGAGTCAGGCCACGTTCAGACGGTGCATGAAATCCGTCTGGACTGCGATAACGACGTGGTCTTGCTCAAGGTGACGCAGCAGGGCCATACCCCCGGTATTGCCTGCCATACAGGGCGCCACAGCTGTTTTTTCAGCGTGCTGGACACAGGAGCCGAGGGTGGGGCTGCCTGGAAAGCTACCGACCCGGTCTTGAAAGACCCGGAATCCATCTATAAATAAAGCTATGCAACTCCAAGACCCATTGGCCCGCCTGGCCGCCGTGATCGACAGCCGCAAACCAGCACTTGGCGGCGACCCCAGCGCCAGTTATGTGGCACGCCTGCTCCACAAGGGGCCGGATGCCTTTTTGAAGAAGATTGGTGAAGAAGCCACCGAGGCCGTGATGGCCGCAAAAGATGCCGAGCATGGTGGGGCCACCCCCGCCCTGAAGGCCAAATTCGTCAATGAAGTGGCCGACCTGTGGTTCCACTCCATGGTGGCTCTGGCGCATTTTGATTTGAGCCCGGCCGACGTGATTGCTGAGCTGGAGCGCCGCGAAGGCACCAGCGGCATCGAGGAAAAAGCCCTGCGTAAGGTGCTGGCACGCGAGGCTCAGACTCCTGGAGCAGCCCATGAGTGACGTCATTGATGTACGTGCCGTGGATAGCGAGAAAGCCCAGGAGCTGAAGACTGTGGGCTGGGTCAGCTACATACTGCATCTGATCGTGGCCATTGGTGCCGTCATTCCTGGCGCGCAGCCCGGCGCGGCCTTGCTGATCGTGGCCCTGGTGATCGATCTGGTGAAGAAGGGCGAGGCCGAAGGCACCTGGCAGGCCAGCCATTTTTCCTGGCGTATCCGCACGGTGTTGTGGGCCGGTGTGCTGTATGTGGTGACCGCACCGCTGTGGTTTTTGTTCATCTTGCCCGGCTGGATTGCCTGGGGCTTGATTTCATTGTGGTTTTTGTACCGTATCGTGCGCGGCATGGTGGCTATGAATGCCAGCCAAGCAGTAGGAGATAGCCTGTGACAGCCCACCAGCACGATGCAAATTGCCTGTTTTGCAAGATTATTGCGGGGCAGATTCCATCCAAGAAAGTCTATGAAGACGAAGAACTTTTCGTGTTCCATGACATCCATCCCTGGGCGCCGGTACATTTTCTGATGGTGCCAAAACTGCATATTCCGTCCATGGCGCAGCTGCAGCCTGAACACGCGGCGCTGGTTGGGCGCATGATGGTGTTGGCGCCACAGTTGGCAGCGCAGGAGGGTTGCAGGCCCTACCCGCAAGGCGGTTTTAGGGTGATTGCGAATACCGGCGATGATGGCGGGCAGGAGGTGCACCATCTGCATTTGCACGTGATCGGCGGTCCGCGTCCCTGGCTGAAGGGCTAGGCATTTACCTGGCGGCCGGCCGCTGTTGTCATGCCTGCCGACTAGAATCAAACATACATTGTTAGGAGCATTCCATGGGTTCTTTTTCTATCTGGCATTGGTTGATCGTTCTGTTGATCGTGGTCATGGTGTTCGGCACCAAGAAGCTGAAGAACATGGGCAGCGACCTGGGTGGCGCGGTGAAGGGTTTCAAGGACGGTATGCGTGACGGCGCGACGACCGAAGAAGACAAGCCGGCAGCCCAAGTGGGCAGCACCACGGGCGCCCAAAAAACCACGATCGACGTGGAAGCCAAGACCAAGTCTTGAGCGCTGAGCAGAGTCCACAGCTGTGATCGATCTCGGCATCTCGAAAATGGCGCTGATCGGCGCGGTGGCGTTGATCGTTATCGGGCCAGAAAAGCTGCCGCGCGTTGCGCGCACCGTGGGAACCTTGTTGGGCAAGGCGCAGCGCTATGTGGCCGACGTCAAGGCCGAAGTCAACCGGTCCATGGACCTGGACGAGCTGAAGAAAATGAAGGAAACGATGGAGGGTGCCGCGCGTGATGTGCACCAGTCCATCCAGACCAACGTCAGCGACTTTGAAAAGCAGGTGTCGGACGACGGCTCCAGCGCCCTGGCTGCGCCAGATTACGACTACACGCAATACCCTGAATACAAGCGCCCCCAAAAGCGCTGGCGGCTCAAGCAGGGTGCCACGCCGCAGTGGTTCAAGGCGCGTACCGGCGTGCGTACCAAGGCGCTCTCTGGTGCGGCCCGCGTGGCGCGCTACCGCCCCCAGAAAATCAATTAACAGAGGCCAGCCGGCCTCTTTGTCTGTTTGGGCATGCCCCAATGAATGTCCACGATGTCTGATCCACACAATAAGCAAGACGACGAACTAGCCGGAACTGAGCAGCCCTTTGTGCAGCACCTGATGGAGCTGCGCGACCGCCTGGTGAAGGCCTTGCTGGCCGTGTTGGTGGCCGCCGGTGGGCTGGCGCTGTATCCCGGCCCGGCGCGTCTGTACGACTTGCTGGCCTCGCCCTTGGTAGCGGCCATGCCAGAAGGTAGTACGCTGATTGCCACTTCGGTGATTTCACCTTTCATGGTGCCTATCCAGGTCATGTTTATGGCTGCGCTGATGATTGCGCTGCCGGTGGTGCTGTGGCAGGTGTGGGCCTTTGTGGCGCCTGGCCTGTATTCCCACGAAAAGAAGCTGGTGCTGCCCCTGGTGGTGTCGAGCACGCTGCTGTTCTTTGTGGGCGTGGCGTTTTGTTACTTCTTCGTGTTTGGCCAGGTGTTCAAGTTCATCCAGAACTTTGCGCCGCACAGCATCAAGGCAACGCCGGACGTCGAGGCCTATCTGAGCTTTGTGCTGACCATGTTCCTGGCCTTCGGTTTGGCCTTTGAGGTGCCTATCGTGGTGGTGGTGCTGGCGCGCATGGGTCTGGTCAGCATCGACAAGCTGAAGAGCTTTCGCGGCTACTTTGTGGTGCTCGCCTTCATCGTGGCTGCCGTCGTGACGCCGCCCGATGTGGTGTCCCAGCTGGCGCTGGCCATTCCCATGTGCCTGCTGTACGAGATAGGCATCTGGGCGGCGCAAGTTTTCATCAAACACACCCAGGCGCCAGATGACGACGCCAAGCCGGCAGAATCTTGATTAAATATGCCTCTGGCGCAGGAATTATCTGCGTGAGAGGCTATTAATTTTGTAGCGAATTAGCGCTCTTGCCGCACGGGCTTGGGGCGCAGGCCCGGGGTCACGTCCAGGCTCAGTTCCTTGTCCTGGCGTAGCACGCTGAATTTGCTGCTGATGCCGGGCTTGAGCATGGCCACGCTGGTCAGCAACTCCGAGACCGTGTTCACCGGCTTGTCGGCCACCATCTTGATCACGTCGCCGGGCCGGATGCCGGCGTGGGCGGCGGGGCCGTTCTGCAGCACGCCTGTGATGATCACGCCCTGTAGCGTCTTCACGCCGAAGGTTTCGGCCAGCTCGGGGGACAAATCGTTGGGCTCCACACCGATCCAGCCGCGGCGCACCTGCCCCTCGGTAACGATGCCTTCCAGCACCAGCTTGGCGGTGGATACGGGAATGGCGAAGCCAATGCCCATGCTGCCGCCGGAGCGCGAGTAGATGGCCGTGTTGATGCCCATCAGATTGCCGTTCACATCCACCAGCGCTCCGCCAGAGTTGCCGGGGTTGATGGCCGCGTCGGTCTGGATGAAGTTCTCAAAGGTGTTGATGCCCAACTGGTTGCGGCCCAGCGCGCTGACGATGCCGCTGGTGACCGTCTGGCCCACGCCAAACGGGTTGCCGATCGCCAGCACCTGGTCGCCCACCTGCAGCGCGTCTGAGCTGCCCAGCACCATCACCGGCAGCTTGTCCAGATTGATCTTGAGGATGGCCAGGTCGGTGTCCGGGTCGGTGCCTATCACCTGGGCCTGCACGTGGCGGCTGTCGGTGAGCGTGACTTCGATGGAATCCGCGCCTTCCACCACGTGGTTATTGGTCAGGATGTAGCCGCTGTCGCTGACGATCACGCCGCTGCCCAGGCCCACCTGGGCCTGGTTGCCGCGCTCGCCATAGAAGAATTTGAACCAGGGGTCGTCGCTGCGCGGGTCGCGCTCGGCCATCTTGCTGGTGTTGATGCTGACCACCGCAGGCGATGCCTTTTTCGCGGCGGCGCTGAAACTGCCCGAAGCCGGCGCGCTGGATGCGCTCGCGGGGGCTTCGATCAAGGAGATGGTGGTGCCGGAAAACGGCCTTTTGCCCAGCCACTCGGGTTTGAGCGTGGTGACGACGAAATAGGCGGCCAGCAAAATGGTGGCGGTTTGGGCAAACAGGAGCCAGAGGCGCTTCATGGTGGGAAATGTGGTGGAGTGGCGCGGCGGGCAGAGTGGCCGCAAACACGGGCAAATAGGCCATTGTCTCCCAAGCTGCACGGGCGTCACAACCTTAGCGGATCTACTTTATCCACCGTGAGGGGATCTTGTTGTTGGGCAATGCTGTGGGTGCGTCGTAGCTGCGAAAATGGCCCTATGAGTACCTCTCGCACCGCACTGCTGCAGGCTTTCGATGCCTTGCTACAACCCGCGCGCTTCAAGGACTACGGGCCCAACGGTCTGCAGGTCGAAGGCAAGCCCCAGATCACACGCATCGTCTCCGGCGTCACCGCCAGTCTGGCCCTGATTGAGGCGGCTGTGGCCCAGCAGGCCGATGCCATCTTTGTGCACCACGGCCTGTTTTGGCGCGGGCAGAGCGGCACGGTGACCGGTTGGATGAAGCAGCGCCTGGCTTTGCTGTTGGCCCATGACATCAATCTGTATGCCTACCATCTGCCACTGGACGCCCACCCCACGCTGGGCAACAACGCCCAATTGGGGGCGCGCCTGGGGCTGCTGGGGGCGGGGCAGTTTGGCGATAACGAACTGGGCTTTCTGGGTGAGCGCGCCGATGGCGGTGTTTTTGACTCGGTACAGGCCTTGGCCCAGCATGTAGAAAAAGTATTGGATCGGCCGGTAGTGCAGATTCCTGGTGTGCAGGGTGCTATTAAAAAGATAGCATGGTGCACAGGCGGAGCACAAGGCTATTTCGAGGCTGCCATCGCCGCCGGAGCCGATGCTTTCATCACCGGCGAGATTTCCGAGCCCCAGGCCCACTACGCGCGTGAATGCGGTGTCGCCTTCATCGCCTGCGGCCACCATGCCAGCGAGCGCTACGGCGCACCTGCGGTGGCAGCCCATGTGGCGGCGCAACTGGGTGTAGCCCACGCCTTCATTGACATACCCAATCCCGCATGATGCAAGCCCTGCAACTTCCTATTGCCATCACCTTGGGCGACCCGGCCGGCATCGGCCCGGAGACTATCGCCAAGGCTTTTCGTGACGCGCCCGACGCCGCCCAGGGCTGTTTTGTGGCCGGCGATCTGGCCACCATGCGCCGCGCCTCCCAGTTGATCAGTGGTCCTGGCCGGCCTGCCTTGCCGGTGGCGCTGATCGCGGCGTCGCAGGAGGTCTGGTCCGTACCGCCGCTCTGCATCCCTGTGCTACAAATAACAGAGCATCGCACGCAGATTCCATATGCGCAAGTGAGTGCTTTAGCGGGCAAGGTTGCCGCCGATTGCGTAGTCTGGGCCGGCCGTGCCGCACTGCGCGGCGAGTTGGCGGCGGTGGTGACAGCGCCTCTGCACAAAGAGGCTCTGGCGGCTGCCGGCGTGCCGTTTCCGGGGCACACCGAGTTGTTGCAGGCCGAGGCTGCAGCCTTTCTCGGCAAGCCGTTGCAGGATGTGCCGGTGCGCATGATGCTGGCCAACGACGAACTGCGTACGGTGCTGGTCAGCATCCACATGTCCTTGCGCCAGGCAATCGACGCGGTGACCTTCGATGGCGTGTTGCAAACCTTGCGCATCACCCACGAGTCTGTGGGCGCAGCACTGGGCTGCACGCCGCGCATCGGCGTGGCCGGTCTGAACCCGCATGCGGGCGAAGGGGGCTTGTTCGGCAGGGAAGAGATAGACACCATCATCCCAGCGATTGCGGCAGCGCAGGCCGAGGGCATAGACGCCCACGGGCCCTATGCGCCCGACACCATCTTTATGCGCGCCCGCGCCAAAAATGGCGAGCCGGGCGAGTTTGACGTGGTGGTTGCCATGTACCACGACCAGGGGTTAATCCCCGTGAAATACCTGGGTGTGGAGCAGGGCGTGAATGTGACGCTGGGCCTGCCACTGGTGCGCACCAGCCCGGACCACGGCACGGCATTCGATATTGCGGGCACGGGTGTTGCCGATGCCTCTAGCCTGGTGGCCGCTATTCGCATGGCGCGCCAGTTGTGCCGCTTTCCGTGAGATTGGGCATATAAAAAAACACCCGCCAGCGCGAGCTTGGCGGGTGTTTTCTGTTCTGAAAAATTGAGTGCCGATGCGGGCCGAGTCTATTTGTTCAGACTGTCGCGGATCTGGCGCAGAAGCAAAATGTCTTCGGGAGTCACCGGTTCTGCCACAGCAGGTGCTGGTGCATCTTTCTTGAAGCGGTTGATCTGCTTCACCATCATGAAGATGATGAAAGCCAGGATGGCGAAGTTCACCGCGACGGTGATGAAGTTGCCGTAGGCAAACACTGGCACGCCAGCTTTCTTGAGATCGGCCACAGTCATCGCCGTGCCCGCAGGTGGCGTGCCCAGGACGACGAACATGCTGGAAAAATCAAGCTTGCCGAAAACTGTTCCCACCACCGGCATGATCAGGTCACCTACCACCGAGTCCACGATCTTGCCGAAAGCGCCCCCGATGATGACACCGACTGCGAGGTCGATCACGTTGCCTTTTACGGCGAATTCCTTAAATTCCTGCAGCATTCCCATGTCTTTTCCTTGTAGTTTGACGAGGGTCATTATTCTCCATAATTTCCGCCACATGGACCAGCTGTAGCGGGTTTGCCGGGATGGGGTGAACGATATCGCTCGGATACAATCGGTAGTTGATCCCAAACGGCAATGAATTTGAGGACCCCCATGAGTGATGCTTCAGTGGACAACAGCAAGCGAACGTGGTTGATTGCATCCGGCTGTGCCGGTGCTGTGGGTGGCGTAGCAACCGCCATCCCTTTCGTAAGTACCTTTCAGCCTTCAGAGCGTGCCAAAGCCGCCGGTGCTGCGGTAGAAGCCGATATTTCGGGCCTCAAGCCGGGTGAAAAAATGACGGTGGAATGGCGCGGCAAACCCGTATGGATATTGCGGCGAACGCCGGAGCAGGTCGCCGAGTTGCCCAAGCTGGATGCCGAATTGGCCGATCCCAAATCATTGCGCAATCCTTCCGAATTCACTCCTGAATACGCCCGTAACGAAGGTCGTTCCATCAAACCGGAATTTCTGGTGGTCGTAGGCATATGTACCCACTTAGGGTGCTCGCCTTCGGATAAGTTCACGCCGGGTCCTCAGCCCTCTTTGCCCAATGAATGGGCAGGTGGCTTCCTCTGCCCATGCCATGGCTCGACTTTCGACATGGCCGGCCGCGTCTACAAGAACAAACCCGCCCCAGACAACTTGCCAGTTCCGCCGCACATGTATCTTTCGGATACGCGTCTGCTGATTGGTGAAGACAAGAAGGCTTGAGGGAACCCCACATGGCTGTATATAAAGAAATCTCCCCCAATGCCAGCGGCCCAGAAAAGCTGTTGAATTGGGTAGACAACCGCTTCCCGGCAAGCAAGCTCTTCAAAGAGCATATGTCGGAGTACTACGCACCCAAGAACTTCAACTTCTGGTACATCTTTGGTTCGTTGTCCCTGCTGGTGCTGGTGCTGCAAATCGTCACTGGCATCTTTTTGGTGATGCACTACAAGCCCGATTCCAACCTGGCATTCGCCTCGGTGGAGTACATCATGCGCGATGTGCCTTGGGGCTGGTTGATACGCTATATGCACTCCACTGGCGCTTCCGCGTTCTTCGTGGTCGTGTACCTTCACATGTTCAGAGGCTTGCTCTATGGCTCGTACCGCAAGCCACGTGAACTCGTGTGGATCTTCGGTTGTGCAATCTTTCTGTGTCTGATGGCCGAGGCTTTCATGGGCTACTTGCTGCCCTGGGGGCAGATGAGCTATTGGGGTGCGCAGGTGATCGTGAACCTGTTCTCTGCCATTCCCTTCGTAGGTCCGGATCTGGCCCTGTTGATTCGTGGTGATTACGTAGTGGGTGATGCGACTCTGAACCGCTTCTTCAGCTTCCACGTGATTGCAGTGCCCTTGGTCTTACTGGGCCTGGTGGCGGCGCACATCATTGCACTGCATGAAGTCGGCTCCAACAACCCCGACGGTGTGGAAATCAAGGGTCCGAATGCTCCCAAGGATGCGAATGGTCATCCTTTGGACGGAATTCCGTTCCATCCTTACTACTCAGTGCACGACATTTTTGGTGTCAGCGTGTTCTTGATGGTGTTCACGGCCATCATCTTCTTTGCGCCAGAGTTTGGTGGCTACTTTTTGGAATACAACAACTTCATTCCAGCCGATTCGCTGAAGACGCCCCTACACATTGCTCCAGTATGGTATTTCACCCCGTTCTACTCCATGCTGCGCGCCATTACCAGCGAGATGATGTATGCGTTGATCGCTTGCGTGGTGGGTGGTGCGGCTCTGGGTGTGTTCAAGTTCAAGTTGCCCAGTTTTGTCAAGGCGGCTATTGTGGTGGTGGCCGCGGGCGTGGTGGCCATGATGATGTCGATTGACGCGAAGTTCTGGGGGGTGGTTGCCATGGGTGGCGCAGTCATCATCTTGTTCTTCCTGCCTTGGCTGGACCACAGTCCTGTGAAGTCCATTCGTTATCGCCCTAGCTGGCACAAATACGTGTATGCGGTGTTCGTCGTGAATTTCCTGGTTCTGGGTTATTTGGGTGTGCAGCCACCATCAGATATCGGTGGCCGCGTTTCCCAGATTGGCACGCTGTTCTATTTCGGTTTCTTCCTGCTGATGCCGTGGTGGAGTCGCTTGGGAACGCCCAAGCCAGTGCCCAGTCGCATTATTTTCACTGCGCACTAAGCCGGAGATTCTGAATATGAAAAAACTGATTCTCGGCATGCTCGCGGCGCTCGCACTGTCATTCGGTGCGCAGGCTTCGGAAGGCAATGAGGTCCATTGGGACAAGGCGCCCAACAAAACCAACGACCTGGCCGCCCTGCAAAACGGAGCCAAGTTATTTGTCAATTACTGCCTTAGCTGCCACTCCGCAGCGTTCATGCGTTTCAATCGTTTACGGGATATCGGACTGACCGATCAGCAGATCAAGGATAATCTGCTGTTCACCACGGAAAAGGTTGGCGAAACCATGAAGGCGGCCATCGATCCTCGACAGGCCAAAGACTGGTTTGGCGCCAATCCGCCCGATCTGACGTTGATTACCCGTTCGCGCTCCGGTCACGGTGGTACTGGTGCGGACTACTTGTATACCTATTTGCGTAGCTACTACCCAGACGATACCAAGCCTACGGGCTGGAACAATCTGGTGTTCCCGAATGTGGGCATGCCCCATGTGCTGTGGGAGCTGCAGGGAAGCCGCAAGCCTGTTTATGCAGAAGTAGAAGAGCATGGGCATGAGGTGAAGGTGTTCAAGGGATGGGAGCAAGTTACTCCCGGTACCATGACTCCTTTGCAGTATGAGCAGGCTGTGGGTGATTTGGTGAGCTATCTCCAGTGGATGGGCGAGCCGGCACAGAACAGCCGCGTGCGTGTGGGTGTCTGGGTGCTATTGTTTTTGGGAGTTTTGACTCTCTTCACGTGGCGGCTCAACGCGGCGTTCTGGAAAGACGTCAAGTAGACCTGTTGCAGTATTTGGTGTCCCGGGTCTTATGCCCGGGATTTGTAGAGTGGGCATGCTTTGCGCACCCCACTCTTTTTGATTTTTAGGAGCCCCTTGCCATGATGGTCTTGTATTCAGGAACGACCTGCCCGTTTTCTCACCGCTGCCGTTTCGTATTGTTTGAAAAGGGCATGGACTTCGAAATCCGTGATGTGGACCTCTACAACAAGCCCGAAGACATCAGCGTCATGAATCCCTATGGCCAGGTGCCGATTCTGGTGGAGCGGGATCTGATCCTGTACGAATCGAACATCATCAATGAATACATTGATGAGCGTTTTCCGCATCCCCAGCTGATGCCCGGTGACCCTGTCGATCGTGCCCGTGTGCGCCTGTTCTTACTCAATTTCGAAAAGGAATTGTTCGTGCACGTTGCCCTGCTGGAATCGCGCGCTTCCAAAGGCAATGAAAAAGCCCTGGAAAAAGCCCGTGCCCACATCCGCGATCGCCTGACCCAATTGGCCCCCGTGTTCTTGAAGAATAAGTACATGCTGGGTGACAACTTCTCCATGCTGGATGTGGCAATTGCCCCCTTGCTCTGGCGTCTGGATTTCTATGGCATCGACCTGAGCAAGAATGCGGCCCCGCTGCTGAAATACGCTGAGCGCATTTTCTCCCGTCCTGCCTATATCGAGGCATTGACGCCGTCTGAAAAAGTGATGCGCAAGTAAGTAGGAGCATCGGTTGTCCATCATGCAAGCCTTGGATTCGACTTCCACGCGACCTTACTTGATCAGGGCGCTGTACGAGTGGTGTACCGACAATGGATTTACGCCCTACGTAGCCGTGCTGGTCGACGATTCGGTGCAGGTTCCGCGGGAGTATGTGAAAGACGGTGAAATTGTTCTCAATATCAGCTTTGATGCGACCAGCTCGCTCAAGCTGGGGAATGATTTCATCGAGTTCAAAGCCCGCTTCGCGGGCACGCCGCGCGAAATCCTGGTGCCGATTGGTCGGGTGATTGCCATCTATGCACGCGAAAATGGGCAGGGTATGGCTTTTCCTTCGCCGGTGTCAGCGCCTACTGCCGATGTTGTGCTGAAGAGTGCGCCAAGTGCAGTGGTGGCGGACCCGTCCCTCAAAGCAGTCACGTTGGATGCTAATGAGGGTGAAGAGCCTCCCGAGCCGCCACGGCCATCGGGCGGCGCACGACCTGCATTGAAGCGTGTAAAGTAAAAAGTTGGGTGGCTGAAAAAGCGCCCGTCGATTGGTTAAAATAGAAAAGTTGCCGATTTAGCTCAGTTGGTAGAGCAACCGCCTTGTAAGCGGTAGGTCGTCAGTTCGATTCCGACAATCGGCACCACATCTTAAACATCTGTCTTCATTTTTACTTTGAGGCGGATGGCAGTCACATCCCACCCCTTGGTTCTTAAATGCGCCAGCAAAGCGGGGGATAACTGCCTCAGCTTTGCCGAAACGGCATTGTTGTTCACCAGCAGGCACCAGCTCTCGCCATCGATCGGTCCGGCTTGAATGGTTGACCACAGGGCTTCGGGCATGAGTCCCTTGATGGCTTTTAAACGTTCGTTCGAATCTTTTGCCAGCGCGGTCAGGCGTGCCAATGTCGGCGATGCTGAGGCTGCCTGCTGCAGCGTGACGTAGTGGTTGCTTTTGCGCATGGAAGCGTCGATTATCCCCGGCGCGGCAAATGCTAGGCTGCAATAGCCGGCTTTTATCTGGCCGCCAGCAGATGGTTAAAATCCGTCGATTGTGGATCGGAAGTTTTGCAAACCATGGGTTGACTTCTTTCTCCAAAGCCTCAACTGACTCCAAGATACTTTAGGGATTTCGATCGCCACACCGCGGCTACCGTGTTTGTGCCGGTCTCGCATTCATGACCACCAATTTCCTGACCAAAATTTTCGGCAGCCGTAATCAACGTTTGCTGAAACAGTACCGCAAGACGCTTGAGGGCATCAATGCGTTGGAGTCCCAGTATGAAAAGCTGTCAGATGATGCCTTGCGGGAAAAAACGCTAGCGTTCAAGCAGCGGGTTGCGGGCGGTGAGTCGCTGGATTCCATTCTGCCGGAGGCGTTTGCGGTGGTCCGGGAGGGCTCCAAGCGGGTCATGAAGATGCGCCACTTCGATGTGCAGATGCTGGGCGGGATGTCGTTGCACAACGGCAAGATCTCAGAAATGCGTACCGGTGAAGGCAAGACCTTGACCGCTACATTGCCGGTGTATCTGAATGCGCTTTCGGGCAAAGGTGTGCACGTGGTCACCGTCAATGACTACCTGGCGAACCGTGATGCGCGCTGGATGGAGCGGCTGTACAACTTTCTGGGCCTAACCGTCGGCGTCAATCTGCCGAACATGCCGCGCGAAGAAAAGCAGGCCGCCTACGCCGCAGACATTACCTACGGCACCAATAACGAGTACGGCTTCGACTACCTGCGTGACAACATGGTGTACGAAGTGCGCGACCGTGTGCAGCGCGGCTTGAACTACGCCATCGTCGACGAGGTTGACTCCATCCTGATCGACGAAGCACGCACCCCGCTGATCATCAGCGGTCAAGCGGAAGACCACACGGCGACCTATATCGCGATCAACAAGGTGATTCCCCTCCTCACGCGTCAGGAAGGTGAGGCAGATCCGCGTACCGGAGAAGGTGTTACCAAGCCGGGCGACTTCACTATCGACGAAAAATCCCACCAAGTCTTTTTAACCGAAGACGGGCATGAAAACGCCGAGCGCATACTTTCAGAGCAGGGTTTGCTCGCGCCGGGCGCCTCCTTGTACGACCCGGCCAACATCACCTTGATGCACCATGTGTATGCGGCGTTGCGGGCCAATCACCTTTACCACCGCGATCAGCACTATGTGGTGCAAGACGGCGAAATCGTCATCGTGGACGAGTTCACCGGGCGTTTGATGTCGGGGCGCCGCTGGAGCGAGGGCCTGCACCAGGCAGTGGAAGCCAAAGAGGGCGTATCGATCCAGGCAGAAAACCAGACGCTGGCATCCATCACCTTTCAAAATTACTTCCGCCTGTATGGCAAGTTGTCCGGCATGACCGGTACGGCAGATACAGAGGCGTACGAGTTCCAGGAAATCTACGGCCTGGAAACCGTGGTGATTCCGCCGAACCGCGTGAGCCGCCGCGAGGACCAACTGGACCGTGTTTACAAGACGACACGCGAAAAATACGAAGCTGCCATCAAGGACATCCGCGAATGCTACGAGCGCGGTCAGCCGGTGCTGGTTGGTACCACCTCGATCGAAAATTCGGAAATCATTGATCGCTTGCTCAACCAAGCCGGTTTGCCTCACCAGGTCTTGAACGCCAAGCAGCATGCCCGCGAGGCCGATATCGTGGCCCAGGCAGGGCGTGCCAAGATGATCACCATCGCCACCAATATGGCAGGGCGTGGCACGGACATCGTGCTGGGTGGGAACTTGGAAAAAGCGTTGGAGCCGATCCATGCCAACCCAGACTTGGACGAAGCATCCAAGCAGGCGGAAATTGAGCGCGTACGTGCCCAGTGGGCCCAGGACCACGAAGCCGTCAAGGCTCTGGGCGGTCTGCGCATCATTGCCACAGAACGCCATGAATCGCGCCGAATCGACAACCAGTTGCGCGGCCGTTCGGGCCGCCAGGGTGACCCAGGTTCCTCACGTTTCTACCTGAGCCTGGACGATCCGCTGATGCGCATTTTTGCCGGCGACCGCGTCAAGTCCATCATGGACCGGCTCAAGATGCCCGACGGTGAAGCCATTGAAGCCGGCATTGTGACGCGCAGCATTGAGAGCGCCCAGCGTAAGGTGGAAGCGCGCAACTTCGATGTGCGCAAGCAGTTGTTGGAGTACGACGACGTTTCCAATGACCAACGTAAGGTCATCTACCAGCAGCGCAACGAGATTTTGGACGCTGCGGATTTGACGGCGCAGATCGAATCTTTGCGCGAGGGCTGCGTGATGGATCTGGTGCGCCAATTCGTTCCGGCCGAGTCGGTGGAAGAGCAATGGGATATTCCAGGCCTGGAAAAAGCCTTGCTGGATGAATGGCAGCTGGACTTGCCTTTGGCCGCGTATGTGCAGGCAGCCAGTGCCATCACGGACGAAGATATAGTGCAGAAGGTGCTGGACGTGGCGAACGCCTCCTTCCAGGCCAAGGTGGAGCAGGTGGGCGGTGACAACTTCACCCAGTTTGAGCGGATGGTGCTGCTGCAAAGCATAGATACCCACTGGCGTGAGCATCTGAGCTCGTTGGACTATCTGCGCCAAGGCATCCATTTGCGCGGCTACGCGCAAAAGCAGCCCAAGCAGGAATACAAGCGCGAAGCCTTCGAGTTGTTTGGCCAGTTGCTGGACACCGTGAAAAACGATGTGACCAAGGTTCTGATGACGGTCAAGGTCCAATCCAGCGAGCAACTTGGCGAAGCGGCCGAGGCCATGGAAAACCGGGCCGAAAGCATTGCCAACGTGACCTATACCGCGCCGACCGAAACCGGCGAGGTGGAAACCCGCGTGGATGCGAATACCCAAGCTGCTGCCGAGGTGCCGCGCGTGGGGCGCAACGACCCTTGCCCTTGCGGTAGCGGCAAGCGCTACAAGCTGTGCCACGGCAAGTTGGTATAACTGCCAACCAGCTGGATGACGGGCTACGGCCCGTTTTTTCATGATATGTCCCTGCTTGCAACGTCATTTTGAAAGACTGTTATGCCCGTGAATCTGTCTGCTCCCAATCCCGCTGATCTACACCCCGTGCCGGGCGTGTCTTTGGGCATTGCCGAGGCCGGTGTGCGCAAGGCTAATCGCAAAGACTTGCTGGTAGTGCAGTTGGACGAAGGCGCTTCAGTGTCTGGCGTGTTCACGCAAAACCGCTTCTGTGCAGCGCCCGTGCAGATTTGCCGCGAGCACCTGGCGGCTGGCCTGGGCATCCGTGCGATTCTGGTGAATACCGGCAATGCCAATGCCGGCACAGGCGAGGATGGCCTGATGCGTGCCAAGTCCACCTGTATCGCGCTGGCTCAGTATCTTGACTTGGCGCCCGAGCAGATCCTGCCTTTTTCCACCGGCGTGATCATGGAGTCGCTGCCGCATGACCGCATCAATGCCGGCTTGCCTGCCGCTTTAGCCGATGCCCGTGCGGACAACTGGGGCCGTGCTGCAGAGGCCATCATGACCACCGATACCCTGCCTAAGGCCTTTAGCGCTCAGGCGCAACTGGGCGGCGCCACCGTGACGGTGACGGGTATCAGCAAGGGCGCGGGCATGATCCGTCCAAACATGGCCACCATGCTGGGCTTTATGGCCACGGATGCGAATGTTCATCCGTCATTGCTGGCGCAGCTGGCCAAGGACTTGGCGGATGCCTCGTTCAACCGAATCACCATCGATGGTGACACCTCTACAAACGACTCTTTTGTCGTCATCGCCACCCACAAGGCTGCGCATGCGCAAATTACCACGCTGGACAGTGCCGACGGCCAGGCCTTGAAAACCGCGATGCTGTCGGTGGCCCAAAAATTGGCCCAGGCCATCGTCCGCGATGGCGAGGGTGCGACCAAGTTCATCACGGTGCGTGTTGAGGGCGGCAAGACGTCCGAAGAATGCCGGTTGGCGGCTTATGCGATTGCCCATTCGCCCCTGGTCAAGACTGCATTTTTTGCCAGCGATCCCAACCTGGGCCGTATCTTGGCAGCGGTGGGTTATGCAGGTATCACTGATCTGGACCAGACCGGTATCGACCTGTTTCTGGATGATGTACACGTGGTGGTCAACGGTGGGCGCAACCCCACGTACCGCGAAGAAGACGGCCAGCGCGTGATGAAGCAGAGCGAAATCACTGTGCGCGTGGGACTGGGCCGCGGTAATGCGGCTGACACGGTGTGGACCTGCGATTTCAGCCACGAATATGTGTCCATTAACGCGGACTACCGGTCATGAACGAGAAATTCGAGCGCCTGATCGAGCGGGCTGAGCAGCTGCTGCAGCGCGTGGAGTCCATCCTGCCCCAGCCGGTGCAGGCACCGGATTGGAATGCAGCAATTGCCTTCCGCTACCGCCGCCGGGGCTCGGGCCATGGCGTGCTGGAGCCGGTGCGCCACATTGGCAGCATGGCGCTGGCCGACCTGAAAGAAATCGACCTTCAGAAGAAAAAAATCCAGCGCAACACCTTGCAGTTTGTAGATGGCAAGCCCGCCAATAATGTGCTGCTGACGGGTGCGCGCGGGACGGGCAAGTCTTCTTTGATTAAGGCCTGCCTGAATACTTACGCGCCACGCGGTCTGCGCCTGATCGAGGTGGACAAGGCCGACTTGGTGGATTTGCCGGACATCGTTGATGTGGTGGCCGACCGGCCCGAGAAATTCATCGTGTTCTGCGACGACCTGAGCTTTGAAGAAGGTGAAGCCGGCTACAAGGCCTTGAAGTCGATTCTGGATGGCTCGGTGGCTGCGGCCAGCCCCAACGTGCTGATCTATGCCACCAGCAACCGTCGCCATTTGCTGCCTGAGTACATGAAGGAAAACCTTAGCTACACGCACACGGAGGATGGCGAGGTGCATCCGGGTGAAGTGGTGGAGGAAAAGATTTCCCTGTCCGAGCGTTTCGGACTGTGGGTCAGCTTCTATCCGTTCTCGCAGGACGAATATCTGGCCATTGTGGCCCAGTGGCTGCAGTCTTTCGGCGTGGATGCAGAGGCGGTTGCCGCGGCGCGTCCGGCATCCCTGGTGTGGGCGTTGGAGCGTGGCTCCCGCAGCGGGCGTGTGGCATACCAGTTCGCGCGTGACTACGCGGGCCAGCACATGCGTGCGGCATGAGCGGGCAGCCCCTGGTAGCCGACGCGGACCGGCCGCGTGAAGGTGGCCCGGAGCGCGCCATCGTCGAGGTTGCGGTGGGCGTGCTGGTGCAGTCGGACGGCCACTTTCTGGTGACATCCCGGCCTGAAGGCAAGGTGTATGCAGGCTACTGGGAATTTCCAGGTGGCAAGCTGGAGCAGGGCGAAACGGTGGAGCAGGCTCTGCGCCGGGAGTTGCAGGAAGAACTGGGTATCACCATAGGCGCCGCACAAGCCTGGAAGGTGGAACTGGTGGATTACCCGCACGCCTTGGTGCGTCTGCACTTTTGCAAGGTTTTTGACTGGGTGGGTACGCTAGAAATGCGCGAAGGCCAAACCCATGCCTGGCAGTTACTGCCTCTACAGGTGACACCGGTGCTACCCGGTACCGTGCCGGTACTGGCTTGGTTGGCCCAGGAGCGGGATTTCCAGGGTGCTACACATTCTGTAGCTTAACGCGCAGGTTTTATCTGCGCTGCAGCCGTATTTCTTATAAATTTATTGCAAGCGAGCGTCACCAAAGACGAGGTCGTCAGGCGGTGCTTCAGCAGGCAAGCTGAAGCTGGCACTGGCCCAGGCGCCAAAGTCCAAGTTTTTACAGCGTTCGCAGCAAAACGGACGGTAGGCATTGCTGGCGGCGTACAGGCTTTTACCTTTGCAGGTAGGGCAAACAACCCATTTTTTCGGCACTGGGGTGGCGGTATCGGACATGCTCAGGCGCAGAGGGTGAGTTCGAACGAGGCGTCGTCGCTGCAGGAGTGCAGATGGTCGTCTGCCTCGTGGCGCATCATGCGTACCGAAACCATCAGCCGGTTGCCACTGATCTCGGGAATCAAGCTCAGCGCGGGGTCTATGCGCAGACGCAGCAGCTGGTAGGTGCGGCCCTGGGGCAGGTTTTGTTGGAACTGTCCGCCAATGGCGATGACTTTTTGCGGCGCGCCGGAGTCGCGCAGCATTTTCAGCAAGTGGTGGATGGACTCGGCCAGTGGCGCCAGGGTGTGCGCCCATTTCTCAATCGCTTGGCGGCGCACATCGGCGGGCTGGTGCTGCCATGCGTAATACGCTGGCAGATCGAAGCCGCAGGTACCGCCCGGGATGCTGACTCGGCTGCGCAAGCCCATCAGCCAGTCGTTTTCCGTCAGGCTGTGGCCGGCTTTGCCGGGTTGCTCGTGCAGTGCGGTGTAGCAGGTGTCGAGCTGGCCTATGACCTCGTCCAATACGTCTTCCGCGATGGATGGGTTGCCACGGTAGCCGTTGAGTATGTTTTTTTGTTTTTCCAGATCCCGCATCACGTCTGACTTGAGGTCGGCGCGTGCAGCCACGTCCATGATCTCAAAAATCGTGGTCAGTGCGTAATGGTGGTCCAGCGCGTGGGCGCGGGGCACCAGTTCACCCAGCCGCCGGAAGAGATGTTCCAGCCGCAGATAGGTGCGTATACGTTCGTTAAAGGGATATTCGTAAAGAATCACGCAGATTTTCCTGTGGCGGCATCATAGCCCGAAGTAGGGGGCGATTTGCTCGACCTGCTGGCGTAATTGGGCCAGCGATAGGCCTTCGTTATAGATCACGGTATCGGCCAGGGCCAGGCGCTGCTCTCGGCTGGCCTGGGCCTGGATGATCTGTCGCACGGTTATTTCGGACAACTGGCTGCGGGTGACCGTACGGGTGATTTGGGTGCTGACCAGGCAGTCGATGACGAGGATACGGTCCAGCTTGCCACGCCAGTGGCCAGACTCTGTCAGCAAGGGAATATCGAACACCACGCAGGCCATACCAGCAGCCTGTGCTGCCTGGAATTGACTCTCAATTTCCTTGGCTACGAGGGGGTGGACGATGGCTTCCAGTGCGTGTTTTGCGCTGGCATCGGAGAAGGCCAGGGCGCGCATCTTGTCGCGGTCCAGTGCGCCGGCGGGGGTTAGAAATTCCGCGCCAAAACGCCTGCTTATGGCTGGGATGGCTGCGCCTTCGGCTGCGGTGCTGGCGCGTGCGATGGCATCGGCATCGATCAGGGCGGCTCCCCGTGCCTGCAGCATCTGCGCCACCGTGCTTTTACCGCTGCCTATGCCTCCTGTGAGGCCTAGTCGAAGGCCACCTTGCACAGTTCTACAGGCCGACAAAATGCAAAATGGCTTCGGGCCCGAAGACCATCGAGGTCAATCCGGCTCCGGCAAGAAACGGCCCGAACGGTATATAGCCACCTTCGCGCAGACCGGTACTGAATTTCATGGCAATGCCAATTACTGCACCGATGACCGAGGCCATCAGAACCATGGGCACCAGCGCCTCCCAGCCAAACCAGGCGCCCAGCGCCGCAAATAGCTTGAAGTCCCCATAGCCCATGCCTTCCTTGCCAGTCAGCAGCTTGAAGATCCAGTAGATGCTCCAGAGCGACAGATAGCCGGCTACGGCACCCCATAGTGAAGCGAACATGGGCACGGACGTCCAATGCAGGGAAGATGCAATCAAGCCGGCCCAGACCAAGGGCAGGGTGATGCTGTCGGGCAGGAGCGTGGTGTCCCAGTCGATCAATGCCAGTGTCAATAAAGCTGCGGCAAAGCCGCTCCAGGCCAGTCCGGTGAAGGACGGGCCCCAATGCCAGAAGCAAAAAAAGAAAAGGCCGCCGGTAGCCAGTTCTACCAAGGGATAGCGGGGGCTGATTTGCGCTTGGCAGGCGGAGCATCGACCGCGCAGGCACACATAGCTGACTACAGGCACATTCTCAAACCACCGTATCTGGTGTGCGCAGTGTGGGCAACGCGAGCGGGGAACCAGCAAGTTTAGCGGCTGTACCGCAGGTGGTTCCTGGCCCTGCATGTCGGCGTATTCTTGCGCCCAGCTCTGCTCCATCATCTTGGGCAGGCGGTGTACCACCACATTGAGAAAACTACCCAGTAACAAGCCCAGAATGCCGCCAGCCAGGGCGACCATTGTTTGAAATTCCAGCATCAAACAACTTGGCCCAACTTGAAGATGGGCAGGTACATGGACACCACAATGCCGCCAATCAAGGTACCCAGGAACACGATGATGATGGGCTCCATCAGGCTGGAAAGGCCGGCGACCATGTCATCCACCTCAGCCTCATAAAAATCCGCAGCCTTGCCCAGCATATGGTCAATAGAGCCGGACTCTTCGCCAATCGAGCACATTTGCAACACCATGGACGGGAAGATGTGCGCATTTGTCATGGCCACCGTCAGGCTTGTGCCGGTAGAGACTTCCTGCTGGATTTTGCCGGTTGCGATTTCAAACACCGAGTTACCGGATGCGCCGCCGACCGAGTCCAGCGCCTCCACCAGGGGCACGCCCGCAGCGAACATGGTGGAAAGGGTGCGTGTCCAGCGCGCAATACAGGACTTCTCAATCAGGGCGCCGAACACGGGGACGCGCAGCAATAACCGATCCATAAAGTGCTGCATTTTTTCGTTACGCCGCCAAGCCTGCATAAAGAAATAGCCGCCGCCGCCGATGCTGCCAAATATCAGCCACCAGTACTTGACGAAAAATTCACTCAAGGCAATCACGAACAATGTAGGTGCTGGCAGGTTGGCGCCAAAGCTGCTGAACACCTCCTTGAAGGCTGGGATCACGAAAATCATGATCACGGCCACCACTACAAATGCGACCACTACGACCGAGGCTGGGTACATCAGCGCTGACTTGATTTTGGACTTGATGGCTTCGGTTTTTTCCATGTAGACCGCCAGCCGGTCCAGCAAGGATTCCAAAATACCGGCGGCTTCACCTGCTTCTACCAAGTTGCAGTAAAGGCTGTCGAAGTACATGGGGAACTTGCGGAACGCGGCACTCAGAGAGCTGCCGGTTTCCACATCCATGCGCACGTCGTTCAGCAGCTTGGTGACGCTGGCGTTCGCATTGCCTCGGCCCACGATATCGAAAGCTTGCAGCAGCGGCACGCCGGCCTTCATCATGGTCGCCAACTGGCGCGTGAAGATCGCAATGTCCTTGGGCTTGATGGATTTGCCCGAGCGCATTTTGCGCTTCTTGATCTTGGTGGGGAAGACACCTTGGCGGCGCAAGGATGCCTGGACCTGGTTCTCACCCGCAGCGCGTGTTTCGCCACGGACTTGCTTTCCGTTGCGGTCTTTGCCTTCCCATTCGAAGACAAACTCCTTTACGTCTCTGGGCGATGCAGTTGCCATGGAATGTTTGGGGCCTCTAGGTGGGTCTTATGGGTCTACTCGTTACTCACAGCGAGCACTTCTTCCAACGAAGTCAGTCCGAGCTTAACTTTGTACAGTCCTGCCTGGCGCAGCGAGCGAACGCCTTCTGATTTGGCTTGTTCGGCAATATCCATTGCGCTGCCGTCACGAAGAATGATGCGCTGAATTTCGTCCGAAATCGGCATGACCTGGTAGATGCCAACGCGCCCTTTATAGCCGTTATTGCATGCATTGCAGCCCACAGGTCCGTAGGGTTTCCAGGATCCGTCGAGTTCGTGTTCCTCAAAGCCCGACTCCAACATCGTCTTGCGTGGGATGTCGATCACCGCCTTGCAGGTTACGCACAGGCGGCGGGCGAGGCGCTGCGCAGTGATCAGAATCACGCTGGACGCAATGTTGAACGGCGCAATGCCCATGTTCCGCATGCGCGTCAAGGTGGTAGGGGCGTCGTTGGTGTGTAGCGTGGACAACACCAAGTGGCCGGTTTGCGCGGCCTTGATGGAGATGTCGGCCGTTTCCAAGTCCCGGATTTCGCCGACCATGATGATGTCCGGATCCTGCCGCAGAAAAGATTTCAGCGCCACAGCGAAGGTCAGGCCTGCCTTATCGTTGACGTTGACCTGATTCACACCCGGAAGGTTGATTTCCGAGGGGTCCTCAGCCGTAGCGATATTCACGCCAGGTTTGTTGAGCAGGTTCAAAAATGTGTAGAGCGACACGGTTTTGCCCGAGCCGGTTGGGCCGGTGACCAGTACCATGCCATAGGGGCGGCCGATCGCGGTTAGCACACGCTCTTTTTCTTCTGGTTCATAGCCCAAGGCATCAATGCCCAATTTGGCGCTACTCGGATCCAGAATCCGGATTACGATCTTTTCCCCGAACAACGTAGGCAGCGTGCTGACACGGAAGTCGATCACGCGGTCGGGGCCGACCTTGAGCTTCATCTTGCCGTCTTGCGGCACTCGTTTTTCCGAAATATCCAGCCGAGAGATCACCTTGATGCGCGAGGCCAGCTTGTCCTTGATCGCGACTGGCGGTGAGGCGATTTCACGTAGTTCGCCGTCGATGCGGAAGCGAACTCGGTAATTGTGTTCATAAGGTTCGAAGTGCAGGTCCGATGCGCGCATGCCGAATGCATCCAGCAGCATCTTGTGCAGAAACTTCACCACCGGTGCGTCTTCCACATCCGACGTGTTGATTTCGGCTGCTTCAACTGCCGGCCCCATGGCCGTATCGTCAAAGTCGAAATCGTTGCCGATGATGGAGTCCATCGCCTCGCTGGCCGTCATGGAGTTGGCTTCCACCAGGCGTGAAAGCTTGTCGTACTCGGCAATGATCCAGTCCACCCCGAGCTGGGTGGAGAATTTGATCTTTTCGGCGGCTTCCTGGTCGGACGGGTCTGCCGTTGCCACGATCAGGCGGTTGTTGCGCTTGCTTAGTACTACCACGCGGTAGGCCTGGCAGATCTTGGCGTCTAGCAGGTCCTTGGGCAATCTGTCGCGGTCCACGGCATCCATGTCCAGCAAGGGCGCAGCAAATGCTGTGGACATGGTGTGGGCTAGGTCCGAGGGCGATACGGCGCCTGCGGCCATCAACTCGGCGATAAAGCTATTGCGGTTGGCTTGGGCCTTGCGGAATATGTCTTCTGCAGCCTTTTGGCCCAGCTTTCCGGCGGAGATCAAAACCCTCCCCAAGCCAGGGAGTGCTACGGTAGATGCTTCTTTGTTGAACGGTTCGACAGCGGCCATAAGACCAAAATGTAGCAGGTAGCGGAGGGTGGACGCATCATCGGTGAATTGCCGACCGATGTAAACGCCGAGCGTGGCCTGTTCAGTTGCCGCCTGACACTGTGGCTGAGGGCAAAAACTGCTGCAATTCTTCCGGCAGTGCCGCTATCAGAGCCAGTGTTTCTGGCTTGGCGGGATGCATTAGCTGCAGGCGCCATGCATGCAGAAACATGCGCTTTAGGCCCGTCTTGGCCAAATCCTTATTGGCCTCGAAGTCACCGTATTTGTCATCCCCCGCAATCGGGAAGCCCTCACTGGCAAGGTGCACACGGATCTGGTGGGTGCGCCCTGTTTTGATGGTGACCTCCAGCAGGCTGAATCCGTCGAAGTGCTGGGCGACCTTGACCAGCGTCAGTGAGCGCATGCCGTCCGGGTCATCTTTGGCCACCACCTTGACCCGCCGTTCGCCGTTGGGTAGTAGATACTTGTGTAAAGATTTGTCCAGCACCTTTTTGTTGCTCGGCCAATGCCCGATGACCAGGGCTAAATAAGTTTTTCCGGTTTCTCGTTCCCGGAACTGGTCCTGCACGTTTTTCAGGGCGCTGCGTTTTTTGGCCAGCAGCAAAATACCGGACGTTTCCCTGTCTAGCCTGTGCACCAACTCCAGAAAGGCAGCTTGGGGTCGGGCTTTGCGCAGTTGTTCAATGACGCCGAAACTGACGCCACTGCCGCCATGCACGGCCACGCCAGCAGGTTTATTTATAGCCAGCAGATGTTCGTCTTCCCACAGTATGGGGAATTCGCGTGCCGGGGCATGGGTTTCCATGGCCAGGGCTTTTTCTGCGGCACGTTCAGATAAGCGGGTTGGCGGCAACCGTATAACGTCGCCGTCAGAGATGCGTGTATCTGCTGCTGCCCGGCCCTTGTTGACCCGCACTTCGCCGCTGCGGATGATGCGATAGATGTGGGTTTTGGGTACGCCCTTGAGGCGGCGCATCAGGAAGTTGTCGAGTCGTTGGCCCGCGTCTTCTGCGTCCACTGTAATGAATTTGACTTCGGGCATGGGGGGGGCTGTGTTAGCACCTATAATATTTTTCACCAGCGTTGTGTCGTAAGTGCTTGATTCACCACAGTTTAGAGCACAACACCGACAGCGCTGCGAGGTCGATGCCACCCGAGGCGATCTGCCGCCAGCCCGTGCGAGTCTTGCGCCGGTGGCGGTAAACGGTTTTGGGAGGGGCTGACGCAATGGAAATACGGATACGGAATACCCCAACTTGTCGACCTGTGCACAGCTTTATGCTGAGTGCGCAGGTTGCTCAACGGATCGAAACGAGAATTCTTGTGTTGATGGTGATGGTTCAAACCCTCTGGCGGTGGCTCATAGCCCCGGCCGTTGGCATGGAATCGCCTGTAGCGCACGCACAATATGCGCAACCAGCTATAAATTTAATAGCTTCTCAGCCCATCTTCCACCTCGCTTTCGTCCACCAACCCCCTCTGTCACCCTGTAAGCCAACGCTTACCTAGTGCAGTCATGTCGGTAGTTCCGCTAGTTTCCATGCGTCTGTTCAGGCATCAAAGGCTCGGTTTGAGCCGTATTGAATTGAACAATATTTCTGGACCTCTTATGGTCCAGTCAAAGGAAACGCACCATGAAACGGATGCTGATTAATGCAACGCAGTCGGAAGAACGTCGGCTAGCGATTGTGGACGGGCAGAAACTGCTCGACTATGAAATTGAAATCGAAGGGCGCGAGCAGCGCAAGGGCAATATCTACAAGGCTGTCGTCACCCGCGTCGAGCCTTCACTGGAAGCCTGCTTTGTCGACTATGGTGAAGACCGCCACGGTTTTCTGCCTTTCAAAGAAATCTCCAAGCAATATTTCACGCAAGGCGTGCCGGTCAACCAGGCGCGCATCAGTGATGTGATCCGCGAAGGCCAGGAACTGCTGGTCCAGGTCGAAAAAGAAGAGCGCGGCAACAAGGGCGCGGCCCTGACCACTTTTGTGTCGTTGGCTGGCCGTTATGTGGTGCTGATGCCCAATAACCCGCGTGGCGGTGGCGTCAGCCGCCGTATCGAGGGTGAAGACCGCGCCGAGCTCAAAGAAAACATGGACCAGTTGGAATACCCCAACGGCATGTCCATCATTGCGCGCACCGCCGGCATCGGCCGCAGCGCCCCTGAGCTGCAATGGGACTTGAACTACCTGCTCAAGCTGTGGACCGCGATTGACGGTGCTGGCAAGGGCGGCAAGGGCGCTTTCCTGATTTACCAGGAATCCAGCCTCGTCATTCGCGCCATCCGCGACTATTTCAACCACGATATCGGTGACATCCTGATCGACACCGACGACGTGTACGAGCAGGCCCAGCAGTTCATGGCCCACGTCATGCCAGAGCACGCAGCGCGCGTGAAGCGCTACCGTGACGACGCGCCGCTGTTCAGCCGCTTCCAGATCGAACACCAGATTGAATCGGCCTACGCCCGCACCGTGCAGTTGCCTAGCGGCGGCGCCATCGTGATTGACCACACCGAGGCTTTGGTGTCGGTGGACGTGAACTCGGCCCGCTCCATACGTGGCGGCGATATCGAAGAGACCGCCACCCGTACCAACCTGGAAGCTGCCGAAGAAGTGGCGCGCCAGATGCGTTTGCGTGACTTGGGTGGCCTGATCGTGATCGACTTTATCGACATGGAAGAAAGCCGCAACCGCCGCGACGTGGAAAACCGCCTGCGCGATGCGTTGCGCCAAGACCGCGCCCGTGTGCAGTTCGGCACCATCAGCAAATTCGGCCTGATGGAAATGAGCCGCCAGCGCCTGCGCCCGGCGCTGAGCGAAGGTGCTTCGATTCCTTGCCCGCGCTGCGGTGGCTCTGGCCACATCCGCGATACCGAAAGCTCGGCATTGCAGATCTTGCGCATCATCCAGGAAGAGTCGCTGAAGGACAACACCGCCTCGGTGATGTGCCAGGTGCCGGTCGATGTGGCCTCGTTCCTGCTGAACGAGAAGCGTACCGAAATCGCCAAGATCGAGCTCAAGCAGCGCATCAATGTGCTGATGGTGCCAAACAAGACACTGGAAACACCGAACTACAGGCTGGAACGCTTGAAGCACGATGACCCGCGCCTGGACCATATCGAAGCCAGCTACAAAATGGCCGACGAAATCGACGACGCCACCTCGGTGACGCGCCGTTCGCAGGAGCCCACCAATAAGCAAACGCCGGTGATCAAGGGCGTGTTGCCAGACGCACCCGCTCCAGTGGCTGTGCCCAAGGCGGTTGCGCCCCAGCCTGCCCCCGTGGTTCCAGTGGCTGCACCTGTGGCAGCGCCTGTGGAGAAAGGTTTCTTTGGCTGGCTGAAGGGCTTGTTTGGTGCTGCTCCCGCACCGGTGGTGGCGCCTGTGGTCGTCGCTCCAGCCCCCGCACCTGCTGCGGCAAAGACCGAAGAGCGCCGTGAAGGCCGTGGCCCACGCGGCGAAGGCGCAAACCGTGGTGGCCGTGGTGGCCGCCGTGATGAGTCCCCTGAAGGCCGCAGCGAAGGTCAAGGTCGCAATGGCCGTGGCCCGCGCAACAGTGAAGGTCGCGAAGGTCGTGAAGGCCAGGAGGCTCGCCCCGAGCGTGCCCCACGTAATGGCGCTGAGCGTTTTGAACGCAGCGATGCTGCCCCGCGCACCGAAGGTGCTTCGGAAGGCGCTGCCCGTGGTGGTCGCGGCGGCCGTGGCCGTGGTGAGCGCCAAGCTCCGCGTGAGCGTGTTGAGGCGGATGTGCAGTCTCTCCAGGTGCCGGCAGCTGAAGGTGTGAGCCTGGACGCTGCCGCAGTTACCGAGCAGTCCGGCCAGGAGCCCCGTGCTCCCCGCCAGGCGGGCGAGCGTGGTGAGCGTGGCCCACGTGGCCGTGGCGGTCGCGGTAACCGGGAAGAGGCGGGCCGTGAACGCCAGGAACCGCGTGCCGAAGCGGGTGAAGCACCTTTAGCAGACGCTACAGCCGATGCCGGCCGTCCTGGCCGTGCGCCGCGTGAGTCGTCGCGTATGGACCGTGAGCCGGTCGAGCGCCCAGAGCGTCCGTCCTACTTCGCTGCTGCCAAGTCGGCCGCAGAAGAAGGCGATGCAAGCGCTGCACCCGCATCCGCGCAGGCTGAAGAGGCCCGTCCAGAAGGCGAGGAGCCACAGCGCCGTGAGAAGCGTTCTCGCGACCGTTATGGCCGTGACCGCAAGGACCGCACGCCGCGTGATCCATCGGCAGAGCCCACCGCTTTTGTCCCTAACCCGGTAGAGCCGCAGGCCCAATCTCTGGTCGAGCGTGCAGTGGCCCCGGCTGCCAGCCTGGTGGCTGCACCGGTCGTAGCAGAAGCTGCTTCCGTGGAAGTGGTGGCTGTGGCCCCGGTAGTGCCTGTGGTTGTCGAGCCGCCCGCTGCAGTGGTTGTACCAGTGGCTGCCGCTCCTGTTTCGGTGAGCAAAAAGGCCCTGCCAGCCATGCCAGCGTTCTCATTGCCGACCGCTGATTTGGTGGCATTGGCGCAGAACTCCGGCCTGGAATGGGTTGGTAGCAACCCGGACCGTGTGGCTGCTGTGCAGGCTGCGATTGCCGCAGAGCCCGTGCAGGCGCATGTACCGCGTGAACGCCCGCCAGTGGTCGAGGTCTCGAATGAGCCTTTGGTGCTGGTGGAGACCAAGCGCGATCTACGCAATATGGATCTGCCCTTCTAAAGGCAGGCTCTGTGCCCAAAAAAATGGACCTTCGGGTCCATTTTTTTTGCCCCTTGAGCGGCGCGTGGCTCCCATGGCTGGAGGAGGGTTGACGCGAGCGGCTGCTCTGACTTCAGGCGGGCCGGCGGGCTAGTGATTGGCTTGAGATGCGTGAAAGGATGGAGGGGGGTAGCGCCTGCCCCTCACCAGGGTTGCCCGTTACACCGTAGCTGCCTGCCGGTAGGCGTCTTGGGCAGCAGCACTGTCGCCGCGTTGTTCGGCCAGGACGGCCATGGCACGCCAGGCACTGCGGCGCAGGTTGGCATCGTCCAGCTTGTGGATGGACTGGTTTAGCAATTGCTGGGCCTTGCCCCAAAGCTGGTGGCGCAGGCAGGCCATGCCCGCCAGGTACTGCAGATTCGGGTCTCGGGGGTTGTGCTGCTGCGCGGCTTCCACGCGGTGCAGCCAGCCCAGGTCCAGTGCGCTGTCTGCTTGCGAAAATCCGCTTTCGACGGCGCGTATCAGTTTGATGGCGTGGCTGTGTGCCTGTTCGGGCTGGGCGATGAACTGCTCCCAGATGGGCAGCAGCCACTGCCGGGCCAGACCTACATCGCCTTGCAGTTGCACCAGGCGGTGGGCGGCATGCACGGCCACGTCGGGCATGAGTTGCTCTGTGGCTTCCAACTGGGCCCAGGCCCGCTGTAGCTGTGCCGGGTCGTGTGCGGCATTCACCAGCTCCAGTGCCAGGCCGCGCAGAATGCTTTGCGCTGCAGATGCCGAGAAGGCACGGTGCTTGGTCAGTAGACGGGCGGTTTCCAGCGCAGGCAGGGTCTGGCGGGCCAGTCGTGCGGCTTTGAGACGTATGCGCAGAGCCAGGGTGCGGCGCGCGGCGCCCAGGGATAGGGCGTCCAGCCATTGCAGCGCAGCATCTGCGTCGCGATCTTCCAGTGCCCATCGGGCAGCGCGCAGTTGCACGCCTTCGCGGGTTTCCTGGGCGTCGCGGTGGGCCGTGTTCTCCAGTGCCAGTTGCAGATGCTTGTCGCGGGTGGCGGCGTCTTGCAGTGCCTGGGCGCTTTCGGCGGTGACCAGGTGGGACAGCGCGCGCAGCTTGTCGGCATGGGCCAGGGCATGGCCACTGTCCAGCAGGGCCTTTTCCTGGCGCAGCGCGGCTTCGGCGGCCTTGCGCGCGCGCAGAAAGCGGCCGGCCAGCATGTGCGAGAAGGCGTCCAGCAGGGCGGTGTGGGTGGCGCGTTCGCGTTGTTGCAGGCGCCAGCGCTGGGCCTGTTGGGGCATGGCGAACAGCGCGGACAGCGCCTTCAGGGCCAGGTGCAGTACGGTGAAGCTGGCTGCGATCAACAGAAGCAGCAGATTTAGCGAGATGTCTACCCGGTACGGCGGCCAGTACACGGTCACCGTGCCCTGGTTATTGCCCGCCAGTAGGGCGATAGCCACAGCCACCGCAAACAGGGTCAGCAGCCAGATGATTGCGCGCATGCTCAGTTTCCTGCCGCTGCGGTGGCCAGGGCCGCCAGAGTTTCATTGACCTGGGGCAGCTCGGCGGTTTTCATCTGGCCCTGAACCTGTTGCAACAGGCCTGCCATGGATTGGGTCTTGCGCGAAGCCGGGTCGAAATACTTGTTCAGCGCCATATTCGCGGCGGCCAGATCGGCACGGGCCGATTCCATCTGTCTAGCTAACAAGCCCAGGCGGGCATTCAGCAGCTTGAGTTTGAGGTTCTCGCGCAAAAAGAAGGTTTGCTCTGGCGACAGCAGGGCGGCTTCAGGTTGCTCGATGCGGCTGACGCGCACCAGCTTGCGGGCTTCCTGGTAGACCACGTTCAGCCAGCGTTGCCACCACTGCGCAGCAGCGGGGTTTGCGGCTTGTGCGGTATTGCTGACCAGGCTGCCGCTAGCGACGGCGTTGACGGCTGGCAGCTCATCGACCTGGCGCACCAGCTCATCTAGCTTGACCAGCAGGCCGGGTGTGTCGGTGGTGTTGGCGGATTTGATGCGTTCCGTGTCATGGGCAATGGCGCGCTGCAAGGGCGCCAGGCGCGGATGGGAGGCGCGTGAGACGCGGTCGTCGGCGGTTTTCAGGGCGGCCAGCAGGGGCTCGGTGCTGCCGGTCAGCTGGGCTTGCTGCTGTGCCAGGCGCACGGCGGATTCAATGTCCACCACCAGGTTTTCGTCACGTGAACGCGACAGGCTTTGCATCAGGTCTTCCAACTGGCTGCGCTGCAGGCTGGTTTCGCTGACGCGGGCATCGGTGACTGCCTGGCGCGCGGCGGTTTCGCGGGCCAGGTCCTGGGCCTGTTTGGCGATGGTGCGGGCCTCTAGCGACTGGGTGCCGGCGTCGGCGCTCTGGCGGGCCAGGTGTTCCTGGATGTTGACCAGCTTCTGCCATAGCAGGCCGCTGCTTAGCAAAGCCCCGAGGGCTACGCCACCCACGATCAGCACCAGGGCGCGCGAGCCTTTGGCGGGGGCCGGCGCGGTGGGAGCGGCGGTTACAGGGATGGGTTCTGAGGGCAGCTCGGCATTCATGCCTGCGATTCTATCGAGGCCACTATGGCATTCAATGTCGGACTGGTTTCCCCCACCACGGCAAAGCCCGCCTGGCGCGCTGCCTGGGCGATACGGGGGTGGGTGGCCAGCGCGCGCGCCGTGCCGAGGCATGCGGGCGGCAGCAGGGCTTGCAGATGGGCTACTGCTTCAGAGCTGCTGAACAGCCATACCGATCCATCGCCGCAGGCCTCCTGAGCCAGCGCGATTTGTGCCGCACTAAAGGTTGGTGCCCGTCGCTCATAGGCCACCACGGTATCCACCTGTGCGCCGGCTGCCGCCAATTGCTCGCTGAGCCAGCTGCGGCCCGCACTTTCCCCGGTGTGGTCGCTGCCGCGCACGACCAGCACCCGGCTGCCCGCATGCACACTGGGCGCCACGACCTGCCACAGGGCTTCGGAGTCGAACTGGCCGGCCGACGCGTCTGGCGCATCAATTTGGTGGCCCGTCAGGCCCGCCTGGCGCAAGGCGCTGACGGTTCCTGGGCCTGTGGCCCATGCTCTTGTTTTGATAGCTGATTGCGCAGGTTCTATATGCGCTGGAGCCTGGTTGGATGCATAAAAGTGGCGCACTGCATTGGCGCTCACAAACATGGCGGCCTGGTAGCTCGCCAGCTCTTTCCATGCCCTGTGTACCGGCTGCAGCTGGGTGGCGGCGGCGATCTCAATCAGAGGCAGGGCGTCGGCCTGCAGGCCGTGGGTTTGCAGATCGCGCACCCAGCGCTGCGCGTCCTGCGCGGGCCGGGTGACGATGACGCGGGGTAGCGGTGCCGTGGGCTGCTTCAATGTGCGCCACCGGCGCGTAGTTGGGCCGCAACCTGTTCGCCCAGGGCAGTGGCGCTGGCCAGATCGCTCACGGGGGCTTGTAACGCGCTGGTAACCAGTGGCGCAGGCCGTTCGGCATCGCCCCAGGCGGCAGCAATGTGCAGTTCAGTGCCCTGCCAGGTGGCAAATGCTGCCAGCGGCATGGAGCAGCTGCCGCCCAGGCTGCGGCTGACGGCGCGCTCTGCCGCCACGGCCTGCCAAGTGGGCATATGGGCCAGCGGTGCCAAAGCGGCCAGCAGGTCGCTGCGATTGCCCCGAATCTCGATGCCCAGCGCGCCTTGGCCGGCGGCGGGCAGCATGGTGCCGGGGGCAAAGCGTTGGCGTATGCGCTCCGCCAGGCCCAGGCGTACCAGGCCGGCGCTGGCCAGCACGATGGCGTCGAATTGGCCTTCGTCGAGCTTGCGCAGCCGGGTGTCCAGGTTGCCACGCAGGGGCTCGATCCGCAGGTCGGGGCGCAGCGCGCGCAGCAGCACGGTGCGGCGCAAGCTGGAGGTGCCCACCACGCCGCCCTGCGGTACATCGTCCAGGCGGGTGTAGCGGGGCGATACCAGGGCGTCGCTGGGGTCTTCACGCTCCAGCACACAGGCCAGGCAGAAGCCGTCCGGTAGCTCCATGGGCACGTCTTTGAGCGAATGCACGGCAATGTCGGCGCGGCCTTCTTCCAGGGCGATCTCCAGCTCCTTGACGAACAGGCCCTTGCCGCCGACCTTGCTTAGCGAGCGGTCCAGGATCTGGTCGCCCCGGGTGGTCATGCCCAGCAGGCTGACCAGGTGGCCACGTTGCTCTAGCAGGGTTTTGACGTGTTCAGCCTGCCACAAAGCCAGGCGGCTTTCGCGTGTAGCGATGACGATGTGCAGGGGGGAGGTGGGTGTGTGGCTCAAACCGGTAACCTGTTGGTAATTTTTGGAGGCGATTGGCGTCGTTTCCGGGGGAGGTCGATGCTAGCATGGGGCCTGCCCGCGTATTCTCCCGTTCTTTCCCCTCGATCTTTTACCGCACCATTCGAAAGTTCACGCATGACCTCGGCAGATTCCTCCCCCGCCAGCGCCGCCAAGCGCACCCCGCCCAGCCCCACGCCCGTGACGCGTTCGGCCAGCCGGGACAAAGACAATGAACGCCCGTTGGTGGAGGACATTCGGCTGTTGGGCCGTATTCTGGGCGACGTCATCCGCGAGCAGGAAGGCGTTGCCGCCTACGAATTGATCGAGCAGGTCCGCAAGCTGTCGGTGGCCTTTCGCCGCGACGCTGACACCGAGGCCGACAAGGCCCTGAAGAAGCTGCTCAAAGGCCTGACAGGCGACCAGACGGTCAGCGTGATCCGCGCCTTCACCTATTTCAGCCACTTGGCCAACCTGGCCGAAGACCGCCACCACATCCGCCGCCGCGCCGTGCACGAGCGCGCGGGTGACACCCAGGAAGGCAGCATAGAAGTGGCTCTGGCGCGTTTGCGCTGGGCGGGTATAGCTCCTAAAACAATAGCGCAAACCCTGGCCAACAGCTATGTTGCCCCGGTGCTGACCGCCCACCCCACCGAAGTCCAGCGCAAGAGCATTCTGGATGCCGAGCGTGACATTGCCAAGCTGCTGACGGTGCGCGATGAGACACGCGAACGAATGGTCGCCAATGCCAAGGACGCCCTGGCGCCGCGCGAGTTGGCCCTGAATGAAGTCCAGCTGCGCGCCCGTGTCACGCAGCTGTGGCAGACCCGTTTGCTGCGCAAGTCCAAGCTGACTGTGGCGGACGAGGTGGAAAACGCCCTCAGCTACTACGAGTCCACCTTTCTGCGCGAGATTCCCAAACTGTATGCCGAGCTGGAGGAGGCCTTGGGCAGCCACCCGGTGCACAGCTTTCTGCGCATGGGCCAGTGGATAGGCGGCGACCGCGATGGCAACCCCAACGTCAGCGCCCAAACCCTGGACTACGCGCTGCGCCGCCAGTCCGAGGTCGCACTGCGCCATTACCTGACCGAGGTGCATTACCTGGGCGGCGAGCTGTCCCAGTCCGGCAGCCTGGTCTCCATGTCGCCTGAGCTGCGGGCCCTTGCCAAGAGCTCGCCCGACGCCAATGTGCACCGCCAGGACGAGCCCTACCGCCTAGCCTTGACTGGCATGTATGCGCGTTTGGCCGCCACTTTGAAGGACTTGACCGGCGGCGAAGCGGCCCGCCACGCGGTGGCGCCGCAGAACGCCTATGTGCTGGCCGAAGACTTTTTGGCCGACCTGCGCACTATCGAAGCCTCCTTGCTGGCCAACCATGGCGCACCCCTGGCGGCGCAGCGTCTGCACCCACTGATCCGTGCGGTGGAGGTGTTTGGCTTCCATCTGGCCACCGTGGACTTGCGCCAGAGTTCCGACAAGCACGAGGAAGTGGTTGCCGAGCTGCTGTCGGTGGCGCGTATCGAGTCGGGCTATTCGGCTCTGGACGAGGCGGCCAAGCGCACGCTGCTGCTGGGCTTGTTGAATGACGCACGGCCTCTGCGCGTGGTCGGCGCCCAGTATTCCGAGCACGCCTGCAAAGAAATCGCGATTTTCGAGATGGCCCGCGCTAGCCGCGCCCGCTTTGGCTTCCAGGCCATACGCCACTACATCATCAGCCACACTGAAACGGTGAGCGACCTGCTGGAAGTGCTGCTGCTGCAGAAGGAAGTTGGCTTGATGCACGGCACGCTGGATGCCAAGGCCACGGTGGATCTGATCGTGGTGCCGTTGTTCGAGACGATCGAAGACCTGCGCAATGCCGCGCCCATCATGCGTGAGTTCTATGCCCTGCCGGGCGTGGCCGAGCTGCTGCAGCGCAGCGGCGCCGAACAGGACATCATGCTGGGCTATTCGGACAGCAACAAGGATGGCGGCATCTTCACCAGCAACTGGGAGCTGTACCGCGCCGAGATCGCGCTGGTGGACTTGTTCGACCAATTGGCCAATAGCCACAACATCACCCTGCGCATGTTCCACGGCCGTGGCGGCACGGTGGGGCGTGGTGGTGGTCCGAGCTACCAGGCCATCCTGGCCCAGCCACCCGGCACGGTGCGCGGTCAGATCCGCTTGACCGAGCAGGGCGAGGTGATCGGCTCCAAATACGCCAACCCCGAAATCGGCCGGCGCAATCTGGAAACCCTGGTGGCGGCCACGCTGGAAGCCACCTTGCTGCAGCCCACCAAGTCGGCTACCCCGGCTTTCTTGAAGGCGGCGGCCAAGCTGTCTGAAACCAGCATGGCGGCCTACCGCAATCTGGTCTATGAAACCCCTGGTTTCACTTCTTACTTCTTTGATTCAACTCCGATCCGCGAGATCGCCGAGCTCAATATCGGCTCCCGTCCGGCCTCGCGCAAGGCCAGCCAGAAGATCGAAGACCTGCGTGCCATCCCCTGGGGCTTTAGCTGGGGCCAATGCCGCCTGACGCTGCCAGGCTGGTACGGCTTTGGCTCTGCCGTGGAAGCGTTTTTGAATGAAAGCGGTGCCGCAGGCAGGAAGGACGCGCTGGGTGTGCTACAAAAAATGTACCGCCAATGGCCATTCTTCCGTACGCTGCTGAGCAATATGGACATGGTTCTGGCCAAGAGCGACCTGGCCCTGGCTTCGCGCTATGCCGAGATGGTCAGCGACGCGCGCATGCGCAAGCGTATCTTCGCCAGCATCGAGTCCGAATGGCACCGTACTGCCGGCGCCCTGGCGCAGATCACCGGTGAGAAGCAGCGCCTGTCGGGCAATGCGGCCCTGCAGCGCTCCATCCGCCACCGCTTCCCCTACATCGATCCGCTGCACCATCTGCAGGTCGAGCTGGTGCGCCGCTACCGTGCCGGCCAGGGCGACGAGCGTGTGCAAACCGGTATCCACATTTCCATCAACGGGATTGCCGCCGCCTTACGCAATACGGGCTAAGCGGCCTCGCTGGCATACGGGTTGCTCTGCAATAATCAAATCAAGGCGCTTTTGCGGCGCCATGGCTTGTTTATTTCCAGGGAGTTTTTTGATGTTGATCCAACCCGTTGTCCTGTCCGGTGGCTCAGGCACGCGCCTGTGGCCGCTATCTCGTGAAAAATACCCTAAGCAGCTGCTGTCCCTGGTGGGCGAGGATTCGCTGCTGCAGGCTACGGTGCGCCGCGTAGAAGGCCTGGGCACCGGCACGCTGGCTCCGCCTATGGTGGTGTGCAACGAGGAATACCGGTTCGTGATCGCAGAGCAGCTGCGCCTGATGGGCCAGCCCGGCAGCATTGTGCTGGAGCCCACCGGACGCAACACTGCACCCGCGCTGACCTTGGCCGCCTTGGCCGCCCAGCGTGACGGTGCCGACCCGGTGCTGCTGGTCATGCCGGCCGACCATGTGATCGTAGACAAGCCCGGTTTCCAGGCCGTGGTGCGCCAGGGTGCGGCGCTGGCGGCCGATGGCGCCATCGTTACCTTTGGCATCACGCCGGACAGTCCGGAGACTGGTTATGGCTATATCCAGGCCGGTGCGCCCTTTGGTGCTGGCGGCGCTGCGGTGATTTCGCGTTTTGTGGAAAAGCCCGATCTGGCCACCGCGCAGAGCTATCTGGATGCCGGGACTTATTCCTGGAACAGCGGCCTGTTCATGGTCAAGGCATCCGTTTGGCTGGCGGCCATGGCTGTTTGCCGAGCCGACATCCTGGCGTCCTGCCAGGGGGCCTGGGACGCAGGCAAGACCGACGGCGAATTTGTGCGCGTAGGCAAGGAACTGTTCAGTGCCTGCCCCAGCGACTCTATTGATTACGCGGTGATGGAGCGCATAGCTTCGGGCCAGGCTGGTTTGCCGCCCGGCGTGGTGATCCCGCTAGCTGCCGGCTGGTCGGATGTGGGCGCGTGGGATGCTCTGTGGCAGGTCTTGCCCAAGGACGACCAGGGCAATGTGGCCCAGGGCGATGTGCTGTTGCAGGATTGCCGCAACACCCTGGCCCTGTCCGAAGGCCGGCTGATTGCCTGCGTGGGCATTGAGAACGTGGTGGTGGTGGAAACCGCCGACGCCATTCTGGTAGCCCACAAGGATAAGACCCAAGACGTGAAGAAAATCGTCGACAGCTTGAAGAAGCAGGGCCGCTCCGAAGGTCAGCTGCACCGCAAGGTTTACCGTCCCTGGGGCTGGTACGACAGCGTGGACATGGGCAAGCGCTTCCAGGTCAAGCGCATCGTGGTCAAGCCGGGCGGCATCTTGTCGCTGCAGATGCACCACCACCGCGCCGAACACTGGATCGTGGTGTCCGGCACCGCCAAGGTCACGCGCGGCGAAGACAGCTTCCTGGTGACCGAAAACGAATCCACCTACATCCCCCTGGGCACCACCCACCGCCTGGAAAACCCGGGCCGGGTAGAGCTGGAAATGATCGAAGTGCAGTCTGGCAGCTATCTGGGCGAGGACGACATCGTGCGCTTCGAAGATATGTATGGCCGCTAGACGCTTTGATCTGATCGCGTTTGACTGGGATGGAACGCTGTTCGATTCCACCGCCATCATTACGCGCAGCATCCAGGAGGCGGTGCGCGATGTGGGTGGCACCGTGCCCAGCGATACCGCCGCAGCCTATGTGATCGGCATGGCCTTGATGCCGGCCCTGGCCCATGCCGCGCCGGATGTTCCAGCATCCAAGCATGCTGAGCTGGGCGAGCGTTACCGCCACCACTATCTGCAGCACCAGCATGACATCACGCTGTTTGCCGGTGTGCTGCCCATGTTGACCGAGCTCAAGGCGCGCCAGCACACCCTGGCCGTGGCCACCGGTAAGTCGCGCCGGGGGCTGGACGAAGCGTTGCAATCGGTGGAGTTGGTGGGCATGTTTGATGGCTCGCGTACCGCTGACGAAACCCAGGGCAAGCCGCATCCCCGCATGCTGCATGAGCTGATGCGCGAGTTTGGCGTCGCGCCGGAGCGCACGCTGATGATCGGTGATACCACCCACGACCTGCAGCTGGCGCTGAATGCCGGCTGCGCCAGTGTAGCTGTCAGCTACGGCGCCCATGCGGTGGATGGGTTTTCGGTTCTCAATCCCTTGGCCATTGCCCATTCTGTGGTCGAGCTGCACGATTGGTTGCTTGCCAACGGCTGATTTTCACAAGCAGATTTCCATGCAAGCCATTCCCCTGTGCAATAGCCCCGACCTGGTCGAGGGCGGTGACGCTGTGCCATTTGATGTTGTCTACCTGGGGCAAACCTGTCGTGCCTTCGCTATCCGTTATGAAGGCCAGGTCCACGCCTATCTGAACCGCTGCACCCATGTGCCTATGGAGATGGACTACCAGCCCAACCGTATCTTCGACGACTCCGGCCAGTGGCTGCTATGTGCCACCCATGGTGCGGCCTACCAGCCCGCCACCGGCGACTGCATGGGTGGTCCTTGCCGGGGCGGCTTGGTGAAGATTGTCCTTTCGGAAGCCGATGGCAAGGTGCGCTGGCATACTGCCCCCCAATTAAATACTGTTGAATTCTGAATATGACCGACCCGAATCTCCCCGGTGGACCCGATACACCGCCCACGCCGCGTGAACGCTCTGCGGACGCGTCTGGATGGGAGCGCGCTACCCTGGAGAAGCTGGCATTCGCTTCCCTGGCCGAGCAAAAATCCGCCCGCCGCTGGCGAAATTTCGTGCGTCTGGCCTGGCTGGTGTTTTTGATTGCCATGGTCTGGATTGGCCTGGACCGTGCTGCACCCACCCCCGACAAGACCACCGCCCACACCGCAGTGGTGGAGATCAAGGGCGAGATTGCCGCTGGCGCCGATGCCAGTGCCGAGTTCGTGGTGGCTGCCATGCGCAGTGCCTTTGAAGATGAGGGCGCGCAGGCCGTGGTGCTGCTGATCAATTCGCCCGGCGGCAGCCCGGTACAGGCCGGCATCATCAACGACGAAATTCGCCGCCTGAAGGAAAAGTACAAGAAGCCGGTGTATGCCGTGGTGGAAGAAACCTGCGCCTCGGCCGCGTACTACATCGCGGTTGCGGCCGACGATATTTATGTGGACAAGGCCAGCATCGTCGGCAGCATCGGTGTGTTGATGGATGGTTTCGGCTTCACTGGCCTGATGGACAAGCTCGGCGTAGAGCGCCGCCTGATGACCGCCGGAGAGAACAAGGGCTTCATGGACCCGTTCAGTCCGCAAACCGAAAAGCAGCGCGCATTTGCCCAGAGCATGCTGGACCAAATACACGCACAGTTTATTGACGCCGTGAAGACCGGCCGCGGCAAACGCCTGAAAGAAACCCCCGAAACCTTTAGTGGCCTGTTCTGGACCGGCCAGCAGGCCGTGGAGATGGGTCTGGCCGACCACCTCGGCAACCTGGACTATGTGGCGCGCGAAGTGGTTAAGGCCGAAGAGCTGGTGGACTACACCCGTCGTGACAACGTGGCCGAGCGCTTGGCCAAGCGCTTCGGTGCCGCCGTGGGCGATGGGTCCGTGCGCGCCCTCAAGGGTCTGCCCGTTCTGCGCTGAACGACTTCAGCGCCCGATGGCAAACACGGCGGGTTGGTCTGGGACCAGGGCCGCCGTGTTTTTTTGGCGCCAGCTTTTGACCGTGTCGCTCAGCGTGCGGCCCTGTTCCAGGGTTAGGCCACTGCTGACTGCCAGCCGCGTGTTGTGCTGTAAAGTTTGTAGCAGCCCCTGTAGTAGTTGCGCGTTGCGGTAGGGCGTTTCTATAAAAATCTGGGTCTGCCCGGTTTTCAGCGCCAAGGCCTCCAACTCGCGTATGCGCTGGCCGCGCTCCGGTTCTGCCTGGGGCACATAGCCCACAAATGCGAAGTTCTGCCCGTTCAAGCCGCTGGCTGCCAAAGCCAGCAGCAGCGACACCGGCCCGACCAGCGGCACCACCTCCATGCCGAGCTCGTGGGCAGCGCGCACCACCGACGACCCTGGGTCGGCCACGGCGGGCATGCCGGCTTCACTGACCAAGCCGATGTCAAATCCTTGCAGAGCTGCAGCCAGCATGGGCTTGGCGTCAAAGCCCGCCTGGTGGTCGCCTTTTTTATGGACCTCGCGCGGCAACTCCTGGATCTGTAGCGCCTGGATCGGCTGGGTCAGCGGGTACAGGCTGTCTACCCGCTTCAAGTAGGCGCGGGTCGTCTTGGCGTTTTCGCAGACCCAGTGCTGCAGGCGCGCGGCTACACGCAGCGTGCCGGCGGGCATGACCTCGTCCAGCGGCGTTTGTGTTTTGCAGCCAAAGTCCAGTGGCGCAGGCACCAGGTAGAGCTTGCCCGGCGTCATAGCAGGCGGACCCCGGCCGCGCGCAGCAATTGGCAGGTGCGGATCAGCGGCAGGCCAATCAACGCGGTCGGGTCGTCGCTGTCGATGGCGTCCAACAGGCTGATGCCCAGGCCCTCGCTTTTGGCGCTGCCTGCACAGTCATAGGGTTGTTCGGCCAGCAAATAGGCTTCGATTTCCGCGTCGTCCAGCTGGCGGAACTGCACCCGCACGGGCGCCAGGGTGGTTTGTTCAAAGCCGGTTTCCAGGCAAACCACCGACACGGCGGTCTGGAATACCACGGTCTGGCCGCGCATTTGTCGCAATTGTGCAACGGCCCGTACATGGTTGCCCGGTTTGCCCAGAGGTTGACCGTGCAGGTCGGCAACCTGGTCGGAGCCTATGACTACCGCATGCGGAAAGCGCGCAGCTACCGCCCGTGCTTTGTCCAACGACAGGCGCAGCGCCAGATCGCGCGGGGCTTCGCCCGCGCGCGGGGTTTCATCTACATCGGGCGCCGATACTTCGAAGGGAATGCGCAGGCGCTGCAGCAGCTCTTGCCGGTAGCGCGAGGTCGAGCCCAGCACCAGGCTACGTGGGGAGGAGGGGGGCGAAGAAGAATGCATGGCGGGATTCTCTTACACTGCACACCATGAAAACCGAGAACCCCGCCACTCCCTTTGATGTACGCGCGTTTGCGCAAGCTGCGGGATCGCGCACAGCCCAAGATTCGCTACAAAAATACGAGCGCCTTGCGCAGGAAGTATCTGCGCCAGCGCCCGATTTGATGGTGAATTGGAGCATACAGGGCGAAGCGCGCCCGGTGCCCGGCGAGGCGCCTGAAATCTGGCTGCATGTGCAAGCCGACACCAGTTTGCCCTTGACCTGCCAGCGCTGCCTGACGCCGGTGGAGGTGCCACTGGCGGTTGATCGATCGTTCCGTTTCGTGGCCGACGAGGAAACCGCTGCTGCTTTGGACGACGAGTCCGAAGACGACGTGCTGGCGCTGGACCAGGAATTCGATCTGGCCAATCTGATCGAAGACGAGCTGCTGATGGAGATCCCCCTGGTGCCGCGCCACGATGTGTGCCCGGTGGCAGTCAAGCTTGAAGTCGTGGACCCTGATTTCGAGGCTGCGCTGGCCGAAAAGCCCAAGCCGTTTGCCGCCTTGGCGCAGCTGCGCAAGGGCGGTTCTGATTGACCGCTGGTGTCCATATGCCGGCTTGGGCTATAATCTAAGGCTTCGCGCGAAAAAGCCTATGTGCTTTTGGTGGTTCGGATGGGTTCTATATAGACCGTTTTGACCCATCTTTATGGACGGCCGAGGGTGCCTCGGTTTTGACTGTTTCGCGCCTCCTTCCGTTTTCGTGTTTGTAATCTTATTTAAGCGTTTAGATTTAAACGCATTTACCAGGAGCCGACCATGGCCGTCCAACAAAACAAAAAGTCCCCTTCCAAGCGCGGTATGCACCGTTCGCACAACGCACTGAACGTGCCTGGTATTGCTGTGGAGCCCACCACCGGCGAAACCCATTTGCGTCACCACATCAGCCCCAACGGTTTCTACCGTGGTCGCCAGGTGCTGAAGAACAAATCTGAAGCCTAATCTGCGCTTTAAATACAAGGCCCGGCGCTACGTAACCCGTAGCTTCGGGCCTTTGTCTTGATGTTTGTCACTTTTGATTTCACCGCTGCAGGCGGCACGGGTTCGGCATGATCACTCTGGCTGTTGATTGCATGGGTGGCGACCACGGACCGGGTGTGACCTTGCCTGCGTGTCGCCAATTTCTGGATAAACATCCCGAGGCCAAGCTGTTATTGGTCGGTCTACCCGACCGGCTGGCGGGTTTTAGCCATCCGCGTGCAAGCTTGGTAGCAGCCAGCGAGGTGGTGGGCATGGATGATCCCATCGAAATCGCGCTGCGCAAGAAAAAAGACTCGTCCATGCGGGTGGCGATTGCCCAGGTCAAGCAGGGTGATGCCCAGGCTGCCGTGTCTGCGGGCAATACCGGCGCGCTGATGGCGATTGCACGTTATCTGCTGAAGACCCTGGACGGCATAGACCGTCCCGCGATTGCCGGGCAAATTCCCAACGCCAAGGGTGGCGCCACCATGGTGTTGGACCTGGGTGCCAATGTGGACTGCCAGGCTGAACATTTGCTGCAATTTGCTGTCATGGGTTCGGCCTTGCTCTCGGCGCTCAGCGACAACGCCAGCCCGTCAGTAGGTCTGTTGAACATTGGTGAAGAAGCCATCAAGGGCAATGAAACCATCAAGCAAGCTGGGGAGTTGCTGCGCGCAGCTGCCAGTTCGGGTGATCTGAACTTCTACGGCAATGTGGAAGGTAACGACATCTTCGTGGGTACCACTGATATCGTGGTCTGCGACGGCTTTGTCGGCAATGTGGCGCTGAAGACCAGTGAAGGGCTGGCTGCAATGATTGTCGGTTTTTTGCGTGCGGAGTTCTCTCGCAGTATCTTCACTAAATTCACGGCAATTTTGGCAAACCCGGTTCTATCGGCGCTTAAAAAGCGCATGGATCACCGTCGCTACAACGGCGCAGCCTTGTTGGGTTTGCGTGGATTGGTGTTCAAGAGCCATGGTTCGGCGGATGCGTTTGCTTTCGAACAGGCCTTGAACCGGGCGTATGATGCAGCCCGAAACAACCTGCTGGAACGGGTCCAGGCACGCATCGCGCACGCAGCACCGCTTTTGGTGGTGGCAGTAGCGCCCGTGCTGGAAGCCGCCGCACCCATGAGCGCATGACGAGAACCTATTCCCGTATTACCGGTACCGGTAGCTACCTTCCCCCCCGCCGTTTGACCAATGCCGACCTCGTCGCCGAGTTGGCAACCCAAGGCGTAGAAACTTCAGACGATTGGATCGTGGAACGCACCGGCATCCGGGCGCGCCACTTTGCAGGCGCAGGTGTCTCTACCAGTGATCTGGCCCTGCACGCAGCCCGCCAGGCCCTGGAAGCTGCAGGCCTGGAGGCCAAGGATATCGACCTGATCGTGGTGGCGACCTCTACGCCAGACATGGTCTTCCCATCCGCAGCCTGCATTTTGCAGAACAAGCTTGGCATCGCCGGCTGCCCCGCATTTGACGTGCAGGCGGTGTGCAGCGGTTTTGTCTACGCGTTGACCGTGGCCGACGCTATGATCCGCACCGGCACAGCCCACAAGGCGCTGGTCGTTGGCGCCGAGGTGTTCTCCCGCATTCTGGATTTCTCGGACCGCACGACTTGTGTGCTGTTCGGCGACGGCGCGGGTGCCGTGGTGCTAGAAGCCTCGGAAACCCCGGGCATTCTGGCCAGTGATTTGCACGCCGATGGCAAGCATGTGGGCATTCTTTGCGTGCCCGGCCAGGTGTCGGGTGGCGTGGTGGCTGGCCATGCCATGCTCAAGATGGATGGTCCGGCGGTGTTCAAGCTGGCCGTGGGTGTTTTGGAAGAAGCCGCTCGCGCCACCCTGGCCAAGGCCGGCAAGACCGAGGCTGACATCGATTGGCTGATTCCGCACCAGGCAAATATCCGCATCATGCAGAGCACGGCCAAGCGCCTGAAGCTCTCTATGGACAAGGTGATCGTCACTGTCGACCAGCATGGCAATACCTCGGCCGCATCGATCCCGTTGGCCCTGGATGCCGGCGTACGCAGCGGTAAAGTCAAAAAGGGTGACACCCTCATGCTGGAAGGCGTGGGCGGCGGTTTCACCTGGGGTGCAGTACTCTTAAATCTATAGCTGCTTGCGCAGGCAATATCTGCGCTATAGGCAGTTTTGATAGTTAACTCTATGAACAATTTTGCATTTGTATTTCCGGGCCAGGGCTCCCAGTCCGTGGGCATGCTGGATGCCTGGGGGACCCACCCCGTGGTGGTCCAGACCCTGCAAGAGGCATCCGATGCTTTGGGTGAACATATTGCCCAACTGATCCAGCAAGGCCCGAAAGAGGCGCTGGCCCTGACCACCAATACCCAGCCCGTCATGCTGGTGGCTGGTGTGGCCGCCTACCGGGTATGGATGGCCGAGACAGGTGCCGCACCATCGGTGGTGGCCGGCCATTCTCTGGGGGAATATTCCGCCTTGGTTGCCTCTGGCGTGCTGACGCTGGCCCAGGCTGCACCCCTGGTGCGCTTTCGCGCCCAGGCCATGCAGGATGCCGTGCCCGTGGGCATGGGTGCAATGGCTGCCATTTTGGGCATGGATGCTGCAAAAGTGATAGCTGGCTGCGCAGAAGCTACCAGCGCGACACGTGCTTTGGGTGCTGAATTTGCAGCTGAGGTGGTGGAGGCTGTCAATTTCAATGATCCCGGTCAGACCGTGATCGCAGGCAGCAAGGCTGCGGTTGAAAAAGCCTGTGAAATGCTCAAGGCCAACGGTGCCAAGCGCGCTTTGCCTTTGCCGGTGTCGGCGCCGTTCCACTCCAGCCTGATGCGGCCTGCTGCTGACAAGCTGCGCGAGAAGTTGGCTACGACCACTTTTGCCGCGCCCCAGATTCCCGTAGTCAACAATATTGATGTGTCGGTTGAAACCGATGCAGACCGCATTCGCGACGCTCTGGTGCGCCAGGCCTTTGGTCCGGTGCGCTGGGTTGAATGCGTCGCGGCCATCAAGGCGCGCGGTGTCTCCACCTTGGTGGAGTGTGGGCCGGGTAAGGTGCTGGCCGGCATGGTCAAACGCATCGATGGCAGCCTGACGGGCCTGCCCCTGTTCGACCCGGCCAGCCTGGCCGAGGTCCAATCCACTGTTTTGGGAGCTGCTGCATGAGCGCCGTGGAATTTGCGGGCCAGGTGGCCCTGGTGACTGGCGCCTCGCGCGGTATTGGAGCCTCTATCGCCCTGGAGTTGGCGCAACGCGGCCTGAAGGTCATTGGTACAGCCACCAGCGAAGCCGGTGCCGCTGCTATCAGCCAGGCGCTGGCGGCTTTTCCCGGTTGCGCCGGCAAGAAGCTGGATGTCAACGACGCGGATGAAGTGACTGCCGTGGTCGATGGCATTGCCAAGGAATATGGCGGTTTGCAGGTGCTGGTCAACAATGCTGGCATCACCCGCGACACCTTGGCCATGCGCATGAAGGATGACGACTGGGATGCGGTGCTGGACACCAACCTCAAGGCCGTATTTCGCATGAGCCGCGCCGTGATGCGGACCATGATGAAGCAGCGCTACGGACGCATGATCAGCATCACCTCGGTGGTGGGAGCTTCTGGCAACCCTGGTCAGGCCAACTACGCGGCTGCCAAGGCGGGGGTGGCCGGTATGACCCGTGCCTTGGCCCGAGAGCTGGGCTCGCGTGGCATAACAGTTAACTGTGTAGCGCCTGGTTTTATCCACACCGATATGACGGCCAGCCTGCCGCCCGAACAACAAGCCGCCCTGCTGGGCCAGATTCCGCTGGGCCATCTGGGCGCACCTGCGGATGTGGCGCACGCCGTGGCCTATCTGGCATCGCCGCAGGCTAGCTATGTGACGGGGCAGGAGCTGCACGTCAACGGCGGCATGTACATGTAAGCGGTATCTGCCGCATACGACCAAATCCAACCGTTCTATCCGTACGGTAGCCTGGGCAGGGGATCTTCAGCAGCCCGGCTAAAATCACGGATTCTTTTACAACACTCAGAGGGAACTATGAGCGATATCGAAGCACGCGTTAAAAAAATTATTGCCGAACAACTTGGCGTTGAAGAAGCCCAAGTGACCAGCGAAAAGTCTTTTGTGGCTGACCTGGGCGCAGACTCCCTGGACACCGTGGAACTGGTGATGGCACTGGAAGACGAGTTCGGCATCGAGATCCCGGACGAAGACGCGGAAAAAATCACTACGGTGCAAAACGCGATCGACTACGCCACCAGCCACCAAAAAGCCTAAATCAGGCTGCACATGGCCCGTGTGTTGCACACAGACCGGGAATGCGCGGTGTACATCCCCGTTTCTCGCTGTCTGCCCAGTTCGCGATAGCGCACTGTGCAACTCTTTTGCTGTTAACCAGACCTCTTTAATTTATGTCCCGTCGTCGCGTCGTTGTCACAGGTTTAGGATGCATAAGTCCCGTGGGTAACACGGTGGCTGATTCGTGGTCGGCTTTGCTGGCCGGCCAGTCAGGCATCGACATGATCCGCGCATTTGATGCCAGCCCTTTCTCCTGCAAATTTGGCGGTGAGGTCAAGGGTTTTGATATCACTACCCTGATTCCCGAGAAGGAAGCGCGCCATATGGACCGCTTTATCCATCTGGGACTGGCGGCTGCGATAGAAGCGGTGGCGGACGCGGGACTGCGTACCGGCGACGCATTGAATGAAGACGAGGCCTCGCGCATAGGTTGCAATATCGGCTCCGGTATCGGTGGCTTGCCCATGATCGAGGAGACGCATTCCGAGTTGGTAAACCGGGGTGCACGGCGGATTTCGCCGTTTTTTGTGCCGGCGTCCATCGTCAACATGATTTCGGGACATGTCTCGATCAAATTCGGCTTCAAAGGCCCGAACATCGCCGTGGCGACTGCCTGTACCACGGGTTTGCATGCCATTGGCACGTCGGCCCGCATGATCGAGTACGGCGATTGCGACGTGATGGTGGCCGGCGGAGCCGAGTCCACCATGTCGCCGTTGGGCCTGGGCGGGTTCGCAGCAGCGCGGGCTTTGAGCACGCGCAATGACGACCCCCGTACCGCGTCCCGCCCCTGGGACAAAGACCGTGACGGCTTTGTGCTGGGCGAGGGTGCCGGTGTGATGGTGCTCGAAGAATACGAGCACGCCAAGGCCCGTGGCGCCAAAATTTACGCCGAGATCGTTGGTTTTGGCATGAGCGGTGATGGTTTTCACATGACCGCTCCGAACGTGGATGGCCCCCGCCGCTCCATGCAGATGGCACTGAAGAACGCGGGTGTGAATGCGGACCAGGTGCAATACCTGAATGCCCACGGCACTTCCACGCCTCTGGGTGATGCGAACGAGACCAATGCCATCAAGCTGGCTTTTGGTGACCATTCCAAGAAGCTGGTGGTGAACTCCACGAAGTCCATGACCGGTCACCTGCTTGGTGGTGCAGGCGGTATTGAAAGCGTATTTACCGTGCTGGCTTTGCATAACCAGAAGAGTCCGCCGACCATCAATATTTTCAACCAGGACCCAGAGTGCGATCTGGATTACTGCGCCAACACCGCACGCGATATGCATATTGACGTGGCGGTGAAGAATAATTTCGGGTTTGGCGGCACCAACGGCAGCTTGGTTTTTAAGCGCGTCTGAGCCAGTCCATCCTGATGCGATAGTCCACCTGACTTCCGCTATTCCATGCACAACGCCCCATCGGTGAGCTATCCGGTGGGGCGTTCTGGTATCCAGGGCTGGCTGACGCTGTGTTTGTGGCTATTGAGCCTGGCTACGGTGTTGGGCTGGTGCTGGCAGGCAGATGTGGTTGGTTGGCGGCAGTACCTCGCATTGGCGGCCGTTCTAGGGGCTGGGGCTGCGGCTGCGAAGGGCTGGAGCCAGATGCCGGCAGGAGTCCTTCGCTGGGACGGGCAGCAGTGGTTTTGGGCGGCTGCTGGCGAGCCTATGGCGGTTGTGGTGGCTTGTAGGTTGGACTTGCAGCGGCATCTGTTGTTGCAGTTGCGCCTCCAGTCGGGCCGATCATTGTGGTGCTGGGTGGCTTATGCCCAGCATCCAGAACGCTGGCATGACCTGCGCCGTGCTGTATATTCGCCCGCCGGACCAAAGGCCGATGTATCGGCTGTGTTTGGGTCTGAACCATGACTTCACTTCCACCGCCTATTTTGACGACACCTCCCACGGCTACTGATAGCGACCTGATGCTGGTGGAGCGCACGGTAGCGGGCGACCAGAGGGCTTATGGCCTGCTGGTCATGAAGTACCAGCGTCGCATCCAGCGCTTGATTGGCCGCATGGTGCGCGATGTGGACTTGGTTGAAGACATTGCCCAGGAAACCTTCATCCGCGCCTACCGTGCACTGCCCAAATTCCGTGGCGATGCGCAGTTCTATACCTGGCTGTACCGCATTGCGATCAATACCGCCAAGAAGACCTTGATGGATTTCAAGCGTGATCCCACGGTGTCAGAGGCGGCCATGCGTCCTTCTGACAACGACGATGAAACTTACTACCGGGAAAACGAACCAACCAGTCCGGACACCCCGGATACAGTGCTTGCCGCCAAGCAGATTTCCTCGGCAGTGAACGATGCCATGGATGCCTTGCCGGCGGATTTGCGGCAAGCCGTGACTTTGCGCGAGATTGAAGGCATGAGCTATGAGGACATTGCAGAAATGATGCAGTGTCCGATCGGCACGGTGCGCTCGCGCATATTCCGGGCCCGTGAGGCGATTTCGGCACGGGTCAAGCCCTTGCTGGAAAACCAGTCAGGCAAGCGTTGGTAAGTGAAGCACGATTTTGAAGATGCGCTAACAGGAAACAAGGTGATGCAAATGGGCACGGAACACGCGAACAATCCCCTGGACGCACTGTCGGCACTGGCCGATGGTCAGCTGCGCGGCGCGGCTTTTGCGCAGGCTGTCGAGCGGGTGGAGCAAGACGCCAATGCGCAAGCGACCTGGCATGCCTACCATGTGGTGGGTGACGTGCTGCGCTCGGACGAATTGGCGTTCTGTTCCGATGACCAGGCGTTTCTGGCCCGGTTGCAAAGTCGCTTGGCCCAGGAACCCGCACTGACGCCCACTGTGAGTGCTGCGAATTTGATAGCTATAGACGCTTATAAAGCGGGCGCAGAGGCCCATTTGTATGTTGAATCTGCTGCTTCTAAGGAGGCCAGTAACGAGCGTTTCTTTGGCTGGAAGCTGGTGGCCGGCCTCGCGTCCGTTGTGGCAGTTATGGCGGTCAGTTGGGGCGTTCTCAGCGGCTCTGGCGCTGCACCCACGGGGCCGCAGTTGGCGCAGGCAGATGTCCAGGCCCAGCCCTCCACCCAAGTACAGCAAGCCGTGACGTTGGCAGATGGCGCGCCCCAGGTCATGCTGCGCGATGCCCGTCTGGATGAGTTGATGGCCGAACACAAGCAATTTGGCGGCACATCCGCGCTACAGATGCCAGCTGGCTTTTTACGCAATGCGACCTTTGAAAGTCCAGCCCGTTAAAGGCTGTTGACAGGAAACCAGCGACATGCAAGTGAGGATCTGCAGGAAAGTAGTGTTGGCGGCGGCCTGTGCCTTGGGCGGGCTGTCGTGGGCGGGCGGGCAGACTCCCAGCGCAGTGGCTGCGACGGCGGAGACGGCCGGCAGTGAGCGTACGGTCAACGAATGGCTGATGCGCATGCACGAGGCCTCGCGCAAGCGTGCCTATGCGGGGACATTCGTGGTGTCGTCAGGCACGGGCAGTCTGTCCAGCGCACGCATCTGGCATGTATGCGACGGCGAGCAGCAAATGGAGCGTGTGGAATCCTTGACCGGGCCTCCGCGCACGACTTTCCGCCGCAACGACCAGGTGTTGACGCTATTGCCCGAGAGCAAGCTTGCTTATGCGGAAAAACGCGAGTCTTTGGGACTCTTCCCGCACCTGCTGCAAACCGGTGATTCTGCGATCGCGGAGTTTTACGGTGCCAAGCAGGATGGCAGTGAGCGTGTGGCCGGATTTGATGCCGATATGGTTGTGCTGCGTCCCAAAGACGCGCTGCGCTACGGCTACCGGATTTGGAGTGAGAAGAAGACGGGCTTGGTCGTCAAGTTGCAGACGCTAGACGCAGATGGCAAGGTGCTGGAGCAGGCCGCGTTCTCCGAGTTGCAGCTGGATGCCCCGGTAAAGATGGAGAAGCTGGGCCAGATGATGGCCAATACAGCGGGCTACCGTGTGGAGAGCAGTGCAATGCACAAAACCACAGCCTTGTCCGAGGGCTGGGTCTTGAAAAATACGGTGCCGGGCTTTAAGTCCATGAGCTGTTTCCGCCGCTCCGCTGCGGGCGCAACGGCCATTGCTGCCGAGAGTACTTTGCAATGGGTCTTCTCTGACGGGTTGGCATCGGTGTCTCTTTTTGTAGAGCCTTTTGACGCGCAGCGCCACGTCAAGGAGGGTGTCTTGGCCATGGGGTCCACCCAGTCTCTGACGCGCCGCATAGGCGCCTGGTGGTTGACGGTGGTGGGCGAGGTGCCATTGCAAACGCTGAAGGCTTTTGCGCAAGGGCTGGAGCGCAAGAAATAGCGCTGGATTCATCCGTTGGACCTTTGATTTTTGAAAGAAAGCATGACGATGTTGCCGCTCAGTTTGAAAAATGTACGTTTGCTTGCCGTAATGTGGACAGTAGTTGTGGCATCGACCGTGGCTTTATTGCCTGTCGCCCCAGCGCTGGCCCAGACCCGGACCTTGCCCGACTTCACCGACCTGGTGGAGCAGGTTGGGCCTTCGGTCGTGAATATCCGCACACTGGAGAAGGTGTCGTCCCGTGCCGCGGCAAACAACGGTATGGACGAGGACATGCAGGAGTTTTTCCGGCGCTTTGGCGTGCCGATTCCGAACACGCCGCGCCAGACGCCGCGTCAGCAGAAGCCGCAGCAGGACCCGGATGAAGAAACTCCGCGCGGCGTCGGCTCTGGGTTCATCCTCAGCTCGGATGGCTTCATCATGACCAACGCCCATGTGGTCGAGGGCGCCGACGACGTGATGGTCACTCTGACTGACAAACGGGAATTCAAGGCCAAGATCATCGGCTATGACAAGCGCAGCGATGTGGCCCTGGTCAAGATTGATGCCACCGGTTTGCCTGCAGTAAAAGTTGGAGATGTGAACCGTCTTAAGGTCGGCGAATGGGTCATGGCCATCGGCTCGCCATTCGGCTTGGAGAACACCGTGACGGCCGGCATTGTCAGCGCCAAGCAACGTGATACAGGCGATTACCTTTCCTTCATCCAGACCGACGTGGCCATTAATCCAGGCAATTCGGGCGGTCCGTTGATCAATATGCGTGGCGAGGTGGTGGGCATCAACAGCCAGATCTATTCGCGCTCGGGCGGTTTCATGGGCATTTCGTTTGCGATACCGATTGATGAAGCGGCCCGTGTGGGCGATCAGCTCCGGGCTTCCGGGCGCGTATCGCGTGGCCGCATTGGCGTGCAGATTGAGCAGGTTTCCAAGGATGTGGCGGAGTCTGTTGGTCTGGGCAAAGCGCAAGGTGCATTTGTGCGGGGCGTGGAGGCGGGTGCGCCTGCTGAAAAGGCTGGTGTAGAGGCGGGCGACATCATTACCAAGTTCGACGGCAAGGCGATCGACAAGTCTTCGGATCTGCCGCGTCTGGTGGGCAATACCAAGCCGGGCACGAAGAGCAGCCTGACGGTTTTCCGACGCGGCGCGTACAAGGACTTGTCGGTGGTGATTGCCGAGATAGAAGACGACAAACCCGCGAAGAAGGCATCCACCAAGGAAGAAAAGCCCAAGGCCTCTTCGGCTGGCCAATTGCTGGGGCTGGCCGTTAGCGAGTTGAGCGATGCTCAGAAGAAGGAGCTGAAGCTCAAAGGCGGCGTCAAGGTGGACAGCGCCACCGATGGTGCAGCCAGGGCCGGCATGCGTGAGGGGGATGTGATCGTGGCAATTGCTAATGTGGAGGTCAACACGGTTAAGGACTTTGAGGCGGCGGTGGCCAAGATGGACAAATCCAAGCCTGTAAACCTGTTGTTCAGGCGTGGTGAGTGGGCGCAGTACGCACTGATACGTCCCGGCAAGTAAGCGTCAGAAACGCCTAAAAGCCCCCCTTCCCAACTAGGGTTTGGGGCTTTTTTGTTGCCGAAAACCTGCAAACGAGCTGTCACAAAAAATTCTTGTTTGCCTTTTGGGTTCTTTTGATGTTTGTAGCTACTAACTTCAAAAAAGTGCTAACAACGATTTTGGATAGAATCAACGGCTAGCTCTATAGGTTTTGGACATATCAAAAATGGTGGAAACCACGATGCGGTACGAAGCCTTGTGGAACACCGGCGATCCACAGATCGCCCACAAGTTGTCCAGAAAACCATCCACAAGATCTGTTGATAAGTTGTGAATAAGCTGCCTGTTGTGGCCTTGCAACGTTTGCGTGGTGCCGGTGTGTGGGCTGTGCTGATTCGCCTTTTTACCTACAATGAAGCTCCAGCTATCGCAGTTGCCAAAGATTGTTGGTTCAGGGCGCGTTCGTCATCGACGCGCCCTTTTTTCATTTCCGTGTCTTTTAATTCAATCACTTAAAGCTTCCCGTTGATGAATCACATCAGAAATTTTTCCATCATCGCGCATATTGACCACGGTAAATCAACGTTGGCAGACCGCTTGATCCAACGCTGCGGCGGGTTGGCCGAGCGCGAAATGGAGGCCCAGGTGCTCGATTCGATGGATATCGAAAAAGAGCGAGGGATAACTATCAAGGCGCAGACGGCAGCGCTGCACTACAAGGCCAAGGACGGTCAGGTTTACAACCTGAATCTGATTGACACGCCCGGCCATGTCGATTTCTCGTACGAGGTGAGCCGCTCCCTATCTGCATGCGAAGGCGCGTTGCTGGTGGTCGATGCCAGCCAGGGTGTGGAAGCGCAAACCGTGGCCAATTGCTACACCGCGCTGGACCTTGGCGTGGAGGTGGTGCCTGTGCTGAACAAGATCGATTTGCCGAATGCAGACCCCGACAACGCCCGGGCTGAAATCGAGGACGTGATCGGTATTGATGCGACCGATGCCATCCCTTGTTCGGCGAAAACGGGCCTGGGCATTGACGAGATTCTGGAAGCGATTGTGGCCCGGGTGCCAGCCCCCAAGGGCAACCCCGATGCACCGTTGCGCGCCATGATCATCGATAGCTGGTTTGACTCTTACGTCGGTGTGGTGATGCTGGTGCGCGTTGTCGATGGCCGGCTGGGCAAGGGTGAGCGCATCCGCATGATGGCATCGGGCGCGGTCTATAACGCCGATAACCTGGGCGTGTTCACGCCGGCTACTGAAGTGCGCCAATCGCTGGAGGCTGGCGAGGTGGGCTTCATCATTGCTGGTATCAAGGAGCTGCAAGCGGCCAAGGTGGGCGACACCGTCACCCTGGAGAAAAAGCTGCCCAACAATGCGGGTCCTGCTGCCGAGGCCTTGCCGGGTTTCAAGGAAATCCAGCCCCAGGTGTTTGCCGGTCTGTATCCGACCGAGGCCAGCGAGTACGACTCGCTGCGTGACGCGCTGGAAAAGCTCAAGCTTAATGACGCATCGCTGCACTACGAGCCCGAGGTGTCGCAGGCGCTGGGCTTTGGCTTCCGCTGCGGCTTCCTGGGGCTGCTGCACATGGAAATCGTGCAAGAGCGCCTGGAGCGCGAGTTCGACCAGGATCTGATCACCACCGCACCCAGCGTGGTGTACCAAGTTGCGCGTTCTGACGGCACCATCACCATGGTGGAGAATCCCTCTAAGATGCCGGACTCCAGCCGCATGGAGGAAATTCGCGAACCCATCGTGACCGTGCACCTGTACATGCCGCAAGAGTACGTGGGCGTGGTGATGACGCTGGCGAACCAGAAGCGCGGCGTGCAAATGAACATGGCCTACAAGGGGCGCCAGGTCGTTCTTACCTACGAGATGCCGCTGGCCGAGATCGTGCTCGACTTCTTTGACAAGCTCAAATCGGTGAGCCGCGGCTATGCCTCTATGGACTACGAGTTCAAAGAGTACCGCGCTGCGGATGTGGTGAAGGTGGACATCTTGCTGAACAGCGAAAAGGTCGATGCCTTGTCGATCATCGTGCACCGCAGCCAGTCGCAGTACCGTGGCCGTGCAGTGGTGGCCAAAATGCGCGAGATCATTTCGCGCCAGCAGTTTGACGTGGCGATCCAGGCTGCCATTGGGTCCGGCATTATTGCGCGTGAGACAATCAAAGCGCTGCGCAAGAACGTGATCGCCAAGTGCTACGGCGGAGATATTTCGCGCAAAAAGAAACTCCTCGAAAAACAAAAAGCCGGTAAAAAACGTATGAAGCAAATCGGCTCGGTAGAAGTCCCGCAAGAGGCTTTTCTGGCAATTCTGCAGGTGGAAGATTGATGCAAGCTCTGACTTCGGTAATTTTGGCGGCCTTTGTAGGCTACTGCGGTGCCTGGTACATGGGTGTGGTCGAAGGCAACTTTGCGCTGCTCTTGTTTTTGGCAACCCTGGTGACCGGTTTGTACTGGTTGGCTGAACGGTTTTATTTTCTGCCGCAACGCAAGTTGGCCGTGGTGCGACTGGAAGAGGCCTCCACCCAGCGTTTGGCTGAATTGAACAAGATGGGCATCACCCAAGTGGACCAGGTAGTGCCGGATGCCAAGGCTCGGCTGTTGATGCAGCCCTGGTGGCTGGACTGGACTGCTGGCTTGTTCCCAGTGATCATTGCTGTCTTTTTGTTGCGCTCGTTTTTGTTCGAGCCCTTCAAGATTCCGTCCGGTTCCATGATTCCAACCCTGTTGGTGGGCGACTTGATTTTGGTGAACAAATTCCATTACGGCATTCGCTTGCCGGTGCTGAACACCAAGATTACCGCCGGTACGCCACCCCAGCGTGGCGATGTGATGGTGTTCCGTTACCCACCCAAGCCCAGCATGGACTACATCAAGCGTGTGGTGGGCGTGCCCGGTGACGAGGTGGCTTACGTCAACAAGCGCCTGACCATCAACGGCAAGGAAATTGCCACCAAACCCACCGCAGACTTCTTTGACGAAGACCAGATGCGTTACTTCAAGCAATTCGAAGAAAACCTGGGTGACCAACCCCACCGTTTGCTGAATGACGACAGCCGCCCAGCTTTTGTGCAGGGCACAGACGACTTCCCCTTCAAGGAAAACTGCCAGTACAGCGTTGAAGGCGTAGTGTGCAAGGTTCCTGAAGGCCAGTATTTCATGATGGGTGACAACCGCGACAATTCGGCCGATTCGCGCTACTGGGGCTTTGTGCCGGACAAGAATATCGTCGGCAAGGCCTTCTTCGTATGGATGAATTTCAGTAGTCCCAAGCGCATTGGCTCGTTCCATTAACCGTAATCGATGCAAAGTTACCGTATGAACACATCTGCATTCAAATCCAAGCAACGTGGCCTGTCCTTTATCGGGCTGGTTCTCACGATGGCGCTGGTGATTTCGGTATTCATCGTCGGCGCCAAAGTGGTGCCAACCGTGATCGAATACCAGACTATTCTGAAAGCCCTGAACAAGGCCAAAGAAGGCAACACCGTGTCGGAAGTGCGCGTCATTTTTGACAAGGCAGCCAGCATTGATTTGATCTCCTCGGTCACGGCCAAGGACCTGGAAGTCAGCAAAAACGGCGACAAGGTTGTCGTCTCGGTGGCCTACAACAAAGAGATCGAACTCTTTGGTCCGGCATTTTTATTGATCAAGTACTCTGGCTCCAGCAAATAGCGTGAACGATGGTCTCCTTGCGTTGCAGCAACGTCTGCAACATGTGTTTTCTGATGAAAAACTGCTGGTACGTGCCACCACGCACCGCAGCTTTTCGGCGGACCACAACGAACGTCTGGAATTTCTGGGCGACTCGGTATTGAATCTGGCCGTTGCCGGCCTGCTCTATACCCGTTTGAGTGCCTTGCCCGAAGGTGATTTGTCGCGCGTGCGCGCCAACATGGTCAAGCAGGACACGCTGTACCAACTGGCGGTGGTGTTGGACCTGCCCGGCGTGCTGCGCCTGGGTGAGGGCGAGGCCCGTTCGGGTGGGCAAAAACGCCCGTCCATTTTGGCCGATGCGCTGGAAGCGGTGATTGGCGCGGTGTTTCTCGATGCCGGCTACGGCGCTGCCGAGGCCTTGGTGCACCGCCTGTTCAAGACGGTAGAAATCAACCCGCAGATGCAGGCGATTGGCAAGGACCCCAAGACCGAGTTGCAGGAGTGGCTGCAAGGCCGCAAAATGAAGTTACCCGCTTACCGCGTGGTCAGCACCTTGGGGGCGGCCCACCGGCAGACCTTTGATGTGGAATGTGAAATTGTTGAGCTGGGCCTGGCCGAGCGCGGCATTGGCGGCTCGCGCCGTGCTGGCGAACAGGCGGCGGCCGCTGCCATGCTGGTCAAACTTGAATCCAAAGCCGTCGCCGTGAAAGCCTCCAAATGACAGCAAGCTCTATCCCTCCCAATCCTCCTGAGTCCTCCACCGAGCCCACAGACGCACCAGACGATGCCTTGGCGTCCCTGGAGGGCATGCTGGCCGATTTGAAAAAAGCCTCTTCTGATGTGCCAACGACCGGCCAGCGCTGCGGTCTCGTGGCCATCGTCGGCAAGCCCAACGTGGGCAAGTCCACCTTGCTTAACGCGGTGGTAGGCCAGAAGATCAGCATCACTTCGCGCAAGGCCCAGACCACGCGCCACCGCATTACCGGCATCCGCACGCGCGACAACACGCAGTTCGTGTTTGTCGATACGCCCGGTTTCCAGACCCTGCACAACAACGCGCTGAACCGTTCTTTGAACAAGACGGTGCAGGGCGCCGTGAGCGATGTGGACCTGGTGCTGTTCGTGGTCGAAGCCGGCAGCTTTACCCTGGCCGATGCCAAGGTGCTGTCTTTGCTCAAGCCCAACATCCCTGTTCTGCTGATTGCTAACAAGCTGGACAACGTGCACCGCCGTGCCGAGATCGCGCCCTGGCTGCAAAGCATGCAGGAGCGCCATCCGTTTGCCGAGTTCGTGCCCATGTCGGCCAAGAACGCCAAGGACATCGAGCGTCTGTTCGGCATCTGCGCCAAATACCTGCCCGAGCAGGCCTGGTGGTACGACGAAGACGAGCTGACCGACCGCAGCGAGAAGTTCCAGGCCGCCGAAACCGTGCGCGAAAAGCTGTTCCGTTTGACCGGCGACGAGCTGCCCTATACCTCTACCGTCATCATCGACAAGTTCGAGGAAGAGCCGCCTACGCGCAAGGGCCAGAAGCGCCTGCTGAAGATTGCCGCCACCATCGTGGTCGAGCGCGATGGCCACAAGGCCATGGTGATCGGCGACAAGGGCGAGCGCATCAAGCGCATTGGCATGGAAACCCGTGTCGAACTGGAAAAGCTGATGGATGCCAAGGTGTTCATCGAAGTCTGGGTGAAAGTGCGCTCCGGCTGGGCCGACGACGAGGCAAGAGTCCGCTCCTTTGGCTACGAGTGATTCGTGGCTCCAAAACGGTTCCATGACGAGCCTGCATATGTTTTGCATCGCTACGACTGGAGCGAGTCCAGCCTGATCCTGGAGGTGTTTACCCGCCACCATGGCCGCATGGCAATCGTGGCCAAGGGGGTGAAGAAGCCGACCTCCAATTTCCGTCCCATCCTACTGCCGTTGCAGCCCTTGCGCATCGCGTTTGGTGGCGAGGCGGAGATCCGCACCCTCAAGGCTGCGGAATGGGTGGGCGGGCATGTAATGCCTACCGGCGACGCCTTGCTGTCGGGCTACTACCTGAATGAGCTTTTGATGCGCCTGCTGGCGCGTGACGACCCGCACCAGGCCTTGTTTGACGCCTATGCGGTGGCGGTACAGGTGCTGGCCTCCGAGCACGGGGAAGCCCTGCAGCCGGCGCTGCGTGCGTTTGAATTGGTTTTGCTGCGCGAGGTGGGCTTGCTGCCGCTGCTGGACGTGCAGACCATGACTTTCACCCCGCTGCAGCCCGAGGGCCGTTACAGCCTGGTGGCCGAGGGCGGACTGCGCCAGAGCCAGGCCGAGGACCGTGCCAGCCTGAGCGGCGCGCAATGGATGGCCCTGCAGCAGTCGCTGCAACCGGGCACGCATTTCACCGCCACCCTGCGCGCCTGCGCCGAGGTATTGAATGGACTGAAGCCGCAACTGCGTGCCGTGCTGCACTACCATTGCGGCATGGCAACGCTGCATACGCGGCAACTGATGATGGACCTGCAAGCCCTATGACTTCCCCCCACGCTGCGGTGCGAACCGCCCTCTCGGTCAACGTCAACAAGGTCGCACTGGTGCGTAACACCCGGCATCTGGGCATCCCCAGCGTAGCCCGTGCCGCCACCCTTTGCCTGGAGGCCGGTGCCCAGGGCATTACCGTGCACCCGCGGCCCGACGCGCGGCACATCCGCACCGAAGACGTATACGAGCTGTCCGACCTGCTGACTGCCTGGCCCGACCGCGAGTTCAACATCGAAGGCAACCCGTTCCAGAACCTGATGGACTTTGTGCGCCGCTGCCGCCCCCACCAGTGCACCTTTGTGCCCGACGGCGAAGACCAGTTCACCAGCGACCACGGATGGAACCTGGCCCAGGACGGCGACCGCCTGCGGCCGCTGATCGCCGAGGCGCAGAGCCTGGGCGTGCGCGTCAGCCTGTTCATGGACCCGGTGCTCGAGGCCATGGCCCTGGCCAAGGCTGTGGGTGCAGACCGCGTCGAGCTCTATACCGAGAGCTACGCCAGCGCCTACGGAAAGCCCCAGTTTCAAGAGGTTTTAAGCCAGTTCGCGCAGACAACACAAGCGGCGGCAGCTATCGATTTAGGAGTGAACGCCGGCCACGACCTGAGCCGTGACAACCTCACAGCCTTTCTGCGTGCCTGCCCGCAGGTGCAAGAAGTGTCCATAGGCCACGCGCTGGTGGCAGACGCGCTGGAGCTGGGCTACGCCGCCACGGTGCGCGACTACCTGCGCTGTATCGCCGACGCCGCCCGGCCATGATTTACGGCATAGGCACCGACATCTGTGACGTGCGCCGTATCCGCGCCAGCCTGGAGCGCCACGGTGACCGTTTTGCCGAGAAGGTGCTGAGCGATGCCGAGCTGGAGATCTGGCGCAAGCGCGGCACGCGCTGGCCCGAGCGGGGCGTGCGCTACCTGGCCACGCGCTTCAGCGCCAAGGAGGCGTTCAGCAAGGCCATAGGCATGGGCATGCGCATGCCTATGACCTGGCGCTCGTGCGAGATCGTCAATTTGCCCAGCGGCCAGCCCAGCATTGTTTTGCACGCGGCACTGAAAACCTGGTTTGAAGGGCAGGGGCTGACTGCCCACGTCACCGTGACCGACGAAACCGACTACGCCGCCAGCTTTGTGGTCGTAGAGCGTTTGCCAGCTTGATTGGTAGCCGCTATAGTATTAATAGCTGCTCGCGCACGTATTACCTGCGCCAGGGCCATTTGTTTTATAAATTCTTCCTATGTCCCAACACGCCCCCCTGATCATTGACATTGCCGGTACCACGCTGACCCGCACCGACCGCCAGCGCCTGAAACACCCGCTGACCGGCGGCATCATCCTGTTTGCGCGCAACTGGCAAGACCGGACCCAGCTCACCGCCCTGTGCCAGGACATCAAAAAGGTCCGCAAAGACCTGCTGATCTGCGTGGACCATGAAGGTGGCCGGGTCCAGCGGTTCAAGACCGATGGCTTCACCCACCTGCCACCCATGCGCGTGCTGGGCGAAATGTGGATGGGCGACGCGCTGCAGGCCACCAATGTCGCCACCGCCTGCGGCTATGTGCTGGCTACCGAGTTGCGCGCCTGCGGCGTGGACTTCAGCTTCACCCCGGTGCTGGACCTGGACTTTGGCGAGAGCAGCGTGATTGGCGACCGTGCCTTCCACAGCGACGCGCGTGTGGTCAGCCTGCTGGCCAAGAGCCTGATGCACGGCCTGCTGCAGGCCGGTATGGCGAACTGCGGCAAGCACTTCCCTGGTCACGGCTTTGTGAAAGCCGATTCGCACACCGAGATCCCGGTGGACAAGCGCAGCCTGAAAGCCATCCTGGCCGAAGACGCCTTGCCCTACGCCAGCCTGAACACCAGCTTGTCCAGCGTCATGCCGGCCCATGTGATCTACCCCAAGGTGGACAGCCGGCCCGCGGGCTTCTCCAGCAAGTGGCTGCAATACGTGTTGCGTGGCCAGCTGGACTTCCATGGCGCGATCTTCAGCGACGACCTGAGCATGGCCGGCGCGCGTCGCATCGACGGTAAGGACGTGAGCTATACCGCAGCAGCCGTGGCTGCTCTGGAGGCCGGTTGCGATATGGTGCTGCTGTGCAATCAAAGCCTGGTCGACAAGGGCCTGGCCGTGGATGCCCTGCTGCAAGGCCTGACCGAGGCCCAGCTCAAGGGTCAGTGGGAACCCAACGAAGCCAGCGAAGACCGTCGCCAAAGCCTGCTGCCCACCACGCCCACGCTGGACTGGGACAAGCTGATGACCCACCCGGCTTATATGCAGGCGCTTTGGCTGGTGCCTTGAGGAAAATCTAGCCCGCTACGCTTTTGATAGCTGCCCCCGCAGAATTTATAAGCGCTAGCGGCCTAAACGGCATAAATCCACGAAAGACACGCCCCTTCCAGAAATACCGTGGATCCGGCTCCGCCGGTCCACTGGTATCGCCCCCTGCAGGGGGTGGGCGGAAAGCGCGCAGCGCTGTAGCCTGGGGGGGGAACTTTTTACTCTCTGCGCAGGGCAGGGAACAGGATCACATCACGGATGCTGGCGCTGTCGGTTAGCAGCATCATCAGGCGGTCTATGCCGATGCCGCAGCCTCCGGTGGGGGGCATGCCGTATTCCAGGGCGCGCACAAAGTCGTGGTCGAAGTGCATGGCTTCGTCGTCGCCACTGTCCTTGGCATTCACCTGGGCCTGGAAGCGCGCGGCCTGGTCCTCGGCATCGTTCAGCTCGCTGAAGCCGTTGCCGAATTCGCGGCCGGTGATGTACAGCTCGAAGCGCTCCGTCACCTCCGGGCGGTCGTCGTTTGCGCGGGCCAGCGGCGAAATTTCGGTGGGGTGTTCCATGATGAAGGTCGGCTGCCAGAGCTTTTCTTCCACGGTTTCTTCAAAGTACAGCACCTGCAGGCTGGCCAGGCTGCGGCCGGCGAGCTTGTTCTTGGCTTCCGTCAGGCCGAGCTTCTTCACTGCGTTGGTCAGCCAGGTGGCGTCGAACACGTTGTCGCCGGCTTCGGTGTACTTCTGGATGGCTTCGACGATGGTCAGGCGTTCAAACGGCTGGCTCAGATCGACGGGCTTGCCGGCGTAGGTCAGCTGCAAGGAGCCGGTGGCGCGCTGGGCGGCGTCACGGATCAGCTTCTCGGTGTAGTCCATCAGGTCCTGGTAATTCCAGTAGGCCGCGTAGAACTCCATCATGGTGAACTCGGGGTTGTGGCGCACCGAGATGCCTTCGTTGCGGTAGCTGCGGTTGATTTCAAACACGCGCTCAAAGCCGCCGACGATCAGGCGCTTCAGGTACAGCTCGGGCGCAATGCGCAGGAACATTTCCTGGTCCAGTGCGTTGTGGTGCGTCTTGAAGGGCTTGGCATTGGCGCCACCGGGAATCGGGTGCAGCATGGGCGTTTCGACTTCCAGGAAGTCGTTGGCCACCATGAATTCGCGCAATGCGCTGACGGCCTTGCTGCGCGCCATGAAACGCTGGCGGGCCTCCACGTCGGTCATCAGATCGACATAGCGTTGGCGGTACTTGGTTTCCTGGTCGGCCATGCCGTGGAACTTGTCGGGCATGGGGCGCAGGCTCTTGGTCAGCAGGCGCACGCTGGTCGCGTGGATAGACAGCTCACCCGTCTTGGTCTTGAACACCGTGCCCTCGGCGGCGACGATGTCGCCCAGATCCCAGTGCTTGAAGCTGGCGTATAGCTCGGCACCCACGTCCTCACCCTTGACGTAGATCTGGATACGGCCACCGGTGCCGCCCAGCGACGCATCCTGCAACGTGCAGAAGCTGGCCTTGCCCATCACGCGCTTGAGCATCATGCGGCCGGCGACCTTGGCGGTGGCACCCAGGGGCAGCAGCTCTTCTGCGGTCTTGTCGCCATAGCTGGCAAACAGGTCAGCCGCGCGGTGGCTGGGCTTGTAGTCGTTGGGGAAGGCCACGCCCTTGCCTTCGGCTTGCTGTTGGCGGATGGCTTTGAGCTTTTCGCGCCGCTCCAGGATCAGCTGGTTTTCGTCTTGGGCCGGAACGGGGGGCAGGGCGGAGGTGTTTTCGGACATGCTGTTATAGAAAGAGGAGGGCGAAGCTCGCCAAACCTTTGATTTTAAGTCCGGCTGGGCAGGTTCAGTGGGTGATGCCGTCGCGGCGCAAGACTTTGAGGAACGTCAGGGCCAATATCTTGCAGTCCAGCCCTAGCGAGCGGTGCTGCAGGTAGTGCGTGTCCAGCGCCACCTTGGTGGGGATGGGCAGTTCATCACGCCCATTGATCTGGGCCCAGCCGGTGAGGCCCGGCAGCAGCTCATGCACGCCCTGGGCGGTGCGCAGCGCGATCAGATCCTGCTGGTTGAACAGCGCAGGCCGTGGCCCGACAAAGCTCATGTCACCGCACAAAATGCTCCACAACTGGGGCAGCTCGTCCAGGCTGCTTTTGCGCAGAAAACTGCCAATCGGCGTCAGATAGGCATCGGGATTGCCCAGCAGGTGCGTAGCAACGGCCGGGGTGTTGATTTGCATGCTGCGGAACTTGGGCATCTTGAAGATATGGTTGCGCCTACCTACGCGGTCCGACCAGTACAGCACTGGGCCTGGCGAAGTCAGGCGCACAGCCAGGGCGACCAGAAGCATGGGTATTGCCAGGGCGCACAGCGCCACCAGGCCTAAAATCAAATCGAAACACCGTTTCATGGCTGCATGGCTGTCACCGTACGGCGAAGCCCTTCATCGAGGGAGATGGGCGGCGCCCAACCCAAAACATCGCGCGTGTGCTGGATGTCAACTTGCAGATTGCCGCACAGGCGCTGTGCTGCTGCTCCCTGCCCGACCAAACGCGCTCCAGCCAGCAGCAGCTGCGCCGGTAAGGGCAGCAAGCGGCTGGGTTTGCCAGTAGCACGGGCTATACGGCGGACCAGCTCGGTGGTGGAAATGTCTTCGCCATCGCTCACGAGGAACGTTTGTTGGGCTGCTTCGGGGTGGGTGGTGCAGGTCAAGAGCAGATCGACCAGATTGTCCAGTCCCACCAGGCTGCGCAGGTTGTGTATAGCACCTAACGGCAGTGGTAGCTTGTTGGAGATAGCTCGAAGCAGGGCAGCAAAGTTGGCCTTTACGCCCGGGCCGTAGACCAATGGCGGGCGGATGATTACCACCTCCATACTGGTGTTCTTTGCAATCAGGTGCAAGCCTTGTTCTGCTTCCCATTTACTGGTGCCGTAGAAATCTTCGGGATGGGCGGTGTCGCTGGCCCGGAATGCGTTGCCTGGTGTTGTCGCTTCGCCGTTGACTTTGATGGAACTTAAAAAAATGAAACGCCGCACGCCCGCTGCTGCCGCCTGCCGGGCCAACTGCAGGGTGCCGTCGGTGTTGACACTGCGATAAGCCGCCAAGGGGTCAAGGGCCTCTTCGCGCATGACGTGGGCGCGGGCGGCAAGGTGGATGACGGTATCGCAGCTTTGCAGTGCGTTGGTCCATTGGGTGTGTGGCCCGATGGAGTCGATCTGTGCTATTTCCAGGCCTGGTAAGACGGCCAAGGGATGCCGCACGGCAACCCGTGCGTGGACCTGCGCACGCAATAGGGCTGCCGACAAGGCCGCCCCGACAAAGCCGTTGGCACCGGTTACCAGTACTGTCATTACCGACGCAGCCATAGCGCGCGGATGAACACCCGTGAGCAGAAAAATCGTCGCATGCTGGATAAGTGCCATTGTAGGTATTGGCTTTGAACGTGGCTGCTGCGCTGCGCGTCGTGAGTCACCCCGTGGTGTGGTAGCAGTGCAATCTGCAGGCCCTGCAAGCGAATCCGCGCACACAGGTCAACATCTTCGTAGTAGAGGAAAAACTTTTCATCAAAACCGCCCATGCTGCGGTACAGCGCAGTGGATAACACCATGAACATGCCGGCTACCCAGTCTGGGTAGAAAACGTCGTCTTGGCGGGCATAGATATGCTTGGGGTACCACTTTTGCATGATGGCCTTGGCTGCAATTCCCCAGGGCGTGGGGAAACGGCGTGCGCTGTCTTCCAGTTGCCCTCCAGAGCTGTATATGGCGGGAGCCACTAGGCCCATCAAAGGCGTTTCCAGCAGCGTGAGCAAGTCTGGAAATGGATTTTTCATAATCCGAATATCGGGGTTCAAAATGCACACTGTAGCGCAGCGAGCCAGAGCAATGGCTTGGTTGTGGTTGGCACTAAAGCCCATCGGCTGCGGGTTGCGCAGGACACGCAAGGGAAAGCCAAAATCATCGGCGGTGCACCCCATGGTTTCGGGAATGTTCAGCGTCAGGATCACCTCTAGTGGCGTTTGTCCGTGCACACGCTCTAGGTCACGCAACAACGGCAGCACCAGCGCCATTTGGCCGTGGCTGACGATGGAAATGGTGAGGGACAGTGTTGGGTTCACTGGTAGGGCCCGGTGCGGCCTTTTAGCCCGTTGAAAACACCCTGTACCATTCTGCGCAGGCGCAGGGTGCGCTGGGGGGCGAATGACAGGAAGTAGCCTGCAAACTGTACGAGCCGGGTTAAAAAATACAGTTTCCAACGCCACGGGGTGGTGGGCAATGCGCAAAGCAAGATGGAGTTCCTGAACATGTAGTAATCGCGCAGCGGGCTGTGGTGGGCGACCTGGCGGGTACGTAGCCACCAGATTTGGCTCACTTTGTCGCCGAGCCGGTGCTGGAGTTGGGCTTGTGCCACGCCCAGCAGGGTCCAACCTTGAGCGCGTATACGCAGACACCATTCGGTGTCTATATGGTCGATGAACCAGGTATCCCGCATTGGCATCGCATTATCCACGGCTGTAGATCGCAGCAAAGTGCCAGAGGCAATCAAAAAACCTACCTCTATTGGAGGGGATTTAGAACTGTCTAGAGGCTCCCAGCGGGTTGGCCAAAAGCCGATATCGCGTACAAAAAAAGATCTACGTCCCGTACGTTGGTCTACGGTGCTGGGGCCTGCTGCTGCTGCTTTAGGGTTATCAGTGAGTGCTTGACTGAGTAAGCGCACCATGTCAGGCGTCGCTTCGCTGTCTTGGTCAAGCAGCAGAATCCTGTCCACTCCAAAAGCCAGTGCAGCACGTATGCCAATATTTTGGGCATGGGCGATGCCAGTATTGCTGCCTAGCGGGTATACGCTTGCACCCATGTCGTGGCAGAGACTGCGCAAGCCATTGAGGAGGTGCTCCGACGATCCGTTATCAATGACCAGCATGTGCTGTACCTGTCCGCATAGACTCCCTAATTGCTTGCGTAACATGCCAAGGTCTGGCTGGTAGCTGACGGTAATGGACGCAATCATTGTGCGCGCGTAGCCAGAACGGTGATGAATTCGCCGCGCCGCAGTTGGTGGCCTTGCAGCAGGGCGGGTAGTTTGTATTTCATCCGCAATAGCTTTGCTGGTGATACGGTGGCGGTGGCATCCGTGCCGCTACGCAAAGCTGAGCTGGCGGCATGGATGGACAGGGTCGAGAGGGGCGGAAGGCTGTGGGTTTTGATCGTAAAACCGAGTGCTTTTAGCTTGTCGCACAAGCCGTTGAGCGAAAAAAGAACCAAATGACGTGGTGGTTCTAGACCCCGCCAGTAGGGGCCGAAATGGGAGTGTCCCCAGCTTTCAATATTCGGTGTTTGCAGCCACAGAGTGCCGCCAGGACGTAATAGTGCATACATATCCCGTAACCATTGCACCGGATCGTGCACGTGTTCAATCACATGGCTACAGCTAATCCAGTCATAGCCACCTGCTTGCTGTGCGACCTGCTCTAGTCCGCCAATGTGTACGTTGAGGCCCTGTTTACGGGCGGCGGCTACCGCTAGTGGGTCGAAATCTACCCCTTCCACAACCCAGCCAGCAGCCTGTGCCAGTGCGAGGAAATTGCCGTTCCCACATCCAACATCTAATAACCGTGCGCCTTCACGTGGAAGACGGCGCGGGAGGTGGCGCATTTGTTGATGAACCAAAGAACGCAAAGGCCATAGACATGGCACCCACCAACGTCCCCAAGCGTTGGTGGGTGTCAGTGCCATGTGCCAATGTGTATTGCGGTAGCTGTTGAGTCCTGCACGTACCCATTGCCGTATCCGCCCAGAGAGTGAGGCGGATGGCGCCATGTTCTGCTTAACCTGGACATGCGAGGAGATCGCATCACCATGGGTGAAGTATTGGCTATAGGCTTTTCCAATGCTTTGGGGGTTCGGTCGTGGATCGAGGTAGGCAGTTCCGCAAGATTGGCAGCTATTCAAAGTCCATTCTCCCGGCGCACATCGAAAGAGCTGGTCGGTGAGATGCGAGTGCAACACACGCCGCTGGTTGCTATTACATAGGGGGCAATGTCCCAAATACTCGATCTCTTCAGGTGGCCAAACGCCCATGGGCATGCCAGTGTCGGGTGAAGACGTCATTTTTTTCGAATTAACGGAAGCATTTGGTAACTGCACCATGCTAAGGCACAGGCCAATACCAGAGCCAGTAGTTGCCAAGGCGGTTCAACGGAGGCGGTTGTATAAATAACCATAGGCGATGCGACGACTCCTATCAGAGTGACCATGGCTCCACCCGATGCTGCCCACAGGAGTGCCCTGCGCAGGGCACTTTGCGATGCAGGAAATTGCTGCATGGCATTTGTAAACAGCAGCAATGTGTCGAACACTACCCGCATGGTCCAGACCATCGCAGCCCCAACAATGCCCCAGTGAATCAGTGTCCACCACAACGCGATGCCATAGGGTACTAGTTCAACCAAGTGGATTTTTGCAATCAGGTCGGTACGGCCTGCGCTCTGTAGCAAGTTGTACGGAATATGGGCGAATCCGTTGATTAACACACCGGCAGCCAACCATTGCCACACCATGCTGCTCTGTTGCGCTATCTCAGCCCCTACCCACCAGTGCAAAAGCCAAGGGCCCAGTACCGTGAGACTGATCAGACCTGGCAGCCAGCATGCCACTAGTATGCGTGTTGCCGAGTGGACCAAGTCGGGCAGTACCGCTGCCGATGTGCCCGAATTGCCTTGGGCATGGGCCAGCAGTGGAAACAACACGCCCAGCATCGCGACCGGAATCGCAGGCAGGCGCGACAGCACATCAAAGGGCACGGTGTAATGGGTCACGGCAGCGGTAGACAGCAGGGCTGCGATGGCAAAGCGGTCAAAGTACGACAGCAGTGGGCCTACCAAATTGCTCACCGTGAGCCAGCCCCCAAAGTGCAATAGTTGGCGAAGTCCATTAGACGGTGGCGCATGATGCCCATGGGCAAATTCTTGCTTCGCCAGCCAAGCAAACGCCAATGCGGTGCCGATACGTACCAGTAGCAAGCCTGCCATTACAGCACGCAAATCTACTGAATACAGTGCAATCAGCCAAGGTACGCAAAAGCTGGCTATGCCAGAAGGGATACGCACGCTGTTCACGGCGGTGAACCGGCTGCGCGCCTCTAAAACACCGGTGCTGCCGGTGGACCACATCAGGAATGGGATGGCAATTGCCAGCATGGCCCAAGCCATTGGTGCCTCTGCGCGCACCTCTGCAGGCATTTGGATGGCTGTATCTATCCACGGCGTAAAGACCAGTAGCAGTAAGGCCCATATGGCTCCAAGTCCCCACATCAGTAGGCGTGCCATGCGCGCCATAGCAGCCTGGGCTGCCAGTGGCATACCGGATGCATTGTGGTGCGACAGATACTGGGTCAGTGCGCGTCCTAAGCCCAGGTCTAGCAGACCAAAGTAGCCAACCAAAGCCCAGGCCAAGGTCAAAGCACCAAAGCGATCCTGTCCCAGACGGTGAATCAGCCCGGGTACGACTGCAACGCCCACGAGCATGGGCAGCACCATCCCGCTGACGTTGAGGGCAATATGCATGAAATGGTTTCGTGTAAGCATGCTGCGATCAGGCGCCTTCAGGGCGCTCATTGCATGCTACTAGCCGTCCTGCAGGAGGACTCCCGGGTGCGTGTGCAGTGGTATTGAGTGCGCAGCCTGGTACCAACTGTGCAAGGTATGCGTGAAGAGCCGGTAGGTCGTTGCTCTGCGCTGCCGTCCATAAGACTTGCAACTGGCCGGACAGTACGGACCAGGGGATGAACTCCTCATGTGCTTTCATGATTCGCGGGTGCGGTGTGGCAGCGGGGTTGTTGCCGATCAATAATTCTTCATAGAGTTTTTCACCAGGGCGCAAACCGACAATCTGGATTTCGATGTCACCCGCAAATGTGATTGGGTCGCGCAAAGTGAAGCCTGACAGGGCCACCATGCGTTTGGCCAAATCCAGGACTTTCACGGGTGCACCCATGTCCAGCACAAACACATCGCCACCTTGGGCCATGGCTCCGGCTTGCAGCACCAATTGGGCAGCTTCAGGGATGGTCATGAAGTAGCGGGTGACCCCGGCATGGGTCACGGTAATTGGCCCCCCACTGGCAATTTGCTGGCGAAACAGCGGCACTACGCTGCCACTGGAGCCCAGAACATTGCCAAACCGCACCATAGCGAAGCAGGTTGCATGCGGTTGTGGTGGTTGTGGTGCGCCATTGGCGGAGGCGGCATCAAAAACAGGCTTGGGTTCGTTGGCCAGCGCTTGCAGAATCAGTTCTGCTACACGTTTGGTGGCTCCCATGATGCTGGTTGGGCGCACGGCCTTGTCCGTTGACACCAGAACGCATTGGGCTACGCCATTCTCCAGTGCGGCGCGGGCTACATTCAGGGTACCAAAGACGTTGTTTGCAATACCTTCGGCAGGGTTGCTTTCTACCAAGGGGACATGTTTGTATGCGGCTGCGTGGTAGACCGTACTCGGGCGGTGCGTTTTGAATATGCCCGATATCAAGCCGTAGTTACGAACACTGCCGAGTAAAGGCACCAGTTCCACGGTGAGTGCGTGTTCGGTGCACAGAGCAAGCAGCTCGGCATGAATGGTATAGAGCCCAAATTCATTGTGGTCTACCAGCACCAGACGCGTGGGGTGCTCCACAATTATCTGACGGCATAACTCGCTGCCGATGCTGCCACCTGCACCTGTTACTAAAACTGTTTTTTGGAAGAGGTTGCGTGCAAGAAGTTCGGGGTGCGGTGGAATTGGTTCGCGGCCGAGCAGATCTTCAATATCCAATTCTCGGATGTCCTGCACGGTAACCCGACCGCTGGCCAAGTCAGACATGGCTGGCAGCGTGCGGACATGTACGGGTAGGTTTTGCAGATCCTTGAGAATGTCATTGCGGCGCTCGCGTGTGCTGCTGGGCAGGGCTAGCAATATGTCCGTGACATCATTCTTCTTAACCAGTTCAGGTATTTCCCCGGGCATATGGACATGCACGCCATTGATACTGCGCCCAGCTTTTCGTGGGTCGTCATCGATGAAGCCCACTATGGTGTACGTGCGCGTACTTGCAAGCGCTGCTGCGGTTTGGGCGCCGGCTTCGCCCGCGCCATAAATCAGCAGGCGCGCTTGATGACGCTTATCCATGGACCCTAATCCAGATAACCAAAATCGTGCCATGGCACGGCTGGTACCTACCAGTAGCAGAAATATCAGCGGCTGCAAAATTCCGATGCTGCGTGGGATCACTTCCCAGCGCATCCATTGCATCCATTGCAATGTCGTGAACAAGAACAGCGCATATATCACCACTGCTGTTGCTGTCGCAGTTAATGCCGCCATACCTGTGTAACGAAAGATCGCGCGGTATAGACCGAATCGCACAAAAATGGGTACCGCAAGAACAGGCGCTACCAGGTAGACAGCCCATTGAGCGCCCATTGGCCTGTGCAGGCTATCCAGTCTGAGGGTGAAAGCGATCCACATCGCTAGCAGACTCAAGGCAATGTCTAGCGATACGACCACTAGGCGCTTGGTTGAGCGTGGCCAGTTCAGGATGGATGGATGGTTCAGGAAGCGTGCGGGCATCAATGGGGCGGGGTATCTGAAAAATGCGTTTGGGCCAATATGTCGACGACCAGCTCCAGGCGGAGCAAAGGACTTTCAAGGGCCATCAGATTGTGCTTGTCCAGGACTGACAAAGGTAATAGCTCGCACCACCGGTTGGCAACCCAAGCGCAATCGTTCAATTGGTATGTTTCGGGCTGCGGCAACCAGCCACTGTTGGCATTTTTGGCGTGCAAAGTCTGTATCAGCTGATCCAGACTTTTGGCGCTGTGCTGCAGATCCGGTGGAATGGGGCTTGCAGCATCTTCGGCTATCAGGGTTACGTCGGCCGTCCAGAGGCCAAAATGCGGCTGCTGTTTAGAGTCTATGCGAAAGCGCTGGCTTCCCCTGCAGTCCAACATGAGCAATCCGGGCTCAAGCATTTGCAGGCGGGCAATGTGCGCCAGTACGCCCACTGGGTGGAAACGTTCAGTCGGTGCGGTGGGTGTACGTACTTCTGATCCCTCCGCCAACGAAACAATACCAAAAGGCGTCCCCATGCGATAGCACTCTTCAACCATATGAAGATAGCGGACCTCGAAAATGCGCAACGGTAGTACGCCACCGGGAAAGAGCACGGTCTGAAGCGGGAAGAGCGGAATGTTTAACAAGACAGGCTATGCCAGCGTATGGTGACAGGCGCTATCATCCCACGACCTGATATGAGCCCATCGCATGCTGTACCAAATCATCTCGTTTCTGCTGGAGGTCGTTACCGGTCTTTTTGGAGGAGCTTGCCTGTTGCGGTTGTACATGCAGTACCAGCGCATCCCTTTTCGCAATCCCGTGGGCAGCATGGTTTTCTCTTTGTCTGATTGGATTGTGCTGCCGTTGCGCCGCGTAATTCCGGCATTGGGTCGGTGGGATCTTGCTAGTCTGGCTGCAGCGTTTTTGTTGAAGTTGCTGCAATTTTTGCTTTTATGGCTGGTGTCAGGCAGTTTTGCGGGTTGGGCTGTTTTGCCCTTGCTCGCTTTGTTTGGCTTGGTGTCCCTGGCGATTTCGGGGCTCACGGGTCTGCTGTTGGTGTACACCGTTATGTCATGGATGCAGACGCACACACCGCTGGCTGACGTGATTGAGCGCTTGTGCGCACCGCTTCTCGCGCCTATACGGAGTGTTCTTCCGACCATGGGAGGCCTGGATTTGTCCGCCCTGGTGCTGTTGGTGCTGTTGCAGGTGGCATCGATTGTCGTGGGCTACGCCTTGCCCATGGTGCTGGCCCATTTCTAGGCCAGTCTAGAAGTTAAACCACGGCGTCTGCAGGTTGCTTGAGTAACATCGCCAAGGTGTGGGCGACGGTCTTGCGCAGGTCTTTGCGGTTGCAGATCAGGTCAATGGCACCTTTTTGCTGCAGGAATTCAGCCCGTTGAAATCCTTCTGGCAGGGTCACGCGTACCGTGGATTCAATCACGCGGGGGCCTGCAAAACCGATCAAGGCCTTAGGTTCCGCTATCACTACATCCCCTACAAAGGCAAATCCGGCGCTGACTCCGCCCATGGTAGGGTCGGTCAGCACGCTGATATACGGCAGGCCTTTTTTGGCTAGACGTGTCAGTGCCGCATTGGTTTTTGCCATTTGCATCAGGCTGAGGAGGCCTTCTTGCATGCGCGCACCTCCGGTTGCGGTGAAGCAAATGAACGGTACTTTTTGTTCAATGGCCGCGTGCACGGCGCGCACAAAGCGCTCACCCACGACGCTTCCCATGCTGCCACCCATGAACTCGAATTCAAAACAAGCGACGACGGCGTTGATGCCGTGGATGGAGCCACCCATGACCACCAGTGCATCGGTTTCGCCGGTGTTTTCCATGGCCTCTTTGATGCGGTCTGTATATTTGCGACTGTCTTTAAACTTGAGCGGATCTACGGGAACTACTTCCTGTCCTAGCTCATAGCGGCCTTCGGCATCCAGGAATACGTTGAGCCGGGCGCGGGCGCCGATCCGGTGGTGGTGGCCGCAACTGGGGCAAACGTTCTGGTTTTGTTCCAGATCATTCTTGTACAACACTGTCTCGCAGCTCGGGCATTTGATCCACAGCCCTTCGGGCACGCTGCGGCGGTCGGCCGGGTCAGAGCGCTGGATTTTGGTGGGAAGAAGTTTTTCGAGCCAAGACATAGGTGCAATCCTCAGGGAGGGGCGCCTCGCAGCGCCCCTGGTTCACGGGGGGTGAATTATGCGTCCAACGCAGCGCGGATGTCCCGCAGGAAGTTTTCGGCCACTTGGACGACTTGATCGTGCGGCTGGTTTTCGATCAACTGGATGATCTTGCTGCCAATCACCACAGCATCGGCCACTTGGCCGATAGCGCGTGCGGTTTGTGCATCACGGATGCCAAAACCCACGCCGACCGGTATATGCACATGCTGGCGGATGCGCGGCAGCATGGCTTCAACGGCAGCCGTGTCCAGTGTGCCGGCACCAGTGACGCCTTTGAGCGAGACGTAGTACACATAGCCGCTGGCAACATGGGCAACTTGCTGCATGCGCTTCTCGGTCGAGGTGGGCGCCAGCAGGAAGATCAGGTCCATATTGTGGGCCTTGAGCTTGGCGGCAAAGTCCACGCATTCTTCGGGCGGGTAGTCCACCACCAGTACGCCGTCCACACCTGCTTTGGATGCATGCGCAATGAATGCATCTTGGCCGTGTGCCTGGTCATAGCGCTCAACCGGGTTGGCGTAGCCCATCAGCACTACCGGCGTGTGGGCGTTTTGTTTGCGGAATTCCCGCACCATTTCCAGGACCTGTGCCATACCAATGCCGAAGGATAAAGCGACGTCGCCGGCCTTCTGGATCACCGGGCCATCGGCCATCGGGTCGCTAAAGGGCACGCCCAACTCGATCACGTCGGCCCCAGCTGCGACCATGCCGTGCATCAGCGCGGGCGTGATGTCGGCAAATGGGAAGCCCGCAGTAACGTAAGGGATCAGCGCTTTACGCCCGTCCTTTTTGAGTTGGGAGAAAGTTGTGGTTATGCGGCTCATACGGACTCCTTCAGCGTGGCGCTGGCACCTTTGACCGCGAGGCCGCGCATCGATGGTCGGTCGTAAAAATCAGAACCCGACAGGTCGGCTACTGTGCCAATATCCTTGTCGCCCCGGCCGGACAGATTCACCAGAATCGACTGGTCTGGTCGCATGGTCTTAGCCAATTTCATGGCGTAGGCGAATGCGTGGCTGGACTCCAGCGCGGGGATGATGCCCTCGGTACGGCACAGGTAGTGGAAGGCCTCTAGTGCCTCCTTGTCGGTGACGCCGACGTATTCGGCCCGGCCTATGTCTTTGAGGAATGCATGCTCCGGGCCGACACCTGGGTAGTCCAGGCCGGCGCTGATGCTGTGGGTTTCGGTAACCTGGCCATTAGCGTCCTGCAGCAGGTATGTGCGGTTGCCATGCAGCACGCCGGGGCTGCCTTTTTGCAGCGATGCCGAATGTTTGCCCGACTCCAGACCTTCGCCAGCCGCTTCCACGCCGATCAAACGGGTGGCCGCATGGTCAATGTAAGGGTAGAAGATGCCCATGGCGTTGCTGCCGCCGCCCACGCAGGCGATGACGGCGTCCGGCTGCTCGCCAGTGCAACCGGCCGCTGCCAGCATCTCGGGCATCTGCACCAGGCATTCGTTGCCGATGATGCTCTGGAAGTCGCGCACCATCATCGGGTAGGGGTGTGGGCCGGCCACGGTACCGATGATGTAGAAGGTGTTGTCCACATTGGCGACCCAATCGCGCATGGCTTCGTTCAGTGCATCTTTCAGGGTTTTGCTGCCCGACTCCACCGGTACGACGGTGGCACCCAGCAATTTCATGCGGTAGACGTTGGGGCTTTGGCGCTTCACGTCTTCGCTGCCCATGTAGACCACGCATTCCAGGCCGTAGCGGGCGCAGATGGTCGCCGTGGCGACGCCGTGCTGGCCCGCGCCGGTTTCGGCGATGATGCGCGGCTTGCCCATGCGCTTGGCGAGCATGGCCTGGCCTATGGTGTTGTTGACCTTGTGGGCGCCGGTGTGGTTCAGGTCTTCACGCTTCAAGAAGATCTGGGCTCCGCCCATTTCACGGCTGGTACGGGCTGCGTGGTAAACCGGCGAAGGGCGACCGACGAAGTGCGCGAGTTCCGACGCGAACTCGGCCAGAAAGGCCGGGTCGTGCTGGTACTTGGCGTAAGCGTCTTTCAGTTCTTCGATGGCGTGGGTCAGCGTTTCAGAGACGAAGCTGCCGCCGTAAATGCCGAAATGGCCTGAAGCATCAGGTTGTTGGTAAGTGGACATGGTGTGACTTTGCAAGTTGGACGTCTGCCGCGCGCACTGCGGCGACAAACTGGTGGATTTTTTCGGCGTCCTTGATTCCCTTGGAAATCTCGACGCCGGAACTCACATCAACGGACAGCGAGAGCGCGCGTGGCCGGACCTGCAAAATACCATCGGTCACGTTTGCAGGCGTGAGTCCACCACTTAAGACGAGGTGAGAGTTGACGCTTGGAGGAAGACGTGACCAATTGAATGTTTTTCCGCCGCCGCCGTATCCGTCGACATGGGCGTCGAGCAGGATGGCTTGGGCTGTTGCGTAATCGGACGCGAATTTTACCAAGTCGAAGCTGCCACTGTCACCCAGAGGGATACGCGCCGCGCGCAGGAACGGGCGTCGGCCCTCTACGCTGGCTTCCCAACACTGCTCTGGTGTTTCTTCACCATGAAATTGCACTGTAGCGCAGGGAATATATGCACAAGCAGCTATCACATTTGTAGCGGACTCGTTGACGAACAACAAAACCGGAGTGACAAAGGGGGGCAGGCGTTTCGCCAGTTCCGCCGCGCGCTGCGGTGTCACATAGCGTGGGCTGGGTGGATAGAGCACAAAACCGACGGCGTCGGCGCCGGCGGCCACGACGGCATCTACGTCTTGTTCGCGGGTCAGGCCGCAGATTTTGATGCGCGTACGCGCTTGGAGGTTCGTCATGGCAGCCAATCAAAGGCAGGGGTACGGTCTGGCAGGCCCCAATGGGCAGGATACACCGGTCCCATGAAGTACAGGCCATCTGGGGAGAAGGTGGGCGCGGCGGCATTGCGGTTGCGTGCCGCCAGTACCTCCTGTATCCACTCCGGTGGCTGCTCGCCCTTGCCGATGACCAGCAGGCAGCCCATCAGGTTGCGGATCATGTGGTGTAGAAAGGCATTGGCTTCGAATTCGAACCGCCAGTACGTGCCGCGCCGAGAAATATCCAGGCGCATGAGTGTCTTCACCGGCGACAAGGCTTGGCAGCGAGCGGCACGGAAAGAGGAAAAGTCGTGTTCGCCCAGCAAATATTGGGCGGCTTGCTGCATGGCGGCCAAATCCAGAGGCCGGAACACCCAGCCTACGCGACCGCCTTCCACACTAGGGCGCACGGGCGACTCCAGCAACGCGTAGACATATTTACGGGCAATGGCACTGGCGCGGCAGTGGAAGCTGTCGGGGACCTCTTGGGCCCATTGCACGGCGATGTCCCGGGGCAGTAAGGCGTTCACGCCGCGAACCCAGGAGGCGATCGGCCTATGCAGGCGGGTGTCGAAGTGCACTACCTGCATCATGCCGTGCACGCCGGCATCGGTGCGTCCGGCGCACAGGGTGGATACGCGCTGCTGGGTAAAGCTGGCCAATGCCGCCTCCAGCTTGTCCTGTACCGTATTACCCGAAGGCTGGCTTTGCCAGCCGTTGTAAGTTTGACCGTTGTAACTGACGGCTAATGCCAGACGCATGACCGGATCAACCCTGCATCACCGACCATGGCATCAAGACAGACTGGCCAGGAACTGTTGTGCCTTGGCACGCAGTGCACCAGTGGCTTCTGCCAGCACTTCTTCGGCCAGGGCCCGTGCGCCGTCTTCGTCGCCAATAGAGTTGAACTCTTCAGCCAGCGACAGCTTGGTTGCCAGCGGGTCGCCGGCATCTGGTTCTTCTTCGGGCTCGATCTGGCTGGCAGAGGCCGGTGTTTCGTCCAGATCCAGCGACAGTGATCCCATGTCAAACGGTACTTCGTTACCGTGAATGGTAGGGGCTGCTGCTTCCAGTTCCGCGCTGGGGACTAGGTCGATGTCGAAGTCCAGTGCGTCCATGTCGGCCGGTGCATCGGGAAGGTCGAGCGCTGCAGGCACGGTCAGCGATCCAGCGGGGTCAAAACGGTCCGCGCTGTTATTGATTTCGGGGAAGGACTCAGTCGGTGGCTGCAGCGTGTCGGGCGGCAGCGTGCTGGGCGCATCCGTAGTCGCTTTGCCATTTTGCAGAAAGTCCAGGTCCAGATCCAGGTTGGAAAACGCGTCTGGCGTGGATGCCGCTGGTGGGGTTTCCATCAGCGGTTCTACCAATCCAGCAGCGGCGGCGACTGTGGCTACTGCCGCGGTCCCGTGGTACAGGGCGTTGTTTGGGTCCAGATTGCGTCCGAGTTCGGCGATGTGGTCCCATTCCGGGCCAACGCCACTCGTCAATCCGTGCGCCTGGGTGGCAAGAGCAGTAAAGCTGCTCAAGTCGCGGCGCTTGGCGTAAATGTCTTCCAGCTTGGCGTGGATGGCGACACGGCCAGGGTTGCTGCGCAAAGCTTCTTTAAGGATTTCTTCGGCTTGCAGGTCTCGGCCATACGCCAGGTAGACATCGGCTTCGGCCACCGGGTCTACATCGCCAGCAGCATCCAACTGGCTGGGAGAATAAGACATGGACGACGCCGGGGCATCTGCCGCGTTGGTGTCTATCCGTTGGCCACCGCTGGCACCAAAGAAGGAGTCGGGCTGCAGCCGGCTTTCCAGAAAGGAGCTGTCCGCGCTTGAGGTATTTTTACGTTTGCGCGAAAAGTACAGGCCAGCGCCAGCAAGCAAGACCACCAGGCCTGCGCCCAAGGGCGCCAGCGGGTTGTCCATCAGGGTGTTGAGCCAGCTATCTTCTTCTATGACGGGTGGGGCTGCTGGCGCACTGGCGGCTACGGCAGGCGCGGAGACTGCCGGTGCAGCAGGAGCGACTGCTGGAGCAGATGCCGGCAGGCTGGGTTCCGAGGCGGTTGGTACGGCAGAAGCTGCTGGGGGAGCCGCTACTGGCACAGGCACGGTCACGGCCGGTATTTCTGCCGGCGTTTTGGCGGCACTGGCAATCGGTGCGGCCGGCGTGGCGGGTGCTGGCGCACTCGCGGACGATGCGCCCAGCTTGTTCAGATCGGTGATGTTTTTAGACAGTTCAGCGACCCGGGCTGCGGCTTCTTTGGCGGCCTTTTCCTGGGCAATGGCGTCGTCCGTGCCTTTGCTGTTCTTCAGTGCGCCTTTGGACAGAGTCAGTTTGTCGGGTATGGCGACGGAGGGCTTTTTATCACTCACTTCCGCCTGCACGCGGCCGCTGGCTTTGCGGTCGGCTTCTGTGGTCTGCACGGCGGGCACGCCGCCTGCCAATTTGCTGCGGAACTCGTTGAAGTCCCTGCTTTGCGCGTTGATGATTTGCGTGGCTTCTGGCGCGGGAGTCGCGGTGGCCTGGATGCTGTCCGGTAGCTTGATGACTGCACCGGCCTTGACGCGGTTGACGTTGCCGTTGATGAATGCGTTAGGGTTGGCGCGCAACATGGCCACCAACATTTGGTCAAGCGACACATTGGCGGGCTTGGTGTTACCTGCAATCTTGCTGGCTGTGTCGCCCGCTTTGACCACGACCTGCTTTGCTTCGTTAGGAGCTGGGGCGGGCTTGGGAGCTGCGGCTACTGGCGGACGTGGCTTGACGGGGCGCACGGCGTCTGTGTTGGCCGAAGGCGCCATTGTGGGGACGCTGGGTGCGGCAGCAGGCGCTGGTGTGCTGATCTGTGGAGCGGTCGCGGCAGTAGCGGGTGTCGGGCGCTGCGAAGGCGGGTCCAACAAAATGGTGTAGTCGCGCACAATCCGACCCGAGGCCCAGTTCACCTGCAGGATCAGGTCTACAAACGGGTCGTTGACAGCGCGGTTGCTGTTCAGACGCAACACTGAACGTCCATCGGGGCGGCGTTGCAGTTGTATTTTCAGGTCGGCCAGGGCAGGGCTGTATTCCAGGCCCGCCGCACGAAAGGCTTCTGGGGGCGCGACTTCGGGCCGCAGACTGGTGGCCTCGTCGGCGGAGATGTCCGGTAGCTCGATTTCCGCGCGCAGGGGTTCGCCCAGGCCCGACAACACGGTCATGTGTCCCAATGACAAGGCGGCGGCATGATTCGCAAAACCCAGCAAAGTGGCTGCAACTGCCGCTGCAACAGCGGAGGTTCTCCAGCCGCGCAATGGCAAATTGCGGCCAGATGTGGGGCTGGAAGCGCGTTCAACCGACATATTCTTGTTCATCATTCGGGCATGTACTACGATACAAAAAGAGGAAAAGTACCATAGCATCAATGTCTTACGCAGACAAGTTGATGTGGGCTTTTACGGTTGAAGCATCGCGCGGCGGCGACGTTGCAATACCTTACATGTTATCAAACACACATGGCCTACCCGGGACGGACAGGCCATGTGTGGTGTTTACGCTTCCAGCAGGATACGCAGCATGCGGCGCAGCGGCTCGGCAGCACCCCACAACAGCTGGTCGCCAATCGTGAATGCTCCCAGATACTCAGGGCCCATGGCCAGCTTGCGCAGGCGGCCGACCGGGATGCCCATGGTGCCGGTCACGGACACCGGCGTCAGGTCCTTCACCGTGGCTTCGCGGGTGTTCGGCACCACGCGCACCCACTCGTTGTCTTGGGCGATCATGGCTTCGATGTCGGCCAGCGGCACGTCCTTCTTTAGCTTGAAGGTCAGTGCCTGGCTGTGGCAACGCATGGCGCCGACACGCACGCAGAAGCCGTCGACCGGCGTGATGGCGGTGCCGAAGCCCGGGCCTTGGCCCAGGATCTTGTTGGTTTCGGCGCCGCCCTTCCATTCTTCCTTGCTGGAGCCGTCGCCCAGGTCCTTGTCGATCCAGGGGATCAGCGAGCCGCCCAGCGGAGCGCCGAAGTTGGCGATTTCGGCAGCCGACAGGTTTTGCTGCTTGGCCAGCACCTTGCGGTCGATTTCCAGGATGGCCGACTTGGGGTCGTCCAGCAGAGTGCGGACTTCGGCGTTCAGCGTGCCGAACTGCGTCAACAGTTCGCGCATGTGCTGGGCACCGCCGCCGGACGCGGCCTGGTAGGTCATGCTGGTCATCCATTCGACCAGGCCTGCCTTGTACAGCGCCCCTACGCCCATCAGCATGCAGCTGACGGTGCAGTTGCCGCCGATCCAGTTCTTGCCACCTTTGCTCAGCGCGTTCTTGATCACCGGCAGATTCACCGGGTCCAGCACGATGATGGCGTCGTCGTTCATGCGCAGCGTGGAGGCGGCGTCGATCCAGTGGCCGTTCCAGCCGGCAGCGCGCAGCTTGGGGTAGACCTCGGAGGTGTAGTCGCCGCCCTGGGCGGTCAGGATGATGTCGCAGCGCTTCAGCGCGTCGATGTTGTACGCGTCTTGCAGCGTGGTTTCGTTCTTGGCCTGCGCGGGGGCCTTGCCACCGGCGTTGGAGGTGGAGAAGAACATCGGCTCGATCAGGCCGAAATCGCCCTCGGCCTGCATGCGGTCCATCAGCACCGAGCCGACCATGCCGCGCCAGCCCACCAAACCTACGAGATTACCTACCTTCATCACATTGCCCTTTCAGAAAAATTGATTTCTCTTCTCCCGGCTCGTCGGGCCGGGAGGGGCGTGACGAACCGGGCTAAGTCTTAGCCTTTAATGGTCGTCTTGGTAATGGCAGCCACGACGGCATCGCCCATTTGCTGGGTGCCGACCTTGGTCGTGCCTGCCGAGTAGATGTCGGGCGTTCTGAAACCTGCAGCCAGCACGGATTGCACTGCGGACTCGATACGGTCGGCAGCGTCGGCTTGTTGGAGGGAGAAACGTAACATCATGGCGGCGGACAGTATTGTAGCCAATGGATTCGCCACGCCCTTGCCGGCGATGTCTGGCGCGCTGCCGTGGCTGGGTTCGTACAGGCCCTGGTTCTGCGCATTCAGGCTGGCCGAAGGCAGCATGCCGATGGAGCCGGTGAGCATGGACGCTTCATCGGACAGGATGTCACCAAACATATTGCCGGTGACGATCACGTCGAAGCTCTTCGGTGCCTTGACCAGCTGCATGGCGGCGTTGTCGACCAGCATGTGGTCCAGCGCCACGTCGGGGTACTGCGTGCCGATTTCGACCATCACGTCTTTCCACAGCTGCGAGGTTTCCAGCACGTTGTTTTTGTCCACGCTGGTGACGCGCTTGTTGCGCTTGCGGGCGGCCTGGAAGGCGACGTGGGCGATGCGTTCGATCTCCGGGCGGCTGTAGCGCATGGTGTCGAAGGCTTCTTCGGCACCGGGGAAGTGCCCGTCCACCGCGACACGGCGGCCGCGCGGCTGGCCGAAGTAGATGTCGCCGGTCAGCTCGCGGATGATCAGAATGTCTAGGCCGGACACCAGCTCGGGCTTCAGGCTGGAGGCGCTGACCAGCTGCTCGTAGCAGATGGCGGGGCGGAAGTTGGCAAACAGGCCCAGGTTCTTGCGCAGGCCCAGAATGGCTTGCTCTGGGCGGAACTGGCGCTCCAGCTTGTCGTACTTCCAGTCGCCGACGGCGCCGAACAGCACGGCGTCGGCCTCTTTGGCCAGCTTCAGCGTGGCTTCGGGCAGCGGGTGGCCGTGCGCGTCATAGGCGGTGCCGCCGACCAGGGCGGATTCCATCTCGAAGGGCAGGTCGAGTACGTTCAGTACCTTGACAGCTTCGGCGACGATTTCGGTGCCGATGCCATCACCGGGGAGTACTGCGATTTTCATAGAGCTCATTGGAATTTATAAGAAATAGGGCGCCAGCGCAGATATATCCTGCGCAGGCAGCTATGAATTTAATAGTGGCTGGGCTTAGGCGCCGGTCACCGTGGTGTGGGCCAACCAGGGCTTGGTGGCCAGGCGTTCTGCCTCGAAGGCCTTGATCTTGTCGGATTGGCGCAGGGTCAGGCCGATGTCGTCAAAACCGTTCAACAGGCAGTACTTGCGGAAGGCCTGCACGTCGAAGGGGATCTCTTCGCCCTGCGGCTTGACGATGACCTGGCGCTCCAGGTCCACCGTCAGCTGGTAGCCGGGGAAGGCTTGGCAGGCGTCGAACAATTCGGCTACTTGCACTTCGGGCAGCACGATGGGCAGCAAACCGTTCTTGAAGCAGTTGTTGAAGAAGATGTCGGCGTAGCTGGGCGCGATGATGGCGCGAAAGCCGTATTGGTCGATGGCCCAGGGTGCGTGTTCGCGCGAGGAGCCGCAGCCAAAGTTCTTGCGTGCCAGCAGGATGGACGCACCCGCATAGCGCGGCTGGTTCAGCACGAAGTCGGGGTTGGGCTTGCGGCTGGCCGGGTCCTGGCCGGGGAAGCCCGCGTCCAGATAGCGCCATTCGTCAAACAGGTTTTGGCCAAAGCCGGTCTTGCGGATGGACTTCAAAAACTGCTTGGGAATGATCGCGTCGGTGTCAACGTTTTCGCGGTCCATGGGGGCCACCAGGCCCTGGAGTACGGTGAATTTTTGCATCTTATTTCGCCGCGTTGCCGATGGCCTGGCCCGCACGTTCGACGTCTTGGCCGATGCCGTGCACGGTGTTGCAGCCAGCCAGAACGAAAGTGGCTGCGATCAGGAAAGCGAATTTCTTCATATGGGTCTTTCTACACAATTAGGCGAATTGGCGTACGTCCACAAAGTGGCCGTGCACGGCAGCGGCAGCGGCCATGGCGGGGCTGACCAGGTGGGTGCGGCCACCGGCGCCCTGGCGGCCTTCGAAGTTGCGGTTGCTGGTGGAGGCACAACGTTCGCCGGGCTCCAGCTTGTCGGCATTCATGGCCAGGCACATGGAGCAGCCGGGTTCGCGCCATTCAAAGCCGGCGGCCTTGAAGATCACATCCAGGCCTTCGCGCTCGGCCTGCTCTTTCACCAGGCCGGAGCCAGGCACGACCATGGCCAGCTTGATGTTCTTGGCAACCTTTTGGCCCAGCTTCTTCACCACGGCGGCGGCTTCGCGCATGTCTTCGATGCGGCTGTTGGTGCAGGAGCCGATGAACACCTTGTCAACGAAGATGTCGTTCAGCGCCTTGCCGGGCTGCAGGTTCATGTAGGTCAGAGCACGTTCGATGGCTCCGCGCTTGTTGCTGTCTTTTTCCTTATCGGGGTCGGGAACAAAGCCGTCGATGCCCAGCACCATCTCGGGCGAGGTGCCCCAGGTGACTTGCGGAATGATCTGGCTGGCGTCCAGCTCGACCACGGCGTCAAAGTGCGCGCCGGGGTCGCTGTGCAGGGTGCGCCAGTAGGCGGCGGCGGCATCGAATTCGACGCCGGTGGGGGCGAGCAAACGGCCCTTCACATAGTTGACGGTCTTCTCGTCCACCGCCACCAGGCCGGCGCGGGCACCGGCTTCGATGGCCATGTTGCAGACCGTCATGCGGCCTTCCATGCTGAGTGCGCGGATGGCCGAGCCGGCGAATTCGATGGTGTAGCCGGTGCCGCCTGCCGTGCCGATCTTGCCGATGATGGCCAGCACGATGTCTTTGCCGCCGCAGCCCTTGGGCAGCGTGCCTTCCACCTTCACCAGCATGTTCTTGGCCTTCTTGGCCAGCAGGGTTTGCGTGGCCATGACGTGCTCGACCTCGCTGGTGCCGATGCCGTGCGCCAGCGCGCCGAATGCGCCGTGGGTCGAGGTGTGCGAGTCGCCGCAAACGACCGTCATGCCGGGCAGGGTGGCGCCGTTTTCAGGGCCGATGACGTGCACGATGCCCTGGCGCTTGGACATGAACGGGAAGAAGGCCGCCGCGCCGGATTCGGCGATGTTGGCGTCCAGCGTGGTGATCTGCTCTTTGCTGATCGGGTCGGTGATGCCGTCGTAGCCCAGCTCCCAGCCGGTGGTGGGCGTGTTGTGGTCGGCGGTGGCGACGATGGAGCTGATGCGCCACACCTTGCGGCCGGCCTGGCGCAGGCCTTCGAAGGCCTGTGGGCTGGTGACTTCATGGACCAGGTGGCGGTCGATGTAGAGGATGGTCGTGCCATCTTCCTCGGTGTGGACGACGTGTTCGTCCCAGATCTTGTCGTACAGAGTGCGTGCCATGGGTGCTTCTTTCGTGGGGATCAATATTATGCGTCTGGTGCCTGGGCCGTGAGGTGGTCCAGCAGCAGGCGGGCGGTGACGGGTAGGGTGGAGAAGTCGCGCGCCACCAGCTCGATCTGGCGCGTCGCCCAGCTGTCGCTCAAGGGCACGGCAACCAGTTGGCCTGTGCCGTGCATTAGCTCAAATGCGCGCTGCGGCATCACGCCGATACCCAGGCCATTGGCGATCATGCGGCACATGGCGTCCAGCCCGGCCACGTGGATGCGCAGCTTGATGCTGCGGCCCTGGGTGGCGGCAGCGCGGTGCATGGCCAGGTAGATCGAGCTGGTGGCCTGCAGGCCGACATGGTCGAAATCCAGGGTATCTTCAAAATGGATAGCTGCCTGCGCAGATAGAGCGTGCGCTGCAGGCACTATCAATGCCAAATTGTCTTGCCGGTAGGCACGGGTTTGCAGTGTGCCCACGCCGTCGGCGGTGTTGCAGATGCCCAGGTCGGCCGCGCCTTCCTGCACTGCGCGGATGACTTCGGAGCTGAGGTGCTCCTCCAGGTCGATCTTGACCTGGGCATGCTCGCGTACAAAAGCGCCCAGGTCTTCGGGCAAGAACTGCACCACGGCCGAGATGCTGGCGTGGATGCGTACATGGCCGCGCACGCCGTAAGCGTATTCGCTGAGCTCGCCCTGCATCTTCTCCAGGCTATAGAGCATGGAGCGTGCGTGGTGCAGCAGGCTTTCACCGGCGGGCGTGAGGTCCACGCCGCGCGCGTGGCGCACCAGCAGGGGGGTGTCCAGCGTGGCCTCCAGGTCGCTCAGCCGCTTGCTGACGGCGGAGGCGGCGATGAATTCGCGTTCCGCCGCGCGGCCTATGCTGCCGAGCTCGCACACCGCTACAAACAGCTGTAGCGAGGTGAGGTCCATGCGGCGGGCAAAGTTGCGTTCGGTGGGTTGCATCGGGGTTGGGGCATCGCTGTGGGCGATGGCTGGCTATTTTCCTGCTTTTGAATGGGCTTTGCCTTCTGTATTGGCGATGGCTGCCATCGCGCGTTTGTGGCGAGGAATTTATATGTTTTATGGCTCTAGCGCAGGTGTTACTTGCGCTGACAGCTATTTAAAGTGTAGCAACCTGGGCAGGCATGAAAAAACCCGCCTGCATTGCTGCGAGGCGGGTTTTTGAGGGGCTGCGTGGATTAACGCGAAGCGATGGGCTTGACGTCGCGTGCCACCGAGCCGGTGAACAGCTGGCGTGGGCGGCCGATCTTGTACTCGGGGTCGCCGATCATTTCATTCAGCTGGGCGATCCAGCCCGAGGTGCGGGCCAGGGCGAACACGGCGGTGAACAGCGGCGTGGGGATGCCGATGGCGCGTTGCACGATGCCGGAGTAGAAGTCCACGTTCGGGTACAGCTTGCGCGATACGAAGTAGTCGTCTTCCAGGGCGATCTTTTCCAAGGCCATGGCCAGCTTGAACAGCGGGTCGTTTTCCAGGCCCAGCTCGGCAAGCACTTCCTTGCAGGTCTCTTGCATCAGCTTAGCGCGCGGGTCGTAGTTCTTGTACACGCGGTGGCCAAAGCCCATCAGCTTGACGCCGGAGTTCTTGTCCTTGACCTTTTCCATGAACTCGCCGACTTTGGCCACACCGCCCATGCGCTGGATGTCTTCCAGCATGTTCAAGCAGGCTTCGTTGGCGCCGCCGTGGGCAGGGCCCCAGAGGCAGGCCACGCCCGCAGCAATCGCCGCGAACGGGTTGGTGCCGGACGAGCCACACAGGCGCACGGTGGAGGTGGAGGCGTTTTGCTCGTGGTCGGCGTGCAGCGTGAAGATGCGGTCCAGGGCGCGTTCCAGCACCGGGCTGACCTTGTACTCTTCACAGGGCGTGGCGAACATCATGTGCAGGAAGTTGCCGGCGTAGCTCAGCTCGTTCTTGGGGTACATGTAGGGCTGGCCAATGGTGTACTTGTAGGCCATGGCCACCAGCGTTGGCATCTTGGCAATCAGGCGGATTGCGGCGATTTCGCGGTGCTGCGGGTTGGTGATGTCGGTGCTGTCGTGGTAGAAGGCCGACAGCGCACCGACCAGGCCGGTCATGATGGCCATGGGGTGGGCATCACGGCGGAAGCCGCGCAGGAAGAACTGCATCTGCTCGTTGACCATGGTGTGGTTGGTCACGAGTTTGGTGAAGTCGGCTTTTTGGGTGGGGTTGGGCAGCTCACCGTACAGTAACAGGTGGCAAGTTTCCAGGAAGTCGCAGTTGGTGGCCAACTGCTCGATGGGGTAGCCACGGTACAGCAGCTCGCCCTTGTCGCCGTCAATGTAGGTGATGGCGGATTGACAGGAGGCGGTGGACAGGAAGCCTGGGTCGTAAGTGAACATGCCGGTTTGGGCATACAGCTTGCGGATATCCACGACATCCGGCCCCACGTTGCCCTGGTACACCGGTAGATCCACACTCGGGCTGCCGTTACTGAACGACAGGGTGGCTTTATTGTCAGCTAGTTTCATTTTTGCCCTTTCAGCGGTTTCTCAACATACTCAAAACTTCGTGCACGTCGCTGCGGTCCAGCGCGGGCTCTACCTGGTCAAGTGGCCTGCGCGCCAAATGCAGGTCCAGCAAATCGTTGTCACTCAGCTCCATTAGATCGCTCAAGGCTTTCCCTTGGCTGACGGTCAGGCTGCTGGCGTATTTCTGGAAAAACTGGTCGATATAGAGATCGTTCTCCAGCAGACCACGGCGGCAGCGCCAGCGCAGTTTGCTCAAGGCGCGCTCGTCGAGCAACTCCGCGCCAGCGGCCGGAGCCGCAGGCGGGGTCGAGTAGGAAAGTGGTTGCACCGATAAGCCTTAGACGGCGCGGCGGACCATCAGTTCCTTGATCTTGCCAATCGCCTTGGTAGGGTTCAAGCCCTTGGGGCATACGTCCACGCAGTTCATGATGGTGTGGCAGCGGAACAGGCGGTACGGGTCTTCCAGGTTGTCCAGGCGGGCGGCGGTGCTGTCATCGCGGCTATCGGCGATGAAGCGGTAGGCCTGCAGCAGGCCGGCGGGGCCGACGAACTTGTCCGGGTTCCACCAGAAGCTGGGGCAGCTGGTCGAGCAGCTGGCGCACAAGATGCACTCGTACAGGCCGTTCAGCTCTTCGCGTTCTTCTGGGCTTTGCAGGCGCTCGCGTTCGGGCGCCAGGCTTTCATTCACCAGGTAGGGCTTGATCGAGTTGTACTGCTTGAAGAAGTCGGTCATGTCCACGATCAGGTCGCGGATGACGGGCAGGCCAGGCAGCGGCTTCAGCACGATGGTGCCCGGCAGCGTCAGCATATTGGTCAGGCATGCCAGACCGTTCTTGCCGTTGATGTTCATCGCGTCGGAGCCACACACGCCTTCACGGCAGGAGCGGCGGAACGACAGCGTGGGGTCTTGTTGCTTCAGCTTGATCAGTGCATCCAGCAGCATGCGCTCGTGGCCGTCGAGTTCGATCTCGATGGTCTGCATGTAGGGCTTGGCATCGGTGTCCGGGTCGTAGCGGTAGATTTGGAATGTACGTTTTGTCATTTTTCTATCCTTAGAAGGTACGGACCTTGGGTGGCACGCTGTCCACGGTCAGAGGCTTGAGGTTCACCGGCTTGTAGTCCAGGCGGCTGCCTTCGCTGTACCACAGGGTGTGCTTCATCCATTCCTTGTCGTTGCGTCCGAGTGGGAATTCGGCGTGGTCGGCCGGGTGCTCGTAGTCGTACACCGTATGGGCGCCACGGCACTCGCGGCGGGCCGCAGCGGACACGATGGTCGCTTGCGCGACTTCGATCAGGTTGTCCACTTCCAGTGCTTCGATACGTGCCGTGTTGAAGATTTTGGACTTGTCTTTCAGTGTGATGCTGGCGACTTGCTTGCGGATTTCGGCAATCTTGGCCACACCTTCGTCCATGCTGGCCTGGGTGCGGAATACACCGGCGTGCAGCTGCATGGCGGCGCGGATATTGCCCGCCACGTCTTGCGAGTAGGTGCCGTCGGTCGAGGCTTCCAGCTGGTTCAGGCGTTCCAGGGTGCGGTCGGCCGCGTTTTCTGGCAGGGGCTTGTGCTCCTTGCTGTTCTTGGCGAATTCCACAATGTGGCGGCCGGCGGCCTTGCCGAAGACCAGCAGATCCAGCAGCGAGTTAGTGCCCAGGCGGTTAGCGCCGTGCACGCTGACGCAGGCGCATTCACCCACGGCGTATAGGCCATTGACCACCGAGTTGTTGATGCCGTCTTTTTGTTCCACGACCTGGCCGTGGATGTTGGTTGGGACGCCACCCATTTGGTAGTGGATGGTGGGCACCACGGGGATTGGCTCCTTGGTGATGTCCACGTTGGCGAAGTTGACGCCGATTTCGTACACCGAAGGCAGGCGCTTGTGGATGGTGTCTGCACCCAGGTGGTCCAGCTTGAGCAGGATGTAGTCCTTGTTCGGACCACAGCCACGGCCTTCCTTGATTTCCTGGTCCATGCAGCGCGACACGAAGTCGCGTGGAGCCAAGTCCTTCAGTGTGGGCGCGTAGCGCTCCATGAAACGCTCGCCGTTGCTGTTGAGCAGAATCGCGCCTTCGCCACGGCAGCCTTCGGTCAGCAGCACGCCTGCACCGGCCACGCCGGTGGGGTGAAACTGCCAGAACTCCATGTCTTGCAGGGCGATGCCGGCACGTGCCGCCATGCCCAGGCCGTCACCGGTGTTGATGAAGGCGTTGGTAGAGGCGCCGAAGATGCGGCCTGCACCGCCGGTGGCCAGCAGCACGGTCTTGGCTTGCAGGATGTGCAGGTCGCCGGTTTCCATTTCCAGGGCGGTCACGCCGACCACGTCGCCAGCGGCATCGCGGATGATGTCCAGGGCCATCCATTCGACGAAGAAGTTGGTCTTGGCCTTGACGTTTTGCTGGTACAGCGTGTGCAGCATGGCGTGGCCGGTACGGTCGGCTGCCGCGCAGGCGCGTTGCACCGGCTTTTCACCGTAGTTGGCGGTATGGCCGCCGAACGGGCGTTGGTAGATGGTGCCGTCTGGGTTGCGGTCAAACGGCATGCCGAAGTGTTCCAGCTCATACACCACCTTGGGTGCTTCGCGGCACATGAACTCGATCGCATCTTGGTCGCCGAGCCAGTCGGAACCCTTGATGGTGTCGTAGAAGTGGTAGTGCCAGTTGTCTTCCGACATATTGCCCAGCGAGGCGCTGACGCCGCCTTGGGCTGCCACAGTGTGGCTGCGGGTCGGGAAGACTTTGGACAGCGAGGCCACGTTCAGGCCGGCCTTGGACAATTCAAGGGCTGCGCGCATACCGGAACCGCCGGCACCGACGATCACGACATCAAATTTGCGCTTGGAAATGTGGGCTTTGGTGTAGGTCATTTTATTTCTGCGTGGGGCAAACGGGTATCAAAGACGCCATAGGATTTGGATGGCCCAGCCAGCGCAGCCGACCAGCCAAACGATCGTGAATACTTGCAGTAGCAGTCGCAGCCAGACCTGGGATGTCACATAGTCCATCCAGACGTCACGCATGCCGACCCACACGTGGTAGAGCAGGGCGATGATGACCGAAAAGGTGACAAATTTCATCCATTGCGCAGCGAAGATGCCCGCCCACAGGTCGTAGCCGATGGGGCCTTTGGCGATCAGTAATTGGGCCAGCACAGCGACTGTGAAGAGGGCCATGATGCCTGCGGTGACGCGTTGCGCCAGCCAATCGCGCAAGCCGTAGTGGGCGCCACTGACAACGCGTTTTGATCCGTATTTAACCGACATGGTGGAGTGCTCCGGGGTGAATTAATACAGGCCGAACAGCTTGGCTGCCAGCACGACGGTCAGGCCCAGGCTGATGGCGAGGGTGAACTTCGCGGACTTGGCGCCGAACTCCTTGGTTACGGCGTCATGGTGGGTATCCATCCAGAGGTGGCGCAGACCTGCCGTGAAATGGTGCAGGTAGGCCCAGATCAGCGCCAGTGCCACCAGTTTGAAGATGAAACCCGGCACGAATCCTGCTCCGATGTTGAACACGGCTTTGAATTTGGCAAACGAGATTTCGCTGGAAACCGAGGTGTCAAACATCCAGATGATGAATGGCATCAACAGGAACATGATGACGCCGCTCACGCGGTGCAATATGGATACCCAGGCTGCCGGCGCCATGCGATAGGTCGGCAGGTCCGTGAGGGCATTGATGTTGCGAAATTCAGGTCGTTTGGTTTTCAGGGGGGAGGCAAGCTCGGACATAAATGCGCTTTCGTGGGTGTAACAGGCTGTAATTATTCGAACAAGTGCAACCTAAAATTCTATTGCAATGCAGCATAAGAACCTGTGCTGCATCGGAATAGGCTTCAACTTGCTTCAACTTAATTCATTGCGGTAGTGGTGTGATTCCGTGTTGTAGAGGCCGCGCCGTAACTCCATGGGAACATCGTTATAGGTGTAAGCAACCCGCTCCACGCAAAGCAAGGGGGCGGTTGGTCCCACTTTGAGCAGGCGCGCCTGGTCGACCTCCGGGTTGACTGCGCGTATCTTTTCCTCGGCCCGCACCATGCGCACGCCGAATTCGGTTTCAAACAATGCGTACATCGGGCCACGGTAGCCGGCCAGGCGCTCCATGGTCAAGCCTTTGAACGGTACACCCGGCAACCACAAGTCGTCCAGGATAGTCGGTATAAATTCCCCATTGCGCTTGAAGGACAACATGCGACGCACGTGCAGTACCGCGTCGCCGCTGCGCAGGCCCAGTGCTTTGGCCACGTCGGCGGAGGCGCGCTGGCGTTTGCAGTCGATGATGTCGCGCTGTGCCGGGCCTTCGCTCTGGATGTCGCCCTGGTCGGGCATTAGCTTCAAGAAGCGGTACTGAACGTGCTGCTCGGCATGGGTGGCGACAAAAGTGCCCTTGCCCTGGCGGCGCACCAGCAGGTTGTCGGCAGCCAGTTCGTCGATGGCCTTGCGCACCGTGCCTTGGCTGACCCGATAGCGTGCCGCCAATTCCATTTCGCTGGGAATGGCTTCACCCGGTTTCCACTCGCCGGCCTGCAGACTTTGCAGAATGAGCCCTTTGATCTGCTGGTAGAGCGGGCTGAATGCCGGTGTCAGCGTGGGCGCAATGCTGGCGTTGGCGTCACTGACCGCCGGAGCTTGATCGACGGCGGTGGCGGGTGTGTGGGTCATTGGCAAACTGGGGTCGTGTGAGCAAATGCGTGGGGATGAAACAATCCGAATCATATCTTATATAAGACATAAGACAAATTGACGTTTGCGGGTTTTCGAGAGTAAACTCCGTGGCTGTTTGTGTCGCACCCGGCGACTGGCATGGGTGTGCGGTCCAACCTCGTTTTTCAACACTTCCTGGAGTCTTCCCCATGAGCAAAAAGCCTGTTCGCGTTGCCGTCACCGGTGCCGCCGGTCAAATCGGTTACGCCATTCTGTTCCGCATCGCCTCCGGCGAAATGCTGGGTAAAGACCAGCCTGTGGTGTTGAGTCTGCTGGAAGTGCCTGTAGAGAAGGCCCAGCAAGCGCTGCAAGGCGTGATCATGGAATTGCAGGACTGCGCATTCCCCTTGCTCGTGGGTATCGAAGCGCATAGCGACCCGCTGGCTGCGTTCAAGGATGTGGACTACGCATTGCTGATCGGTTCGCGCCCCCGTGGCCCAGGCATGGAACGTGCCGAGTTGCTGGCCGTGAACGCCGAAATCTTTACCGCTCAAGGCAAGGCCCTGAATGCAGTGGCCAGCCGTAATGTGAAGGTGCTGGTGGTCGGCAACCCTGCCAACACCAATGCCTATATCGCCATGAAGAGCGCGCCAGACCTGCCACGTAAGAACTTCACCGCCATGCTGCGCCTGGATCACAACCGTGCACTCAGCCAGATCGCCGCCAAGACCGGCAAGGCCGTGGCCGACATTGAAAAGCTCACCGTTTGGGGCAACCATTCGCCCACGATGTACGCCGACTACCGTTTCGCCACCATCAACGGCGAAAGCGTCAAGACCATGATCAACGACGAAGTCTGGAACAAGGACGCCTTCTTGCCGACCGTGGGCAAGCGTGGTGCAGCCATCATCGCCGCCCGTGGCGTGTCTTCCGCTGCTTCGGCAGCGAACGCCGCTATCGACCACATGCGCGACTGGGCTTTGGGCACCAACGGCAAGTGGGTCACCATGGGCATCCCATCGGACGGCCAGTACGGCATCCCCAAGGACACCATGTTCGGCTTCGCCGTGACCTGCGAAGGCGGTGAATACAAGCTGGTCGAAGGCCTGGAAGTTGACGCGTTCTCGCAAGAGCGCATCAACATCACGCTGAAAGAGCTGCAAGACGAGCAAGCCGGCGTCGCCCACCTGCTCTAAGCCAGCATGCTGCATCCGCGTCAAGTTCTGCTGGGTGCCCAGGCTGCGGGGGCTTGCCTCCCGGTCTGTGATCACTACAGCGGCGTTGAAGCGCGGATGCGCAAAAGCCTGCAACTGCAGGCCGAAATGACGGAGGAGTTCGGTGCCTGCGTTTTCGACGTGACGCTGGACTGCGAAGATGGTGCGCCCGCTGGTGGCGAGGCCGATCATGCTGCCATGGTGGCCGAGATTGCTTTGGCTGCACCGGCCTCTGCCCGTGTGGCGGTGCGGGTGCATGCGGTGGACCATGCGTCGTTTGCCCAGGACATAGCCCTGATTGCCGGCCAGGCCGGCCACCGCTTGTGCCATGTGATGGTGCCCAAGATCGAATCTGTGCACGATATCGATGCGGTTGAAAAGGCACTCCAGCGCACATCCGCTGTGCATGTGCCGCTACAAGTTTTGATTGAATCTCCTGCGGCGGTGCAGCGTGCCTTCGTGATTGCAGCGCACCCGCGGGTGCAGTCCCTGAGCTTTGGTCTGATGGATTTCGTGTCCAGCCATGGTGGTGCCATCCCTGCTGACGCGATGGGCGTAGAGGGGCAATTCACCCACCCACTGGTGGTGCGGGCCAAGCTGGAAATTGCGTCTGCCTGCCATGCGTATGGCAAAGTGCCGTCCCACTGCGTGGTGACCGAATTCAATGACACCCTTGCTTTGCAGGCAGCAGCCCGGCGCGCGGCGCAGACCCTGGGTTTCGCCCGGATGTGGAGCATCCATCCGGGCCAGATTCGCCCTATCCTGGAGGCGTTTTCGCCACTGGAGTCTGAAGTGGACAAGGCCGCACGCATCATCGATGCGGCCGTGCGCGCCGAATGGGCACCTATTTCATTTGCCGGGCAACTGCATGACCGAGCAAGCTACCGATATTTTTGGCAGGTGCTAGAACGCGCCCATCAAACCGGTCGTCACCTGCCTTCTGAAATGGCCGGATATTTCCAGCCATTCCACTCTCCTGTCCATCCTGTTCAACTGGAAAATGTATGAAATTAGTTGTGTCTGCAGCCGCGTGCCTGCTATCCGTAAGTCTGGCTTGGGCGCAGGATGTACCCAAATCCACCAAGGCAGTACCCAAGCCCACTAGCAGCCGCCAGCAACTCAAGTCCGCAGCCAAGAACGTTGCGGCCGGTATTGAGGCTGCTGAAGCTGCCCTGACCCCTGCGGAAATGGCAATCGCCGAGCGTGTGCAAGTGGGGTCTGTGCCCTGCGAGTTGGGTACGGTGGTGCATCTGGTGGCCGATACCAAATACCCAGGCTATTTCAACGTACAGGTCAAGTCGCTGAAGTACCGCATGTTCCCGGTGGAAACCAGCACCGGTGCGATCCGCCTGGAAGATAAAAAAGCGGGTGCCGTGTGGCTGCAGCTGGCCAATAAGTCCATGCTGATGAACCAGAAATTAGGCCAGCGCCTGGCCGATGAGTGCATGAGCCCCGAGCAGGTGGCTGTGGCCGAAGCCTTGAAGAAGCTGCCTGCCCAAAGCATGTTTACGCCAGTGGCACCAGTGGCACCCGTAGAGACTGCCACCAAATAATTCAATATTTTTAGTTTCGTCCCACGATTTTTGAACCAGGAGAAAACCATGTTGCAAGCCTATGCCGCCCATGTCGCTGAGCGCGCCGCCCTCGGCATTCCCCCGCTCCCCCTGTCTGCCAAGCAGACCGGCGAGCTGATCGAGCTGCTGAAGAATCCGCCTGCAGGCGAAGAAGCCAACCTGCTGAATCTGATCACCCACCGCATTCCGGCTGGTGTGGACGATGCCGCCAAGGTCAAGGCCAGCTACCTGGCCGCTGTGGCCCACGGCACCGAAAAATGCCCCCTGATCTCGCGTGAAAAAGCCACCGAACTGCTGGGCACCATGCTGGGCGGCTACAACATCAGCCCGATGATCGACCTGCTGGACGACTCCGCTGCCAGCGTGGCCTCTGCTGCTGCCGATGGTTTGAAGAAAACCCTGCTGATGTTCGACCAGTTCCATGACGTGCAGGAAAAGGCCGAAAAGGGCAATACCTACGCCAAGGCCGTGCTGCAAAGCTGGGCCGATGCCGAATGGTTCACCAGTCGCCCCGAAGTGCCCAAGAGCATCACCGTCAGCATCTTCAAGGTGGCCGGCGAAATCAACACCGACGACCTGTCGCCCGCACCCGACGCCTGGAGCCGCCCCGACATTCCGCTGCACGCCCTGGCGATGCACAAGAATGCCCGCCCCGGCATCACCCCGGAAGAAGACGGCAAGCGCGGCCCCGTGAAGTTCCTGGAAGACCTGCGCGCCAAGGGCAACCTGGTGGCCTATGTGGGCGACGTGGTCGGCACCGGCTCCAGCCGCAAGTCGGCGACCAACTCGGTGCTGTGGTTCACCGGCGAAGACATTCCCTTCGTGCCGAACAAGCGTTTCGGTGGCGTGTGCCTGGGCGCCAAGATCGCTCCGATTTTCTACAACACCATGGAAGACTCGGGCGCGCTGCCGATCGAACTCGACGTGAGCCAGATGGCCATGGGCGATGTGGTCGAACTGCTGCCCTACGACGGCAAGGCGCTGAAAGACGGCAAGGTGATTGCCGAGTTCAAGCTCAAGAGCGATGTGCTGTTTGACGAAGTGCGCGCCGGCGGCCGTATTCCGCTGATCATCGGCCGCGGCCTGACCGCCAAGGCGCGTGAAGCCCTGGGTCTGCCCGTCAGCACCCTGTTCCGTCTGCCGCAAAACCCGGCCGACACCAAGAAGGGTTTCACCCTGGCCCAGAAGATGGTGGGCCGCGCCTGCGGTCTGCCGGCTGGCCAAGGCGTGCGTCCTGGCACCTACTGCGAACCCAAGATGACCTCGGTCGGCTCGCAAGACACCACCGGCCCCATGACCCGCGACGAGCTGAAAGACCTGGCCTGCCTGGGCTTCAGTGCTGACCTGGTGATGCAATCGTTCTGCCACACCGCCGCTTACCCCAAGCCGGTTGACGTGAAGATGCACCACGAGTTGCCTGACTTCATGAGCACCCGTGGCGGCGTGCCACTGCGTCCCGGTGACGGCATCATCCACAGCTGGTTGAACCGCATGCTGCTGCCCGATACCGTCGGCACCGGCGGTGACAGCCACACCCGTTTCCCTATCGGCATCAGCTTCCCTGCTGGCTCCGGTCTGGTGGCGTTTGGCGCCGCTACGGGCGTGATGCCTCTGGACATGCCTGAGAGCGTGCTGGTGCGTTTCAAAGGCGAAATGCAGCCTGGCATCACCCTGCGTGATCTGGTGAATGCAATTCCTCTGTACGCCATCAAGGCCGGTCTGCTGACCGTGGCCAAGCAAGGCAAGAAGAACATCTTCTCCGGTCGCATTCTGGAAATCGAAGGCCTGCCCAATCTGAAGGTCGAGCAAGCGTTTGAGTTGAGCGATGCATCTGCCGAGCGTTCCGCCGGCGGCTGCACCGTGCACCTGAATAAAGAGCCGATCATCGAGTACATCAACAGCAACATCACCATGCTGAAGTGGATGATTGCCACCGGTTATTCCGACGTGCGCACCATCAACCGCCGCATCAAGGCGATGGAAGCCTGGCTGGCCAACCCCGAGCTGATGCACGGCGACGCCGATGCCGAATACGCTGCAGTGATCGAGATCGACCTGGCCGACATCCACGAACCTATCGTGGCCTGCCCGAACGACCCGGACGACGTGAAGACCCTGGCCGAAGTCGAAGGCAACCCGATTGACGAAGTGTTCATCGGCTCCTGCATGACCAACATCGGTCACTTCCGCGCAGCCTCCAAGCTGCTGGAAAACAAGCGCGATATTCCCGTCAAGCTGTGGATGGCACCGCCCACCAAGATGGATGCGAAGCAGTTGTCCGAAGAAGGCCACTACGGCGTGCTCGGTTCCGCTGGCGCGCGTATGGAAATGCCGGGTTGCAGCTTGTGCATGGGTAACCAAGCGCAGGTGAAAGAGGGCGCAACCGTGTTCTCCACCTCCACCCGCAACTTCCCGAACCGCCTGGGCAAGAACAGCAATGTGTACCTGGGTTCTGCCGAATTGGCAGCCATCTGCTCCAAGCTGGGTCGCATTCCCACCAAGGCCGAGTACATGGCAGACATGGGCGTGCTGAACAAAGACAGCAGCAAGATCTACCAGTACCTGAACTTCGACCAAGTGAAGGACTACACCGATCTGGCAGACACCGTGAAAGACACCGCCGCCGCGTAAGCGCCTGGAAGGCGAGGGCTGGTGACGGCTCTCGGATACAGATCGACAGGGCCTGCAGCTACTATTTATGTAGCTTCGGGCCCTTTTTCTATCTGCGCTAAAAGTGCAGTAAAACGTCCATCCATCCGCTTTAGTCTTCGGCGCTGGATACCTGCGTCAGCCTCCATCCCAGTGCCGTGTAGGCCAATATCCCGTCCTCGTCTGGTGGACATTTTTCTGGCGTATAACCAAATCGCACTGTCAACGGGCAGTCAATTATTACGTTGTTGAATCACTACTGAAAAACGGATGGACACCATGGCACACACCTTCTTTTCCCTGCGCGCATCTGTGATCGCTTGCACCGTTGCCGCCCTGGCTTTGGGCGGCTGCGCGAACATGAGCGAGACCCAAAAAGGCACAGGCATAGGCGCGGGCATTGGCGCCGTCGCCGGTGCGCTGATCGGCGGCAACAAGACTGGTGCCGCAGTGGGCGGCGCAGTGGGCGCCTTGGGCGGCTATGTCTGGTCCAAGCACATGCAGGACAAAAAGGCCGCTATGGAGCAGGCCACTGCCGGTACCGGCGTGGCGGTGACGCAAACCGCAGACAACCAGCTCAAGCTGAACATCCCCAGCGACATCTCCTTTGACACCGGCCGTGCCGATATCAAGCCGAATCTGCGCCCTATCTTGGACCAGTTCGCTAGTGGCTTGCAGAACCAACCTAACACCGAGGTGCGCATAATCGGCCACACCGACAGCACCGGCTCGGACGCGATCAACAACCCCTTGTCCCTGCACCGCGCTGAAAGCGCCCGTAACTATCTGGCCGAGCGCGGCGTGGATAGCCGCCGTGTGACGGTGGAAGGCCGTGGTGAGCGTGAGCCGGTCGCCGACAACACCAGCGATGCTGGTCGCGCCCGCAACCGCCGTGTCGAAATCTTCCTGGCTGAACGCGCGCAGTAATTTCTGCCCATAAAAAAGGCCCGTGGAACTTTCCGTTCCACGGGCCTTTTTACGTCTGCTGTGTCAGTCCGACTTGGTGACCAGGTCGAAGTGTTCCACAACCGGGGGGCTGGCGAAAAATGGCCCGACGATGGCGCGCCACTCGGCGAATGCGGGGGTTTCGCGGAAGCCTACGTTGTGCGCTTCTACCGATGTCCAGAAGATTTGAAGCACGTAGCGCTCGGGGCTTTCAATGCCCTTGTTGACCTTGTAGCCCTTGCAGCCTGGGTTCTTACTGATGACGGTCTGCAGGCCGCGTGTGATGGCTTCGTCGAAAGCGGCTTGCTCGCCGGGGCGGATCCGGATGTCGGCTATTTCTAAAATCATGTTTGTTACTCTATAAATTTACAAGACTTCGCTTGCGAAGTCGGCTAGGCGGGAACGCTCGCCGCGCGCCAGCATGATGTGGCCGCTGTGCGGCCAGCCCTTGAACTTGTCTACCGCAAACGTCAGGCCTGATGAGCCTTCGGTCAGGTAGGGCGTGTCGATCTGCTGCAGGTTACCCATGCAGACGATCTTGGTGCCGGGGCCTGCGCGGGTGATCAGGGTCTTCATTTGCTTAGGCGTCAGGTTCTGCGCCTCGTCGATGATCACGTACTTGTTCAAGAAGGTGCGGCCGCGCATGAAGTTCATGCTCTTGATCTTGATGCGCGAACGGATCAGCTCGTTGGTCGCCGAGCGGCCCCACTCGCCAGCGCTGGTTTCGGTCTTGGCCAGCACTTCCAGGTTGTCGTCCAGCGCGCCCATCCAGGGGCCCATTTTTTCTTCTTCGGTGCCGGGCAGGAAGCCAATGTCTTCACCGACGCTGACCGTGGCCCGCGTCATGATGATCTCTGTGTAGCGGCGCTCGTCCAGCACCTGGGTCAGGCCGGCAGCCAAGGCCATCAAGGTCTTGCCGGTGCCGGCATTGCCGGTCAGGGTGACGAAGTCCACCTCGGGGTCGAGCAGCAGGTTCATCGCGAAGTTCTGTTCGCGGTTGCGCGTGGTCACACCCCAGACCGCATGCTTCAGGTGGTTGTAGTCCTTGAGTGTTTTCAGTACGGCGGTCTTGGCGCGGATTTCGGTCACGCGCGCATACAGGCTGGGTTCGCCGGGGGCTTCAAAGTAGACGAACTGGTTGACCATCATCTCGGGCACGATGGGGCCGGAAATACGGTAGAAAGTGTGCAAGCCTTGCTGCCAGCTTTCCACGGTTTTGCCCGTCTTGCTCCAGAAGTCCGCCGGCAGGGCCAGCGCGCCGGAGTAGAGGAATTCGCCGTCTTCCAGCGCCTTGTCGTTCTGGTAGTCCTCGGCGGCCAGGCCCAAGGCGCGGGCCTTGACGCGCATGTTGATGTCCTTGGACACCAGTACGACTTCGCGGCCTGGGTGTAGTGGGCGTAATGCTTCGACGACGCCCAGGATCTGGTTGTCAGCCTTGCCCTGGGGTAGGCTGGAGGGCAGGGTGTAGTCCAGCGTCTGGGTCTGGAAGAACAGCTTGCCGCCGGCTTCTGGGTGACCGGTGGCATCTAGCTTCAGCCCGATACCGATGTCGCCGCCATTGCTGCCGGCCAGGGCATCCAGCGAGCGGCTGGTCTGGCGTGCGTTGCGGGCGACTTCAGTCATGCCTTTCTTGTTGCTGTCCAGTTCTTCCAGCACGATCATGGGAAGGAAGATGTCGTGTTCTTCGAAGCGGAACAGGCACATGGGGTCGTGCATCAGCACATTCGTGTCCAGCACGAACAGTTTGGCCGGGCCGGTGTTCTTTGGGGCTTTGCGCTTGGCTGCTGGTTCTTGCAACAGGGCTACGCCGCGGTTGCGTGCGGGCGCTGCGCGGTCTGCCGCCGGTGCGGGTTTGCCGGGTTCGGCCACGGGACTTGTTTTGTCGCGCTGGGTTGGCAGGCGTTGTTCCACCGGTTCTGCCGCCACGTTGCGGGCCTGGGGCTTCTCTTCTACGGGACTGGCATTTGCGCTGGCTTTAGGTGCCCGGCTGGTCCCCGATTTTTTGACGGGCTTTGCAACCACGTCATAGGCTTCGCGGGCCAAGGTGGCAGCGCGCTTGGTGGGGGCGGGAGGCAATGGCATAGGGCGTGGGGCTCGCTAAAAAGAAGGATCAAAAAGCGAAAAAGCCGCCAGGAGGCCCGGGCGGCTTTTGAGGGGGAGCTCGTTCGAATTCACCAAAAACATGAATTCATTATGCATGAGCTGCGTGGCATTTTGGTGCCGTGCAGCAATACCACGGTCAAACGGCTTTTTTCAGGTCCTTGACGGCTTGCAGCACGTCGTCCACATGGCCCGGTACTTTCAGGCCGCGCCATTCGTTCTTCAGCACGCCATCGGCGCCGATCAGGAAGGTGCTGCGCTCGATGCCCTTGACCTTTTTGCCGTACATGATCTTGTTCTTGACCACGCCAAACATATGGCACATTTTTTCTTCGGTGTCGGCGATCAGTTCAAACGGCAGTTCAAGTTTGGTTTTGAACTCGTCGTGCGACTTCATGTTGTCGCGCGAAACGCCAAACACCGTGGCGCCAGCCTTTACAAATTCTTTATGCTTGTCGCGGAACTGCATGGCCTCCGTAGTGCACCCAGGGGTGTTATCTTTGGGGTAGAAGTACAGTACAACAACTTTACCGAGATGGGTGGTGTTGGAGACCTTAACGCCACCCGTGGCGTTGGCTTCAAATTCGGGGATGGGTTTATTGACAACGATCGCCATAGTGCTTGGGGTCTCTTGTGACTGGATGTGGTCGTTGAAAGCTGAAAGTGGCTTGGAAAGATGCGATCACATGCTTGACCAAGATACTGCGGCTGACCAATCTGCTGTGAAGGCTACTCCTCAGCTGCAACCTTCGATTTTACCCTGAAAACCCGGGGGCTCAGGCTGGAGGCTCAAGTAACAAAGCTGCTACAACATGGCGGCCTTCCTGGGCCAGGATGTTGTAGGTGCGGCATGCGGCCTGTGTATCCATGGTTTCCAGGCCGATGCGGCGGGCCATCAGCTCCTTCATCCAGACCGGTTTGGGAAAGCGAATGCGGCTGCCGCTGCCGAAGATCACCAGTTCGGGCTGCAGTGCGGCGAGTTGCGCGAAGTGCTCTTCCGTCAGGTCCTCAAAGCGTGCGCAATTCCATACCAGGCGCTCGCCGTGCGAGCCCAGCACTACGCTGTGCTCCACTTTGTCGGTGTTGATGCCCACCCAGCCAGGTCCGTAGCCGGTGATGGATTGAACGTCGAATTTATCGGGTTGGATCTTCATGGGGCAGTGCGCCTGGGTTGGATGTGGCCCGGCCCTGGAATGGGGCGGCAAATGTGGTCCAATTATAGGTTTCCATCCTTGCCGGCCGCCCGGGAGCAGGCGGCCTGCGTATTTGCCCATTTTGCGCCCATTAGGCCACCATGAAGACCATCCAAAAATCGACCAAGCTGGCCAATGTGCTGTACGACATTCGTGGGCCGATCATGGACGCAGCCCGCCAGATGGAGGACGAAGGCCAAAAGATCATCAAGCTCAACATTGGCAATCTGGCGGTTTTTGGCTTCGACGCGCCGGAAGAAATCCAGCAGGACATGATCCGCAACCTGCCCAATTCGGCGGGCTACTCGGACAGCAAGGGCATCTTTGGTGCGCGCAAGGCGGTCATGCACTACACCCAGCAGCAAGGCATTGCGGGTGTGACGCTGGACGACATCTACCTGGGCAATGGTGCCAGTGAACTCATCACTATGGCGACCAACACTTTGCTGGACAACGGCGATGAGCTGCTGCTGCCCATGCCCGACTACCCGCTGTGGACGGCGGCCACCAGCCTGTCTGGCGGAACACCGGTGCACTACCTGTGCGACGAGTCCAACAACTGGATGCCCAACCTGGACGACATCCGCGCGAAGATCACGCCGCGCACCAAGGGCATCGTGGTGATCAACCCCAACAACCCCACGGGCGTGGTGTACACCGATGCGCTGTTGCTGGAGATCGTCGCCATCGCCCGCGAGCACGGCCTGGTGATCCTGGCAGACGAGGTCTACGACAAGGTGCTGTACGACGGCGTCAAGCACACGGCGATGGGCAGCTTGTCGACCGACGTGTTCACGCTGACCTTCAATTCGCTGTCCAAAAGCTACCGGTCCTGCGGCTACCGCGCGGGCTGGATGGTGGTGTCGGGTAACAAGAAGGCGGCTACCGATTACATCGAGGGCCTGAACATGCTCTCGAACATGAAGCTGTGCTCCAACGTGCCTGGCCAGTGGGCCATCCAGACTGCTTTGGGCGGCTACCAGAGCATCAACGATCTGGTTTGCGAAGGCGGCCGCCTGCGCCGTCAGCGCGACTTGGCGTACGAGCTGATTACGGCTATTCCGGGCGTTAGCTGCGTCAAGCCACAAGCGGCGCTGTACATGTTTCCCCGGTTGGACCCGGCGGTCTACCCGATCGCCGACGACCGCCAATTTTTCCTGGAACTGCTGCGCGAAACCCGCGTCATGCTGGTGCAGGGCACCGGCTTCAACTGGCAGCAACCGGACCACTTCCGCATCGTTTTCCTGCCCCACGAAGACGACTTGCGCGAAGCGATTGGCCGCGTTGCTAAATTTCTTGAAAGCTATCGTAAACGTAGCGCCTAGCGCACGTACTACCTGCGCTATCGGCACTTTTTACTTAAATATTTGATATGAAACCCATCCAAGTAGGCATCCTCGGCATCGGCACCGTTGGCAGCGGCGTGTTCAACGTTTTGCAGCGCAACCAGGAAGAAATTACCCGCCGCGCCGGCCGTGGCATTGAAGTCACCATGGTGTCGCGCCGCAATGTGGCCGAGGCCCAAGCCCTGGTGGGCGACAAGGCCCAGGTGGTGGCCGATGCGCGCGCCATCATCGCCAACCCCGAGATCGACATCGTGGTCGAACTGATCGGCGGATACACCCTGGCCAAGGAGCTGGTGCTGGAAGCGATTGCCGCCGGCAAGCACGTGGTCACCGCCAACAAGGCCTTGCTGGCTGTGCACGGCACCGAGATTTTTGCCGCTGCCCACGCCAAGGGCGTGATGGTGGCATTTGAAGCCGCCGTTGCCGGTGGCATCCCCATCATCAAGGCGTTGCGCGAAGGCCTGACGGCCAACAGCATCCAGTGGGTAGCCGGCATCATCAACGGCACCACCAACTTCATCCTCAGCGAAATGCGCGACAAGGGCCTGGACTTTGCCGTGGTGCTCAAAGAAGCCCAGCGCCTGGGCTATGCCGAGGCCGACCCCACCTTCGACATCGAAGGCGTGGACGCCGCGCACAAGCTCACCCTGATGTCGGCCATTGCCTTCGGCATTCCGGTGCAGTTCGACAAGGCCTACATCGAAGGCATCACCCAACTGGGCGCACAAGACATCAAGTACGCCGAACAACTGGGTTACCGCATCAAGCTGCTGGGCATCACCAAGCGCACCGCTGCGGGTGTGGAGCTGCGCGTTCACCCCAGCCTGGTGCCTTCCAAGCGCCTGATTGCGAATGTGGAAGGCGCGATGAACGCCGTGGTGGTGCAGGGCGATGCCGTCGGCACCACGCTGTACTACGGCAAGGGCGCGGGCAGCGAGCCCACCGCCAGCGCGGTGATCGCTGACCTGGTGGACATCACCCGCCTGCACACCGCCGACCCTACGAACCGCGTGCCGCACCTGGCCTTCCAACCCGATGCCATGAGCGATCTGAAGGTGCTGCCCATGGGCGACGTGGTCACCAGCTACTACCTGCGCCTGCGCGTGGCCGACCAGGCCGGCGTGCTGGCCACCGTCACCGGTTTGCTCGCATCGGCCGACATCAGCATCGACGCGGTGCTGCAACGTGAGGCCGATGAAATCGGCGGCGAAGGCGCCAACCAAACCGACGTGATCATCCTGACCCACGACTGCACCGAGTCGCGCATGAACGCCGCCCTGGCGCAGATGCAGGCGTTGCCGACGGTGCTCGCGCCCATCACCCGCATCCGCAAAGAAGAGCTAGCCTAAAACCATTGCCTTGACGTTGAAGGACACCATGCACTACCTCTCCACCCGTGGCGACGCCACCCCGCGCAAGTTCTGTGAAATCCTGCTCGAAGGCCTGGCGCCCGATGGTGGCCTGTACCTGCCGGTGCAGTACCCGCAGGTGGATGACGCCACGTTGACGCGCTGGCGCAAGGTTTACCACGAGCAAGGCTACGCCGAGCTGGCGTTCGAGATTTTGTCGCTGTACATCGACGACATTCCGGCCGACGACCTGCGTGCTCTGTGCCGCAAGACCTATACCGCCCAGGTGTTCGGCACCGGCGAGATCGTGCCCCTGCGCCATGTGGAGAACCCTTCGACAGGCTCGGGACAGGCTCCCGTGTTTATCCAGGCCCTGTCCAACGGCCCGACGCTGGCCTTCAAGGACATGGCCATGCAGCTGCTGGGCAATTTGTTCGAGTACGAGCTGGCCCGGCGCGGTGAAGATCTGAACATCTTCGGCGCCACCAGCGGTGACACCGGCAGCGCGGCCGAATACGCCATGCGCGGCAAGAAGGGCGTGCGCGTCTTCATGACCTCGCCGGCCGGCCGCATGAGCCCGTTCCAGCAAGCGCAGATGTTCAGCCTGATGGACGAAAACATCATCAACATCGCCATTGAAGGCGTGTTCGACGACTGCCAGGACATCGTGAAAGCCGTGTCCAACGACCTGGACTTCAAGCGCAAGTACAAGATCGGCACCGTCAACAGCATCAACTGGGCACGCTTGCTGGCCCAGGTGGTGTACTACTTTGCTGGCTACATCCAGGCCACCGAGACCAACGACCAGAAGGTCAGTTTCACCGTGCCCTCGGGCAACTTTGGCAACGTCTGCGCCGGCCATGTGGCACGCATGATGGGCCTGCCGGTGGCTAAGCTGGTGGTGGCCACCAACGAGAACGATGTTCTGGACGAGTTCTTCCGCACCGGCGTGTACCGTGTGCGCGGCAGTGCCGATACGCACGAGACCTCCAGCCCGTCGATGGACATCTCCAAGGCCTCCAACTTCGAGCGCTTTGTGTACGACCTGGTGGGCCGCGATGGCGCGCGCACCAAGGACCTGTTCAGCACCCAGCTGTCCGCCAAGGGCTATTTCGACCTGAGCGCCGACCCGGCCTTCAAGGATGCGGCTGCGCGCTACGGCTTCGTCAGCGGCAAGAGCACGCATGCCGACCGCCTGGCCACCATCCGCGATACCGACGCTCGCCACGGCATGGTGATCGACACGCATACCGCCGATGGCCTGAAGGTGGCGCTGGAGCATCTGCAGTCCGGTATTCCCATGGTGGTGCTGGAGACGGCGCTGCCTATCAAGTTTGCCGCCACCATCGTCGAAGCCCTGGGCCGCGAACCCGAGCGCCCCGCGCAGTTCGAAGGCATCGAAGCCCTGCCCAAGCGCGTGTTGACCATGCCAGCCGACGTGGCGCTGGTCAAAGCCCTCATTGAGAAGACTTGTAGCTAACATGGGACACCCCCAGGCTTGCCCGCTGCGCTTGGCCTCCAACCCCCTTGCAGGGGGCAACACCAGTGGCCCGGCAAAGCCGGTTCCACGGTGTTTCTGGCCTCCGCGTCGCGCCACAACGTGAAGGCCGTCGTCTTCGCGGGCTTTTCCGGGTCGGGTAAAACCACCCTGGTGGAGCAGCTGATTCCGCGTCTCAAGCAGCAGGGCCTGCGGGTGTCCGTGGCCAAGCATGCGCACCACAAATTTGACATAGACCACCCGGGCAAGGACAGCTGGCGACACCGCCAGGCCGGTGCCTTTGAGGTGGTGGTAGCGTCTGACCGGCGGCTGGCCCTGGTGCGCGAATTCGAGCAACCTGAAGAACTTTCGGTCCACGCGCTGATCGCCGAGCTCAGCCCCAGCGTGGACTGGGTGCTGGTCGAAGGCTTCAAGTCCAGCAATTTGCCCAAGATCGAAGTCTGGCGCGCCGCCGCACAGCAGCCGGTGCAGTACCCGGCGGACCCGCACATCGTGGCGATTGCCACCGACGTGGCCGCCGACGCATTGCCCGTGCCCAGCCCGCACCCCGTGCTGGACCTGAACAACCCCGACGCTGTAGTCGCCTGGCTGCTGCAGCACGCCCACCTGTTTGTCTACAAGGCTCCGACATGAACCGACCCCGCGCCCCCTTGATGCCGCTGGACGATGCCCTGGCCCAGTTGCTGGCCCAGGCGCAGCCCCTGGTCGAGGTGGAGCAGGTGTCCACCTTCGATGCCGACAGCCGCGTGTTGGCGCAAGACCTGGTGTCGGCGCTGCAGGTGCCCGCGCACGACAACAGCGCCATGGACGGCTACGCCCTGCGCTGTGCGGACCTGGCGCGTCCGGCAAAGGGGGCCAGCTTGCCAGTTTCCCAGCGCATAGCCGCCGGCAGTCCGGCGCTGGCCTTGCAGGCAGGTACGGCGGCGCGCATCTTTACCGGTGCGCCCATTCCCTGTGGTGCCGACGCGGTGGTGATGCAGGAAGACTGCGAAGTCCAGCCCGACCAAAGCATCCGCGTGCTGCGCCCACCCCAGCCCGGCCAGTGGCTGCGCCGTGCCGGTGAGGACGTGGCCAAGGGTGCCGTGGTGCTATCGAAAGGTGAGCGCCTTACGCCCGCATCTATTGCGCTAGCGGCCAGTATCGGCATGGACCAGCTGCCGGTGGCGCGGCGCCCACGGGTGGCCTTGTTTTCTACCGGCGACGAGCTGGTCATGCCCGGTGAGGTGGCGCCCCAGAACATGCGGCCCGGCGCCATTTACAACTCGAACCGTTTCTTTTTGCGGGCCCTGCTGCAGCGCCTGGGCTGCGTGGTGACCGACTACGGCATCGTGCCCGACCAGCGCGCCGCCACCGAGCATGCGCTGCGCGATGCCAGCCAGGCGCACGACCTGATCCTGACCAGCGGCGGCGTGTCGGTGGGCGAGGAAGACCATGTGAAGCCCGCCGTGCAGGCCCTGGGCCAGCTGAATCTGTGGCAGATCGCCATCAAACCCGGCAAACCCTTTGCCTATGGCCGGGTGGGTGCTGCCCACTTCATCGGCCTGCCGGGCAACCCGGTGTCCAGCTACATCACCTTCCTGGTGCTGGTGCGCCCGTTCTTGCTTAGCTTGCAGGGTGCCACCCAATTGGTGCCGCAGGCCATGGCGCTGCCCGCGCATTTCAACTGGCCCCGCGCCGACCAGCGCCGCGAATTTTTACGCGTGCGGCGCAACGCGGCCGGCGGCCTAGACCTGTTCGCCAACCAAAGCTCGGGCGTGCTGACCTCCGCTGCCTGGGGCGACGGCGTGGTGGACAACCCACCGGGCCAGACCATTGCCCATGGCGACATGGTGCGCTTTATCTCTCTGGCGGAGCTGCAGGCATGAAGCTCACCGTGCTGTACTTCGCCTCCATCCGCGAAGCCCTGGGCCAGGGCCGGGAAGAGGTCATTACCGACTCTCCTACCGTGCAGGCGTTACGTGACGAGTTGGTGGCACGCGGCGGTGCTTACGCCAGCAGCCTGGCATCGGGGCGCGCCGTGCGGGCCGCGCTGAACCAGGTGATGGTGGATGGGCAGGCGGTGTTGGTGGAGGGGGCGGAGGTGGCGTTTTTTCCGCCGGTTACTGGTGGGTAGGTTGGCGGCAGGCCGCTCCCCCAAACAGTGGCTTTGTCAGAGTCACTCGTCACCGGGTTGGACCTCGCTTCGGGAACTATGGTCATTGGCTGTATGCAAAGTTCATTTGCTGGCGGACGCACCTGTTACCTTGACGGGTGCGGGTTGCGCTCTGGAGATTTGAGGCTCTGATTTTCCTTGTTTTGATGGTTCGGGCGTCTGGACACTACTCGTTTTAAATGTAGCGAAGGCCCCTAGACCTGCACCGGCCAAGGTGCCAACTACGCCGATGATTGCAGCAAACCGCATCGCTTTGTTGGTTGCATCGGCCAGTCTGGAATCCAACTTGAATTGCTCATGCAGCTGCCTAAGAGACAGTCGTCGCTGCCACTCTTTTTCCGCAAGAATGTGCTTAGCTGTTCCTTGCTTCCATCCGGCATGCCATTCTGCAAGCTGAGGATCGCTCATTTTTTCTAGCTCTGAGCGGCTGATGCCTTGGAATCCCTCGTCGAATTCTTCGTTTTCTTTTGCGTCTTTGCTCATGGGTTACTCATTGTTGTATGGCGACAAAAGGGCTGAGCGAAGCTTGGTGCTTTAGTTTGTCTCAGGCGCAGAGCATGTTTTACCTCATGCCTTCTTCACAAACTCCGACTTCAATTGCATCGCACCCACGCCGTCGATCTTGCAGTCGATGTCGTGGTCGCCTTCGATGATGCGGATGCTTTTGACCTTGGTGCCCACTTTGATGACGAGGGACGAGCCTTTGACCTTCAGGTCTTTGACCAGGGTGACGGCATCGCCATCGGCCAGCACGTTGCCATGCGCGTCGCGGACGATGCGTTGTTTCTCGGTGCTGTCTTCTACCGAATTCTGTGGCCACTCGTACGCGCATTCAGGGCACATGAACAGAATGCCGTCTTCGTAGGTGAAGGCGGAACCGCATTGGGGGCAGGGGGGCAGATTACTCATGGGGCGTGGGTGCTTAGTGTTTAGGTGAAGTAATGGCGTGGGCCGGCGTCAGGCGCGCGGCTGTTACAAGCCCAATTGTCCTCTACCGCAGAAAGCATCTGCGCCACCAGCTATGTATTTGAGAGCAAGCCGGCATCCCTGTCCGGGATGCCAGGCTAACGCCCGCCGGCTATTCCAGCTCGGCCAGCTTGGAGTTGCGCAGGCGGTTGGGTGCCAGGGCGCCGGCCGAATCCAGGATGGGGTAGGCGATGGAGCAGATGTGCGAGTTGATGCGTTTCAATTCGCTGATCAGGTCGATGTGCAGCGAGCTGGTTTCTATGCTGGACAGGGTGTTGTCCGTCAGCCGCACCAGGTGGGACCGCGAGTAGGCGTGCTCCAGGTCGCGGAAGCGGGCTTTTTCTTCCAGCAGCTTTTTGGCGTCGTGCACATTGCCGTTCAGGAGCACGCTCATGGACAGGCGCAGGTTGTCCAGCAGGCGGGCGTGCAGTTCACCGATTTCTTGCAGGCCGGCCTCGGAGAAGTTGCGCCGGGGGCGAATCTTCTTGTCCTGCACGTCGATCAGCACGCGTTCGATGATGTCGCCGATCTGCTCCATGTTGATGGTGAAGCTGATGATGTCGGTCCAGCGCCGGCTCTCGTCCTCGGCCAGGGCTTCACGCGAGATCTTGGTCAGGTAGTACTTGATGGCGGAGTACAGCTCGTCCACCGTGTCGTCCAGCTTGCACAGCTCTTTGGCCAGGGCTTCGTCGTCGCGGCTGATGACCTCCATCACGCCGCGCAGCATGGTTTCCACCACGTCGGCCTGGTGCAGCGCCTCGCGTGCGGCGCAGGAGATGGCTAGCGAGGGCGTGGACAGGGCGGACGGGTCGAGGTGGCGCGGCCGCATCTGGGATGCGGAGGGCAGGGGCTTGGGCAGCAGCTTTTCCATGGCCTTGGCCACCAGCTGGGTCAGAAAGATGAAGGCCGCGCTCATGGCCACGTTGAAGGCTAGGTGGAACAGCACTACGCCCTGCGTGGTGTCGGGCATGGATGGCTGCACATGGCGCAGCCACAGGCCGATGAACGGCGCCACCGCCACCACGCCCATGATCTTGAACACCAGGTTGCCCACGGTGACCTGGCGCACCTCGATGGCCGACTTGGCCGTGGTCAGCACCGCCAGCGCGCCGCTGCCCAGGTTGGCGCCTAGCACCAGGCCCAGCGCCACGTCCAGCTGGATCACATGCGAGGCCGCCAGCGCTGCGATCAGCAGCACCACCGCCAGGCTGGAATAGGCCAGTATGGCCAGCAGCATGCCGAGGAAGATTTCCAGCACCACGTCGCTGCTGACGGCGCTCAGCAGCCCGCGTATGGCGGGTGAGGCCAGCAGCGGCTCGGTGGCGTCTACCACCAGGCGCAGGGCCAGCAGCATCAGGCCCAGGCCTATCAGCACCCTACCGATGCGGCCGGGCGTGCCATCCTTGCTGGACAGGAACAGCACCACGCCGACAAAGATAAACAGCGGCGACAGCCACGACAGGTCGAAGGAGAACAGCACCGACATCAGGCTGGTGCCGATGTCGGCCCCGCGCATCACGGCCAGCGCGGCGGGCAGGGTGATCAGGCCCTGGCCCACGAAGGAGGAGGTCATCAACGAAGTGGCGGTGCTGGACTGCACCAGGGCTGTAACGCCTATGCCCGAGAGGGCGGCGGTGAAGCGGTTACCCATGCTGTTGGCCAGGATTTGCCGCAGGTTGGCGCCAAATACGCGTAGCACGCCGGTACGGACCAGGTGGGTGCCCCACACAAGCAGCGCGATGGCCGCCAATAAATTAAGGAGATGCTTCATAGGGAGGCGCTGACTATACGCCGACCCAGTGCCGCAATTTATATGCAGGCGCCGCGCATTGGCCCGTTTGCGCCCCCGGCGCGGGCGGGTTTTGCACTAGGTGTCGTTTTGGCGTTTTGCGCTTGTTTTATAAGCGCAGGCAGCTATTTTTTATATAGCGATTACGCCTGGCTTGCGGGTGCTGCCAGGCCGAGCTGTCGTGAGGCCTTGGGGTCACGAAATACCAGCGGTTTGACGTTGACGCGCTGGCTGTCGGGTATCTGGGCATAGGCTACGGCTTCCTGCACCAGGTGGTGGGCGCTGGATTTGTCGCACACCGGGTCGGGGTTGGCGGCGTCGCCGGTCAGCATATAGGCCTGGCAACGGCAGCCGCCCAGGTCTTTTTCCTGTTCGGGGCAGGTGCGGCAGGGGTCTTTCATCCAGCTGTTGCCCCGGAAGTGGTTGAAGCCGTCGGAGTGGTACCAGATCTCGGTAACGCTGTGCTCGCGCACGTTGGGAAACACCAGGCCCTTGAGCATCTTGGCGGTGTGGCAGGGCAGGGCCGTGCCGTCCGGGGTGATGGTCAGGAAGATGTTGCCCCAGCCGTTCATGCACTTCTTGGGCCGGGTTTCGTAGTAGTCGGGCACCACGAAGATGATGCGCAGGGTGTCGCCCAGCTTGTCGCGGTAGGCGTTGGTGACCTGCTCCGCACGCTGCAGCTGCTCGCGCGAGGGCATCAGCCCGTCGCGGTTGAGCTGGGCCCAGGAGTAGTACTGGCTGTTGGCCAGCTCCAGGTACTCGGCACCCAGCTCGACCGCCAGCTCGATGATCTTGTCGATGTAATCGATGTTGAGCCGGTGCACCACGCAGTTAAGCACCATGGGCCAGCCATGGGATTTGATGAGGGCGGCGGTGCGCTGCTTGAGGTCGAAGGTCTTGGTGTGTGACAGGAAGTCGTTGAGCTCGCGGGTCGAGTCCTGGAACGACAGCTGGATGTGGTCCAGCCCGGCCTGTTTGAGCGCCGCTGCGCGGGCCTCGGTCAGGCCCACGCCGGAGGTCAGCAGGTTGGTGTAGAAGCCCAGGCGGTGCGCCTCGGCGACAAGTACTTCCAGGTCGTCGCGCAGCAGGGGCTCGCCGCCGGAAAAGCCGCATTGCACGCTGCCGGCGGCGCGGGCTTCGCGCAGCACGCGCAGCCAGTCGTCGGTGGACAGCTCATTGGTGGTGGCGGCGTAGTCCAGCGGGTTGTAGCAAAACACGCAGTGCAGCGGGCAGCGGTAGGTCAGCTCGGCCAGCAGCCACAGCGGCGGGCCGGGCTGGGGTGCTACCAGTGGTGCATTCACAGCTTGATCCAGCCCTGGCGCCGGGCGATGGCCAGAAAGTCCAGCACATCGTTGGCCAGGCCAGTCTTGCCAAAGTCGCTTTCCAGTGCATCCACCAGGGCCTGGACGCTGGTTGTGCCGTCCAGGCGTTTCATGATTTCGCCCGCGCTGCCGTTGAGCTTGACCATGCCTTCCGGGTATAGCAGCACCCAGGCGCTTTGCACGGCCTCCCATTGCAGGCGGAACAGGCTGGCGATGCGGGGGCGGGTGTCCATTTCGATGCCGGAATAGATTTGGTTCATGGCTTGGCTCCGATGATCTGGATGTCGCATTGGCTGAGCATGATGGCGTCGGCCAGCGCCCACAGAACGTCCAGCTTGAACTGCAGTATCTGCAGCGCGCGCTCCTGCAGCGCCCGGGTCTGGCTGAAGTAGGCAAGCGTGAAGCGCAGGCCGTGCTCTACGTCGCGGCGGGCCTGGGTCAGGCGTTGCTTGAAGTACTGCAGGCCGGCGGTGTCCACCCAGGGGTACTGGGTCGGCCAGGTGTCGATGCGCTGCTGGTGGATGTGCGGCGCGAACAGCTCGGTCAAGCTGGAGGCCACGGCTTCCTGCCAGGGTTGGCGGCGGGCGAAGTTGATGTAGGCGTCCACCGCGAAGCGCGTGGCCGGGGCCACATAGCGCAGTGAAGTGACATCGTCGCGCGACAGGCCCACGGCTTCGCCCAGGCGTATCCAGGCTTCGATGCCGCCGGGGTCCTGGATGCCGCCTATGTCGTAGCCGTCATGGTCCAGGATGCGCTGTATCCATTCGCGCCGTATCTCCCGATCGTCGCAGTTCGACAGGATGGCGGCATCCTTCACGGGAATAGAGATTTGGTAATAGAAGCGGTTGGCGACCCAGCCGCGCAGCTGTGCCGGCGTCAGCGTGCCAGCCGCCATCATCCGATGGAACGGGTGGTGGATGTGGTAACTGCTGCTTTTGCCACGCAGCTGGGCTTCAAATTCTTCTGCGGTCCAGGGCGCCGATGTATCGGTCATAGTGTGATCTCCATGCCATCAAACGCAACTTCTATGCCGCGGCGCGTCAGCTCCTGGCGTTGGGGGCTACTTGCATCGAGGATGGGGTTGGTGTTGTTGATGTGGATCAGCACCTTGCGTGTGCTGGCGGGCAGTTGGTCCAGCCATTCGAGCATGCCGCCGGGGCCGCTTTGGGGCAGGTGCCCCATGGAGCGCGAGGTTTTTTTGGACGCGCCCAGGCGGATCATCTCATCGTCGGTCCAGAGCGTGCCGTCTACCAGCACGCAGTCCGCCGCTTGCATGGCGGCCCAGACATGCGGCTCTATGGCGCCCAGGCCAGGCGCGTAGAACAGCTGTTTGCCGGAGGCCACGTTGGTGATGGTCACGCCCACGTTGTCGCCCGGCTGGGGCTGGTCGCGGTGCGGTGAATAGGGTGGAGCGTTGCTCAACAGGGGCAGGGCGGTGAACAGCAGTCCGGGCACGCCGTCGATCGGGAACGGCTGCGGGTCAAGCGGCACAGCGTGCCAGTGGATGCCGCAGTAGTGTTCCAGCACCTGGAGCACAGGGTTGCCACGCATCAAGTCGTCGCGTACCAGGGCATGGCACCACAGCTCCAGCGGCTGGCGGTGTTCGCGCAACATGTACAGGCCGGTGGTGTGGTCGATCTGTGCGTCCATCAGGAAGATGGCGCGGATGGCGGTGTCGCGCAGTTGCCGTGCCGGCTGCAGGGCCGGGAAGCTGCGGATCTGCTGGAGAATTTCGGGGGAGGCATTGAACAGCACCCAGTTGCTGTCGTCGGCGCTGACGGTGATCGACGATTGGGTGCGGGCCGTATGGTGGGGGCTGCCCTGGCGGTAGGCGGCGCAATTGGGGCAGTTGCAGTTCCACTGTGGGAAACCGCCGCCGGCGGCCGAGCCTAGGACATGGACTTTCACGGGGGTATCTCTTCAGGCTATGGCGTTGGCAGGCCAGTGGCCCACCGGCTTCATCCGGCGGGCCACAGGGTTCAGCGGTTGGCGATGTACATCGTGATCTCAAAGCCAAAACGCATGTCGCTGGCGGTAGGTGTTTCCCATTTCATGGCAGGTCTCCTCAGGTGTATCCCGCAAGGCGCGGTGGACCGTACGGCCAGTCGATCTGACGGTACGACTTGCAGTGTGCCCACCGGGCGGCTGGAGTGCATCCAGATTTCATCGATTCCAGCCTCATGATTTTCATTAGATGAAAGACCGGGCGGCATGGGACTTGCAGAGACAGGGTGTTTTGCGACCCATTTGTCGCGTTAGCGCTAACGGGGAACCCATGAGCCTTCGACTCCAACTCAATCTGATCGTCACCGCCATGCTGGGCATTTTTGCCTCGGTGCTGATTGGCCTGCAGATTGACAACGTCCGGCGCAGCGTGCACGAAGAAGTGCTGGGAGCGAATGTGGTGGCCACCCAGCTGCTTTCACGTATGCAATGGGTGTACGGTGCCAGTGGCCTGGAGGGCATGGCGGGGTTTCTGGCCCAGGTCGGCCGCATCCGGGCCAACGAAGTCGAGCTGCGCGACGGCCAGGACACGCTGATCTACCGCTCACCACCGCCGGTCTACAAGGCTGGGCGCAGCTCGCCGCAGTGGTACAACCAGCTGGTGGCATCGCCGCTGCAGCCCCAGGAAATCGGTCTGCCCAACGGCCGGATCATTCTGCGTGCCGATCCCTCGCGTGCCATTCTGGATGGCTGGGATGACCTGAGCCCGATGCTGTGGATGGTGCTGGCGGGCTTTGTGCTGGGCAATGCCCTGGTCTATGCCCTGGTGGGCCAGGTGTTGAAGCCCTTGCACCGTGTGATGCAGGGCCTGCGCCGGATGGCCCAGGGCGACTACGACACCCGCATGGCGGACCTGTCCGGCCGCGAAGGACGCCTGGTGAGCCTGGCCTTCAACCACATGGCACAGTCTGTGCAGGACAGCATAGAAGCCAAGCGTGAGGCGAAGGCGGCAACCCAGGCATTGGCCGATAACCGCGAGCTGACCCAGACTATCCACGGACGGATAGAGCTGGAGCGGGCGGCGATTGCGCGGGAGCTGCACGATGAACTGGGCCAGCAGGTGACCGCCATCAAAAGCGTGGGCCTGGCGATTGCCCGGCGTGCGGCAGGCAGCGACGCGACGATCGAACAATCTGCGCGACTGGTCATGGGGTGCGCAGACCAGATCTACGACAGCGTGCACCGCCTGATTGCCCAGTTGCGCCCGCTCGCATTGGACCGTTTTGGCCTGCACGACGCGCTGCGCGACATGCTGGCCGACTGCCAGTTGCACCACCCCGGTGTGCTGCTGAACTTTGAGATGCCAGAGCCGCTGGACCGGCTGGACGATGCATTGGCGACGGCGGTGTACCGCATCGTGCAAGAGGCGATGAGCAACGCTTTGCGCCACGCGCAAGCCCGGCGCATCGACGTGCGGGTGTATGCGGCAGGGGCAGCTTTGCGTATGGAGCTGGTGGACGACGGGGTGGGCCGCATCGGCCAATGGAATGCGGTGGGGCGCTACGGGGTGTCGGGCATGCGCGAGCGTACCCAGGCTTTGGGCGGCAGCTTCGACCTGGACCAGATGGAGCCTGCCGGGGTACGGGTGCGGGTGCGTTTGCCCTTGAAATTCAAACCAATGGGTGCATAAAGTGAAAGTCATGTTGGTAGATGACCATGCGGTAGTGCGCATGGGTTTCAAACTGCTGCTGCAGGCATCGGACGACGTTGTGGTGGTTGCCGAGGCGGACAGTGGCGAGGCCGCCTGCCAGGCCTTTGCAGCGGCCGCGCCCGACGTGGTGGTGATGGACATTGCCATGGCCGGCATGGGCGGCATCGAGGCCATCAAGCGCCTGGTGGCCAAGGATGGGCGGGTGCGCATACTGGCCCTGTCTGCACACGAGGACATCAGCCATCCGATGCGGGCCTTGCAGGCGGGGGCCATGGGCTATCTGTCCAAGCGCAGCGCGCCCGAGGTGCTGATTGACGCTATCCGTGCCGTGGCCAAAGGCCAGCGCTATGTGGATCCGCAGATTGCCCAGCGCATCGCGGTGCAGGCCATCAGTGGCGACAAGGGGCCGATGGACAAGCTCTCGGCCCGCGAGTTCGAGGTGTTCGTGCAGCTGGCGCGCGGGCAATCCGTGGCACAGATATCCGAGACCCTCAAGCTCTCCAGCTCTACCGTGGGGACGCACCTCTACAACACCAAGCAAAAGCTGGGGCTGGTCAACCAGGCCGAAATGACCTTGCTGGCGGTACGCCACGGCCTGATTGATATTTCGGCGTAACACGACTGTCCCGTTTGGAAACGGGCACTGGTACAGACTGTTGCTTTATGGAGCAGTTGTGCAGCAGGGGTACTGTCTAGGGCCCGGTCGGGCTGCTCTGAAAACCTCTAATCGCAGCCATTCTTCAATGAAATCAAGGGTTTGTCTGTACGGCTGGACAGCTGGCACAGGATGTGAGATGGAGTAAGTGCCCGCAAGGGAAACGTTCCGATCCGATTAGATTTCAAGGAGACAAACTTGCTCTACGCTCAACCTGGCACCGCTGGCGCCAAAGTCGCTTACAAAGCGCAATACGACAACTTCATTGGCGGCAAGTGGGTTGCACCAACGAAGGGTGAATACTTCGCCGTGATCACCCCGGTCACGGGCAAGTCCTACACCATGGTGGCACGTTCCACAGCCGAAGATGTGGAACTTGCTCTGGATGCCGCACATGCGGCAGCCGATGCCTGGGGCCGCACCCCCGCCGCAGACCGCGCCAACATCCTGCTCAAGATCGCCGACCGCATGGAAGCCAATCTGGAGATGCTGGCTTACGCTGAAACCGTGGACAACGGTAAACCCATCCGCGAGACCCTGAACGCCGATATTCCGCTGGCCATTGACCACTTCCGTTACTTTGCCGGCTGTCTGCGTTCGCAAGAAGGCGCGCTGAGCAACATCGACGACAACACCGTGGCCTACCACTTCCAGGAGCCTCTGGGTGTCGTGGGACAGATCATTCCCTGGAACTTCCCGATCCTGATGGCAGCCTGGAAGCTGGCCCCGGCGATTGGTGCGGGCAACTGCGTGGTGCTCAAGCCCGCCGAGTCCACCCCCATCAGCATTCTGCTGGTGGCCGAGCTGATCAACGACCTGCTGCCACCTGGTGTGCTGAACATCGTCAATGGTTATGGCCGTGAAGCCGGCATGCCGCTGGCCACCAGCAAGCGCATCGCCAAGATCGCCTTCACCGGCTCCACCACCACCGGCCGGGTGATCGCGCAGGCCGCAGCCAACAACCTGATCCCCGCCACACTGGAGCTGGGTGGCAAGTCGCCCAATGTGTTCTTTGCGGACATCATGGACAAGGACGACGGCTTCCTGGACAAGGCCATTGAAGGCATGGTGCTGTTTGCGTTCAACCAGGGCGAGGTCTGCACCTGCCCATCGCGCGCGTTGATCCAGGAATCCATCTACGACAAGTTCATGGAGCGTGTGCTCAAGCGCGTGGCGGCCATCGTGCAAGGCAGCCCGCTGGACACCGACACCATGATGGGCGCGCAGGCTTCCAAAGAGCAGCTGACCAAGATCCTGTCCTACCTGGACCTGGGCAAGCAGGAAGGCGCGCAAGTGCTGATCGGTGGCGCGCAGGCGCAGCTGGGCGGCGATCTGGCCGGCGGCTACTACGTGCAGCCCACGCTGTTCAAGGGCCACAACAAGATGCGCATCTTCCAGGAGGAAATCTTCGGACCGGTGCTGGCAGTCACTACGTTCAAGGATGAAGCGGAAGCATTGGAAATTGCAAACGACACGTTATATGGTCTGGGGGCCGGTGTGTGGAGTCGTAACGGCAATGTGGCTTACCGCATGGGTCGCGCCATCAAGGCAGGTCGCGTATGGACTAACTGCTACCACGCGTACCCTGCACACGCTGCATTCGGCGGTTACAAGGAATCTGGCATTGGCCGCGAAACCCACAAGGTGATGCTCGACCACTACCAACAGACCAAGAACCTGCTGGTCAGCTATAGCGAGCAAAAGCTCGGCTTCTTCTGATCTCCAACGTAGGTAGGTAAAAACACAAGGGGCCGGCGACGGCCCCTTTATTCCTTGGAGATCGAAATGGTTGACAAAGTGATTGCCACTCCGGCCGCGCTGGAGCTGGTGGAGTATCTGAAAACAAAGCACGGCGCCATGATGTTCCACCAGTCGGGTGGCTGCTGTGACAACAGCGCCGCCAACTGTTACCTGCCCGGTGAGATCACCATGGGCGCGGGCGATGTATACCTGGGTGATATCGGCGGCTGCCCGTTCTACATCGGGTTGGCGCAGTACGCTTACTGGAAGCACACCCAACTCATCATCGATGTGATCGAAGGCCACGGTGGCACCTTCTCGCTCGAAGGCCCGGAAGGCAAGGCCTTCCACACCCGTTCGCGCGTGTTTACCGAGGCCGAGATGCTGGAGCTGTTCGGCGAAGTAGGCCCGGTCTGAGGCCGCTCTGCCGCCGGTTCAGGCCGCGTGCAGGGAGGGGCAGAGCTGCAGAAAGGCCTGCTCCAGATTGGCGGCCTGGGTCTGCGTGACCAGGTCTTTGGGCCGTCCGTCGAACACCACCGCACCCTGGTTCAGAACCACCAACTGGTCGGCGTTGCGGACCTCTTCCACCAGGTGCGTCGCCCAGAGGATGGCCACGCCTTCGCTGCGCGCCAGCTGTTCCACCGCAGCGATCAGCTCGTGCCGCGACGCCGGGTCCAGGCCCACAGTGGCTTCGTCCATCAGCAGTAGCCGGGGCCGGTGCAGCAGCGCACGGATCAGCTCGACCTTGCGCCGGTTGCCGCCCGAGAGTGCGCGCACGGTGGTTTTGGCCTGGGCCTGCAGGCCGTGGCGTTGCAGCCCATCGGCGATGCGCGGCAGGGCGGTCTTGCGCGGGATGCCATGCAGGTCGGTGTGGAACAGCAGGTTGGCCTGCACGCTCAGGTCCAGGTCCAGCGACGACTGCTGGAACACCATGCCCAGACGGGCCAGTGCCCGGGTGGCCTGGGTCCGCATGTCATTGTCGAGTATGTACAGCTGGCCGCTGTCGGCCACGAAGAGCCCGCTGAGTATCTGCAGCAGCGTGGACTTGCCCGCGCCGTTCGGCCCCAGCAGCGCGACGAACTGCCCTGGCCGCAGGCACAGATCCACCGATTTCAAGGCCGGCCTCGCGCCATAGGACTTGGAGATATTGCGCGCGCGCAGCACGCTAGGCGCATCGACGAGTGGGACTTGGATGGTCATGGAGAGCCTGCGGTGGTGGGCGGTGTGCCACACCCTTTCAAGCAAATGTTGTTCCACGGAGGGCTTACCCGGAGTGGCATTTTTCTTGCGGTTAACACTTGCTCGTCACATTCTGTGGCGCATAAAAAAGAGAAGCCGATGGAGACAAAATCGTGTGCGATACGCAGCCTGGCGCGGGCTGCCGTGGGGCTGTGGCTGTGCGCTTGTCAATGGGCAAGCGCCGCGCCCTGGACTGTCGCGGTGGTGGGACTGGAGGACGATGCGCGCTACCAGGTCCGCCAACTTGAACACGGCTATCCCGACCACCCCATTGGCCGCCCGGCCGATGCCGCGCGGGTGGCGCTGGACGAGTCCGAGGCCGAGCTGGAGGTCTCGGGCCAGCGCCTGCAGCTCAAGGTCTTCATGGCCAGCAACGCGGCCGATCTGCCGCGCGTGATGGCCCAGCTCAAGGCCGCGAAGGTCGGCCATGTGCTGCTGGACTTACCCGATGCCGACCTGCAGCAGCTTGCCAGCAGCGCCGCCACGGGGCCCGATGCACCCATACTGTTCAATATCGGCTCGGCGGCGGATGCGCTGCGCGGCACGGCTTGCGCGCCGTACCTGCTGCATACCTACCCGAGCCGGCAGATGCTCAGCGATGCGCTGGTGCAGTATCTTGCCGCCCGCTCCTGGACCCAGGCGCTGCTGCTGTACGGCCAGCAGCCGCAGGATAAGCTGCAGTTGGATGCCTTCCTGCGCTCGGCCAAGCGCTATGGCTTGAAGATTAACAAAACGGTGCAGTTCAAGTTGTCTGGCGATCCGCGCGAACGCGACCTGAGCAATACCCGTTTGCTCACCAACGACAAGGGCTATGACGTGGTGGTGGTGCTGGACAGCGAGGGCGAGTTTGCACGCGCACTGCCCTACACCACGCAATGGCCCCGGCCTGTGGTGGGCTCGAACGGGCTGACCGCCATGGCCTGGCATCCGCAATGGGAGCGCAATGGCGGGCCGCAACTGTCAAGGCGGTTCACACGCTTCGCGCACCGGCCCATGGCGGCGCAGGACTGGGCTGCCTGGATAGCGGTCAAGTCCATCGTGGCCGTGCTGACAGAACAGCCCAAGGCCACGGTGGCCGAGCAGCTCAAGCTGTTGCGCAGTGGGCAGGTGTTTGTGGACGGCTACAAGGGGCCGCGCCTGTCGTTCCGGCCCTGGGACGGGCAGTTGCGCCAGCCCATCTTTTTGGGCCACGCCGACGGTGTCGCGGGCAGCGCGCCCTTTGACGGTGTGTTGCACCCCACCGAAGTGCTGGACACCCTGGGCGTGGACCAGAAGGAAAGCACATGCAAGAAGCAACAATGACCACGCCCTTGATCCCGCATCTGGCGCGGGCCCTGCGCGCAGTGGTGGGCAGGGAGCTGATGAAGTTCCTGCGCCAGCCTGCGCGGCTTGCATCGTCCCTGGTGCGGCCGCTGCTGTGGTTCGTGGTGTTCTCGGCCGGTTTCCACAATGTGTTTGGCATTGCCATCATTCCACCCTACGAGACCTATATCGAATACAAGGTCTATATGCTGCCCGGCATGCTAGGCATGATCGCGCTGTTCAACGGCATGCAGAGTTCGCTCTCCATGGTCTACGACCGCGAGATGGGCGTCATGCGCTTGCTGCTCACGGCGCCGCTGGCGCGTGGCTGGTTGCTGGCTTTCAAGCTAGGTGCTGCAACGGTGCTGTCGCTGCTGCAGATGCTGGTTTTTTTAGCGGTCGCCTGGGCCTTCGGGGTGGAGGCCGATGGCTGGGCCTGGCTGTGGGCGCTGCCGACCATGGCCCTGGGCGCCGCCATGCTGGCTGCGCTGGGGCTGATGCTGTCGGTCTACGTGAAGCAGCTGGAGAACTTTGCCGGGGCGATGAACTTTGTGATCTTCCCGATGTTCTTCATCAGCTCGGCCCTGTACCCGCTGTGGAAGCTGCAGGAGTCGGGCGCCTTGTGGCTGTTTGAGCTGGCGCAGTTCAACCCCTTCACCCACATGGTGGAGCTGCTGCGTTTTGCCATGCAGGGCCAGTTCAAGGGTGATTCGCTGGCGGTGGTGGCGGTGTGTGGCGTGGTGTTCTTCGCTCTGGCCTTGCGCGGCTACGATCCGCAGCGCGGCTGGATACGGCAGCGAGGCTAGTATGGGTATGCACTTGCTGCTGTTGTGCCTGAAGCCGATCGTGGTTCTGCTGGTGCCGTTGGTGGCGGGCCTGGCGCAGGCCGGCACCATGGACCGGGCCGCGATGGAGAAAGCCTTTCCGCCGCCGCTGATCGTGGGCGAGAAGGACCGCGATCTGCCGGTGTGGCCGATCTTCAAGCAGTCTGCCACTAGCACGCCCGTCGTGGCCTATGCTTTTGAATCGATCGACCTGGCGGCGATCCCGGGTTTCTCGGGGACTCCCTTCAATCTGCTGGTAGCGCTAGATACCGACGGCAAGTTCATGGATGTCCGGGTGCTGTCGCAGCACGAGCCGGTGTTTCTGGACGGGCTGGGTGAGAAGCCGCTATTCAAGTTTGTCGAGCAATACACCCAGCTGTCCGTCAAGCAAAGCATCAAGATCGGCTCCAACCAGAGCGGGGCCGACAAGGCCACCAGCGCCAATGTGTATATCGATGGCGTGGCCAAAGCCACGGCGTCGGTGCGCATACTTAACCAGAGCCTGCTGGCGGCATCGCTCAAGGTGGCGCGCGCCAAGATGGGTTATGGCGCGGGCAAGGACCCCGATCTGATCGCCCGCATCCGCCCCGATGTCTTCAACGCCATGGACTGGGACGGTCTGCTCGGTGCCCGGCTGCTGACCCGGCACGTGTTCCGCAACAGCGACATCGAAAAAGCCTTCCAGGGAACGGCAGGCGAAGGCCTGGATGCCGAGGCGCTGGCCGCGCCGCAGCAGAGCTTCCAGGAGCTGTACTTTGCCTATCTGGACGTGCCGTCGGTGGGGCGCAATCTGCTCAGTGCGGCCGACTGGCAGTACCTGCAAAAGCGACTAGACCCCGGCGACCACGCCTTGTTGATGGTGGGGAAGGGCCGCTACCCAGTGCTGGGCGAGAACTTCATGCGCGGCACGGTGCCCGACCGCTTGACCCTGACCCAGCAGGGCCTGCCGCTGGAACTGCGCGACCTGGACCTGGATGCCCGCCTGCGCTTACCAGAGTCAATGGCCGGCGCGCAGGTGAGCGTGTTTCGGGTGATCGCCCCGGCGGGCCTGGACCCGGCGGCGCCGCTGGACTTTGCCTTGCTGGTCACGCGCAGCAAGGGACAGATCTACCCCGAGGTGGTACGCCAGCCCTTGGTCTTCCGCGCCGAGCTGCCCAGCCGCTATGTCGAGGCGGCGGCAACCGATGCCAAGACCTGGCGCAGCAGCTGGACCGGGCGTTGGCCAGAAGTGGGCTTATTGCTTTTCGGTCTTGGCGTGCTCGCTTGGGCCTTGCGCAAGCCCGAGTGGCTGGGTGCCAGCCAGCGCCGGCTGGAAGTCTTCCGCACCGGTTATCTGCTGTTCACACTGGTCTTCATCGGCTGGTACGCGCAGGGCCAGTTGTCGGTGGTGAATTTCGTCGCCGTCATCCAGGCCGTGCTGGCACACCGGAGCCTGGTGTTCTTTTTGTACGACCCGATGACGGTGCTGCTGTGGGCCTTTGCGGCGGTCACTTTCTTTGTATGGGGGCGGGGCACGTTTTGCGGCTGGCTGTGCCCGTTCGGCGCGTTGCAGGAGCTGGTCAGCAAGTTGACGCTGCGGCTTGGCATCCGTCAACTGCGCGTCTCGACGCAGCTGGATGCGCGGCTGAAGTTGCTCAAGTATTTCATCCTTGCGGGCATCTTGTTGTCGGCCTGTGTGTCTGTAACCTGGAGCGATCGGCTGGTGGAAGTCGAGCCCTTCAAGACCAGCATCACGCTGAACTTCGTGCGCGCCTGGCCGTTCGTGCTGTGGGCGGTGTTCACCGTCGGCCTGAGTGCCTTTTTCTACAAGGGCTATTGCCGTTACCTCTGCCCCCTGGGCGCGGGCATGGCGCTGTTGGGCCGGTTGCGCCGCTTCGACTGGATCAAACGACGTGTGGAGTGCGGCAAGCCCTGCCAGCGCTGCCGCAGCGACTGCGCCTACCAGGCCATCGACAAGGCTGGTAAGGTGGACTATGGCGAGTGCTTCCAGTGCATGGATTGCGTGGTGATCTACGAGAGTGACGAACTCTGTGTGCCGGTTTTCAACGGCAAACGCAAAGCCGCCCAGAAGTTGGTGATACCCATCGTTCCGCTCACCGCCATCGCCGGAGACACAGCATGAAGCGCCGTACCTTTCTCCAGACTTCCATCGGCCTGTGCGGTGCCGGCCTGTCCCAGGCCCGGCAGCCTGATGGCCTGCAATGGCATGCGCGCACGCTGACGGGTCTGGGCACTGCCATGACGGTCCGTGTGGGCCATGCGGATGCCGCGCTGGCGGAGCATGCGCTCGACACAGTCCGCGACGCCATCCGGCAGATCGAAGACCAAATGAGCCTCTTCCGGCCCAACAGTGCGATCTGCGAACTCAACCGCAGCGGTAGTTTGCAAAATCCACATCCCGATTTGGTCGAAATTTTGCGTATTGCCCAATCGGTATCGGCGCGCAGCCACGGCACATTCGACGTGACGGTGCAACCCCTGTGGACGGTTTTTGAGGCTGCCCAAAGCCAGGGTCGGCTGCCTACACCCGGGGCAGTGCGCAGCGCGCGCAAGCGGGTCGATTGGCGGCAGTTGCAGATTGCGGAAGATGGCATCGCGTTGCAGCAGCAGGGAATGGGCATTACCCTCAACGGCATTGCGCAGGGCTACGCGGCGGACCGGGTGCGTGCGCGTTTGCAGGCCCTGGGCATACAGCATGCCTTGATCGATACCGGGGAATGGGCGGCCTTGGGTGCGCCTGCGCCCGACCGGCCCTGGACCTTGGGCCTAGCCGATCCGCGTGATGCGCAGGCTGTGCTGGCGCGCATCGCCCTGGACGGGCGCTGTGTGGCGACCTCGGCGGACAGCCAGTGCAGCTTCAGTGCCGACTTCCAGCACCACCACATCTTCGATCCTGCGACCGGTTATTCACCGTCTGGCCTGTCGTGCGTAAGTGTGCTGGCTCCGAGTTGCGTGTTGGCCGACGCCTTGACCAAGGTGATGTTTGTTGCTGGCTTCAAACAGTCCCTGCAACTGGCCAAGGTCTGGAATGTGGATGTGCTGGTGGTCGATAAAAAAGGCGTTTGGCAGGCCACGCCGGGTGTCACGCTGCTGCCCGCCTGAGCTTGGTTGTTCCGTCCACTGGCTCATATTGGAACAGTGTTGCAGAGTGCAGCAGCCTGGCTCGACCCTCACCTTGCAGATGGCGCAGTTGCTTCGGTTTTACCTGTAGATCCAGGGCGAAATAAACCTCAAATCCACTGGCATACATATTGCGCAAATGCAGGTGGTTGATGGCTTTGCGATGTGCAAGGCGGGAACCGATGTCACCGCCCTTGAAGAGGCGGTATTTCGAGCCAGCTAATAAACAGGAGACACGATTGTGAACAGAAAACTTCTCGGCTTACTCATGGTGGCGGCAGGCACGCAAGTGTCGGCGCAGGTTACCGACGCCATGATTGCAGGGGATGCGACGCATCCAGAATCCGTGCTGAGCTGGGGCCTCGGTACCCAGGGTCAACGCTTCTCTCCCCTGACCACGATCAACACCAGCAACGTCAGCAAGCTGGCGCCCGTGTGGTCCATGTCCTTTGGTGGCGAGAAGCAGCGCGGCCAGGAATCGCAGCCCCTGGTCTACAAGGGCAAGATGTTCGTCACGGCTTCGTACTCACGCATCTTTGCCATCGACGTGAAGACCGGCGAGAAGCTGTGGAAATACGAGCACCGCTTGCCCGAGGGCATCATGCCTTGCTGTGACGTGGTGAACCGTGGCGCCGCGCTCTACGACAACCTGGTGATTTTCGGTACGTTGGACGCGCAGCTGGTGGCTTTGGACCAGAACACCGGCAAGGTGGTGTGGCGTGAAAAAATCGACGACTATTCAGCTGGCTACAGCTACACCGCTGCGCCGCTGATCGCCGAGGGCCTGCTGCTGACCGGCGTGTCCGGCGGCGAATTTGGCGTGGTAGGCCGTGTTGAGGCACGCGACCCCAAGACCGGCAAGTTGGTTTGGAGCCGCCCCATGGTCGAAGGCCATATGGGTTACCTGAACGGCAAGGAAAACGGCATCACCGGCACTACCAATGCGTCCTGGCCCGGCGAGACCTGGAAGACCGGTGGCGCTGCCACCTGGCTGGGCGGCACCTACGACGCGAAGACCGGTTTGGCCTACTTCGGCACCGGCAATCCCGGCCCCTGGAACAGCCATGTGCGCAAGGGCGACAACCTGTATTCCGCGTCCACTGTGGCCATCGACGTGAAGACTGGCAAGATCGTCTGGCACTACCAGGGCACGCCCAACGATGCTTGGGACTTTGACGGCGTGAACGAGTTTGTGACCTTCGACATGGACGGAAAACGCGTGGGCGGCAAGGCCGACCGCAATGGTTTCTTCTACGTGATCGACGCGACCGCAGGTAAGTTGCTCAACGCCTTCCCCTTCGTCAAGAAGACCACCTGGGCCACCAGCATCGACTTGAAAACCGGCCGACCCAACTTCGATCCTGCCAACCGTCCGGGAGATCCGTCGGCAGAGGGCGGCGACGGCAAGAAGGGCGCATCTGTGTTCGCAGCGCCCGGCTTCCTTGGCGGCAAGAACCAGATGCCCATGGCCTACAGCCCCAAAACCAAGCTGTTCTACGTACCCACCAACGAGTGGGGCATGGAGATCTGGAACGAGCCCATCAGTTACAAAAAGGGTGGTGCCTACCTGGGTGCTGGCTTCACCATCAAGCCTTTGTTTGAAGACCACATTGGCTCCTTGCGCGCGATCGATCCCAAGACCGGCAATGTGGCCTGGGAAGTCAAGAACAGCGCGCCGCTCTGGGGTGGCGTGCTGACCACTGCCGGAGATCTGGTGTTCTGGGGTACGCCAGAAGGCTACCTGAAGGCCGCCGATGCGAAGACCGGCAAGGTGCTGTGGCAGTTCCAGACCGGCTCTGGCGTGGTGGCCCCTCCTATCACCTGGAAAGATGGCAACGACCAGTACGTGAGCGTGGTGTCCGGCTGGGGTGGTGCTGTGCCTTTGTGGGGTGGTGAAGTGGCCAAGAAAGTGAACTTCCTTGAACAAGGCGGTTCGGTCTGGACCTTCAAGCTGCCCAAGTCCTAAGGCGTCCTGCCTCGCGGTTCTGGCCGGATGCTCAGCGGCCCGGCCAGAACCTGGTTTTATTTTGATTGAGTTGTTATATGAAAATCCTAGCAATCCCCCTTTTGATGGCCATGGGGGCCGTCCATGCGTCACAGCCCTTGAGCCAGGCGGATGCCAAGTCGGCAATGGAGTTGGCCAAAAGCAGCGGTTGTTTCAGCTGCCACTCTGCTGCGGAAAAAGTGGTCGGTCCGTCCTACTCCAGCGTAGCCGCCAAATACAGCGACGACAAGGATGCGGTAGCCTCGCTGGCGCAGTCCATTCAGTACGGATCCAAGGGCAAATGGGGCCGCATTCCGATGCCGCCGCATGCCGCGCTGGGCAAGGACGACCTCAACCTGCTGGCACGCTGGATTCTTACCGTACAGAAATAAATTCGGTCCCGCAGGCCGGGGCCGAGCAGTGCTGTAGAGATACCTACAGCACTGCCCATATCTCAATCCCAGATGTCGTCGGGCAATAGCGCCTTCTTGCGGTAGATCGTGTTGCGAGACACGCCCAGCAGTTTGGCCGCCACCGACACATTGCCCCGGGTCGAACGCAGCGCCTGGGCCATGGCTTCCAGGGCCACGCTCTCCAGGTTGTGGTTTTCCCGGGCAGGGGCAGGTGTTGGCACCGAACCCGCCGGGGTTTCCACCCGGATCTCGACGGGAGACCCTGCGGTCTCGGTTGGCCGCGCGCCGACGTAGTTCAGCTCATCCAGAAACTCCTCGGGCAGATGGCCGATCTGCAGGTATTCGGAGCTGCCTGCCATAACGACGGCCGTGCGCAGCACATTGAACAGCTGGCGGAAGTTGCCCGGCCAGGGGTACTGGCGCAGCACAGACATCACTTCCTTGGAGATGCCCATGGGCACCGAAGCCTGGCTCACGCTGGCCAGGATTTTGCGCGCCACCACCTCCAGGTCCTGCCGTTCGCGCAAGGCCGGCAGGCGCACCACCAGGCCGTTGAGCCGGTAGTACAGGTCTTCGCGGAACTCGCCCCGGGCAATCATTTCCTTGAGGTTCTTGTTGGTGGCGCAGATCACGGCCACATCGACCTCAACCTCTTTTCCCGCTCCCAGGGGGCTGACCTTGCGCTCCTGCAAAACCCGCAGCAGGCGCGCCTGCAGGTGCTTGGGCATGTCGCCGATTTCATCCAGAAACAAGGTGCCTTCATGGGCGAATTGCACCTTGCCGATGGCGCCCTTGCGCTTGGCACCGGTGAAGGCGCCTTCTTCGTAGCCAAACAGTTCGGACTCGATCAGCGTCTCGGGAATCGAGGCGCAATTGACGGAGACGAAGTTGTGGTTGGCGCGCGGCGAGTCGTTGTGTATGGCCTGCGCCAGCAAGTCTTTGCCGGTACCTGTTTCACCCAGGATCATGATCGGGATGTCGCGCCCGCGCACCATCTGCAATTTCTCGATCACCGCCGAGATCTGTGTGTCGCCGGTGTCGAGGTAGCGCAGGCTGGACAGCGATGCCTTTTGTTGCGCGCGTAGATCACTGTTGGATGTCTTGCTGTCACTCTTGGGCGTGGCATCGGGGCGCACCATATCGCCGCCCGAGAAGTTGACGGTCTCAAACGCGCGCGACGTCTTGTGTTCTGCGCGGCAGCAGATGGTCACGCCGTTGTGCAGGCACAGCGAGATGACGTTGCCCTTGGCCTGTCGGACGCGGTCGTGGAACTGCGAGGTGGAGATGCGGAACAGCGAGTAAAAAGTGTGTGCCGCCAAGGCACCGCTGGACATGCCGAACTGGAACTGCGCGCTGCGGTTGGCGGTGATGAAGCGTCCTTCCGGGTCGAACACCGCAATGCCTTCCATCAGCGTTCCCAGGAACTCGGCGCGGGTGTGAAAGCGCACCATGATCTCGGTGTGGAACACATCCGCGAACATGTGGTTTTCGATCATCTGTGCGGACATGCGCGCCAGGGCCATGGTGTGCTGGTGGTAGCTGCGGTGGTCGCCGGTCACGTCGAGCGCGCCAATAACTTTGCCGTACGGGTCGAATATCGGTGTGCAGGAGCAAGTCAGGAAGCGGTTGGCCTGCAGGAAGTGCTGGTCCCCGTGGACCACGATGGGCTTTTCCTCGGCCAGCGCGGTACCAATTGCATTCGTGCCTTTGCCTTTTTCAGACCAGTCCACGCCTGGCTGCAAGGCGACCTGGGAGGCCTTTTCCAAGAAATCTGCGTCGCCCAGCGAATGCAGAATCATGCCGCTGCGCGCCGTTAGCAACACCATGCTGTGGGTGTTGGCGATTTGCTCGTACAGCGTTTCCATGACAGGCGCTGCATGCTGGTAGAGAAAGCGGTTTTCTTCCAGGGCCTGGTTCATAAGGCCACGTGCAGCCCGTGAAAGGTCTGGGCGGTCATGCTCATCCAGCCCGTAGTCCCGTGAGCGCTGGCGGGACGAACCTATCAGCGCCGAATAGAGGGGGCTGTCTGCGTGGATACCGCCTGCGGCATCGGGCTCCGCAGAAAAACTTTTTTCGATCATGTTGTCTCCGGGTGGCACTTCTTGCCAATGCCAGTTGTTTTTCTCGGGGCAATCTGTGTTGCATGTCTCCGGAAATCTGGAATCGGCGGAGCCGCTGTGGGGTCTGTCAGCCATGTATTTTGCTCCGTTTTGTTACAGCAGTCATGGCAACGCAAGATGCTCGCCAGCCACGGTACACCGGGGTGCTGCAAATTGGCACAGATGCGGGAAGCCGGGCGCTGGTATGGCCTCCAAACCCGCCGTGGGGGACTGCCTGGCACTGGCGCGGTATTTGCTGAATCTAAGCATCATCAACAAAATATGGAGACAGACAGCGTATGACATCTTTCCTGCAACGTGGTGGAGCCTGGGTGGCCGCCACCCTGGCCTTGTGCTTGTCACTGGGTAGTATTTCGGCCATGGCGCACGGTGACGTGGTGCCGCAATCCGTCGATACCCACACCCTGCCGCAGCTAGGCAGCCAATGGATGGAGAGTAACCCGTACTCCACCGGCGACGGCCACAAAGAGGCGCTGCGCATAGGCACCTCGGCCTATAACCAGAACTGCGCGCGCTGCCACGGGCTGGAGGCCATCTCGGGTGGGATTTCACCCGACCTGCGCAAGATTGATGCGGACTGCATGGGGCTGGCAGACGCTGCCAAAAAGCAGGCTTGCTTCAAGGAAATGGACGACTACTTCCTCTCGACCGTGCGCCGTGGGCGCGCGCGTGACGGGCGGGTCTACATGCCGCCGTTCGAAGGCATCCTGACGCAAGAGGCCATCTGGGCCATCAAGACCTATCTGGAAACCCGCCGGGAACCCTGAAGCCGGCGCGATTCCCAGACTTACAACTACAACCGGAGACACTCTTGAAACATCTGCCAACGCGGGCTCCCGCCCGTTTGCTATCGCGTAGAACCATGTTGGGTGCCCTGCCCATCATGCTGGGCGCCGCCCCGCAGGCCTGGTCGCAGGAGCGCACGGCGATGGAGAAGATCAAGGCCAGCGGCATCCTCAAAGTCGCGCTGTACAAAGACAATGCGCCTTACTCCGATGGCGGTGCATCCGGCATGGCGGGCCTGGACGTGGGCCTGGCCCAGGCCCTGGCGAAGCAAATGCAGCTCAACGCCTCGCTGCTGCCCTTTGACTCCGGCGAGAACATGAACGACGACCTGCGCAACATGGTCTGGCGCGGCCACTACCTGGGCTACGGCCCGGCCGATGTCATGCTGCATGTGCCGGTGGACAAATACTTCATGGAAGAAAACCGCCAGGCCTTCATCTTCGCGCCCTACGCGCGCGAACACCTGGTGGTACTGCACAACCCCCAGGCGCTGCCCCAGGTGTACAACCCGGAAGACCTGGCGGAGCAGAAGATCGCGGTGGAGCAGGGCAGTGGTGCCGCCAGCGCCTTGATGGGCTACAAGGGCGGCCTGCTGCGCGCCCACACTTCCCTCTACAAGACCGGCGTGGACGCGGCCAAAGCCGTGCTGGCCCACCAGTCGGACGTGGCTTTTGTCACGCTGGCACAGGCCGAGGCGGCAGTGTTCGAGCTGAAGCTGAATAAGCAGGACTGGGCTTTCTCCAAACTCGTGCTGCCCGGCATCCCGCCCAATGGCTGGCCGCTGGGCATGGCCGTCAAGGCCGGCAACAAAGAACTGGCCAAGGCGCTGGACGACGCGCTAGGTGCTTTGCGCCAACAGGGCGAGTTGCTGGCACTGTTCCAGTCGCGCGGCTTGACCCTGGCTGCACCCTGAACACCAGCGGTACCACTGTTGCAGCCTGGAGCACAGCGCACAGTTGCTGGCCTGGTTGCGTCAAAAAGTGACAGCCAGCCTTCTTAAGGATTACCGAATGCAAACGCTATTGAAAGCCGCCTGCTCGCTGTGCCTGGCGGCCTGCCTGTCTAGCCTCAGCCTGGAGGCCACCGCCGACATCTTTGTCAGCAGCGAAAAAGACCACCAGATCCTGCAAATGGACCCCGAGGGCAAGCCCATCCGCACCATCCGCACCTGCCAGCGACCCCGCCATATGGCCTGGGCGCAGGGTGGGCAACAGATCATGGTGGCCTGCGGCGACAGCAACCAGATCGGCGTGGTCGATGTGCAGGCCGGCAAGCTGATCGACACCGTACCCAGTGGCGACAGCCCGGAGATCTTCTCCCTGTCGCCCGACGGCAAAACCGCCTATGTGTCCATCGAAGAAGACAGCCAGATGGCCGCCTACGACCTGGCCAGCAAGAAGCCGCTGTTTTCCGTCAAAACCGGTGCCGAGCCCGAGGGCGTACTGGCATCTGCCGACGGCAAGTTTGTCTACGTCACCTCCGAGGCAGCCAACACCGTCTACGCCGTGGACGTAGCCACGCGCAAACTCGCAGGGCAGGTAAAGGTAGGCATGCGCCCCCGGCGCTTTGCGCTAAGCCCCGACGGCAGCGAACTGTGGGTGACCAACGAGCTGGGCGCCAGTGTCAGCATCATCGACACCCGCGCCATGAAGGTGAAGCAGACCTTGCCCTTCCAGCTGCAGGGCATGCGCGCCTCCGACATCACACCCGTCGGCATGCTGATGACGCCCGACGGTAAGACCGTTTGGGTGGCGTTAGGGCGCGCCAACCATGTGGCCGAGGTAGACGTGGCCACCCGCACCGTGCGCCGCGTCGTGCTGGTCGGCAAACGCGCCTGGGGCGTGGCCTTGAGCAAGGACGGCTCGCGCCTGTACGTGGCCAACGGCATGTCGGACGACATGACCATCATCAACACCGAAAACGGCAAGGCCTTGAAGACCGTGCCGGTCGGGCGCGTACCGCACACTATCCTGGCGAACTGACGCTGCTTCGGGCGCCTATCCGCCCGCAGGCTGGCGCGCGTAGCTCACGGTCAAAATCTCCCACTGGTGCCCGTCCGGCTGGTTCCAATACACATTGCGGCCGCCAAACTGGTGGTTCACCTTGTTATCCATAGGGCCTGCACCGTGCCCGGCGTAGCCAATGCCTACAGCGCTGTGCGCACCTTCTCCAGCGACATCAACGGGTAATGGAGGCTCTCTGTCCCGCGCGGGGCAACTCCCCCGTACTTGCGCCCCTACCTGAGCCGCCGTCAGAACATGGTGTTGTGGTTCTTGGGTTGCGCCGGCACCGCCTGTTCCACGTCCCAGTGTTCGACGATCAGGCCCTTGTCAACCCGGAAGATGTCCACAACGGAGCTGCCTCAATCGTTGGCATCAGCCGGGTTTTCCTTGCAATGGTTGTGCACAACTACCAGGTCGCCTTCGGCGATCACCCGCTTGATGTCGCAACGAAAATCGGTCTTCTCGACGTAAGCCGCAAATCCTTCGATGAACGCTGCGCGGCCATCAGCCCCACCGGGGTTGTGTTGGATGTATTGATCGGCTGAGATGTACTTGCGCGCGGCTTCGACAGGTTGGCGCTGCACGAAGGCGAGGTCAAAGAACGCCGTCACGATTTGCTTGGGCGTCTGCCCGGCAGTCGCCGGAATCGCAGCCAGAGCGGCCAGGCATGCCAACACGAAACGCATTGGGCTCAACAGAGTCACGGGGCCAACTTTCGGATAGGCGATTGGCTGGGCAACGTAACTTGTCACCAGTTGGACGCAGAGTCGACCAATTGAACACGGGTCGATAGCGCATGCAGGGCGATGGCATGCAGCATCTCGCTGACAGTGGTGCAGGCGTCGGTGAGCACCGTCACTCGCTCGTAGGCATCGGCTTGGCGGGACAGCGCGGTGTGGGTCACACAGTTCTGCGTCATCATGCCGCACAGCACCAACTCGGTGGCCCCCAGTGCCTGCAGTGTCGCGTGCAGCGTGGTGCGCTCGAAGCTGTCGGCGAAATGCTTGACCACCACCGGCGCATCCGGTGCGGCGGCCAAGATGCGTGGATGGATCTTCACGCCTTCGGTGTCGGCGTTGAAGAAAGGGGCGATGCCCTGCGCGGCGTCGGCCACATGCTGTACATGAACCACCGGCAGACCCTTTGCTTGTGCATGGCGAATCGCCCGTTCCACAGCGGCCAAGGCGGCGTCAGTGTTTGACAGCGCGAACGCACCGCCCGGAAAGTAGTCATTCTGCAGATCGATCAGTAGCAAGGCTGGTTTGGACATGGGAGTTCTCTAGAGTATGGAGTGAGGTCTTGATTCTTCCGAAAACAGGAAAGATCGACCATAGGCCCGATAGTCAAACATCGGTAAGATCGGGCCAACCTGTTCTTGCTTCTTTTGAACCAATGCCATTGACCTCCGCTCCCGTAGTGCAACCGCTTCGCCACCTGGTGGCGGTAGTGGTGTTCGAAGGTGTCAGCCCATTTCATATGTCAGTGCCTTGCGTGGTGTTCGGCGAGGGTTTGGAGCCAGACAACCCATTTGACCTCGTGGTCTGCAGCGTTGACCCAGCACCCGTGCGAACCAGCGCAGGCTTTGCCTTGACGGCCCTGCGATCGCTACGCGCCCTGCAAAAGGCCGAGGTGGTGATCGTGCCGAGTTGGCGAGACGTCAACGAGCGGCCCCCTGAGGCGCTGCTGCGCGCCCTGCGCGCTGCCCATGCCCGCGGTGCCACCATCGTGGGGCTTTGCTTGGGCAGTCATGTGCTGGCCGAGGCAGGTCTGTTGGCAGGCGGAAGGGCCACCACGCACTGGGAATACGCCCCACTGTTTGCCCAACGTTTTGCGGATATCAGGGTGGAGCCTGACGTGCTCTACGTACAGGAGGGGCGCGTACTTACCTCTGCAGGCACCGCCGCGGGCCTGGATGCATGCCTGCATCTGGTGCGACAGCAGTTGGGAGGCGAACGCGCCAATCAGTTGGCGCGGCGGCTCGTGATACCTCCGCACCGCGAAGGGGGCCAGGCGCAATTCGTCCAGCAGCCCATGCCAAAGGCCCGCACCGGCACTCGGCTGGGCCGACTGATGGACGAGGTGCGTGCGCGGCTTCATGAACCACACAGCCTGGACTCTTTGGCACAGGAGGCCGGCCTCAGCCGCCGAACCCTCACCCGGCAATTCAAGGCCTTGACCGGCACATCGGTACAGGTCTGGTTGCTGGCAGAGCGCATGCAATTTGCGCAGCGCCTGCTGGAGCGTGGACCACTGAGCATCGAGCGCGTGGCCGAGCAGACTGGCTTCGGCTCTGCCGAGTCATTTCGCCTGCAATTCCGCCAATCAGTGGGTGTATCGCCCAGTCAGTGGCGAAAGACCTTCGCAACGGTCTGACCGTGGATCAGCACGAATTCCTAGGGCATGGCACGCTGCTGAAACCCCCGGGACGCAAGTCGCTAATCACAAACGGGCATACCGTCTTTTTGAAGCATCTTCATGTACTTGAAATTTATATAAAAAGCGGCTCTAGCGCAGTTGGAGCCAGCGCGAGCAGCTATCAACTTGATAGTAAATGGAAGACTCCGGGTTTCACCCCGGGTTGCAGTTGAAATCTGGCGCGCCGCTGTAGCAACACGCCATTGGCTGCCGCTTGGGAAGATCACCACACCGAAACAAGTTGCACCAATGTCGGTGTAACAACCCCAAGGATTCCACCATGACCCGCTCCATCCACCGCATCGCCGCTTCCGCTCTGTTCGCCCTGGCCGCTGGCGCTTTCTTGCCCGCACATGCAGCCTCCAACGACGCTGACCTGGCAGGCCAAGTCCAATCCGCTTTGAGCAGCAAGCTGGGCAGCGACGCCAAGGACCTGACCGTAACCGCCGACAACGGCAGCATCACCCTGCACGGCTGGGCCCAAGGCCCGCAAGAAGAAGCCAAGGCCCGTTATGTGGCCAGCACCGTGCCCGGCGTAGCCAATGCCTACAGCGCTGTGCGCACCTTCTCCAGCGACATCAACGAGTAATCGCGTTTGCGGCCTCAAGCCGCCCGCACGCTGGTACAGCCAACGGCACCTGCTATTGAAAAATAGCAGGTGCCGTTGGCATTGGTGGCTGCGGCGTTTTGCGGTTGACGGTGCACCCTCTGGGGTTTGACGCAACGGGCCAGACATCCCAGAATCGTGTGTTGCTCTGGGAGCCGCTTATGTTCAACCTGCACCGCCGTACGACTCTGGCTTATTTCGGCAGCTTGCCCCTGGTATGGGCCGTCGGGCGTACGGCGTTGGCAGCCCCGCCGGCAGACCCCGCCTGGCTGATCGAAGGCGCCTGGCTGGTGTCGGTGGAAGGCGACCCGCGCGACCGCTTTCTCAGCCTGGCGGGCGTGCAGCGGCAGGGCGACAGCCTGGAGGTGGCCAGCACCGCCTACGGCTACCTGGATGGCACGGCCAAGCCGGTGCGCCAGTGGCAGGCACGCGTGGTTACTTTGCGCTGATCGTGGACGAGCAACTCATCGCCCAAGCACATGGCATCAGCGGCCTGGAAACCCTGTTGATCCCGCAGGTCAAGCAAGCGGTGGCCATGCGCCGCAGCGCCAGCTGAACAGCGCCCGCCGGCGCGGACGGGTCACAGCGCTACCTGCGTGCCGGGCGTAGGGGCCTCCACGTTCCAGCCTAGCGTGTGGGATATTTGGTCGGCAAATCCGCGTGCGGTTTGCGCCTCGCCGTGGACCACAAAGGTCCGCTGGGGCGGCTTCGTAAAGCCTTTGAGCCAACCCAGCAAAGCCGCCTGGTCCGCGTGGGCTGACAGCCCGCCGATGGTGTGGATCTGCGCCCGCACCACATGCTCTTCGCCAAAGATGCGCACGCGTTTGGCGCCGTCCACCAGTTTGCGGCCCAGCGTGCCTTCGGCCTGAAAGCCGATGATGACGATGGCGCACTCCGGCCGCCCCAGGTTGTGGCTCAGGTGGTGTTTGATGCGGCCCGCGTCGCACATGCCGCTGGCCGAGAGGATGATGGCGCCGGCCTTGATGTCGTTCAGCGCGATCGACTCTTCTACGGTTTGCGTGAAGTGCAGGTCGATCCAGCGGGGCAGGGTGTCTTTGGGCACTAGGTAGGCCCGGGTTTCGTCGTCCAGCACCTCCTTGTGGCGCCAGGTGATTTCCGTCGCCTTGGTGGCCATGGGGGAGTCGACATACACCTTCAGCCTGGGCAGCCGGCCTTGACGGCACAGGTCTGCCAGCAGCCACAGCACCTCTTGTGTGCGGCCCAGCGCAAAGGCGGGAATGATGATGTTGCCCTTGCGCCGGCGCAGCGTGTCTTCCACCACCTGGACCAGTTCGTCCACGGTTTCCTTCATCTGCCGGTGCAGGCGGTCGCCGTAGGTGGATTCGACCAGCAGCACGTCGGCGCTGTCGATGGTGGTCGGGTCACGCACGATGGGCCGCCCGGGCTGACCCAGGTCGCCGGAGAACACCAGCTTGGTAGTTTTGCTGCCTTCGGTCAGCCACAGCTCCAGGATGGCCGAGCCCAGGATGTGGCCAGCATCGCGAAAGCGGCAGCGCAGGGCGGCATGCGGCTGCGCATCTTCGTCGTAGGCAACGCCTTTGAGTTGCTCCAGGCAGGCCTGGGCCTGGGCCACGGTGTACAGCGGTGCGGGCGTGGCCGCCAGCTTGTGCTGGCCGTGGTTTTTACGCTGGGCGCGCGCCCAGTCGGTTTCCTGGATGAATGCGCTGTCTAGCAGCATGACGGACAGCAGGTCCACGGTGGCCGTGGTGGTGTAGATCGGCCCGCGAAAGCCCAGCGCGCTTAGCCGGGGCAGCAGTCCGCTGTGGTCGATGTGGGCGTGGGTTAGCAGTACAAAGTCGATCTGCTGCGGGTCGAAGGTCCAGGCCTGCAGATTGCGCACCCGGGCTTCGCGCCCGCCCTGGAACATGCCGCAGTCCACCAGGAACCTGAGTGAGTCAGTTTCCACCAAATAACAGGAGCCGGTGACTTCTTGCGCGGCCCCGATAAATGTCAGCTTCATACGTCGCCTCCAGAGTGGAGGCCCAGTATCTGCTTCGCGATGGCGCTCGTGTTGACCTTGGTCAACCGAGCAGCTTGCGCGACGCCTCTAGCGCCAGGCGCGACCATTCCACATCGCCCAGCTGCGCCACCCGCAGCTGGTGCGGCACCTCTACGCTGATCGGCAGGTCTGCCGGCAGCGCATGGAACAGGCTGGCCAGATCGATACCGCCTTCGCCGGGCAGCAGGCGTTCGCAGCGCGCGGTGTGGACCATCTGCTCTACCGTGAAGTCTTTGCCTGCGGGCGCGTCGCAGATTTGTGCGTAGTGCAGTAGTTCGCGCGGCAGGGCGCGCAGGTCGTCCAGCGTGGTGTGGGAGCGGGCGAAATGCAGCGCGTCGACCAGGATGCCGGCATTCGCCGGGCTGCCCGCGGCGCGCACGGTGCGCAGCGCAGCCTGGGCGTCGGGCACGGCGGTCCAGGGCATGAATTCCAGGTCGGCCGTCATGCCAAAAGGTTGCATGAAGGCGCAGAGCCGGGCGTAGCTGTCGGCCAGGCGCGGCAGGTCCAGGTCGTCGCCGGCCACCAGCACGGCCTTGGCCTGCAGGGCGGCGCCGGCCTCCAGCAGCGGGCGGTGCGCCTGCGGGTCGAAGTCGGCTCCGATGCGGATGATTTCAATATCGAACACGCCCACGCCGGTATCGCGCTGCACCGCCAGGGTTTCGCGCAGCATGGCCGCATCGCCCAGCAAGACCTGGTGCGGCGCGCCCGGCATATTGGGCTGCAGCCGCATGCCGACATGGCGGTAGCCCAGCTGTGCGGCGGCGGCCAACATCTGCGGCGGCGTGAGGCCGGAGGCGGTGAGGTAGGCCAGGGAGTAGGTGCGCATGCTTAGCCTCCCCGCTTTACTTCAGCGGCGATACCGCCGTGGGCATCGCGATGGTGGAGAACATGTTGGTCGTCAGGTGCGCAGGCCCACCCTTGGGTGGCCAGATGCCTTGGGCCACGGCGTCGGCGCGGGCCTTGCTGCGTGCGTCCAGCGTGGGGTAGGACCAGATGTTGGTGAAGCGCAGCGGGCCGTCCAGCGCAACCATGGCCACCACGCAGGGCGACAGTGTTTCGCGTGGCGGCACGTACTGCTCCCACAGATCAATCGTGGCCTGCACGCCGCCGGTCTTGATGCCGTAGGTGCGGATCTCGTACACCGGGCCGCTGATGCCGGACTCTGCGCTAGGCCGCACCGGCTTCATCCACGGAAAGCCGTGGTAGCTGTGCTGCTCCAGGCTTTGGAAGATGCTGCCGCAGCCAAACGGGTCGGCGCTTTTTTGCGTGCGCTCGCGCTCGGCCTGCAGCGCGCCTAGGTCGGCAAAGCCGCGCAGCACGATCATCTGGTTCAGCTGGCCGATGTCGGTAAACCAGCAGCCCAGCAGCTCACCGCCTGCATCGGGCGCGGTGGTGTAGGCCTGCACGTTGGTGGCGGCGTGCCCGGCGGTGCCAAAGGGCAGGGTCATGGTGGCGAGTTCGTAGTACATGGATATTCCTTTTGCTATTGAATTAAGAGCTGCTTGCGCAGGTATTGCTTGCGCTGGAGGCCGATTTATCCTGATTGGCTACATGCCTCAGATTGCAAGTACGCACATGAACGACCCCGTTCGCCCTGAGCCTGTCGAAGGGCTTGCTGATAGAGCCCTTCGACAGGCTCAGGGCGAACGGTTGTGGTGGTGTGTCTGAGGCATGTAGCTAACCAGGCTATTTCTTATAAATTCACGCCAGCGGCGTGATGCGCGGCTATGAATCCAAACGTCATCGCCGGCCCCAGGGTGATGCCGCCGCTGGGGTAGCTGCCGCCCATCACGCTGTGCATGTCGTTGCCACCGGCGTACAGGCCGGGAATGGGATAGCCGCGCGCGTCCAGCACCTGGGCGCTGGCATTGGTGCGCAGACCGGCGAAGGTGCCCAGGCTGCCGGGGACGATCTTTACCGCGTAGAACGGCGCTTGGGTGAGCGGCGCCATGCAGGGGTTGGCCAGGCCGGCACCGGCATCGCCCTGCACGCGGTTGTAGGGGGTCTCGCCCTTGGTGAAGTCAGCGTCACGGCCTTCCAGTGCTTGCTGGTTGTAGCGCTGCACCGTGGCCTGCAAGTTCGCAGCGTCGATGCCGCAGGCCAGCGCCAGATCAGCCAGGGTGTTGCCGCGTTGCAGGTAGCCGCTGCGCAGCATGGCGCCCATGGGCATGGGGGCGGGTTTGACTGCGCCCAGCCCGTAGTGGCGGATGAAGGCGTGGTCGCAGACCAGCCAGGCCTGCACCGGCTGGCCGCTGGGTGCGGTCGCCAGCATGCCGCGCACAAAGTCGAAATACGAATCCGCTTCGTTGGTGAAGCGCCGGCCATTCGCTGTTACCGCGATCAGGCCCGGCTTGGCGCGCTCCACCAGGTGCGGGAAATGCGCGAAGCTGCCGTCCGCCTGCGGCACCAGTGACACCGGGGCCAGCGCTGCCGCCTGCGCCGCGTCACGCGCCACCTGGCCTCCTGCCGACTCGCCCAGGCGCAGGCCGTCGCCGGTGTTGCCGCGCGATGCGGCCGACCAATGTTCATGGTCCAGCAGATCTTGCTTGCGCACCGCGTCATGCGGAAAGCCGCCACAGGCCAGTACCACGCCGCAGCGCGCGCGGATTTCCGTGCCGTTGACCACCGCGCCGAGCACGCAGCCGTGTTCGACCAGCAGGCGCTGCGCGGGGCTGCTGGTGCGAATCTCCACGCCCTTGGCAAAGGCCGAAGCGGCCAGGCCGGCTACCAGCGCATTGCCGTTCACCAGCCGCATGCCGCGCCGGTAGCGCAGCAGATCGGCGAAGTGGCACAGCACCCGTTTGCTCACAAACCAGAGCGACGCGGGCTTGCGCATGGCGTTGAAGAAATGCCGCAGCTCCGCACCGGATGCAATGCCCATGCCCCACAGCGTGGTCTCGGCCAGCGGCGGCTTCAGCTGCTGGATGTGCGCGCCCAGGCGGCGGCCATCAAACGGCGCGGCGCATATTGACCGGCCACCCTTGGCCGCAAACGGGTTGCGCCCGTGGAAGTCGGGCACGCCATTGCCGTCGATGAACTGCAGGGCGGTGTGGCTGCGGAAGAACTCCACCATGCGCGGCCCTTGTTGCAAGAAGGCCTGGACCCGCGCCGCGTCGAACTGCGCGCCCAGCTCCTGCTGCAGATACGCCGTGGGTTGGGCGATGTCCTCAACGATGCCGGCCTCAGTTGCCAGCGGGTTGCGCGGAATCCACATCCAGCCGCCCGACCAGGCGGTGGTGCCGCCGTACTGAGCTTCCTTTTCCACCACCAACACCTTCAAGCCCAGATGGGCAGCCGTGACGGCGGCAGACAAACCGCCAGCGCCGGAGCCGATCACCAAAAGGTCGCAGGAAGAAGCTGGAGCTTGCATTTCAATCATCTGCCTGCCTGATTACGTGCCTGTCTGTCCACCAGAACACCGCAGAGCCGGCTTTGCCGGGCTGCTGGTGTTGCCCCCTGCAAGGGGGGTGGAGGCCACACGAAGTGGGCAAGCCTGGGGGTGTTTCATATTTACGCCGCGTAGATTTTCTTTAGACCCGCCGTTGCGTTGGCACGCGGCTGGTTGAAGAAAGGCGATGCGCCGCTGGCGGCGGCCAGCTGCGCAGCCAGCGACACCAGGTCGGCGCCCAGGGCCTGCATGCGTTCCAGCGTGAAGCGGGCCGACGGGCCGGCGATGCTGATGGTGCCCAAGGCGGGCTGGCCGTTCAGGCGCACGGGCGCGGCCATGGCGTTAAGGCCGGGGGTGTAGGTTTCCAGCGTCAGGCTGTAGCCGCGTTCGCGTGTGGCGTGTACCTGGGCCATGACTTCCTGCAAGGTTTTCGGCGCGTTGGGGCCGAATTCTTCCACCGGGCCCACGCCCTGCTGGGCTACCAGGGCCAGTGCCGCGTCGTCTTCCATGGTGGACAGCCAGGCCAGGCCCGAGGACGAGCAGGAGATGCGTGCATCGCTGCCCATGTCGGGGTCGTAGCGCAGGCCCTGGCGGGCGCCCTGGGCACGCGCCACCCAGGTCAGGCGGTTGCCGTCCACCACGGCCAGGCGCACCAGTTCGCCAGAGATTTCGGCCAGGCGGTCCAGCAGCGGCTGGGCGATGTCAACGATGCCGGTGTGGCTCAAGAAGCTCAGGCCCATGGACACCAGCTTGGTGGTCAGCAGGTAGTCGCCGTGGTCACGGGTTTGCCGCACATAGCCGCAGCGCACCAGGTCGGCCAGCAGGCGGTGTACCGCGCTGCGAGGGATGTCGAGTTGGTCGGCAATGGCCGCCAGCTCCAGCCCGCCGCCGTGCTGGGACAGCAGCTCCAGGATGCCTAGGGTTCTCTCTAAAACGCCATTCATGCAGCGTGCTCCGTCGGTTCAATAAGGCGTGATCTTATCAAAATCAGAACTAAATTCAAAAGTTGAATAGTATTCCACTTTTATTTATGATCGCCGCATTGACCAGAACAACGGAGCACTTCAGCATGTCAGAACCTTTGAGCGGCGCCACCCGTGTGCATTTCATCGTGGGCGACCCGATCGCGCAGGTGAAATCACCCGCCGGCGTGAGCCAGGCCTTCCACGACCGGGGCCACAACGCCTATGTGATGCCGGCCCATGTGGCACCCGCCAAGCTGGCTGCCTGGCTGGATGGCGTATCGCTGGCGCAAAACGTGGACGGCGTCATCGTCACCGTGCCGCACAAGTTCGCTTGCTATGGCCTGTGCGCCACCACCTCGGAGCGGGCCGGCTTCCTGCACACCGTCAACACCATGCGCCGCAACCCCGACGGCAGCTGGCACGGCGATATGTTCGACGGCCTGGGTTTTGTGTCGGCCATGCAAGACAACGGCTGCCAGCCCGCAGGCAAGAAAGCCCTGCTGGTCGGCGCCGGTGGTGCGGGCTCGGCCATTGCCCATGCCCTGGTGGTGGCAGGCGTGCGCAGCCTGGCCATCTTCGACCCGGACGCGGCCCGCCGCAGCACCCTGGTGGACCGCCTGGCCAGCCTGGGCACATGCCCGGTCACGCACGGCTCGGCCGACCCCACGGGTTATGACATCGTGCTCAACGCCAGCCCGGTGGGCATGCAAGCCAGCGACCCGATCCCGGTGGACGCTGACAAGCTGCAAGCCAGCATGTTCGTCGGCTGCGTGATCACCGCGCCGGCCATCACCCCCTTGATCGCCGCCGCCCGCGCCCAGGGCTGCCAGGCCATGACCGGCGCCCACATGTTTGGCCGTGTGCGCGACCTGATGGTGGACTTTTTGCTGGAGCAATAGCATGCAGCTTCTGCCATCCCTGGCGGCTTTGCCCGAATCCTCTGCCTTCGACCTGGTGGTCGTGGGGGCTGGCGGCGCGGGCATGGCGGCGGCTTTGTTTGCGGCGATTGCCGGGCAGAAGGTTTTGCTGGTTGAACGCACAGAGTACGTGGGCGGCACCACGGCCTGGTCGGGCGGCACCACCTGGATTCCGGGCACGCGGCATGCGGCCAGCGTCAACCCGACCGACACACTGGCAGACGCCAAGCGTTACCTCGACAACGCCATCGGCGCGCGCAGCCCAGCGACATTGCGCCAGGCCTTTCTGGACCACGGCGCGCAGGCGGTGGAGCTGCTGGAAACGCAATCCGAGGTGCATTACCGTGCCTACCCTAAGCACCCCGACTACATCTCTGACCTGGGCGGCTCCACCCTCAATGGCCGCGCGCTGGAGCCGCTGCCGTTCGATGGCCGCCTGCTGGGCGATCTGTTCGCTTTGATCCGCCCGCCCATCCCCGAGTTCACCGTGCTCGGCGGCATGATGGTGGACCGCACCGACATCAACCACCTGCTGGCGCTGGGCAAGTCCTGCCGTTCATTCAAGCACGCCGCCAAGCTGCTGGCCCGCCATGCGCTGGACCGGCTACGCCACCCGCGCGGCACCCGGCTGGTGATGGGCAATGCCCTGGTCGGGCGGCTGCTGTATTCGCTGTCGCAGCACGCGAACGTGACGCTGGCGCTGAACACCTCGGTGCGCCGCATCCACCGCGAGGCGCAGGGCATTACCGCAGTCACCCTGCTGCAAACCGGCCAGCACCGCACCGTGGGCGTGGGGGCTGGCCTGGTGCTGGCCAGCGGCGGCTTTAACCGCAATGCCCAGTTGCGTGCCGACCTGCTGCCCGGCGTGCCGGCCGACTGGTGCCCGGCTGCGCCCGGCCACACCGGCGAGGCCCACGGCCTGGCCCAGCATGTGGGTGCCCGCTATGGCCAAGGCGGCTTGAGCCCGGCCTTCTGGGCACCGGTGTCGAAGCGCCTGCGCGCAGATGGCAGCACGGCCGTGTTCCCGCATTTCATGATGGACCGCGCCAAGCCCGGCATGCTGGCGGTGAACCAGGCAGGCCGGCGCTTCGTGAACGAAAGCACCTCCTACCACCTGTTCGGCCTGGCCATGCAGCAGCCCGGCAATCTGCCCGCCTACCTGGTCTGCGACGCCGTGGCTCTGCACGCATACGGCATCGGCATGGTGCGCCCCGGCGGCAAGGGGCTGGAGCCCTTTCTGGCCGACGGCTACTTGGTGCAGGCCGACACGCTGGACGCGCTGGCGCACAAGCTGGGCATCGATGCGCAAGGCCTGCAGGCCAGCGTGGCCCAGATCAACCGCTATGCCGGTACGGGTGTGGACCCAGACTTTCAGCGCGGCAGCACCGCCTATTCACACAACATGGGCGACCCCGCTGCCGGCGGCAAGAACCCCAACCTGGGCCCGCTGCACCAGGCCCCGTATTACGCGGTGCGCCTGTACCCGGGTGACATAGGCGCCGCCACCGGCTTCGCCACCGACGCCGACGCGCGCGTGCTGGGCGAAGACAACACCCCCATCCCTGGCCTGTATGCCGTGGGCAACGACATGCAGTCCATCATGGGCGGCGTCTACACCGCGCCCGGCATCACCCTGGGCCCAGGCCTGGTTTTCGCCTACCTGGCGGTGCGCCATGCACAGTCTGTGAAATCTAAGTAAAAAGTGGCTCTAGCGCAGGTAATACCTGCGCAGACAGCTATCAACTTTATAGTAAATCGTTGCCTAGGGTTTCACCCTATATTGCAGTTGAAATCTGCCTGCGGGGTTCCGCAACACGGGGTTGGCGGCGGCTTGGGAAGATCACCCCATCGACAACAAACCGCACCGGTTACGGTGCAAACCCAAAAGGAACCTCACCATGACACGCACTTTCAACCGCATCGCCGCTTCTGCCTTGTTCGCCCTGACCGCTGGCGCCTTCCTGCCCGCACACGCTGCTGGCAATGACGCTGACCTGGCAGGCCAAGTTCAATCCGCTCTGAGCAGCAAGCTGGGCAGCGACGCCAAGGACCTGACCGTAACGGCCGACAACGGCAGCATCACCCTGCACGGCTGGGCCCAAGGTCCCCAAGAAGAAGCCAAGGCCCGCTATGTGGCCAGCACCGTGCCCGGCGTGCACAACGCTTACAGCGCCGTGCGCACGTTCTCGACCGACAGCAACGATTAATTTGGGCAAGCTGCCTCGCGCAGCATGCTCCAACAAGAAGGCCTGCAACGTTCGCGTTGCGGGCCTTTTTGCCGTGTGGCGAGGGAAAGAGTTGGGGGCTGATCGTCGCGATGGGCATCCAGTAAAGTCAGGCTTTTTGCGGCAAGCGATTGTCCATTTCTCGCCATGAACAGATTGCAAGCCGAATTGCGTCGCCTCTACCTCTTGGGTAGCCCTGCGGACGAAGTTGACCGTGCCGAAGGCGCCCGCCTGGTCAGTCCTGAAGGGGGTGTTCGGGCGCTGGTGCTGGAGCTTGCCCGGCCGGCAGATTGGAGCGTTCTATCTGCGGTGTGGCAAGGCGTCCAGGTCGATCTGGAACTGCCCGCACCGGCGATTGCCGTCTCGGGCACAGACGGCTACCAGCTGTGGTTCTCGCTGGCGGAGCCGGTGCCCGTGCTTGAGGCGAGGCGCTTCCTGGAGTCACTGCGCCTGCGCTATCTGGGTCGTATTGCGCCCGGGCGCATTGCGCTGTGGCCCGCTGTGGATGCGTCGGCCCCAGGGCTTGGCCGGCACGCCAAAATGGTTCCGGCGCACCTGGAAGACACCGGCTTGTGGTCGGCGTTCATTGCCCCCGATTTGGCCCCCGTGTTTTCCGACGAGCCCTGGCTCGACATCTGTCCCAGCACGGATGCCCAGGCAGACATCTTGACTAGGCTGAGGAGTATCAAGGCCGAAGATTTTCAAAGGGTCTCGGCCCTGCTGGGTGCTGTGGCCAAAACTACGGCATCTCATGCGGCGTTGGCAACCCGCGAACAAGGCGGCAGCGCAAGCGATCTGGCGCCCGCTGCAACGCAGCAGAATCCCAAACAGTTTTTACTGGATGTCATGGGCGACACCAGCATAGAAATGCACCTGAGGATCCAGGCTGCGGCAGCCTTGCTGCCTTACTTCGAAAACCCGCCTCGCTGAGCCATGTGACGGGAGCTGCTTTGTGTGTTGGCAAGTTGTTTGCCAAATGGAAGTCTAGATAAAAAGTGGCTCTGGCGCATGTGTTACCTGCGCAAGTAGCTATCAACTTCATAGTAAATGGCTGCCTAGGGTTTCACCCTAGATTGCAGTTGAAATCTGCCTGCCGGGTTCCGCAACACGGGGTTGGCGCTGTCTTGGGAAGATCACCCCATCGACAACAAACCGCACCGGTTACGGTGCAAACCCAAAAGGAACCTCACCATGACACGCACTTTCAACCGCATCGCCGCTTCCGCACTGTTCGCCCTGACCGCTGGCGCTTTCTTGCCTGCCCATGCAGCTTCTAACGACGTTGACCTAGCTGGCCAAGTTCAATCCGCTCTGAGCAGCAAGCTCGGTAGCGACGCCAAGGACCTGACGGTGACCGCCGACAACGGCAGCATCACTTTGCACGGCTGGGCCCAAGGCCCACAAGAAGAAGCCAAGGCCCGCTATGTGGCCAGCACCGTGCCCGGCGTGCACAACGCTTACAGCGCAGTGCGTACCTTCTCGACCGATAGCAACGAGTAATTTGGACCTTTGCCCGCTCGTGGCAGGGATTTCGCCAAAGGCCTGCAACGTTTGCGTTGTGGGCCTTTTTGCTTTGTGGCGAGGGCTAGGGGCGACCGTGTTTTAACGTTCGCTTAGGAGTAATCATAAAGACGGCTTCGGGCCCACAGCCGTCTCTTGTCCTTCTCAAAAGCGGACACCCAAGGGACTTACTTTGCTATTTTCAGAATGAGCCCCAGAACTTGTTGCACGAGCCAGATTGACAAGACAGTAGCTAGAAATATCACGTAGAACTTCCCCTCAAATCCGGGGGCTTTCCATAGGCGTTTCACTTGGGTTGTGAGGTCAGCTCGCTGTGTCCCAGGTTCGGGTTTAGCTATGCCGTAGCGAGCTTCGAACGTCGCCATTCTGGCAACTATGACAAAGAACATCGCGATTACGACCAAGAAAACGGCGCCACTAAACTTTCCGTTTGAAGCCATCAAGACCGCTCCGATGAACAAGAACGCAACAAAAAGCGCAACCACTACTTGAGTAAATTTTGTCACTGCGTTCTCTATTTGAGCGTTCAACTATAGGTCTGCTGTTGGCCGTATTCCGTCTTAGCTCGACGGCGTCTACGCTAGCTTCACAGGCCTCACACGCAGATGGAATACAGTGAAACTCTGGCAGCATGCCTGTCATTTTTGAACTGCATTTTCAAACAAAAAACGATGCTGCATACCAAGGTCGTAGCCTTCTTTGGGGGGATTTCATGCTGAGCTTACGCCGTGGCTCCCCAGCTATGGCTGTCTGCCTCTGGCTCCTGCTCGGAAGGGCACGCAGGCTCGCGAAGACTTATTCAGCGTCGCCCTAGGCGTTCCGGGCCGGGCTTCTTCGAGGAAATGGCGTTTGGGGTGGACGGCACACAACGCACGTTTGATTCCTGGCTTCACCATCGACCCGAAATCTCAGGGGGCTCTTGGACCCTCAAAGACTGCACGATCTACATCCAGCACGCCAGCGAGGCGCAACTCAGTGTGGCATTCAAGGTCAGCGGCTTGCGCAATGGCCAACTCTACGTGGCCGAGGACGGCGACAAGGAAGTGTCCACCTGCAAGAGGGTCGGCAAATAGGCGGGAGTCCGTATGGCGCGAAGCATTGCGTGTTTCGGGAAATGCTTTGTGTGAGAGAAATTTAGATGAAATATGGCTCTGGTGCAGGTATTACCTGCGCAAGTAGCTATCAACTTCATAGTAAATCGTTGCCTAGGGTTTCACCCTAGATTGCAGTTGAAATCTGCCTACCGGGTTCCGCAACACGGGGTTGGCGCTGGCTTGGGAAGATCACCCCATCGACAACAAACCGCACCGGTTACGGTGCAAACCCAAAAGGAACCTCACCATGACACGCACTTTCAACCGCATCGCCGCTTCTGCCCTGTTCGCCCTGACCGCTGGCGCTTTCTTGCCCGCACACGCTGCTGGCAATGACGCTGACCTGGCAGGCCAAGTTCAATCTGCTCTCAGCAGTAAGCTCGGTAGCGACGCCAAGGACCTGAGCGTGACCGCCGACAACGGCAGCATCACCCTGCATGGCTGGGCCCAAGGTCCCCAAGAAGAAGCCAAGGCCCGCTATGTGGCCAGCACGGTGCCCGGCGTGCACAACGCTTACAGCGCAGTGCGTACCTTCTCGACCGATAGCAACGACTAAATATTTCCCAGCGGCCTTTGGCCGTAGCCATCTAAAAAAGGCACCTGCCATCCATGGGATGGCAGGTGCCTTTTGCGTTCTGGGGTTTGGATAAAAGAGGCCTGCAGCGCAGGTTCCGCCTGCGCTGGCAGCTACTTTTTATGTAGCGCTGTGGTGGTGCCGGCCCACGTGGCGGCGCAGCCAGAGCAGCAGGTCGTCCACATAGGTGAAGACCACCGGTATCACCAGCAGGCTGAGCACGGTGGAGGTGATCAGGCCGCCTATCACCACGATGGCCATGGGGCCGCGGAAGCTGGGGTCGGTGCCCCAGCCCAGGGCGATGGGCAGCATGCCGGCGACCATGGCGATGGTGGTCATCAGGATGGGCTGGGCGCGCTTGTGGCAGGCATCGACCAAGGCTTCGTAGCGGCCCATGCCTTGCTGGTGGTAGGCCACCACCGCGTACTCCACCAGCAGGATGGAGTTCTTGGTGACGATGCCCATCAGCATCAGCAGGCCGATCACCGACGACATGGAGAAGCCGCTGCCGGTAATCAGCAGCGCCATCAGCGCGCCGCCCACTGACAGGGGCAGGGCGGCCAGGATGGTGGCCGGCTGCATGAAGTCGTGGAACAGCAGCACCAGCACCGCGTAAATGCACAAGATGCCGACCAGCATCGCGCCGCCAAAGCTGGTGAACAGCTCGGCCATGCGTTGGGCGTCGCCGGTGGCGATCTGCTGCACGCCGCTGGGCAGGTTCTTGATGCTGGGCAGGGCCTGCACCATCGTGTTGACCTCACCCGTGGTCAGGCTGCCCAGCTCGATGCTGAGGGTGACGTTGCGCATGCGGTCCAGCCGCGCTACCTGCGAAGGCCCGCCGCCCAGCGACAAGTCGGCCACCGAGGCCAGTGGCACCGCACCGCTGCGCCCGGCTACGCGCAGCTGGCCGATGGCGTCCAGGTCGGAGCGCAGGCTGTCGTCAAAGCGCACACGGATGGGGATCTGGCGCTGCGGCAGATTCAGCTTGGCCAGGCTGGTGGCGTAGTCGCCATAGGTGGCCACGCGCACCACGCTGGCCAGGTCGGTGGTGGTCACGCCTTGTTCGGCCATGCGCACCGGGTCGGGCCGCACATGGATTTCTGGCCGCTGCAGGCTGGAGCTGTCGGTGATATTGCCTATGCCTTTGAGGGTGCGCAGGTCCTTGGTCAGCGCGGCGGTGGCCTGGTTCAGGGCCGCCGCGTCGTCACTGGCCAGGGTGACGTCGAGCGACTGGCCATTGCCCTGGCCCATGACGCCGACGCGGGTGCCGGGCAGGGCGCGCAGGGCCTGGCGGATGGCGTTTTCCACATCGGCCTGCGAACGTGGCCGCGTGCCGCGCGGTGTGAGGCTGACGGTGAGCGAAGCTTCGTTTACCGTGCTGCTGCTGGCATCACTGGTGGAGTCGCCGATCACGGTGAACACCTGGCGCACCTCGGGCATCTTGGCGATCAGCGCCTGGGCCTGGGTACTGGCGGCGCGGGTCTGCTCCAGCGTGCTGCCGGGCTGCAGCTTCAGCGAGATGGTGGTCTGCGCGTTGTCCGATGCGTTGATGAAGGAGGTGGACAGCAGCGGTACCAGGCAGACCGAGCCGACAAAGAACAGCCCGGCCATCAGCACCGTGCTGCGCCGGTGGGTTTGGCACCAGTGCACCATGGCCAGGTAGCGGCGCATGATGGGGCCGTCGTGCTGCACGTGGTTGGGGCTAGGCTTGAGGATGTAGGCCGCCATCATTGGCGTCAGCAGGCGCGCCACCAGCAGCGAGGCCAGCACGGCCGCCGCCGAGGTGATGCCAAACTGGCGGAAGAACTTGCCCGGTATGCCGCCCATAAAGGCGGTGGGCAGGAACACCGCCACCAGGGTGAAGGTGGTGGCGATCACGGCCATGCCGATTTCATCCGCAGCCTCCAGCGCGGCCTGCATCGGCGTCTTGCCCATGCGCAGGTGGCGCACGATGTTCTCCACCTCCACAATCGCGTCGTCCACCAGCACCCCCACCACCAGGGACAGCGACAGCAGCGTGATCAGGTTCAGCGAATAGCCGCACAGGTACATCACCAGAAAGGTCGGGATGATGGACAGCGGCAGCGCCACGGCAGACACAAAAGTCGCCCGCCAGTCGCGCAGGAACAGCCACACCACCACCACCGCCAGCACCGCACCTTCGTACAACAAGTGCATGGAACCCTTGTAGTTGTCTTGCGTGGGCGTGACGGTTTCTACCGCCTCGGTGATCTGCACCTGGGGGTGGGTTTGGTTGAAGCTTTGCACGGCGTTGCGCACCGCAGCAGCCACGGCTACGTCGCTGGTGCCGATCAGCTGCTTGACCTGGAAGCCGACCACCGACTTGCCGTTCAGCGCGGCATAGGCAAAGCGCTCTTCCGCCGTGTCGCTAACCAGGGCCACCTGGTCCAGCCGCACGCTGGTTTGCTGGGCAGTGGCGGTGGTCACGGGGATGGCCAGGCTTGCCAGTTGCTCGGGCCGGTCCAGCCGGCCCAGGGTGCGCACCGACTGGTTGGCACCGCCCAGCATGCCGCGCCCGCCAGAGGCATCGGTCTGCACCGCCTTGATCTGGCTGGACACGCTGCCGGCGGTCACGCCCAGGCCGGCCAGCTGCGCCGGGTCCAGCGTCACATGCATTTCACGCGTGACACCGCCCACGCGGGTGACGGCGCTCACGCCCTTGACGGACAGCAGCGCCTTGCTGATGTCGTTGTCGATGAACCAGGACACATCGGCCTCGCTCAGGTGCGGCGCCTGCACGGTATAGGTCAGCAGTGCGCTGCTGGCGCGGGTGACCTTGGACACTACCGGTGCTGCCACCTCGGTGGGCAGGTCGGCACGCGCGCTGTCCACGGCGTTGCGCACCTCGTTCAGCGCAACCTCGCTGTCCTTGTCCATGTCGAAGCTGACCACGATACTGGCCGCGCCGTCGGTGATGGTGGTGGTGATGTGGTCCACCCCGCCCACCGAGGCCAGCTTGTCCTCGATCTTGCGGGCCACCTCGGTCTCTAACTGCGCGGGGGCCGCGCCCTCCAGCGTGGCCGACACCTGGATGGTAGGCACATCGAGGTCGGGGAAGTTCTGTATGCCCAGCCGGTGAAAGCCCAGCAGGCCGGCCCCGGTGAGGATGATGAACAGCAGGATCGCCGGGACAGGGTTGCGTATCGACCAGCTCGACAGGTTCATGGAGTCCCCTTGGCTGCGCTGGCTGCGCTGGCGGTGCCAGCAGGGCTCGTCCACTGCACCGGGTCACCGTCCTTCAAAAAGGCACCGCCGCTGAGCACCAGCGTGGCTTGTGCGTCTATGCCGCTGGTGATCTCCACCAGGTCACCCAGCCGGCGACCGGTTTGCACCTGGCGTTGGGCCACTTTGGCGGCACCGTCTTTTTCGAACACATAGCTGTTGCCGTCGCGCAGCACCACGGCGCTGGCCGGCACCACCAGGGCCGGAGCATCGCCGGTGTCGATTTCGCCGCGCACATACATGCCGGGGCTGGCGGCACTTCCTACCGGCAGGTCTACATAGGCCAGGCCATTGCGGGTGCTGCTGTCCAGCGTGGGGCCAACGATGCGCAATCGCCCCTGTACCTGGCTGCCGTCGGGCAGTGTGACTTTGGCCAGCTGGCCGGGTTTGAGCGCGCTGAGCTGCTTGCCCGTGATTTCGGCGCGCCACTCCACGCGGCGCTGGCGTACCAGCTGGAACAGCTCGGTGCCGGATGCCACCACATTGCCCAGTGCGGCGCTGCGGCTGGAGACCACACCGTCATCCACCGCCAGGATGCGGGTGTGGCCGAGTTTGATGCGTTGCGTGTCCAGTGTGGCCAGGGCCGCGTCCAGGCTGCCCTGGGCGGTTTGCTCGGCGATCACGTAGGAGGTAACTTGTTGCTCCGACAGGGCGCCGCTGTCGCGCACGGCGCGGCTGCGGTCGGCCTCGGCCTTGGCCTGGGCCAGCTTGGCGCGGGCCTGGACCACGGCGGCCTCCTGGGCACGCAGGTCGGCGCGCACGCTGTCATCGGCCAGCCGGGCCAGCAACTGGCCGCGTTGGACCACGCTGCCCACGTCTACCAGCACCTCGGCAATGCGCAGGCCGGCTTCTTCGCTGGCGATGCTGGCGGTCTGCCAGGCAAACAGGCCACCTGCGAACTGCTGGGTGCGCCGCCAGTTGAGTTGCTGTGGCTGTACCGCCGTGACGGACAGGCCGGCATTCGCGCTGGCCGGGGCGGCGCTGGGGGGTTGGGCTGGGCTTTTCGCCATCCACAGGCCACCAGCGGCCAGTAGCACGATGACAGCAGCTGCAATCCATGTTTTTCTATGCAATTTCACTTCACTTCTCCAGAGAACGTTGCCGGCGTTTGTGCCGACCAGCCGCCGCCAACGGCTTTGTACAGGGCCACGCCATACAGCAGCTGGTCGCGCTGCACGGTGATCAGGCTTTGCTCGGCCGCGATGGCATCGCGCCGGGCTATTTCGAGGTTGAGCAGGCTTTCACCACCGGCGCGCCACAGCGACTCCACCGTGTTGGCATAGGACCGGTAGCCCAGCGCGCTGCGGCGCAGGTCGGCCTCGCGGCGGGTGGCGCTGTCTAGCTGTACCAGGTCTTCTTCCACTTCTTGCACGGCGCTGCGCACGCCTTGCTGGTAGTTGGCCAGGGCAAGGTCGTAGGCGGCCTGTGCCGATGCCACGGCTGCCAGCTTGGCGCCGCCGTTGAGCAGCGGCAGCGACAGGCTAGGCCCGAAGGACCAGCTGGTGCTGTTGGCGTTGCCCGCCGTCTTGCTGCCCGACAGCGAGCCCACCAGCGACAGGCGCGGGTAGCGGTCGGCCTCGGCCACGCCGATTTCGGCGCTGGCAGAGGCCAGGCTGCGCTCGTACGACACCAGGTCGGGCCGCTGGCTGAGCAGTGCCACCGGCAAGGTGCTCAGCGCAAACATCTGTGGCGTAGGCAGGCTGGGGGACTGGGCTGCCAGCTGCTGGCGCAGAGCGGGCTCGTCCAGCCCGGTGAGGGTGACCAGTGCCTTGACCGTCAGGTCGCAGCTGGCTTGCTGGGCCGTGGCGGTGGCCGCTGCGCTGGCTGCACTGGCATCGGCCAACGCGGCGTCAGACCTTGCGCTCATGCCGGCCTGCAGCGAGCGGCGGGTGATGTCTGCGGTGGCCTGGCGCGACAGTGCGTCGGCCTGGGTGCTGGCCAGGGTCAGCTGGCAAGCGCGGTAGGTGAAGTAGTCGGTGGCGACCTCGGCGGCCAGCGACACCCGGGCGTCATGCCAGTCGGCCTGGCGCGCCGATACCAGGGCGTCGGCCGACTCCACCGAGCGGCGCACACTGCCGAACAGGTCCAGCTCCCAGCTGGCGTCCAGCGCGCCGGTTGTCGTGGTGGTCGTGCTGGTGCCTGTGGTGCGGCCTCGGCTGGCGGCCGCGCTGCCGGTCAGTGTGGGCTGGCCGGCGGCATTGGCGGTGCTGACATTGGCGCGGGCCGAGGCGATGTTGGCCGCCGCCTTGCGCAGCGAGGGGTTGCTGGCCTCTGCGGACTGCAGCAGCTGGTTCAGCGTGGCGTCATGGAACTGCTCCCACCAGGCCAGCAGTTGCCCGGTGTCACCGGCATGCGGCAAGGCTGCTTGCCAGGTGCTGGGTACGGTGAGTTGTTGTGGCTTTGGCGCCTGGTACTGCGGGCCCACGGCGGTGCAGGCCGATAGTACGGCGCAGAGCAGAAACGCCGGTACGGAGCGACCCGGGAAAAAAGGAGGTGACAGCATGGTCGTTCGTGGCGGTGAGTCGCAATGGAAAGCCCGATGCTACGTTGCGAATGTCTATCGGGTATGTCTGGTGTGTCACTGAATGGATAGCCGCCTAGCGCAGTGGTATCAGCGCAGGCAGCTATATTTTGAATAGCAATTAGGGCAACGCTGAACAAGTCCCTCGCGGTCTGCGCATCCCTGGCCTCGGGCGGTCTGCTGCGTTGCAAATCCTCGCCATAGCCCAAGCTATGTCTGCGGTTTGCGCCTTGCATCCCATCCCGATCCAGGGCACGCAGGCTCGCGGAGACTTATGCAGCGTCACCTTAGAAGCGGTAGCTGGCAAACACGCCCACGGTGGCTTGTGTCTTTTTCTCGGTGATCGGGCTGTCTGCCGCATCGCCGCGCAGGCTGCTGGCGCTTAGCCGGGCACCCAAGCCCCATTGCTGGGTGAGCTGGTAGTTGGCGCCGATGTTGAAGCTGACCGAGTTGATGCCCGATTTGGCGGTGTAGGTTGCCAGGCCGGAGTTTGCGCTTTGCGCTGCGGTCACACCAAAAAAGGTTTGCGTGTACTTGCTGTCTGCCCAGGTGATGCTGGGGCCGGCGGTCAGCATCAGCCGCTCCATGGGGCTGTAGCGCCCCTCCAGGTCCAGCGTGGCGCGGGTGCCCTGGTCTTTGCCGGCCAGGTCCGTGACCACATTGCCGCCCACCTTCCACCAGCTGTCGCTGTAGCTGGCAAACACCGAGCCCAGTGCCGTGGCGCTGATGTCGCCCATGCCGTGCAGGCGGGCCGAGTCTGACTCTTTGCGCGGCTTGTCCAGGTTACCACCCAGGCCCACGCCCACACGCCAGTGTTCGTCTTGCACCAGGAAGGCACCCACACCTGCTGGTACGCCCGCACCGGGCAGCCCACCGATGAAATAGCGGCCATGGCTGGCGCTGAACATGGGCAGGGCCGATACCTTGGTGTCGCCGCTGCCGGGGTATTTGGGCTGGCTGACCACACCCATGCCAGCGGTGAAGTTCCAGCTGTCGGTGGATTCCTGGGACCAGGCGTTGGCACCCAGGATGCTGCTGGCGCTGGCCAGGGCTAGGGCGCTCCAGCGCCGGCTACGGGACGAGAAGGATGTGAGCATGGTGCAGTCTGCTTTCAGTGGTGAAGGGAATCGGGTGTATCCAGGCGGAACAGGGCGCCTGAAGAGGTGTCCACAATGTGCAGCCGCCAGCCATGGGCCAGGGCAATTTCCTGGCAGATGGATAGGCCCAGCCCGGCACCTTGCGGGGCAGCCTTCTGCTGGTAGGTGCCGCGCCAAAAACGTTCAAATATGCGGGCTTGGTGTTCTTTGGCAATGCCCGGGCCCTCGTCACGCACGCTCAGGCCCGTGGTGTCGATCGACAGCATCACCACGCCGCCCACGGGGGAGTGCTGCACTGCGTTTTCCAGCAGGTTTTTCAGCAGGGTGAACAGGGCTGATTTGTCGCCGTGCCAAAGCAGGGTTTGCGTCGGTAGCTGCAAGTCCAGCTGCACGCTATGGCGGTCGGCCAGGCGCGATAGAAATACCAGCACTTCCTCGGCCACGCTGGCGGGGGCCATGGGGGCGAACTTGTAGTTGTGGGCCTCGCTGGCTTCGGCCAGGTGCAGCAGTTGGTGTACCTGGCGGGCCATCACGTCAATGTCCATCAGCAGCGTGTCGCGGTCGGCCGTGCCTTCCAGCTCGATCTGGCCACGCATCAGGGTCAGGGGCGTCTTCAGCTCGTGCGCGGCTGCCCCCAGAAATTGCTGCTGCACGCGAAAGCCTTGTTCCAGCCGTTCCAGCGCTTGGTTGAAGGCATGGATCAGCGGCACCAGCTCGGTGGGTACATGCTGGATGGGCAGGCGGGCCGACAGGTTGCGGGCATCAATGTGTGCCGCCGCATCCGATGTGTCGCGCAGCGGGCGCAGCAGGCTTTTCAGTGCCAGCAGCATCAGCCCGATCAGCACCGGTATCGACACCAGCAGCGCAAACACCAGGCTGCCACGCACCGGGTTGCGCGCCGCCAGTTGGGCCATCGCGATGATGCGCTCGCTGGCGGCAGCCTCCAGGTAATAGGTCTGGCCGGCAGGGGTGTCTGGCACCTGCACCGTGGCGAGCTGCACGGCTGCGCCGTTGATCTGCAGGTCGGCGGCGCCCACCACGGGCATGCGCTGAAAGTCCACCGGCAGCAGCTGCTCACGCGGGTGCACACGCAGCGCCGTCCGGCCTTGCGCATCCACCACCCGGAACTCGATATCGCGCGGAAACGCATCGTAGAACCATTGCAGATCTTGTGGCTGCACAATGCGGCTGGGGCTGCCGTCGGCATTGCGTTCCAGATGGTCGGCGGTTTTGGTGGCGATGTCCTGCAGCATGCGGTGGCGTGCGGTCCAGTCGTCCTGCCAGACAAAGATGAACATGAAGACGCTGCTGAGCACCGCAACAACGATCAGCACGCCTGCGGCGAAGGCGGCCAGCAAGCGGCCGCGCAGGCTGCGAAACCAGCTATGCCTCGACCAGCGCATAGCCATGTCCCCGCGTATTGCTGATGCGCACCACCGAGCCAATCGCCAGCAGCTTGCGGCGCAACCGGTGCAGGGCTACGTCCAGTGCATTCGGAGTCACGGCTTCGGTCAGGCCCCAGGCTGCCAGTTCCAGCGCATTGCGCCGCACAGTTTGGCCGCCTGCGCGCAGCAGCACCAGCATGATTTGCATCTCTGCGGGGGCCAGGGTGATGACTTCGTGGCTGCAGACCAGCATGCCGCCGTCGGGCCGCAGTTCGATGTCGGCGAAGCTGTCTACGGTGTTCAGCCGCTGCGCGGGGCGGCGCGTCAAGGCGCGTACGCGGGCCACCAGTTCTTCTATGGCGAAGGGCTTGGTCAAATAATCGTCTGCCCCGGACTCCAGGCCGTCCACCCGGTCGTGCAAAGCGTCGCGGGCGGTCAGTATCAGGCAGGGGATGGACAGGCGGGCCTGGCGCAGTCGGCGTACCAGCTCGATGCCGTCTCCATCGGGCAGGCCGCGGTCTATGACTACCGCTTCGTAGTCGCCCTCGCGCAGCGCTGCCCAGGCGGCATCGACACGGCCGAAGGTGTCCACCGGAATACCCACCTGGGCCAGCGCCTTGACGACCAGCTGGGCCAGGCGTTCATGGTCTTCTACGAGTGCGATGCGGCCCATGGCTTCAGGACGCAGCGCGGCGGATGGGGTGGACGGAACTGTGCATGCCGGTCATTGTGCGTACACCTCTCTTACTGCCGACTTTCCAGACGAAAGTTTGTGAAAAGCAGCGCCGCCGGACGGCAGGAATTGCAAGGCTTTTAGGGCTCAGACGCTTATAAAACCTGCGCCAGGCGCTATTTATTCAATAGCATTTTATTTTCTACTGGATTTTCAAGGCTTGCAGCGCTTGCGCAATTGGCTCTGCCGCCATGGGCCGCACCAGCCGCTGCACCTCCTGGCCGTCCTGCAGAAACAACAGGGTCGGCCACAGCTTGACGCCAAAGGATCGGCCCAGCGGCCTGCCACGTCCATCGGCAATCTTCAGGTGCTGCACATCGGGCCGCATCGCCAGCGCTTGCGCTATGGCGGGGCGGGCGGCGCTGCAGATGCTGCAGTAGTCGTCACCAAATTCCAGCACCACCGCGCCGCGCGCAGCATCCACCTCGGCGCGTGGTGGTTCTGGGCCGTATTCGTGGGCCATGGTGTACCTCTCTTTTTACAAGGAAATAAAGCCTCTAGCGCATATTAAACCTGCACCAGCAGCTGCATTTTTTATAGCAAATAGACCGCGCCGCTGCCATGTGTATGCCCTATGCAGTCGGGCGTTGCTGCGTCAGTCGATCAACTGGCCGCCGTCATGGAACGGGTATGGCCCGTCGAATTTACCGCTGGCCACCATGTGGCTGACCAGCTGCCCCCCATCGCCCAGCGCATGCAGCGCGAAGCCGGGCGGCTCCAGCGTCCAGGCGGATGCCGCATCGGGCGCCAGGTCCAGGCACACCTGGTGGGCCGGCGAGGGCACGGTCATGGCGATGCTGCCGCCAAAGCGCACCTGGATGCTGCGGTGCAGATGGCCGCAGATGATGCGTTCCACATTCGGGTGCTGTGCCACCAGCGCTTCCAGCTCAGTCGCGCCTTGCAGCAGGCCGATGTCGTCCATATGGCCGATCAGCGTGGCAAACGGCGGGTGGTGCATGGCGATGACGACAGGGCGTTCGTGGTGCTGGTCCAGCGTGTCGGCCAGCCACTGCAGGCGCTGGTCGCACAGGCTGCCGTGGCTGGCGCCGGGCACGACCGTGTCGAGAGCGACCAACTGCAGGTTGCCGACGGCTACGCTGAATTGCACAAAGCCACTGCCACCCAGATAGCCGTGTTCGGCAAAGCTGGCGCGCATCTGTTCGCGGTCATCGTGGTTGCCGGGCATCAGATACACCGGCATGCTCAAGCGCGCCAGCAGGCTGCGCAAGTGCGCGTATTCCGCGGCGCGGCCGAAGTCGGTCAGGTCGCCGGTGATGACGACCGCGTCGGGCGGCTGTGGCAGGCGCAGGATGCTGTCCACCGCCTGTTGCAGGCACGGCGCGGTGTCCAGGCGGCCATAGGCCAGGCGGCCGGGTTCGCGGATATGCAGGTCGGAGAGTTGCAGCAGCAGAGTGGTCATGTGTTTTCTTCGCAGGACATCAGGCGTTCTGGGGCAATGGTGATGCCCACAGTGTCACCCACCTTGGCCGGGTGGTCGCGTGGCACTTCGGCGTGCAGCGGTGCCTGGTCGGCCAATGTCAGCGTGAGCTGCAAGCGGTCGCCCAGAAAGCTACGGCGTTGCACTACGGCCTGGCCGGTGGCGGAGTGGACCGGGCCGATGCGGATGTCTTCCGGGCGCACCAGCAGTGCCGTCTGGCCGGCGCGGGCGGGAGGGCATTCCAGCAGCAGGCCACCCAACGGCAGCAGATTGCGTAGCAGCGCCGGGTTGTCGCGGCGCAAAGTATTTACCCGGCCCAGAAAGCTCGCCACAAACGGGTGGCCGGGACGGCGGTACAGGCTTTCGCCATCGCCCACCTGCACGATGCGGCCGGCCTGCATCACCGCCAGGCGGTCGGCGATGGCCAGTGCTTCCTGCTGGTCGTGCGTGACGTGGATGGCGGTGATGTGCAGGCGGCGCAGCAGCTCGGCCAGCTCGTCGCGCAGCGACTCTTTCAGCTTGGCGTCGAGAGCGGTCAACGGCTCGTCCAGCAGCAGCACGCGTGGGCGCACCGCCACCGCGCGGGCCAGGGCCACGCGTTGGCGCTGGCCGCCGGAGAGCTCGGCCGGGCGCTTGTTTTCCAGACCGTTGAGGCGCACCAGATCCACCAGCTCGCCCACGGTTTTGCGCTGCTCATCGGCGCTCACGCCGCGTATGCGCAGGCCGTAGCCGATGTTGGCCGCCACCGACATCTGCGGGAACAGCGCATAGTGCTGGAACACCATGCCGATGCCGCGCCGCTCGATGGCCAGCGCTGTCACGTCCTCGCCACCGAACAAGATGCGGCTGCCGGCGTCCGGCGTTTCCAGCCCGGCGATCAGGCGCAGCAAGGTGGTTTTGCCGCAGCCCGAGGGGCCGAGTAAGGCCAGCACTTCGCCGGGCTCGATCGCCAATGTGGTGGGTTGCAGGCCGCGTGTGCCATCGGCATAGGTTTTGGCGCATTCGATCACATCGACGCGCGTGCGTTCAAATTTCATTGGCATACCCCCAGGCTACGCATTTCATGTCTTCGCCAACCCCCTTGCAGGGGGCAAACCCAGTGGCCCGGCGAAGCCGGTTCCACGGGTTTCTGAGCGGGGAGGCGCTGTGTCCAACATTGAGAGCTAAGTTTTTATCCATTGCGTTTTTCCAGGAGGTGTCCGAGCCATTGCAAGCCCCACAGCACGGGCAGGATGACCAGCAAAAAGACCAGGGTGTAGGCCGAGCCGATCTCGATGCGCATCGACGCATAGCTGTCCGCCAGGCCCACCGGCAGGGTGCGCGTCAGCGGCGTGTGCAGCATCCAGGTCAGGTTGAATTCGCCGACCGACAGGGTGAAGACCATCAGGCTGCCCGCCACGATGGCGGGCAGCACGGCAGGCACCAGCACGCCCATGAAGCGCTGGGCAAAGCTGGCGCCCAGCGAGCGTGCGGCTTCCTCCAGCGCCAGCAGTTCATGCCGGCGAAACGCCGCGCCCACGGTACGCACCATGAAGGGCAGGGTGAACACCAGGTGCCCGACCAGGATGAAGGCAAAGCTTTGCCGGAAGCTACTGAGTTGCCCGTAGGCCAGTATCAGCGCCAGCGCGGTGGCCAGGCCGGGCACGGCTACCGGCAGGGTCAGCAGCTCTTCAAACAGCCGCGCCCAGCGCGATGTGCTGCGCGCCAGCGCATAGGCACAGGGCACGCCCAGCAGCAGGCAGCCGACCACGCACAGCAGGGCCAGCAGCAGCGAGGCGCTGACGGTGCCGCCGTACACGTCCAGCACCTCGGTGATCCAGCGCAGGGTCAGGCCGCTGGCCAGGCCGGTGCTGTAGTTGTTGACCAGTCCGGCCAGCACTGACAGGGCGATGGGGGCCAGCATGAAGACGCTGACCAGCGCGGTCAGCGCCGGCAGCAAGAAGGGGAGTTGGCGGGATTGAGCCATGGTTTTATGCCCCCGCTGCCGCCGGGCCGGCCGCATGGCGCGCCAGGAACAGGCTCAGCCAGGTGATGATGCCCAGCGTGATCGACAGGCTGGCGGCCAGCGCGAAGTTGGCGTAGTTGGTGAACTCGTTATAGAGCGTGATGGGCAGCACTTCAAACTTGCTGGCCAGGGTGAAGGCCGTGCCGAAGGCGCCCATGGACGTAGCAAAAACGATAGCACCACACGCAAGCGTTGTCTGCGCTAGCTCAGGAATCCATACATCTCTGGCAACGCGCCAGCGGGACGCACCCAGCGAGCGCGCGGCCTCTTCCAGCTGCGCATCCATGGCGCTGGCGGCGGCGGTGTAGGTGGCGATGGCGCGCGGCAGCGAGAAGTACAGATAGCCCAGGAACAGGCCGGTCAACCCGTAGGCAAACGTGGTGCGGCCCAGGCCCAGCCACTCGGTCAGGTCGGCCACCAGGCCCTGGCGGCCACCCAGCAGGATGATGAAGAAACCGATGATCACGCCGGGGAAGGACAGCGGCAGCGTTAGCAGCGACAGCAGCAGGGGCTTGGCCTTGAAGCGCTGGCGCGCCAGCGTAATGCCGACCAGGCCGCCGAGCAACAGCGTGGCCAGCGTGACCGCCAGCGACAGGCCCAGCGTGTTCAGCAGGCTGCGCAGGTAGCGGCTGTCGGTCAGCACCGCGAAATAGGTGGCCCAGCCCTTGTCTTCCGGCAGGGCGAACAGGCGTACCACCGGCAGCAGCCAGAACGCAGCAAAGAAGGCCACGGCCGGCGCCGCGCAGGCGCCCAGCAGGCGGGAGGGGGAAGTCATGCGCAGCGCCTCTATGCCAGCTTATTGAACGTCTTTGAGGTAACGGTCCGAGAAGCCTTTTTGCACTGCGGCCATCTTGGCGTAGTCCACGGTTTTGGCGCGGGCGTATTCGCTGGCGGGCAGGAAGCGGGCCTGGATGTCCTTGGGCATGGCGGTGGCGCGCACCGGGCGCAAGTAGGCGTTGGCCCAAATGGCCTGGCCTTCGTCGGACAGCACGAAGTCCAGCACCTTGTGGGCGTTGTCGGCGTGTGGCGCATTCGCCACCTGGCTCATCACATAAGGTACGGCCAGCGTGCCTTCGGCGGGGATGACGAACTGCACGTTGGCCTTGTCTTTGTACTTGGCGCGGTAGGCGTTGAAGTCGTAGTCCAGCAGGATGGCGATTTCACCCGACAGCACGCGGGCATAGGCAGTCTGCTTCGGCACGATGGGTTCATTCTTTTGCAGCGCCTTGAAGTAGTCGATGCCGGGGCCGAAGTTGTCCAGCGTGCCACCGCGCGCCTGGTTCACCGCCACGGCGCCCACGTAGCCCACAAAAGCCGAGGCCGGGTCCAGATAGCCGATCAGGCCTTTGTAGTCGGGCTTGAGCAGGTCGGCCCAGGACTGCGGCACCGGCTTGCCCTTGAGTGCGTCCACATTCACCATGAAACCCATGGTGCCGGAGTGGATGGTGAACCAGTGGCCTTGCGGGTCTTTCAGGCCGTCGGGAATATCGGCCCAGCCAGCGGGTTTGTAGGCGGCAACCACGCCTTCTTTTTGCGCCTGGATGGCGAAGGTCACGCCCAGGTAGGTCACGTCGGCCACCGGGCTAGCCTTTTCGGCCACCATCTGTGCCAGCGACTGGCCGGAGTTCTTGTTGTCCGGCGGCACGGTCACGCCGGTCTTGGCCTTTATGGCCTTGATCTGGCTGGCCCAGTCGGCCCATTCGGGTGGGCAGTTGTAGCAAATGGCGTTTTGGGCGAAGGCGCTGGCACCGGCCAGGCCGAGGGCCAACAGGGCGGCGCGCGCCAGGGTTTGGATGGGTTTACGCATAAAAACTCCGTTGAAAAGTTGCTGGGAGGGGAGAGATTCAGGAAATGTGTGAGGGCAGGGGCGCACAGGATTCGCCAGCGCGGAAACCATGGGCCAGCAGCACGCTGGCGGTGGGCGATACCGCTTCGCCGGCAGCCATGGCGGTCACCAGCAGTTGCACGCCGTGGCGGCCGATGTCGGCATTGGGTTGGGTGATGGTGCTGAGCATGGGCGTCAGGTCTTCGCCCAATGCAATGCCATCGAAGCCGGTGATGCTGATGTCCTGCGGCACGCGCAGGCCGGCCAGGTGCGCGGCGCGGATGCTGCGGATGGCCAGCAGGTCGTTCGAACAGACCAGTGCGGTGGGGCGGGGGCTGCGCTGCAGCAGTGCGCGGATGTCCTGCACGGCGGTTTCGACAAACGGCACCTCTAGCCACTGCGTGCCGTCCAGCCCCTGTGCTTCCATGCCAGCCCAGAAGCCGCGCTGGCGTTGCTGGGCCCGGTCGGACGCCGCCAGTTGACCGCTGATCAGCGTTATGCGGCGGTGCCCTAGGTCGGCCAGCCGGGCCACCAGCTCGCGCACAGCCTGTTCGCTGTCCACCGATACGCAGGGGTGGTCGGGGTGCTGGTTGTAGGCAAGCACATAGGGGAGGTTGGCGGTACGCAGCCGGGCCAGCGCGGTGGATGTGGCGGGGTTGGACACCACCAGCAGCATGCCGTCCACGTTACCGGCCAGTAGCTGCTGCACGGCTTGTTCTTCGCTCTCCAGCCGGTAGTCGGTGGTGATGGGCAGGATGGCGTAGCCTGCGGCGCTGGCGGCCTTGGCAATGCCGTCCAGGCACTCGGCGAACACCGGGTTGAGCAGCGTGGGCAACACCACGCCAATCACCCGGCTGCGCTGGGTGCGCAGGCTGCGCGCGCTGGCGTTCGGTAGATAGCCCAGGGTCTGCGCCATGTGCAGTACCCGTTCGCGCGTGGTGGCATTCACCTTGTCGGGCAGGTTGAAAACCCGCGACACGGTGGCCATGGATACCCCGGCTTGCAACGCTACGTCCTTGATGCTCACGAAATCGTCCTGTGTGAAAACGTTTTCATTAGAAAAAGAAAACGTGACGCCGTGATGACAGCCGTACAAGCGCGGGACGCAAAAAAGCCCGCATCAGCGGGCTTCAATGTGGGGTGGGTGGGAGACTATTTGCCGCGCCGTACCCGCAGCAGCTCGTCCAGAATCAGGCAGATCGCGCCCAGGGTGATCGCTGCATCCGCCAGGTTGAAGGCGGCGAAATGCATATTGCGCCAGTAGAAGTCCAGAAAGTCCACCACATAGCCGTGCAGCACGCGGTCGATCACATTGCCGATGGCGCCGCCCAGCACGCAGGCCATGGCGAAGCAGAACAGCTTTTGCCCCGCGTGCTTGCGCAGCATCCAGACGATGAACAGCGCCGCCGCCACGCCGATGCCGGTGAAGAACCAGCGTTGCCAGCCGCCTGCATCGTGCAAAAACGAGAACGCCGCGCCGGTGTTGTGGGCCCGCACGATGTTGAAGAAGCTGGTCACGGGCGTGCTGTCGCCCAGCTGGTAGTAGCCGGTAATCAGCACCTTGGTGAACTGGTCCAGGATCAGGATGATCAGCGCCAGGCCCAGCCAGGGCAGCACGCTGGCGCTGGATTTGCTGAAAGTGGTTTTGCCTTTACCCGCCATTACGCCACCTTGCGGACTTCACCCGCGCCATACAGATTGCTGCTGCAACGGCCGCAGATGGTGGGGTGCGCGGCGTCGCTGCCCACGTCTGGCGTGTAGTGCCAGCAGCGCTCGCACTTGGTGTCAGAACTGGCTCTGACGCTGATAGAAAATGCGTCGCCAGCTACCAAATTGATAGCGGATGTGATGAACACAAACTTCAGGTCTGCGCCCAGGCTGGACAGCAGGGCGTAGTCGGCAGCGGCCACGGTCAGGTGCACATTGGCTTGCAGCGAGGCACCGACTTCGCCATTGGCGCGCAGCACTTCGATGTCTTTGTTCACCGCGTCGCGGATCTCGCGGATGCGGCTCCACTTGGCTTGCAGTTCGGCGTTCGGCGCGGCCAGCTCGGCATAGCTTTCCAGGAAGATGGATTCGCTGCTGCCGAAGATCTTCCAGGCTTCTTCAGCGGTGAAGCTGAGGAAGGGCGCCATCCAGCGCAGCATGGCGTGGGTGATCTGCGCCAGCGCGGTCTGGGCGCTGCGGCGGGCCAGCGATTTGGGCGCGGTGGTGTAGAGCCGGTCTTTCAGCACGTCCAGGTAGAACGAGCCCAAATCCTCCGAGCAATACACCTGCAGCTTGGCGACCACCGGGTGGAACTCATACACCTCGTAGTGCGCCAGGATGTCGGCCTGCAGCTGGGCTGCGCGGCTTAAAGCGTAGCGATCGATTTCCAGCAGCTCATCAAACGGCACAGCGTCCGTTGCCGGGTCAAAGTCGCTGACGTTGGCCATCAGGAACTTCAGCGTGTTGCGGATGCGGCGGTAGGTGTCCACCACGCGGGCCAGGATCTTGGCGTCGATGCCCAGGTCGCCCGAATAGTCGGTGGAGGCGCACCACAGGCGGATGATCTCGGCGCCCATCTTGTCGCTGACCTCTTGCGGTGCCACCACATTGCCTTCGCTCTTGCTCATCTTGCGGCCACGGCCGTCCACGGTGAAGCCGTGTGTCAGCAGGCCCTTGTACGGCGCGTGGTCGTACATGGCGCAGGACGTCAGCAGCGAGCTGTGGAACCAGCCGCGGTGTTGGTCATGGCCTTCCAGGTACAGGTCGGCCGGCCAGGCGGATTGCTCTTTGTGGCTGGCGCGCAGCACGTGTTCGTGGGTTGTGCCGGAGTCGAACCAGACGTCCAGGATGTCATTCACCTTGGTGTAGTTTTCGGCATCGGCGCCGATGATGGATTCGGCCGTGGCCTTGCTCCAGGCTTCCACGCCGCCGGCCTGCACCATGGCTGCGGCCTGGTCCATGATGTCCATGGTACGCGGGTGCAGCTCGCCGGTGGCGGTGTGGATGAAGAAGGGCAGGGGCACGCCCCAGTTGCGCTGGCGGCTGATGCACCAGTCAGGCCGGCCGGCGATCATGTCGCGCAGCCGGGTCTTGCCGTTTTCGGGGTAGAAGCTGGTTTCTTCGATGGCGGCCAGGGCCAGCTTGCGCAGGGTTTGTGGTGCCTTGTCTTGGGTAAACACGCCCACGCCTTCGTCCATGCGGATGAACCACTGGGCCGCAGCACGGTAGATCACTGGCGTCTTGTGGCGCCAGCAATGCGGGTAGCTGTGGGTGATGGTTTCGGTGGCAAACAGGCGGTCGTGCTCGCGCAGCTTTTCGATGACCAGCGGCGCAGCCTTCCAGATGTTCAGCCCGCCGAACAGCGGCAAATCATCCACATAGCGGCCATTGCCTTGCACCGGGTTCAGGATGTCGTCGGTCTTGATGCCGTTGGCCACGCAGGAGTTGAAATCCTCTACGCCGTAAGCGGGCGAGGAGTGGACGATACCGGTGCCGTCTTCGGCGGTGGCGTAGTCGGCCAGGAAGACGGGGCTGAAGCGTTGATAGCCTGGGTCTACGTCATAGAACGGGTGCTTGAAATTGATATTCGCCAGCTTTTCGCCCAGGGTAGTGGCCAGCACGGTGCCGTTCAGCGCGTAGCGAGCCATGGCTTTTTCCACCAGGTCCTCGGCCAGCAGCAGAATGCCGCGCTCGGTTTGCACCAGGGCGTAGGTGAGGGCGGGGTTCAGGTTCAGCGCCTGGTTGGCCGGGATGGTCCAGGCGGTGGTGGTCCAGATCACGGCATAGGCGTGCTGGGCCAACTTGTCCAGGCCGAAGGCGGCGGCGAGCTTTTCAGGCTCGGCGCATTCAAAGCCCACGTCCAGGGTTTGCGACTTCTTGTCGGCGTATTCGATCTCGAACTCGGCCAGCGAGCTGCCGCAGTCGAAGCACCAGTAAACGGGCTTCAGGCCACGGTACACAAAGCCGCGTTCCATGATGCGTTTCAGTGCGCGGATCTCATTGGCTTCGTTGCCGAAATCCATGGTGCGGTACGGGTTGTCCCATTCGCCGAGCACGCCCAGGCGCTTGAAGTCGGCCATCTGGCCGGCGATCTGCTCGGTGGCGAAGGCGCGGCTTTTCGCCTGCACTTCATCGCGCGGCAGGTTGCGGCCGTGCAGTTTCTCGATGGCGTTCTCGATCGGCAGGCCGTGGCAGTCCCAGCCGGGCACATAGGTGGCGTCCATGCCTTTGAGCTGGCGCGCCTTGACGATCATGTCCTTCAGGATCTTGTTGACGGCGTGGCCGATGTGGATGTTGCCGTTGGCATAGGGTGGGCCGTCGTGTAGCACGAACTTGGGTGCGTTGACGCGTGCATCGCGCAGCTTTTTGTAGATGCCTTTTTCTTCCCATTCCTGGACCCAGCCGGGTTCGCGCTTGGGCAGGTCGCCGCGCATGGGGAAGGGGGTGTCGGGCAGGTTCAGGGTGCTGCGGTAGTCGGGGGCGGTGGATTCAGTCATGGGGTATTCGAATGGCACGTTAGGGAGACAGCCGGCGTACACAAAGATGCGGGCTGCAGGATCGGCAGGCTGTCTGCTGACAGCAACTCGATCGTCTAAATTCGGTCGCGCGTTGTTTGGCGGCTGGTTTCTGCGTGCAAGGTCTTGAAATAGGCGCGTGCCTCATCGCAGTCCTTGGCGATGCCGATTTGAAGGGCGTCCAGACTGTCGTATTTCAGTTCGTCATGCAGTTTGTGCAGCAGTTCCACGCGAATGATTTTACCGTAGGCCCCCTCGGGGCCCAGCGCGGCGGGCCAGTCCAGGCAATGGGTTTCCAGCAGCACCCGGCCGCCGTTGACGTCGTTCGGGTCCAGCGAGGGGCGTATGCCCAGGTTGGCCACGCCGACCAGCGGCTTGGCATCCAGGCCATGGACCAAGACTGCGAAGATGCCGCTGGCGGCGGGCTTCCAGTGCGAGAAACGCAGGTTCAGGGTACGAAACCCGTCGTTGCGGCCAGCGGCGGATTCGCCCAGCTGCCGCCCCAGTTTGCGCCCATGCACCACGTGGCCGCTGATGCTGTAGGGGCGGCCCAGCAGGCGGCTGACGTCGGCCATGCGGCCGGCTTGCAGCGCGGTGCGCACGGCGGAGCTGGACACGCGCAGGCCGTGCACCTCGTAGCTATTCATGCGCGCCACATCAAAGCCCTGGGCAAGGCCGGCGGCGTCCAGCATGGCGTAGTCGCCGGCGCGCTTGGCGCCAAAGCAGAAGTCGTCGCCCACCAGCACATAGCGCACGCCCATGCCGCGCACCAGCACCTCGTCGATGAAGGCCTGCGGGGTCTGGGCCGCAAATGCCGCGTCAAACGGCAGCACCACCGCCTGGTCCACACCGCAGCGGTGCAGTTCGGTGAGTTTGTCGCGCAGGGTGGCGATGCGGGCTGGCGCCAGACTGGGCTGGGCCGTAGCCTGGGCAAAGTAGTCGCGCGGGTGCGGCTCGAAGGTCATGACGCAGCTGGGCACGCCACGGTGACGGGCTTCGTTGATCAGCAGCGCCAGCATGGCCTGGTGACCACGGTGCACACCGTCGAAATTACCGATGGTGAGCGCGCAATGGGGGGCTATGCCCGGGTGGTGGAAGCCGCGAAAAACCAGCATGGATCGTTATCTTTTTGATAGCGTATTGCGCCCGTGTAATAAGCGCTGTCAGCTCAATGTTCATAGAAACAATGTATATTGTGACGCAGCAGACAGATGCAAGGCGTGAACTCCCCGGTTGGCGCCCTGCCTAGCATTTCCGGTAAGTGGTCTTTTATTGATCCAGGAGGCGTGTTGTGAAGGTCTTGAAGCTCTCAGCCCAAGGGTTGCCCCAGTCATGGATTTCGCTGGAGCAAGCCGTCGTCCATTACGCGGCCGAAGAGGTGCGTTGGGAGATGGGCGCGCAGGTGGCAGTGTTCCATGGCGGACACAACGCGATCACGGGCGAGCAGTCCATCATTACCGTCAACAGCATCATCGGCACCCGTGGCGTGCCCAACATCAACCCCTTTGACCTGCGCCCCAGCCTGACCAACGCCAAGCTGTTCATCCGCGACCGCAATGTCTGCGCCTACTGCGGCGACCGCTTCCATGAAGATGTGCTGACCCGGGAGCACATCAAACCCCTGGGCCAGAAGGGGGCGGACACTTGGATGAACGTGGTCACCGCCTGCCGCGCCTGCAACCACCGTAAAAGCAACCGTACGCCCGAACAGGCGCATATGCCGCTGCTCTACACGCCCTATGTGCCCAGCCTGTGGGAGGACTTCATCCTGCGCAACCGCCGCATCCTGGCCGACCAGATGGAGTTTCTGATGGCCCATGTGCCGAAGTCGTCGCGTTTATTGATTTAGCCCGTTGATTTAGCTGATCCCTAACTCAGCGCAGAGTTTTTGCACCGTGGCCCTTAATTGGGCCACTTCTTCTTCCAGGGCTTCAATACGGGCTTCCAGTCGGCCGGTGTTGCCGCTGCCAGCAAGTGCTGCGGGTGCGTTGATGTCCACCGGACCGCACAGCAGATGTGCCCAGCGCTGCTCGCGTTCACCCGGCGCACGGGCCAGTTTGACCACCAGCGGGCCGCCTTTTTCCTCGCTGCGCTCCAGCATTTCGTCCAGAAAGCCCTCGACAGAGGAAATATCGGCAAATTTGTACCAGCGCTCGGTGTTCAGCCGCAGCTCGCCGGCAGTTTGCGGGCCGCGCAGCATCAGCAGACCGAGGATGACGCTGGATTGCTCGGGCACACCGATGCCGCGCTGGAAGTTGTGCTCGAAGCGCGTCACCCGGCTACCGCTGGATTCACGCACCAGGGCCAGGTCTTTCAGCGTGCCCAGGGCTTCGGCGATGTCGGCCTCGCTCAGGGTCATGATCGGGTCGCGGCTGGTTTTCTGGTTGCAACCGGCCAGCAGGGTGCTGAGTGACATGGGGTAACTGTCGGGCACGGTGCGGGCTTTTTCCATCAGTGTGGCAAGCACGCGGGCTTCGTTGGGCGAGAGGGTGGTGGTCACAGGGATAATTCCGGTCAGTATGAAGAATATTGTTATTTTGATCTCAGGCGGTGGCTCCAATATGGCGGCCATCGTGCGTACCGCGCAACGCGACGACTGGGCCAAGCGTCTGGGCGCCCAAGTCGTGGCGGTGGTGAGCAACAAGGCCACGGCTGCGGGGCTGGACTTTGCGCGCGCCCAGGGCCTGGCTGCCGAGGTAGTGGAGCACAAGGCCTTTGCCGAGGCACCCGACCCGCGCGCCGCGTTTGACGCACAGCTGATGCAAGTGATAGACCGCCACCAGCCTGCCCTGGTGGTGCTGGCCGGTTTTATGCGCATCCTGACGCCGGGTTTTGTGGAGCACTATGCGGGCCGGCTGGTGAACATCCATCCATCCTTGTTGCCGGCCTTCGCCGGGCTGAATACCTACCAGCGTGCGCTGGATGCGGGTTGCCGTTTCGCCGGCGCCACTGTGCACCAGGTTACGGCCGAACTGGACCACGGGCCCATCCTGGGCCAGGCGGTGGTGCCTATCTTGCCGGGCGACACGGCCCAGCTGCTGGCTGCCCGCGTGTTGACGCAGGAGCATCTGCTGTATCCGCGCGTGGTGGCGGACTTGCTGCGAAATATATAGCTGCCAGCGCAGCTAGTACCTGCGCTGGAGTCGTATTTATGCCGTAAGACTGACGGTGCTGCCCGTGCTGCTGCTGGCGGAGCCCGCAGCGATCTGGGTGTACTGCTTGAGCACTTGCTGCGCCAGCTGGTTCAGGTCAATGCTGTCCGTGCTGCTGGAAGACTTTTGCAAGGTGTCCACGGCAGTGGCTACCTGCTGAACGAAGGTGTCGGCCTCGGTGTTGCTGAGCTTGCCGTCCTTGTCGGTGTCAATCGCCTTTAGCAGGGCCTGCATGGTGTCGGTCGTGCCGTTGGCCTGGCCTGCGGCGGCTTCGGCTGCGGAGACGATGCCGTCCTTGTTGGTGTCCAGCGGATCGTAGGTGGTGCTGTCGCTGCTGCTGGATGTGGGCGGCGGGCCGGGAGGTGGGCCGCCTGCGCCTTGGGGGCCGCCTGCGCCAGATGGACGCCCGGCGTCGAATTCGCTCTGGGTCAGCTTGCCGTCGCTATCGGTGTCCAGGCTGGCAAATTTGTCGCTGCTGCTGCCCGAGGCGTTTGCATCGCCGCTGGCGGACATCTTGTCCATCAGTGCAGTGAATTCGCTGGAGCTAAGGCTGCCGTCGCTGTTCGCATCAACTTTGGTGAACAGGTCGTCTCCGGCCTTGCCGGTGGCGCTGCTACTGCTATCGCTGCGGGCTTGCGCGAAGTCCATGGTGGATGGCAGCTGCACGATGCTGGTGATGCCGTTGTGCAGCTCCGTACCGTCCAGGCTGCCGTCGCCGTTGGTGTCCAGCTTGGTCATCAGATCGGCTGCAGTATTGCTGTTGGCCACACCGGTCTTCTTGGTGACCTGCTCCATCAGGGTCTTCAGCTCGTTGGTGTCTATGCCGCCGCTTTTGTCTGAATCGACCAGGCTGAAGAGTTTGTCTTTGGGGGCGCTGCGTGTTGCTCCGCTGGAGGCCCACGCGTTGCTGCTGTTGCTGACACTGCTGATGCTGGACATCGTTGTTTCCTTTGGGCGGATGGGGTGGAATGCCACCCCAGCAAGCGGTTTGGGCGACTACTGTATTTTTTGCGCCACGTGTAAAGCTTGTTTGTCAGCCGTGTATCCAAGTTGGTACAAAAGCTTGTTTAAGAGGCGGAAAAGAAAGGTAAAGACCTGCCTGTTTGTGCCTTTGAGGGGGGGTACTCTCCCTACACTTTTCGGCGAAATGGACGAAATATGAACCCCTCACGCCAAATATTGGTCGTGGACGACGATGCCGGCATTACCAATCTGCTACAGGAATACCTGACGGGTTTTGAGTTTTGTGCGCACACCGCCCACGACGGGCCCAGCATGCGCCAGCAACTGGCTGCACAGCCTATTGATCTGGTGGTGATGGACATGATGCTTCCCGGTGTGGACGGCTTGGCGCTGACGCGCGAGCTGCGCCAGCGATCCCGCATTCCCATCATCATGCTGACGGCATGCACCAACTCTTACGACCGGGTGCTGGGTCTGGAAATGGGGGCCGACGACTACATGAGCAAGCCCTTCGAGCCACGTGAGTTGGTGGCGCGCATCAAGACCGTGCTGCGTCGGGCCGCCACTGTGCATGACCGCATCCTGCAAGAGGTGGGTGGGGACGTGGTGTACTTCGATGGATGGGCATTGCAGCGCCATGAACGCCGTTTGACCTCACCGTCTGGCCTTGTCGTGCCGCTATCGAATGCGGAGTTCCGCCTGCTGCTCGCCTTCCTGGGCATGCCACGCAGGCTGCTCAGCCGTGAGCAGCTGATGGAGCAGGCGCGAGGCCGGGCTATGGACGCGTACGAGCGCAGCATTGATTTGCTGGTGTCGCGGCTGCGGCAGAAGTTGAGTGAATCTCCCGACGCGCCATCGCTGATCAAAACCGTGCGTGGTGCTGGTTACATGTTTACCGTGCAGTCTGTGCAGGGTCAACCTTCGTGGACGTCCTGAGGCGCCTGATTTCTCGACTGTTGCCGTCCACCCTGTTCGGGCGTTTGGCTGTGTTGGTATCGGTGGGGGTCTTGGCCGGCCATGTGCTGGCTTTGGCCATGATGTTACATATGCGTCCGCCCATTAGGGACCCACATATGGCACCGCCGTTGCCCAACCCTGTGCTGCGCCCGGGCGCCAAACCACTCATAGAGTTTGGACAGCCCGCGTCTGCGCCACCACAACCCGGCCCTCCGGGCGATATGGCGCCGCCTGCTTCCGCGCTGTGGCTGGATATCAGCGTGCGTCTGGCTGCGCTGGTGGTGGCGGCATGGATTGGGGCCCGCTGGCTGTCGGCCCCAGTGCGGCGGCTGGCCAGTGCCGCCAAGGCTCTGGGCCAGGATCTGGACCATCCGCCTTTGCCGGAAGATGGGCCCCGGGAATGCCGTGATGCCAGCCGCCTGTTCAACCAGATGCAGTCGCAAATACGCCAGCAACTGGTGGAGAGCGACCGCTTTGTCGCCGCCGTATCGCATGATTTGCGTACCCCTTTGACGCGCCTGCGCCTGCGAGCCGAGGGTCTGGGTGACTCGACCCAGAAGAATGCTTTTCGCAACGATATCGTTCAGATGGACGAGATGATCACTGCCACGCTGGACTATTTGTGCGGTGCCGCACAGGAGGAGGCCTGGGTGCATCTGGACGTGGCCGCCCTGGTCGAAAGCCTGGTCGATGACCAGCGGGACTGCGGCTTTCGCGTGGATTGTGGCGGCACGGCAGCGCCGTTGCGGGCGCAAGCATCTGCTCTGCGCCGCTGCCTGAACAATCTGGTGGACAACGCGGTGCGCTACGGCGGTGCGGCGCATATCCAGATGGTGGACAGCCCGGAGCAGCTCTGCATCGAGGTGCACGATCCCGGGCCCGGTCTGCCGGAGTCTGAGCTCATCCAGGTGTTGGCTCCGTTTTACCGATTCCAGCAGACATCCGGGCGCAACACCGCTGGCGTGGGCCTAGGTTTGTCGATTTCGCTGGACATCGCGCGCCGCCACCAGGGCAGCCTGACACTGCGTAATGGCGACACTGCGGGGCTGGTCGCCACGCTGCAGCTGCCGCGCCTGGCCGTTCATTCGGCCTGAGCGTCTGGCAATCGAGTGAAACGCGGCTGGCGTGTGCCGTCTATCACCACGTGTTCGGAAAACATGGCAGCCGGGCGTACCCACAGCCCATGTTCGCCATAGAGTGCGCGGTACAGCGTCATGGGCTCCAGAGTTTCACTGTGGCGCACCGTGTCGATGACCTCGTACAGCATGCCTTTGTAGTGGCGGTAGCGGCCCGGCGGGGTGGGGTGCAGTGGAGGCAAATCGGCGTCAGACATGGTGCGGGTTCGTGAAAAAAAGGGGACGTGGGACAATCGGGGCTATGCATCCTAAAGACTTCCTTGACGAGTGTTCTGAACTCGTACGCCTTGCGCTTCAATTTGAACATCCCGCCGACTCGGTGGTTTCGCGTTTCTTCCGCGACAACCGCTCGTTGGGCCCGCGTGAACGCGCCACGCTGGCGGAAACCGTGTACACGGTTCTGCGCAAAAAACTGCTGTTCGACCACTTGGCGCCTTCGGGCAGCGGCTCCAAGCAGCGCCGTATGGCGATTCTGGGCTTCCACGGTCCACGCGATTTCCTGTATGCAGCCCTGAACGATCAAGAGAAAACCTGGCTGGAAAACTGCGATAAGGTCAAGCAGGAAGACCTGTTGGACCGCCACCGCCATAACTTGCCCGAATGGCTGGTGCAGCCGCTCAAAGAGCAGCTCAAAGACGAGTTCTGGCCGCTGGTGGAAAGCCTGGTCCACGGCGCCGGCCTGGATTTGCGCGTCAACGCCTTGAACTCCAAGCGCGACGACGTGCAGAAAGAACTGGCCAAGGCCGGCATCCAGTCGGTTGCCACGCCGTATTCGCCCTGGGGTTTGCGTCTGACGGACAAGCCGGCCTTGACCAAGGTGGATGCCTTCGTGCGCGGGGCGATCGAAGTGCAAGACGAAGGCTCGCAGTTGCTGGCTTTGCTGCTGGATGCCAAGCGTGGCGAAATGGTGGTGGACTTCTGCGCCGGCGCCGGTGGCAAGACCCTGGCGATTGGCGCCAGCATGCGCAACACCGGTCGCTTGTATGCGTTTGACACCTCGGGCCACCGCCTGGATGCGCTCAAGCCACGGCTGGCGCGTAGCGGTTTGTCGAATGTGCACCCCGCCGCCATCGCCCACGAGCGTGACGACCGCATCAAGCGCCTGACCGGAAAGATCGACCGCGTGTTGGTAGATGCACCATGCTCCGGCCTGGGCACGCTGCGCCGCAACCCCGACATGAAATGGCGCCAATCGCCCAAGGCTGTGGAAGAGTTGGTGGTCAAGCAAACCTCGATTTTGCAAAGCGCGGCCCGTTTGCTGAAGCCGGGCGGCCGCCTGGTATATGCCACCTGCAGCATCCTGCCCCAGGAAAATGAGGCGATTGCCCAGGCGTTCTCGGCTGCGAATCCCGAATTCACACCCCTTGAAACAGCCGACTTGCTGACCCATCTAAAGATTGAGAACGCGGCCAGCCTGTGCAGCGGTCCGGTCACGGGTGGCGAGTACCTGCGTTTGTGGCCGCATCGTCATGGCACAGATGGCTTTTTTGCTGCCGTCTGGCAGAAAAAATAAGGCATATGCGTGTGTTGCTTGGGGTTGCACTCTAGGTAATTTGAGTGCTCCAACCTAGAATAGAGGGTTGGCGCGACTGGAATACACGGCGCGCCCACTCTAAAAACGAGGCTATTTACCTATGTTGTTACCCGATTGGGCTGTGTTGAACGCAGCCATTGACTGGCTTGCAAACGGCTTGTGGAATCTGTCCTGGTGGGAAATCGTGTTGTACACGTTGGTCACCACCCACATCACCATTGCCAGCGTAACCATCTACCTGCACCGCCACCAGGCGCACCGGGCGATGGATCTGCACGCCATTCCGTCGCATTTCTTCCGCTTCTGGCTTTGGCTGGGCACGGGCCAGGTCACCAAGGAATGGGTGGCGGTGCACCGTAAGCACCACGCCAAATGCGAAACCAAGGACGATCCACACAGCCCGCACGCGCACGGTATCGAAACCGTGTTCTGGACCGGTGCCGAGCTGTACCGCAAAGAAGCGAAGAACCTGGAAACCGTCGCCAAGTTCAGCCATGGCTGCCCGAACGACTGGATCGAGCGCAATTTGTACACCCGTTTTAGTTGGCAAGGCGTGGGCCTGATGCTGATCCTGAACCTGGCCATGTTCGGTATTGCTGGCCTGTCGGTCTGGGCGGTGCAGATGATCTGGATCCCGGTGACGGCAGCCGGCATCATCAATGGCATTGGCCACTACTGGGGTTACCGCAACTTTGAAGCGCCGGACGCGAGCACCAACATCTCGCCCTGGGGCATCATCATCGGCGGTGAAGAGTTGCACAACAACCACCACACCTACCCCACCTCGGCCAAGTTTTCGGTCAAGCCATATGAATTCGATATGGGCTGGGTCTATATCAGCATGATGGAGAAGATCGGCTGGGCCAAGGTCAAGAAGACGCCGCCCAAGCTGCAACTTGGCGCCATCAAGCCCGTGGCCGACGAAAAGACGTTGGAGGCACTGATCGCCAACCGTTATGAGGTCATGGCCGGTTATGCCCGTGAGCTCCGTCAAGCCTGCAAGGCTGAACTGGAAACGCTGAAGGCCCACAAGGGTGACCTTTCTGCATTGCAAGCTGCTAAGCGCTGGATGCACCGCGACGCTGAAAAAGTGCCTGCGGCGGCCCAGCCTCAGTTGGCCCAGGCCCGCGCTGCCCACCCCGTGCTGGACAAAATGGTGGTGATGCGCGAAGAGCTGCGCCAGATGTGGCTGAACACCTCACAGTCGCGCGAGCAGCTGACAGCTGATCTGCAAGCCTGGTGCCACCGCGCCGAAAGCAGTGGCATTGCTGCTCTGCAAGAGTTTTCGCAAAAGCTGCGCGCTGCGCACGCCTGATAGCGGTTCCCGGCGTACCGGGGACGTAAAAAAACCCGCTGCGGCGGGTTTTTTTACGTCTGAACTAGGCCATTTATCTACGCTCTACCCCCATACGTCCAACGGCGGGTCCATGGCCACGGCGCGCAAGATGTCGGAGCGCGATACGAAACCTATGACCTTGCCAATCTCATCTACTACCGGCAGGCCCGGCAGTTCGGTATCCAGCAGCACCCGGGCTACCCGGCGGATGTCGGTTTCGGCCGAGACGCTGGCTATTGGCGTCCACATGGCAGTGGAGACCGGCTGCGCCATGCGGGTGGCCCAGTAGTCGGGTGCACTGGGCGGGCCGGATGTGTTGGGGGTCAAGTCGGTGCGGTACAGGTCGGCACGCAGCAACATGCCCACCAACTGGCCATTCGTGTCCAGCACCGGAGCTTGGCCAATTCTTTTTCGAGCCAGCAGGTCTGCCGCATCGAATAGCAGGGTATTGGCCTGGATGGTGGTGGCGGGCTGGGACATCAGCTGCGCGACATGGGTCAGCGGCTGGCGAGGCGTGTCCGGCTGGGCGGCCTGCGCGTAGGCCGCCAGAGCCGGGTTGGGCAGCGGTTTGTGCGTGTGCTCTTGCTCCGTCGGAGCTTCCACTTCCAGGGGGAGTTCGGGCAGGATCTCCAGCTCATTGTTTTCGATACGGTGCATGCGCGCCACGGCGTGCACCTGGTCGATATGGCGCAACTGCTCTACGGTGCCTGTGAACACCCTGCCCGAAACCCCGTAGACCGAAAACATGTCTAAAACCCTCCTGCGTGGCGCAAAGTACCATATTGCGCAGGTGGGTGGAAGGCCTATTCCGCTTCCGCCTCGCAGTGGGACTGCACTGCCGCCAGGGTGTGCCCACCCGCGTCCTCCACCCAGCCTACGACCTGGAGACGCTCAGGTTTGGCGCCTTCCGGTACGGACATGGCGCGCAGCTCTTGCCTGCTACTGCCCGGGTTGCCCCAGTCCAGCACCAGGGCGTTGCGTACCAGGTTGCGTGGGATCGGCGTACCGTCTTCTCCGGCTGGGATTCTTTCTACCAACACCAGCCAGGCCGTCAACGGCTCGGTGGGCGTGTCTGCCGGCAGCAACGCGATGGAGGTGCCTACGTAGCCGTTCAGAAGCGGCCCACGTGCGACGCGCAGTTTTGGCTGCGTCTGCAGTGGCGCTGAGGTGGCTGCGTTGCTCGCTGCCTGCTGCCGGGCTTGCATGCGTTCCAGGCCTTCTGGGCGGGCTGCGGCTGATAGGGGGGCATCTTCGCCCAGCGCGCCGGGCAGTATCCAGTCGAGTGCGATTGCTTGCGGGCTGGGTGGCGAGGTTTGGGGATTGCTCCAACAGGCTTCGCAGTCGGCGCTGATGAAGCGGTCGCGTACGGCCTGGAATGCCGGTTGTCCATCGCTGGAGCAGCTGGATTGGGCAACGGCAGGCTGGCCCAGGGCCAGGATCAGTGCAGCGAACAGGGTGGCGGGGCCGACGGCAAGTCTGGGTTTCATGGGGGTTCCTACAATCGACATATGTTCTCAGCAAATACACCCTTGGTCGCAGAAAATTCGCCGCTCTTACACAACCTGAACCCGGAGCAGCTGGCCGCAGTGACCTTGCCGACCGGGCACGCGCTGATTCTGGCCGGGGCCGGCTCGGGCAAGACCCGGGTGCTGACCACCCGCATCGCCTGGCTGCTGCAGACCGGACGCGTCACGCCCGGCGGCATTTTGGCGGTGACCTTCACCAACAAGGCTGCCAAGGAGATGGTGGTCCGCCTGGGCACCATGCTGCCCATCAACGTGCGTGGCATGTGGATCGGCACCTTCCACGGCTTGTGCAACCGCCTGCTGCGCGCGCATTACAAGCTGGCCAACCTGCCGCAGTCCTTTCAGATTCTGGACACCCAGGACCAGCTGAGCGCCATCAAGCGGCTTATGAAGCAGTTCAATATCGACGACCAGCAGTACCCCGCCAAGCAGACCCAGTGGTTCATAGGCAACTGCAAGGAAGAGGGCTTGCGTCCCAGCATGGTCGAGTCGCGCGACCCGCAAACCCGCAAGAAGGTAGAAATCTATGCGCTGTATGAAGAACAATGCCAGCGCGAAGGCGTGGTCGATTTTGGCGAGCTGATGCTGCGCAGCTACGAGCTGCTGCGCGACAACGATGCAGTGCGCGAGCACTACCAACGCCGCTTCCGCCACATCCTGATCGACGAGTTCCAGGACACCAACAAGCTGCAGTACGCCTGGATCAAGATGCTCAGCGGCTATGGCGAGAAAGACCTCGCTGCCGGCACCTCCATCCCCGGCGGCAGCGTGCTGGCCGTGGGTGACGACGACCAGAGCATCTATGCCTTCCGTGGCGCGCGGGTGGGCAATATGGCCGACTTTGTGCGCGAATTTGGCGTCACCCAGCAGATCAAGCTGGAGCAAAACTACCGCAGCTTCAGCAACATCCTGGATTCGGCCAACCACCTCATCAGCCACAACAGCAACCGCCTGGGCAAAGACCTGCGCACCGACCAGGGCCCCGGCGAGCCCGTGCGCGTGGTGGAGAGCCCGCGTGACCTGGACGAAGCCCAGTGGATCGTCGATGAAATCAAGCAGTTGGTCCGCGACGGAATGGAGCGCAAGGAAATCGCCGTGCTCTACCGCAGCAATGCGCAGAGCCGGGTGATCGAAACCACGCTGTTCAACTCCGGCATTCCCTACCGCGTGTATGGCGGCCTGCGCTTCTTCGAGCGGGCTGAAATCAAGCACGCGCTGGCGTATCTGCGCCTGCTGGAGAACCCCAACGACGACACCAGCTTTCTGCGCGTGGTCAACTTTCCGCCGCGCGGCATCGGTGCGCGCAGCCTCGAAATCCTGCAGGATGCGGCGCGCGCCAGCGGCTGCTCGCTGCACGATGCGGTCAGCGCGATTCCCGGCAAGGCCGGCGCCAATTTCGGTGCCTTCGTCGCCAAGCTGGACGTGCTGCGCGAGCAGACCCAGGGCAGCAGCCTGGCCCACATCATCAAGCTGGTGCTGGAACACAGCGGTCTGATGGCCCACTTCAAGGCCGACCGCGAGGGCGAAGACCGGGTGGAAAACTTGGAAGAACTGGTCAACGCTGCCGAGAGCTTTGTGTCCCAGCAAGGCTTTGGCCGCGACGCCATCGCGCTGCCGGTGGACGAACTCAGCCAGTCGCCGGTCAGCCAGGGCCTGGACCCGAACGCCGCGCCGGCCGACGGCTTCCTGGACCAGGACAGCGGCGAAACCCTGTCGCCGCTGGCTGCCTTCCTGACCCACGCCGCCCTGGAGGCTGGAGACAACCAGGCCCAGGCTGGCCAGGACGCCGTGCAGCTGATGACCGTGCACTCGGCCAAGGGCCTGGAGTTCGACGCGGTGTTCGTCGGTGGCATGGAAGAGGGGCTGTTTCCGCATGAGAACTCGCTCAGCGACCGCCAGGGCCTGGAGGAAGAACGCCGCCTGATGTATGTCGCCATCACCCGCGCGCGCCAGCGCCTGTACCTGAGCTTCTCGCAAAGCCGGCTGCTGCACGGCCAGACCCGCTACAACCCGCGCAGCCGCTTCTTTGAAGAGCTGCCCGAATCTGCGTTGAAGTGGATCACCTCCAAAAGCGCGGGCTACGGCACATCCAGCTTTGCTCCTAAATTTGGAGCTGCTAGCGCAGGTGGATACAGCGCTGGAGGCCGATTCAATAAAGAAGATGCGCCCTTTGCCAGCCCACCCGTGCCGCCGCAAAAAGAGGCACCCAGCCACGGCCTGCGTGTGGGCATGAAGGTCTTCCACACCAAGTTCGGCGAAGGCAAGGTCAATTTGCTGGAAGGCAAGGGCGACGACGCGCGCGCGCAGATCAACTTCCCACGCCACGGCGTGAAGTGGCTGGCGCTAAGTGTTGCGAAATTGACACCCGTGCCCTGATACACACGGTATCTGGTTTGTATCCGGTTTGTGTCTTCTGGCTGTCATACAGCGGGCGCAGCATGCTTGTGTTGAAGCCACAGAACACTCCAGGAGCGCACCATGACCGACCTGACCGAATTCCACGTAGGCGACTGCGTCGTCTCGTTGTTTGCCAAACCCATGATTGATGGCACCTGGTTGGCCCGCGTAGGCATCGCCCAGCACTACGGCATGCCGATCCCCTGCCAGCGTACCCTGAGCTTCGACAACCCCTTCATGTCCGAAGACTCTGCCCTGGCCCATGCCCGCGAGCAAGGCCTGCGCATCGCGCGCGACCCAGTGGCGTTTTTGCAGATGGGTGCTTGACGGTTGGTTTTCCGGTAGTTGGATGGCGGCCTTGGTCTTCAAGGCACAGGCTTCCCGGGTTTAGGATGGCAAGCTATGGATTGCTCAAGCCTGCTTGCCTTATGAACGAATGGAAAGACCTGCTTAGCCATTGGCGACCTGCATTGGTTCGAATGGCCACCCAAGCTGGCGCGACGGACCATGCGCATGATCTCAACCACTTGGAGCGCGTGTGGGCTACGGCCAAGACTTTGCTGTCCTCGCATCCACAGGCCGACCCGCTGGTGGTGATGGCGGCTTGCTACCTGCACGACCTTGTTAATCTGCCCAAGAACCACCCTGCGCGGCCACAGGCATCGCGGCTTTCTGCACAGCATGGCCAGGCGGAGCTGTCGAAGCTGGGGTTTCCGCAGGACACATTGAGGGGCGTGGTGCACGCCATTGAAGCGCACAGTTTTTCCGCTGCCATACGACCTGAAACGATTGAGGCGAAGATCGTCCAAGATGCGGACCGCCTGGACGCTTTAGGGGCAGTGGGGTTGGCGCGCATGTTCCACATTGGTGGGCAGTTGGGGCGATCGTTGGCGCACCCTACCGACCCCCTTGCGCAGGGCCGCCCGCTGGACGATGTGCGTTACACCCTTGACCATATTGAGAACAAGTTGCTCCATCTGCCCGCCAGTATGCAGACGGAGGCGGGCCGGCTGTTGGCGCAATCCCGTGTGCAACTGCTCATTCGCTTTCGAGACCAATTTGTGCAGGAGTGGCTGGGGACGACTTAGAGAGTCGCCATAGCCGGCTGCAGCCGGGGTGCGAATGGCGCTTGCTCTTTGGAAGTGATGGGGATTCACTTGCATAGAATATTTCAACTATCATTGAATTATGGAAATATCAAACATCTCCGAAACCACTGCAGTGCAGTCGCTGGCGGCACTGGCACAGGTGCAACGTTTGCGTGCCTTTCGGGCGCTGGTGGTTGCGGGCGCTGAGGGGCTCACGCCCAGTGCCATGGGCGAGCAGCTGGGGGTGGCGCCTAGCGGGCTGTCGTTCCACCTCAAAGAGTTGACGCATGCCGGCTTGATCGCCAGTGAGCCGCGCGGGCGCAACCTGATTTACCGCGCTAACTTTGACCAAATGAACGCCTTGCTCGGCTACCTGACCGAGCATTGCTGCCAGGGCACAGACTGCCGAGCCCCTGATGCCTGCTGTTAAACCCGGCACGCCGCCGAGCCTGCCGCAGCAGTTGCTGGCCGAATGTCTGGGCACTGCTGCGTTGCTGTGCGCGGTGATTGGTTCTGGCGTGATGGCCGAGCGCCTGTGTGGCGGCAACGTTGGCCTGGCCTTGCTGGCCAATACCCTGGCCACGGTGTTTGCGCTGTACGTGCTGATCGAGATATTCGGCCCGGTGAGCGGCGCGCACTTCAACCCGCTGGTAACTGTGCTTATGTGCTCAAAAGGCCAGTTGGCGCAGATAAAACCTGCGCGAGTAGCTCTTTATTTCATAGCATTTCAGTTGCTGGGTGCGGTGCTGGGCGCCTGGCTGGCACATGCCATGTTCGCGCTGCCCCTGTTGCAGACCAGCCAGCATGTGCGCAGTGGCGCCGGCCAGTGGCTTGCCGAGGCGGTGGCTACTGCCGGCCTGGTGCTGGTCATACTGCGCGCGCCCAGCGGCAAGGCCAGCGCGCTGGTGGCCAGCTACATCGGCGCAGCCTATTGGTTTACCGCAAGCACCAGCTTTGCCAACCCGGCCGCCGTGCTGGGGCGCATGCTGAGCGACAGCTTTGCCGGCATCGCGCCAGCCAGCGCGCCTGGCTTTGTAGGGGCCCAGTGCCTGGGCGCCCTGGTGGGCGCGGGCCTGGGCAGACTTTTAGAAACCTCTTCTGCAGGAGCACACCATGTCTGACACCACCATCTTCCACAACCCGGCCTGCGGTACTTCGCGCAATGTGCTGGCGCTGATCCGCAATTCGGGCGTTGAGCCCACCGTGGTCGAGTATTTAAAAACCCCGCCGGACCGCGAAAAGCTGCTGGCCTTGCTCGCCCAGCTGGGCCTGCCGGTGCGTGCCGTGCTGCGAAAAAAGGGCACGCCCTATGAGGAGCTGGGGCTGGACAACCCGGCCCTCAGCGACGACGCCTTGGTCGACGCCATCGTCGCCCACCCCATCCTGCTGGAGCGGCCCATCGTCATCACGCCGCTGGGTGCCAAGCTGTGCCGCCCGTCCGAGGCGGTGCTGGACATCTTGCCCCAGCCGCAGCGAGGCGCGTTTGCCAAGGAAGACGGCGAAAAAGTCGTCAACGCCCAGGGGCAGCGCATTGCTTCCTAACCTGGATCCGGCACTTTTCGTGGTGCCCACGCAGGCCGCGTTGCAGCCTGCGGTGCCCAGCAGCCACCCGCCGCGCATCCTGCTGCTGTATGGCTCGTTGCGTGAGCGCTCGTTCAGCCGCCTGCTGACCGAGGAAGCTGCCCGCCTGTTGACCGCCATGGGAGCCGAGACACGGACCTTCGACCCGCATGGCCTGCCGCTGGCCGACGACGCGCCCGAATCGCACCCCAAGGTGCAGGAGCTGCGCGACCTGGTGCTGTGGAGCGAGGGCATGGTCTGGTGCAGCCCCGAGCGGCACGGCGCGATGACGGGGATCATGAAGACCCAGATCGACTGGATTCCCCTCAGCCAGGGGGCGGTGCGGCCCACCCAGGGCAAGACGCTGGCGGTGATGCAGGTCAGCGGCGGTTCGCAGTCTTTCAACGCGGTGAACCAGCTGCGCGTGCTGGGCCGCTGGATGCGCATGCTGACCATCCCCAACCAGTCGTCGGTGGCCAAGGCTTTTCTGGAGTTCGACGAGGCCGGACGCATGAAGCCCTCGGCCTATTACGACCGGGTGGTGGATGTGATGGAAGAACTGGTCAAGTTCACCCTGCTGACCCGCGACGCCACGCCGTACTTGGTGGACCGCTACAGCGAGCGCAAGGAAAGCGCCGAGGCGCTGTCCCAGCGGGTGAATCAGAAATCACTTTAATTGCTATCAAGTTAAGAGCGGCTGACGTAGGCGACATGTGCGCTAGCGCCTTGAATGGCTGGAAGCTTGGCGTGCATCCCAGTAGGCTTGGGTCGCATCCAGCATGTCGCTTAGCCCGAGCATGGGGTAAGCCAAATCTTTCTGCGCCAGGCGGGAATCCGCCAGCATGGTGCGCGTCAGCACAGCGGCCAGTCCGGGCGTGATGGACGGCTTTTTACCGCTGAACAGCGCGCCTATATGTGCCAGCGCCGCCACGGTGGTAAGCACGCTGTTCGGCACCGTTGATGCCACCGGTTTGGCGTGGACGCGGCGGGCCACGTCGGCAAACACCTGCAGGTAACTGGCATCTTCGCCGCCCAGCACATAGCGCCGGGCGGGAGCCGGGTGCGTGGCAGCCGCAATGTGCGCCTGGGCGACAGCCGAGACGCCGCAAAAGCTGGCCCGGCCGCGTGGGGCAGCCCGCATCTTGCCCTGGGCAGCATCGTCAAACAGGCCGATCCAGCCGCTCGCATCGTAGGGGCCCAGGATGTGGGCCGGGTGCAGGCTGACCACCGACAACCCGTTGTGCGCGGCCTGGCTGAGCAGTGTGTCGGCCAGCAGCTTGGTACGCAGATACGGGTTGCGGACGGTGCTGGGCCACAGCGGCGTGTGTTCGTGGATGGGGCTGTCGCTGTCCTGGAACACGCCCAGCGTGGATGTCATCACCACGCGGCGGGCCTGGCGCTGGTGGGCCGCGTCCAGCAGGCCCTGGGTGGCGGCCACGTTGTCGCGCAGCAGCCGCTGCGCGTCACCGGACCACATCGAGGTATTGCCGGCCAGATGGAATACGGCGTCGGCCCGCGCGGGCATGGCCGCCGCCACGCTGGCGGCATCTTCCAAAGTGCCTTGGCGCACCGTCAGCCCGCGTTGCTGCATCCACGCTGGAGCGGCGCTGCGCACCAGTGCATGCACCGACCAGTGGTCTTTGAGTAGCGCCTCCACCAGGTTGCGCCCGACGAAGCCCGCTGCGCCTGTCACAAATGCTGTCTTTACCAATTCAAACCTCCATATTGCAGAAGCTACAGACTGTAGGCAGGGGCTGGCTACACTGGTATGCATGCAAATCCGTTTAGCATCTTTGCAAAACCACCAGGTGAACTGGGACGATCTGCGTCTGCTGATCGTGGTGGCGGGCCATCCGTCTTTGCTGGAGGCCGGGCGGGTGCTGGGCATTGCGACCACCACCGTGTCGCGCCGCCTAGCCGCGCTGGAGGCTGGCGTGGGCGCGCAACTGGTGCACCGAACCCATGTGGGAACCGTGTTGACCGTGGCGGGCAAGGCGTTGGTCGCGGCCCTGGAGCCGCTTGCGCTGGAGCTGGAGGCTGCATTGCGGCAAAGCGCGGGTGCCGACAGCCAGATAGAAGGCGCCATCAAGGTCTCGGTTGCCGAAGGCCTGGTGCCCTTGACCCTGGAGGCTATTCAGTCCTTCCGCACGGCGCATCCGGGCGTGGTGTTTGAGCTGGACGCATCGCACCGCAGCCTGGACATGGGCAAAAACGAAGCCGATGTGGCGGTGCGCATGCTCCGGCCCAAGTCGGACGGCCTGGTGGTGCGGCGCATCGGCCCGGTGCATTTTGGTGTCTACATGTCCAGCCAACTGCCGCTGGCCCGGTCCGCACAACGTGGGGCGGGTCTGCTGGCGCGCATGGAAGGCGTGGTGCTCGGCGGCGAACTGGCGGGGCTGAAGGAAACGGTGTGGCTGAGTGCATGCGTGCGTGCCGTGGCGCTGCAAACGGAAACCTTGGGCTCGCTGATCGATGCAGTGCGGCGCGGCATCGGCGCGGGGGTGATTCCGGATGAACTGGTACGGGCCGATAGCCGCCTGCGCCGGCTGTGCGACTGTGAAGCCGTGCCGCAAAAAACACTCTGGCTGGTAATGCACCAGCGTACCGCGAAGCTGCCGCGGATTCGGCTGTTTGCCGACCACATGACGGCGCATTTGCGCGCTGCTTCGGCAGGCGCCGGCGCCGCTGTGACGCAATAGGGTGAAATAGACCGCCAGCGCAGATAAAACCTGCGCAGGCAGCTTCCAATTTCATAGCAAGCAACTCAGGCCTTGCCGCTCACCTCGTGGCCCGCATTCGGCGCCAGCCGCAAGGACCATGCGGCTGCCACGGCCATTAGCGCGGCACCGGCCAGCTGGGCGTGCTGGAAGTCGGCCAGCCCCAGGGCCGCCGCACCGCGCAGCTGCTGGAACAGGGCCAGGGCCAACGCGGCAAAAGCCACACCCAGCGTGGCACCCACCTGTGCCGACATGGCAGACAAAGTGCTGGCACCGGCGCGCTGCTCGGCGTGGATGTCGGCAAAGGCCAGGGTGGACACCGTGGTGAAGTGCATGGAGCGCGTCATGCCCGCGATGAACAGTACCGGGTAGACCAGGGCCATGGGCTGGCCCGGCGCCAGCAAGCCGCAGGCCGCCATGGCCGCTGCGCACAGGGCGCCATTCACCGTCAAAACCCGGCGAAAGCCGAAGCGGCGCAGCACCGGCGTGGTGGCACTCTTCATCACCAGGTTGCCGCCCATGTAGACCAGGATCATCAGCCCGGCCTGGAAGGCGTTCAAGCCAAAACCGATCTGGAACATCAGCGGCAGTAGGAACGGCGTGGCGTTGATCGCAATGCGTGCCAGCATGCCGGCAGACAGGGTGCTGATGGAAAAGCTGGGTACGCCCACGGCGCTTAGGTCCAGCATGGGCGTGGGGTGGCGCAGCGCGTGGCGTGTCGCCAGCACCCCGGCAACGCCGGCGCAGCCCAGCCACAGCAGGGCGACCTGGGCCGAGCCTTGCACCTCGCCCAGCAGCGCCAGGCCATGCACCAGCCCGGCCAGTGCCACGGCGGTATACACAAAGCCGACCAGGTCGAATGGCGTGCGCTGGGCGGTTTCATTCGGCACATGGCGCAGCACCAGCCAGATGCCGACCAGGCCCAGCGGCAGATTGATCAAGAAGATCCAATGCCAGGACGCATAGGTGGCGATCAACCCGCCCAGCGGCGGCCCTAGCACCGGGCCTATCAGCCCTGGCCAGGTGATCAGGCCCAGGGCCTCGATCAACCTGGCTTTGGGCGTGCTGCGCAGTACCACCAGCCGGCCTACCGGCGACATGAAGGCGGCGGCCATACCTTGCAGCGTACGCGCGGCAATAAAGCTCCACAAATTGGGGCTGAGCGCGCACAGCAGCGACGACAGGGTGAACAGGGCGATGGCCCCGGCAAACAGCTTGCGCGTACCGAAGCGGTCGCTGGCCCAGCCAGCGGTGGGTACGAACACCGCCAACGCCACCAGGTAGGCCGAAATACTCAGGCTCAGGTCCAGCGTATGGGTGTGGAAGCTGGTGGCGATGGCCGGCAGCGCGGTGGTGACGATGGTGCTGTCCAGCGTCTCCATGAAGAAGGCCGTCGCCACGATCAGCGGAATACGGCGGGAGAAAGCAGGTGCTGCTGCGCTAGGGATGGGCATAGGTGAAAAGTGCCGCTAGCGCAGGTGGTATTTGCGCCGGCAGCTATGGTTTTGGCAGCTCTTCCAGGGTTTCGTCGGCCTCGAAGCTGTCGCGAAAGCTGAAGTACACCGAGCACATGAACATGCTGGTGGTCAGCAGGCTGACGGCGTAGGTGCCCATGACCAGCACTTCGCTTGAGTTCAGCAGCAGCGCCAGGATCTGCACCACGATGCCTTCGGCCATCACCACTGCGAACCAGGCCAGGCCGAACACCACGTAGGCGCCCTTGTTGCGCCAGCAGCCCACCAGGCTGAAGAACAGGCTTTTCACCGGCGCAATGCCGTGCCAGTGCGTCAGCGCTGGCGCGTGCCAGAAGGCCAGCGACAAGGGCAGATGCAAAAGCATGAACAAAAATATGCCGCGCGGCAGCTCCATGCCCGCTGCGCTGCCGGCCGCCTCGTCCTGCGGGCCGTGCAGAAAGAACATGCGGGCGAATTCGCCGCCGTCCGCCAGCGCGGTCAGGGCCACGATGACGCAAAACCAGAAGGTGTAGATCAGCCCCAACACCAGCAGGGGCTTGGTGCTGGCTTGCGGGCCGCGCAGGCCGGTGAGCAGTACCGTGGGCATGGGGAAGCTGCCCTGGCTGGCGCGCTGGGCCGCCGCCATCAGGCCCAGGCCCAGCGTGGGCAGCAGCATCAGCGACACCACGCTGCCCAGTATGGGCACCAGGTTCAGCACCGACAGCGTGGCCATGAACAGGAAGAACAGGCCGGTCAGCGCCAGCGGCTGTTTGAAGAACACCTGTATGCCCAGCCGCACCCACACAATGCCAGTGCGTGCCGGGACAATTTTGAGTTTCATGGAGAGATTCGCTGGTGTCAGAGCGTGATGGGGTGGGCCACGCGTTCGCGCAGAACACGTTCGAAATGGCCAGGGTCGTGGGGCTTCAGCATGGCCGCTTCACGCGGCAGATGCCAGTCCCACAGGCGGGAGATCCAGAAGCGCAGAGCACCGGCGCGCAGCATGGCGGGCAGCAGCTGGCGCTCGGCGGCGGCCAGCGGGCGCACCGCGCAGTAAGCGTCTAAAAAGGCCTGGCAGCGTGCCGCGTCATTGGCGCCGCTGGCCAGATCGATGCACCAGTCGTTCAGGCACACGGCCAGGTCAAACAGCCAGGTGTCGATGCCAGCGAAATAGAAGTCGAAGAAGCCGCTGAGCTGCGGGCTGCCGTCCACCGTGTCGAACATCACGTTGTCGCGAAACAGGTCGGCGTGGATGGGGCCGCGCGGCAGGGCCACGTAGGCGCTGGATTCGGCAATGTGGTTCTGGTAGGCCAGCTCGCTTTGCAGCAGCTGGGCCTGGGCCGGCTCCAGGTGCGGCATAACCACGGGCGCAGTTTCGTTCCACCAGGGCAGGCCGCGCAGATTGGGTTGCTCCATGTCGAAGTCGCGGCCGGCCAGGTGCATGCGTGCCAGCATGTCACCTACGGCAGCGCAGTGCTGCACGCCCGGTGCCAGTTCGCTCTTGCCGCGCAGCTTGCTGACCACCGAGGCGGGCTTCTTCTTGACGGTGTGCAGGATGTTGCCGGTTTTCGTGGCCACCGGGTCGGGCACCGGTATGCCGCGCTGGGCTAGGTGCTTCATCAGGTGCAGGTAGAACGGCAGCTGCTCGAAGCTCAGGCGTTCGAACAGGGTGAGCACGAATTCGCCGCTCTCGGTGGTGACGAAGTAGTTGGTGTTCTCGATGCCGCCTTCGATGCCGCGCAGTGCGCTGACTTCACCCAGATCCAGTTGGCGCGCCAGCGCCTGTGCCTCTTTCAGCGAGACCTTTGTGTAGACCGCCATGGCTTAGAAGCTGATCAGTTTCCAGACCCGCTGGCCCACGCTGCCCGAGCCGCCATCGCGCTCGTCAATGCGGCGGTTGCGCGCGCCATTGGCTGGCACCACTTCATAGGCGGGCATGCCGTTGCTGGGCTGGACGCTGATGTTCTGCGTTTCACCACCGACGCGCAGTTCGCTCACGCGGGCGCCGGAGTCGATGACTTCAATGTGCTCAATGCGTTGGTCAATGGGCGGTGTGGGGGCAGCAGGTGCTGCGGCCCAGGCTGAAGACATGCTCAGCAACAGGCTCAGAAAGACAAGGGGGAGGGATAGAAGGGCGCGCATGCGCACGATTGTAGGTGTATGCGCCAATGCTGATAGGCCAGCGTGGTGTTAAGCGGCCTAGTGGCCCGTGGGATAGACCCTTGACCAGGTCAGCATCAGCAGCGTGGCCGCCAGCGCCCAGCTGGCCGTGGCCGACAGCAGGGTGGTGGTCAGCGTGCAGCGCAGGCTCAGGGCGTAGACGGTCAGCAAATACACGGTGTAGGGCAGCAGCGACCACAGGCCGAACAAGGCGGTAGTGCGCAGATCGGCCATCGAGCGTTCGCTGCCCACGATGGCATGGGCGATCAGTGCGAAGGTGGGAAACAGCGGCACCAGCCCGGCCACCACGAAATTCTTGGAGCGAGACAGCAGCGCAATCGCCAGCACCGCCAGCGCACCCAACAGGCATTTCAGAAACAAGGACAGCATGGGACGGCTCAGCGGGTTGCGGGTGTGGCGGGCACCACGGGCGCCACGGGCTGCATCGCCGGTACGGCGGGGGCCACGTTGGCGTCGGGTGCAGGCTCGTCAAAACCTATGCGTATTAGCTCGCCGTTTTCCGGTGGCTCGGTATAGGTCCAGTCGTTCAGCGCGTCGCGCATCACGCTGGAGGGTGCCTCGAACGGGGCCACCGGCACACCCTTGAGTGCATGGCCCATGTAGTCGATCCAGATGGGCAAGGACAGCGTGGCACCAAAGGCGGTGCTGCCCAGGCTGCGCGGAGTGTCATAGCCCATCCACACCACCGTGGCCAGGGTGGGCTGGAAGCCGGCGAACCAGGTGTCTATCGCGTCGTTGGTGGTGCCAGTCTTGCCGTACAGGTCAGGGCGCTTCAGCATGGCCTGGGCCTTGGCGGCGGTGCCGACGCTGGTGACGCTTTGCAGCAGGCTGTTGGTGATGAAGACATTGCGCTCGGGCACCACACGGTTTTCATCGGTCAGGGCGGGGGCAGGCGGGGCTTCGAACAGCAGCTTGCCCTGGGCATCGGTGATGCGCTCGATCACCACCGGCGGTAGCAGATGCCCGCCGTTGGCGAATACCGAGTACGCCGAAGCCAGCTGCAGCGGCGTGGTGCTGCCCGTGCCCAGCGCCAGCGTCAGGTTGTCGGGCTGCTTGTCGATGTCAAAGCCGAAGCGGGCCGCCCAGTCGCGGGCAGTTTGCACGCCCAGGAACTGCAGCAGCCGGATGCTGACCAGGTTGCGCGACTGGAACAGGCCCTGGCGCAGGCTGACTGGGCCCAGGAACTGGCCGTCGTCGTTCTGCGGGTTCCAGGCCGGTGCGCCGTTCGCAGCCGGCGTGTTCAACGGCGCGTCGTTCACCAGGGTGGAGGGCATCACGCCCTTGTCGATGCCGGCGGAGTAGATGAAGGGTTTGAAGCTGGAGCCTGGCTGGCGCGAACCCTGGGTCACGTGGTTGAACTGCTGGTCGGAGAAGTCGAAACCACCCACCAGCGCACGCACCCGGCCGGTCTGTGGCGTCAGCGACACCAGGGCGCTTTGCACCTCGGGCCATTGCGATACGGCCCAGTAGCCGCCACCCTTGCCGTCCTGGTGTTGCACGCGGATGATGGCGCCACGGCGCAGCGCCAGCGGGGCCAGGGCCTTGGCGCTCAGCGCGGGTTGGGCCCAGCGCAGGCCATCGCCCTGGATGTGCAGCGTCTCGCCGGTGGCCAGGCGGGCCACCACTTCTTGCGGGCTGGCTTGCAGCACGATGGCCACGCGCAGGTCTTCGTCGTCGCTGTAGTCTTTCAGCGCCTGGGCAGCGGCAGCGTCTTCTTCGGTGGCATCGGCCGGGGCGGGCGGCAGGTCTTCGTTCTCTTCAGGGCCCCGGTAGGCCTGCTTGCGGTCATAGGCCAGCACACCCTTGCGCAGCGCCTGGTAGGCGGCCTGCTGGTCGGCGGCGATCAGCGAGGTATAGACCTTGATGCCTTGCGAATAGGCTTGTTGGCCATAGCGCTCAAACACCGCCTGGCGCGCCATTTCGGCTACGTACTCGGCATGTACCGGCACCTGCAGCGGCGAGCGGATCACCAGCTTTTGCTTGGTGGCGGCGTCGAACTGGGCCTGGTCGATCACGCCCACGCTGAGCATGCGGCCCAGCACCAGCTGCTGGCGCCGGGTGGCGCGTTCCATATTGCTGATGGGGTTGGCGAAGGCCGGGTTCTGCGGCAGGCCGGCCAGCATGGCCACCTCGGCCACGGACAGCTCGGGCAGCGTCTTGCCGAAGTACACCTGGGCGGCAGCGCTGAAGCCGTAGGCCCGGTGGCCCAGGTAGATCTGGTTCATGTACAGCTCCAGGATCTCGTCCTTGCTCAGGCTGTGCTCGATCTTGATGGCCAGCATGGCTTCTTTCAGCTTGCGCTCGGCCGTCTTGCGGTTGCTCAGAAAGAAGTTGCGCGCCACCTGCTGGGTGATGGTGGACGCGCCCTGGCGCCGCCCGCCCGTCAGGTTGGACACCACGGCACGCAGCACGCCGATAGGGTCGATGCCGCTGTGCTCGCGAAAGCGCGCGTCTTCCACCGCCAGCAGCGCGTCCTGCATCAGCTTGGGGATTTGGGCGATGGGCAGGAAGTCACGCCGCTCGGAGCCAAACTGCGCAATCTCCACGTTGTCGCTGGTGTAGACCTGCATGGCCTGTTGCGGCTGGTAGCTGGTGACCTTGTCCAGCGGCGGCAGGCCGGGGTAGTACCAGACGGCGGCAATCGCCAGCACCAGCGTGCCGATCACGCCCAGGCCCAGGCAGACCCAGATTGCGGTGAGCCAGAGCTTGCCGGTTTGGGCGCGGGGCGGTACGGGATGGGAGGAGGAAAAGGTGTGGGGGCTTGGGGTCATGTCAGCTATGGCGCGGGTGCCGGTTGGGGCACGGGCACGGGCGCTCTGAATGCGGATATTGGACGTTCCGTCGCGTGGGCGAGCGGGCTGGCATCGGAGTGGCGGCGGGCCCTGCAAAGATTGGGCAAGTTAATGGGGCGGCTCCGGGGTCGGTCGTTGCGGAGCTTAGCGGCTGGCTGTGAAGGGAGTGTAAAGCGGGGTGCCGCACCCCATGCAAGCATTTGTAATGCTATTGAATTAGTAGCTGCTCGCGCAGGTAAATTCTGCGCTAGAGCCGTATTTTTTATAAAAATAGAGCCTGGCAAAATACCTGCACGCGTTGCGCGGCGGGCGGTGCGCTGCTCGCCTGAGGGCTGAAAGGGCCTGCGCTGGTATGCTAGGGCTTACCCCAGTTGTGAGCGATTAATGCACGCCAGAGTTTGATAATCGCACGGGATGCAGGTCCGCTGTATGGCGATTTGCCCTTGTCGCCACTACATTCTGCTTCGCACTGCGGCCAGGTCTGGCCGCTAACGGACCATCTGAACGCTGGCGCGACCGCACCTTTCGCCCTCTGTCTGGCATGCGCCGCTTGCAGCACAACGTTCACCCACCCAGGAGACATGCATGAGCACCACCGCCGGCGATTCACGCGCCAAGCACCAGTCGAAGAAGGCCACAGCCAGTGGCTGGATCGGCTCGGCGCTGGAGTATTACGACTTCTTCATCTACGCCACTGCGGCGTCGCTGATCTTTCCGCAGATCTTTTTCCCCAAGGGCGACCCTACGACCGCCATCATCGCCTCGCTGGCCACCTATGGTGTGGGCTATGTGGCGCGCCCCATCGGGGCCTTCTTTCTGGGCCACTGGGGCGATACCCAGGGCCGCAAGAAAGTGCTGATCATCTGCATGTTCCTGATGGGCTTTTCCACCGTGGCCGTGGGCCTGCTGCCAACCTATGAACAGGTGGGTCTGTGGGCGCCTGCGCTGCTGGTGATACTGCGTTTGATCCAGGGCTTTGCCGTGGCGGGGGAAATCTCCGGCGCCAGCTCGATGATTCTGGAGCACGCACCCTTCGGGCGCCGTGGCTTCTTCTCCAGCTTCACGCTGCAGGGTGTGCAGGCCGGGCAGATTCTGGCGGCGGCGGTGTTCCTGCCCTTGGCGCACTTCATGCCCACCGAGGCCTTCAACACCTGGGGCTGGCGCATACCTTTCATCCTGAGCTTCCTGGTCATCGTGGCCGGCTACATCATCCGCCGTGAAGTGGACGAAACCCCGGCCTTCGCCGAGGAAGGTGCCCAAGGCAAGGTGCCCAAGGCCCCCATGGTCCAGGCCGTGACCGAGAGCTGGCGCGACATGCTGCGCGTGATGTGCTGCTCGCTGATGAACGTCATCCCCGTAGTCACCACCATCTTCGGCGCGGCCTATGCTGTGCAGCCCGGCTACGGCATCGGCTTCGAAAAAGACGTGTACCTGTGGATTCCGGTGATGGGCAATATCGTCGCCGTGCTGGTGATCCCCTTCGTGGGCAATCTGTCGGACAAAATCGGCCGCCGCATTCCCATCATGGTGGGTGCCATCGGCTCCGGCCTGCTGTCTTTTGGCTACCTGTACGCCATCAGCGTGCACAACGTGCCCCTGGCCATCGGCATGTCCTTGCTGATGTGGGGCGTGGTGTACCAGGGCTATAACGCCGTGTTCCCCAGCTTCTACCCCGAGATGTTCCCCACCCGCACCCGGGTGTCGGCCATGGCCATTTCGCAAAACCTGGGCACGCTGGTCACCGCCTTGCTGCCCGCGCTGTTCACCGCTGTGGCGCCCCCCGGTGCCATGAATATCCCGTTCACCATTGGCTCCATCACCCTGGCCGTGACGGTGATTGCCGCCATCTCCGCCTGGACCGCCCGCGAAACCTACCGCGTGCAGATGGTGGACTTGGGCAACCCCGACGCCGTGCCCGTGCCCAAGAAGGCCTACGACGCCGCCCGCGAAAAGCTGATCGCCACCGCAGAGGCCCGCGCCTAAGTCTGCTGGATACAGTCTCCTTTTAGCTGCCCGCGTAGATGTAGTCTGCGCCGGCAGCTATTTTTCTTATAGCGGGTTATCCTGCGGGTTTGGCTTTTTGTAGACCGCATGCTGAACCGCCCACTCCCCCTTCTATTAATCACCGGCAGCCTGCTGGGCCTGGGCTTTCCTTTGGGCAAGCTGGCGGGTGTGGCCGGTATTGCACCCATCGTCTGGTCCTGGGTCATGGCGGTCGGCGCGGGGCTGGTGTTGCTGCTGGCCTTGCGGCTGGGCCGCGTGCGGCTGCCGATGGACGCACGCCACCTGCGTTACTACCTGGTGACGGGCACGGTGTCCAACGCGCTGCCCAATCTGCTGGTGTTCAGCGCCATGTCGCACCTGGGTGCGGGCTTCATCTCCATCTTCTTTGCGTTTTCACCCATCTTGACCCTGGTGCTGCACAGCCTGCTGCAGCGTCGGCGCCCCGGTGCCTTGGGAGCGACGGGCATTGCCCTGGGCTTTGCCGGGGCGCTGGTCATCGTGCTGTCTAAAGGCCGTGTGGACACGCCCGGTGGCGGCGCGGCCCTGTGGCTGGCGCTGGCTTTTTTGATTCCGTTGCTGCTGGCCTGCGGCAATATCTACCGCACGCTGGCCTGGCCCGCTGGCACCAGCGGCCTGGCCCTGGCGGCGGGCACCAACCTGGGGGCTGGTGCTGTGTTGGGTGTGCTGTCCCTGCTGTGGACCGGCAGCCTACCGCTATCGGCCGCCCTGGCTATGCCCGGTCTGCTGCTGGCCCAGGTCGCCATCAGCGCGGCCATGTTTGCCGTGTTCTTTCGCCTGCAAAGCGTGGGCGGGCCGGTGTACCTGAGCCAGATCGGCTACGTGGCCGCCGCCGTGGGGCTTGGTACCGGCACCTTGGTGCTGGGCGAGCACTACGGCCTGCTGACCTGGCTGGGGGCGGCGGTGGTGGCCGTGGGCGTGCTGGTGACGACGCGGGCGCAGCAGGCAGGGCGCTAAGCGTGTTTTTGGCCTGCAGCGCAATAAATACCTGCGCAGACAGCTATCTAAAGAATAGCAAATTCATTTCTTCCCGCCGCCGTGCTCCATGGCAAAGCGCAGCAGCGCCGCACTGCTGTCCAGCCCAAAGCGCTGGCGGATGTTGGCGCGGTGGGCGTCCACGGTGCGTGAGTCGATGGCTAGCGCTCGGGCAATCTCTTTGCTGGTCAGGCCCTGCGCCACCAGAGCCAGCACCTCGGTTTCGCGGGCGGTCAGGGCGGGTTGCTGCTGGCGCCGGTCCAGGGCGCGCTTCAGGCCGGCGGGGTAGTGGGTGGCGCCGCCCATCACGGCTTCAATCGCCTTGACCAGTTCAGCCGCTTCGGATTCTTTCAGCACAAAGCCCTGTGCGCCCGCGTCGAAGGCTTGCAGCATGTGCTCGTCCTGCGTGGACGCGGTGAACACCACGTAACGGATGTCCGGCTGGCGCTGGCTCAGCTGCTGTATCAGCTGAATGCCGCTGGTGGGCTTCATCTGCAGGTCGGTCAACACGATGTTGGGGGTGTGCTGCTCGGCCAGCACCAGGGCTTCCTCGGCGCTGCCGGCATCGGCGACCACCTGCATGGGCGGGCCATAGGCGCCTAGCAGTGCGCTCAGGCTTTGGCGCACGATGGGGTGGTCGTCCACGATCAGCAGGCGGATGGTTGGGGTGGCGGTCATCAGAGTTTCAATAGGTGGGGTGGCAGGCGGGCGCTGAGCAGGGTGGCGCCGTGCGCAGACGTGATGCTGAACTGCCCGCCCAGCATCTCGATACGCTCGCGCATATTCGTCAGGCCCAGGCCAGCGCGCACCTGGCGCAGGCTGGCCTGCACGTCGAAGCCTGCGCCGTCGTCGCGCACCTGCAGCGCCAGGCCGGCGGGGCCGTGCTTCAGCTGCAGGTCCACATGCTGGGCCTTGGCGTGTTTTTCCACATTGCCCAGGGCTTCCTGCGCCACGCGGAATAGGGCGGTGGCCACGGCCTCGGGGATGGGCGGCAGCGTGGCCACCTGGGCCGTGACCTGGATGCCGCTGCGTTCGCCAAATTCGCGGGCGGTCTGCTCCAGCGCGCTGGCCAGGCCCAGGTCGTCCAGCAGGGTGGGGCGCAGGTCGTGGGATATGCGGCGCACGTCGCGCATCACGGCCTGCAGCAGGCCCACGCCCTGGCGCAGTGTGGGGGCGGCGTCGCTGCCGGCGCGCTCCAGCTGCAGCAGGGCCGACTCGGCGACAAACTTCACCGACACCAGCTGCTGGCTGATGCCGTCGTGCAGCTCGCGGGCCACGCGGGCGCGTTCGTCTTCTTGCGAGTGCACCACTTGCTGCGCCATGGCGCGCAGCTTGTCGTCGGCGGCGCGCTGCTCGTAGATGTTCAATGCCAGGCCGCCGCCCGCCACCAGCAGCAGTGCCGCAGAGGCAATCAGCAGGATCTGGTTGCGCGTCTTCTGCACCGCCAGCGCGGTGGACTGGGTGATCAGCGCCTGGGTTTCCTGCAGGTGGTCCAGGTACAGGCCGGTGCCCACTACCCAGCCCCATTCGGGCACCAGCTCCACATAGCCCAGCTTGCGCTCCTCGCGCCCGGTGGACGGGCGGTTCCACAGATAGTCCACAAAGCCGCCGCCGGCCTGGGCCTGGCGCACCAGCTGCTGGATGATGGGCGCGCCCGCGCCGTCGTGCCGCTCCCACTGGGGGCGGCCTTCCAGGTCGGGCAGGCGCGGGTGCATCAGGCTGTTGCCCTGCAGGTCGTAGACGAAGAAGTAGTTGTCGTTGCCAAAGTCCATGCGGCGCAGCAGGTCCAGCGCCTGCTGCCGGGCCTGTGGCGTGTCACGGGCCCGCTCGGACAAATGGGCCACGGCCCGCCGCCCGGCCTGCACAAAGTGCTTCAGCTCGTCCTTGCGCGCCTGCAGCAGGATGGGCTGCATGGCGGCGATCTGGTCCTGCGCCAACTGGTCCGACTGCTGGCGCACCACCCACACCACGGCGGCAATCGCCAGCACCAGCGGCACGGCGGCCAACAGCAGCACCATGGCGCGTAAATGCAAGCGGAATCGGAGTTCACCCATGCGTTGATTTTGAACCAGCCCCGCCCAGGGAAAACCATTACGTAATCACTCCGTAACTCTCCTGCAAGCACACCAATGCGCCACCGCGCTGCGCGTTCGACACTGTGCGTTCGCACATCCGTTCCACCTAACAAGAGCAGAGACAATGGACACCCTCACCAAAAATCCCCTGGCCCGCACGGCGCTATGGGCGCTGATCGCCCTAGGCGGCGCTGGCGCCCTGGCCACCATCGCGCTGCACCGCGGCGAAACCATTAACGCCCTGTGGGTGGTGGTGGCGGCGCTGGCGGTCTACCTCATCGCCTACCGCTTCTACAGCCAGTTCATCGCCAAGCATGTGCTGTCGCTGGACGCCAACCGCGCCACACCGGCCATGCGCCATAACGACGGCCTGGACTATGTGCCGACCAATAAGTTCGTGCTGTTTGGCCACCACTTCGCGGCGATTGCGGGTGCGGGCCCGCTGGTCGGCCCGGTGCTGGCCGCGCAGATGGGCTACCTGCCCGGCATGCTGTGGATCTTGGCCGGCGTAGTGTTTGCCGGCGCGGTGCAGGACTTCATCGTGCTGTTCATCTCCACGCGGCGCGACGGTCGGTCGTTGGGCGACCTGATCAAGTCCGAGCTGGGGCCTATCCCCGGCGTGATCGCCTTGTTCGGCACCTTCATGATCATGGTCATCATACTGGCGGTGCTGGCGCTGATCGTCGTCAAGGCGCTGGCCGACAGCCCCTGGGGCACCTTCACCGTGGCGTCCACCATTCCGCTGGCGCTGTTCATGGGCATCTACACCCGCTACATCCGGCCCGGCAAGATTGGCGAGGTGTCGGTCATCGGCATCGTTTTCCTGATCGCCGCCATCGTGGTGGGCGGCCAGGTCGCGCAGAGCGCCGAGTGGGCGCCCATGTTCACCTTCGACGGCAAGCAGCTCACCTGGATGCTGATCGGCTACGGCTTTGTCGCCTCGGTGCTGCCGGTGTGGCTGCTGCTGGCGCCGCGCGACTACCTGTCCACCTTCTTGAAGATCGGCGCCATCGTGGCGCTGGCCATTGGCATTGTTATTGTGGCGCCGGACCTGAAGATGCCGTCCACCACGCGCTTCATCGACGGCAGCGGCCCGGTGTGGGCGGGCGGCCTGTTCCCCTTCTTGTTCATCACCATCGCCTGCGGCGCGGTGTCGGGCTTCCACGCGCTGATCTCGTCGGGCACCACGCCCAAGCTGATCGAGAACGAAGCGCATGCCCGCTTCATCGGCTACGGCGCCATGCTGGTCGAATCCTTCGTCGCCATCATGGCGCTGGTGGCCGCGTCCATCATCGAGCCGGGCGTGTACTTCGCCATGAACAGCCCGCTGGCCGTGCTCGGCCCCACGGCCGAAAGCGCCGCGCACGTCATCTCGCAATGGGGCTTTGTGGTGACACCCGATATGCTGCTGCAAACCGCCCAGGACGTGGGCGAGAAGACCATCATCGCCCGCGCCGGTGGCGCCCCCACACTGGCCGTGGGCATGGCCCACATCTTCTCGCAGATGCTGGGCGGCAAGGCCATGATGGGCTTCTGGTACCACTTCGCGATTCTGTTTGAAGCGCTGTTCATCCTGACCGCTGTGGACGCTGGCACCCGCGCTGGCCGCTTCATGCTGCAGGACCTGCTGGGCACCTTTGTGCCGTCGCTGAAGAAGACCGACTCGTGGATCAGCAACGGCCTGGCCACCGGCCTGTGCGTCGCCGCCTGGGGCTACTTTTTGTACCAGGGCGTGGTCGATCCGCTGGGTGGCATCAACACGCTGTGGCCGCTGTTTGGCATCTCCAACCAGATGCTGGCCAGCGTGGCGCTGATCCTGGGCACGGTGGTGCTGTTCAAGATGAAGCGCGAGCGCTTCGCCTGGGTCACGCTGCTGCCCACCGCCTGGCTGCTGGCTTGCACCATGACCGCCGGCTGGCAAAAGGTGTTCCACGAGAACCCGAAAATCGGCTTCCTGGCCCACGCCAACAAGTACCAGACGGCGCTGGACAAGGGCGAGCTGCTGGCGCCTGCCAAGGCACTCGGCCAGATGCAGCGCATCGTCTTCAACGACTACCTGGACGCCGGCCTGTGCGTGTTCTTCATGTTCGTGGTGATCAGCGTGCTGGTGTTCGGCATCCGCGCCTGCCTGGTGGCCCGGCGTTCCAGTCGGCCGACGGTGCAAGAGGCTGGCGGCCCCTTGCTGGCGGCCTGAGGCAGCGATGTTGAAAGAGATTGCCAACCTGGGCAGCTACCTGGGCCAGACCGCCCGGCTGATGGTCGGCGTGCCCAGCTACGACACCTACGTCGCCCACCAAAAGCGCGAGCACCCGGACCAGCCGGTGATGGGCTACGAGGCCTTTTTCCGCGAACGCCAGGAGGCGCGCTACGGCGGCAAGGGGCGGATTGGGCGCTGCTGCTAGGCGTTTCTGCCTTGTAAGAAAAAAGAGCTGCCAGCGCAGGTTTTATCTGCGCTGGCAGCTCTTTTTTTCATAGCGATTCGATCCGCAGCAAGCCCTGCACTCGGCAGGGCCGATCGGGACAGCTATCGCCTTTACCAAGCGGTATTTCATGAATGCAAACAATTGTTATTTGCATTACTACAATGCAGGGTTTTCCCTTTGCCGCTTTGTCCCGACCATGAACCGCTCCTTCCGCTTGCGCCATCTCCCTTTTCTCCTGACCATCGCCTACGGTAGCCAGGCCCTGCACGCCCAGGAGGCTGCGCCTGCAGAGCCCGCCAAGGCTACCGACGCGCCCAGCCTCTCCGCCGTGACCGTGCGGGCCACCAAGGCGCAAGGCTTTGTGCCCGAAACGGTGGAGGCCGGCAGTTTCCGGGGTTCGGACATCATGGACGTGCCGTCCACCGTCAACGTGGTCACCCGCGAGGTGCTGGACCAGCAGGGCGCGGCGGGGGTGTACGACGCGCTGCGCAACACCGCCGGCGTCACCCGCCAGCAGAACGGCGGCGAAACCTGGGACCAGCTGGTGATCCGCGGCATAGGAGTGGAAAACCGCACCAACTACCGGCTCAACGGCTCCATGCCGCTGCTGAACTTCTCGCAAATTCCGATGGAGAACAAGGAGCGCGTCGAAGTGCTCAAGGGCGCGTCGGCGCTGTACTACGGCTTCACTGCGCCAGCCGGCATCGTCAATTTTGTGACCAAGCGCGCGGGCGCCCAGCCCGTGACATCGCTGGGCCTGGTGGTGGACCAGTACGGCACGGCCCTGTCCACGGTGGACCTGGGCCGGCGCTTTGGTGACGACCAGCAGTACGGCCTGCGCGTCAACGCCGCCGGTGGTTCCCTGGGCTCGTATCTGGACGGCGCGGGCAACGGCAACCGTGGCTTTGCGTCCGCTGCCTTTGACTGGCGCGTGAACAGCCGCCTGACCCTGCGCGCCGACCTGGAATACGACCACCGCAAGACCACCGAGCAGGTCGGCGTGGCCCTGCCCAAAGCGGTGAACGGCGTCATTACCCTGCCCAGCGCGGTCGATGCCAAAAAGCTGGTGGGCCCCAACTGGTCCACTTTTGAGGCCGAAACCACCAACGCCCAGCTGCGCGCCGACTACGCATTGAGCGACAACTGGGGGCTGACGCTGGAGGCCGGCCAGTCCCAGGTCGAGCGCGACCGCCAGCTGGCCATCTTCAGCTTTGCCAACAACGCGGGCGTGGCTTCGGGCGCGGGCAGCATCAAGGGCAACATCCAGAACCTGCAGGCCAGCTCGGACTTGCTGCGCGCCGAGCTGTTTGGCAGCTTTGCCGCGCTGGGCGTACAGCACGGCCTGACCCTGGGCGCCACGCGCACCCGCTACAGCCAGGACCCGGTATACCAGCAAACCTACACCATCGCCTCGCAAAACCTGTACAACCCGCTGCCCATTACCACGGTGACCTATGGCGCGGTGCCCACCACCCCGACCACCGCCGCGCTGGACACCGTGGACACAGGTCTGTACGCGCTGGACCAGCTGCAGCTGTCCAGCCAGTGGCAGCTGATGCTGGGCCTGCGCCAAAGCCGCTACCAAAGCGACCAGGGCAGCGCCCACTACGACGACAGCAAGACTACGCCCATGGCGGCCCTGGTCTATAAGCTGACGCCCGACCTGTCCTTCTACACATCCTTCGCCAACGGCCTGGAGCAGGGCGACACCGCGCCCACCGGCACGGCCAACGCGGGCGAGCGCCTAGCACCGGGCGTCAGCAAGCAAAAAGAACTGGGCATGCGCTGGCGCACGCCCGGCGGCACGCTACTGTCCACCGCGCTGTTCCACATCAGCCGCCCCGGCTACTACACCACCACCAGCAACATCTATACGGCGGACGGCCGGCAAAACTACACCGGCCTGGAGCTGTCCACCCAGGGCCAGCTCACCCGTCAGCTGTCCTGGCAAACCTCGGCCCAGTGGCTGGACGCCGAGTTCGACAACATCAACGCCGACTACAACGGCAAGAGCCCGGAAAACACCGCCAAGAACACCGGCAGCGCCTTTCTGTCGTACGCGCTGGACAGCGTGCCCGGCCTGACCGTGAACGGCGGCGCCTACTACACCGGCCGCCGCCCGGTGAACGACCTGAACCAGGCCTGGCTGGGCGGCGTCACCCTGTACAGCCTGGGCGCCCGCTACGCCACCCGCCTGGCCGGCTACCAGACCACCTGGCAGCTGAACGTGGACAACGTGGCCGACAAGGAATACTGGGCTGCTGGAGGGACACGCCTGGCTGCGGGCGCACCGCGCACGGCCAAGCTGACGTTCAAGCTGGATTTATAGGAACACCCCCAGGCTGCGCGCACTGCGTGTCGCTATGCCAACCCCCTTGCAGGGGGCGATACCTACGGCCTGGCGAAGCCAGTTCCGTGGTATCTCTGGGGGGCTGCTCACGTTATTTCAAGCCAGGTGTTCCGCCCGAAATTGAGCGTGAAATATGAGCCTGGCGCAGGAACTACCTGCGCCAGTAGCTATGGATTCAGTAGCAAGTTACTCGTCCGCTGCCCACTCCACCTGCGCGCCCAGGCTGCGCAGGTTCTCCACAAAGCCCGGGTGCGCGCGGCGGATCGGCGTGGCGTTGCGGATCTCGGAGCGGCCGTTGACGCTGGCGGCCACCATGAACAGCGCAATCGCCACGCGGATGATGTAGGGGCTTTCCACCACCGCCGGCGTCAGCGGGCTGCCGCCGAAGCTGACGATACGGTGCGGGTCCGACTGGTACACATGCGCGCCGAACTTCGACAGCTCGGTGGTCCAGCCCATGGCGCCGTCATACACCTTGTTCCAGAACATCGCATTGCCCTGCGCCTTCACGCCCAGCGCGACAAAGATAGGCAGCAGGTCCACCGGGAAGTAAGGCCAGGGCGCGGCCTCTACCTTGGTCAGCACATTGCTGGTGAACGGCGTTTGCACCTTCAACGCGCCCGGGCAGTCGGCGCGCGACCAGCCGTTTTCATGCGTGATGTGCACGCCGAACTTGGCAAACGTGCGGTCGATCAGCGGAAAGTTCTCGGGCGCGCTGTTGCGCACCACCACGTCGCCGCTGGTGATCGCGCCCAGCGCCAGGAAGGTGGTGATCTCGTGGAAGTCTTCGTCAAAGCGGTACTCGCCGCCACCTAGCGTGCCGCCGCCGTGCACCGTCACGCGGGAGGTGCCCATGCCCTCGATCTGCACGCCAATCATCTGCATGAAGCGGCAGAACTCTTGCACATGCGGCTCCGACGCGGCATTCGTCAGCGTGGATACACCGCTGGCCGAGGCCGCGCACAGCACAAAGTTCTCGGTGGTGGTGACGGACGCGTAGTCCAGCCAGTGGTCGGTCGGCGTCAGCGGGCCGCGGCAGCGCACCAGCAGCGAGCCTTCGCTGCGCTCCACCAGGCCGCCGAACTGGCGGAACACGTCGATGTGCGGGTCGATCTCGCGTACGCCCAGCGTGCAGCCCTTCACGTTGTCCTCCAGCCGCGCCACGCCAAAGCGCGCCAGCAGCGGCGGCACCAGCATGATGGACGAGCGCATCTCCTCCGGCAGCCGGTGCCGCGCCGCGTCGAACACGGTTTCGCGGTGGTGCAGCTCCAGCGTGCCGGTCGCATAGTCCATCTGCACCTCGCTGCCCAGCAGCCGGAAGATGTCCAGGATCTTGCGCACATCGGTAATGTCCGGCACCCCCAGCAGCCGCAGCGGCTCATAGGTCAGCAGCGTGGCGCACAGCACCGGCAGCACGGCGTTCTTGTTGGCAGAAGGGGTGATGCGGCCGCGCAAAGGCGTACCGCCGTGGACGATGAGGTTGGACATGGGGGCGTGGAGAGAGGGGGGATGGAAAAGCTGGCGAATTATCCATGGCCCTGGGCGAGCCCGCGTAACCAATGCGTCACGGGCGGCTAGCGTGTTTACCGGCGAAATCAGGCGGTGGAGCTTTATTTATCTGCGCGGATAGCTACGGTTTGTGTAGCGCGTGGGGTGACGTTTTGTCACTGTAGGGTGGGCCTTGGTGCCAAGCTTAACGTGCGAGCTCAGCGGACGCCGAAGGCGGTCCGATGGAGCGAAATGTTAGAGCGCATGGCCACGTCCGAACGCATCGTCAACATCACGCACTCCGTGTGAGCCGATGAATAACCAACGGCTCTGCTCCGACTGCTTCAGTTCCTCAACCAAGTCGTCAGGCGGTAAAAAGCTAACAATCTCTAACGCCGTGTGGTCATCAACGAAATCGCGAGACAGATAGATCCAGTGCGGTGGCCGTCCTTCAACTCGAAACTTGTGGAGGTCGTTAGAAAGCTCGTAAACGACCTCCGGGCCGTAGAAGGACTCTGTTAGATCTGCCAGGATTTCCCGGGCCTTCGCTTCCATTTGCACACCTAGCAGAAACTCGGAGGCTTGCTCTCCCGAGATTTCCGACGCATAACGCTCGCCCTCCTCCCAATACACACCACAGCGGCCGCACTGGTGTAGGTGCGCGTGGCGTTCAAGGTTGGTGCCCTGGAATATCAGTGGCTCGCGACTCGGGGTGTTCCACGCTGCACGGCAAGCGCGGCATCCTTGACGTTCCCATGGGGTGGTACTCATTTGTGCGCTCTAACGTAATGTAGACCGCAAAACCTGCGGGATAAAAAATTCGCTGCCGTCTATATTGGTCATCAAAATTTCCTGGAAGTGGCTTGCTGATTGGCTTTCCGTAGGGCGCCCTAGTTTTTTATACAGGTATAAAAATTTTGACAAACACCGCAGACAAACAGTTGCTCACTATAGCCCGATGAAGTCTTGCGACTACTCTGGCTGCCTGTAGCTTGTCTTCAATGGGTTAAGGGCTAAATGCTCTTTTTTCGTAGCTGCTTGCGCAGGTGAAGTGTGCTCTGGAGCCGGTTTTCTTGGTTGTGGGCGGTATTTGCGGCTGTGGGCGTCACAGTCGCCGCAGGCCGGGAGTTCGCCCCGGCGGGCGAGTAACTTGTTCTTTTGCGCAAAAGAAAAGTCACCAAAAGAAAGGCGCCCCCACTGTCTGCGCCCCGCCGCTATCGCGTCGGGGAACCTGTGGTGCTCACGCCAAGTGGGGTCCCGCTCGAACTCGGCCTTTGGCCTCAGACAGTCGCGGGCCCTGATCCACTTGGCGCGGCGCTCCTCGGCGCATCCAGAGGGGGACCTCGGGGACCGGGATCGGCGGTGCGTCGCACCGCATCGCGCCTAGGGCGCGACGGGGATTCTTCGCGCCTGCGGCGCGATGCCCGGCTTGCCGGGCCGGCTGTCCGCACCCACGCCGTGTGGCGTCGGCGAGTAGCGCAGGGCTGGGCGGATCAGGGCCTGCGATTGTTTGAGGCCGTAGGCCGAGTTCGAGCAGGACCCCGGCCAGACCGAGCAACGCAGCGTACCCGTAGCGCAGCGAAGGGGCGACGACTTCGGCTGGCCTTTTCTTTGGTGACTTTCTTTTGGCCACGCAAAAGAAACGTTACTGCGCCGCCGGGCGCACATCCCGGCCGGGGATGTTGGCAGTCAAAGTTCAACCTAAAGGTTCAAACCCAATCGCCCACCAATGCAGGATCTACCTGCACAGCCAGCTATTAATTTGAGAGTAACCGCCTACCCATCACCCCCGCACGCGCCCCTCCGGTATCACCAGCGGCGTCCCCGAAACCGGGTCTTCAATGATGCGACACGGCAGATCAAACACCCGCTCCACCAGCGCCGCCGTGATGATGTCCTTCGGCGCGCCCTGGGCCACCAGCTGACCCTGGCGCAGGACGACCAGGTGGTCGGCGTAGCGGCAGGCGTGGTTCAGGTCGTGCAGCACGGCGACCAGGGTGCGGCCCTGGTGGCGGTTCAGGTCGCGGAAGAGTTCCAGCAGGTCGATCTGGTGGGCCAGGTCGAGGTAGGTGGTGGGCTCGTCGAGCAGCAGCAACTGCGTGTCTTGCGCCAGCACCATGGCCACCCAGACGCGCTGGCGCTGGCCGCCGGAGAGTTCGTCCACCAGGCGGTCCGCCAGGTCTTCGATAGCGGTGGCGCGCAGGGCCTGGGCGACGATGCGGTCGTCCTTGGCCGTCCAGCCGCCGAACAGGCTTTGGTGCGGGTGCCGCCCGCGCGCCACCAGCTCGGCCACGCGTATGCCTTCGGGGGCGATGGCAGTTTGCGGCAGCAGGCCCAGGCGGCGCGCGACTTCGCGCGTGGGGTAGCTGCCGATCTGCGCGCCGTCCAGATACACCTGGCCGGCCTGCGGTGTGCGCAGCCGCGCCAGGGCTTTGAGCAGGGTGGATTTGCCGCAGGCGTTCGGGCCGACGATGACGGTGAAGGCGCCGTCGGGGATGGCCACGCTCAGGTGCTCGGCCACGTGGGTGGTGCCGTAGGCCAGGGTCAGGTCTTCGCCACGGAGGCGACAAGCAGAAGGTGTTTGCATAAGCTCAAAGATCGTGGCTTCGCCATTCGCGGGCGAGTAAATAGGTCAAATAGGCGCCACCGAGCGCGCTGGTCACCAGGCCGACGGGAATTTGGAAAGGCGCCAGCAACAGCCGGGCCAGCAGGTCGGCGCTGGCGCACAGCACGGCGCCGACCAGGGCGGCGGCCCACAGGCCGATGCCCGGCGCGCGGCACAGGCGGCGCGCGAGCTGTGGCGCGGCAAGCGCGATGAAGCCGATCGGCCCGGCGCAGGCGATGGCCAGCGCGGTCAACGCTACGGCCACCAGGGTCAGGTAAGTATGGCTGCGGCCTACGTTCAGGCCCAGGCTGGTGGCCAGTTCGTCGCCTATTTCCAGCAGGCGCAGGCGGGGGCTGAGCAGCCAGGCCAGCGGCAGCAGCAGGGCGCAGCCCAGGCCCAGGCGCCGGGCCTGCAGCCAGCCGCTGCCTTGCAGGCTGCCGTGCAGCCACATCTTGGCGGCCAGGGCCTGGTCCAGCTCGGCGCGGGTCAGCAGGAAGTCGTTGACCGAGGCCAGCATAGCGGCGACGGCCAGGCCGATCAGCACCAGGCGCTGCCCCTGCATGCCGCGCTGCAGGCTGAACAGATAGACCAGCGCGACCGTGGCCAAGCCGCCGACCAACGCGCCCAGCGGCAAGTTGAGCGCCTTGTCGCCCAGCCACAGAATGGTGACCAGCGCGCCGGTGGCCGATCCTGTTGTCAGGCCGATGATGTCCGGGCTGGCCAGCGGGTTGCGCGACAGGCTTTGGAAGATGGCGCCGGCCATGGCCAGTGCTGCACCTGCGCCCAGGGCCACCAAGGCGCGCGGCAGGCGCAGCTCCAGTAAAACCATGCGGCCCATGTCTTCACCGCCGCCCGCCAGCGTGGCGAAGAAGCGGCCCCAGGGCATGGCGTAGCTGCCCAGGCGCAGGCCGAGCAGGGTGACGGCCAGGCCGGCGACCAGTAAAACGCCGAGCACGATGCGGGTGCGGCGGTGCGCGAGTTCGGCCCAGATGCCGGTGCTGATGTTCAAGCTCATACCGCGCTCCCGCGCCGGCTGCGCTGCACCAGGGCCAGCAGCACCGGCGCGCCGATGAAGGCGGTGACGATGCCCACCTCGATCTCGCTGGGCACCGCGATCAGCCGGCCCACGATGTCGCTGCCCAGCACCAGCACCGGGCCGGCCAGCAGACCGTAGGGCAGTATCCAGCGCCAGTGCGGCCCCACCAGCAGGCGCACCGCATGCGGAATCATCAGGCCGACAAAGGCAATCGGCCCGGCAGCGGCCGTGGCAGCGCCGCACAGCAGGGCGATGGCGATGAAGCTCCATACGCGCACCGGCTTGAGCCTCAGGCCCAAGGCCTGGCCGAACTCGTCGCCCAGCGCTATGGCGTCCAGCGCACGCGCCTGCCACAGCGCAATCGCGCAGCCCACCAGCACCAGGGGCAGCATGGGCCACAGCACGTCGGTGCCGCGACCATCCAGCGCGCCGACCACCCAGAAGCGGTAGGCGTCGAAGGTATTGCTGTCGAACAGGGTGACGATGCCGGTGCACGAGCCCAGGCTGGCGCTGATGGCCATGCCCGCCAGCAGCAGGCGCACGCGCTGCGCGCTGGGGGCTGCGCCGCTGCTCAGCACATACACGCCGACGGCGGCCAGCATCGCACCCAGCAGCGCAAAGCCCACAGTGCCGATGTAGCTGCCTATGCCCAGCACCGACATGGCCAGCACCACGGCCAGCGCGGCGCCGGCGTTGATGCCCAGCAGGCCTGGGTCGGCCAGCGGGTTGCGCGTCAGCGCCTGCATCAGCCCGCCAGCCACGCCCAGGGCCGCGCCCACGGCCAGGCCGAGCGCGGTGCGTGGCATGCGCATCTGCCAGACGATGGCGGATTCCACGCTGCCGTCCGGCTGCCACAGCAGTTGCCATAAACGGGCCAAGGGAATCGGCCGCGAGCCGAGCGAAATACTGGCCAGCACCAAACCGATCAGCGCGGCCAGCAGCAACAGCAGGCCCAGGCCCCGGGCGGCACGGCGCGCCGGGGTGACGGAAGGAAAGACGGTCATGGAGTGGGCAGGGCAGTAGAGGCTGTGCGGGCCAGCGCATCCAGCACGGTGCGCGCCGCCAGCGGGCCGGCGTTCAGATAAAACGGGTCCAGCCCCACGCGCACGGCGTGGCCCTGGGCGGCACCGCGCAGGCGCGCCCACAGCGGCGAGCCGGTGAGGCCGGGCAGTGACTTGTCGCGTGCGGCGTAGAAGATCCAGTCGGCATCGGCCTGGTCGAGCAGCTCGCCGCTGATGTCCTGCGAATTGCCGTTGAAGCGCTGGCTGGGCGGGCGCTGCAGGCCGGCGTCTTCGGCAATGCTGCCGGCGAACGAGCGTACGCCCATCACGCGGTTGCGCACCGCATTGGCCTGTACAAAGGAGACGCTGGGGGCGCTATCCGCCTGCCAGTGCTGGGCCAGCGCGTTGGCATCGGCGTGGTATTGCTTGAGCCAGGCGCGGGCCTGCTCGCTGCGGCCCAGGGCGTCGGCCAGCAGCAGGAAGTCGATCTTCCAGTTCACGCCGTTGCCGCGCGTCACCACCGTGGGCGCGATGCGCTGGTACAGGGCGTGCATCTGCGGCGTCAGCATGGCCTTGTTGACCAGGATCAGGTCGGGGCGCAGGGCGGCCAGCACCTCCAGGTCGGGCGCGCTGCGCACGCCCAGGTCGGCAGAGCGGCGCATCTCGGCCTGGCGGCTGGCAAAGCCCTGGACTAGGTAATCGGCATATAGCCGGCCCTGGTCGTCGCGGGTGGTGCCCACGGGCACCAGGCCCAGGGTCAGCAGGCCGTCGTTCTGGCCGGTGGATAGCACGGCCACGCGCAGCGGTTGCCGGGCCAGCGTGGTTGTGCCCAGGTAATGGGCCACGGTGCGGGGGAAGACGCCGTCGGCAGCGCCGCTGCCCAGCTCGGCGGCCAGTTTGCGCGGGGCGGCAGGCTTGGCCGGGGCCTTGTCGGCTGCGCCAGCGCCGGCGGCCAGCCCGCAGAGCAGCAAGGCCAGGAAGCTGCGGCGGCAGCGTGAAGAAGGCATGCGGGGATTCTTAAATGCAAATGGTAATAAGAATTGATTGTAATTAAAGTTTGTTTGAAGACCGCTGCAGCGTTTACATATCTTTTGTGCCTCTAGCGCAGGTAATGTCTGCGCTAGCAGCTATGCTTTGTATAGCATGGCTGTGGTGAGGCTTTACCTGCGGACAAGCCCGCGCCCCCCGCAGGCAAAATGCCCCCATGACGAACAAGAAAACTCTGCTGCTGGTCGATGGCTCCAGCTACCTGTACCGCGCCTTCCACGCTATGCCCGACCTGCGCGCTGTGCCCGGCGACCCCACCAGCGCGGCCACCGGCGCCATCCGCGGCATGGTCAACATGATGACCAGCCTGCGCAAAGAGGTGCGTGCCGACTACGCGGTGTGCATCTTCGACGCCAAGGGCCCGACCTTTCGCGACGAGTGGTATCCCGCCTACAAGGCCACGCGCAGCCCCATGCCGGACGACCTGCGCAGCCAGATCGAGCCAGTGCACGAAGTGGTGCGCCTGCTGGGCTGGAAGGTGGTGGCCGTGCCGGGCGTGGAGGCCGATGACGTGATCGGCACGCTGGCCCGGGTGGCCGGCGACCAGGGCGTTGAGGTGATTGTCTCCAGCGGTGACAAGGATTTGAGCCAACTGGTGAATGAGCATGTGACCATCATCGACACCATGAATGGCAAGCGCCGCGACGTAGCGGGCGTGACGGCCGAGTTCGGTGTGCCGCCCAGCCTGATGGTGGACTACCAGACCCTGGTGGGCGACACCGTGGACAACGTGCCCGGCGTGGCCAAAGTGGGGCCCAAAACAGCCGCCAAGTGGCTCATGGAATACGGCTCGCTGGACGCGCTGATGGAGCGCGCGACCGAGATCAAAGGCGTGGCCGGCGAGAACCTGCGCAATGCCGTGGATTGGCTGCCCCAGGGCCGCCGCCTCGTGACCATCAAGACCGACTGCGACCTGGTGGAGCACATCGAAGGGCTGCCTGCTCTAGATTTGCTAGCGTACACCGCACAAGATACGGGCGCGCTGAAGGCTTTTTATGAGCAATACGGCTTCAAGGGCCTGGCCAGCAAGCTGGACGGTGCAGCCGCCGAGCCGGCACCGGCCAAGCCGGCCAAAACACCCAAGGCCGCCTCGCCCGCCGAGCCTGGCCTGTTCGATGAACCGACCGAACCCGCCGCAGTGCGTGGCCGCACGCCAGGCTTTGACAATGTGCTGACCTGGGAAGCATTCGACGCCTGGCTGGCCAAGCTGGAAGCCGCCGAGCTGGTGGCGCTGGACACCGAAACCAACTCCATCGACGAAATGGTGGCCGAGATCGTCGGCATCAGCTTTAGCGTGACGCTGGGCGAGGCCGCCTATGTGCCGGTGGCGCACAACTACCCCGACGCACCCACCCAGCTGCCGCGCGACGAGGTGCTGGCACGCCTCAAGCCCTGGCTGGAGAACCCGGCCAAACTGAAGCTGGGCCAGAACATCAAGTACGACCGCCATGTGTTCGCCAACCACGGCATCGAAGTGCAGGGCTACGCCCACGACACCATGCTGCAAAGCTATGTGCTGGAAGTGCACAAGCCGCACGGCCTGAGCAGTCTGGCCGAGCGCCACCTGGGCCGCAGCGGCATCAGCTTTGAAGACCTGTGCGGCAAGGGCGTGCACCAGCTCACCATCAACCAGGTGGACGTGGAAAAGACCGCCGAATACGCCTGCGAAGACGCGGACATGACGCTGGACGTGCACCGCTTCCTGTGGCCGCAGCTGCAGGCCGATGCCAAGCTGCGCGGCATCTACGAGCTGGAGATCGCCTCCAGCGAAGCCCTGTACCGCATAGAGCGCAACGGCGTGCTGATTGACGCGCCCACGCTGGCCAAGCAGAGCGGCGAGCTGGGCGCGCGCATCCTGCAGCTGGAGGCCGAAGCCCATGTGCTGGCCGACCAGCCGTTCAACCTCAGCAGCCCGAAGCAGATCGGCGAAATCTTCTTCACCAAGCTGGGCCTGCCGGTGGTCAAGAAGACCGCGACCGGCGCGCCCAGTACCGACGAAGAAGTGCTGGAGAAGCTCGCCGAAGACTACCCGCTGCCGGCCAAGATTCTGGAACACCGCAGTTTGAGCAAGCTCAAAGGCACCTACACCGACAAGCTGGCTCTGCTGGCGAACCCGCGCAGTGGCCGGGTGCACACCCACTACGCTCAGGCCGTGGCGGTGACCGGGCGCCTCAGCAGCAACGACCCCAACCTGCAAAACATCCCTATCCGCACGCCCGAAGGCCGGCGCGTGCGTGAGGCTTTCGTAGCCCCCGCAGGCAGCCTGATTGCCAGCGCCGACTATTCGCAGATCGAGCTGCGCATCATGGCCCACATCAGCGGCGATGCGTCGCTGTTGCGCGCCTTCCATGAAGGCATAGACGTGCACCGCGCCACTGCTGCCGAGGTGTTTGGCGTGGAGGTGGCGCAGGTCAGCAGCGAGCAGCGCCGCTACGCCAAGGTCATCAACTTCGGCCTGATCTACGGCATGAGTGCCTATGGCCTGGCGCGCAACCTGGGCATCGACAACACGGCTGCTAAAAACTACATCGACCGTTACTTCCAGCGCTACCCCGGCGTCAAAACCTATATGGACGAAACCAAGGCCCTGGCCAAGGAGCAGGGCTATGTGGAAACCGTGCTGGGCCGGCGCTTGTACTTGCCCGAGATCAATTCACCCAACGGCCCGCGCCGCGCGGGTGCCGAGCGCGCCGCCATCAACGCGCCCATGCAGGGCACGGCCGCCGACCTGATCAAGCTCAGCATGGTGGCGGTGCAGAAGGCGCTGGATGACGAGAAGCGTGGCACCAAGATGGTCATGCAGGTGCACGATGAACTGGTGTTCGAAGTGCCTGAGGGCGAGGTCGAATGGCTGCGCACCGAGATCCCGCGCCTGATGGCCGGTGTGGCCGATTTGAAGGTGCCCTTGCTGGCCGAAGTAGGAGTGGGCCCGAACTGGGACAAGGCCCATTGATTGCTATTTTTTTGATAGCTACTAGCGCAGTATTTGTCTGCGCTGGTGGCCTGAAGGCCTGAAGGCCTGAATGGCATGTGATACCGCCGGCTCCCATGCCAGGGAGCCGGCGGCAACCCCGTTACTTGAACTTGAAGAACGCGACGTCGTCGGTCAGGCGTTGTGCCTGCTCGGCCAGGCTGCTGGCAGCCGAGGCGGTTTGCTCCACCAGCGCTGCATTCTGCTGGGTGGACTGGTCCAGGTCTTGGATGGCGGTGGCAACTTCGGCGACGCCCTGGGTCTGTTCACGGGTGGCGGTAGCGATTTCGCCCATGAGGGTGTCGATCTTGCCGGCGTTGGCCACAATTTCGCCAATGGTGGTGCCGGCTTCGGCCACTACCCGGGTGCCGACTTCCACCTGCTCGATGCTGGCAGAGATCAGGGTCTTGATTTCCTTGGCCGCTGCGGCCGAACGGCCGGCCAGCGAGCGCACCTCTGACGCCACCACGGCAAAACCCCGGCCTTGCTCACCGGCGCGTGCGGCCTCTACCGCTGCATTCAGTGCCAGGATGTTGGTCTGGAAGGCAATGCCATCGATCACGCCAATGATTTCACCGATCTGGTTGGACGAGGTACGAATGCCGTCCATGGTTTTCACCACTTGGCTGATCACCTCGCCGCCACGGGTAGCCGAGGCCGCGTTTTCACGCACGATGCTGGTGGCACCTTGTACCGAGTCGGCCGTGTGTTTCACGGTAGCGGTAATTTGCTCCATGCTGGCAGCCGTTTTCTCCAGGCTCGCGGCATTCGATTCAGTGCGCTGCGAAAGGTCCAGCGAGGCCGAGGCGATCTCGTCGCTGGCAGTCTGTACGCTGCCAGCACCTTCTCGCACGCTGGAGGCAATTTTGCGCAAACTGAGCTGCATTGCACCCATGGTGAGCATCAGCTGCGCCACTTCGTCCGTACCCCAGGGCTTGGGCGCGGTGGTGAGGTTGCCCTTGGTGATTTCGGTCAAATGCCCGGACACCTCTTGCAGGCCGCCCATCATGACCTTGTAGAAAGCCAGCATCAGGTACACGGCCAGGGCGATGGATAAAAGGCAAATGCCCAGTTCGCTGAAGAAAGCGCGCTTCAACCGGGTCATGCGCGCATCTAGCATGCCATTCAAGAGTTCGCGCAGTTGCAGGTCAATGGCGCGCTGCTTATCCACTGCCGTTGTAGCCATGGCTAAGAATGCCGCCGGGTCGCCTTTGATGGACTCGCCCAGAATGTCTGTTTCGATGGCTTTGAGTAAGGCTCCGCGGGAGTCGTCCACACCCTTCATGTCGAATGTTTTGGCGACTTCGGGAAAGTCTTCTACGCCCAGCCGGTAGGAGTTTTCAACTTGCTCGTCGATGAATTCAATCAAAGACATGTTTTCGTGCAGAAGCTCAGATACCTTGGGTGCCAAAGGCTCTTTGCTTGCCATGGCCGCATAGCCCAGACCGCGTAGCCGTGCCAGTTGTTCTGAATATTTGGGGCCCAGAAGCACGCCCACATTCATTACGTGGTAGCTCTCCAGTTCCGGGTCCAGCGATAGCTGTGCGTCGTCTGCGACGTCGCTGATCAGTCTGAGGGCTTCATGGATCACAGCGGAGTGGGCTGCAAACGTTTCCTCAAGGGTGGCCGCAACAGGCGCCTGCGCAATGGCGCTCTGCGCCTTGCTCAGCGATTGAAATCTGTTGTTGCTGCCAGTTGCTGATGCAGTGAACAATTTTTGCTGGGCTACAACTTTCTCGAACGCGGCATTGGCCTTGGTTTGCATCTCGGCCATGTCAGCCGATTTGGCTGTGGCCGAGCGGCGCAGGTTTTGTGCCGCTGCAATGTATTCTGTGATTGGCGTTACGTACGCAATGCCTTGCTGCTCGCTTTGGGTGATGTTGATCTGGTCGCTGGTCTGTTGCCAGAATAGCCATACCAGCAGTGCCAGCGGTATCACCAGCATGATGGATATCCAGGCGGCTTTTGCAGGAAAGCTGATGGAGCGGAAGAGCTTGACACCAGGAGCTAGCCAACCGTGGTACCGAAAGAAGGAGCCGAAGCCGGCGTCGTAGTTAGGGTGTCTAGTGCTCATGTATCAGGTCCCAGTAGTTACAAATAACTACAAACAGTGTAGGGTTTAAATCAGCGGCATTTACTTAACCAAGAAAAAATGCACGCAAATTTCATACCGAAATAAGAACCTGTTGCATTCTGCTGGTGACCGAGCGGGCATTCTGCGGCGCGAGATGTATATCTTGCAATTCTTTTTATTGCGGGGGCTGAGCCAGTGCCGGGGCGGTTAGGGTCGTCTTGCTAAGATCAGGTGACACAAATGTGTACCAAGCCCGTCGATGTCGGCTTTTTGTCTGATGGACCCCATGACTCTTCTTGCAATTCTGGTTGGCACCCTGTGTGCTGGTATTGGCAGTGTGTGGCTGGCGGCTGCGCTCAGTTTTGGCGTGCTGGCGCGCTATACGCAGCACATGCTGAGCTTGGCGGCGGGCGCCTTGCTAGCCACGGCATTCATGCACCTATTGCCCGAAGCCTTCGAGAGCCAGGCCGGCGCGCAAGAGCTGTTTGGCACGCTGCTGGTGGGGCTGGTGTTCTTCTTCCTGCTCGACAAAGCCGAGCTGTGGCACCACGGCCATGAACACCACCAAGGTCCGCAGGTCGATGGCCAAGGCCATGACCACGGGCATGATCACGGCCACGGCCATTCGCATGACCACCACCACGCTGCGCCCTTGCGCACCGGCGGCTGGGCCGTGCTTACGGGCGACAGCGTGCATGCCTTTGGCGACGGTATCTTGATTGCCTCGGCCTTCATGGCCGATGCGCACCTGGGCTGGGTGGCGGCGCTGGCCGTGCTGGTGCACGAGGTGCCACACCATATGGGCGACCTGGTGGTGCTGCGTGGCACCTCCAGTAACCGGCGTGCGGCGCTGGTCAAGGTGTCGCTGGCGGGTGCGGTAACGGCCCTGGGCGGCGTGGTGGGCTTTGCCCTGGTGGACCTGTTGCACGAATGGCTGCCGTACTTTCTGGTGGTGGCCTCCAGCAGCTTTATCTATGTGGCACTGGCGGACCTGATTCCCCAGCTGCAAAAGCGCCTGAGTGCTGCGCAAACTGTGGCCCAAATCGCCTGGCTCTTGCTGGGCATAGGGCTGGTGACTTTTGTCAGCGGGCTAGCCCACGGCCATGCGCATTGAGTCTATGGCCGGCCTGCCCGGCGACGTGGTCGCGTTGGAGATCGCCGAAAACCTGCTGATGTAGACGCAGGCTCAGGGCATGCCGTTGCGGCCGTGCAGGCGGTAGCCCGGGCGCAGGTTCAGCCGTTCGTAATAGGCCTGTACCGCTGGCAGGGCGGGCCGCTCCATCGGCGCCATGTACCAGCGCTGGGCGGCCAGGCCCAAAACGATGTCGGCCAGCGTGAAGTCCTCGCCCAGCACATAGGCGCCGGTGCCTTGCAGCTGGTCTTCCAGGATCTGCATGTGGCGGTTCCAGCTGTGCACGCTGGCGGCGCGCAGGGCTGGGTCCTGGTGGTCTGGGCTGTGCCGCACCAGGCCCATGAAGGCATAGCGCCAAGCGTTGTTCAGCTCGGTGGCTTGCCAGTCCATCCATTGCTCCACCTTGGCGCGTGCCGCAGGCCCGGCTGGTAGCAGATCCGTGCGGCCTTGCTTGGCCGCCAGGTAGCGGCATATGGCGTTGGACTCCCACAGCACAAAGTCACCGTCGCGGAGGACAGGGACCAAGGCGTTGGGGTTGAGTGCCCTGAAGGCCGCCGTGTCGGTGGACTGAAAGCCCGCACCCCATGGTTCCAGCGCATAAGGCAAGTCCATTTCCACGCACAGCCACAGCACTTTGCGTACGTTGATGGACGTGGGTTTACCCAGGATCTGCAGCATGGCTAAAGCCTGTTTTAGCGCGGGGCGTAGCCCATGACGCGCCACTTGCCGTCGGTGTCCCGCACGGTGGCGACGATTTCTTCCACGCCTTTTTTGTTGGCGAAGTCGGTGTTGAAAATCGAAGTGACATATTCGCCATCAGGCCGCCCCGGCATGGTGGTTTTGTAGACCACACGCGCCAGGGTGCGGTTCTCGAATGCGCCAAAGGGTGCACGCACGCCGGGGATGCTGTCCATCCACTGGCCGATCTGTACCAAGTTGCGGAAGGACTGGCTGGCCGCCTCGTAGGCGCCGCCCCAGTTTTGCTGGTCCAGCATCATCAGCCAGCCGGCGGCGGCCAGTTGGCCGTCGGCCTCCTTAGCGGCTTGCTCCTTGTCGGCGGTGGCTGCGGGGGCTGCGGCCTGGGCCGATACCAGCGGGGTGTAGAGCAAGGCCGATGCGGCCAGACACAGTGCGGCCGGGGCCAGTTTCAACAGATGCATAGGATTCCGATAGCAAAAAATGCAGAACCGGCAGTGTAGGCGGACTATGCGACCAGGGTGTAAAGCCGTGTCGCAAAGTGATTCAGCCACCCTGGGCCGCGCTGCGTATGCCTTGCAGCGTGCTGGTGGGTGTGATGGCCTCCGGGTCCAGCAGGCAGTGCAAGATGGCGGGCTTGCCGCTGGCGCGGGCGCGGGCCAGGGCCGGGGCGAACTCTTCGGTGGTGGTTACCTTTTCGCCGTGGCCACCAAACACCTGGGCGTAGCCGCAAAAGTCGGGGTTCTTCAGTTGGGTGGCGCTGATGCGGCCTGGGTAGTGCCGTTCCTGGTGCATGCGGATGGTGCCGTACATGGCGTTGTCCAGCAGCACCACGATGATGGGCAAGCCGTATTGCACGGCGGTGGCAAATTCCTGGCCGTGCATCAGGAAGTCGCCGTCGCCCGCAAACACCACCACCTCGCGCTGGGGCCACAGGCGTTTGGCGCCCACGCCGGCCGGCAGGCCGTAGCCCATGGAGCCGCTGGTGGGCGCAAGCTGGCTGGCGTAGCTGGTGAAGGGCCAGAAGCGGTGCACCCAGGTCGCGAAGTTGCCAGCCCCGTTGCAGAAGATGGTGTTGGCAGGCAACACCTCGCGCAAGTGCTGCATCACCTCGCCCATTTGCAACGGGCCGGGGATATGGATGGGCGCGGGGTCGCTCCAGCGCAGGTAGTCTGCGTGCGCTGCTTCCGTGTTCGCCGCCCACACCGGGGGCGATGCCGGCCGCAGCGTGCCAAGGGCTGCGGCAAAGGCCTGCGGCGTGGCGTGGATAGACTGGGTGGCGCGGTACAGTTTGCCGAATTCATCGGCGTCGGCAAAGACATGCACCAGTGCCTGACGGGGCGTGGGAATGGCCAGCAGCTCGTAGCCCTGCGACGGCACCTCGGACAGGCGCCCGCCGACCAGCAAGATCAGATCCGCATCGCGTATGCGCGCCAGCAGGCGTGGGTTTGCGCCCAGGCCCAGGTCGCCGCCGTAGCAGGGGTGGCGGTGGTCAAACAGCATCTGGCGGCGGAACGAGCAAAACACCGGCAGCGCGAACGCCTCGGCAAAGGCTTTGAACTGCTGCACGGCAGCGTCATTCCAGCGGCTGCCGCCGAGGATGACCACCGGGCGCTGGGCCCCCGCCAGGCGTTGTTGTAGTTCTGTGAGCTGGCCAGGGCCGGGGTACGTTTCTGTGACCGCATAGGGCAGGGCGTCGGCCACGGTGGCGGCTTCGGTCAGCATGTCTTCCGGCAGGGCGATCACCACGGGGCCTGGCCGCCCCGAGGTGGCGACGTGGAAGGCGCGCGACACCAGCTCGGGCAGGCGCTTGGGGTCGTCGATCTGCACCACCCACTTGGCCATGCTGCCGAACACCGCGTTGTAGTCGAGCTCCTGAAACGCCTCGCGCCCCAGCGCTGCACGCGCGACCTGGCCGACGAACAGCAGCAGCGGCGTGGAGTCCTGGTGGGCGATGTGCACGCCCGCCGCTGCGTTGGTGGCGCCGGGGCCGCGTGTCACAAAGCACACGCCGGGCTGGCCGGTCAGCTTGCCCTGGGCTTCGGCCATCATGGTGGCACCGCCCTCCTGGCGGCAAACAGTCACGGCGATCGATGTGTCGTGCAGGGCGTCCAGCACCGCCAGAAAGCTTTCGCCAGGTACGCAAAAGAGCTGCTGTACGCCGTGTGTCAGCAGTTGGTCAACGAGGATCTGGCCGCCTGTGCGAGAGTGGGCCATGGCTTCAGTCCCCTACATCAAACTTCACGCCCTGTGCCAGTGGTAGGGCCGTGGAGTAGTTGATGGTGTTGGTGGCGCGGCGCATATAGGCCTTCCAGCTGTCCGAGCCCGATTCGCGGCCGCCGCCGGTTTCCTTCTCGCCGCCAAAGGCGCCGCCGATTTCCGCGCCACTCGGGCCGATATTGACGTTGGCAATGCCGCAGTCCGAGCCCGCGCTGGACATGAACTGTTCTGCCTCGCGCAGGTTCAGCGTGAAGATGGACGACGACAGGCCCGCGCCCACCGCGTTGTGCCATTTCAGCGCATCGTCAAACGACTCGTAGCGCAGCACGTACAGAATGGGCGCAAAGGTTTCACGCAGCACCGGGCCGGCGTGGGCGTCCAACTCGACCAGCGCTGGGCGCACGTAGAAGGCATCGGCACCGGCAATGCCGTCCACCCGCGCACCGCCGTGCACCGTGGCGCCCAGGGCGCGGCTCTCTTCCAGGGCCTTTTGCATGCCGTCATAGGCTGCCCGGTCGATCAGCGGGCCGACCAAGGTGCCGGCAGCGCGCGGGTCGCCCACCTGCACCTTGCCGTAAACCTGGGCCAGTTGCGGCACCAGCTTGTCGTAGACGCTGGCGTGCACGAACAGGCGGCGCAGCGTAGTGCAGCGCTGACCGGCCGTGCCCATGGCGGCAAAGGCGATGCCGCGCAGCGCCAGGTCCAGGTCGGCCGAGGGGGTGACGATGGCAGCGTTGTTGCCGCCCAGCTCCAGAATTGCGCGCGCAAAGCGGCCGGCCAGGCGCGGCGCCACGGCGCGGCCCATGGCGGTGGAGCCGGTGGCCGACAGCACTTTGACGTGTTCGTCGTCCACCAGCACTTCGCCGATGTCGCGCTGGCCAATCAGCAGCTCCAGCAGGCCCGCAGGAGCATCGCCAAAGCGGGCCAGCGCACGCTGGGCAATCGCCATGGTGGCCAGGGCGGTGAGCGGTGTCTTCTCGGACGGCTTCCACACCACGGCATTGCCGCAGACCAGGGCCAGCGCGGCGTTCCAGCACCATACGGCGACGGGGAAGTTGAAGGCCGAAATGACGCCGACCACGCCCATCGGGTGCCAGGCTTCCATCATGCGGTGCTCGGCGCGTTCGGTGGCAATCGTCAGGCCATACAGCTGGCGCGACAGGCCCAGGGCGAAGTCGCAAATGTCGATCATCTCCTGCACCTCGCCAGCGCCTTCGCTGGGCACCTTGCCGACTTCCAGCGTGACCAGCAGGCCCAGGTCGGCCTTGGCTGCGCGCAGCTCTTCGCCCAGCAGGCGCACCAGCTCGCCCCGGCGGGGAGCGGGCACGTTGCGCCAGGCCTGGTAGGCGGCGTGGGCGCGGGCGATAGCGGCTGTGGCGTCGGCGGCCGAGGTTTGCGGCAGGTTGGCAATCGTCTCGCCCGAGATGGGCGAGCGCACGGCCAGCGTGCCACCGGTATAGGCGGTGCGCGGCACACCCAGGCGTTGCAGCAGCTGGTCGACTTCAGAGGGGAGGGTGGCAATGGCTTGGGACATGGTGCGATAGGCGGGGTGTGGAGAAGTGGCCCCAATATCGCGCAATACGGACGGCTTGCATAGCGACAAATTAGAACGACTTGATGCGAAAATGGAATCAAGTGTTTGCAAAGATGCTAGCTGCTCGCGCAGATTAAATCTGCGCTAGAGCGTGAAATGGCTTGAGAGCAGCCGCTCTGCTTCATTCCCCGGGGGCATAACCATGTTTCGTAAAACCTTCTTGCCACCGGTGGCCGACCTGCTGGCTTTTGAGGCCGCCGCCCGCCACACCAGCATCTCGCGCGCCGCCGAAGAGCTGCACCTGACGCAAAGCGCGGTGTCGCGCCAGATCCGCCAGCTGGAGCTGCAGCTGGGCATGGCCTTGTTCCACCGGGTGCGCCAGCGCGTGGTGCTCACCGATGCGGGCCGGGTCTACGCCGCCGACGTGCGCGCCGTGCTGCAGCAACTGGCGAGCGCCACGCAGAAGGCCATGGCCTATTCCGATGGCGGCGGCCTGCTGAATCTGGCCGTGCTGCCCACCTTCGGCACCCGCTGGCTGATTCCACGGCTGGGCGACTTCGCCGGGCGCCACCCGGATGTCACCGTCAACATCGCCGCCCGCAGCGAGCCTTTTGACTTTGCCCAGGAGCCGCTGGACGCCGCTATCCACTTCGGCGCGCCGCTGTGGGCCGGTGCGGTGTGCGAGTACCTGATGCACGAGCAGGTGGTGCCCGTCTGCAGCCCCGCCTACCAGGCCCAGCACGGTGTGGCCCACGTTCAGGATTTGTCCAAGGTGGTCTTGCTGCAGCAAACCACCCGTCCCACCCAGTGGGCCGACTGGTTCGAACAGGTGGGTGCCGACGGCGTGCACGCCCTGCGCGGCCCGCGCTACGAGCAGTTCGCCATGATTGCCCAGGCCGCAGTTTCGGGCCTGGGCGCTGCGCTGCTACCGCGTTTTCTGGTCGAGGCCGAGATCGCATCCGGCGCGCTGGTGCAGCTGTTTGCGCAGGCGCTGAACAGCAGCGACGCCTACTACCTGGTCTACCCCGAGTCGCGTGCCGAGGCGCCGCTGGTGCGCGCGTTTCGGGATTGGATACGGGCTGCGGCGGGGGCTTGATGCCGCGCTGGTGCCAGCAGGCGTGGACCTATTTTTTTCCTGCTTGGTGGTGCTGGCGAAGGAGCCAGCTTGTGCGTACCCTTGGTGCTTCAAACAATGGAGTTGCCAAATGAACATCCGAATGGCCCAGCCCGCAGACCATGCGCAGTGGCTGCCGCTATGGAAGGCCTACCAGGCTTTTTACAAGGTCGATATCGCCGAGGCGGTGACCGAGCGCACCTGGGCGCGCTTTCTGGACGCCAGCGAACCCATGCACTGCGCGGTGGCCGAGATCGATGGCGAACTGGTGGGGATGGTGCACTACATCTTCCACCGCAGCTGCTGGACCGAGGGCGACTACGTCTATCTGCAGGATCTGTTCACCCAGCCCGGCCTGCGCGGCAAGGGCGTGGGCCGGGCGCTGATCGAGCATGTGTATGCCAGCGCCGAGCATGACCATGCGTCCCGCGTCTGGTGGCTGACGCACGAGAGCAATCTGCAAGCCATGCAGCTGTACGACCACATCGCCGACAAGAGCGGCTTTGTGCAGTACCGCAAGCTGCTGGGCTGATCCGCACGGGGCGTTCTAGCCGCCGTGTGCTGCAGGCCTGCGCTGCGCCCGGTGGAAGGCACCCACGGCGGTGATCACGCCCACCAGCAAGAGTGCTATGCCGCCGGCCTCGGACCAGGCGGGTGCGCGCTGGTGTGCAATCAGGCCGAAGCTGGTGGCAAATATCGTTTCTGTAGCGATCAGCTGGCCGGCCAGGCCGATGGGTAGTCGGCGTGTGGCGATGGACCAGGCCCACGATCCACCGATGGCGCCTAGAAGTGCCAGCGCAGTGGACGACAGGAACAAGGGCGCGGCCACGCTCCAGTGCAGGCCAAGCACGGGGGTGTTGAACAGCCCCAGCTGCAAGCCCAAGGGAATGAAGGCCAGGACTTCAATCGCGCCGCCCAACATCATCAGCGCGGTCCAGGTCAGGGCATTGACGTTGGCGCGTTGGCGCAGCGCACGTTGGTTGCTGATGCCAAACAGCGTCCAGAGCGCCACGGCGGCAAGTGAGAAGCCTATGCCCAGCAAGACGTTGCCCTGGGCTGCGTCGCCGGGGCCTGTCAGCCCGCTCGCATTCACCATCAGCAGGCCAGCCAGGGTCAGCGCCAGAGGCAATGCCAAGCCGCGCCAGGAGATACGATCCGGCCCGAAGTTGCCGATGACAGCCAGAACTACCGGCACCGTCGCCACAAAGGCCGGCGGAATGATGGGCCCCGCGTAGACCACGGCGGCCGCGATGATCAAGAAGTACCCCACATAGCCGATCAGCCCCAGCCATGCGGCGACTATCCAGTCCATGGCGCCCAGGCCACGCAGCTGGCCTGGTGTCGCCAGCAGGATGGCGAGTGCAAACACCCCTGACAGCACAAATCGGCATACCGCCAGGTCGTAAATGGAATAGGGGCCGATCACGTAGGGCGCAACAAAGCCTAGCGACCACGAAAACGCGGCAAAGATGGCTGCCGCTATGCCCAGTACAAGCCGTTTTTCCATCTAGAAGTCCCCGTTATGCAGGGAGTTAGGCTATGCGTTCAGGAAACGGTCGCTTTCAATCGGGCACCACAATATAGCTGGCATGCGACACGTTCACAGCCTGTTCATGGTCCATTTGAAGCCGCGTGGTGGAGCCACCGGGATGCGCCGGCTGGGGCGACGTAGGCAATAATTACTTTATGGACACCCTACTCGACCACCTTTCCTCGACGGTCACGTCGGCCAATACCCTGGAGGAGCTGACGCGTCCGCTGCTGGAAATGCTGGAGTCGATCACGGGCATGGAGTCCACCTATCTGACCACTATCGACCTGCAACACAGCGTTCAGCACATTCTTTACGCCCGCAACGCCAGCACGATGCAGATGCCAGAGGGGCTGAGCGTGGCCTGGGAAGACACCTTGTGCAAACGGGCCCTGGACGACGGCCACCCGTTCGCTAACGATGTAGACACACGCTGGGGCGATTCGGTTGCGGCACGCGCCCTAGGCATCCAGACCTATCTCAGCAACCCCGTGCAGTTGACCGACGGTTCGCTGTATGGCACTTTGTGCGCGGCCAGTTCCGAGCGGCACGCGCTGCCGCCCCAGGCGCAACGCTTGCTGTCACTGTTTGCCCGCTTGATTGGGCAGCAGGTGGAGCGCGAGCAACTGATGCAGAAACTGCTCCAAGCGAATGCACGGCTGACCGAATACGCGACCTCCGACTCGCTCACCCAGCTACCCAACCGGCGCGCGCTGCACGAGGAACTGACCCGCTTGCTGGCTCAGGGCGCGCGGCGGGGGAGCTCTGTGCTGGTGGCTTTTATTGATCTGGATGGGTTTAAAGCCATCAACGACACACATGGGCACCACATGGGCGATCAATTTCTGGTTGCGCTGGCCGACCGTTTGCGCACCTTGCTGCGCAGCGAGGACTTGGCTGGCCGTCTGGGCGGCGATGAGTTTGTGGTGATTGCCTTTGGGCCTGAACAGCCCGAACTATTGCCCGCCGCGCAAAGTGCCTTCCAGGAACGCGTGTTCCAGGCCACGGTGGGGGAATACAACCTGGGCGAGGTGCTGTTGCATTACCCAGGCGCCAGTGTGGGGGTGCTAGGGGTGGCACCAGGCACGTACGATGCGGCTCAGGCTTTGAAGGCCGCCGATGCGGCCATGTACAAGGTCAAGCTGGCCCGCAAAGCTGCCATAGCCCAATAAGAGCGGCTAACAAAAGCCTGTCATCGTGCAACGCAGGTCGTGCGGTTGACGCGGCATGGGGAAAAACAGAAACAAAGAGATCAGCGCAGCGATGTCCAAAAGAATTGAGCCATTGCTGCCGGTCTCCCAGCCTTCGCCCACGGGGAGGCAGACCCAGGCTGCGTGACGAGCAAGCCTTGAATGGCATTCTGTTGGTACTGCGTACAGGCACGCCATGGGAGCATCTGCCCCAGGAACTGGGCTTCGACAGTGGTATGCCCTGCTGCAGGCGCCTACGCGATTGGCAAACTGCAGGCGTATGGCATTGTTTGCACTTGGCGTTGCTGGCCGAGCGCACCTATGCTTGGCTTGCCGCCTTCAGCAAGCTGCCCACCCGCTTTGCGCGGCGGCCGACAAGAGCGGCTTTGTGAAGTACCGCAAGCTGCTGGGTTGGGCCTACCCCGTTGTGCCAGGTGCGACTTACACCAGCCCGATGTCCTTGGCCTTCACGCCCGCAAACACCTGGTCCAGCTGCTTGCTGTTCAGCCCAAACTGCCGCGCAAACAGGCCGGCCAGCACCGCCCGGTATTCGTTGAGCACCGGGTAGTCGCGGTTCTGGAACAAGGTGGCTTGTTCTACCTTTTGCTGCTCGCCAGCGATTTGGCCGCCCGCATTGGGTCCACCTGCATTCGGTCCACTGCGTAGACCACCTCCAAGTACCCAGTACACCGAGCCGTGGCCGTGGTCGGTGCCTCGGTTGCCGTTCTGGCGGAAGGTGCGGCCGAATTCGCTGGCCACCACCACCGTGGTGTTGCGCCAGGCCGGCCCCATCTCTTGCGCAAAGGCGGCCAGGCCCCGGCCCAGCTCGTCCAGGCGCGAGGCCAGGTAGCCAGTGGCGCCGCCCTGGTTCACGTGCGTGTCCCAGCCGCCCACGTCCACAAAGCCGATGTTGTAGCGCTCTTTCATCAGCCGGGCGATGCGCTGGGCTTCCAGCTCGAAGCCCTTGGCGCTGATGGCGCCCCGGCTGGCGGCCAGCATCTCGCCGCTGAGTTCGCGGGTGACTTCGTCGCGTACCGCAAAGCCATCGGTCACAGGGCTGGCCAGTGGTGTGCCCTGGTACATGGCCGCGATGATGGCCGTCTGGCGCGGGTCTACGGCTGGTTTGGCAACCGACTTGAGTCCCGTGTTGGGCACCTGCATCGTGCCCTGCATGGACAGCGGCAGGCTGTCGGTAAAGGCCATGGGCGTGGCGCCGTTGACTACCGTCGCCAGCCGGTTCAGAAAGCCGGAGCGGAAGTTTTTTGGGCCGGTCAGCGGCTGCCCAAGTTCGATGCTGTCCTGTGTCTCGAAATGGCTGCGCGACACATCGTCGGTGCCGGCGAAGGGGATGAAGCTGGCCTCGCCCTTCTGGAACAGCGGGTACACCGTGTCGCGCAGCGCCGGGTGCAGGCCCCAGTCGGCATTGAGCGCGATGGCGGTGTTCAGGTCGGTGCCAGGGCGCGGAATGGCGATCTCGGGCCGGGACGCGTAGTAGAAGTCGCTGCTGGTGGGCACCAGCAGGTTCGCCGCGTCGTAGGCCCCGCGCAAAAAGACGAACAGCAGGCGTGGCGTGGCCGTGTTGGGGGCGGCGGCCGCAGCAAACAGCTGGCCGGCGTTCAGCGCAAAGGGCAGGGCAGTAGCAGTCTGGAGCAGGTGGCGGCGTTGCATTTTTTCTCCTAACGGTGCATCAGCTCGGGGGAGCTGAGCAGGAAGCTGTTCCACTCTTGCGGCGAGGTGGCTTCTGCCAATGCCTTTTGCGTATTCGGCCCCAGGGTCTGGCCCAGCGCGCGGTAGTAGAGCGCATTGGCCAGTTGTGGGAAGGCGGCTTTTTCCACGGGCTGCGGGCCGTCTGTCTTGAACAGGCCGGCGTTGCCCGAGCCTATGGCCTTGGCGATTTCAAAGCGTGTGGCCATCTGGCCGGGGCTGGCCCAGGCGGCAGTGTCCAGGGCGTAGCCGTCGGGCGTCTGGTGGCCGTACAAGGGCTCGCCCATGCGGTTCAGCCAGTTCAGCATAGGGCCTACGTTCAGGATGGGCTGGTTGTCATAGGCCAGGCGCACAGCAGACACCACGTAGTGCATCGGGTCCTTGAACTTCTGGCCGGCACCCTGGGCAAATTCCGGCGAGGTCATCAGGGTCTGCAGGGTCACGGCGATGTCGCCATCGCTGCGCAAAAAGCTTTGCGCCATGCGCTCCACCAGGGCGGGTGGCGGCGTGTCGCTGAGCCAGTACTGGGCCAGCTTGCGGCTGATGAAATGGGCTGTGGCCGGGTGCTTGGCCAGGCGGTCCAGTGCTTCGTCCAGCTCGGCCAGGCCTCGGCTTTTGATGGGCTGGCCGAGTAAGGTTTTGGGGCCGTAGTCGTGCCGGTTGGGGTTGAATTCGAACAGGCCCTGGCGCACGTAGTCGCCCTGCAGCTCTTTGCGCAGCTTGGGGGCGTCGGGGTTGAAGCTATAGCCCACGCCGGTGAGGATGCGCGCCATCTCCTGCACGTCTTGCTGGCTGTAGCCCGCGCCGACGCCCAGGGTGTGCAGCTCCATCAGCTCGCGGGCGTAGTTCTCGTTGATGCGGCCGGCAGCGTTTTGCTCGTTGTCCAGGTAGCGCAGCATGGCCGGGTGGTGGGCTACGGCGCCCAGCAGGTCGCGGAACTTGCCTAAAGCGTGGGGGCGCAGGGCGGTGTCCTCGTAGTCGCCCACCATGGCACGCAGATTGGCTTTGTACAGGTGCACGTTGAAGTGGTTCAGCCAGAACCAGGTCATTTGCTCCTGCACCTGGTTGCTGGAGTACAGGGCGCGCAGCAGGTGCCGGGTGGCGGCTTCGCGGCCCAGGCGGTTCATCTCCTGCTGGTAGGCCTGCTGTGCGGCTTTTTTATCGTCGTCATTGGCGAAGGTGGCGTTGACGTCCTTCTGCCGTTTCTCCATGTCGGTGGCCAGTTGCACCAGCGGCTGCTGGCTGATCGTCATGGCCGCAATCTGTTGCTGGACGACCGGGGGCAGGGTGGCGGGGCCGGGGTGTAGCTGCTGGTGGAGAAAGGCCGGCAGCCCTTTGGATTCGGCCTGTTCCAGCGTTGCTGTGGTGGCACCCCAGGTCAGGCGGTTGCTCAGCTTGTAGGCGTCTACCGGGGCGGGGCGGGATGTGCTGGCCGATGTGGCCGAGGGTTTGGCTGGGTCATGGGTGGCGCAGGCACCCAGCAGCAGGCTGGCCAGTAGCGCGGGGGGAAACCATCGGAAAGGCGGGACGCTCATCGCATGTCTCCTTGTGAGTCGCTCAGTGTGCAACGACCGCGCGGTCCTCAGCGATGACGGGCTTTACATAAGTTTGCCCCTGTCACCGGCTTTTAACCTTGGGCCACGGGCCGCGACGGGTCGCTGCACCAGTCGCTCCAGCTGCCGGCGTACAGGCCGGTCGTGCCCAGACCGGCGATTTCCATGGCGATCAGGTTCGGGTTGGCGCTGACGCCGCTGCCGCAGTGGTGGACCACGCTGGCGGGGTCGCGGTTCCCTAGCAGGGCTTCAAACTCGGCGCGCAGCTGGGCGGCGGGCTTGAACTTGCCGTCCGGCCCCAGGTTCAGGCCGAACGGGCGGTTCAGCGCGCCAGGGATGTGGCCAGCCACCGGGTCCAGCGGCTCGACCTCGCCTTTGAAGCGTGGCGTGGCGCGGGCGTCGATGATGGTCTGGCCCGGGCGGCCCAGCTTGCTTACTACAGTTTCTGTAGCTACCAGCGCAGATAGGCTCTGCGCTGGAGTGAAGTTGGTTGTGAATTTATGCGGCTCTTCCGCGTCGGTCACGGCGCCGCCTGCGGCCTGCCAGGCTTGCAGCCCGCCGTCCAGCACGGCCACGGCGGCGTGTCCCATCCACTTCAGCATCCACCAAAGGCGACCGCAGTAGTTGACGCCGTTGCGGTCGTACACCACGGCCTGCATGTCATTGCTGAAACCCACGCTGGACAGCCAGGTGGCAAAGGCTTCCTGGGTGGGCAGCGGGTGGCGGCCACCGGATACCGCCGGGCCGGTCTTGGCGCTGAGGGCGTGGTCCAGATGCGCATATACCGCGCCGGGGATGTGGGCCGCGCGGTACTGCTGCTGGCCGGCGTCGGGCTGGGCCAGATCAAATGTGCAGTCGAACACCATATAAGGCTGGCCACTGGCTTGCAGGGCCTGGAGCTGTTCGACGGAGATGAGGGTGCTGTACATCGGTGCTTACCTTTCAGTGTTCTTCGGCGGGGGCATTCGGCGCGGCCTGGCCACGCAGCACGGTGGCGGCGATGCCACTGGCCATGATCAGGCCCATGCCCAGCCAACCCAGGGACGAGATTTTGTCGCCAAACAAGAGCAGGCTGTAAACCGCGCCAAACACAATGCCCGAATACTGCAGGCTGGCCACCGTCAGCATGGCGCCCTGGGTTTTGGCGGAGGCGTAGGCGCGCGTCATGAACAGCTGGCCCAGCGCCGCAAACACGCCTATGGGCAGCAGCCACAAGGCCGTAGGCCAGTGCCACGCGGATGCGCCGGTCAGCAGCATGCCCAGACCGCCCGCCACGGCCGAGCCCACGGCGAAATAGAACACGGTGCGCGCCTCCGGCTCGCCCATGCGCGACAGCGCCATCACCTGCATATAGGCGAATGCCGCCGCCATGCCCGACAGCAGGCCGATCAGCCCGGCAAACATTTCATTCTGGTCCAGGCTGGGGCGCAGCACCATCACCACGCCGATGAAGCCTGCCATCACGGTCAGCACCAGTGGGCCTTGCTGCAGGGCTGAATTGCCCTGGCCGGGGCGCCAGGTGAGCAGTGCGCCGCCGATCAGAAAGGCGGCGATCCAGATGCTGCTCATGTAGTTCAGCGTCATGGCCGTGGCCAGGGGCAGGTGGGCGATGGCGTAGAACCAGGCCCCCAGCGAGGCCACGCCAATCGTGCTGCGCCAGGCGTGCATGCCGGGGTAGCTGGTTTTCAGGCTGACGCCCTGGGCGCGCGCCAGGGTGGCCAGGAAGGCCATGCCGATCAGCCCACGGTAGAAGACCAGTTCAGCCGGATTGAAGTGCGCCGAGGCGAACTTGACGCAAACCCCCATGCTGGCAAATACAAAAGCCGCCAGCACCATCCATAAAGCCTGCATCGCTCCGCTTTCTATATCTATGAAAAATAGGCCGCTAGCACAAATAGATCCTGCGCTAGCAGCTATTTATTTAATAGCATTTCGGTACCACTCGTGGAAGTGCTGCATGCCATCTTCCATCGGGCTTTGGTAGGGGCCGACCTCGTTGTCGCCACGTTGCAGCAGGGCCTTGCGGCCGGCGTCCATGCGCAGGGCGATTTCGTCGTCTTCCACGCAGGTTTCCATGTAGGCGGCCTGCTGGGCCTCGACGAAGTCGCGCTCGAAGGCGGCGATTTCTTCAGGGTAGTAGAACTCCACCATGTTCAGCGTCTTGTTTGGGCTGATGGGGTGCAGCGTGGAGACGGTGAGTACATGCGGATACCACTCCACCATCACGTTCGGGTAGTAGGTCAGCCAGATGGCGCCGTGCTTGGGGGCAGCGCCCTGGTTGTACGCCTTCAGGGCATCCTGCCAACGCTGGTAGGCTGGGCTGCCAGCCACACCCAGGCGCTGGGCCAGGCCCACGGTCTGCACCGAATACTGGTCCTTGAACTCCCACTGCAGGTCGTCACAGGTGACGAAGCCACCCAGGCCGGGGTGGAAGGGGCCTACGTGGTAGTCCTCCAGATAGACCTCGATGAAGGTCTTCCAGTTGTAGTCGCATTCGTGCAGCTCCACGTGGTCCAGCACATGGCCGGTGAAGTCCAGGTCGGCCAGCGGGCCCATGCCCGCCAGGTCGGCTTGCACATTTCTGGAGCCTTCGAACAGCAGGCCATTCCATTCCTGCAGCGGGTACTGCTTCAGGTTCAGGCAGGGGTCTTGGGCGAAATGCGGCGCGCCCAGCAGCGTGCCGGTGGGCGTGCCATTGCCGCCGCTGTAGGTCCAGCGGTGCAGTGGGCAGACGATATTGCCACCGGCGCTGCCCTGCTGGGTGGTGTTCAGCGAACCCCGACCCTTGAGCATCACCGCCTGGCGGTGCCGGCATACGTTGGAAACCAGTTCCACGCCGTTCGGCGTACGCACCAGCGCGCGGCCTTCGCCCTCTTGCGGCAGGGCGTAGTAATCGCCCACCTCGGGCACGGCCAGGTTGTGGCCGACATAGCGTGGCCCTCGCTGGAAGAGGGTTTCGATCTCGCGCTGAAACAGCGCTTCGTCAAAATAGCTTGAAACTGGTAGTTGGCTTGAGGCCTGCTGCAGTTGAAGACTTAAATCAGACATGGTTGTCCTGACCTAGAGACTCCCCCTATGAAGGGGCAGGTTAGGCGCGAATCCAGGGATTTTGCGCGGGAAGAAGCTCCGGCGGTGCAGCAAATGCACGGTCACCGGTGGCGAAAAGAGGGCCGATTGTACCCGCCGGGGTGTTTTGGGCTGGCGCGTGCGGCGCAGGCGCCCGTGCCAGCCCGTAAAATCCCCCCTCTTTGCCGATTCCAACCTCTGCCCCACCCATGCCCAAGGCCGCCGCCAAAACCGTATCCGACGCCCCGCCAGAGGCCTTGCCTGCCAGCTACGAGGCCGCCCAGCAGGAGCTGGAGCAACTGGTCAGCCGCCTTGAATCGGGCCAATTGCCCCTGGAACAGCTGCTGTCCGGTTACCAGCGCGGCGCCCAGCTGCTGCAGTTCTGCCGCGACCGGCTGGACGCGGTGGAACAGCAGATCAAGGTGCTGGACCAGGGTGTACTGAAGCCATGGACGCAAGAATGATTACGACCGCATTTGACGCATTTGATTTGCCCCGCTGGAGCAGCCAGCAGCTGGCCCGTGTAGAACAGGCGCTGAGCGACTGGGTAGCCGCTGGTGGCGTGGTGGACGACGAACATCCCGCCCCTGCCGCTCTGCGCGAAGGCATGCGCTATGCCGTTTTGGACGGCGGCAAGCGCCTGCGCCCCTTGCTGGTGCTGGCCGCCCGCGAAGCCGTGGCCACCGGTGAAGCCGCCACCGCCACGGCGGGCCTGGACGACGCAGCCCTGCGTGCCGCCTGCGCGGCCGAGCTGATCCACGCCTATTCGCTGGTGCATGACGACATGCCCTGCATGGACAACGACATCCTGCGCCGTGGCAAGCCCACGGTGCATGTGCAGTTTGGCGAGGCCCAGGCCCTGCTGGCTGGCGATGCGTTGCAGGCTCTGGCATTTGAATTGCTCACGCCCGAAGGCAGCGAAGCCCCGGCCAGCGTGCAGGCCACGCTGTGCCGCCTGCTGGCCCAGGCCGCGGGCTACCAGGGCATGGCCGGTGGCCAGGCCATCGACCTGGCCAGCATCGGCCTGGCGCTGAGCGAAGACCAGTTGCGCTGCATGCACCGCCTGAAGACCGGCGCCCTGCTGCAGGGCAGCGTGATGATGGGCGCAGCCTGCAAACAGGGCGCGCTGTCCGCCACCGCCCATGCGGCGCTGCGTGACTACGGTGCCGCGCTGGGCCTGGCTTTCCAGGTGGTGGACGATATTCTGGACGTTACCTCCGACGCCGCCACCCTGGGCAAAACCGTGGGCAAGGACGCCGCCCAGGACAAACCCACCTATGTATCCCTGCTGGGCCTGGAGCGCTCCACTGCCTACGCCCAGGAACTGCTGGCCCAGGCCCTGGCCGCGCTCGACGCCAGCGACCTGCCCAACACCCAGGCGCTGCGTGCCCTGGCCGATATGGTGGTGAACCGGTCCAGCTGATATGGCACACCCCCAGTCTTCGCGCACTATGTGTCGCTACGCCAACCCCCTTGCAGGGGGCAACACCGCCAGCCCGGCAGAGCCGGTTCTGGGGTGTTCTGGCGAGGTCCGTTGTTTACGCCTACACAAGAATTGAAACTATGCCTACCGCGAAACCATCGACCTTTCCGCTGCTGGAAACCATCAACGACCCGGCGGACCTGCGCCTGTTGCCCCGCACCGAGCTGAAACCGCTGGCCGATGAGCTGCGCGCGTTTGTGATCGACAGCGTGTCCAAAACCGGTGGCCACCTCAGCTCGAACCTGGGTACGGTGGAGTTGACGGTGGCGTTGCACTACGTCTTCAACACCCCGGAAGACCGCCTGGTGTGGGACGTGGGCCACCAGACCTATCCGCACAAAATTTTGACCGGCCGGCGCGACCGCATGGCCTCGCTGCGCCAGCTGGGCGGTTTGTCGGGCTTCCCGACCCGTTCCGAGAGCCCGTTCGACGCGTTTGGCACGGCGCATTCCAGCACCTCCATCTCGGCCGCGCTGGGCATGGCCCTGGCGGCAAAGCAAAAGGGTGAGAACCGCCGCAGCGTGGCCATCATCGGCGACGGCGCCATGAGCGCCGGCATGGCTTTCGAGGCGCTGAACAATGCCGGCGTCAGCGACTGCAATTTGCTGGTCATCCTGAACGACAACGACATGAGCATCAGCCCGCCCGTCGGTGCGCTGAACCGCTACCTGGCCCAGTTGATGAGCGGCCAGTTCTATGCCGCCGCCAAGAGCGTGGGCAAGCAGGTGCTCAAGGGCGCGCCGCCGCTGTTCGAGCTGGCCAAACGCTTCGAGCAGCATGCCAAGGGCATGGTGGTGCCGGCTACGCTGTTCGAGCAGTTTGGCTTCAACTACATCGGCCCCATCGACGGGCACGACCTGGACTCGCTGATCCCCACGCTGGAAAACATCAAGCACCTGACCGGCCCGCAGTTCCTGCACGTGGTCACCAAAAAAGGCCAGGGCTACAAGCTGGCCGAGGCCGACCCCGTGGCTTACCACGGCCCTGGCAAGTTCGACCCGGCCGTGGGTCTGCAAAAAGCCAGCGGCGTCAGCAAGCCCACCTTCACCCAGGTGTTTGGCCGCTGGCTGTGCGACATGGCTGCGCAGGACAGTCGCCTGGTCGGCATCACGCCGGCGATGCGCGAAGGCTCTGGCCTGGTGGAATTTGAAAAGCTGTTTCCAGACCGCTACTTTGACGTGGGCATTGCCGAGCAACATGCTGTGACCTTCGCTGCCGGCCTGGCCTGCGAAGGCCTGAAGCCGGTGGTGGCGATTTACTCCACCTTTTTGCAGCGCGCTTACGACCAGCTGATCCACGACGTGGCCTTGCAAAACCTGCCGGTGGTGTTTGCTCTGGACCGGGCCGGCCTGGTCGGTGCCGACGGCGCCACCCATGCAGGTGCCTACGACATCCCGTTCCTGCGCTGCATCCCGAACATGGGCGTAGCTTGCCCGGCCGACGAGAACGAATGCCGGCGCCTGTTGAGCAGCGCGTTTGCGCAGGACAACCCGGTGGCCGTGCGCTATCCGCGTGGCGCGGGTGCCGGTGCGGCCATGGAGCCGGGCTTGCAGCCGCTGCCCTACGGCAAGGGTGAGATCCGCCGCCAGAGCAAGCAGACTTCGGGCATCGCCATCCTGGCCTTCGGCACACTGCTGTACCCGGCATTGGCCGTAGCCGAAAAGCTGGACGCCACCGTGGTGAATATGCGTTGGGCCAAGCCGCTGGACGTGGAACTGCTGCTGCAGGTCGCCGCCAGCCACGCCGCTCTGGTCACAGTGGAAGACGGTGCCGTGATGGGCGGCGCCGGCAGCGCGGTGCTGGAAGCCCTGCAGGCTGCGGGCGTGAACCTACCGGTGCTGCAGCTGGGCCTGTCCGACGACTTCATCGAACACGGCGACCCGGTGAAGCTGATGGCGATGCAAGGCCTGGACGCTGCCGGCATTGAGGCATCTATAGAAAAACGCTTTCCAGCGCAGGTAAGTACTGCGAAGTCTGCTCTTAAATTGGTAGCGTAATTTGTTTCGCTAGCTGACGCTCAATGGGCAGTCGCCGTCCCGTGGGCAGGGGAGCCGGCACCCTGTAAAAGGCGCCAGAATCCACCTTGCATGCAGCTCAGCGCTGCGTGCCCCAGCGGCGCACGGTGAAGCGCTCTAGCGTCTGGAACACCAGGCTTTCTACCAGCAAACCGATCACGATGACCATCACCAAGCCGGCGAACACGCGGTCGGTGAACAGCTCGTTGCGGTTCTGGAAGATGTACCAGCCCAGGCCACCTTTGCCCGAGGATGCGCCGAACACCAGCTCGGCCGCGATCAAGGTGCGCCAGGCAAAGGCCCAGCTGATCTTCAACCCGGCCAGGATCGATGGCAGCGCGGCCGGCACCAGAATTTGCAGCACATAGCGCAGCCCTGTCAGTCCATAGTTGCGCCCGGCCATGCGCAGGGTTTCGGGCACCGCCTGGAAGCCGGCGTAGGTGTTCAAGGCCAGCGGCCACAGCACGGAATGGATCAGCACGAACACCAGGCTACCCTGGCCCAGGCCGAACCACAGCAGGGCCAGCGGCAGCAGCGCGATGGCCGGCAGCGGGTTCAGCATGGCCGTCAGTGTGGCCAGCAGGTCACGCCCAAGCTGGGTCGATACCGCCAGTGTCGTCAGCACAAAGGCGGCGATGACGCCGCCGATATAGCCTTGCAGCAGCAGGCTCAGCGAGATGCGCGTCTTGGTGATGAGCTCGCCACTGGCCAGGCCCTCGACCAGCGCATGGCCGGTCTGCAGCGCGGTGGGTAGCAGCAGGTCGTTGTTCTGCAGGCGGGCCACGATTTCCCAGAGGATGAGCAACGCCACCAGGATCAAACCACGGCGCAGCCAGGCCTGCTCCCAGACGCGGGCGGTCCAGGGCAGCAGGCGCTCCACATGTGTGTCGGGCAGGGCTTCGAGCACGCGCTCGTATTCGGCCCGGATGGGCGGATTCAAAGTACTCATGCAATTTTTCGCGGTAGTTCGTTGGCGGGCGTGGGGCTGCCGTCGGATTCTTCATTGAACAGCAGGCGGTGGATGCGCTGCGCAGCGGCCTGGAAATCGGCACCGCCCTGGCTGTGCATGCCGAAGTCGTGGCTGTTGATCTCGGCACGGACGCGGCCAGGGTGGGGTGACAGCAGGCCGATGCGGTTCCCGACGACCAGCGCTTCCTCGATTGAATGCGTGACGAACACAAGGGTGAAGCGCACCTCTTCCCACAGCGCCAGCAGCTCTTCTTGCATCTTGCGGCGCGTCAGTGCGTCTAGCGCGGCAAAGGGCTCGTCCATCAGCAAGACCTTGGGCTGCATGGCCAGCGCGCGGGCAATCGCCACGCGTTGCTTCATGCCGCCCGACAAGGTGTTCGGGTAGGCCTTGGCGAAGGCCGACAAGCCCACCTTGTCCAGGTAGTGCAGCGCGCGTTCATGCGCTTCCTTCTTGCCCAGGGTGCGGGATGCCAGCAGCGGGAATGCCACGTTGTCGAGCACGGTTTTCCACGGCGGTAGCTGGTCGAATTCCTGGAACACGACGATGCGGTCGGGCCCGGGCTGGGTCACCTTGCGGCCGGCGATGCGGATCTCGCCTTCCACCGGCGCGATGAAGCCGCCCATGGCTTTGAGCAGGGTCGATTTGCCGCAGCCGGAGGCGCCCAGCAGCACGAAGCGGTCGGCCTCGAACACGTTCAGGCTGACCTTGTGGGTGGCGCGCACCAACCGGGCTGGCGTGCGGTATTCCAGGCTGACGCCATCGACTTCCAGCAGTGGTGTGTCAGGTATGGATTTCAAATTGGTCACGGTGGCCATGGCGTGCTCAGCTGCCCGGCTGGGCGTAGGCTTCTTCGAAGAAATAGTCCTTCCACGAAGCGGCGCGGTTTTTCAGTACCCCCAGTTTGTTCAGCTCGTCGGCATAGACATAGGTGCGGAAGGGCGAGATGGTGAAGTCGTTTTCCGGGTCTTCCACTATTCTGCGCACGAAGTCCAGCGGCAGCTTGGACTTCTGCACGCGGACGAAGGTCTCGGCCGCCTTGGGCTTGTTGGCCTTGATCCACTGCGATGCCTCCAGCAGCGCGGCGTAGAAGGCCTTGTAGGTTTTGGGGTTCTCGTCGTGGAATTTCTGCGTGGTGTACAGCACGTTGAACGTGGCCGGGCCACCCAGAATCTCGTACGAGCTGATGACCTTGTGCACGTTCTTGTTTTCCAGCGCCTGGTAGTAGAAGGGTGCGCTGGAGAAATGCGTGTTGATCTCTGAGCCGCCAGCGATCAGCGCGGCAGTGGCATCGGGGTGGGCCAGGCTCACCGAGATAGTGTCGAAGCGCTTGAAGTCGTCTTTGCCGTACAACTTGGCGGTCTCGATCTGCAGCGTGCGTGACTGGAAGCCGGTGCCGGCTGCCGGCACGGCGATGCGGTCCTTGTCGCCCAGGTCTTTCAGTGTCTTGACCTTGGGGTTGTTGCTGATCAGGTAGTTGGGCAGCGAGCCGAGGGCGGCCACGGCCTTCACGTTCTGCCGGCCCTTGGTGCGGTCCCACAGTGTCAGCATTGGCGGCACGCCGGCGGACACCACGTCCAGCGCGTTGGCCAGCAGGGCTTCGTTCATGGCGGTGGCGCCAGAGATCTGGGTCCAGTCCACATCAATGTTCAGGCCCTGGGCCTTGCCGTGTTTTTCGATCAGTTTCTGGTCTTGCACCACGTCGAGCACCAGGTAGCCGATGCCGAATTGCTGGGCGATGCTGATGCGGCCTTCGGCCTGGGCTGTGAGCGCTACCGTGGCTAGCGCCAGGCCAGCGACGAGGCGGGTAAGAGTGAATGGCATGGTGTTCTTAAAAAGGCGCATTGCCTTCGATGGTGGTGCGGAATAGCTTGCGGCGTAGGTGGTCGGGCGTGCCGGCGGCTAGGTGCGTGACCGAGCGGTTGTCCCAGAACACCATGTCGTGCGGCTGCCAGACGTGGCGGTAGACCAGCTCGGCGCGGGAGGTGTGGGCAAACAACTCGTCCAGCAGGGCGCGGCTTTCGTCTTCGGGGATGCCGACGATGCGGGTGGTGAAGTGTTCGCTGACGAACAGCGCCCTGCGGCCATTCTCCGGGTGGGTGCGCACGACGGGGTGCACAGCAGGCTGCACCTCGTCCAGCTGGGCTTGCGTCAGCTTGGGGCGCCAGGGGTTGCGGGCGCGCAGCTCTTCGTATTTGGCCAGGTAGGAATGCTCGGCGCGCAGTCCGGCCACGGCGTTTTGCAACGCGCCGGGCAGGGTGTCCCAGGCGGTGTGCTGGTTGGCGAACAAGGTGTCGCCGCCTTCGCTGGGTAGTTCCTGTGCGTGCAGCAGCGAGCCCAGGCTGGGCTTTTCCTTGTACGACAGGTCAGAGTGCCAGTAAGCGCCGGCATCGCCCAGGCCGATAGGTTGGCCGTTTTCCTTGATGTTGGAGACAACGAGAATTTCCGGGTGGTTTTGCAGCTGAAAATTCTTCAGCACGTGGATCTGCAGCGGCCCAAAGCGCGCGCTGAAGTCCACCTGCTGCTGCGGTGTGATGCGCTGGTCGCGGAACACCAGTACGTGGTGCTCCAGGTGGGCGCGGTGGATGCGTGCAAAGTCACTGGCAGCCAATGGCCGGCTTAGATCCAGGCCCAGCACCTCGGCGCCCAGCGGGGCGTCGAAAGGGCGTATCTCAAGTGCTTGCGTCGTAGCTGTGTGGGTGGGTGTGCGTTCCAGGGTCGTTGTCATCGTATGCCTTGTCAGATGGGTACCACGGGTACCGAATGTGTGGGCGAATGTAGGACGGCTGCGCTGGAAAGAGAACGATTAATTCGGCGTTTGCTAACTACCAAAACATATGAGCGGGATGTGGGGTCTGGCGTCGGTACGGTTGGCCAAAAGAGAAATAGCCCGCTGGCGCACACCTTATCTGCGCTGGCAGCTATTGAATATGTAGCACTCTGGGCCGGTGCGCGCAGGGGAAAACCCGTGCGAAATCGGCTGTTAAGCCTCCCTACAATCTGCGCAGACTACCGTCTACCCCCTGCGCCTGCGGGGCTGCACTTATTCATCGGAGGGAGATTTTTCATGGACCGTCGTTCTCTTATCAAACATTCCGGTATTGCGGGTGTACTGGCTGCGGGCATGGCGCCTGCAGCACACGCCCAGGCCGCCGTGCGTTGGCGCCTGGCCTCTAGCTTTCCCAAACCGCTGGACACGATTTACGGCGGGGCCGAGGTGTTTGCCAACGCGGTGAAAGCCATGTCGGGCGGCAAGTTTGAAATCTCGGTGCATGCCGGCGGCGAGCTGATGCCCCCGTTCGGCGTGGTGGACGGCGTGCAGCAGGGTTCGGTGGAGATGTGCCACACCGTGCCGTACTACTTCTACGGCAAGAACCCCGCGTTTGCCATCGGCGCTGCCATTCCTTTCGGCATGAATGCACGCCAGATGAACGCCTGGATGATGCATGGCAACGGCCGCAAGCTGATGAACGAGTTCTATGCCAACTACGGCATGGTCAGCTATGCCGGCGGCAATACCGGCACGCAGATGGGTGGCTGGTTCCGCAAGGAAGTGAAGACCGTGGCCGACCTGAAGGGCCTGAAGATGCGCCTGGGCGGCGGCCTGGTCGGCGAGGTGATGGCCAAGATGGGCGTGGTGCCCCAAAGCCTGCCTGGTGGCGAGATCTACCAGGCGCTGGAAAAAGGCACGATCGACGCGGCCGAATGGGTAGGCCCCTACGACGATCAGAAGCTGGGCTTTGCCAAAGTGGCGCCCAACTACTACTACCCCGGCTGGTGGGAGGGCGGTCCCGAGGTGGACTTCTTCATCAACAAGAAGGCCCTGGATGCGCTGTCGCCCGAGAACAAGGCCATCGTGGAAGCCGCCACCACCGTTGCCGCAGTCGACATGCTGGCCAAGTACGACGCACGTAACCCGGAAGCGCTGAAGCAACTGCTGGGCTCCAAGATCAAGCTGCTGCCTTTCTCCAAGGACATTCTGGATGCATCCTTCAAGGCGGCCCAGGCCGTGTACGAAGAGAACGATGCCAAGAGCCCCGAGTGGAAGAAGATTTTTGCCGACTTCCGCGCCTTCCAGCGCAACCAGGTGGCCTGGTTCCGCGTGGCCGAAGGCCGCTTCGACAGCTATATGCAAAGTATAAAACTCTAGAACACCCCCAGGCTGCGCTTCGCTGCGCCAACCCCCCTCGCATCGGTTTATAAAACCGATGCGACATGCAGTGGGCGATACCAGTGGCCCGGCAAAGCCGGTTCCACGGTATCACTGGAATAGAAAAACCGCGCCGAGGCGCGGTTTTTTCATGGGCGCAGTTTTTTATGGCTTGCGGAATTCCTGCAACTCGCGCACCAGGCGTTCGAATTCGGCTATGAGTGTCGGCGTGGCGCCGTAGAACACATCGAACTTGCCCATCAACGTGCGCACATAGAGGCGCGGGGCGATCAGCCAGTCCAGGCCGCGCACGCGTATTAGCTTGCCATAGGCCAGGTCGTCATAGGCCAACTGCTTGTTCCAGATCCAGCTCTGGTGCAGGCCCTCCAAGCTGATGCGGGTGCGGCTGCGCAGGATGTGCCACCAGGTCCAGGCCATCAGCACCAGCCCGGCAATGAACCACCCCACGCCGGTGGTGCGCCCGGTGCCCAGCACTCCACTGGTGAATAGTTGCGCCAGCCAGACCGCGCAGCCGCCCACGATGGCGGTGGTCAACAGCTTGAACAATGGCGAGAACGCCGTGTCTTCCACCGGCTGGCCGCCGCTCGGCACGAAACGGAAAGGAGCGGGACCCAAGGCTCAGGGCTTCGCGGGTTCAGAGGTGGGCGCCGATGCTGCATCGGTGGGCGCATCTGCTGCGGGGGCATCGCCAAACGGGTTTTCGCCCGCGCTGTCGGACTTTTGCAAATCGTCCACAGGCACCTCGATCTGGATCTTCTCGGTGTCGATCTTTTCTTCCTTGGGCAGGAAGACGGTCACAGTCTGCGGCACAAAGATCACGATGGCCACCAGGATCAGCTGCATCAGCACCCAGGGTATGGCGCCCATGTAGATGTCGTTCGACTGGATCGGCTTCTCGATGCGCTTTTCCTTGAACAGCGTATCGGCAATGCCGCGCAGATAGAACAGCGCAAAGCCAAACGGCGGGTGCATGAAGCTGGTCTGCATGTTCACGCACAGCAGCACGCCAAACCACACCAGGTCGATGCCCAGTTTGGCCGCCACCGGGCCCAGCATGGGAAGGATGATGAAGGCGATCTCGAAGAAGTCCAGGAAGAAGGCCAGGAAGAAGATGAACACGTTGACCGCGATCAGGAAGCCGATCTGTCCGCCTGGCAGGCCAGTCAGCATGTGCTCGACCCACTTGGCGCCGTCCACGCCCTGGAAGACCATGGAGAACACGCGTGCGCCGATCAGAATGAACACCACCATGGCCGTCAGCCGCATGGTGCTGACCATGGACTCCCAGATCAGCGGCAGCGTCAGCCGCCGGTGCAGAGCGGCCAGCAGCAGTGCGCCGACCACGCCCATGGCGCCGGCTTCTGTCGGTGTGGCGATGGCGGTATCAATGCCCGGCAGGCCGCCCATGGAGCCCAGCACGGCAAAGATCAGCACGGCCGAGGGGATGATGCCGCGCAGGCACTTGGCCCACAGCTTGGCGCCGCTCAGCGTGCGGGCGGTTTTGGGGATGCCCGGAATGTGGTCGGGCTTGAAGACGCCCAGCAAAAATGTGTAGCCCGCAAAAATCAGCACCTGCAGGATGGATGGGCCCCAGGCGCCACGGTACATGTCGCCCACCGAGCGGCCCAATTGGTCGGCCATCACGATCAGCACCAGCGAGGGCGGCACCAACTGGGTGATGGTGCCGGACGCCGCCAGCACGCCGGTGGCGTAGCGCATGTTGTAGCCGTAGCGGATCATCACCGGCAGCGAGATCAGCGCCATGGCAATCACCTGGCCTGCCACCGTGCCGGTGATGGCACCAAGGATGAAGCCGACGATGATGACCGAGTAGCCCAGGCCGCCCTTCACTGTGCCGAATAACTGGCCCATGGAGTCCAGCATGTCCTCGGCCAGGCCGCATTTTTCCAGCACGGCACCCATGAAGGTGAAGAAGGGAATTGCCAGCAACAGGTCGTTCGACAAAATGCCGAAGATGTTGATGGGCAGGTTCTCCATAAAGACTGCCGGGAACCAGCCCATCTGGATCGCAAACAGGCCCGAGGCCATGCCTAGCGCCGACAGCGAAAAGGCTACCGGGAAGCCGATCAGCATGATCAGCACCAGCCCGCCGAACATCATCGGCGCGAAATTTTCCATCTGCATGTTGTGTCCCGAAAAGCGTTAAATCTTGAAGGCTGGAGTGCTCACTGCACCGGCTTCTCGTAGTGGGTGTCCATCTCGAATTTGCCTTGCAGGTAGGCGATGCGCTTGATGACCTCCGCCAGGCCCTGCAGAAACATCAGCGCGAAACCCAGTGGCAACAGCATCATGGCGGGCCAGCGAATCAGGCCGCCGGCGTTGTTCGACATTTCGCCCGAACGCAGCATGCCGATGAACAGTGGCCAGCTCAGCCAGGCGATGGTGGCCATCACCGGCATCAGAAAGAACACCAGGCCGAACAGGTCCACATACACCGGGGCATGGCCCTTGAGTCGGCCGTAGAAGATGTCCACGCGCACATGCTCATTCAGCTTGAGCACCACCGGCGCGCCCAGCATCACGGTGATGGCAAACATATACCACTGGATCTCCAGCCAACCGTTGGAGCTGATGTCCAGCCCATAGCGCACGAAGGCGTTGCCGGCAGATATAAAGGCTGCGGCCAGCACCGCCCAGGCGGCAATGCGGCCCATTTGGTGGCTGATCCAATCCATGCCGAGGGCAAGCTTGAGTAATCCGGACATGGTGTCACTCCGATACAGAAAAAGATAGGGCGCTGCCCTTGGCTGCGGCGATGGAGGCCGCTTTTTTGCAGCGCACGATGATAGCTTTGTAACGTACGCCCGATGCCGCGGCAGGGGCCGGGTTTACGCCTAGATGGCCCTCTGGCGGATGAGGGTCGGCATTTATTGTTTCTGCATGTAAAGCGCTGCCGTGCTATTTAAAAAGTAGCTGAATGCGCTTGATTTATCTGCGCTAGCGGCATTTTTGTATTTTGGAAACCAGGTCGCTTGGCGGTGCTGAACGGGTCATTTGTGCGGATTGCTTACCAAGTTGCGAGCCCGGTTTGCTTGCACACCGGCATTCTGACCCCCATAACTTGAGATGCCCAGCTGCAGTACTGCTGCCTGGCCTTCAAGTGACTCACCCCAAAAGGAGCCAATACATGCATTTCCAACATTCAAAAGCACTTACGTTCGGCATGGAGCTGGAACTGCAGATCGTGGACGACGCCACCGGCCGTCTGTCCCCCAGCAGTGCCGCGCTCTGGCGCGAACTGGAAGTGCTGCCGGAGCATGAACGCTTCTCCCTGGAGGCAACCCAATCCACCATCGAGGTGACAACCTCGGTGCACGAAGATGCCGACGCCATGGAAGACGAGGCGCGCGAACTGGTGCGCACCGTGAAGCAGATCGCCCGCCGCCAAAGTGCCGACCTGCGCGGTGGCGGCACACACATCTTGCAGTTCTGGAACGAGCACGAGTTCACCGAGACCGAGCGTGCAGCCGAGCTGCATGCCAAGTACGGCTTCCTGCCTAAACGCTTTTCCACCTACGGCATGCACGTGCACGTGGGCGTGCCCGGCAAGGAGGAGGCGATCCAAGTGGCCAACGTGCTGCAAAGCCTGTGCCCGTTGTTTATTGCCCTGTCTGCGGCATCGCCGTTTCAGCAAGGTGTGGATACCGGCTTTTGCGCTGCGCGCCCGCTGGAGCCGTTGGTCTACCCCTACGGTGGCCCTATGCCGCGTGTGGAGAACTGGGCCGCGTTTGAAAAGGTGGCCCAGGAAATTTTCGACTCCGGCCTGGCCAAAAGTTTGAAAGATATTTACTGGGACGTGCGTCCCAAACCCGAGTTCGGCACGGTGGAAGTGCGCGTGTTTGACACGCCGCTGAGCGTGCGCAAAGCAGTGTCCCTGGCGGCATTCACCCGCGCCTGCGCGGCCCTGGCCTTGCAGGGCGAGCTGGGTTATGCCGCCACTCCGATTCCGTATAACACCGAGCGGGTCAGCCGCTTCATGGCTTGCCGCGACGGTATGGATGCCCACCTCTTCAATCCCGCAGTCGGCGAGTGGATGCCGGCGCGCAAGTGGTTCAACCGTTTGGTGGAGCGCATGCTGCAGCAACCCTTGTGCGATGCGGATGCACGCAGAATTCGCAGTTTGCACAAGCTGATGGCCGAGGAGCAGGACTCCGACATCATGCGTGACACCTGGGGCGATATCGTCAACCGTTCGCCCGCCATGGCGCACTGGGTGCCCGGTCCGCGCGAATATGCCTTCAACTCGCGTGAGCATTGCGCGCGGCTGTTAGCGTAAAGCTGGGGCGCGCCCGTTGGCGGGCGTTACAAATGCGGGTATTTGGGTGAATAATGGTCCATGTCCTCCACCCTGCCACGGGCCTTGCCGGGCTCTATCGATGCGCCGTCCATGCGCAGCGCGGGCCACGACCTGCTGTCGCTGGCGCTGATGGATGCGCGCAACCACACCCTGCATTTGTTGGACCAGTTTGAGTCGGCTCAGATGGGCTTGCCGTACGGCTTGCAGCCCCGCTGGCTGGCCGGCCATATCGGCTGGATGGCCGAGGCCTGGCTGGGCCGCAATACCCAGCGCAGCCGGGGTACGGAATGCGCCTTTCAGCCCACCCGGCTGGCATCAATAGAGCCCCATGCAGACATCTGGTGGAACCAGGAGCAGATGGAGGGCCGTGGCGCCGCATTCGCGCCAGACCTGGCTACCACCAAGAACTTCCTGCTGCAAACGCTGGAGAGCACGCTGGAGCTGCTGGAGAAGACGCCCGACAACGACGCCGCGCTGTACTTCTACCGCCTGGCCCTGTTCCATGAAGACCTGCGCGGCGAGCAAATGATCACCCTGGCACAGGTGCACGGCGTGCCTCTGCAATTGCAGCCACCCGCAGGCATGGCCGCGCGGCCACCGCTGCAGATGCCAGCCTGCCAGTGGCAGCTCGGATCGCAGCCGGGCGGCTTTGTGTTTGACAACGAAAAATGGGCGCACGCGGTCGCACTGCCCGCGTTTGAGATCGACGCGCAGCCCGTTAGCTGGGCCCAGTACGTGGAGTTTGTGGACGACGGCGGCTACGACAATTCCACCTGGTGGCAGCCCGAGGGCTGGGCCTGGCTACAGGCCATGGACGAGAAAGAAGGCCGGCGCGCACCGCGCTATGTAGACCAGATCGGCGTGGCCAGCGGCGCTGTGCTGCAAAACCGGTTTGGCGTGCGTCTGCGCGCTGCGGGCCAGCAGCCGGCCATGCACATGAGCTGGTGGGAAGCCGATGCCTGGTGCCGCTGGGCCGGGCGTCGCCTGCCCAGCGAGGCTGAGTGGGAATATGCGGCCATGCATGCGGCCCGTAGGGGTTTCCATTGGGGGGATGTGCACGAATGGACAGCCAGCACCTTCCGGCCCTGGCCCGGTTTTAGCGCTGACCCGTGGATGGCCTATTCCGTGCCCTGGTTTGGCCACGCCAAGGTGATGCGTGGCGCGTCGTTTGCCACGCGTGCGCGCATGAAGCACCCCAAGCACCGGGGTTTTGCCCTCCCTGGTGATGACGTACGTTTTGTCGGCTTCCGCTCATGTGCTGCTTGATTGCTATATAAATGGTAGCTATTGGCGCTGTATTTACCTGCGCTTGCGGCCTATTTTTTATATATTGCAAAGTGATGGGGTGATGCGCAATGCGATGCCGCCGTGGTGTCGCTATGGATTAGGATGGTCCCATCTTTCTACCCTGTGCCTGCCATGACCGAGCCCCGCCTCCACTACGTCTCTTGCCCCGGCCCTGCAGCCACCCGCAACGCGCCAGACGCCAGCGGCCACCGCATGGCCTACTGGGAATGGGGCGAGCCAAGCAACCCCCATGTCGTGCTGTGCGTGCATGGACTGACGCGCCAGGGCCGCGACTTCGACGTGCTGGCCCAGGCCCTGAGCCGCAGCGCCCGCGTGGTTTGCCCGGATGTGGTGGGCCGTGGCCAAAGCGATTGGCTGCAAGACCCGCTGGCCTACCAAATGCCCACCTACGCTGCCGACATGCTGGCGCTGCTGGCCCAGCTGCACCAGCAGTCCCCGGTGCAGACCCTGGACTGGCTGGGCACCAGCATGGGCGGGCTGATCGGCATGGGGGTGCTGGGCACGCCCGGCCTGCCCTTGCCGGTACCGGTGCGTCGCCTGGTGCTGAACGACGTTGGCCCGGCGCTGGAATGGACGGCCCTGCAGCGCATCGGCACCTACCTGGGCGATACCGGCCGTTTCGAAACGCTGCAGCAGGCGGCCGATGCGATGTGGGCCATCTCGTCCAGCTTCGGGCCGCACACACCGGCCCAGTGGCTGGAGCTGTCGCGCCATATGGTCAAACCCCTGGTGCCAGGCGAGCCAGCGCTGACCCTGCACTACGACCCGGCGCTGGCCGAGTCTTTTCGCAGCTTCAGCGCCGCATCTGCGGCCGAGGGTGAAGCCGCGCTGTGGCAGCTGTACGACAACATCACGGCACAGACCTTGCTGCTGCGGGGAGCGCAGTCTGATTTGTTGTCGGCTGCGACGGCCCATGCCATGACCCAGCGTGGCCCGAAAGCGCGCCTGGTGGAGTTTGCGGGCGTTGGCCACGCCCCGACCTTGATTGCCAACGCGCAGCTTGCCGAAGTCGTTGGTTTTTTGCTTACCTGAGGACCAGCTAGGGATGAAAAGTGCACCGACTGTGCAAGCCACCGCGAGCCCGCCTGAAGAGCGCCTGGCAGATGTGGTGGCGGTTACTTCCGAGACCTTGCCCGAGCAGGTGAATGCGCTGGCACGGGCACGGGCTTTTGCCGAGCCGCTGATTTCCGGAGAGCTGTTGGATAGCGGCGAGAACACGCTGGAACATGCCGATGCCGTGGCCGCCATCCTTCGCTCGGTAGGCGGCTCCGAGGCCATGCAGGCGGCCAGCTACCTGGTCTACGCCTGCGTCCATCTGAACAAGCCGCAGGAAGTGATTGCCAAAGCCTTCGGCGCGAACTTTGCGGCGCTGGCGGTCGAGACCACGCAGCTGATGCGCGTGCAGCGCCTGTCGCGCGGCTCCGACAGCGCCGCCAACTCTGCGGACGACCCGGCAGCGCAAACCGAAAACGTGCGCAAGATGCTGCTGGCCTTCTCGCGCGACTTGCGCGTGGTCATGCTGCGCCTGGCTTCACGCCTGCAGACTTTGCGCTACTGTGCCGCCAGCAAGACGCCGGTATCGCCGCGCCTGGCGCGCGAGTCGCTGCAGGTCTTCGCTCCGCTAGCCAACCGCCTGGGTATCTGGCAGATCAAGTGGGAGATGGAGGACCTGTCGTTCCGTTTCATCGAGCCCGATACCTACAAGCAGGTGGCGCGCTTGCTTGACGAAAAGCGCGTGGAGCGCGAGGCCAATATGGAGCAGCTGCGCTCCACCCTGGAGGCCGAGCTGATCGCCCAGGGTCTGCAGGCCACAGTGCAGGGCCGGCCGAAGCACATCTACAGCATCGTCAAGAAGATGCGCGGCAAGTCGCTGGGCTTCGACCAGCTGTTCGACATACGGGCCTTGCGCGTGGTGGTGCCCAGTGTGGCTGATTGCTACGCCGTGCTGGGTTGGGTGCACAGCCGCTTCGTGCCCATGGCCGACGAGTTTGACGACTACATCGCCAAGCCCAAGGGCAATGGCTACCAGTCGCTGCACACCGTGGTGCAGCAAATGGTGGACGGTGTGGCTTGCTTGCCGATTGAGATACAGATCCGTACCCAGGCCATGCACGAGCATGCCGAGTACGGAGTGGCCGCGCACTGGGCCTACAAAGAGGCCGGAACCAAGGGCTATGCGGGCGTGTCCGCCAGCGGTGAATACGACGCCAAGATCGCCGTGCTGCGCCAACTGCTGGCCTGGGAGCGAGATCTATCTGGCGCTGCACCGAATGCTGGTGATGTGCATGTACTCAGCGACCGCATCTACGTGCTGACGCCTGATGCGGCGGTAGTCGAGTTGCCTGCGGGCGCCACGGCGGTGGACTTTGCCTACAGCTTGCACACCAGCCTGGGCCATCGTTGCCGGGGAGCCAAGGTGGATGGCGTGCAAGTCCCCTTGAACACGCCCTTGCAAAACGGCCAGACCGTGGAGATCACGGCCGCCAAGGAAGGCGGCCCGTCGCGCGATTGGCTGAATGCCGAGCTAGGCTACTTGGTCAGCCACCGTGCCCGTGCCAAGGCCCGCGCCTGGTTCAATGCCATGGCCATCCACACCACCGTGGCACGGGGCCGTGAAGCGGTGGAAAAACTGTTGCAACGCGAGGGCAAAACCTCCATCAAGCTGGACGACCTGGCAGCTCGCCTGGGCTTCAAGTCGGCAGACGATTTGTTCGAGGTGGTGGGCAAGGACGAGTTCTCGCTGCGCAGCATTGAGACCCTGCTGCGCCCGCCCGAGCCGGTGCTGCCGCAGGACGACTTCCTGCTGCTCAAAAAGTCCCGCAACACCGAGAAGTCGCCTAAAGGCGGGGTGTTGGTGGTCGGCGTGGATTCGCTGATGACCCAGTTGGCCAAATGCTGCAAGCCCGCGCCACCGGACCCGATTCTGGGCTTTGTCACGCGTGGCAAGGGCGTCAGCATCCACCGCGCCGACTGCAGCAACTTCCGCGAAATGTCTGCCCGCAATGGCGAGCGCGTGATTCCGGTGGAGTGGGGCAGTGACAAGAAGGAACACGCCGCCGTCTACCCGGTCGATGTGGCTGTGCAGGCTGCGGATCGCCAGGGCTTGTTGCGCGATATTTCGGAAGTGTTCACCAAGGAGAAGATGAACGTGATCGGCGTGCAGACCCAGTCCGTCAAGGGCACGGCGTGGATGACGTTCACAGTGGAAGTGGCCGACGCGGCGCGACTCAATAAGGTGTTGGGCGTGGTGTCGGAAGTGGTGGGCGTACGCTCCGCACGACGCAAATAATGGCGAGTGCGCAGAATTGCAAAAAACCCGTGCTATACTCGTGGTCTCGAATGCATCCTTAGGCGCGTAGCTCAGCTGGTTAGAGCACCACCTTGACATGGTGGGGGTCGTTGGTTCGAGTCCAATCGCGCCTACCAATAATTTGGTAGTAAAAAAGGCCTAGCTTAACCGCTAGGCCTTTTTTATTTGTGCCGCCGTACATTGCGCGGTGCAATCTGTTCAGGGTAATCCTTGACACTGATTGCGAGGTGGTTTTTTTACAATATGTTGCGGTGCAGTACAGTGCACGCAGCAAGACTATTGACCACCAAGGACCGCAGTGCCGAGCAACCCTCCCGATAGCGATAAACCGGCGCACCGCGTCATTAAGAAATACCCCAATCGGCGTCTCTACGATACCGATACTTCCACCTATATCACCCTGGCAGAAGTCAAAAAGTTGGTGATGCAGCACGTGCCGGTGCAGGTGCGCGATGCCAAAACTGGTGAGGATCTGACGCGCGCTATTTTTCTGCAGATAATTCTGGAAGAAGAGGCGGGTGGCGCGCCCTTGTTAACCGAGCAGGTACTGGCCAACATCATTCGTTTTTACGGCAACACTATGCAGGGTTTTTTGGGGCCCTATTTGGAAAAGAATGTGCAAACTTTTATGGATTTGCAGTCCAAGATGGGTGAGCAGGCCAAGGGCGTCACACCAGAGGCCTGGGCGCAGATGTTGAAAATGCCATCCCCCGTGATGCAGGGCATGATGGGTGCTTATGTGGAGCAGTCCAAAAATATCTTCGTGCAAATGCAGGAGCAAATGCAACGCCAGACCGAGCAAATGCTGGGCAGCTTTGGCTTGAAGCCCTGAATTTCCCCGGCGCGGCGACAATAGGGGGATGACTGAAGTAATTTCCCCCACCCACACACCCAAAGTTGGATTTGTCAGCTTGGGCTGCCCCAAGGCGCTGACGGACTCCGAGTTGATCCTCACCCAGCTGAGCGCCGAGGGTTACCAAACCTCCAAGACCTTCGAGGGTGCCGATCTGGTGATCGTCAACACCTGCGGCTTTATCGACGATGCGGTGAAGGAGAGCCTGGACACCATCGGCGAAGCCTTGGCTGCCAATGGTCGGGTGATCGTGACGGGTTGTTTGGGTGCCAAGGCCGGGGATTCCGGTGGCAACCTGGTGCGTGAAATGCATCCCAGTGTGCTAGCTGTTACTGGACCACATGCCACGCAAGAGGTGATGGATGCCGTACATGCCAACCTGCCCAAGCCGCACGACCCGTTTCTGGATCTGGTGCCCAATGCGTTCGGCAGCGCGGGTATCAAGCTCACGCCTCGCCACTACGCATATCTGAAGATCAGCGAAGGTTGCAACCACCGATGCACCTTTTGCATCATTCCGTCCATGCGCGGCGACCTGGTTTCGCGCTCGATTGGCGACGTGCTGAGCGATGCGAAGGCCTTGTTCGAAGGCGGCGTGAAGGAGTTGCTGGTGATCAGCCAGGATACTTCGGCCTATGGTGTGGATGTGAAATACCGCACCGGTTTCTGGGATGGCAAGCCAGTCAAGACCCGCATGTTGGAGCTGGTGCAAACTTTGGCGGATATTGCTGAGCCCTATGGTGCCTGGGTGCGCTTGCACTACGTTTATCCGTACCCCAGCGTGGACGACATCCTGCCCTTGATGGCGACTGGTCGCGTTCTGCCCTATTTGGATGTGCCTTTGCAGCACAGCCATCCAGACGTGCTCAAGCGCATGAAGCGTCCCGCCAGCGGTGAAAAGAATCTGGAGCGCATCCAGCGCTGGCGCGAGATTTGCCCTGAGCTGGTTATCCGCAGCACTTTTATTGCGGGATTCCCTGGCGAGACGGAAGAGGAGTTTTCCCATTTGTTGGACTTCATGCGTGAAGCCCAGATCGATCGCGCGGGTTGTTTTGCCTATAGCCCGGTGGATGGCGCCGCGGCCAACGATATTCCCGGCATGCTGCCATTGGAGTTGCGCGAAGAGCGCCGTGCGCGCTTCATGGCGGTGGCGGAAGAGATCTCGGCGAACAAGCTGCTCAAGCGTGTTGGTAGCACCATGCAGGTGTTGGTGGATTCGGCGCCGGGCTTGGGTAAGAAGGGTGGGGTTGGCCGTAGTTACGCGGATGCGCCAGAGATTGATGGCATTGTGCGATTGCTGCCCCCTGAGAAGATTAGCAAAACCTTAAAGGTGGGTGAGTTCACCAAGGCGCGGATTGTGGGCACGCAAGGGCACGATCTGGTGGCATTGCCAATCTAGTTTTGATTTCCCCGCATTGCCCATGCAGTGCGGGGGAGTAGTGCCGGGAAAAGACGCGCAAAAAAAAGCCGCTAACTTCTTAGCGGCTTTTTCCGAGTAAGTTGTGGTGCCCAGAACTGGACTCGAACCAGCACGCCTTGCGGCGCTGCGACCTGAACACAGTGCGTCTACCAATTTCGCCATCTGGGCCCACTAAACTCTAACCATCTGCAATAGGTAGTTTGCAGATTTTTAACCAGAAAAAAACCGCCAATAATTTAGCGGTTTTTGTTCGAGATAAGGTGTGGTGCCCAGAACTGGACTCGAACCAGCACGCCTTGCGGCGCTGCGACCTGAACACAGTGCGTCTACCAATTTCGCCATCTGGGCCCACGAGTTAAAGTATAACATGGGAAAAACAGCGTTTTTGACTCGCGGGTTGAAGGCTTGATGAAATCCGCAGTTTTTTCCACTGCCTGCCGTGCTCTGCTACCCTTTGGGTAAACCAGAAAGAGAGAATCCTTATCAAAACGACCAGTCATACCAGCGGCTTGCTGGACGAGATCGAAGGCACCATCCAGGGACACCGCGATGGACACGGGTTTGTACTGCGCGATGACGGTGAGTCGGATATCTATCTGCCCTCCAATGAAATGCGCGCTGTGCTGCACAAGGACCGGGTCAAGGCCCGCATCGTGCGCAGCGACCGCAAGGGCCGCCCCGAGGGCAGGGTAGTGGAGATCATTGAACGCCCGGTCCAGCCCATCATTGGTCGTCTGTTGCAAGAAAGCGGCATCTGGCTGGTGGCTCCTGAAGACAAGCGTTATGGCCAGGATGTATTGATCCCCAAGACGGCCATTGGTAGCGCCAAGCCCGGCCAGGTGGTCGTGGTTGAACTCACCGAGCCGCCCGCTTTGTTCGGCCAGCCGGTGGGGCGCGTCAAGGAAGTGCTGGGCGAGGTGGACGACCCCGGTATGGAAATCGAAATCGCGGTGCGCAAATACGATGTGCCGCATGTGTTCTCCGATGCTTGTATTGCCCTGGCGCGTACCTTGCCGGACAAGGTGCGGCCGCAAGACAAGAAGAACCGCGTCGATCTGACCGATGTGCCCCTGGTCACCATCGACGGCGAAGATGCGCGCGACTTCGACGACGCTGTGTACTGTGAACCTGCCAAGGTCGGTCGCAGCAAGGGCTGGCGTTTGCTGGTGGCGATTGCTGATGTCAGCAACTACGTGGAAACCGGCTCGGCCATCGACGTGGATGCGTATGACCGTGCCACCAGCGTGTATTTCCCGCGCCGCGTCATTCCCATGCTGCCCGAGAAACTGTCCAACGGCCTGTGCTCCCTGAACCCCGAGGTAGAGCGTCTGTGCATGGTCTGCGACATGCTGGTGACGACCAAGGGCGAGGTGCATGCCTACCAGTTTTACCCTGCGGTGATGTACAGCCATGCGCGCTTCACCTATACCGAAGTGGCGGCCATTCTGGGCAATACCCGTGGCCCCGAGGCGCTGCGCCGCAAAGACCGTGTCAACGACCTGCTGAATCTGCACGATGTGTACCGGGCGCTGCTGGTGGCGCGCCAGGCGCGTGGCGCGGTGGACTTTGAAACCACCGAAACCCAGATCGTTTGCGATGAAAACGGCCGGATTGAAAAAATCGTGCCGCGCACCCGCAACGAGGCGCATAAGCTGATCGAAGAGGCCATGCTGGCCGCCAACGTCTGCAGCGCCGACTTCATCGCCCAGGGCAAGCACCCGGGCCTGTTCCGTGTGCACGAAGGCCCCACGCCCGAAAAGATCGAGATTCTGCGCAACTACCTGAAGGCCACCGGCGTGGGCATGTCGATCAGCGACGACCCCAAGCCGGGCGAGTTCCAGGCGATTGCGGCGGCCACCAAAGACCGGCCTGACGCGCAGCAAATCCATTCGATGCTGCTGCGTTCCATGCAGCAAGCCATTTACACGCCCAGCAACAGCGGGCACTTCGGCCTGGCGTTCGATGCCTATACCCACTTCACCAGCCCGATCCGGCGCTACCCGGACCTGCTGGTGCACCGCGTCATCAAGGCAATCCTGGCGCACCGCAAGTACCAGCTGCCTACGCTGCCCACCCCGGGTGAAGCCCATGCCAAGCTGGCCAAGCGCCTGAGTAAGAACAACCATGCGCGCCTGCAAGGCAAGGTCGCAGAGCCCGATCTGAAACCCAAGAAGATCAGCCCCGAAACCCTGGCCTGGCAGGCTGCCGGGCTGCATTGCAGCGCCAACGAGCGCCGCGCCGATGAGGCCAGCCGCGATGTGGAAGCCTGGCTCAAATGCAAATACATGCGTGAGCATCTGGGCGAGGAATTTGGCGGCGTGGTCACCGCAGCCACCGGCTTCGGCATCTTCGTCACCTTGGACGCTATGTACGTGGAAGGCCTGGTGCACATTACCGAGCTGGGCGGCGAATACTTCAAGTTCGACGAGGCCCGCCAGGAGCTGCGTGGCGAGCGCACCGGCATCCGTTACTCCATAGGCACGCGGGTGCAGGTCCAGGTCAGCCGCGTCGATCTGGACGGGCGCAAGATTGACTTCCGCCTGATCCGTGAAGGCGAAGATCTGGTCAACCGCGCCATGAAGGACAAGGGCGTGCAGCGTGAGGGCCCGAATCGTTCCAAATCCGAGGCCGCGCCTTCCAAGCGCTCCGGCCGCAAGGAGTCGCAGTCGCGTGACCATGCGCCGCGCACACCTGTGCAGGCGGCCAAGTCGGCGGCAAAATCTTCGGGGGCTGCGCCTGCTAAGGGCGGTGCGGCCAAGAAGAAGGCCCAGAAGCCGCGTACCCGCAGATAGGCGAAGGAAGGCGATGGAAAACCAATCCAAAGTCGCCGTGGTGACCGGCGCCGGCAGCGGCATTGGCCGGGCTGTGGCACTGGCCTTGCTGGCCGATGGCTACCGTGTCGCGCTCGCCGGGCGGCGCAGCGAGGCCTTGCTGGCGGTGCAGGCCGAATCCGGTGCTGCGCAAAATGCGCTGGTAGTGCCTACCGACGTTACCGACCCGGCGGCCGTGCAGGCCTTGTTTGAGGCTACGGTGCAGGCTTTTGGCCGCGTCGATCTGCTGTTCAACAATGCCGGCACCAGCACGCCGGGCGTGTTGCTGGAAGACCTGAGCCTTGCGCAGTGGCAGGGCGTGGTGGATGTGAACTTCACCGGCATGTTTCTGTGCATACAGCAGGCCTTCCGGGTGATGAAGGCGCAGACGCCGCGCGGCGGGCGCATCATCAACAACGGCTCCATCTCCAGCACCACGCCGCGGCCCAATTCAATTGCCTATACCGCCACCAAACACGCGGTGCGCGGCATGACCAAGTCGGCCGCGCTGGACGGGCGCAAATACGATATTGCGGTGGGCCAGATCGATATCGGCAACGCCGCCACCAATATGACCCAGCGCATGACCACCGGCATTCTGCAAGCCCATGGCGAGATGGTGGTGGAGCCGGTGATGGACGTCAACATCGTAGGCAAGTCGGTGCTCTATATGGACAGCCTGCCGCTTGAGGCCAATGTGCTGTTCCACACCGTGATGGCGACAAAGATGCCGTTCGTGGGCCGGGGTTAGTCCGTCGTTTGCTCCGTCGCCTTGCGCCGGGCGGCTAGAACTGCGCCAGCGCGCTGGCCGTCAGAAGCTTGCCGTCAGGCCAGCCGTCCGCTGCCAGCCCGTGCATGTAGACCGCATCGCAGGCCGCATCCATGGCGTACTGGCCGGCAGCCAGCCGTGCGCCCACCATGCCTGCCAGCACATCACCCGTACCCGCCGTGGCCAACAGGGCGTTGCCCGTCGGGTTGATGGCGGGTGTTCGCAGCGGCGCCGCGATCACCGTGCCCGAACCCTTCAGCACCACCACACAGGCAAAGCGGTCGGCCAGCTGCTGGGCGGCGGCCAGGCGGTCGGCCTGGATTTGCTGTGTGGTGCAGCCCAGCAGGCGCGCGGCCTCCAGCGGGTGCGGCGTCAGCACCGTGGGCAGGCCCTGGGCTGCGCGGTAGCGCAACAGGGCTTGCAATGCGGTGTCGCTGGCGATGGCGTTCAAGGCGTCGGCGTCCAGCACCAGGCGGGCGGCTTCGCCCAGCACGCGCGGCAGCAGGGGGCGTACGGCCTCGCCGCCGCCGCAGCCGCAGACTACAGCCAAGGCATGCAGTTTGAGCGCACCCGGGGCGCGGAACATCAGCTCGGGTTGCTGTGGGTGGACTTGCATGCTACCGCCGTCCAGCAGGCCGACGAAGACGCGGCCCGCGCCATGGTGCAGGGCGGCGGTGGCTGCCAGCAGCGCAGCACCCGTCATGCCGGGTGCGCCGCCGATGACGGCCACGTCGCCGTAGCTCCCTTTGTGGCTGGCGTGGCTGCGTTGTGGCGCGGGCGGCGCGCCCAGCAGCCGGGCGCTGGCCGCAACGCCGGGTGTGACGCCCAGTGCGTCCAGCCAGACCTGGCCTGCGCTGTCCCGGCCATGGGCGGTGAACAGGCCGGGTTTGAGCGTCAACAGGCTGAGGGTGTGTTCGGCACGAATAATGGCTGCAGCGCTTGATTCATCTGCGCTGGTAGCTACTGAATTAGTAGCAAATGCGCCAGTGTCTGTGTGCAGGCCGGTGGGCAGGTCCACCGCGAGGGTGGGTGCCGGACTGGCGTTCATGGCGACGATCCAGCTGGCCATGCTGCCGCTGGGGGCGCGGCTTTGGCCTAGGCCGAGCAGGGCGTCTATGCACAGGTCCTGGGCGTCCAGGTCGGTAGGTGGGGTATCGGCAAATTGCACGCCGGCGGCACGGGCGCGCCCCAGGGCGGCCAGGGTGTCGCTGGAGGCGCGGGCTTCCTGGCCCAGCCAGGTCGCCACGACCTGGATGCCGCGCTGTTGCATCTGGGCTGCGGCCTCCAAGCCGTCGCCGCCGTTGTTGCCGGGGCCGCAGGCGACCCAGATGCGGCGCGCATGCGGTGCCAGGGCGCGGGCCAGGCGGGCCACGGCCAGGCCGGCGCGGGGCATCAAGGTGTTGGCGGGCAGACCCGCCAGCGCGTTCTCTTCGATGCGGCGCGAGGCGGCGGTATCGAACAGAGGCTGCGATTGGTCGGCGTTGATGCGTTGCATGGGCTTAGTTTCGCAGGCGTTCCAGGCCCAGGCCTTCCATATCGATGGCCGGGCTGTTGCCGGCAACGAGGTCGGCGGTGGCGCGGGCGCTGCCGCAGGCCAGGGCCCAGCCGCTGGAGCCATGGCCCAGGTTGAGCCAGACGCCGGGCAGGCCGCTGGCACCGATCAGGGGCGGGCCGTCGGGCAGCATGGGGCGGGCGCCTTTCCAGATTTGGACATTGCTGGCTAGCTGGGCCGCGCCGGGGAACCAGTCGTGCAGCACCTTGTACAGGGTGGCGATGGCGGCGGGGTTTTTGGTGTCGGGCTGGCCACCGAGCTCGGCGCTGCCAGACACGCGCACGCGCTGGCCCATGCGCGAGATGGCGACTTTGTAGTGTTCGTCCATCACGGCGCTGACCGGGGCGTTCAGCGGCTCGCGGATGTTGGCGGTGAGCGAATAGCCGTACACCGCCGCCAGCGGGATGCGCACACCCAGCGGCTTGAGCAGGGCGGCGGAGGCCATGCCGGCGCAGACCACCACCGCGTCGAAACGCCGGGGCGTGGTCTCGTTTGCTATGGAAACAGTAGCTGCTGGCGCAGGATTTATCTGCGCTACCGTGCGATTGAACTCAAATTTTGCACCCAGCTGCTGGGCTGCGGCCTTGAGCAGCATGGTGAACTGGCGGCAGTTGCCCACCTCGTCGTCCGGCAGGTGGATGGCGCCGAAGAAGTCGGTTTCGGCGCACAGCGCGGGCTCGATGCTGCGTGCCGCAGCCACGTCGATCTGCTGGAAGCGCACACCCGCATCGCGCAGCAGCTGCAGGCCGGGCTCGGCCATGGCGGCGTCCTGCGCGGTGCGCAGCAGCACCATATAGCCGTCGCTGCGGTCGTATTCCAGGCGCAGCGTGTGGGCCAGCGCGTGCAGACGTTCGCGGCTGTAGAAGGCCAGGCGTTGCAGGCGGCTCCGGTTGGCCAGGTGGGTATCGAGCTTGCAGGCGCGGCGCCACTTCCACATCCAGGCCAGGTCGCTGGTGGACAGGCGCAGACCCAGCTGCAGCGGGGCGTGGCGCTGGAACAGGCTTTTGAACATCTTGCCCGGCATGCCCGGGGCCGCCCAGGGGGTGATGTCGCCGGGCGCGATGATGCCGGCGTTGGCAAAGCTGGTTTCTTCGGCTGCGGCGCTGCGGCGCTCGAAAACGGTGACTTCGTGACCGTCGGCGGCCAACTCATAGGCTGTGCTGACGCCGATGACTCCGGCGCCAATGATGGCAACTTTCATGCGGAAAACATCCGCATCTTCACGACATGCATGGGGACCTTGTTTTTATAAGAAATGTGGCTATGGCGCAGATATTGTCTGCGCGAGCAGCTATCAAAACTGTAGTGTGGCCTCGGCTTTTAAGGCCAGGCTCAGCAGGGCATCATCGCGCATCGCGGTGCTCCACAGCATCAGGCCCACAGGCAGTTCGTCTTGCGTATGGCAGGGCAGCGAGATGGCACAGCCGTCCAGCATGTTCACCACGCTGGTATTGCGCAGCAACAGGCCGTTGGCGTGGAAGAAGGCGTCGTCGCGCTCCGTGCCCGGTGCCATGTGCGAGATGGGCGGCGCCAAGATGGGCACGGTGGGCGAGACCACGGCGTCAAAGCCGCGCAGGGCGGACTCCATTTGCGTGATCCAGGCGGCACGGGCTTCTACCAGCTCGAAATACTCGAAAGCCCGCATCTGCGCTCCGCGCTCTATGCGCACCAGCACCCGGGGGTCGTAGGCGGCGCGTGTGAGCGGACCACGGCTCAGCAGAGGGCGGTGCCAGATATACGACTCGACCGCCGAGAAGCCGCCGGTTTGCTGGATGCGCGCCAGCGCGTTGAGCGGCTCCAGCGGGAGCTCTACCAGGGTGGCACCGGCATCGCGCAGGCGCTGCAGCGCGCGCGCGAAGGCGCGGGCCACGGTGGAGTCCATCTGGTCCAGCAGGATGTTGTTGGCCACCGCAATGCGGTATTGCGACAGCGGTGCATCGCTGAGCGCAACGCTGCGCTGAGCCAGGATTTCATGTGCCAGCACCGCGTCGCGCGTGCTGCGGGTCAGCGCGCAGACTGTGTCCAGCGTGCTGGACAAGGGGATGGCGCCGGTCGTGGGTACCAGCCGGGCTGTGCTTTTGAACCCCACGATGCCATTCAGCGCGGCTGGGATGCGGATCGAGCCGCCGGTATCCGAGCCCAGGCCGATGAAAGCCGCGCCGGTGGCTACCGATACTGCCGCGCCCGAAGACGAGCCGCCCGGCACCCGCGCAACAGGACCGACAGTGCGGGCGCCTGCAGGCTGGTTGTAGCGGCCATCCCAGGCGGCTGGTGTGTCGAAGTGCGGGTTGGTGCCCACGCCGGAAAAGGCGAACTCCACCATGTGGGTACGGCCCAGGATGGCGCCGCCAGCGGCCTGCAGGCGGGCCACGGCGGGGCAGTCGGCGGTGGCGGCGGGGCGGTCGGCCATCACCGTGGAGCCAGCGGTGCTGACCTCGCCCGCTACATCGAACAGGTCTTTGACCGACACCGCCAGGCCGGCCAGCGGTGTTTCTATGATGCGGGGCTGTGCGGCCACGCTGCGGGCGGTATCAAAGCGGGTGTGCAGAAAAGCGCTTTTGCATGCGTCTGACTGGGCGATGGCTATCGAGCGTTCCAGTTCCTTCGGGGGCGTGGACTGCTGCGATTGCAGCTTCAGGCGGGAGGCGACAAGGTCTGTATGCATGGTGTGGCGTGGAGCGTGCTACACTCCTTGGGTTTTGCTGATCGGTCAGAATCGTTTGACTGTTGCAGTAAAACTAATCGCAAACCAGTCCATTCAAGGTGTTGCGCTGATTTTGAGTATCTCAAAACAGTTGCAAATCGGACTGAATTTTAGACACAACCTTACGGAGAACTCCATGTCTGTCACCATGCGCGAAATGTTAGAAGCCGGCGTCCATTTTGGTCACCAAACCCGCTTCTGGAACCCCAAGATGGCCCCGTTCATCTTCGGTCACCGCAACAAAATTCACATCATCAACCTGGAAAAATCGCTGCCGATGTTCCAGGACGCGGCCAAGTTTGCCAAGCAACTGACCGCCAACCGTGGCACCATCCTGATGGTCGGCACCAAGCGCCAAGCCCGCGAAATCGTCGCCGGTGAAGCAGCCCGTGCTGGCGTGCCTTTCGTTGACCAACGCTGGTTGGGCGGTATGTTGACCAACTTCAAGACGGTCAAGACCTCGATCAAGCGTCTGAAAGACATGAAGATCCAGCAAGAAGCCGGTCTGGACAGCATGAGCAAGAAAGAACAGCTGATGTTTGCCCGCGAAATGGCCAAGCTGGAAAAAGACATCGGTGGCATCCAAGACATGACCACCCTGCCAGATGCAATCTTCGTGATCGACGTTGGCTACCACAAGATCGCCATCGCTGAAGCCCGCAAGCTGGGCATCCCGCTGATCGGCGTGGTCGATACCAACCACTCGCCAGAAGGCATTGACTACGTGATCCCAGGCAACGATGACTCCTCCAAGGCTGTCACTTTGTACGCCCGTGGCATCGCTGACGCCATCATCGAAGGCCGTAACAACGCCGCCAGCGATGTGGTCAAGGCCGTGGCTGCTGAAACTGCCGACGAATTCGTGGAAGTGAGCGAAGCCGCTGCCTAAGCGCTTCTCCATTGCGCGGTTCGCCGCCATGAAAGAGGGGCGCAAGCCCCCTTTTTTTTACTAATTTTTTTGATTTGAAGACGGAGAAAAATATGGCTGCAATTACCGCAAGCATGGTCGCTGAACTGCGTGGCAAGACCGATGCTCCCATGATGGAATGCAAGAAGGCCCTGACCGAAGCCGAAGGCGATATGGGCAAGGCCGAAGAGCTGCTGCGCGTCAAGCTCGGCAGCAAGGCTGGCAAGGCCGCTTCGCGCGTGACCGCTGAAGGCGTTGTGACCAGCTACTTCGAAGGCACGACCGGTGCCTTGCTGGAAGTGAACTGCGAAACCGACTTCGTGACCAAGAACGACAGCTTCCTGGCCCTGGCCCAAGGTGCAGTGCAATTGATCGCCAAGCACAACCCTGCCGATGTGGCTGCCCTGAGCGCCCTGGCTTATGAGCAAGACGGTTTCGGCCCCACGCTGGAAGATGTGCGCAAGGGTCTGATCGGCAAGATCGGCGAAAACATGACCTTCCGCCGTTTCAAGCAATTCTCCGGCTCCAAGCTGGCGGGTTACCTGCACGGCACGCGTATCGGCGTGGTGGTGGAGTTTGAAGGCGACGAAATAGCTGCCAAGGATGTTGCAATGCACATCGCCGCCATGAAGCCCGTGGCCCTGACCAGTGCTGACGTGCCTGCTGACCTGATCGCCAAAGAGCGCTCCGTGGCAGCAGCCAAGGCCGCTGAAGACGCTGCTGTGGCAGTGGCTGCCGGCAAGCCTGTGCAGTCCGACGAAATCGTTGCCAAGCGCATCGAAGGCGGCGTGCAGAAGTACCTGAAGGAAGTCTCGTTGTTCAACCAGACCTTCGTCAAGAACGACAAGCAAACCGTGGAGCAAATGCTCAAGGCAACCTCGACCAATGTCAAATCGTTCACCCTGTACGTGGTGGGTGAAGGCATTGAGAAGAAGGTGGACGACTTTGCTGCTGAAGTGGCGGCACAAGTGGCTGCGGCCAAGGCTACGGCCTAAGTCCTGTTCCAGACATCTACGCGAAACACTTTGCCCTTACCATTTTTCATCCAACCATCCAAGGAGTTTCCATGACCCAAGCCCAACCAGCCTACAAGCGTATCTTGCTCAAGCTGTCGGGGGAGGCTCTCATGGGAGACGATCAATTCGGCATCAACCGTGACACCATCGTGCGCATGGTGGAAGAGGTCGCCGAAGTCACCCGTCTGGGTGTGGAGGTTGCTGTGGTGATTGGTGGCGGCAATATTTTCCGTGGTGTGGCGGGCGGCTCGGTCGGTATGGACCGCGCCACCGCCGATTACATGGGCATGCTGGCCACGGTGATGAACGCATTGGCATTGGCCGATGCGATGAACAAGGCCGGCCTGACAGCGCGTGTGATGTCTGCCATCGCCATCGACCAGGTGGTCGAGCCCTACGTGCGTCCCAAGGCTTTGCAGTACCTCGAAGAGGGCAAGGTCGTGGTGTTCGCTGCGGGTACTGGCAACCCATTTTTCACCACCGATACGGCTGCAGCTTTGCGCGGTGCGGAGATCGGTGCGCAGGTGGTGCTCAAGGCCACCAAGGTAGACGGCGTGTACACCGCCGACCCCAAGAAAGACCCTTCGGCAACCCGTTACGCCAGCCTGTCCTTCGATGAAGCCATGTCGCAAAACCTGGGCATCATGGACGCAACGGCCTTTGCCCTGTGCCGTGACCAGAAGTTGCCGATCAAGGTGTTTTCCATATTCAAGCACGGCGCACTCAAACGCGTGGTGATGGGTGAAGATGAGGGCACCCTGGTCCATGCCTGACCCTGTGTGCAGGCCCCTGAGGAGAAAAGCATGACTATCGCCGACGTTAAAACCAATCTGCAAGCCAAGATGGACCAGTCCATCGTTGCCTTCAAGAACAACCTGGCCAAGATCCGTACGGGTCGCGCCAATCCCGCTTTGCTCGATACCGTGCAAGTGGAGTACTACGGCTCCATGGTGCCTATCAGCCAGGTGGCCAATGTGTCGCTTATCGACTCGCGCACCATCGGCGTTCAGCCCTGGGAAAAGAATATGGCGTCCAAGGTCGAAAAGGCCATCCGTGACAGCCATCTGGGTTTGAACCCGGCTTCGCTGGGTGATCTGATCCGCGTACCCATGCCCGCCATGAGCGAAGAGCGCCGCAAGGAGCTCACCAAGCTGGCGCGCACCGAAGGCGAAAGCGCCAAGATCGTGGTGCGCAATGTGCGCCGCGATGCCAACGAAGCCGTGAAGAAGCTGGTCAAGGACAAGCTGGCCTCAGAAGACGACCAGAAACGCGCCGAAGCCGATGTGCAAAAGGTCACCGACCGCCACATCGCCGAGATCGACCAACTGGTGGTTGCCAAAGAGCAGGACATCATGGCCGTCTAGCATGTGGACCATCCCCGGTCTCTATGCAGTCGGTTCCACGGTGTTTTTGACAGGGGTTGATTTTTAACATGGCTACTTCTTTATCTTCGGTTCCCGGCCACATCGCCATCGTCATGGATGGCAATGGCCGCTGGGCCACGCGGCGCTTCATGCCGCGCATCGCCGGCCATCATCAGGGCGTGGATTCGCTGCGCCGCTGCGTGCAGGCTTGCCTGGACCGTGGCGTCGGCGTTTTGACTGTGTTTGCGTTTTCTTCCGAGAACTGGGACCGCCCGGCAGAAGAGGTTTCGGGGCTGATGTCATTGATGGTCGGCGTGCTGGCCAAGGAAGTCGTCAAGCTCAAGGCCAATGGCGTGCAGCTGCACTTCGTGGGCGACCTGGGCGCCTTGTCGGAAAAGGTCCGCAACGGCCTGCTGGAAGCCGAGAAAGCCACGGCCGACAACACCCGGCTGGTGCTTAATATCTGCTTCAACTACGGTGGCCGCTGGGACATTGCCCAGGCCGCACGCAAGCTCGCTGCTGCGGGTGAGGCCATCACCGAAAAAAGCCTGGACCGCGCCATGGCCCTGGCGCATTCGCCCGACCCGGACCTGCTGATACGCACCGGAGGCGAGTTCCGCATCAGCAACTTCCTGATCTGGCAAGCAGCGTATTCCGAGCTGGTCTTCAGTGACAAGCTGTGGCCTGAGTTCGACGAAGCCGCGCTGGACGAGGCGATTGCTGTTTACAGCCGCCGTGAACGCCGCTTTGGCAAAACCTCGGAGCAGGTGGCTACGCCCACCTGATCACCTTCCATGCTGCTGCAACGTGTCATCACGGCCATCGTTCTGTTGGCGATTCTTCTGCCTGCGCTGTTCTATCCTGCTCCAGAGCCCTTGTGCTTGCTGGCCGTATTGGCGATAGCTGCAGCCGCCTGGGAGTGGGGCCGCATGAATGGCTTGAACCAGGCCAAATCCCTAGGCTTGGGTCTGTTGATGGTGCTGGCTTGCGCTGTGTCCTGGCTGATGGGCCTGTTGACCGCGCATACCCCGATGCTGTGGACGGTTGTCGGTTCAGCCTGGGTGCTGGTGGGGGCCTGGTTGCTGCGCGGTGGCGTGGATGGGTGGGGACGCATCCCTGGCGCCGTGCGCGGCACGGTGGGGTTTGCCGCCCTGTGGGCCGCTTGGTTGGCGATCTGCCAGGCCCGCGTGATGGGTACCAACTTTTTGCTGTCGGCCCTGGTGCTGGTCTGGGTGGCCGACATCTTTGCCTACTTTGCCGGGCGTGCCTTCGGCACTAAATTTTTCAGGAACAAGCTGGCGCCCGCCATTAGCCCCGGCAAGAGCTGGGAAGGCGTGTGTGGCGGCATGCTGGGGGTTGTGGTGTTGGCTTTTGCCTGGGTGGCCGTCGATAGCGCGAACCACGCCACGGTGGCCAGCCTGTACACCCGCCTGGCGGAACGCAGCAACGTGCTGCTGCTTTTGGCGGCCTTGTTCCTGGCCGCCATGAGTGTGGCGGGTGATTTGATTGAGTCGCTGGTCAAACGTAGCGCAGGCGTGAAAGACAGCAGCGGTTTGCTGCCCGGCCACGGCGGTGTGTTGGACCGGGTGGATGCTTTGCTGCCGACCCTGCCGTTGGCGATGATGCTGGCCTCCGCCGTAGCTTAATGAACCCATGAAGCAGGGTATGAAACAGGTTTTGACTATTTTGGGTTCCACCGGCTCGGTGGGTACCAGCACGCTGGATGTGGTGGCCCGCCATCCCGAACGCTTCGAGATTTTTGCCCTGACGGCAGCCACACAGGTGGACCTGATGTTGCAGCAATGCGTGCAATTCAAGCCCCGTTTTGCCGTGATGGCCAGCGTGCCGCATGCCGAGTTGCTGGCTCAGAAATTTAAAGAAATAAGCCTTCCCACGCAGGTATTATCTGCGTCGGCAGCTATTGAAATGGTAGCGTCGCATGAAGATGTGGACGCGGTGATGGCGGCCATCGTCGGGGCTGCCGGCCTGGCCCCCTGCCTGGCTGCGGCCCGCGCCGGCAAGCGTTTGCTGCTGGCGAACAAAGAGGCGCTGGTGGTTGGCGGCGAAGTGTTCTTGGCGGCGGTAAAAGAAGGCGGCGCCTTGCTGCTGCCGATCGACAGCGAGCATTCAGCGGTGTTCCAGTCGTTACCTGAAGACCCGGCGGTTTGGCCACGGCGCATCGAGAAGATCATGCTGACATCGTCGGGCGGACCTTTCCGCACCCGCGACCCGGCCACGCTGCGCGATGTCACGCCCGAGCAGGCCTGTGCCCATCCCAACTTCGCCATGGGTCGCAAGATCTCGGTGGATTCCGCCACGATGATGAACAAGGCGCTGGAGGTGATCGAAGCCAAGTACCTCTTCGGCGTAACGCCTGAGCAGATCGAGGTGGTCATCCATCCGCAGCAAATCATCCACTCCATGGTGCAGTTCCACGATGCATCGGTGATGGCGCAGCTGGGCACGCCGGATATGCGTGTGCCGATTGCCTACGGCTTGTCCTGGCCGGAGCGGATTGAGAGCGGCACGGCGCGTTTGGACTTTGCCAAGATGGCGGCTATGACCTTTGAGGTGCCAGATTTTCAGCGCTTCCCCTGCCTGCAGCTTGCCTGGGAGAGTTTGCGTGCGCCTTCCGGTACCTGCGCGGTGCTGAATGCGGCAAACGAGGTGGCTGTGGCGGCGTTTCTAGACCGGCGTATCCGTTTCGACCAGATCCATTCCATCAATCTTGCAACTTTGGAGGCGGTCAGCCCCTCCAAGCCGCAGACGCTGGAAGATTTGCTGGCGTTGGACGCGCAATCGCGCGCCGACGCACAGCAGACCGTGTCACGTCTGCAGATCTAGAAATCTAGGAAAGGACTGCCATGCTGACCATAGTGGCTTTCATCGTGGCGCTGGGCTTGTTGATCGCCGTGCACGAGTACGGCCACTACCGCGTGGCTGTGGCTTGCGGCGTCAAGGTACTGCGTTTTTCCGTAGGTTTTGGCCAGCCCTTATTGCGCTGGCAGCCCAAGGGTTCGCCGACCGAATTCGTACTCGGGGCATTTCCCCTGGGCGGCTACGTGAAGATGCTGGACGAGCGCGAAGCGCCTGTGGCGCCGGCAGAGCGCCATCTGGCTTTCAATACCCAGACCTTGGCCAAACGGGCTGCCATCGTAGCAGCCGGGCCCTTGGCCAATTTGCTGTTGGCGGTACTGCTGTACGGCATCGTCAATTGGAGTGGTGTGGACGAAGCACGCGCGGTGCTGGCCAGCCCGGGCATAGGCTCGGTGGCGGAAAAGGCGGGCGTGCAGGGCGGCGAAGTGGTGACCCGTGCTGGCTGGGACGGCGAAGAGCTCGACGAGGTCCAGTCTTTTGATGACCTGCGCTGGCTGCTGACGCGCGGCGCGCTGGATGGCCGCGATGTGCGCCTGGAGTTGGCCTCGAACGAGCATGGCGCCCGCCGTGAAATCGTCATGGGCCTAGCCAGCCTGCATGCCCAGGATGCGGATGCCCAGCTGTTCCGCACCATAGGCGTGGTGGGCCCCTGGACGCGTCCGTTGCTGGGAGATGTGGCTGCCGATGGCGCCGGTGCCCGCTCCGGTTTGCAACGCGGTGACCTGGTTGTGCAGGTCGGCGCCACGCCGATCGTGGATGGCCAGCAGCTGCGCGCGGTTATCCGTGCCTCCTTGGTAGACGGCCAGCCGCTGGCACAGACCTGGCGCGTAGAGCGTGCGGGCCAGAGGCTGGATGTGTCCGTCACGCCGGACATCAAGCCTGAGGGTCTGCAGTCGGTCGGTCGCATCGGTGCCTATGTGGGCGCTGCCCCTGAAATGGTGACCAAGCGTTACGGCCTGGTCGATGGTCTGTGGCGCGGTATGGAGCGCACCTGGGAGGTGTCCGGTCTGACCTTGCGCATGATGGGGCGCATGCTGGTGGGCGACGCCTCCATCAAGAATCTGAGTGGCCCCCTGTCGGTCGCGGAGTACGCGGGCAAGTCCGCCAGCTTGGGCTTTACACAGTATCTGGTGTTCCTGGCCTTGATCAGTGTGAGCCTGGGCGTGCTGAACCTGCTGCCCGTGCCCATCCTCGATGGCGGGCACCTGTTGTATTATCTTTGGGAGGCCGTGACAGGCAAATCCGTATCCGACGCCTGGATGGAGCGCTTGCAACGCGGAGGTGGTGCGGTGCTTTTGCTCATGATGTCCATTGCGCTGTTTAACGATGTCAACCGCCTCTTTGGCTAACATTCAATCGCTGAGCTGCTCTGCAGGTTTGGCAAGACCCTTATCCATGAAAAACCACTTTAATAGCTTTCGCCTGCGGACTTTGTCGGCTGCTGCGGCTTTGATTTTTGTCGCCAATACGGCCTGGGCAGTAACGCCTTTTGCCGTGCGCGACATCCGCATCGAAGGCCTGCAGCGTGTAGAGCCCGGCACCGTTTTCGCATCTTTACCTTTCCGTGTGGGCGATACCTACAACGACGAACAGGGCTCGGCGGCTATCCGTACCTTGTTTGCATTGGGGCTGTTCAAGGACGTGCGCCTGGAAGTGAATGGCGACGTGCTGGTGGTGGTGGTGGAAGAGCGTCCGACGATCGCCGAAGTGGAGTTTGTTGGCTCCAAAGAGTTTGACAAGGACGCGCTGAAGAAGTCCATGCGCGACGTAGGTTTGACCGATGGCCGCCCCTTCGACAAGGCTCTGGCCGACCGCGCCGAGCAAGAGCTCAAGCGCCAGTACATCAACAAGAGCCTGTATGCGGCCACCGTGGTGACCACCGTCACACCAGTGGAGCGCAACCGCGTCAACCTGACCTTCACCATCACCGAAGGCGAGCCCGCCAAGATCAAGGACATCCACATCGTCGGTGCCAAAGCCATCGAGGAGTCCACTTTGCGTGGCTTGTTCGAGCTGGACACGGGCGGCTGGCTTAGCTGGTATACCAAGTCGGACCGTTACACCCGCGCCAAGCTCAACGCCGACATTGAAACCCTGCGTTCCTACTATTTGTCGCGCGGCTTCCTGGAGTTCAAGGTGGACTCGACCCAGGTGGCGATTTCGCCCGACAAACAGAATATGTCCATCACCATCAACGTGACAGAGGGTGAACGTTTTGTGGTGTCGGCCGTGCGCCTTGAAGGCAACTACCTGGGCAAGGAAGACGAATTCAAGTCCCTGGTAAGCATCAAGCCCGGTGAAGCCTACAACGCCGATCTGGTCGCCAAGACCACCAAGGCTTTCAAGGACAACTTCGGCAGTTTCGGCTTTGCCTTTGCCCAGGTTGAGGCCCGCCCCGAAATCGACCGCGCCACCAACCGCGTGGTGCTGGTGCTGCAGGCCGAGCCTTCGCGCCGCGCCTACGTGCGCAAGGTGAACGTGGCTGGCAACAGCCGTACGCGTGACGAAGTCATACGCCGTGAGTTTCGCCAGTTCGAATCCTCCTGGTATGACGGCGACAAGATCAAGCTGTCGCGCGACCGCGTGGACCGCCTGGGTTATTTCAAGGAAGTCGGCGTAGAAACGCAGGACGTGGCCGGCTCGCCCGACCAGGTGGACCTGCAGATCAATGTGGAAGAAAAATCCTCGGGCAGCATCCAGTTGGGAGCCGGCTTCTCCAGCGCTGAAAAGCTGGCGCTGTCGTTCAGCATCAAGCAGGAAAACGCCTTTGGCTCGGGCAACTACCTGGGCCTGGAAGTCAACACCAGCAAATACAACCAGGTCGTGGTGGTCAGCACGGTGGATCCGTATTTCACCAACAGCGGCATTTCGCGCTCCATCGATGTGTTCCACCGTGCTACCAAGCCCTATAACGACCAGGGTGGTAATTACCAACTGGTAACCCAGGGTGCGGGCTTGCGTTTCGGCGTGCCGTTCAGCGAACTGGACACGGTCTATTTCGGCGCCAGCCTGGAACGCACCACCATCAAGCCGGGTACCAATATTCCGGCGGCCTATTTGGCCTATGCCGAGAAATTTGGCTACACCAGTTCGGCTATTCCCTTGACTGTGGGTTGGTCGCGTGACAACCGCGACAGCACCTTGGCGCCCAGCTCCGGTATTTACCAGCGTTTCAACACTGAAGCTGGCTTGTTTGGCGATGCCCGCTACCTGCGCAGCAATTACCAGTACCAGCAGTACGTCCCTTTGACCAAGCAGTTCACCTTTGCCTTCAACGGCGAGCTGGGTTACGGCAAGGGCATGGGTGGCGAGCCATTCCCGGTGTTCAAGAACTTCTATGGCGGTGGCCTGGGTTCGGTGCGCGGGTTCGAGCAGGGCACGCTGGGGCCTCGTGACGTGACCGGCTCGGTCATTGGTGGCCCGAAGAAGTTCACGCTAAACACCGAAATCCAGTCGCCTTTCCCTGGTGCCGGTAACGACCGTACCCTGCGTTTGTTCGCATTTGCAGACCTGGGTAATGTCTACGGTGAAGACCAGAAAATGAGTTTCAGCGACATGCGGGCATCCACCGGTTTGGGCCTGAGCTGGATTTCTCCGGTTGGTCCGCTGCGTCTGGCTTATGCCAAACCGATACGTAAATTTGCTGGCGATAGAATCCAGTCCTTGCAATTCCAAATAGGCACGTCTTTCTAATGAAGAAATTTCTACGCAACTGGGGCTCCGGCATTGTTCTGGGAGCCATGCTTCTGTCGGCACACGCGCAGGCAGACGAGTTCCGCGTTGGATTTGTCAACACGGACCGGATCTTCCGCGAGTCTGCTGCCGCCAAATCAGCCCAGTCCAAATTGGAGCAAGAGTTCTCCAAGCGCGAAAAAGAGCTGACCGATGCGGGTTCGGTGCTCAAGGCCGCCTCAGACAAGTTCGAGCGTGAAGCTACGACTCTGGCCGAAAGCCAGCGCACGTCACGCCAGAAGCAGCTGGTAGACCAAGACCGCGAATTCCAGCGCAAGCGCCGCGAATTCCAGGAAGATCTGAATTCCCGTAAGAACGAAGAGCTGCAGCAGGTGCTTGAAAAGGCCAACAAGGTGATCAAGCAGGTGGCAGAGACTGAAAAGTACGATGCTGTGCTGCAAGAGGCCGTCTACATCAACCCCAAGTACGACATTACTGACAAGGTCATCAAGGCCTTGAATGCGACGACGGGCGCTAAATAATTGAAGTGATGATGGGGGCTTCCAGCGTGGTGTTGCGCCTTGGCGCGATCGTGGAGGCCCTGGGGGGCGAGCTGCATGGTGATGCCGATCTGGCCATCACTGGCATTGCGCCCCTGGAGTCGGCGATTGCCAGCGAGATCGCTTTTCTCAGTAATCCCAAATACCAGCAGCAGCTGACGCATGCCCAAGCTGGATGCGTGATCGTTGGGCCTGCCCAGCGTGATATGGCGCTGGCGCGTGGCGCCTGCATCGTGGCCGATGCGCCATATCTGTATTTCGCCAAACTTACCCAGCTGTGGAAGCGCCAGCGAGTGGCTGGACAGGCGCCGGGCATACACCCCAGCGCGGTGGTGGACCCGAGTGCTGATATTGACCCAACGGCCACCATCGGCCCGTTGTGCGTGGTGGAGCGTGGTGCGCGCATTGGCGCCGGCTCAGTGCTCAAGTCCCGCGTAACCGTGGGCGAGTATTGCAGCGTGGGCGCACGTTGCTTGTTGCATGCGGGCGTGGTGATCGGTGCCGATGGCTTTGGTTTTGCACCCAATGCCGGCGCCTGGGAAAAGATTGAACAGCTGGGCGCGGTGCGCATAGGCGATGACGTGGAAATCGGCGCCAACACCTGTATAGACCGTGGTGCGCTGGACGACACTGTGATTGGCAATGGCGTCAAGCTCGACAATCTGATCCAGATCGGCCACAACGTGCAGATCGGCGATCACACCGCCATGGCCGGCTGCGTCGGCGTGGCCGGCAGCGCCCACATCGGCGCGCATTGCACCGTCGGTGGCGGGGCCATCGTGCTGGGCCATCTGACGCTGGCCGACCGTGTCAATATCTCTGCCGCCACCGTGGTGACCCGCTCAATCTCGCAGCCCGGCCACTACACCGGCATGTTTCCGATCGATGAAAACAGCAAGTGGGAAAAGAACGCTGCTTCCCTGAAACAGCTGCACAGTTTGCGTGACCGCTTGAAAGCGGTCGAGAAATCACTAGAACAACATTTGAAGAGCCTAGAAACACCATGATGGACATCCACCAAATCCTTAAGCAGCTGCCCCACCGTTACCCCTTCCTGATGGTGGACCGGGTGGTGAGCATCGATAAATCCAAGTCCATCCGCGCGTTCAAGAACGTCACCATTAACGAGCCGTTTTTCCAGGGCCATTTCCCGCGCCGCCCTGTCATGCCTGGCGTGCTGATGCTCGAAGCACTGGCCCAGGCTGCGGCCCTGCTGGCTTTTGATGCTCTCGGCAAATCGCCCGAGGACGACACCGTGTACTACTTTGCGGCCATCGACAACGCGCGTTTCAAGCGCCCTGTCGAACCTGGCGACCAGCTGATGTTGGACGTGGAGCTGGTGCGTATGAAGTCTGGCATCTTCAAATTCAAGGGCAAGGGCACTGTGGGTGACGAGCTGGCAGTTGAAGCCGAGCTCACCTGCGCCATGCGTACCATCGCCTAAGGACAGCGCGTGACCCTTATCCACGCCACTGCTGTCGTCGATCCACAGGCCCAGCTGGACCCTACGGTCAGCGTCGGCCCCTACACGGTGATCGGCCCGCACGTCAAAGTCGGTGCTGGCACCACGATAGGTCCGCACTGCGTGATCGAGGGCCACACCACCATAGGCCGTGACAACCGCATCTTCCAGTTCAACTCCTTGGGCGCGGTGCCGCAGGACAAGAAATACGCCGGCGAACCCACCGAGCTGGTGATTGGCGACCGCAACATCATCCGCGAGTTCTGCACCTTCAACCTTGGTACGGTGCAGGATGCGGGCGCCACGCGCATCGGCGATGACAACTGGATCATGGCCTACGTGCACATCGCGCACGACTGCCAGCTGGGCAACCAGATCACCATGGCCAACAACACCACCTTGGCCGGCCATGTGCAGATAGGCGATTGGGCCACGATTGGTGGCCTGACCGGTGTGCTGCAGCGCATGCGCATTGGAGCACACACCATGGTCGGTTTTGCCAGCCATGTGAACAAGGATGTCCCACCCTTCATGGTGGTCGATGGCCATCCGCTGGAGGTGCGGGCAGTCAATCTGGTGGGCCTGAAGCGCCGTGATTTTTCGGATGCGCGCTTGAAGGCCATTCGCGAGATGCACAAGCTGATCTACCGCCAGGGAAAGACGCTAGACGAAGCCCGTGCTGCTATCCAGATCTTGGCTGCGGAAGTGCCTGAAGCCGCCGCCGACATCTCCTTGGTGGACGACTTCCTCGGTTCTTCCGTCAGCGGCATCGCCCGCTGATGTCCGCTCCCTGTATCGCCATGGTGGCCGGCGAGGCCTCTGGCGACTTGCTGGCGGGTCTGGTGCTTGACGGCTTGCGCGTGCATTGGCCCGATCTGCAATCCACCGGGATTGGCGGTCCGCAGATGGCCAAGCGTGGTTTCCAGGCGGCCTGGCCCAGTGAAAAATTGGCCGTGCACGGCTACAACATGGACGTGTTTTTGCGTCTGTACGAGCTCATCAACATCCGCAAGCAGCTGCGCCAACGCCTGCTGCAAGACCGCCCGGCGGTGTTCATCGGCGTGGATGCGCCCGACTTCAACCTGGGCCTGGAAGCCGCGCTGAAGGCCCAGGGCGTGCCCACCGTGCATTTCGTCTGCCCGTCGATCTGGGCATGGCGCCCTGAGCGGGTGGAGAAGATCCGCCGCGCGGCCGACCACGTGCTGTGCATCTTCCCGTTCGAGCCGGCCTTGCTGGCCGAGCACGGCATTGCCGCCACCTACGTCGGCCACCCACTGGCCAGCGTCATCCCGCTCAATCCCGACCGCGCCGCCGCGCGGCAGAAGCTGGGCTTGGGTGGTGCGGACGATGTGGTCGCCATCCTGCCCGGCAGCCGCCAGTCTGAAATCAAATACCTGGCTTTGCGGTTCTTTCAGGCTGCAGCGCAGATGCTGCTTGCGCGACCGGCTATTAAATTTGTAGTGCCGGCGATCCCTTCGCTGAAAGAGCGGATCGAAGCCATCGCCGCTCAGGCCGGCCTGGCCGGGCGCGTGCAGATCGTTGCCGGCCAGTCGCACACCGTGCTGGCCGCCTGCGACGTGACCTTGATCGCCAGCGGCACGGCCACGCTGGAGGCCGCACTGTTCAAGCGGCCCATGGTCATCGCCTACAACATGCACTGGCTGTCCTGGAAGCTGATGCAGCGTAAGCAGCTGCAGCCCTGGGTCGGCCTGCCCAACATCCTGTGCGCTGACTTTGTGGTGCCCGAGCTGCTACAGGGCGCGGCTACGCCCCAGGCCCTGGCCGATGCCGCGTTGCAATGGCTGGACGCCAAGGGCTCTGCGAAAATCGCTGCCCTTGAAGAAAAATTCACTGCGCTGCACCACACGTTGCAGCGCGATACCGCCCAGCTTGCCACCCATGCCATCGAAAAAATTATCAGCGCCTGAGCAGGTTCCGCTGGCCTGGAGCCCGCGTGGCCTGGTCGCCGGCGTGGACGAAGCCGGGCGCGGGCCGCTGGCCGGCCCGGTAGTGGCTGCAGCCGTGATCCTGGACGATTTGCACCCCATCCGTGGCCTGGCTGACTCCAAGAAGCTGACCGCCAAGCGCCGGGAACAGCTGTATAGCGAGATACTGGCCAAGGCCCTGTGCTGCTCGATCGCCGAAGCCAGCGTCGAAGAGATTGAGCGCCTCAACATCTTGCAAGCCACCATGCTGGCCATGCAGCGCGCGGTCGAAGGCCTGCGCCTCAAGCCCGGCCATGTGCTGGTGGACGGCAACCGCCTGCCCACGCTGCGCATGACCAGCGAGGCTATCGTCAAAGGCGATTCCCTGGTGCCTGCGATCTCGGCGGCCTCCATTCTGGCCAAGGTGACGCGAGACCGCTGGTGCGCGCAGGTGGACCTCGCCTATCCGGAGTACGGTTTTGCCGGCCACAAGGGTTACGGCACGGCCGCCCATCTGGCAGCGCTGCAGGCCCATGGCGCCTGTCCGTTACACCGAAAAACATTTGCCCCCGTGACTTCCATGCTTGGGCGGCAGAGCCGTCCCGAGGCATGAAAGGCACTCTAGGTTCAACCCAGGTACTGCGATGAGTTCTGACCCCATCACCCACATACAGTCGCGCGACAACCCGCTGCTGAAAGAGCTGCGCCGCTTGTCGCAGGACAGCACGGCCTACCGTAAGCAGGGCCGCGTCTGGCTCGAAGGCGACCATCTGTGCCGCGCCGCTCTGGCCCGTGGCTGGAAACCTGCGCTGGCGGTTTTTGCGGAGTCTTTTTGGCCTCAGGCGCAGGCGGAATATTCGCAAGCAGCTATTAAAACCATAGTGGTAGCGGATAAGTTGCTGGCCGACCTGAGCAGTCTGGAATCGCCCGCGCCCATGGGTTTTGTCGTTGATCTGCCCAGCGCCACCGCGCTGGACCCGGCGGCAGCAAGCGTCATCCTGGACCGGGTGCAGGACGCTGGTAACGTCGGCTCCATCCTGCGCAGCGCCGGCGCCTTTGGCTTCAAGCAGATCATCGCCCTCAAGGGCACGGCGGCGCTGTGGAGCCCCAAGGTGCTGCGCGCCGGCATGGGCGCGCATTTCGGCCTGCGGCTGATCGAGGGCCTGGAGCCCGAAGCGCTGGAGGCGCTGGCCGTGCCCCTGGTTGTCACCAGCTCGCACCAGGGCGCGCTGCTGCAAGACCAGAAGCTGCCCTTTCCCTGCGCCTGGGCCATGGGCCACGAAGGGCAGGGCGTGGGCCCGGCCTTGCAGGCGCGCGCCCAGATTGCGGTGCGCATTGGCCAGCCTGGCGGCGAGGAGTCGTTGAACGTGGCGGCGGCGGCAGCAATTTGCCTGCACGCTTCGTCCACAGGCCGCTGACGGCGGTTCGCCCCCTTTCCAGGGTGCCGCAAACCGGCTCCGCCGGGCCGCTGGTACCGCCCCCGGCAAGGGGGGTAGCGTAGCCACACGCAGTGTGTGCGGCCTGGGGCTGAGCTATAATCATTGGCTTTCCCGCATCCACGTACGCCTAGCGCCGGTCTCACCGAACCCCCTTCCAGAGCATTTGCAAGAGTTTTCTCTTGGACCGCTTGGGCGTACCCGTAACTATTTCGGAGAACCCAGTGCTTTTGTCTCTTCAGGGAACCTTCCCATCCGCCATCCTGGCGCTCGCAGACGGCACGGTCTTTGTTGGCAATTCCATTGGAGCCCCAGGCTCCACCGTGGGCGAGGTGGTGTTCAACACCGCCATGACCGGCTACCAGGAAATCCTCACCGACCCCAGCTACTGCCAGCAGATCGTCACCCTGACGTACCCCCACATCGGCAACTATGGTGTCAATGTGGAAGACGTTGAAGCCGCCCGCGTGCATGCCGCCGGCCTGGTCATCAAAGACCTGCCGCTGATCGCCTCCAACTTCCGCAGTCACATGAACTTGTCGGACTATCTGGTCCAGCAAAAGACGGTGGCCATCGCCAATCTCGACACCCGCAAACTGACCCGTCACCTGCGTACCCACGGCGCGCAAAACGGTTGCATCCTGGCCCTGCCCGCAGGCCACGCTGTCACGCCCGAAGTCACAGCCCAAGCAGTGGCTGCCGCCAAGGCCGCACCCAGCATGGCCGGCTTGGACCTGGCCAAGGTGGTGTCGGTCCAGGAGTCCTACGCCTGGACCCAGACCGAATGGCAACTGCACCAAGGTTATGGCGAGCAAGCCGCGCCGCGCTTCCATGTGGTGGCGTATGACTTTGGCGTCAAATTCAACATTCTGCGCATGCTGGCCAGCCGCGGCTGCCGCATCACCGTGGTGCCGGGCCAGACCAGCGCCAAAGAGGTTCTGGCGCTGCAACCCGATGGCGTGTTCCTGTCCAACGGCCCTGGCGACCCGGAGCCCTGCGATTACGCGATTGCTGCGGCTCGTGAACTGATTGAGTCCGGCATTCCCACCTTCGGCATCTGCCTGGGCCACCAGATCATGGCCCTGGCCAGCGGCGCTAAGACTTTTAAGATGAAGTTTGGCCACCATGGCGCGAACCATCCGGTGAAAGACCTGGACGACGGCCGCGTCAGTATCACCAGCCAGAACCACGGTTTTGCCGTGGACCAGGCCAGCCTGCCGGCCAACCTGCGCGCCACCCATGTATCCCTGTTCGACGGCACGCTGCAAGGCCTGGCCCGTACCGACAAGCCGGCGTTCTGCTTCCAGGGCCACCCTGAAGCCTCGCCCGGCCCGCACGATATCTCGTACCTGTTTGACCGCTTTACCGCACTGATGGAGAAAACAAAAAATGCCTAAGCGGACCGACCTTAAATCCATCCTCATCATCGGCGCTGGCCCGATCATCATCGGCCAGGCCTGCGAGTTTGACTACTCGGGCGTGCAAGCCTGCAAGGCGCTGCGCGAAGAAGGCTACAAAGTCATTCTGATCAACAGCAACCCTGCCACGATCATGACCGACCCGGCCACGGCCGACGTCACCTATATCGAGCCCATCACCTGGCAAACGGTTGAGAAGATCATCGCCAAGGAGCGCCCTGACGCAATCCTGCCGACCATGGGCGGCCAGACCGCGCTGAACTGCGCGCTCGACCTGTGGCACAACGGCGTGCTGGAAAAGTACAAGGTCGAGCTGATCGGCGCCAAGCCCGAAGCCATCGACAAAGCCGAAGACCGCCTGAAGTTCAAGGACGCGATGACCAAGATCGGCCTGGGTTCGGCCCGCTCCGGCATTGCGCACAGCATGCTTGAAGCCTGGGACGTGCAGAAGACCCTGGGCTTCCCCACGGTTATCCGCCCTAGCTTCACCTTGGGCGGCACCGGCGGCGGCATTGCCTACAACTCGGAAGAGTTTGAAACCATCTGCAAGCGCGGTCTGGAAGCCTCGCCCACCAACGAGCTGCTGATTGAGGAATCGCTGCTGGGCTGGAAAGAGTACGAGATGGAAGTGGTGCGCGACACCGCCGACAACTGCATCATCGTCTGCTCGATCGAAAACCTGGACCCGATGGGCGTGCATACCGGCGACTCCATCACCGTGGCACCCGCCCAGACCCTGACCGACAAGGAATACCAGTTGCTGCGCAACGCCAGCCTGGCTGTGCTGCGCGAAATCGGCGTGGACACCGGCGGCTCCAACGTGCAGTTCTCCATCAACCCCAAAGATGGGCGCATGGTGGTGATCGAGATGAATCCCCGCGTCTCGCGTTCCTCGGCATTGGCTTCCAAAGCAACGGGTTTCCCCATCGCCAAGGTCGCGGCCAAGTTGGCTGTGGGCTATACGCTGGACGAGTTGCGTAACGACATCACGGGTGGTGCTACACCCGCTAGTTTCGAGCCCAGCATCGACTACGTGGTCACCAAGATTCCGCGTTTCGCGTTCGAAAAATTCCCCACCGCCGATGCGCGCCTGACCACGCAGATGAAGTCGGTCGGTGAAGTCATGGCGATGGGCCGGACCTTCCAGGAGTCCTTTCAGAAAGCCCTGCGCGGCCTGGAAGTCGGCGTGGACGGCATGAACGAGAAAACCCAGGACCGCGAAGTGCTGGAAAAGGAGCTGGGCGAGCCCGGCCCTGAGCGCATCTGGTACGTAGGCGACGCGTTTGCCCAGGGCATGAGCGTGGATGAAGTTTTTGCGCTGACCAAGATCGATCCGTGGTTCCTGGTGCAGATCGAGCAGATCGTGAAGGTCGAGCTGGAGCTCGAAACCAAGAGCCTGGCGGACATCGATGCCGCTACCCTGCGCGCCCTGAAGCAAAAAGGTTTCTCGGACCGCCGCTTGGCCAAGCAGCTGAAGACCACCGACACCGCGGTGCGCAACGCCCGCCGTGCGCTGGGCGTGCGCCCGGTCTACAAGCGCGTGGACACCTGCGCGGCCGAGTTTGCTACCGATACCGCCTACCTGTATTCGACCTACGAGGCGGAAGGTGGCGAGTGCGAAGCCGCGCCAACGGACAAGAAGAAGATCATGGTGCTGGGCGGCGGACCGAACCGCATCGGCCAGGGCATCGAGTTCGATTACTGCTGCGTGCACGCAGCGCTGGCCATGCGTGAAGACGGGTACGAGACCATCATGGTCAACTGCAACCCCGAAACCGTGTCCACCGACTACGACACCAGCGACCGCCTGTACTTCGAGCCACTGACCCTGGAAGACGTGCTGGAAATCGTCGACAAGGAAAAGCCTTTTGGCGTGATCGTGCAGTATGGCGGCCAGACCCCGTTGAAGCTGGCACTCGACCTGGAAGCCAATGGCGTGCCCATCATCGGCACCAGCCCCGACATGATCGATGCGGCCGAAGACCGCGAGCGCTTCCAGAAGCTGCTGCACGCTCTGGACCTGCGCCAGCCACCGAACGCTACGGCCCGTACCGAGCCCGAAGCGCTGGAAAAGGCTGCTGCCCTAGGCTACCCCCTGGTAGTGCGCCCCAGCTACGTGCTGGGCGGCCGCGCCATGGAAATTGTCCACGAGCAGCGCGATCTGGAGCGCTACATGCGCGAAGCCGTCAAGGTCAGCCATGACTCTCCGGTGCTGCTGGACCGCTTCCTGAACGACGCGATTGAATGCGATGTGGACGCGATCTGCGATGGCCAGCGCGTGTTCATCGGCGGCGTGATGGAGCATATCGAGCAAGCCGGCGTGCACAGCGGCGACTCGGCCTGCTCCCTGCCTCCGTACTACCTGTCGGCCGAGACCGTGACCGAAATCAAACGCCAGACCACCGCCATGGCGCATGCGCTGAAGGTGGTCGGCCTGATGAACGTGCAGTTCGCCATCCAGAACGTGGACGGCAAGGACGTGATCTACGTGTTGGAAGTGAACCCGCGTGCCTCGCGCACCGTGCCCTTCGTCAGCAAGGCCACCGGCATCCAGCTGGCCAAGGTGGCCGCGCGCTGCATGGTCGGCCAGTCGCTGGACGCGCAGGGCATCTTCAAGGAAGTTACCCCGCCGTATTTCAGCGTCAAGGAAGCCGTGTTCCCCTTCGTCAAGTTCCCCGGTGTGGACACGATTCTCGGCCCCGAGATGAAGTCCACCGGCGAGGTGATGGGCGTGGGCAAGACCTTCGGCGAAGCTTTTGTGAAGTCGCAAATCGGCGCGGGCACCAAGCTGCCGCGTTCCGGTAAGGCGTTTGTGTCGGTTAAAAACAACGATAAGGCGCGTGCCGTGGAAGTGGCGCGTGGATTGGCGGCCTTGGGCTTTGATTTGATCGCAACCAAGGGCACGTCGGCGGCTTTCCAGGCTGCGGGTATTGCTTGCACCACGGTCAACAAGGTCACCGAAGGCCGCCCGAACATCGTGGACATGATCAAGAACAACGAGATTGCCTTGGTCATCAACACCGTGGAAGAGCGCCGCAACGCGATAGCCGATTCGCGCCACATCCGTACCTCCGCCTTGCTGGCCCGCGTCACCACCTTCACCACCATTTTTGGTGCTGAAGCGGCGGTGGAAGGCATGCAGTACCTGGACGACCTGGATGTGATCTCGGTGCAGGAAATGCACGCTCAGCTAGGCGCCTAAAGTAAAGATACAGGTTCACTATGTCCACTCTCCCTATTACAAAGCGCGGCGCTGAGACACTCAAGGCCGAGTTGCACAAGCTCAAGACGGTTGACCGTCCGTGGGTGATCAACGCCATTTCAGAAGCACGCGCCCAAGGTGACTTGAGCGAAAACGCCGAATATGAAGCCGCGAAAGACCGCCAGGGCTTCATCGAAGGCCGGATCCAGGAGGTGGAGGGCAAGCTCTCCGCCGCGCAGATCATTGATCCTGCGGCACTGGATGCTGGTGGTCGTGTGGTGTTCGGTGCAACTGTTGATCTGGAAGACGAAGATTCTGGCCAGGCAGTGCAATACCAGATCGTTGGCGAAGACGAGGCCGATCTGAAGCTGGGCCGCATTAACGTGTCCAGCCCGATTGCCCGCGCCCTGATCGGCAAGGAAGTCGGTGATACCGCCGAGGTAAACGCGCCGGGTGGCCTGAAGCGTTACGAGGTGATGGCGGTCAGCTACATCTAAGCTAAGCCATGCGCCAGCGTTTGCCTATTGGTTTGGCCGCCCTTTGGTGGGGCAGCCTGACCACGCTTGGCTTTATGGTCGTGCCGTTGTTGTTCATGGTGCTGCCGAGCCCTGCGATTGCGGGGAGTGCGGCCGCCAAGCTGTTTACGGCGCAAACCTGGCTATCTATGGCATGCACCTTGTTGCTGCTGTTGATTTCCAGGTCAAATGAGGCTCTTGCGCAGGCAAAGTATGCGCCTGTAGCTACTATTTTGATAGCATTTGGTTTGCTTGCTGCAGTGCTGGTGGAGTTTGCCGTGTCCCCGCACATCGTGGCGCGGGAGAGCTTGAAGCTGTGGCATAGCCTGGGTACAGGCTTGTATTTGCTGCAGTGGCTGGCAGCGGGCGCGACACTCTGGAAGGTGTCGGCCCCGCAGACCTAGATCAGGTCTGGCTGCGCTTTTTGAGGCTGGTTTTGGGCTTTGGCTTGGCGCGCTTCACGGTGCCACCAGCCGTCAGGCGCTGGTTGCCCAGAACCCGCAAAGTTTTTACTTCAGGACGCTGACCACCACGCGTGCTATGTTTCAGCACCTTGAAATCGCGCGGACCGGGCATGCGGTCTTCGTCGATTTTGCGTTCTTTGGTGATTTCCGGCTGCGGGCGCCAGAGTATCAGCAGCTTGCCGATGTGCTGGATGGGGGCAGCGCCGAGTTCGTCCGCCAGAGTTTGGTACATGGTTTCGCGGGCGACGCGGTCGTCCGAGAAAATACGTACCTTGATCAGGCCGTGTGCGTTCAGCGCTAGGTTGACTTCTTTGATGACAGCGGGGGTCAAGCCGTCGCTGCCAACCATCACCACCGGGTTTAAATGGTGGGCTTCAGCGCGATGAACCTTGCGCTGGGCAGGGGTAAGTTGTATTTGAGACATGTGCGTATTATCAAGGCCAAGATGAAAGTTAAAACACAAAGTAAAAAAGTCAACAAGGCTTGGTTGAACGATCACGTCAACGACCCCTATGTAATTTTGGCCAAAAGAGAGGGATACCGTGCCCGCGCGGCTTATAAATTGAAGGAAATTGACGAGGCCTTTCAGTTGATCAAGCCCGGACATGTAGTGGTCGATCTGGGTTCCAGTCCTGGTGCCTGGAGCCAGTACGTGCGGCGCAAGCTGTCGCCCAAGACGGCGGTGGGTGGTGGTGCTGCGGTGGGTGAGCTCAATGGCAGCATCATTGCCATCGACCTGTTGCCCATGGAGCCTATCGAAGGCGTGGTGTTTTTCCAGGGCGATTTTTGCGAGCAGGGCATGCTGGACAAGCTGGCCACGGAGTTGGGCGGACGTCTGGCGGATGTCGTCGTTTCTGATATGGCGCCCAATCTGTCGGGTATCCATTCGGCGGATGCGGCCCGAGTCGAGGGTTTGGTGGAGTTAGCCGTGGATTTTTGCCAAAGCCATTTGAAACCCCAGGGTGCTTTGGTGGTGAAGTTGTTCCATGGTGGTGCCTACGATCCGCTGGTGAAGCTGTTCAAGCAGTCGTTCCATACGGTGAAACCCATGAAGCCCAAGGCTTCGCGGGACAAGTCTACGGAGACGTTCCTGGTAGGTCTGGGCTTGAAATCAGTGGCCAAAACCCAGCAGTAGTTTCGTAACAGTTCCGTAACAGCTCGGTGAATTGCCTGGTTATGCCGTTAAACCCTTGTTACGCCTATGGCTGCCATAGTCAAGATATACGGTGCGTGGCCTTGAAACGCCTAAAATAGTACGCACTTACGTTGAAGTCTTTCTACCGGAGCCTTGCTTGAAAAATCCGTGGTTTTCCAAAATTGCCGTCTGGCTCGTCATTGCGATGGTGCTATTCACGGTTTTCAAACAGTTCGACACCCGCGCCAGCGTGGGGTCTGGCTATCTTGGCTATTCCGAGTTTCTGGATGAAGTGCGTAACAAGCACATCAAGACAGCAACCATCCAGGAAGGCCAGGGCGGTACCGAGATCGTGGCCATCACCAATGATGACCGCCGTATCCGCACCAATGCCACCTATCTGGACCGTGGCCTGGTTGGCGACCTGATCGCCAACAACGTCAAATTCGACGTCAAGCCGCGTGAAGAAGGCTCCTTGCTCACCACGCTACTGGTCAGCTGGGGCCCCATGCTGCTGTTGATCGGCGTCTGGGTGTACTTCATGCGCCAGATGCAAGGCGGTGGCAAGGGTGGAGCATTTAGCTTCGGCAAGAGCAAGGCCCGCATGCTGGACGAGAACAACAACGTCGTCACCTTTGCCGACGTGGCGGGTTGCGACGAGGCCAAGGAAGAAGTCAAGGAAGTCGTGGACTTCTTGAAAGACCCGGCCAAATTCCAGAAGCTGGGCGGCCGCATTCCCCGTGGCCTGCTTTTGGTCGGCCCTCCCGGTACCGGCAAGACGCTGCTGGCCAAGGGCATCGCAGGCGAAGCCAAAGTGCCTTTCTTCTCGATTTCTGGCTCTGATTTCGTTGAAATGTTCGTCGGCGTGGGCGCGGCCCGTGTTCGCGACATGTTCGAAAACGCCAAAAAGAACGCACCTTGCATTATCTTTATCGATGAAATCGATGCCGTTGGCCGCCAACGTGGTGCCGGCTTGGGTGGTGGTAACGACGAGCGCGAACAAACCCTGAACCAGATGCTGGTCGAGATGGACGGTTTCGAAACCAATCTCGGCGTGATTGTGGTGGCTGCCACCAACCGCCCTGACATTCTGGATGCCGCTTTGCTGCGTCCAGGCCGTTTCGACCGCCAGGTCTATGTGACTTTGCCGGACATCCGTGGCCGCGAGCAGATCCTGCATGTGCACATGCGCAAAGTCCCGGTCAGCCAGGACGTGAATGCCAGCATCATTGCTCGCGGTACGCCCGGAATGTCGGGAGCCGATTTGGCAAACCTGTGTAATGAAGCTGCGCTGATGGCGGCCCGTAGAAATGCTCGCGTGGTGGAAATGCAGGACTTCGAGAAGGCCAAGGACAAGATCCTGATGGGCCCGGAACGCAAGAGCATGGTCATGCCCGAGGAAGAGCGCCGCAACACGGCCTACCACGAGTCTGGCCACGCGCTGATCGGCAAGCTCTTGCCCAAGTGCGACCCGGTGCACAAGGTTACTGTCATCCCCCGTGGCCGCGCCCTGGGCGTGACCATGAGTCTGCCAGCCCAAGACCGCTACAGCTACGACAGTGAATATATGCTGAGCCAAATCAGCATGCTGTTTGGTGGCCGTATCGCCGAAGAAGTGTTCATGAACCAGATGACCACCGGCGCCAGCAACGATTTCGAGCGTGCTACCTCCATTGCCCGCGATATGGTGACCCGCTACGGCATGACTGATGCACTGGGCCCGATGGTGTATGCCGAAAACGAAGGCGAAGTGTTCCTGGGCCGCTCGGTGACCAAGACCACCAATATGAGCGAACAGACGATGCAGAAGGTGGACAGTGAAGTTCGCCGCATCATCGACCAGCAGTACTCCTTGGCGCGCAAGCTGATCGAAGAGAACAGCGACAAAATGCACGCCATGGCCAAGGCCTTACTGGAATGGGAAACCATCGACATCGACCAGATCGATGACATCATGGCCGGTCGTGAGCCACGCCCCCCCAAAGACTGGACGCCGCGCACACCAACCGGTGGCGGCAGCAATGGTGGCAGCGGCGGAGCACCTGCCGTTTCTACCGACCCAGCACCTACCGCAGCCTGAGCGCTGCGCCTGTTGAAAAGGGCCCTCTGAGGGCCCTTTTTCTGTTTTTGAAATAGTCCCTCTCGGTATTCAACGGTCATGTATTGGCAAACGTCCCGCTTCCAGATCCATTTGGACCAGCCCCAGGTCATGGGCATCGTCAACGTCACCCCTGATTCGTTTTCAGACGGAGGCCAGCATGCTGTCACCTCGGCTGCTATGGCGCATTGTGAGCAGCTGCTGCGCGACGGTGCCCAGATTCTGGATCTAGGCGCGGAGTCCACCCGCCCCGGCGCGCAGCCGGTACCGGTAGAGCAGGAGCTGGCGCGCCTGCTACCCGTCTTGCGTGCGGCGGCCACCTTGGGTGTGCCGATTTCGGTAGATACCTACAAGCCGCAGGTCATGCAGGCCGCGCTGGATGCTGGAGCGGACATCATCAACGACATCTGGGCGCTGCGCTGGACGGACCCTGCCGCACCGCAGTATCGAGGTCCCGACATCGTAGCCAGCCACCCGGCATGCGGTGTCTGCCTTATGCATATGCACCGCGAGCCTATGACCATGCAGGCCGCTCCCATGCAAGGCGACGTGGTGCAGCAAGTGCTATTGTTTTTACAGCATGCTGCGCAGGGTTTGTCTGCGCTGGGGGTCGAAAAGACCCGTATTACACTCGACCCTGGTGTTGGCTTTGGTAAAACTGTGGAGCAGAACTTTGCCTTGCTGGCGCGCCAGTCTGAACTGCTGGTATTGGACTATCCGCTATTCGTGGGCTGGTCCCGCAAATCTTCTTTGGCCCAGATGGGCGCCGGTGGCGGAGCTTTGGCGCCGCAGGAGCGGCTGGTGCCCAGCGTGGCAGCCGCCTTGCTGGCGGTGGAGCGTGGGGCCCGCATCGTGCGCGTGCACGACGTGGCCCAGACGGTACAGGCTCTGAAGGTCTGGCAGGCGGCGAGTGCTGGCTGAAACGGCTATTAGAAAACTAGCAAAACTGCGATGTAATCGCACGCATTTCATAAGAACAGGAAAAAAATGACCCGTACCTATTTCGGCACTGACGGCATTCGAGGAACCGTCGGCCAGGCTCCCATTACCCCTGATTTTGTGCTGCGCCTGGCCCATGCTGTGGGGCGTGTGCTGAAGCAGACTGAGGCCCGCCCGACCGTGTTGATCGGCAAGGACACCCGTATCTCCGGTTACATGCTGGAGAGCGCGCTTGAGTCCGGCTTCAACTCTGCCGGCGTGGATGTGGTCTTGCTGGGCCCACTGCCAACGCCCGGCGTGGCCTACCTGACGAGGGCGCAGCGCGCCAGCCTGGGCGTGGTCATCAGCGCCAGCCACAACCCGTTCCCAGACAACGGCATCAAGTTCTTCAGCGCCGAAGGTACCAAGCTGCCCGATGCCTGGGAAATGGCGGTCGAGGAGGCCTTGGATAAACCTCCGGTGTGGGCCGATTCCGCCTCGCTGGGTAAGACGCGCCGCCTGGAAGATGCCGCTGGCCGATATATCGAATTCTGCAAAAGCACTTTCTCCAATGCGTTGACGCTGAAAGGCATTCGCATTGTGGTGGATGCCGCCCATGGCGCGGCTTACCACATTGCGCCTAAGGTGTTTCATGAGCTGGGCGCCGAAGTCATTGCCATCGGCTGCGCACCGGATGGCCTGAACATCAACTACAAGGTGGGTGCAACCCACCCCCAAGCCCTGGTAGAGGCCGTCAAAGCCCACCAGGCCCACTTTGGCGTGGCCTTGGATGGCGATGCCGACCGTCTGCAAATGGTGGACAGTCAGGGCCGGCTGTTCAATGGCGACGAGATCCTGTACCTGATGGTGAAAGAGCGGCTGTCGCGGGGCGGCAAAGCCGGCAGCAAGCGCGCGGGCGATGCCGTGCCCGGCGTGGTCGGCACCTTGATGACCAATATGGCGGTGGAGCTGGCTTTGCAGGAACAGGGCGTAGAACTGGTGCGCGCCAAGGTGGGCGACCGCTATGTGCTGGAAGAGCTGGAAAAGCGCGGCTGGCTGCTGGGCGGCGAAGGCTCCGGCCACCTGTTGGCGCTGGACAAGCACACCACGGGCGACGGCCTGGTCAGCGCGCTGCAAGTGCTGCAAGCCTGCGTGCGTGCAGGCCAAAGCCTGTCCGAACTTTTAGCCGACCTGACGCTGTTTCCGCAAACCCTGGTCAACGTGCGCCTGCAGCCCGGCCAGGACTGGAAAGCCAATACCCAGCTGCCCATTGCCACCAAGGCGGTGGAAGCCGAGCTGGGCAAGAACGGCCGCGTGCTGATACGTGCCAGCGGCACGGAGCCCCTGGTGCGTGTCATGGTGGAAGCCCGCGACGCGCAGCAGGCCCAGGCCTGCGCGGAGCGGATCGCGGCGACCCTGCGCTGAGTCTCCATGCCTTAGAAGAAGGGTCGTCGTCTGGCGGCCCTTCGTGTTTAGTCCCGTCGGCGCCCGCGTCAGATGTATCAGTTGTAATGTCACGCCGGCGCCATAAAACCTACACGGTGCTGTCATGACGCTCTTTCAGACTCTCCTCAACACAGGAGAAGTCCATGAAAGAACTGCCTACCCCCACCTTTGCGCTCTCGCCGTTGACGCCCGCGTCTTTGCTTCGGGGGTCGCTTCATCGACCCTCAGAACGGCTGGAAACACCGGGCAGCCGTGCGGATGCGCAGCCTGGGGCGGGGATCGTGGTTTCCTGGGCGCGGCAGCAGGATGAAGTCCGCGAAGCCCAGCGCCTGAGGTACCAGGTCTTTGCGGTGGAAATGGGCGCACGCCTGTCCAGCCGCGTACCGGGCCACGACGTGGACCTGTTTGATGACTTCTGCGAGCATTTGTTGGTGCGGGATGTGGCCACGCAGGAGGTGATCGGCACCTACCGCGTGCTGACTCCGGTACAGGCCAAGCGCGTGGGCAGCACCTACAGCGACACTGAATTTGACCTGGTGCGCTTGCGCAGCCTGCGCAGCCGCATGGTGGAGCTGGGCCGCAGCTGCGTGCACCCCGCGCACCGCCACGGTGGCGTGATCCTGGCGCTGTGGGGTGCCTTGGCCGAGTTCATGCAGCGCAACCAGCTTGACACCATGGTGGGCTGCGCCAGCATCCCAATGCTGCACAACGGCCTGGTCAGTGGCGATGCGGCGGCCAGCATCTGGCGCCAGCTGCAGGCCAGCCATATGGCACCGATTGAATACCATGTGCAGCCCCGCTTGCCGCTGCCTTTGCACCAGTTCGACAGCAGCCTGGACATCGAACCACCGGCCCTGATCCGTGGCTATCTGCGCTTGGGCGCCAAGGTGCTGGGCGCCCCGGCCTGGGACCCAGACTTCAACACCGCCGACCTGCCCATGTTGATGCGCGTAGCCGACCTGCCTGGTCGTTATCGCAAGCAGTTCAAGGGATAACTGAGTGCCGGCCTAGCGCTGGCGGCTAGACCGGGGAATACGCTAGGCGCACGTAGATCGGCGCAAAGGCCTCGGCCTGGACGATTTCCACCAGGGTTTCCTTGCCCAGCTCCAGCAGGGCGATGAAGGTCACCACCAGCACCGACATGCCCTTGGCGGGGTCGAATAGTTCTTCAAACTCGACGAACTTGCGGCCCTGCAGCACCTTCAGCACAAAGCTCATGTGCTCGCGCACCGACAGCTCTTCGCGGCTGATTTTGTGGTGCTGCACCAGCTTGGCTCGGCGCAAAATGTCGCGCCAGGCCTCTTGCAGATCGGCGATGTGGACCTCTGGCAGGCGCGGCTGTAGCGCTTGTTCGATGTAGACCTGGGCCTTCAGGAAGTCGCGGCCGAACTGCGGCAGGGCGTTGAGCCGGGCGGCGGCCAGTTTGATCTGCTCGTACTCCAGCAGGCGGCGCACCAGGGCGGCACGCGGGTCTTCGGCCTCTTCACCTTCGGCCACCTTCTTGGGTGGTAGCAGCATGCGCGACTTGATCTCGATCAGCATGGCCGCCATCAGCAGGTAGTCGGCCGCAAGCTCCAGGTTGCGGCTGCGGATCTCGTCCACATAGGCCAGGTACTGCCGCGTCAGCGGCGCCATCGGGATGTCGAGGATGTTGAAGTTTTGCTTGCGTATCAGGTACAGCAGCAAATCCAGCGGCCCCTCGAAGGCCTCCAGAAACACCTCCAGCGCGTCCGGCGGGATGTACAGGTCCAGCGGCATGGCGAACAATGGCTCGCCGTACAGGCGTGCCAAAGCCACCTGGTCAACGACCTCGGGCATGCTGTCCAGGGCTGCAGCACTGCCAGCGGGCAATGCGTCCGCGTGGGCGGGCTTGGCGGATGCCATTGCTGCTATCGAAAGAGTAGCTGCTTGCGCAGGTAATACCTACGCCGCAAGCAGTTTCTCTATTTAACTATTGGTTTGGTAGACGTAGGGCTTTTGCTCAACGCGGCCGGCGCGGAATTCGGCCTGGGCGTCACGGTCCACTTTTTTGTCCCACAACAGGGCACGGCCTGCGAGTTGCTGGGCTTCCAGCTGGGGTTTTTGCGATTTGAGTTGGTCGATGAAGGCCGTGGTTTCGGACGTGTAGTCGGCGCGGCGGAAGAAGGGCATAAACTAAACCTCAGTGTTGGCTCGGGCATGCCGCAGAACGGGCATGTATGGGTGTGATTTTACCGGGGGTATGTGTGGTGCAAAGGATTCGTCAAATGGCGTTGTTGGCGGCAGTGTGGGCGTCGGCGGTGGGCTTGCCGGGCTGCGATGCGCAGCGCATCGACCAACTCGAAGAAGGCGTGGCCACCGAGGCCGATGTGCGCGCCCAGTTCGGTACGCCCGAGAACATCTGGGACGCACCCGGTGGTGCCCGCATCTTTGAATACAACCGCCAGCCCGCAGGCCACCGCAACTACATGGTCACCATCGCCCCGGACGGCAAGATGTCCGCGCTGCGCCAGGTGCTGACGCCAGAAAACTTCGCCAAGGTGCAGCCCAGCATGGCCATGGAACAGGTGCGCCGCATGCTGGGCAAGCCCATGAAGATCACGCCCTTTGTGCTCAAGCATGAGACCGAATACGACTGGCGCTACCTGCTGCCGCCCAACCAGTCCATGGTGTTCACCGTGGTGTTTGACCCGGACATGCGGGTGCTGCGCACCTTGTCCGTCACCGACCCGGACACCGAGCGGCGCTAGCTTAGTAGCGCGTGGCCGGCGCCGGCTGGAAGCCGTTCAGCCGCGCCGCAAAGCCAGAGCGCTCCATCAGCCCGCGCGGCTGCGGGTTCACATGGCGGATGTGCAGCTGGCCGCCGTGCTGCAGCACCACCTTGAACAGCTGCTCCAGCGCGTCCAGGCCGGTCGCGTCGAGCGAGATGAGCTGCGATGCGTCCAGCTCCACCCGCACGCCGCCAATGTGGCTTTCCACCGCCTGCACGATGGGGTCGATCTTGGCCACCGCGCCAAAGAACAACGCGCCGTAGAGTTTGAAAGCCAGCACGCCTGTGCGCGTGGGCTGGGGCGCCACGCGGAACAGCGAACTCATGCGTCTGATGAACAGAATGCAGGCCAGCACCATGCCCACCTCCACGGCCACCGTCAGGTCGAACACCACGGTCAGAAAGAAGGTGCCCAGCAACAGCGTGCGGTAGTGGCTGCTGAAGTTGCGCAGCCGCACAAACTCATGCCATTCGCCCATGTTCCAGGCCACGAACAGCAAAATGCCCGCCAGCACCGCCAACGGGATGTACAGGGCCAGCGGCCCGGCTACCAGCACCACCGCCGCCAACACCAGGGCGTGCACCATGCCCGCAATGGGCGAGGTGGCACCGGAGCGGATATTCGTCACCGTGCGCGCAATTGTGCCGGTGGCCGGCATGCCGCCAAAGAAAGCCACGACGAAGTTGGCGATGCCTTGCGCCATCAGCTCCTGGTTGGGGTCGTGCTTCACATGGTGCGGGTCGGTGGCCAGTTGGTCGGCCACGCGGGCGCACAGCAGCGACTCGATGGCGCCCAGCAGTGCAATGGTGATGGTGGGCGTGACCAGCAGGCGCACCGTGGCCCAGCTGAAGTCGGGCAGCGCAAACGCCGGCAGGCCGCCGGGAATCTGGCCAAACCGGCTGCCCAGTGTTTCCACCGGCAGGTCCAGACCCCAGGCCAGCAGCGACAGGCTGACCAGCGCCACGATGGGCCCCGGCACGCGCGCAAAGGTGCGCACCGTGCGCCCCTCCAGCAGGCGCACCACTGGCGAGCCCTGCACGAATATGCGCGGCCAGACCACCAGGCCCAGGATGCACAACGCGCCCAGCGCCAGCGCATAGGGGTTGGTGCTGCCCAGGTGGGCGATGATGGTCTTGATTTGCGAGAAGAAGTCGCCCGGCATCTTGGCAATGTCCAGCCCCAGCAAGTCTTTCAGCTGCGACAGTGCAATCAGCACTGCAATCCCGTTGGTGAAGCCGATGACGATGCTCACAGGCACATAGCGCACCAGCGTGCCCAGCTTGAACAGGCCCAGCCCAAACAGCAGCACGCCCGCGCAGGCGGTGGAGATCAGCAGGTTGGCGACGCCGTAGCGCTCAACAATGCCGTAGACGATGACGATGAAGGCCCCGGCCGGCCCGCCAATCTGCACCGTGGTGCCGCCGAGTGCCGAGATGAGGAAGCCGGCGATGATGGCTGTCCACAGCCCCGCCAGGGGGGACAGCCCGCTGGCAATCGCAAACGCCATGGCCAGTGGCAGGGCCACGATGCCCACCGTGACGCCCGAGCCCACGTCCTTGGCGAAACGCTCCCCGCTATAGCCCCGCAACGCGTCCCACAGACGCGGGCGGAAGCGGGCAAGCGGAGAGGCCATGTTTAGCCGATGCGCATACCGGGTTGCGCTCCGGGGAAGGGTTCCAGCACGTAGACGCCCGGCTGGGCTTTTTCATCCGCATGGCTTGCGGCCAGCACCATGCCTTCGCTGATGCCGAACTTCATCTTGCGCGGCGCCAGGTTGGCCACCAGCACGGTGAGCTTGCCGATCAGCTGGTCCGGCGTGTAGTGGGCCGCGATGCCGCTGAACACATTGCGCATGCGGCCTTCGCCAGCGTCCAGCGTCAGGCGCAGCAGTTTGGTGGAGCCTTCGACCGGTTCGCAATTGACGATTTTGGCGATGCGCAAGTCCACCTTGGCGAAGTCGTCGATGGTGATGGTGGGCGCAATTTCCTCACCGCCAGGCACTACAGTTTCTGTAGCTGCTTGCGCAGATTCTGCCTGCGCTGGAGGCTCAAAGAGTGCATCCAATTGTTTGATGTCCACGCGCTGCATCAGGTGCTTGTAGTCGCCAATGGTGTGGCCGGCGCCCAGCTGCGTGTCTGCGTCGGCAAAGCCCAGCGGCGCCACGTTCAGGAAGGCTTCGACCTGGGCGGCCAGCGCGGGCAGCACCGGTTTCAGGTAGATGGTCAGCAGGCGGAAGGCTTCGATGCAGGTGCTGCACACGTCTTGCAGGCGGGCGTCGGCGCCTTCCTGCTTGGCCAGTTCCCAGGGCTTGTTGGCGTCCACATAGGAGTTCACGCGGTCGGTCAGCAGCATGGTTTCGCGCAGTGCCTTGGCGTATTCGCGCTGTTCGTACATGCTTGCGATGCTCTCTTTTTGAGAGCTGATGGCGCTTATCAATGCTGCGCCATCGCTTGATATCGTGCCCAGCTTGCCGCCGAAGCGTTTGGTCAGGAAACCTGCCGCACGCGACGCGATGTTCACGTACTTGCCGATCAAATCGCTGTTCACGCGGGCCATGAAGTCGTCGGCGTTGAAGTCGATGTCTTCGTTGCGGGCCGACAGTTTGGCTGCTATGTAGTAGCGCAGCCACTCGGGGTTCATGCCCAGGCCCAGGTACTTCAGCGGGTCCAGGCCGGTGCCACGGCTCTTGCTCATTTTTTCGCCGTTGTTCACGGTCAGGAAGCCGTGGACGAACACCGAGTCCGGCGTTTTGCGGCCGCTGAACTTCAGCATCGCGGGCCAGAACAGGGTGTGGAAGGTGACGATGTCCTTGCCGATGAAGTGGTACTGCTCCAGGTCGGGGTTGGCCATGTAGGCGTCATAGCTCTCGCCGCGCTTGTCCAGCAGGTTCTTCAGGCTGGCCAGGTAGCCCACGGGCGCGTCCAGCCACACATAGAAGTATTTGCCCGGCGAGTCCGGGATTTCGATGCCGAAGTAGGGCGCGTCGCGGCTGATGTCCCAGTCGCCCAGGCCTTCGCTGGTGGTGCCGTCGGGGTTGGTGCGCACGGTGAACCATTCCTTGACCTTGTTCGCCACTTCGGGCTGCAGGCGGCCGTCTTGGGTCCAGCTTTCCAGAAACGCCACGCAGCGCGGGTCGGAGAGTTGGAAGAACAAGTGTTCCGAGCTTTTCAGCTCGGGCGTGGCGCCAGACAGGGCCGAGTACGGGTTGATCAAATCGGTGGGCGCGTAGACCGAGCCGCAGACTTCGCAGTTGTCGCCGTACTGGTCTTTGGCGTGGCATTTGGGGCACTCGCCCTTGATGAAGCGGTCGGGCAGGAACATGTTCTTCTCGGGGTCGAAGAACTGTTCGATCACCTTGCTGGAGATCAGGCCGGCGGCCTTCAGGTCGCGGTAGATTTGCTGCGCCAGGGCGTGGTTTTCGGGGGCGTCGGTGCTGTGCCAGTTGTCAAAGGCAATGTGGAAGCCGTCCAGATACGGCTTGCGCCCGGCGGCGATGTTGGCCACGAACTGCTGGGGCGTGATACCGGCCTTTTCGGCGGCGATCATGATGGGCGCGCCGTGGGTGTCGTCCGCGCCCACAAAGTTCACAGCATGGCCCTGCATGCGCTGGAACCGCACCCAGATGTCGGCCTGGATGTATTCCATGATGTGGCCGATGTGGAAGTTGCCGTTGGCGTAGGGCAGGGCGGTGGTGACGAAGAGTTGGCGTGGCATGGACAGACGGGCTTTCAGAACAGCCTTTGATTTTAGTCGGGGGCTATCGCTTCGGGGTGTGCCGTTGCCAGAGGGCCTTGTTGGTTCAGCGGAATGCGTGTTTGCGCCGCTCGACCCGGGGCGTGGCGGGGTCGGCCTGGGGATCGGTCCAGCCGAAGAATTTGCAGATCTCGGCGCGTTGCCGCTGCGCGTCGGCATAGCCCAGGGCCATCAGCTCGCGGGTGAAGTTGGACTCGAACAGCAGATAGCTGGCCAGGGCCGAGCCCTTGGCGTCGTCTGATTGCGAGCGCATGCCCAGGCCGCCCAGCATGGTGCGTATGGAGTGGGGCAGGTCTTGCACATGGCGGGCGGCGATTTCGTCTATGCGCTGCGACGGGGCAATCAGCAGCAGTTCCACCGGGCGCAGAGCGCTGTTGTGGCGCAGTTCGGCGGGTATCAGCGACAGGGTGTGGTTGATGCGACGCACCCGCTCTACGTCCACCGCCAGCGCGTCCAGGAAGATATTCGCCAGCGCATGGCCGGCGATTTGCGCCAGCGAGGGGTAGCTGTCATTGGGCTTTTTCGAGGCGTCTTCGCGCGGCTCGTGGATACGGCCTGCGCCGATCACCAGTACACGTTCGGCCCCCAGGTGGATGGCTGCGCCCACCGGCGCCGACTGGCGCATGGAGCCGTCGCCAAAGTATTCGGTATGGCCGTGGATCTGTAGCGGCTGGGCCGGGAACACAAAGGGAATGGCCGAGGAGGCCAGCAAATGGTTCAGCCGCAGGCGCCCGCGCACACCCTGGCGCTGCGAGCGCACCCAGGGCTTGAGATCGGTCGTGCCCTGGAAGAAAGTTAGATGCTCGCCCGAGCTGTAGCTGGACGCGGTGACGGCCAGCGCCCGCACATGGCCCTGGCGCATCAGGCGCGGCAGGCGCTCCAGTGGCACCAGGTGCTTCAGCAGGTCGTGCAGGGGGCTGTTGTCCAGCAGCGAGCGCGGGTGCACCTTGCGCCATTTGGCCAGCATCCAGCCGACCGACAGCAGGGTCAGCCAGCGCGCCCCGCTGCGCATCACGCCGATGGCGTCGGTACGGTAGACCTGGTCGGCGGTGAAGTTCTTCCAGATGCCCACCATCTGGCGCACTATGCTGTCAAAGTCGTCGGCGCCACAGGCCAGGGCTGCGGCATTGATGGCACCCGCCGAGGTGCCGGTGATGATGGGAAACGGGTTGCCCTGGTCGCCCGCGCCGCAGGCCAGGCGCAGGTCGGCAATGGCCTCCAGCACGCCGACCTGGTAGGCCGCGCGGGCCCCGCCGCCGGTCAGCAGCAGACCCGCAGGGGGAAGGGGGGGCGTGGAGGACATGGCTGCATTGGACGGTGCTGCGCAGGGCGCCGTCAATCAGGGTTTATGGGGCTGGCGCACGCGCGTTGCATGCTATTGAATGTGTAGCTGCTTGCGCAGGCGATATATGCGCTGGCGGCTTGTTTCGCTTTATTTTTGGCCACGGCTGCGTAGTTGTTCCAGGGTTTTTCCCAGCCAGGCCAGCATGCCGGGGTCTTGGCTGGTGGCGATATTGACGCCCATCCAGGTGCTAGGTGTTTGCCGCAGCGAGAACAGCGCGCCCGGACGCAGCAGGTAGCCCGCATCCAGCCCCAAGGCGGCCAGATGGTTGGTGTCCACCCCGGTGTCGAACCAGCCCAGAAAGCCGGCCTGCGGCTGGCAAAAAGCCTGTAGTCCCAGGTCTTGCATGCGCTTGAAGGCGGGCTCGCGCAGGCTGTCCAGAGCTGCGTGCACCCGCTGGCAGTGCTTGCGGTAGCTGCCCTCGGTCAGCGCCTTGTAGACGATGCGTTCGTTGATCTCGGGGGTTGTCAGGGCGGTCAACAGCTTGTGCGTGGTCAAGGTGTCCACCAGCTCGGCCGGGCCGGCCAGATAGCCCACGCGGATGTTGGGCGCGAGCATTTTGGAGTAGCTGTTCACATACACCACGCGGCGCAGCTGGTCCAGGCTGGCCAAGCGCGTCACGGCCATGCCCTGGGGCAGGAAGTCGGAATAAATATCGTCTTCGATGACCAGGATGTCGTGGGCCTCGGCCAGCCGCAGAATCTGGTAAGCCGTGGCCGCATTCAGAAGGGTGCCGGTGGGATTTTGCAGCACCGGGTTGAGGAACATCAGCTTGGGTTTGTGCTTCTCGACCAGCGCGGTGAGGGCCTGTACGTCGAGTCCTTGCGGGGTGTAGGGCACGCCCACTACCTCCACGCCCTGCAGCCACAGCAGCGGATTGCACCAGCCTGGCTCACCCACCAGCACGGTATCGCCAGGGCGCAGCAGCATGCGAAAAATCAGGTCGATGGCCTGGGCCGCGCCGTTGGTGGTGAGTATTTGCGCCGGATGGGCCTGGATCTCGCGCTCGGCCAGTGTGCGCTGGATTTGCGTGCGTAGCGGGGCGTAGCCCTGTGCCGAAGCCCCTTGCGCCAACTGCTGGCTGGTGCTGTGGTTGGCCATCGCCCGCAGGCCCATTTTGAGCAGGTCGCCACCGCACATGTCGGGCGGCAGATAGCCCGAGCCCGGCGACAGGTGCGCCGGAATGCCACTGGTCATGTTGCGCACCATCCAACCCATGTTGATGGCCTGCTGCGGTTTGGCGAGGGCAGGGGCCGACTTGGCGCGTGTGCTGGGCGGCGGCGCGGCTTCGCGTACAAAAAATCCCGCCCCGCGCCGCGCCAGCAGGTGCCCGCGCGCCACCAACCGTTCGTAGGCCGCCACCACGGTAAAGCGCGACACCCCGCGCTCCTGAGCCAGCTCGCGCACCGAGGGCATGCGCATGCCAGGGCGAAACACCTGCTGCTGGATGCGCTGCTCGGCCCACTGCACCAGTTGGTCTACCAGGGTGGTCTGAGCTCCCAGGGTTGCGCTGAGATCGGTGGAGGATGTGGGCATGGACTGTATTGGTGATTTGAGCAGGCCAGTGGCGGTAGTTATTTGGTGAACTGTATCGGTACTGTATAGGTGCCAAGACTACAGTGAATGCCACTCCACCGCAAGCCGTGGTGGGTGATGTTTCAGGAGATGGCAATGGTCAAAATTGAACACTTCGAACTGCGCACACCCGATGTGGTGGCGCTGCGTTTGGCCGCAGGCATGGTGCTCCGTGTCAGCAGTGGTCGTTTGTGGTTGACGCAGGATGGCTGCAGCGAAGACGTGTGGCTGCAAGCTCCCGCCAGTTGGACTGCGCCGCACGCGGTCAACGTGCGGCTGAGTGCCGAGCCGTCGGTGGACTTTCAGATTGCGCGGCCAGCGGCGGTGCGGCGTGTTCCGCGCATCCGCATGGCGCGGACGAGGCTGGACATCGCAGGTGCCATCGGCGCGGCCTGATGGCGGTGTAGGGGGGCACTGGGCGGGGTGGAGGTGGCGGGTGTTATGCCTGCATAGGAAGGTGCCGTGTGCGCCGCCGTCAATCAGGGTTTATGGGCTGGCGTGCTTGCGTTGCATGCTATTGAATATATAGCTGCTTGCGCAGGTTTTATGTGCGCTGGCGGCCTTTTCTATTTAAGAGGTGGCTTTCTTGGCAGGCAGCAGGCGCTGCACCAGCGGGTGCTGCACCTTCTTCTCGGTGCCAATCGCGTAGAACTGTTCTTCCACTCCCTGGCAGGCGCCTATGCGCTGCACGCCGTAGCGGGTGGTCAGGTCTTCATGTACCCAGTCTGCCGCCGCAAATACACCCATGCCTTCGGCGCCGAAGGTGGCCAGCAAGGCGCTGTCTTCAAACTCCCCGGTGATATGCGGCTTGATACCCAGGTTTTCGAACCAGTGGTCCAGCCGGGGGCGCACGGCGGCATGCGTGGTGGGCAGTAGTACCGGCACTTTGGCCAGGCTGCGGGGGAAGTCCTGCGTGACGGCATCCAGCAAGTTGGGTGGCGCGTACCAGGCCATGTCGGACGCGCCCAGCCGGTGGCTGTAGACCTTGAGGTTGGGGTTGGGCGGGGCGGCGCGGTCGGCCAGCACCACGTCCAGCCGGTGCAGGGCCAGGTCGCCCAGCAGGTCTTCGAATTCGTCTTCATGGCAAATCAGGTGCAGGCGAGGCTCCTGCATCACCGGCTGCAGCAGGCGCCGGGCGACCAGCTTGGGCAGGCCGTCGGATATGCCCACGGCCAGCCGCACGGACGGCGCGCTGACGGCGTCGCGCACCGTTGCGGGCAGCTGCTCGCCCAGCTGGAAGATCAGGTCGGCCTGGCGCAGTGCGGCTACGCCTGCCTCCGTCAAGGCCAGCCCACGGCCATCAGGCTTGAGCAGGGTCACGCCCAGCGAGCGTTCCAGCTCGCGCACCTGGGTGCTGATGGTTTGCACCGCCATGCCCAGGCGATCTGCTGCGCGCGACATGCCACCCTCGTGCGCAACGACCCAGAAATAGTGCAGGTGCCGGTAGCTGAAGCTGTGTTCCATATTCAGGTATTTATGAATGGTTGTTTCTAAATTATCTGCTTTTTAAGAAGTAATGAGCGGCGTATGGTCGGGGCTTGTTTCCTCATTTGGAGAAAGACTATGGAAAACCTCAACTCAAGCGTTCGCACCCACCCGGGTGGTGGGCTGGTCACCACGGCGGGGTCGCAGACCATGCCTGTCAACCGCGTGCTGCGCAATACCTACGCCCTGCTGGCGATGACGCTGCTGTTCAGCGCCGTGGTTGCTACCGCCAGCCTGGTGCTGCGGGCGCCGTCGCCCGGTTTGCTGATCAGCCTGGCGGGTAGCTTTGGCCTGCTGTTTGCGGTGTACAAGCTGCAAAACAGCGGCTGGGCCTTGCCGGCGGTGTTTGCCTTCACCGGCTTTATGGGCTACACGCTGGGGCCTGTGCTGGCACGTTCGCTGGCCTTGCCCGGCGGCGGTGAAGTGGTGGCGATGGCTTTGGCGGCCACGGGTGTGACCTTCCTGGCTTTGTCGGCCTGGGTGGTGACGACGCGACGCGACTTCAGTTTCCTGGGCGGCTTCTTGTTTGCCGGCATGGTGATCGCGCTGTTGGCCGGCTTGGCGGCCGTGTTCATGGAAGTGCCCGCGCTGGGTCTGGCGGTGTCGGCCATGGTGGCTTTGCTGTCGGCAGGCTTCATCCTGATGGACACCAGTCGCATTGTGAACGGCGGTGAAACCAACTATGTGCTGGCTACCGTGGGCCTGTACCTATCGATCTTCAACCTGTTCAGCAGCTTGCTGAGTTTGTTTGGCATCGGCAGCGACGACTAAGGTTGGCAAGCCCCTACGCGGAAGGGGCGCGCTGGTTTGAAATAGACTACGCGCCCCTTAGGAGTTATGCATGCCTCTCTCAGAACAGCAGGTGCTGGACGCCATCAAAACCGTGGTGGACCCCAATACCGGCACCGATTTCGTCTCCACCAAAGCCATCCGCCATCTGACCATCACCGGCGGCGCGGTAGCGTTTGGCGTGGAGCTGGGTTACCCCGCGAAAAGCCAGGAAGCGGCCTTGCAAGCGGCCCTTGCCACAGCGGTGCAGGGCCTGGACGGTGTGAGCAGCGTCAACATCACCATCACCACCAAAGTTGCCGCCCATGCGGTGCAGCGCGGTGTGCAGCTGCTGCCGGGCGTGAAGAACATTGTTGCCGTGGCCTCGGGCAAGGGCGGCGTGGGCAAGAGCACCACGGCGGTCAACCTGGCGCTGGCACTGGCTGCAGAGGGTGCCAAGGTCGGTTTGCTGGATGCCGATATTTACGGCCCCAGCCTGCCCATGATGCTGGGCATAGCAGGCAAGCCCGAAAGCGCTGACGGCAAGACCATGGAGCCCATGGAGCACTACGGCGTGCAGGCCATGTCGATCGGTTTTCTGGTGGACCAGGACCAGGCCATGGTCTGGCGTGGCCCCATGGCAACCCAGGCGCTGGAGCAGCTGCTGCGCCAGACGAATTGGAAGGACCTGGACTATCTGGTGGTGGACATGCCGCCCGGCACTGGCGACATCCAGCTGACGTTGAGCCAGCGCGTGCCCATGACCGGCGCGGTCATCGTCACCACGCCGCAAGACATTGCTTTGCTGGACGCGCGCAAGGGCATCAAGATGTTTGAAAAAGTGGGCGTGCCCATTTTGGGCATCGTGGAAAACATGGCCGTCCATGTATGCAGCAACTGCGGCCACCAGGAGCATATTTTTGGTGCCGATGGCGGCAAGAAGATGGCGGCCGACAACGGCATGGACTACCTGGGCGCCTTGCCTTTGAACATGCAGATCCGCATCCAGGCCGACGGCGGCAAGCCCACGGTGGTTGCCGATCCAGACGGCGAAATTTCCGCTATCTACAAGCGTATTGCCCGCCAGGTGGCGGTGTCGATTGCGGGCAAGAACAAGGACTTCTCGTCCAAGTTCCCGTCAATCACGATCTCCAAAAACACCTGAGCTTTGATGCTCCTGTTGCCGCCCCCGTTTGGGGGCGGTTTTGTTTCTGAAGCCTGAATAACCCTTTAGATAGGAATGATTCTTGTGCAGTGTTACCCATTGTTTGTGTAACTAATTGTGTAGACTGTTGCAGCCCGCTTCGGGCTTTTTCTGCAATGGAGGAATGAATGGCAGGATTTCTAGACAAGGAACGCATCATTGCGGGCCCCGGCTTCAACCGTTGGTTGGTGCCGCCGGCTGCGTTGGCGATCCATCTATGCATCGGCATGGCCTATGGCTTTTCGGTGTTTTGGCTGCCTTTGTCCAAGGCGCTGGGTATCAAGGAAGCCATCAAGTGTGGCCCCGAAGTGGGTTTCTGGGCTGAGCTTTTTACCACTAGCTGTGACTGGAAGATTTCCACCCTGGGCTGGATGTACACCCTGTTCTTTGTGCTGCTGGGTTCGTCGGCCGCGCTTTGGGGTGGTTGGCTGGAGCGCGTAGGCCCGCGCAAGGCTGGCGTGGTGTCGGCTCTGTGCTGGTGTGGCGGCATGTTGTTGTCTGCCCTGGGTGTGTATCTGCACCAGTTCTGGCTGATGATTGTGGGCTCGGGCGTGATCGGTGGCGTGGGCCTGGGTTTGGGCTACATCTCGCCGGTATCGACACTGATCAAGTGGTTCCCTGACCGCCGCGGCATGGCCACCGGCATGGCCATCATGGGCTTTGGTGGCGGCGCCATGATCGGCTCGCCCCTGGCCGCTGATCTGATGAAGTATTTCGCCACCCCGACCAACGTGGGCGTGGCCCAGACCTTCGTGGTGATGGCCGTCGTGTACTTCGTGTTCATGATGGGCGGCGCACTGACCTACCGCGTCCCTGAAACCGGCTGGAAGCCCGCCGGCTGGACGCCGCCGCCAGCCCAAGTCAACAACGCCATGATCACCCAGCGCCACGTGCACGTGAAGAAGGTTTGGGGCATTCCCCAGTTCTGGCTGGTCTGGATGGTGTTGTGCATGAACGTGAGCGCCGGCATTGGCGTGATCGGCATGTCGTCACCCATGTTGCAAGAAGTGTTTGGCGGCACCTTGATTGGCGTGAGCCAGAAGTTTGGCGAGCTGGATAAAACCCAGTTGGCGGCGATTGCTGCCGTGGCGGCGGGCTTTACCGCCTTGTTGAGCTTGTTCAACATCGGTGGCCGCTTCTTCTGGGCCAGCCTGTCCGACAAGCTGGGCCGCAAGCTGACCTATGTGGTGTTCTTCGTGCTGGGTGGCGTGATGTATTTCAGCGTGCCTGGCAGCGCGGCGGCTGGCAATATCGTGCTGTTCGTAGGTGCGTTCTGCGTTATTTTGAGCATGTACGGCGGTGGTTTTGCCACCGTGCCGGCCTACTTGGCCGACCTGTTTGGTACGCAAATGGTGGGCGCCATCCACGGTCGTCTGCTGACCGCCTGGGCTACGGCGGGCATTCTGGGCCCGGTGGTCGTGAACTACATGCGCGAGTACCAACTGGGCCTGGGCATTCCCCGTGAGCAGGTCTACAACCAGACCATGTACATCCTGGTTGGCATGCTGGTGATCGGCTTGGTTTGTAATCTGCTGGTCAAGCCGGTGGCAGACAAGTATTTCATGACGCCCGATGAACTGGCCCATGAAAAACGCCTGGCCCATGAAAAGGCTGCAGCCTCCGAAGTCGGCTCCAGCGGTGTGGTGGACGACCACGCGGTGAGCCCGGTCTGGGTGGCGCTGGCCTGGGTGGCTGTAGGCTTGCCGCTGACCTGGGGTATTTACCGTACCCTGCTAAGCGTAGCCAAGTTCTTCAACTAACGCTTCGCTGAACAAGGCCTGTCAGTCGCTGTTGGATACAGTGCCTGGCAGGCTTTTTTGCTTTTCCAACGAGACAGGGTTTAACGCAATGCAGTTATTGAAATCCTTGAAGCAACGCATCGAATCTGCAGCCAAGGCATTTGCGTCAAGCTTGCCCGAGGGGTTTGCGCTGGACGCATCGCAGCAAGTCGATGTGCAGGGCAAAAAGACGCCGGTGCTGCGCTGCGGCAACCGGGTGCTGAACTTGGACTTCTCCGTACCCGACGGCTTTACCCAAAGAACCGGTATGCGGGCCACCATTTTTGTGCGCATGGGTGAAGACTTCATCCGCATCACCACCTCCGTGCGCAAGCAGGACGGTGAGCGCGCTATCGGCACCCCGCTGGACCGGTCCCAACCGGCTTACCGGGCGGCGCTGGTCGGTAAGTCCTATGTGGGCTACGCGACGATTTTTGGCAAGCAATGCATGACCCGATACGACCCTGTGCGCGACGCCGCAGGCCAGGTGGTGGGTATTTTGTATGTGGGCCTGGACGTGAGCGATATGGCACCGGTCCATGTAGCACCCCGGATGGCGACCACCATAACTCTGGCATTTGGAGTGTTGGCTTGCGCCTTCCATGCAGCCACCGGCAAGTTGCTGGACCCGCTCAGCGGTGGTTTTACGCTGTTGTCCATGGCCATGCTGTGGGCACTGACCTATTTCCAAATGCGGCGCCATGTCACCGAGCCCATGAACCAGGGCCGGCAAGCCGCGCTGCGCCTGGCCAGCGGTGACCTAACCAACCAGCTGGACGTACGTGACCGCGACGACGTGGGCAAATTGCTGCTGGCCATCAACGGTATCAGCGTCGGCCTGACCGGCTTGGTGGGCAATGTGCGCCAGGCTGCTTCCATGGTGGCCAGCGGCACCAGCGAGATCGCCGACGGCAACAACGACCTGGCGTCGCGCACGGAAAAGCAGGCCGGCGAGATTAACTCTGCTGCTTCTGCCATCGTCGAACTTACCGCCACCGTAAGCCAAACTGCCGACAAGGCCAACCAGGTGAACGCCTTGGTCGGTTCCGTGGCCAAGCTGGCGCAGAGCAGCGGCGGCGTGGTGGGCCAGGTGGTGGACACCATGGGGCAGATCAAGTCCAGCGCGCACCGCATCAACGACATCATCGGCCTGATCGACGGTATTGCCTTTCAGACCAACATCCTGGCCCTGAACGCGGCCGTGGAGGCGGCCCGTGCGGGCGAGCAGGGGCGTGGCTTTGCGGTGGTTGCGTCGGAAGTGCGCAGCCTGGCGCAGCGGTCCGCGACTGCCGCCAAAGAGATCCGCAACCTGATTGCCGCATCGGTGCAAACCGCTAATGTCGGGGGCGAGTTGGTGGAGAAAGCCCAGCAGTCCATGACCGACATCACCAGCTCCATCCAGCAGGTGGTGGGCTATGTCGACGAGATAGCGCTGGCCAGCAACGAGCAGCGCGCGGGCATTGCCGATGTCAACCGTAGCGTGGCCGAGATTGACGAAATGACGCAACAAAATGCCGCGCTGGTAGAAGAGTCTGCCGCTGCGGCCATGAAAATGCGCGAGCAAGCCACCGCGCTGGGTGCGGCGGTGAACAGCTTTAAAACCCCTTAGCCACCAGGGTAGGGTGCAAGGTCGTATAAAACGAGACGAAAGAATCTCCCATGAGCGAACAAAAAATTGAGTTTTATACCGGCCCCGCAGGCGGCTGGGGTGCCCTGAAGAGCGTGGGCAAAGCCTTGGTGCACCAGGACGTGGCCCTCAAAGGCGCCAAGACCTTGCTGCATGCCAACCAGCCCGATGGCTTTGACTGCCCGGGCTGTGCTTGGCCGGACCGCAACCACGCATCCACCTTCGAGTTTTGTGAAAACGGCGCCAAGGCTGTAGCAGCCGAGGCCACGGCCCGGCGCGTGACGGCAGACTTCTTTGCCCAGCACACCGTGACCGATCTCGCCACCCAAAGCGACTTCTATCTGGAAGACCAGGGCCGGTTGACCGAACCCATGGTTTTTGACCCGGCCGACGACAAATACAAGCCCATCGCCTGGGACGACGCTTTTGCGCTGATCGCCCGGCACCTGAACGCTTTACCCGACCCGAACCAGGCCATCTTCTACACGTCCGGCCGGGCCAGCAACGAAGCCGCCTTTTTGTACCAACTGTTCGTGCGCGAATACGGCACTAACAACTTCCCCGACTGCTCCAACATGTGCCACGAGCCCAGCGGCAGCGGCATGCGCGAAAGCGTCGGTATCGGCAAAGGCACGGTCACGCTGGATGATTTCGAGCAGGCCGACGCCATCTTCATCTTTGGCCAGAACCCCGGCACCAACCACCCGCGCATGCTGGGCGAGTTGCGCCAGGCGGCCAAGCGTGGCGCGCGCATCGTCAGCCTGAACCCGCTGCGCGAGCGTGGGCTAGAGCGCTTCGCCGACCCGCAGGACAAGCTGCAGATGGCCACGTTGACCGACACACGCATCAGCACCCATTACTTCCAGCTGGGCATTGGCGGCGACTTCGCCTTTGTCAAAGGCATGATGAAGCACCTGGTGGAGTTGCAGGATGCGGGCGAAGATGTGCTGGACCACGGCTTCATCGCCGAGCACACCACCGGTTTTGAGGCCATGCTGGCCGATTTGCGTACCGAGTCCTGGGCGCTGCTGGAGTCCGAATGCGGCCTGGGCGCAGAGCACATCCGCGCTGCCGCCGAGGTGTATCGCCAGGCCAAGAGCGTGATCGCCTGCTGGGGCATGGGCATCACCCAGCACCAGAACTCGGTGGCCACCATCCAGATGATCACCAACTTGCTGCTCATGCGCGGCAACATCGGTCGCCCCGGCGCCGGCCTGTGCCCGGTGCGCGGCCACAGCAATGTGCAGGGCGACCGCACCATGGGCATCTGGGAAAAACCGCCCGAGACCCTGTTGAATAACCTGCAAAAAGTGTTTGGCTTCACGCCACCACGCGAACACGGTTTTGACACGGTGGAATCCATCCAGGCCATGCTGGACGGCAAGGGCAAGGTGTTTTTTGCACTCGGCGGCAACTTTGCCACGGCCACACCCGACACCGTGCAGACCTGGAAGGCGCTGCGCAAATGCGACCTGACGGTGCACGTCACCACCAAGCTGAACCGCAGCCACATCGTGCACGGCAAGGCTGCGCTGATCCTGCCCTGCCTGGGCCGTACCGAGATCGACATGCAGGCCGGCGGTGCGCAGGGCGTGACGGTGGAAGACTCGATGAGCATGGTGCACATCTCCATGGGCATCAACCCGCCCGCGTCCGAGCATTTGCTGTCCGAGCCGGCCATCGTGGCCCGACTGGCTGCCACGACCCTGGCGGGTCGGACTAAAACGCCCTGGCTGTGGCTGCTGGAAGACTACAGCCGTATCCGCGACAAGATCGAAGCCGTGTTCCCTGACTTCAAGGACTTCAACCAGCGCATCCAGGTGCCCGGCGGCTTCCGGCTGCGCAACACCGCCAGTGAGCGGGTGTGGAATACCGCCTCCAAGAAGGCCGTGTTCAAAACCCATGCTGTGCCTACCGGCACGCCGCTGCAGCGCGCCCGCGAGCGCAAGGGCGACGCCATCGTGTTCGCGCTGATGACCACCCGTTCGCACGACCAGTACAACACCACCATCTACGGCGCGGACGACCGCTACCGTGGTGTCTACGGCCAACGCCGCGTGGTGTTTGCCAACGCAGAAGACATCCGCGCGCTGGGCATGAAAGACGGCGATTGGATCGACTTCCACACCGTATGGGACGACGGCGAGGAACGCCGGGCCGATGGCTTCAAGCTGGTGGCCTACAACATCCCGCGCGGCTGCGTGGCGGCCTACTACCCCGAGACCAACCCGCTGGTGCCGCTGTCGTCTGTGGCGGCCAACGCCGGTACGCCTACCTCCAAGTGCATTCCGGTGCTGATGCTGCCGCACCAGAAACCGGCTGCGCCTGCGTCGCAACGGGCCGAAGCCATATCAGCCGCAGCCTAGGTATGGCTGAGGAGCTGAACCGGGCCATCTTGCTGGCATTGCTGTCCGAATCCGAGCCCATATCCCTGCCGCGCCTGGGCAAGCGTCTGGGCCTGGGCGCCAGTGTGCTGATGCGCGCTCTTGCATTGATGGGTGAGGCCAGCTTGGGCGGTCAGCCCGGCCCGGGCTGGGTCACCTTGCGACTGGAAGATGAACGCTGGATGGCTGGGCTGACCGAGGCCGGCCGGCGCTTTTGTGCCGAGGCCTTGCATGGCTGAGCTACCGCCGCCCCTGGTGTCCGTGGCGGTGCGGCGCTTTCCAGCCGACCAGGAGCAGGCCGACCAGGTGGCAGCCGAAGTACCGGTGGCCCTGGTGTTCAACGGTATCTCGCACGCGGTGATGATGGCCACGCCGCAAGACCTGGAAGCCTTTGCACTCGGCTTTGCGCTGAGCGAAGGCATTCTGGATCGCGTGGCCGACTGCTATGGCATCGAGGTGCAGGCCGGTGCGGGCGCCTGTGAGGTGCAGCTGGAGGTGTCTTCGCGTTGCTTTCAGCGCCTGAAGGAGCGCCGCCGCAGCCTGGCCGGCCGTACCGGCTGCGGTGTCTGCGGCATCGACAGCCTGGCCGCGCTGGACCTGGAGCCCACGCCCATGCCGCCGCAAGCCTGGGCCACCCAGCTGCAGGCAGCCACGGTGCTGAAGGTGCTGCAAGCCATGCCGCCTCTGCAGGTGCTGAACGCGGCCTGCGGCTCGCTGCACGCAGCCGGCTGGGCCACGCCGGACGGCGTGTTGACCGATGTACTGGAAGACGTGGGCCGGCATAACGCGCTGGACAAGCTGCTGGGCCAGTTGGCGCGCGCCGGGCGCCTGGGCGAGCCGGGCTTAGTAGTGATGTCCAGCCGGGCCAGCTATGAGCTGGTGCGCAAATGCGCCCGCCTGAACGTGGCGGCGCTGGCCACGATTTCAGCGCCCACGGCGCTGGCCATCCAGATCGCCGAAACCGCTGGGCTGCAGCTCTGGGGGCTGTGCCGCGACCCGCGTGCGGTGCGCTACACCGCCTGATATTAGGTGCTATATATTTAATAGCTTCCTGCGCAGGTTTTATATGCGCTAGAGGCTTATTTCTTATAAGTCTCTATCAGCCGCCGGCCACGCCCTGGGTGTTCACATAGAGGGCATAGACCGACTGGCTTGCCGCCATGAACAGGCGGTTGCGCTTGGGGCCGCCAAAACACAGGTTGGCGCAGCGCTCGGGCAGGGCAATATGGCCTATGGGTGTGGCGTCGGGGGCGAAGACCATCACGCCGTCATGCCCCGGCCCGCCACCCCAGCCGGCCCACAGATTGCCGTCCACATCGCAGCGGAAACCGTCAGGGCTGACGCCGTCTTCGCAGGTGAAGAACACGCGGTCGTTCACCAGCGTGGCGCCATCGGCCGCCAGGTCAAATACCCGGATGCGCCGGGGCGAGGCGCCCGACTCCACCACATACAGCAGCCGCTCATCCGGCGAGAAGCACAGGCCATTCGGCCGGGCCACCGCATCGGTCACCACCGTGCACTGGCCGCTGGCCGGGTCGAAGCGGTAGACGCAGGTGGGCAGCTCCGGCGTGGCGTTGTGCCCCTCGTAGTGCCCCATGATGCCGAAGGGCGGGTCGGTAAACCACACCGTGCCATCAGACTTCACCACTACGTCGTTTGGCGAGTTCAGCGGCTTGCCGTTGAAGCTGTCCACCAGTACCGTGGTGCTGCCGTCGTGCTCGGTGCGCACCACGCGCCGCCCGCCGTGTTCACAGCTGACAAGCCTGCCCTGGCGGTCGCGGGTGTGGCCGTTGCTGTAGTTCGATGGCTGGCGGAACACGCTCACCGCGCCGGTGGATTCTTCCCACTTCAGCATGCGGTTATTGGGGATGTCGCTCCATAAAAGATAGCGTCCATCGCCGAACCATACAGGCCCCTCGGCCCAGCGCATGCCGGTGGCGAGGCGTTCTACAGCGGCGGCATACAGGTGGTATTTTTGAAAACGCGGGTCCAGCACCTGGATGGCCGGGTCGGGGTAACGTTCGCAGGCTTGCCACATGGGGAGCTTCCTCGAAAAGCAAAGCGGCCAGTATGCCTGCGGCGCAGCCTATGGGGCCGCGTCGGGCCGGTCCCAGGGTGGAATGTCGCCTAGCACTTCCAGCAGAAAGTCGATCAGCGCACGCACCTTGGGGCTGGGGAAACGGCTGGGCAGGTACACGGCGTACAGCGTGTCGGCCTCGGCCGGGCGGCCCACGGGTTGCCAGTCCTGCAGCAGGGGAACGAGCCGCCCAGTGCGCAGGTCGGCCCCGGCTGCATAGGTGGGTAGCACCGCCAGGCCCATGCCGGCCAGTGTGGCCACGCGCAGGGCTTCGCTGCTGTTGGTGGTGAGGCCGCTTTCAAACCGCAGCGCTGACTGCACGTCCACCGTCTCTTCATGGCCCAGTGTGCTGTGGCGAAAGCGCCATTGGGTGGGCGTGTGCAGGTAGCCGAAGGTGAGGCAGCGGTGCTGGGCCAGCGCTTCCAGTGTGGTCGGCGTGCCGTGCTGCGCCAGGTAGGCCGGTGTGGCGCACAGCCGGTACAGGATGGGGGCCAGCCGGCGCGCCACCAGTCCGGGGCTGGGGCTGGCGGTCAGGCGCAGCACCACGTCGAAGCCTTCTTCGGCCAGGTCCACGTAGCGGTCGTTCAGGCCCAGCACCACCCGCAGCTGTGGGTAGCGCGCGCAGAACTGCGCCATCAGTGCGGTGAGCTGCTGGTTGCCAAAGGCGGTGGAGGTGCTCAGCCGCAGCGTGCCCTGGGGCAGCGCCTGGTCGCCCGCGACTTCGGCTTCCAGCGCCTGGGCTTCTTCCAGCATGCGCTGGGCGCGCTCGTAGACGCGGCTACCCTCGTCCGTGGGGCTCACGCTGCGGGTGGTGCGGTGCAACAACCGGGTGCCGAGCTGGGCTTCCAGGCGGTTTACTTGTTTGCTGACGGCAGACTTGGTGCTGCCCAGGCGGCGTGCCGCGCCGGATAGGCTGCGCGCTTCGATCACGCGGGTAAAGGTGGCTAGGTCTTCCAGGCGTCCCATGGTCGTTCTACTTTTGGAAACTCTGATGCGCCATTGTGGTGGATTGTGTCCAGAGGCTCCAGTTTTTACATTAGTGGTGCGGCCTGTCTGTGGTGCCGCAAGGAGTTCACCATGGCTGCATCCAGCACTTTTTCTGCGATTTCACCCCCTGGCCTGGCGCAGCGCCTGCAGGGCCTGGCCGACGCCAGTCTGCCGCTGACCTTCATCTTGCTGTGGAGCACCGGCTATGTGGCGGGCAAGCTGGCGCTGCCGCATGTGGGGCCGTTCACCCTGCTGGTGCTGCGGTTTGGCCTGGCGGCTCTGGTGCTGGGGCTGGTGTCCTGGGTCAGCCGAGCGCCCTGGCCCCGGCGGGCGCGCGACTGGGGGCACCTGGCCGTGGTCGGTCTGCTGATGCAGGCGCTGCATTTTTCGGGGGTGTATTACGGTTTGCGGCTGGGCTTGTCGGCCGGGGTGGCGGGCCTGCTGATCGGCATGATGCCCTTGGCGACGGCGCTGGGCGCGCATGTCTGGCTGGGCGAGCGGGTGGGCCGTTTGCAACTGCTGGGTTTGGCCGGTGGGGTGTTGGGCGTGGTGTTGGTGGTGGCCGGTAAAGCGCCGGGTGGCGGCATCAGTGCGGCGGCGGTGGCTGTCACCTTGCTCGGGTTGCTGGGCCTGGTGGCGGGTACCTTGTACCAAAAGCGTTTTTGTGCCGGTATGGACTTGCGCAGTGGCGCCTGTGTGCAGATGGCCGTGGCTACCGTGGCTGCCGCCGTGTTGGCGGCACCTGCCGAGGGCTTTGTCGTGCACTGGCATGGCGAGTTGGTGTTTGCCGTGCTGTGGTTGGGGCTGGTGAACTCCATCGGTGCGTTCAGTCTGCTGTTTGTGATGGTGCGTCGGGGCCAGGCTGGGCAGGTGGCCAGTTTGTTCTATTTGATTCCAGGCGTGACGGCGCTGTTCGGCTTTGCGCTGTTGGGCGAGCGCTTGTCGCCGTTGGCGCTGGCCGGGTTTGCGGTATCGGCCCTGGCGGTGCTGGCCTGCGCGCGGGGCGGGGCAGCGGTGCGTTGATCCGTTCCTATGGCCGACAGCCTGCGGGGTTTTGCAAGGTGTGCTGGGAGTCGGCTGGGGTTTACGCTAAGGTACGCCCCCATGCAAACATCATTCTTGCGCCTGGGCTGGCGCACCTTGTGGCGCGATCTGCGCTCGGGGGAATTACGCCTGTTGATCGTGGCCGTCACTTTGGCCGTCGCTGCTTTGAGTGCAGTGGGCTTTTTTGCCGACCGCTTGCAAGGTGGTTTGCAGCGCGATGCGCGCCAGTTGCTGGGTGGCGACGCGGTGGTCGTCAGTGACAACGCCATGCCGGCCAGCTTTCTGGCCCAGGCGCAGGCCCAGGGCCTGCAGTCCGTAGGCACGCTGACCCTGGCCACCATGGCCCGGGCCGAGGACGCGCAGGGCGGTGCCAGCAAGCTGGTGGCGCTCAAATCCGTGGCCGCCGGCTACCCTTTGCGCGGTAGCCTGACCGTGGCCGACAGCGCCGATGGCCCCCAGCACACCACACGCGAGATCCCTGCACCCGGCACGGCCTGGGTGGACGCGTCCCTGCTGGAGGCGCTGGGGCTGAAGCTGGGCGACAGCCTGCTGCTGGGCGATGCGCGCTTGCGCGTGGCCAAGACCATCGCCATCGAGCCCGACCGGGGCAGCGGCTTCATGTCGTTTTCACCGCGCGTGATGCTGAACGAGGCCGACCTGGCCGCCACCGGCCTGGTCCAGCCGGCCAGCCGCATCACCTACCGTTTCGCCGTGGCCGGGGCCGATCCGGCTGTGCAGCGCTATGTGGACTGGGCCACGGCCGAGGTCAAGAAGCCGGACATCCACGGCGTGCGCATCGAGTCGCTAGAAACCGGCCGCCCCGAGATGCGCCAGACGCTAGACCGCGCCAATAAATTCTTAAACCTGGTGGCCCTGCTGTCGGCCCTGCTCAGCGCGGTGGCCGTGGCCCTGGCCGCGCGCGGCTTTGCCGCCAACCACCTGGACGACTGCGCCATGCTGCGTGTGCTGGGCCAGAGCCAGCGCACCATCGCGCTGAGCTATGCCTTCGAGTTCGCGCTGGTAGGCATCTTCGCCAGTCTGCTGGGCGTGGCGATTGGCTTTGGCGTGCACTACCTGTTCGTGCTACTACTGGCCGGCCTGGTGGATGCCAGCTTGCCCGCCGCCACCTGGTGGCCGGCGGCCTTGGGGCTGGGCATGGGCATGACCCTGCTGTTCGCCTTCGGCCTGCCGCCGGTGCTGCAGCTGGCCTCGGTGCCGCCGCTGCGGGTGATACGCCGCGATGTGGGCGGCCTCAAGCCGGCTTCGGTGGGCGTGCTGGGCCTGGGTGTACTGGGCTTTGCCGCGCTGCTGCTGGCGGCCAGCAGCGACATCACCCTGGGCCTGATTGCCGTGGGCGGTTTTGCGGGTGCGGTACTGGTGTTTGCCGGCCTGGGCTGGGTGGCGGTGAAGCTGCTGCGCCGCAGCGTGAACGAGACCACCGCGCCGCGTTGGCTGGTACTGGCCACGCGGCAGATGTCGGCCCGCCCGGCCTACGCCGTGGTGCAGGTCAGCGCGCTGGCCGTGGGCCTGCTGGCCCTGGTACTGCTGGTGCTGCTGCGCACCGACCTGATCCAGAGCTGGCGCAAGGCCACGCCGCCGGATGCGCCCAACCGCTTCGTCATCAACATCATGCCTGACCAGGCCGCCGACTTCCGCAAGAACCTGGCTGACGCCGGGGTGAAGGATTACGACTGGTTCCCCATGTTCCGTGGCCGCCTGGTGGCCATCAACGGCAAGCCCGTCAGCCCGGACGACTACGTGGAAGACCGCGCCAAGCGCCTGGTGGACCGCGAGTTCAACCTGTCCAACACCGCCGAGCGGCCAGCGCACAACCCCCTGGCCGCCGGCCAATGGGCCGACCAGGAGGCCGGCGCCATCAGCGTGGAGGAGGGCATTGCCAAGACCCTGGGCCTGCACCTGGGCGACACGCTGCGCTTCGACATTGGTGGTCAGCCCAGCGAGGCCAAGATCACCTCGCTGCGCAAGGTGGACTGGGGCTCCATGCGCGCCAACTTCTTCGTGATCTACCCGCTGGCGCAGATGCCGCCCGACATCGCCGTCACCTACCTGGCCGCCTTCAAGGCGCCGCCTACCAAGGGTTTTGACAACCAGCTGGTGCGCCAGTTTCCCAACATCACGGCGGTGGACCTGAGCATCACGCTGGGCCAGCTGCAGCGCGTGCTGGACCAGGTGGTGCGCGCGGTAGAGTTCCTCTTCGGCTTCACCCTGGCCGCCGGCCTGGTGGTGCTGTTCGCCGCCATCACCGCCACCCGCGAGGAGCGCGCCCGCGAGTTCGCCATCATGCGCGCCCTGGGCGCCCCCAGCAGCCTGCTGCGACAGGTGCAGCGGGCTGAACTGGCCGGCGTAGGCCTGCTGGCCGGCTTCCTGGCCAGCCTGGTCGCCGTGGCCGTGGGCTGGGCCTTGAGCCGCTACGTTTTCGAATTCGCCTGGAGCGGCTCGCTGTGGGTGCCCTTGTTCGGCGCACTGGCCGGCGCCGTGCTGGCATTGGCGGCGGGTTGGTGGGGTTTGCGTGATGTGCTGCGCCGGCCGGTGGTGGAGACGCTGCGCCGGGCTGCGGCGTAATCGCTCTTTTTTTGATAGCTGCTAGCGCAGAATTTATCTGCGCTAGCGCTAATTTTCATAGATTCTTAACCCGCGTGCCACAGCGCGAGGTTGGACAACAGAATCACCAGGCCCGAGGTGTTGATTAAAAGACCGGCGGTGGTTTTCAGTTCTTTCATGGTGCTTGTTCCTGTGGGGTGGGGTCGGGATGTATAGGCTCAAATGGTAGAGAGAGCCTGGTGATTTGTGAAGTAAATCAAATGAATGCCATTGATAGTTTTTTTGAAACATCGATGCAGTAGCTCCGGGTGGCCGAAAATACCCGCTTCGGCCTGGCCCCGCGTAGCGGCGCTATGCTGCATTTTTAATAGCTGCTAGCGCAAGGTTTATCTGCGCTGCGGCCCTTTTTTTTCTGAGCCCATGCAAATCCAAGAAAAGCCACCTGCCGCTACCCCGTTCGAATGGATAGGCGGCGAAGAGCGGGTCAAGGCGCTGACAGAGCGCTTCTATGACCTGATGGACCTGGAGCCTGGTTATGCCGCGCTGCGCGGCTCGCACGGCTCCACGCTGGACAATGCGCGGCAGCGGCTGTTCATGTTCTTGTGCGGCTGGTTGGGCGGGCCGCAGTACTACACCGAGCAGTTTGGCCACCCTCGGCTGCGCGCGCGGCATATGCCGTTCAAGATCGGCATTCTGGAGCGTGACCAATGGCTGGCCTGCATGGACCAGGCCATGGGCGAGACCGGGGTGGACGAAGCCCTGCGCGCCCGCTTGCGCGACAGCTTTTTCCAAACCGCCGATTGGATGCGCAACCAGGGCGTGTGATGGCTGCTTGCATCCACTGGGGACGCTGAGGGGCATCACCAAAGTCTTCCCCGCTCAGGCGGAAGAGCACCAGTTCGATGACGTATCTACGGCTCCCGGGAGTTTTTAGGGACTGACCTTGGTTCGGCGTTGGCTGCCAGTGCCCTTAGTCTGCATTTTTCGGCCCAAACGACCGTTTTTGTCGGGGCCTCGGGTGCGGTGTTTCGGCTGGCCATGGTGGTGCTGGTGGCCGTCTTGCGGCAGCGCGAGAGCCGGCCCCAGCTGTTTGGCAAGCAAGTGCTTCGGAGCCTCGGGTTTTTCGTGGTGTATTCGCTGGTACTTGGTTTTTGCAGACGGGTTTGGACAACGCGGCCCATGTCGGCGGTTTTTTTGGCCGGGCCGCTGGTGGGCTGCATCTTGCAGGGCGGGCCGACCTGTTGCGCGTGCGGCCCCTGCTGCGGGGGGGGGCCATGGGCCCTGGCGAGGGCGGTGCTTGCACCCCAAGCGACGGTGGATTTTCAACGCCGCTACGCGGGTGCCGCGGCTTTTGACTTGGGTCTGCTTAGCTTCAATGCGGCCATGTAGCGCTTTGGCTAGGAGTTGCAATTGCGGCGGCCGGGCCAACTCACCGCGCAGGATGCAGACGCACGCAGCCGCAGCGTGCATGCCCTGACGTTTCGCAAGGTGCAGGTCGAACTGGCCGCGGCTTGGTTGCAACTCGGCGATCCGCGTCTGGCGCTGTTTCACGAGCTGCGGCAACTGGTGGGATGGATGGTCGAACCGCAGGCGATACATTGACCACCCCGCCCGGCAGCAGCCAGCCACAGCCCGTTGACAAGGCCCCCATGGCGGTGCTGCTGGCGACGATATAGCGTGCGACCCAGCATTTGGCATGGCTGGAGGCCCCGGGCCATCGCGGCCATTGAGCCGAGCGACAGGCATCCGCGTCAAAACGACACCAGCATTTGTGCCCTCTGCCACGGTCCGAAATGCATCTGGTGCTATGGGTTTTGAAAATCACATGCACATCCACGGCTACTATCCGTACACCTATTTACAAACCGGCCCGTAACCGCAATGGCAAACACCCCCCCTTCAAACGGAAGCTATCTCCAAAACCGGCAAGCCCAGGCTGCCACCGAGCTGGCCGAAGCCGAAAACCGGCTTGAGCGCCTGCGGGCCGAATTCATGTCGCATTACCCGGCCTGTGAAAGTGCGGCCCAGGAGATGCAGGTGGTGCTGGCGACTACCTCGACGCGCCTGGCTGCTGACCTGCGCAGCCAGGCGCGCAAGGCTGCACTGGACAAGGCGCGTTCCCTGAAAGCGCTGGTTCCCCACGGCAAATTGCGCTTGCTGCTGTGGGCCAGCCTGTTGTTGCTGGGGCCGTGGCTGTCCACGCATCTGTTCATGCCGTTCGTGGGGAGTCCATTCACACTCGGCTATTGGCAGTGGCTGGTGAATGTGTTGACGAGCCTGTCGATCAGCACCTTGTTCATTCTCTACCTGCCCGTGGCCCTGTTGTACGGTGCACTGGTCAAATGGGGGGCGGTACGCCAGGGCGACCGCGACAGCCTGGCGGCACGCGAGGCGGTGCTGGAGTTTGGCCGACGTGCGCTCAGCTTGCTGCATTTCGGCGACAAGGAGAGTGGTGACAGCCGCCACCCTTACCTGGCGACCAGGGCACCGTGGCCAGACCATGTCATTCGCGCCCATTTGAACATCGACTCCCAATACGGCAAGCTGTTCGGTGCGGATCTCGTTACCATCCGCAAGGCCGAAGGTGGCGATAGCGTGTATGCCCAGCTGCGTTTGCCGACCGGCGACCAGCCCGCAAGGCTGATCTTGATGGATGCCAAGGAGCGCTCGCTGCACTGGACGTGGCAGGAATCCTTGGCCATGGCAGCAGTTCCTGCGCTGGCCGGACTGGTGGCTCCAATCCGCACGTTGGCCCAGCATGGCGATGCGTGGTCGTTGGAAGCCAGCCGTGTCAATGCGCTGCGCCAGCGCATGAAAACCCTGCAAGAGGTCATCCACAACTGGACGGATGTGGCCATCAACGAGCCGACGCTGGACCAGGTGCTCAAATTGGTGGATATGTTCGTGTCGGGGCGCAAGCCCTCGCCCAAGGGTATTCTGCTGTACGGCCCGCCCGGCACAGGCAAGACCCTGATCGCTCGCAGGCTGGCCAAGCATGCTGGCTGCCATTTCGAGGCGGTCAATATCGCCAACCTCAAAGGGCAGCACATGGGCAGCACCGCCCCGATGGTTAAGGCGGTATGGGACCGCTGCCGCAAAAATGCCCCGGCCCTGTTGTTTGTGGATGAATGCGAGAGCGTCTTTGCGCGCCGGGGTGGCGTGGACACCGATAGCTTTGGTAACGAGCTGGTGCAGACCTTTATCTCTGAATGGGATGGCTTCAACCAATCCTCTGGCCAGGTGCTGGTGATCGGGGCCACCAACCGCAGCGATATCCTGGACGATGCTGTCGTCTCGCGTTTCACTGCGAAGGTGGAGATCGGCCTGCCCGATGCCACCGCCCGCCGCCGCATCCTGGCCCACGAGCTCCTGCAGGCCGGGGTGGAGAGCGCGCTGCCGGACACGGTGGTTCAGGAGAGCAGCGGCATGTCTGGGCGCGACTTGCACACGCTGGTGGCCTCCGTGATCGCCGACCACCTGGACCGCGAGCTGCAACCCGAGAGCCTGTTGGCGGCGATCCGCCAGGTGCGGGGCAAAGGCTCCACGCAAGTCGCCGAACTGGGCTGGAACGACATCGTGCTGCCCCCCGACACGCGCGAGGAGTTTGAGAGCCTGGGGGCCGAACTCCGCGATGCCGAGCAACTGGCCAAGCTTGGCATCTCGCCGCCAGCGGGCATCTTGCTCTACGGCCCACCGGGCACGGGAAAGACCCAGATCGCTCGCGTTCTGGCCGGACAATCGGGGCTGGGCTTTGTCGCCGCCAGTACGGCCGACATGAAGGCTAACTACCTGGGCCAGTCCGGCAGCAAGGTCAAGGCCTTGTTCGAGCGGGCCCGTGCGCAGGCACCCTGTATTTTGTTCATTGACGAGATCGACATCGTCGCCCCGTCGCGCGACGGGAGTCGTGACGACGTGATGACCCAGGAAATCGTTGGCCAGTTGTTGCAAGAGCTGGACGGCGTGGCCAGCAAAAAAGGCCAGGTGTTTCTGCTCTGCGCCAGCAACCACCCCGACCGCGTGGATAGCGCGGTGCTGTCGCGGCTGGACCGAAAAATCCGTATCGACCTACCCGACCTGGCCGCGCGCACTGCGATCCTGTTACTGGAATTGGGTGGCAAGCCCTTGGCATTCGATCCGACCCCGGCTGCCGAAGCAGTGGCTGCCAAGACGCAGGGCTGGTCGGGCCGCGACCTGCATAAGCTGGTCAGCCGTGCCACCCGCAAGGCCGTGGCCCGTGCCCGGCGTGCCGGTGGCGATGCCAGTAACACCCAGTTGGCGGTCGAGGACTTAGAGGCTTCGCTGGACGAACGCGAAGCGGCATAAACATTTTTGGGCACCAGTTATCCTTTTAAAAACCACCATGGCACATACCTCCCTGACCCCGCTTCCCGCCCCCATCCGCGTCGCCGTCATTGGCTACGGCTTGGCGGGCCGCGTCTTCCATGCACCCTTGATTGCTGGCGTGCCGGGGCTGAAACTGGCCTGTATCTGCTCCAGCAAGCCCGAGGTAGTGCTCGCCGACTGGCCGGATGTACGCGTGGTGCCCACGCCTGAGGCGGCGTTTGCCGATCCGGACATCGACCTGGTGGTCATTGCCACCAGCAACACCAGCCACCACCCGCTGGCGCGCGCTGCGCTGCTGGCGGGCAAGCACGTGGTGGTGGACAAGCCCTGCACCGTGACCCTGGCGGAAACCGAGGACCTGCTGGCCGTGGCGGCGCAGCAGCAGCGCGTGCTGACGGTCTACCAGAACCGGCGTTTTGATGGCGACTTCCTGTTACTACAGCAGGTGTTGGCCGGCGGCCAGCTGGGGCGCATCACGCATTTCGAGTCGCACTTTGACCGCTTCCGCCATGTGGTGCCCGGCAAATGGCGCGAGCAGGATATTCCTGGCTCTGACCTGTGGCTGGACCTGGGTGCGCACCTGGTGGACCAGGCGCTGCAGCTGTTCGGCGTGCCCGACGATATCTCGCTGGATGTGGCGCGCCAGCGTGAGAACACCCAGACGAATGACTACTTCCATGCCCAGTTGCGCTACGAGTCGGTGCACCCCGGCTTGCGTGTGGTGCTGCACGCCAGTTCCTGCGTCACCACGCCGGGGCCGCGTTTTGTCGTGCATGGCACCGGCGGATCGTTTACCAAGTTCGGCCTGGACCCGCAGGAAGATGCGCTCAAGGCCGGTGGTCGTCCCCAACTGGAGCTGCTGGGTAACTGGGGCTTCGACCGTCTTCCCGGCCAGCTGACCCGCCATCTGGACGGCGAAGAGGTGGGCGAGACCACACCGGACGTGGCTGGCAACTATCTGCTGTACTACGCTGGTTTGCGCGACTATCTGAGCGGTGCCACCGGCAGCGCCCCGGTGACGCCACGCCAGGTGTTCCAGGTCATGGCCATGTTGGGCCGGGGCGAGCAGAGCGCTGCCAGCGGCAGCTTTGTGGCGACGGCGGATTTGCGTTAAGCCTCGACGCGGGTAATGCCGATCACGATGCTGGCGACGAAGCCGACATAGTCGTCGCCGCTGACGCTCAGCGTTTCGCCGGCTGGCACCAGGCGGTAGGGCTGTGCGGGCTCGCTGGCGGCCTGCGGAAAGCGCAGCTGCGTGCTGGCTGACGTTAGCGTGCGCGATGAAGGCACGGTGTTCGGCAGCAGCAACTGCATGTGCAACTGTTGTTGCGCCGGGTTGCTGCCCGGATACAGGGTCTTGAACGTGACCTTGCCGCCCGACGTGGTGCACTGCACGCCCTGCAGGGTGCTGGCGGCCTCGGTCGCCGCATCGTCGCTGCTGCTGCCGTGGCGCAAATACACCTCGGCGCCGCTGATGGCCCTGCCCTGGTTGTCCAGGTCTATCAGCTGCAGTGCCAGTGTGACGGGAATGCCCTTGCGGCCCTCGGTGATGTCCCAGCGCTGTAGTGCCTGGTTGTCCAGAATGTCCAGCAGCGAAGACGGGCCGGCGGATTCCGTGGCGGTCAGTACCACCATGGGCGTTCTAGGTGCTGCGTTGGCCGCTGCCGTGTACATGCTGGCCTGGACGGGCTCCGGGGTGGTGAAGAGCATGTTGGTGTTGGTTGTTTTATTTAATGGGAATATATCCCATATTTTCAAAGAGAATAAAAAATGCCCAATATCGGGCAAGCAATTGCCGTGCAAGTAGCGCGCAACCGGAAAACATCCGACAAGCCATGGACTTATGGGCATCGACATAAAATGCCCAGCCAACGCATATCCTTCCATCGCCTGTAGCTACAAAATGCGTAGCGGCATGGCGAGCAGCCATCCTCGCACCATGAAACGCCCCCGCTTTCTCCCCGACAACTTCACCCTGTGCCTGCTGGCGACCGTGACCCTGGCCAGCCTGTGGCCCGCCCAGGGCCCGGTGGCCCAGGGGTTTGAGATGTTGACCACGGCGGCCATCGCACTATTGTTCTTTCTGCATGGTGCCAAGCTGTCGCGTGCCGCGGTGGTGGCGGGCCTGAGCCATTGGCGTCTACATCTGTTGGTGGTGGTGTGTACCTTTGTGCTGTTCCCGGTGCTGGGGCTGCTGCTCAAGCCCGCGTTCTCGCTCATGCTCACGCCAGACCTCGCCGTGGGCATGCTGTTTCTATGCACCTTGCCGGCCACCGTGCAGTCCGCGATTGCCTTTACCGCCATGGCGCGTGGCAATGTGTCGGCGGCGGTGTGCAGCGCCTCGGCGTCCAGCCTGATTGGCGTGTTCATTACGCCGCTGCTGGTGGGCTGGCTGGTGGTGCCGGGCGGGGTGTCAGGCTCGGGCGAGCTGGAGGCTGTGGGCCGCATCATGCTGCAGCTGATGCTGCCTTTTGTCGCCGGCCAATTGCTGCAGCCCTGGATTGGCGGCTTTGTGAAAAAGCATGCAGCCGGGCTGAAGTTTGTCGACCAGGGCTCCATCCTGCTGGTGGTCTACACCGCCTTCAGCGCGGCTGTGATTGAAGGCCTGTGGAAGCAGGTGCCTTTGCCTACCTTGCTGGGTCTGGTGGCTGCCTGCTGCCTGTTGCTGGCCTTGTCGCTGTCCATGACCACCTGGTCCAGCCGCATTCTGGGCTTCAGCACCGAAGACGAGGTCACCATCGTGTTCTGCGGCTCCAAGAAAAGCCTGGCCAGCGGCGTACCCATGGCCAAGGTGCTGTTTGCCGCCCACACCGTGGGCGTGATGCTGCTGCCTTTGATGTTGTTCCACCAGATCCAGTTGATGGTGTGTGCCGTGCTGGCCCAACGCTACGCCAAGAGAGCCTCATGAGAAACCCGCTGAACACCATCCGCCCCGACATCCGGGCCATGCATTCCTACCTGGTGCAGGACGCCACCGGCATGGTCAAGCTCGACGCCATGGAGAACCCGCACCGCTTATCAATCGCACTGCAGGCCGAGCTTGGCGAGCGCCTGGGCGCCGTCGCGTTGAACCGCTACCCCGATGGCCGGGTGGACTACCTGCGCCAGGTGCTGGCCGCCCACACCGGCCTGCCCGAGGGCTATGGCCTGCTGCTGGGCAACGGCTCGGACGAACTCATCAGCCTGTTGTCCATCGCCTGTGACCAGTCGGGTGCCAAGGTGCTTGCCCCCTTGCCCGGCTTTGTGATGTACGCCATGAGCGCGCAGTTGCAAGGCCTGGAATTTGTCGGTGTGCCGCTGACCGCTGATTTCGAGCTGGACCTGCCCGCCATGCTGGCCGCCATCGACACGCACCAGCCTGCCATCATTTACCTGGCCTACCCGAACAACCCCACGGCGAATTTGTGGGACGAGGCTGCCATCGCGCAAGTCATCCAGGCCGCGCCCGGCCTGGTGGTGATCGACGAGGCCTACCAGCCGTTTTCCAGCAAAAGCTATCTGGACGTGATCCGCCGCGACCCGGCGCGACACAGCCATGTGCTGCTGATGCGCACCCTGAGCAAGTTCGGTCTGGCCGGCGTGCGCCTGGGTTATCTGGTGGGTCCGCAGGCGCTGATCGCTGAAATCGACAAAGTGCGGCCACCTTACAACGTCAGCCTGCTGAACTGCGAGTGTGCCTTGTTCGCCTTGGAGCACACCGAGGTGTTTGCGGCGCAGGCGCAGGACATTCGTACGCAGCGTGCTATCCTTTTCGCAGCACTGGGCGTTCTGCCTGGCGTCAAGGTCTGGCCCAGCGAGGCGAATATGCTGCTGCTGCGTGTCCCCGATGCCGCCAAAACCTTCGACGCCATGAAGGCCCAGGGCGTGCTGGTCAAGAACGTTTCTAAAATGCACCCCTTGCTGGCCAATTGTTTGCGTTTCACGGTGGGTACCGCCGAAGAGAATGAACGCTTGTTGGCAGCCTTTCAAAAATCCCTATGACCACCCCCACCGCTCCTGTTCTGCAACGCACCGCCGAAGTTACCCGCAACACGGCTGAAACCAAAATCACCGTCAAGCTGAACCTGGACGGCACCGGCAAGTCCACCCTCAGCACCGGCATCGGCTTCTTCGACCACATGCTGGACCAGATCGCCCGCCACGGCCTGATCGACCTGGACATCGCCTGTGTGGGCGACCTGCACATCGACGGCCACCACACGGTGGAAGACGTGGGTATCACCCTGGGCCAGGCCGTGCACAAGGCGGTCGGCGACAAAAAGGGCATTCGCCGCTACGGCCACGCCTATGTGCCACTGGACGAGGCGCTGAGCCGCGTGGTCATCGATTTCTCGGGGCGGCCCGGCCTGGAAATGCATGTGCCGTTCACCAGCGGCATGATCGGCACGTTCGATAGCCAGCTCACCTACGAGTTCTTCCAGGGCTTTGTGAACCATGCTTTCGTCACTCTGCACATCGACAACCTGAAAGGCGTGAACGCCCACCACCAGGCCGAAACCGTGTTCAAGGCTTTTGCCCGCGCGCTGCGCTCGGCGCTAGAGCTGGACCCGCGTTCTGTGGGCATGATCCCGTCCACCAAGGGCTCTTTGTAAATTTAAAAGTAGAATCGGCTTCTACCGCACATTCCTTCTGCGCAAGCAGCTATGACATTGATAGCAAATAAAACGGTTGCCGTGGTTGACTACGGCATGGGCAACCTGTTCTCCGTCTCCCAGGCCGTGATGCACGTGGCGGCCTCCAGTGGCTACCAGGTGGTAGTCACCTCTAAACCGGAAGAAGTTTTCGCCGCCGAGCGTGTGGTCCTGCCCGGCCAGGGCGCCATGCGCGACTGCATGCGCGAGCTGCACGACTCCGGCCTCAGAGAAGCGGTGCTGGACGCCGCCCGCAACAAGCCCCTGATGGGCGTGTGCGTAGGCATGCAAATGCTGCTCGACCACAGCGAAGAGCAAGACACCCCCGGCCTGGGCTTGATACCCGGCCGTGTGCTGCGTTTTGACCTCGAAGGCCGCTTGCAAGCGGACGGCAGCCGCTTCAAAGTACCGCAAATGGGCTGGAACCAGGTACAGCAGCAAAGCCCTGGTGGCAAGCGCCATGCCGTCTGGGGTGAGGTGCCGGATAACAGTTACTTCTATTTCGTCCACAGTTTTTATGTCAAACCGTCGGATGCGCACCACAGCGCAGGCCTGGCGGAGTACGGCGAGCCGTTCACTGCGGCCGTCGCGCGTGATAATATTTTCGCAACCCAATTCCACCCAGAGAAAAGTGCTGAGCACGGCTTAGCGCTGTACCGCAACTTCTTGCACTGGGCCCCTTAATCTCTCTTTCTCCACTTGCTGTTCACGGCACCATGCTTCTCATTCCTGCGATAGATCTGAAAGACGGCCATTGCGTGCGCCTCAAACAAGGCGACATGGACCAAACCACCACATTCGGCGAAGATCCCGCCGCAATGGCCCGTAGCTGGGTGGACAAGGGCGCGCGGCGCCTGCACCTGGTGGATCTGAATGGCGCGTTCGCGGGCAAGCCCAAGAACGAAATGGCCATTCGCAAGATCCTGAAAGAAGTGGGTGGCGAGATCGACGTGCAGCTGGGTGGCGGCATCCGCGATCTGGACACCATCGAGCGCTACCTGGACGCCGGCTTGCGCTACGTCATCATCGGTACGGCCGCCGTGAAGAACCCTGGTTTTCTGCAAGATGCCTGCACCGCGTTTGGCGGCCACATCATCGTGGGCCTGGACGCCAAGGACGGCAAGGTCGCCACCGACGGCTGGAGCAAGCTCACCGGCCACGAGGTCGTGGACCTGGCCAAGAAGTTCCAGGACTACGGCGTCGAATCCTTCATCTACACCGACATCGGCCGCGACGGCATGCTGACCGGCATCAATATCGAAGCCACGGTCAAGCTGGCCCAGGCTTTGAACACGCCGGTGATCGCATCCGGCGGCCTGAGCAACATCACGGACATTGAGCGTCTGTGTGAAGTCGAAGACGAAGGCATTGAAGGCGTGATCTGTGGCCGTGCCATCTACACCGGCGACCTGGATTTTGCTTCCGCCCAAGAGCGCGCCGACACCTTCTACGGCGATGTCTGATCTGCAGATCAGCGCCGAGACCTTCCACAACCAGCCCTGCCTACGTCTGCGCCACAGCAGTGGCGACAGCGTGCTGGTCGCTTTGCACGGTGCGCACGTGCTGTCGTGGACCAGTGGTGGAGTAGAGCGCCTGTACCTCAGCCCGCGTTCGGTGTTCGATGGCAAGACCGCCATCCGCGGCGGTGTGCCCGTATGCTTCCCCCAGTTCAATATGCGCGGCCCGCTGCCCAAGCACGGCTTTGCCCGCAACACTGCCTGGACGCCGGTTGCACAGACCGTGGACGCGCTGGAGCTGGAGCTGCACAGCGATGCGGACACGCAAGCCATTTGGCCCCATGCCTTCCGTGCCACGCTTCGCGTCGATTTAGCGCCGGGCGTGGTGGAGTTCGGCTTTAGCTTGCAGAACCTGGGCAGCACGCCGCTGGACTTCGCCCTGGCTCTGCACACTTACCTCAACGTGCAGGACCTGGCTGGCTTGCGTCTGCAAGGCCTGGCCGCCCAGCCCTACTGGGACGACGTGGCAAAGACCAACCGGCTGGAGCCTGGCGTGGTCAGTTTTGACGGCGAGGTGGACCGCGTCTACCAAACGCCCGCAGAGCCCCTGGTGCTGGTGGACGGCACGCAGCAGCTGCGCATCGCCCAGAGCGAGAACCTGGCGGATACCGTGGTCTGGAACCCGGGTGCTGCGAAATGCGCCACCATGGCCGATATGCCGGCCGACGGCTATTTGCACATGGTGTGCGTGGAGGCCGCCGAGGTCAACGCGCCGGTGCAGCTGGAGCCCGGTGCCGAGTGGACCGGCTGGCAGCGCCTGAGCCTTGATTAACCTGTTTTTGTTGTTCTGTTGGAGTCGCCATGCTGGCCAAACGCATCATCCCTTGCCTGGACGTGACCGGTGGTCGGGTCGTCAAAGGCGTTAATTTCGTGGAGTTGCGTGACGCGGGCGACCCGGTGGAAATCGCCGCCCGCTACAACGAGCAGGGCGCTGACGAATTGACCTTCCTGGACATCACCGCCACCAGCGATGGCCGTGATTTGATCCTGCACATCATTGAAGCTGTGGCTTCGCAGGTCTTCATTCCCTTGACCGTTGGCGGTGGCGTGCGCACCGTGGAAGACGTGCGCCGACTGCTAAATTCTGGTGCCGACAAAGTCAGCTTCAATTCTGCCGCCATCGCCAATCCGGACGTGATTGACGCTGCCTCCGCCAAGTACGGTGCCCAAGCTATCGTCGTGGCCATCGACGCCAAGCGCCGAAGCGCGGAAGACGCAGCCACCCGTGGCCCCGGCTGGGATGTGTACAGCCATGGCGGCCGCAAGAACATGGGCCTGGACGCGGTGGCCTGGGCGACCGAGATGGCGCGCCGTGGTGCGGGCGAAATCCTGCTCACTAGCATGGACCGCGACGGCACCAAATCCGGTTTCGACCTGGCCCTGACCCGCGCCGTCAGCGACGCCGTCAGCGTGCCGGTGATCGCTTCCGGCGGTGTGGGCAACCTGGACCACCTGGCTGACGGCGTGAGCCTGGGCGGTGCCGATGCCGTATTGGCGGCCAGCATCTTTCACTACGGCGAATACACCGTGGGCCAGGCCAAGGCGCGCATGGCCGAGCGGGGCATTCCGGTTCGCATCGCTTAGAGTTTTAAGCCATAAAAAAAGCCGCTAGCGCAGAAACCATCTGCGCTAGCGGCTATTCTTTTTGTAGCACCGAGTTTTTTACTCGACGTTCTGCACCTGCTCGCGCATCTGCTCGATCAGCACCTTCATATCCACGGAAATCTTGGTCAACTCCAGTGCGGCAGACTTGCTGCCCATGGTGTTGGCTTCGCGGTGCAGCTCCTGGATCAGGAAGTCCATGCGCTTGCCGACTTCGCCGCCTTTTTTAAGGATGCGTTCCATCTCGTCCAGGTGCGAATGCAGGCGGGTCAGTTCCTCGGCCACATCGATGCGGATGGCAAAAGAGGTGGCTTCGGTCAGTGCTCGGTCTTGCGCAGCCTCGGGTAGGGTGGCGCCGTCGGTCAGTGCCATGGCTTCCTTCCAGCGTTCCAGGAAACGCTGGCGCTGTTGCTCCACCAGCTGCGGCACCAGGGGCACGGCTTTCTGGGCCAGGGCGCGCAGCTGGGTGATGTGCCCTTTGAGCATGGTGGCGAGCCGGTCGCCCTCGCGCTGACGGGCTTCTACCAGCGCAGCCAGTACGGTGTCGGACAGAGTCAGTAGGTCGTCGGCCCAGTCGTGGGCCGGGCCTTGTTCGCCGGAAGCCAGGCGGATCACGTCGGCCACGCTGAGCGGCGCTGCCTGGGGCAGCCAGGCCTTGACCGAGTCCTGCAGCGAATTTACGCGCTGCATCAAGCGCGGCGACGGGTCGGGCAGGCTGCCGCTGGCGGTGTTTTCGATGGCAGCGCGTACTTCTACCTTGCCGCGTTTGAGCTTGGCCATGACACGCTCACGCAGTGCGGGTTCATGGCTGCGCAGCTCGTCGGGCAGCTTGAAGGTCAGGTCGAGAAAGCGGCTGTTGACCGAGCGGATTTCCAGCCCCAGGCGCCGCGCGGAGCTGCTTTTGGATTCGGATTCTGGGGTGTTGGCGGCGCTGCTGTGCTGGGCACTGGCGTAGCCGGTCATGCTGTAAACTGGCATTAGATGGTACTTATCGTTGCAATGGCCCGAGAATAACTGGGTTACGTTGCAGAGCCGCTCTCCCCACCAAATTTATGTCCAAGATTAAACCTGCCACGCTACCGCCAGGCACTGTTGTAGGGGGTTACCGGATTGTCCGGCGCCTGTCCTCCGGTGGCTTTGGGGTGGTGTACCTGGCTGGTGACAACGAAGGCGGGCAGGTGGCTTTGAAGGAGTACCTGCCTTCGTCTTTGGCGACCCGTGCTGCTGGTGAGCTGTTGCCCCAGGTTCCGCCCGAAAAGCTGTCGCTCTACCGCCTGGGCCTGAAGAGCTTTTTCGAAGAAGGCCGCTCGCTGGCGCAGATTTCCCACCCCTCGGTGGTCAGCGTGCTGAATTTCTTCCGCGAGAACGAAACCGTCTACATGGTGATGAACTACCTGGAGGGCGCGACCCTGCAGGACTTCATCATCACCTCGCGCGACCTGCGCAAGCAGAAGGTGTTCCGCGAATCCACCATCCGCAGCCTGTTTGACGAGATCCTGCGCGGCCTGCGCATCGTGCACCAGCACAAGATGCTGCACTTGGACATCAAGCCGGCGAATATTTTCATCACCGACGACAACAAGGCGGTGCTGATTGACTTCGGTGCGGCCCGCGAGGTGCTGAACAAGGAAGGCAACTTCATCCGCCCCATGTACACCCCCGGCTTTGCCGCCCCCGAGATGTACCGGCGCGATGCGTCCATGGGCCCGTGGACCGACATCTACGCCATTGGCGCCTGCATCTATGCCTGCATGCAGGGCTACCCGCCCAACGAGGCGCCGCAGCGCCTGGAAAAAGACCGGCTGGCCTTGGCTCTGTCGCGCCTGCGCGGCGTCTACTCCGACAACCTGATCGAAGTGGTGGAGTGGTGCATGTCGGTAGACCCGCTGTCGCGTCCGCAGTCGGTGTTTGCGCTGCAAAAAGAGCTCAGCCGCGAAGGCGAGCGCCGCTATACCAAGCTGTCCGTGGCTGAAAAGCTGCGCCTGCAGTTCGACACCCTGGTGTCTGACACCAAAAAGAACGTGCGTGATGCCACCGGCATCGGCGCCACACCCAAGTGAAGTTTTCCGTATTCCAGGTCAGCCGCAAGGGCGGCCGCGCCAAAAATGAAGACCGCATGGGCTATTGCTACACCCGCGAGTCTGGTCTGTTCCTGCTGGCTGACGGCATGGGCGGCCACCCGGAGGGCGAGGTGGCGGCACAGCTGGCCTTGCAGTCCGCCTCTGCGCTGTACCAGAAGCAGGCCCAGCCTTCGCTGCCCAATGTCACCGAATTTTTGACCGCTGCCATTCTTGCTGCGCACGAGCAGATATTGCGTTACGCCGGCCGCAATGGCATGCTGGATTCGCCACGCACCACCTTTGTGGCGGCGGTGGTGCAGGGCAGTACGGCGACCTGGGTGCATTGCGGCGATTCGCGCCTGTATGTGGTGCGCGACGGCCTGTTACTCACCCGCACCCGCGACCACTCCTACGCCGAGCAAAGCCGCTCCGATGGGCGCGCGCCCCCCGGGCCAGTGAACCGCAACGTGCTCTATACCTGTCTGGGCGCCTCGGTGCGGCCGGTATTCGACATCACCGGGCCGATCGTCCTGCACCAGGGCGACAAGATCATGCTGTGCTCGGATGGATTGTGGGATAGCTTGCCGGACGAAGACATCGTGCGCGTTCTCTGCCAGTCACCGGTGTCCGAGGCCGTGCCCGACCTGGTGGAGCAGGCGCTGCGCAAGGCTGGCCCCAGTAGTGACAACGTCACCGTGATGGCGATAGAGTGGGAGACCCCGGACCCTTTTGAGTCCACACGTGGCATTTCCACCGAATCCATACAGGATGGCGTGTTTGCGTCGTCCATCCAGGCCGGCGGACCCGGCAGCGGACTGGATGAGCTGGACGACGCGGCCATAGAACGCTCGATTGCCGAGATCAACGAAGCCATCCGCCGCTCTGCAACGAAGAGGGGCTGATCCGCATGCCGGATGTGGCGCTGGCGGTCGGCCTGGGCCTGCTCCGCTTTACCCCAACTGGAGATTTTGATGACTGAATTTGCCCGTAACGGCGGCCGCGCCGCCGACCAGCTGCGCCCGGTGCGTATCACCCGGGGCTACACCATCCACGCCGAAGGCTCGGTGCTGATCGAGTTTGGTAACACCAAGGTGCTGTGCACCGCCTCGGTCGAAGAAAAAGTCCCCGGCCACAAGAAGGGCAGCGGCGAGGGCTGGGTGACCGCCGAATACGGCATGCTGCCGCGCGCCACCCATAGCCGCAGTGACCGCGAGGCTGCTCGCGGCAAGCAAACCGGCCGCACCCAGGAGATCCAGCGCCTGATCGGCCGATCCCTGCGCGCCGTATTCGACCTGAAGCTGCTGGGCGAGCGCACCATCCACATCGACTGCGATGTACTCCAGGCAGACGGCGGCACCCGCACCGCCGCCATCACCGGCGCGTTTGTGGCAGCGCAGGATGCGGTCAGCACCTTGCTGCAAGCCGGCAAGATCAAGGCTACGCCTATCACCCACAGCGTCGCCGCTATCTCTGTGGGCATTGTGGACGGCACGCCGCTGCTGGACCTGGAATATACCGAAGACTCGGCCTGCGACACCGACATGAATGTGGTGATGACCGGCGCCGGCCATTTCGTCGAAGTGCAGGGCACGGCCGAGGGCGTGGCCTTCACCCGCGCCGAGATGGATGCGCTGCTGGGCCTGGCCGAAAAAGGCATCGTCGAACTGATGGGTTTGCAACAACAGGCGCTATTGAATTAATAGCTGCTTGCGCTGGTAATACCTGCGCTGAAGGCATATTTTTATGAAAATCGTATTGGCATCGAATAACGCGGGCAAGCTGTTTGAACTGCAGGCCCTGTTCGCCCCGCTGGGCGTGGAACTGGTGGCGCAGGGCGCTTTGGGCATTCCCGAGGCGGCAGAGCCCTTCCACACCTTTGTTGAGAATGCTCTGGCCAAGGCCCGGCACGCCGCCGAGCACAGCGGCCTGCCAGCCGTGGCCGACGATGCCGGCCTGTGCGTCGATGCATTCGGCGGCCTGCCCGGCGTGCAGACGGCGTATTACGCCACCCAGTTTGGCTACCCCAAGGGCGACGACAACAATGTGCGGGCCTTGTTGGAGCAGATGCAGGGCATAGACAACCGCCGCGCCGCACTGGTCAGCACCCTGGTGGCCGTACGTTCGCCGCAAGACCCCGAGCCGCTGATCGCAGTGGGCCGCGCTGTCGGCGAGATCACCCGTGCGCCGCAGGGCGAGAACGGCTTTGGCTTCGACCCGGTGATGTTTCTGCCGCAGTTCGGCAAGACCTTTGCTGAGCTGAGCCCCGAGGTGAAGAACGCCAACAGCCACCGCGGCCAGTCGTCGCGCGCCATGCTGGCCTTGATGCGTGAGCGCTGGCTGCCATGAAGGACCTGCAACACTATATGCGCCCCGGCCTGCTGCAGCTGGCCGCGCTGCCGCCGCTTTCGCTCTACGTGCACCTGCCCTGGTGCCTGAAGAAATGCCCGTACTGCGACTTCAACTCGCACGAGCTGCGGGCTGACGGTGCGCAGACCCTGCATCCCGCCGCCAGCCTGGCCGCGCCCGTGCCCACGGCTGAAGTGCCCGAGCAGCGCTATATCGATGCGCTGATGGCCGATTTGGAGGCCTCGCTGCCGCTGATCTGGGGCCGCACGGTGCACAGCATCTTCATCGGTGGTGGCACGCCCAGTCTGTTTTCGCCGCAGGCGATAGACCGGCTGATTGGCGACATCCGCGCCCGGCTGCGGCTGGAGCCGGACTGCGAAATCACCATGGAGGCCAACCCCGGTACCTTCGAGAAAGACCGCTTCCGCGCCTACCGTGGCGCAGGCGTGACGCGTTTGTCGGTCGGCGTGCAGAGCTTCAATGACGCGCATCTGAAGGCCCTGGGCCGCGTGCACGACAGCGCCCAGGCGCTGGCAGCGGTGCAGGAGGCGGCGCAGTCGTTTGATACCTTCAACCTCGACATCATGTACGCACTGCCCGGCCAGACGCTACAAGATTTAGAGCGGGATATGCAGACAGCGCTTGCGCTAGGGCCTAAACACATCTCCATCTACCAGCTGACCATCGAGCCCAATACCTACTTCGCCAAGTTCCCGCCCCAGGTGCCCGAGGACGACCTGGGCTACGACATGCTGGACAAGATCACCGAGATGACCGGGGCCGCCGGCATGTATCGCTACGAAGTCTCGGCCTACGCTCTGCCTGGCCACGCCTGCGTGCACAACCAGAACTACTGGCAGTTTGGCGACTACCTGGGCATTGGCGCGGGCGCGCACAGCAAGCTCAGCTTTGCCCACCGCATCGTGCGCCAGGTGCGCTTTCGCGAACCCAAGCTGTACATGGACAACGCCCTGGCTGGCAATGCCGTGACCCAGGACGAAGACATCGCGCGCGCCGAGCTACCCTTCGAATACATGCTGAACGCCTTGCGCCTGCGCGATGGCTTCGAGCTGCCGCAATTCACCGAGCGCACCGGCCTGCCGCTGACCCGCATCCAGAAGGGCCTGGCCGAGGGCGAGAGCAAGGGCCTGCTGCAGCGGGATGGCGTGCGTGTGTGGCCTACCGAGCGTGGCTTCGACTTCTTGAGCGATTTGCAGGCGCTGTTTCTGGCCGATACGCCTCCAGGGCGCTCTGGGTAAAGTCTTGTGTACTTGGGGTGAGTGCAGGGTAGTTTGCTAGGTGCGCCGATAAAATTGTCTAGACAATTAATCGCGCTGTGTATGTCGCCACCCCGTTGCGGATGGCGCATGCCGCCACCGTTCGAGAGCCCCGCATGCGTACCTCTACCGCTCCCTCTGCATCGAAGTTCGGCACCGTTTTACGGGTGACCAGTGGCAACTTCATGGAGATGTTCGACTTCTTCCTGTTCGGCTTTTACGCCACCTACATCGCCAAGACCTTCTTCCCCGCGGCGGATGAGTTTGCGTCGCTGATGTTCACCTTCATGACCTTTGGCGCGGGCTTTCTGATGCGGCCGCTGGGCGCCATCTTCCTGGGCGCCTATGTGGACCGCGTGGGGCGGCGGCAAGGCCTGATCGTGACCCTGGCGCTGATGGCCACTGGCACGGTGCTGATCGCCTGCGTACCGGGTTATGCCAGCATCGGCTACCTGGCCCCGGCCCTGGTGCTGACCGGGCGCTTGCTGCAGGGCTTCTCGGCGGGTGTGGAGCTGGGCGGCGTGTCGGTCTACCTGGCCGAGATGGCCACGCCGGGCCACAAGGGTTTTTATGTAAGCTGGCAGTCGGCCAGCCAGCAGGTGGCCATCATCGTCGCCGCTGCGCTGGGCTACGCGCTGAACATCTGGCTGACGCCGCTGCAGATTGGCGACTGGGGCTGGCGCGTGCCTTTCTTCGTGGGCTGCATGATCGTGCCTGTGCTGTTTGTGCTGCGCCGCTCGCTGCAGGAAACCGAGGAGTTCAAGCAGCGCAAGCACCGGCCTGACACGCGGGCCATCTTCCGCTCCATGCTGGACAATTGGGGCCTGGTGATCGCCGGCATGATGCTGGTGGCCATGACCACGGTGTCGTTCTACCTGATCACGGTCTACACCCCCACCTTTGGCAAAAGCGTGCTGCACCTGAGCACCACCGACGCGCTGGTGGTGACGCTGTGTGTGGGCATTTCCAACTTCATCTGGCTGCCGGTGATGGGCGCACTGTCGGACCGGATTGGCCGGCGCCCGATTTTGCTGTTCTTCACGGTGCTGACCATCGTTAGTTCTTACCCGGCCATGGCCTGGCTGACGGCCGACCCCAGCTTTTCCAAGATGCTGTCGGTAGAGCTGTGGCTGTCCTTTCTGTACGCCAGCTACAACGGCGCGATGGTGGTGGCGCTGACCGAGGTGATGCCGGTAGAGGTGCGTACCGTGGGTTTTTCGCTGGCCTACAGCCTGGCGACCGCGATCTTTGGCGGCTTCACCCCGGCCATCGCTACAGGCCTGATCGAGGCCACCGGCAACAAGGCCGCGCCGGCCATGTGGATGTCGTTTGCCGCTGTGTGCGGGCTGATCGCCACCCTGGTGTTGTACCGCAAGCGCGCGGTAGCGGAGCTGGCGCACTGATCCGACTTATTCCTTTTCGCCGTGAGGTCCAGGCCCAGGCCTAGCGGCTTAGGGTAGGGGCCGTCGCACCTAGTTGCGGGCGCGGCGCAGGCTGCTCAGGCGCTCGGAGATGCTGTCCAGGTCCAGCGCGTCTTGCGAGCAGATCAGGTACTTTTCCAGATCGACTACGGCCTGGGCGCTGTTGCCCAGTGCGGCATGGGCCAGGCCCCGGTCGCGGTATTCGCTCCAGGCTTCGGGCAGCAGCACGATCAGGCGGTTTTGTACGGCCAGCACGCGCACCCAGTCGCTTTGCGAGGTGTGGATGTCCTTCAGGTTGCGCAGCATGCGGGCCAGGATGTCGCGCGAGGGCGCGGCCTGCAGGTAAAGGCCCAGCGGGGCTTCGAAGTCGTCCACCAGGCCGTTGTGGCGGATGAAGGGTTCCAGCCGCTCGGACAGCTCTTCGCGGCTCAGTGACTGGCCGGTGAACGGGTCCATCACCACCTGGCCCTTGGGTAGGTTGACTTTGACCATGAAGTGGCCGGGGAATGCCACGCCACGCACCGCCAGGCCTATGCCCTGGGCCAGCTCCATCCACAGCACGGCCAGGGAGATGGGGATGCCCCGGCGGGTGCGCAGCACCGCGTTCAGGTAGCTGTTGTCTGGGTCGTAATAGTCGTTGACGTTGCCGCCGAAGTTCAGGTCGCGGTAGAAGAACTGGTTCAGCGAGCGCAGGCGCTGCAGCGGGGCGGAGTCGGGTGGCAGGCGGCGCTTCAAGCGGGCCAGTAGCTGGTCCATATCGCCCAGCACCTGTTCCATGTCCAATTCGGGGTATTCGTCTTGCGCCAAACTGGCCGCCGCCTCGAGCAAGGGCAGCTGTTCGTCGCTTTGCACCAACGAGGCAAAGTATTCAAGTGCGGTGGGTGCTTCGAAGCGGATCTGCATAACGTCTTTGTAGTGGAGCGTGGGGGCGTCGTCAAGCTACGGGACTCAATGCCGCAGAAGTTTACGTATCTTTAAGCCAGATGCCCACAATGCTACGAAATAAATAGCTGCTGATGCAAGTAGTACAAGCGCCAGAAGCCCAATTCGTTCCAATTTTGCGTGCTCGTAATGGGTCCAGGGCACGGCATTCGCCGCCCACAGCAGGAAGATTGCCAGCAAGGCACTTGACGCCAGCACCTGCAGAATGAACTTCCACCAGCCTGGCAGCGGCTGGTAGCTGCCGCGCTGGCGCAGCCCAATCAGCAGCCAGCAGGCGTTCACCATCGCGCCCAGGCCGACCGACAGGGTCAGCGCCGCGTGCTGGAATACCGGCACCAGTACGAAGTTGAAGACCTGGGTTATCACCAGCACCGCCACCGCAATGCGGGCCGGCGTTTTCATATTGTGGCTGGCATAAAAGCCGGGGGCCAGCACCTTGATGGCCACCACGCCCAGCAGCCCCACGCCCCAGCCCATCAGCGCGCGGGCGGTCTGTTCCACATCGCTTTCGGCAAACACGCCGTAATGGAAGATAACGGCCACCAGCGGCGTGGCAAAGGTCAGTAGCGCCACCGAGCAGGGTACGGCCAGCAGCACCACCAGGCGCAGGCCCCAGTCCAGCATGGCGGAGTATTGTTTGGGGTCGTTGGCCGCGCGGGCACCGGCCAGCTGCGGCATCAGCACCACGCCCAGGGCCACGCCCAGCATGGCGGTGGGGAATTCCATCAAGCGGTCGGCGCCGCTGATCCAGCTCACGCTGCCAGGGGCCAGGCGCGAGGCGATCTGGGTGTTGATGAAGATGGAAATCTGCGCCACGCCGACGCCCAGTAACGCCGGTACCATCAGTTTTGCTACATTTTTAGTAGCTTCGTCCGCCCAAGCGGTGCGCACGGCAGCCCAGCTGATCCCTATGTTGGGAAACAGGCCCAGCCGTTTCAGGGCGGGAATTTGCACGCCCAGCTGCAGCAGGCCGCCCAGCATCACGCCGATGATTTGCGCGTAAATGGGTTCTATGCCGTGGCTGCGGAACCAGGGCGTGCCCCAGAAGGTTGCGGCAATCATGGCGATGTTCAGCAGCACTGGCGTGGCGGCGGGCACAGCGAAGATGCGCCAGGTATTCAGAATGCCCGAGGCCATGGACACCAGCGAAATGAACAGGATGTAGGGGAACATCCAGCGCGTCATCACGGTGGCTGCCGCGTAGGCCTGCGGTTCTTGCTGCAGGCCGCCGGCCATGCCCCACACCAGCAGCGGCGCCCCTGTAACGCCCAGCACACAGGTGATGGCCAGCACCCAGGTTAGCAAGGTGGCTACGTGGTCTATCAGTTGCTTGGTGGCATCCAGCCCATGGGTGGCCTTGCTGGCCGCCAGCACCGGCACAAAGGCCTGGCTGAATGCGCCTTCGCCAAACAGGCGGCGGAACAGGTTGGGAATGCGGAACGCCACGTAGAACGCGTCGGTCATGGCGTTGGCGCCAAAGGTGGCGGCAAACAGCTGGTCGCGGACCAGGCCGCCCACGCGGGAGGCCAGGGTCAGCAGGGATATGGTGGATGCAGATTTGAAGAGGCTCACCCGTTGAGTGTAGCCCGCCAGCCTCGGTGTGCAGGTGCCTGCTATAATCGTGGGCTTTGCTGGCAACATCCTCTAACACCTAAGGAATCATATTATGGCAACCAAGCCTAAGAAAAAGAACCCCCGCCTGGCCTCCGGCCGCAAGCGCGTCCGCCAGGACATCAAGATCAACGCTGCGAACACCTCGCTGCGTTCCAAATACCGTACCGCTGTGAAGAACGTTGAAAAAGCCGTTCTCGCTGGCGACAAGACCAAAGCCACCGAACTGTTTGCCAAGATGCAAGCTGTGGTGGACACGGTTGCCGACAAGGGCATCTTCCACAAGAACAAGGCAGCTCGCGATAAGAGCCGCCTGAGCACCAAGGTGAAGGCGCTGGGCGCCGCACCTGTAGCCGCTTAATTTATTAAGCAAACCGCCCGGACTGCTTAGCGCGAGCTAGTTAGTCCGCCGTTTTGTGGGTGCGCTGCCAGCACAGCAAAAAACCGCCAGAGCGCAAGCTCTGGCGGTTTTTTCGTTATGGGGCCGGGTTTGTTTGGTGTTGCCAGCCCCTGGTTAGGGGGGGCGGTGCCTTATTTGGACGTGGCGTCGGGGATCAGGCAGGCCTCAGCCACTTGCAGGCCGTTGTCGCGTGCGAAGTTGATGGCGAAGTCCCAGGCCATCACGTCGTAGTCGCGCAGTTCGTGGTTCAGGATCACGCACTTGATGCCGTTGATGGTGGTGGGCACGCACCAGGGGGAATAGCTGAGGTGGCTGCCGGGCTGGGCGCCACCGGGGCGAAACTGGCTCAATACGCCGGCCAGGCGCTCGGCCCAGTCACTGGGGCGGAAGGCTTTTCCGTTGCTCGTGACACCTTGGATAAAGACTTCTTTGGCAGCGTTGGAAACCATCAGGTGGGGCTTTTGAGTAGGGGTTTGGTGCATCCCAGATGGGAGTTCTGCGAGGCAGCAATGGACCGAATCATAGCGGCAATAGGCCTGTCTGCGGTGCTTTGTTGCAGCGCACAAGAATTGTATCTTATATAAGACTCAGGTCTTTTTGTGGGGGCTTGCTGGGGGCGTAAAGCATTGCAGTAATGCGCAATTGTCAAAAAACCTTGCAATCTCTGCGCCTAAAATTGCGTTTCAGCGGTTCTGTTGACCCTGAATCCCCGTTTATTTTGGAGAACTGCATGACCGCTTTCATTGAGGCTTCCTCACCCCACACCATGAACACCTATGGCCGACTGCCGATTGCGCTGTCGCATGGCCAAGGTGTGCGTGTGTGGGACGTGAACGGCAAGTCTTACCTGGATGGTCTGGGCGGCATCGCGGTCAACACCCTGGGCCACAACCACCCCAAGCTGGTGCCGGCCCTGCAGGACCAGATCGGCAAGATCATCCATAGCTGCAACTATTACCACATACCTAACCAGGAAAAACTGGCCGCTAAGCTGGTGGAACTGTCGGGCATGACCAACGTATTCTTCTGCTGCACCGGCCTGGAAGCCAACGAAGCCGCCCTGAAGCTGGCGCGCAAGTTCGGCCACGACAAGGGCATTGAACGCCCAGAGATCGTGGTCTATGAAAAGGCCTTCCATGGCCGCAGCATCGCCACGCTCAGCGCCACCGGTAACGAGAAGATCCAGAAGGGCTTTGGCCCCATGGTTGAAGGCTTCATCCGCGTGCCGCTGAACGATATCGAGGCCTTGAAGAAGGCGACCGAGGGCAACCCCAATGTGACGGCGGTGTTCTTCGAGACCATCCAGGGCGAGGGCGGTGTGAACCCGATGCGCGTCGAATACCTGCAACAGGTGCGCAAGCTCTGCGATGAGCGCGACTGGCTGCTGATGATCGACGAAGTGCAGTGCGGCATGGGCCGTACCGGCAAATGGTTTGCCCACCAGTGGGCGGGCATCAAGCCCGACGTGATGCCGCTGGCCAAGGGCTTGGGCTCGGGCGTTCCGGTGGGTGCGGTTGTCGCTGGCCCCAAGGCCGCCAACATCTTCCAGCCGGGCAACCACGGCACCACCTTTGGCGGCAACCCGCTGGCCATGCGCGCCGGGGTGGAAACCATACGCATCATGGAAGAAGAAGGCCTGCTGGAGAACGCGGCCACCGTCGGTGAGCACCTGCAAGCTGCGTTACGCCGTGAATTGGCGGGCGTGGAAGGCTTCGTGGAAGTGCGCGGTCAGGGCCTGATGATTGGCGTGCAACTGGCCCGTCCCTGTGGCGTGCTGGCCCAGCGAGCGGTAGATGCAGGCCTGCTGATCAGCGTCACGGCCGACAGCGTGATCCGTTTGGTGCCCCCTCTGATCATGACGGCCGCCGAGGCCGACGAGCTGGTCGGCATTCTGTGTCCCTTGGTCAAGCAATTTTTGGCAGAACCCGTATGAAGCATTACCTGCAATTCAGCGACTTCACCGCCGAGGAATACGCCTACCTGTTTGAGCGCGCGGCGCTGATCAAGAAGAAGTTCAAGTCCTACGAAAAACACCATTCCCTGGTGGACCGTACGCTGGCCATGATTTTCGAAAAAGCCTCGACACGCACCCGCGTGAGCTTCGAAGCCGGCATGTACCAGCTGGGCGGCAGCGTGGTGCACTTGACCACGGGCGACAGCCAGCTGGGCCGCGCCGAGCCTATCGAAGACAGCGCCAAGGTCATCAGCCGCATGGTCGATCTGGTGATGATCCGCACCTTCGAGCAGACCAAGATTGAACGATTTGCCGAGCATTCGCGCGTGCCGGTCATCAACGGCCTGACCAACGAGTTCCACCCCTGCCAGATCCTGGCCGACATCTTTACCTACATCGAGCAGCGCGGCAGCATCGCCGGCAAGACGGTGGCCTGGGTGGGCGACGGCAACAACATGGCCAACACCTGGCTGCAGGCCAGCGAGATTCTGGGCTTTACCGTGCACGTCAGCACGCCCAGCGGCTACGAGGTGGACCAGTCCGTGGCCGGCCTGCGTTCCGGCGACAGCTACAAGGTCTTCAAGAACCCCATGCAGGCCTGCGCCGGTGCTGATCTGGTCACCACAGATGTGTGGACCAGCATGGGCTACGAGGCCGAGAACGAGGCGCGCAGACTAGCCTTTGCCGACTGGTGCGTGGATACCGAAATGATGCGCGCCGCCAAGCCGGACGCACTGTTCATGCACTGCCTGCCCGCCCATCGCGGCGAAGAGGTCGAGGCCGACGTCATTGACGGCCCGCAGTCGGTGGTATGGGACGAGGCCGAGAACCGCATGCACGTACAAAAGGCGCTCATGGAGTACCTGCTGCTCGGACGGGTGGCATAAGTTGCAAGCCACCTGGCCGACAGGCTGGGTGCTATTTATTTCATAGCTTCTCGCGCAGAGAATACCTGCGCCAGAGGCTATTTTTGTATATGAATAGACCTGCTGGCACAGCAGCGTTCGCGCGCCACGGCCTGCCCATGTGGCCCGGGTTTCAGAATTTACAGGCTGTTGGAAATAACCGACACCACGCGGTTTTTAGCGGTGATACCTTCGCCGCACTATGCAAAACCTCTGGGATATTTCACCCCCCGTAGCCCCTGGCAGCCCGGTGTTTCCGGGTGATACGCCGTACCAACAGCAGTGGACGGCGACCATCTCGCCGGCTTGCCCGGTCAACGTCAGCGCGCTGACCCTTTCGCCCCACGTCGGCGCCCACGCCGATGCGCCGCTGCATTACGACCCGCAGGGCCAGGCAATCGGCGCGGTCGATCTCACACCCTACCTGGGCCCGTGCCGTGTCATCCACTGCATTGGCCGTGGCCCGCTGGTGCTGTGGGAGCATCTGGCCCATGCCGTGCACGACCTGCCGCCCCGTGTGTTGGTGCGTACCTACCAGCACATGCCGGTGGACCGCTGGGACGGCGACCTGGCTGCCTATGCCCCCGACACCGTAGAGCGCCTGGCCGCTCTGGGCGTGACGCTGATCGGCATCGACACCGCCAGCATCGACCCGGCCAGCAGCAAGACCTTGGACAGCCACCAGACCATTCGCCGCCTGAACCTGCGCGTACTGGAAAACCTGGTGCTCGACGCCGTACCCGAGGGCGACTACGAACTCATCGCCCTGCCGCTGAAGTTGATGACCGCAGACGCTTCCCCCGTGCGCGCCGTGCTGCGCTCACTTTGACCCCGCTTTGAATTTGAAAAGGAAGAACTGTGACCACTTTGCATGACTGTTTGCGCCTGGATGCGCTGGACCCGCTGGCGCCGCTGCGCGCCCATTTCAGCCTGCCGCCCGGCGTGATTTACCTGGATGGCAACTCGCTGGGCGTGCTGCCCGCAGCCACCGCCGCCCGTGTCGCCCAGGTGGTGACGCAGGAGTGGGGCACCGACCTGATCAAGTCCTGGAACAGCGCCGGCTGGTTCGACCTGCCGCAGCGCCTGGGCAACCAGATTGCGCCGCTGATTGGCGCGGGCCAGGGCGAGGTGGTCGCTACCGATAGCACCTCGGTGAACCTGTTCAAGGTGTTGACCGCCGCGCTGAACATGGCCGCTGCTGATGCGCCGCAGCGCAAGCTGGTGGTTAGCGAGCGCAGCAACTTCCCTACCGATCTGTACATCGCCGAATCGCTATGCCGCCAGCACGGCTTCACGCTGCAACTGGTCGAGCCCGAGGAGATCGCTGCCGCCTTGACCCCGCAGGTCGCGGTGCTGATGCTGACCCATGTGAACTACCGCACCGGTGCCATGCATGATATGCCAGCCGTCACCCAAGCCGCCCACGACGCTGGCGCGCTGATGCTGTGGGACTTGGCGCACAGTGCGGGCGCAGTGCCGGTGAATTTGACTGGTGCCAAGGCCGACTTCGCGGTTGGCTGCGGCTACAAATACCTGAACGGTGGCCCCGGCGCGCCGGCATTTGTATGGGTGAACCCTGCGCATGCAGAGCGCTTCTGGCAGCCGCTGGCTGGCTGGTGGGGTCATGCCACGCCGTTTGAATTCACCCCCGACTACCGGCCCGCACCCGGCGTGACGCGCTACTTGTGCGGCACCCAGCCCATGATCAGCCTGGCGGCGCTGGAATGCGGGCTGGATGTGTTCGACGCGGCCGGCCGCATCGTGCCAAACCAGGGCGCCATGCAGACCCTGCGCCAGAAGTCGTTGGCACTGACCGATTTGTTCATTGAACTGGTAGAGCAGCGCTGCGCCGGCTACGGGCTGGGCCTGGCCACCCCGCGCGAGCATGCCAAACGGGGTTCGCAGGTCTGCCTGAGCAAGGCCGACGGTGCCTACGCCATCGTGCAGGCGCTGATCGCGCGCGGCGTGATTGGCGACTATCGCGCCGGCAATGGTGCGCAGCACCCGGACATCCTGCGTTTTGGCTTCACGCCGCTGTACCTGGGCTATGAGGACGTATGGAACGCGGTGGACCAGTTGCAGCAGGTGCTGGAGAGCGAGGAGTGGCGCCAGCCTGAGTTCAACCAGAAGCACGCGGTGACCTGAGATGGGCTGCCCCATGAACTCTGGCGAAAACATCGTGCAGGAAGAAAAGGCCCAACTGGACTTCAGCCAGTCTATGAGCTACGGCGACTACCTGCAGCTGGATGCGGTGCTGGGCGCCCAAAAGCCTTTGTCGCCGGCGCACGACGAGATGCTGTTCATCGTCCAGCACCAGACCAGCGAGCTGTGGATGAAGCTGATGCTGCACGAGCTGCATGCGGCCATGCGCTGCGTGGCGGCAGACGATCTGCACAGCGCCTTCAAGATGCTGGCACGCGTGTCCAAGATCATGGCCCAGCTGGTGCATGCCTGGGATGTGCTGGCCACCATGACGCCGCCCGAGTACAGCGCCATGCGGCCCTACCTGGCCAGCTCCAGCGGCTTCCAGAGTGCGCAGTACCGCTGTATCGAGTTTGCGCTGGGCAACAAGAATGCGGCCATGCTCAAGCCGCATGCGCACCGGCCAGATTTGTTGGCGCTGGTGCAGGCGGCATACGAGGCGCCTTCGCTGTACGACGAGTCGCTGCGCCTGATGGCCCGGCGCGGCCTAGCCATCCCGGCCAGTCACTTGCAGCGCGACTGGACCCAGCCCTATGTGGCCGACGCAGCCGTGGAGCAGGCCTGGCTGGTGGCCTACCGCGACCCGCGTGAGCACTGGGACATTTACCAACTGGGCGAGAAGCTGACCGATCTGGAAGATGCGTTCCGCCTTTGGCGCTTCCGCCACGTCACCACGGTGGAGCGGGTGATTGGCTTCAAGCGTGGCACGGGCGGCACCGGTGGCGTGAGCTATCTGCGCAAGATGCTGGATGTGGTGCTGTTCCCCGAGATTTGGACACTGCGCACCAACTTGTAAGCTTTTTAGGGCGCTGGCGCAGATAATACCTGCGCTGGCAGCTATGAAGTTTGTAGCGGTTACGGGGTGGGCGGCGTGTAGCCGTACAGCCAGGGCTGGTCCATCAGCCGTTCACCGCCCAGCTGCATGGCGCGATTTCGGCCCCAGCGCACCAGGCCGGTGGCGTGGAATATCTGACCGTTGCGCACGGCCCGGGCCTGGACCTTGGCATTGCGCTGCCAGCGCTGTTGCGCATAGTGTTGCAGCGCCTGCGGGATAGGCTGGCCCGAGCCCAGCGCGGCTGCTAGCGCGGCCGCATCTTCAATCGCCATACCCGCGCCTTGGGCCAGGTAGGGCCGCATGGGGTGTGCGGCATCGCCCAACAATGCCACCCGGCCTTGCGCATGCTGGTGGGCTCCGGCCATGGGTGGGCGGTCGCACAGCACCCACAGGCGCCAGCCGTCTATGGCTTGCACCAGGTCTTGCAGCGGCGCGCAGGCGTGCATCAGCTTGGCGCGCAGGTCGGCGGCGTTGGCGCTGTGGTCCCATTGCTCCAGGCTGTCGGCAGGCCCCGGCCAGGGACTTTGCACAATGGCCACTACATTCAGCCATTCACCCCGGCGCACGGGGTACTGCACCACGTGCAGCTTGTCACCCAGCCAGGCGGTAACCTGCTGTGAGCGCAGCTGGGCTGGCAGCTGGGCCTGCGGCACCAGCGCACGGTAGGCCAGGTGGCCGGTGGCGCGCGGTGGGCCGTCTTGTAGCAGCCACTGGCGCACAGGGCTCCACAGGCCATCGGCGCCGACCAGTACATCACCGGAATGCCCGTTGCTGGCAGAGTCGGCGTGCTCTGCCCAGCGTACCTGTACGCCGTCGTCGTTCTGCTGGAACTGCTTGAGGGTGTGGTGCGTGTGTAGCTCTGCGCTGGTTTGCTGTTGTACCGCCGTGTGCAGCACGGTATGCAGGTCGGCGCGGTGTACCGTGGCGTAAGGGGCGCCGTAGCGCTGCTGCATGGCCCGTCCTAGCGATAAAACGCCTAGCTCCGCGCCGTTGCGTACATCGCGGGCCTGCAGTCGGTGCGGGAAAGCGACCACGCCCTGCAGAGCCGTGTCCAGTCCCCATTGGTTGAGCTGGCGTACGACGTTAGGGCCAATCTGTATGCCGGCACCGACTTCGCTAAATGTGCTGGCACGCTCAAATAAGCTGACTTTGTGTCCGGCAAGGCTGCAAGCCAGTGCAGCCGCCATTCCTCCGATGCCGCCGCCGGCAACCACTACATGTGTATCCATATGGTTGGATTTTGCCGTGTGTAGGCGTGCATTCCTCTGAAGGGATGAAAGCCGTGAGTTTCAGCGCGGCAATAGGGTCTCTGTTACATCCGGCGTTGAATCGATCTGTATCAAAAAAAGCCCATAATGGAGAATACGTAGCAAGAGAGGGCAGCTTTGTGATCACCGAAAAATCGATGAAAGTATGCTGTAAAGCTAATAAGAATAACCCCGTAGTTCAAGACATTCGATGAATTTCCCCCTGCAGAATGGCCAGCAAACCACGTTTGCGCCGGCTTTGGTGTCCCCTGTGCAAAATTGCGTGTCCCGCCACAGACCAGGGGGCAGCTGCGTGTTGTTAACGGGGGGCGGTCGTGATTAAACTTTTTAACCATTACCTGCATAAACAAACACTTTTGCAGATATTTTTTGACCTGGCTCTGGTAATCGCAGCAGTTCTGGCCGTTGTGGTTTGGCGGGGTGAGGATCTGACTTCGGTTGTGGCCCTGCTTGGGCAGGCCAGTCTGCTGTCACTGGGCATGCTGGTCATTAATTCGGCCCTGGGCTTTTACCAACGCATCCATAACCGCTCACTGAACCAGTCGCGCGCACGGGCCATGCTATCCCTGGTATTTGCCGTGCCGTTGACGTTCGCGGTCTTTTCCTTGTTCCCAGGTAGCCTGGCAAGCCGTGAAAACCTGGCCATGGCGGCCATGGCTGGTTTCGTTATTGTGCTCTTGCACCGGGTCTACGTAGCCCATTCCACCCCCCAGTCCATGATGCGCCACCGTGTGCTGGTATTCGGCACGGGGCCGCGGGCGGCATTGGTGGGTAAGACGCTGAAGAATGAAGATCCCCATGTGGATGTGGTGGGCTACTACGCCAGCCCTAATGAAGCGGAGTCCGAGGTGTCGGCCTGGGGAATTTTGTCCAAGCACAAATCCTTGACCGATACGGCCCTGGAGCTGGAGGTCGACGAGATCGTGGTGGCACTGGTGGAGCGCCGGGGTGGCAGCATGCCTTTGCGCGAGCTGCTGGATTGCAAGTTGCACGGCGTGCGGGTGGTGGACGTGGCCACGCATTTTGAGAAAACCAAGGGCCAGATTCGCCTGGATTCCGTCAACGCCGGATGGCTGATTTTTGGGGACGGCTTCAGCCAAGGTGGCCTGCGCTCGGTGGTGAAGCGCCTATTTGATATTTTCAGTGCCCTGGTGCTGATTTTGCTGACCTTGCCGATCATGCTGGTCACCATGCTACTCGTGATGCTGGAGAGTCCGGGGCCGATTTTCTACCGGCAGGAGCGTGTGGGCTTCAATGGCCGCTTGTTCAATGTCATCAAGTTCCGCAGTATGCGCACCGACGCAGAGAAAGACGGTACCCCGCGCTGGGCCGCAGCCGGGGACGACCGTGTCACCAAGGTGGGCAAGTTCATCCGCAAGGTGCGCATCGACGAGCTGCCGCAGCTGTTCTGTGTGCTGAACGGTGACATGAGCATGGTCGGCCCCAGGCCGGAGCGGCCTTACTTTGTGGACCAGTTGACGCGTCAGATTCCTTACTATGCCGTGCGCCAAAGCGTCAAGCCTGGCGTGACGGGCTGGGCCCAGGTCCGTTACCACTACGGCTCCACTCTGGAAGACTCGGCTGAAAAGTTGTAGTACGACCTGTACTACGTCAAGAACCACTCGCTGTTCCTTGATATTGTTATTCTTTTCGAAACCGTAGGCGTGGTGTTGCTGGCAAAAGGCGCCCGCTGAACCATAAGCGCCTGCTGCTGCGCTTGCCCACTGTACCCAGCGTTTCTTTGCATGGATAGCCAAACCACTACGTTGACCTCCCTGGGCTATGCAATGGCTGCAGTGGTGTACTCGGCTTTCTGCTTGCGCCTGCTGGGCCTGGGTTACTGGCGTGCTCCTCGCAATGCATCCTCGGTCTATCTGATGTCCGCCGTCGGCTTCACGGCGGTGTGGGGCTGGCTACTGTTTGCATTACGCTGGTACCCGCAGGCTGTGTGGCAGCTATTGGGCGGCTCGGCTGACGTGGCTCGTTACGCCTGCTGGTTCGGGTTCATGTTGTCGCTTTGCCGCGCCAACCGTGAAGATCGATATCCTCCGGGCATGGGCTGGATGCCATGGGTGACTCTGGCAACCTTGTGCTTCGCTGTTGCCGCACCGCTACTGCTGGCGTTCCAGGTCACTTATTTCGGAGATGCGGTTTGGTTGTATCTGATGGCGGCAACCGCCTTGCCGGTGATGGGGCTGGTGTTGTTGGAGCAGGTCTATAGCAACGTCAGCGAGGATTCGCGCTGGAACATCAAGCCACTGAGCCTGGGGATTGCAGGCATTTTCTTGTTCGACCTGTACCTGTATTCCCAGGCCGTGTTATTCAAACGCATTGACGCCGATGCGCTCAGCGTCCGGGGTGCAGTGCATGGGCTGATGGTGCTGCTGCTGCTGCTCTCTACTCTGCGACGTAGCGACTGGATCGCGAATATCCGGGTTTCGCAAAAGGCTGCTTTTCATTCCGCCACTTTGCTGGTGGCGGGCGCCTATTTGATCTTTATCTCGGCGGTGGGCTACTACGTACGCTACTTTGGCGGCGAGTGGGGCCGCGCTTTGCAGCAGGGGCTAGTTTTTTCTGCGTTGATTGCGCTTCTGGTGCTGACTCTGTCGGGGGCATTCCGGGCGAAGTTAAGAGTGTTTGTGGGTAAGCACTTTTTCCGTTACCGCTACGACTACCGGGAAGAGTGGCTCAAGTTCACCCAAACCCTGTCAAGCAACCAATCGCCGAACGACATGGGCCAGCAGGTGGTGCGGGCACTTGCGGACATGTTGGAAAGCCCAGGCGGTAGCTTGTGGATGAAGAGCGGCAGCGAAGCTGCATTCCGCCAGACGGCCTGCTGGAACTTGGCGTCCAGCCCGGTCAAGGAAGAGGCGGAGTCTTCTTTTTGCCAGTTCCTGGCCAGCAGCGGTTGGGTGATCAATCTGGAAGAGTTTCGTACATATTCCAAACGCTATGGCGATTTGACATTGCCAGCCTGGTTGCAGGAATTACCGCAAGCCTGGCTGATCGTGCCCTTGACCGCAGGGGGGGAAATGATTGGTTTTGTGGTGCTGGCCAGCGCGCGAACCAATATCGACGTCAACTGGGAGGTCAACGATTTGCTGAAAACCGCTGGTCGTCAGGCGGCCAGCTACCTGGCACAGATGCGTGCTACGGAAGCCTTGTTGGAGGTGCGCAAGTTTGACGCCTTCAACCGAATGTCGGCTTTTGTGGTTCACGACCTCAAAAATATTGTTACCCAGCTGTCCTTGATGCTGAAGAATGCCAAGCGCCTGCACGACAACCCTGAGTTTCAGCAGGACATGCTCATGACGGTGGAGAATTCATTAGACAGAATGCGCCAGCTAATGCTCCAATTGCGCGAAGGTGCTACGCCTCCGGGAACGGTTGTGGGGGTGGATCTGGCAGTCATTGTTCAGCGCATTGCATCTGCAGCACTCAAGCGTGGCCGGCAGTTGGAGATGGAGCAGATAGACAAGGTTGTTACGCGTGGTCACGAAGAGCGCTTGGAGCGCATCATCGGGCATGTGGTGCAAAACGCTTTCGACGCCACAGACCCATCAGGCCGGGTATGGGTGAAGCTAGACCGCGCTAGCGGCCAGGCACGGGTAGAAATTGGCGATACGGGCCACGGCATGTCGGAAGAGTTTGTGCAAGAACGGCTCTTCAAGCCATTTCAAACAACCAAACAGGCGGGCATGGGCATTGGCGCGTATGAAAGCTTTCAGTATGTACAGGAATTGGGGGGGAAGATTTTGGTAAGCAGCGCGCAAAACAAAGGAACGCTTGTGACAATTTTGTTGCCGTTGTTCGAGGTGCATCAAGGCTCAGATCTGCACGACATGGGGGCGATATGAGTAGTGAGAACGCCCGTTCCCTGTTGATTGTGGAGGACGACCTTGCTCTGCAGAAGCAGATCAAGTGGTCTGTGGACAAGTTTGAGTCAGTCACCGCAAATGACCGAGATACTGCCCTGGTGCAGTTGCGCAGGCACAGCCCGGCCGTGGTCACCATGGATCTGGGGTTGCCGCCCGATGCTGACGGCGTGAGCGAGGGCTTTAAATTGCTGGAGCAAATTCTGGCGGTTGAGCCCGACACCAAGGTCATCGTTTTGACCGGACAGAATGACCAGGCCAACGCGCTGCGGGCGGTTGCATTGGGCGCTTACGATTTCTTTGCCAAACCGTTTGAGCCCGAGCTTCTGAATTTAACGATCGATCGTGCTTTTCGCATGTTCGAACTACAAAAAGAAAACCGCCGTTTGCAGGAGATGTACCAGCCCGACGCCTTGGCTGGTCTGGTCACGCGTGATCCCGAGATGCTGCGCGTATGCCGCACCATTGAGAAGGTAGCCAACACCACCGCCACTGTCATGCTGCTTGGTGAAAGTGGTACCGGCAAAGAGGTGCTGGCACGTGGACTGCACCAGGCATCGCAGCGCAAGGGCGAGAAGTTTGTCGCCATTAACTGTGCGGCCATTCCTGAGAACCTGCTGGAGAGCGAGTTATTTGGCTACGAAAAAGGCGCGTTCACCGGTGCAGCCAAGACCACGCTCGGAAAAATTGAGACGGCCAATGGCGGCACCTTGATGCTGGATGAAATCGGGGACTTGCCCTTTTCCCTGCAGGCTAAGTTATTGCGTTTTATCCAGGAGCGAACCATTGAACGGGTCGGCGGGCGCCAAGAGATTCCTGTTGACGTCCGGATAGTCTGCGCGACCCACCAGGATTTGAAAGCCTTGAGCAAAGAATCTCGTTTCAGAGAGGATTTGTATTACAGACTGGCTGAAATTGTCATCAATATTCCGCCATTGCGTGCCCGTAATGGCGATGCAGCTTTGTTGGCGTATTCTTTTGTGCGTAGGTTTGCGCGTGAGCAAAATCGCGGATCTTTGAATTTGAGCGAAGAATGCGTACGGGTTATAGAGAACCACACATGGCCAGGGAATATTAGAGAGTTGGAGAACTGTATTAAACGTGCAGTAATTATGGCGGATGGCAACAAGATTACGCCGGAAGATGTCGGGCTCGAATCTGTTGTGTCTGAAGCTGCAGATGATTCTTTGGATTTGCGGGCTGTGCGCGAAAGTGCGGAGAAAAATGCAATTATTTCGGCTTTGGGGCGCGTAAATGGAAATATCGTGAAGGCCGCAGAATTACTGGGTGTGAGTCGGCCAACCTTGTACGATATTATGCATCGGCTTGGATTGAAGTAGAAATGCATGCATTTTGATTTTATTTGGATGTAACAATGATTCAGCGATATAAAAAATCTCGTGGTGTTTTGTGCGCAGTGGCGGTCGCCGCCTTTTTAACTGCTTGCGGTAATGATAAGCCAGAAAATTACCTAGCCTCTGCGAAGCAAAACTTGGAGAAGAATGAAAAAAAAGCTGCAATCATTCAGATCAAAAATGCTCTGCAAGCTAACCCCAATTTACCCGAGGCTCGATTCTTACTGGGTAAAACATTGTTGAATTTGGGGGAGTCGGGCGCTGCTGAGGTCGAGCTGGACAAAGCGCGAGCTTTGAAGTACCCCGACGATCTGGTCGTCCCGGAGTTGGCTAAGGCTTTGCTGGCCCAAGGAAAGTTCAAGAAAATAACCGATGATTTTGCGAAGACCCAGCTGGAGACTGCGGCTGCGAAGGTTGAGTTGCATTTGGCGTTAAGTGCGGCCTTTTTTGAGCAGGGAAGTGCGGCTGCGGGACAGAAAGCCTTGGATGCGGCTTTGGCTGAAGATCCAGGAAATATCGACGCTTTGATCATGAGCGTTCGCAGGCAAGCAGCCAAAAATAATATGTCGGGTGCTTTGGCGTCGATTGATGCTGTTATTAAAAAATCACCCAGTAATGCCGATGCTTTGAAACTAAAGGGTGATTTGGTATTGAGTGCATCCAATGATCAGGATGCAGCTCTGGCTCTGTATGAAAACTCTGTACAAGCCAAGCCCGGTTATTTGCCCGGTTATATGGGAATGCTGGTGCTTCTAATGCAGCAGGAAAAATTAGACGAGGCTGCTAAAAAATTAGAGGCAATGAAGGCAATTGTTCCAAATAGTCCCCAGGTTAAGTATTTTGAAACGCAGTTGGCTTATCAGAAAAAAGACTATAAAGCTGCAAGAGAATTTTCTCAGCAGCTACTGAAGGTCGCCCCTAATTATACGCGTGGCCTGCAATTGGCCGGAGCCATTGAATTTCAATTGAATTCAATGTTGCAGGCAGAAATTTATCTAAACAAGGCCTTGACTGCTTCGCCAGAGCTTTCTATGTCACGACGCATGTTGACCATGGTTTATCTGCGTACAGGCCAGGTGGCCAAGGCCATCGCTATATTAGAGCCTGCATTGAGCCAGGAGCCGGTGGATGTCACGCTGTACTCTGTGGCGGGTGAGGCTTATATGCAGAATGGAGATGTCAAAAAAGCAGTTGATTATTTTGCAAAGGCTTCCAAGGTAGATCCAAAAAATGCAATGAAGAAAACTTCGCTGGCTTTGGCGCACATTGCTGCCGGTGAAGGTGATTTTGCATTTTTGGAGTTGCGCGATATTTCTGCGTCCGACAAGGGTATTAGTGCCGATATGGCGCTGATTGGTGAGTATTTGCGCAAGCAGGAGTATGATAAAGCATTGGCGGCAATTTCTGTGATGGAGAAAAAAACTCCAGAAAGTCCTATTTCACAAAATTTGCGCGGGAAAATATTGTTCGCGCAGGGGAATGTCGCTGCAGCTAGAAAGAGTTTTGAAGCATCTTCTAAATTGAATCCCAATTATTTTCCTGCTGTAGCAAGTCTTGCTGCGTTGGATATTGCGGAAAAAAAACCGGATGAAGCATCGAGGCGATTTAACGAAATTCTTGCCAAAGATCCAAAAAATATGCAGGCTTTATTGGCGTTGGCTGAGGTACGCAAAGAAGCAGGTGGAAGCAAGGAAGAAGTTTCAAAATTGATTGCGAATGCAATTTCCGCAAACTCGTCAGACCCTACGCCCCGTGTATTGTTGGTAAATTATTATTTGGCAAATAAGGATGCCAAGGCTGCTTTGTCGACTGCTCAGGATGCAACAACGGCATTGCCGGAAAGTCCCGAGTTGTTAGACGCCTTTGGCCGTGCCTTGCAGGCATCCGGTGATACGAACCAAGCGATTGCAACCTTCAATAAATTGGCTACCTTGCAGCCTTTGTCGCCCTTGCCTCAAATGCGTTTGGCGAATGTCAATCTGGCAGCCAAGAACAAAGACGCGGCAGTTCAAAATCTACAGAAGGCCTTAGAGTTGAAGCCTGACTTGTTGGATGCCCAGCGTGCTCTGGCATTCTTGGATACGACTTCTGAGCGCTACCAAAATGCGATTACTACCGCAAGAACCATTCAGCGGCAACGTCCCAAAGAAAACATCGGCTATATCTTGGAAGGGGACATATTTGCCGAACAGAAGAAATGGGATGACGCAATATCAGCATACCGATTGGGATTGAAGCAAACCAACTCGCTGGGAGCCGCTATAAAGATACATGCCGCTTTGGTGGCTTCTGGTAACAAACCGGATGCTGATAAATTTATACTAACTTGGCTCAAGGAGCATCCAAAAGATACGACTTTTATGTTGTATATGGCTGATGATGCTTTGGCAAAGAAAGATTATTTGGTTGCTGAGAAATATTATGCCAATGTTGTGCAGTTGCAGCCTACTAATGCGCTTGCTTATAACAATCTGGCTTGGGTTTCGGGTCAGTTGAAAAAAGATTCGGCTATAGGTTTTGCGGAAAAGGCTGTTAGTTTGACGCCGAACCAACCCTCCTTTATGGATACCTTGGCCATGTTGTGGGCGGATAAGGGTGATTATGCAAAAGCCATTGAAATGGAGAATAAGGCTTTGTTGCTACAACCTAGTAATGCGGTGCTTAAGTTGAATTTGGCAAAAATATATATCAAATCGGGGGATAAGAAAAAGGCCAAATCCCTATTGGAAGATTTGAATAAATTAGGGAAGGATTTTGCCTCGCATGAGGAGGTTGAATCTGCACTCAAGACTCTTTGATGCCTAAACCCGTCTTCAGTCAAATCGGATAGTTAATCACATGGGAATTCACACATATTTTCGATATGTGGTTTTGTGTGCACTTTTTATCCAATGCCCCGCCCAAGCGGAGCTGGCGGACGTGATTCCCCACGTTAAGCCATCTGTGGTCATCGTGGGTTACTACAAGAGTACCAATAGCCCTCGGTTTTCGTTGCGTGGAACGGGGTTTGTTGTCGAAAGCGGCAATCTTGCTGTCACCAATGCCCATGTATTGATGGGGCCTGCGGAAGATCCTGCAGGAGCCAGTTTGGCATTGCAGATCAGGGACTTCAAAGGAGAGTTGCAGATGCGCGCCGCTTCGGTGTTGGAGGTGGATCGCATCCACGACCTGGCTTTGCTACGGTTTGAGGGTGCGCCGGTTGCGCCTTTGACTTTGCGCGACTCCAAGAGCGTGCGGGAAGGTCAGTCTGTGGCGTTCATGGGCTTTCCTATCGGCGGGGCGCTGGGCTTTTCTTCTGTGACCCATCGCGCCATGGTGTCATCTATCACTGCAATCGTGCTGCCAGCGGCCACAGGTGCGCAGCTGACCGAGCGGTCTATCCGCAGTCTGCGCGACGGTAGCTTTGATATTTTTCAGCTGGATGGCACGGCTTATCCGGGCAACAGTGGCGGCCCGCTGTTTGATGCCGAAACCGGCGAAGTGGTGGGCATCGTCAATATGGTGTTTGTCAAAGGCACCAAAGAGTCGGCGATCAGCCAACCCTCGGGTATCAGCTACGCGATTCCGTCCAACTTCGTGGTGCAGTTGCTGCAGCGGCAGAAGACCAACTGATTGGCCTTCTGCTCTAGGGCACCCATTACTGGATAAAGCCCATGCGGCTTTTGTGCTGTGAGGCGCGGGGCAGGTCTTCTACCTTGATGACGTCGCGTCCATCTAGGCGGGCATTGCCGAAACCGGTCATCAGCGCACGGCGCATTTCACGCGGGGCAAGTTCTGCGAGGGCGTCCAGCAGATCGCTGTGCGGCTCCGGTGTAAACCGCTCACCCCAACCATGTTCGCTTCGGATGGACTGGTAGAGGTTATTGGCAATCTGCCTAGCGGCCTCGGGTGAGGGCGGCTCGATTTCAAAGACGTTCATGCGGTTCAGAATCGGCTCTGGAATGCCGCGCGGGTCGTTGGCTGTGGTGATCCAGATCACCTGGCTGGCGTCGATGGCTACTTCGGCGAACTCGTCCATGAAGTTCTGCGCCGTATCGTGTTCCAGCAGGCTGTAGAGCGCGCCCAAGGGGTCGTATTGGGCATCGGCGCTGGCTTTGTCGATTTCGTCCACCACGATCACTGGGTTGGCGTATTCACCGTCTATCAGTGCTTCGAACACCTTGCCGGGCTTAGCGCCTTTCCATTGCGATGACGAGCCGGACAGCAGCCAGCCAGCCGTCATCGAGCTCATGGGTACCAGGTTCATACCGGTGCCCAGCAGATCGGCCAGCTTCTTGGCGAAATGGGTTTTGCCTATGCCGGGCAGACCCAGCAGCAGGATGGGTGTGACTTCCAGGCCGTCTCGGCTGTCCTGACTCAGGGCCACATGGCGTTTGACGTCGTCCAGCACGTCGGTGAAGTTCGGCAGGGCCTGGTACAGGGCTGACATTTCCGGCACGCCAGAGGGCTTGACCTGGAAGCGCTCAGGGCCGCGCTCCAGCATGCGCTCGTAGGTGCTGCGCAGGTTTTCGTGTTCTCGGCTGGGGAGTTTGGCCAGTTTGCGTTCGACTTCTTGTGTCTGGAAGACACTGCGCACATTGGCGACGGGCAGTTGAAACTGCGGTACATGCGGAACAAGACTGCGGGATTCCATGAAAGACTCCTTGGTTGCTGGCACAGCTTCATTTCAGCATAAGCCGTGCCAGCACACCATGGTAGAACCCGTGCAAAAGTACCGTTTATTACAGCCTATGTGGATTCCTCACCACATAGGCTGTTGGCCGGGCTTCAGGCGGCCTTGGCGCCCAGTACCTGGTGCAGTTCACCGGATTCGTACATTTCCATCATGATGTCCGAGCCGCCCACGAATTCGCCCTTGACGTAGAGCTGGGGGATGGTGGGCCAGTTGCTGTATTCCTTGATGCCTTGGCGAATTTCGTCGTCTTCCAGTACGTTCACGGTCTTGACCGTTTTGGCATCCACGCCGCAGGCTTTCAGTAGCTGGATGGCGCGGCCCGAAAAGCCGCACTGCGGGAAGCTGGCATTGCCCTTCATGAATAGCAGTACGTCGTTGGATTTGACCAGTGCATCAATACGTTGTTGTGCGTCGCTCATGGCGGGGCTCCTTGAAAATCAAACCGCTATTATTTCACTGCACACGTTGCGGTGGGATGCGTGCGCTGCCGTGCCCCCACATGGGCTAGGGCTGGTTGCTATATTTTGTGTAGCTGCTGGCACAGGTTCTATAAGCGCAAGCAGCCAATATCTTACAAATTTCAGACGGGGATCTGACCACCGCTGCAGCGCTCTATGCCGGCCAGGTCCTGCCTGGATTGCACCTGCGTAAAGCCATTCTGTTTCAGCAAAGCGCGCACAGCAGCGGCCTGGTCGTAGCCGTGCTCCAGCAGCAGCCAGCCGCCGGCCTGCAAATGCGCGGGTGCCTGGCGGATGATTTGGCGGATGTCGTCCAGCCCGTCGGCACCTGCGGTCAAGGCGCCCAATGGCTCATGTACCAGGGCGGGCAAATGCGGGTCCGCATCGGCAATATAGGGTGGGTTCGACACGATCAGATCGAAGCGTCCGCTCACCTGCGCAAGCCAGCTGCTGTGCAGAAATTTCACCGGTAATTTCAGCCGCTGCGCATTGGCTTGCGCCACCGCCAAGGCGTCGGCGCTGACATCCACTGCCGTAACCACTGCCTTCGACGCGGCATGCTGGATGGCCAGGGCGACGGCTCCGCTGCCCGTGCCCAGGTCCAGTACCTGGGGCGTGGCCTGTTCCTGGAGGCGCTCCAGCGCCCAGTCCACCAAGGTTTCAGTATCAGGGCGTGGCACCAGCACGCGCGCATCTACGTGCAGCGCCAGGCCAAAGAATTCGCGCTGGCCGGTGATATAGGCCACGGGTTCGCCTGCGCGGCGGCGGGTACACGCCGTGCCGAAGGCTGCGGCTTGCAGCGGATTCAAGGCATTGTTGTTATGGGCCATTAGCCACGCGGCATCGGATGGATTTTTGCCCAATGCATGCAGCAGCAGCATGCGGGCATCCAGCTTGTCGATGCCGTGCTTTTGCGCGCCCAGCAGGGCGGTTTGCAGCGTGGCGACGGTATCTCCATACACCGAGGGCACAGGCTTGCGGGCGGCGCGCGCCACTTTGCCCAGGCCGGGGTGTTCTGGCCGAGGCGCCATGCGCTTGGCGCTTTTTTCCTGGGCGTCTTTCAGCGATTTGCTGGAGACCTTGGCGTAGCCGCCGCTGGGCTTGGGGCCTTTGTTGATGGAACGTGCCATGGGGTCCTTTTAAGTGCCGACTTCGAGTTCGGCGAGTTGCTCTGCTTCCTGGGCCGCACGCAGGGCGCCCAGCGGCTCGGCCAGGTCACCCTCCATGATGAATAGCAGCTTGTACAGCGTGAGGTTGATGCGGTGGTCGGTCCAGCGGCCTTGCGGGAAGTTGTAGGTGCGGATGCGGTCACTGCGGTCGCCGCTGCCGATCAGGCCCTTGCGCTCGGCAGCGTCCTTGGCGGCGCGCTCGGAGCGGTCTTTTTCGTGGATGCGGGCTGTCAGCACCTTCAGCGCCTGCGCCTTGTTGCTGTGCTGGCTGCGGCCGTCCTGGCACTCAGCGACGATACCGGTGGGGATGTGGGTGATGCGCACCGCCGAGTCGGTCTTGTTGATGTGCTGGCCGCCGGCGCCGCTGGCGCGGTAGGTGTCGATGCGCAGGTCGGCCGGGTTGATCTTGATGGCTTCCTGCTCGTCGGGCTCGGCCAGCACCGCCACGGTGCAGGCGCTGGTGTGGATGCGGCCCTGGGTTTCGGTGGCGGGCACGCGCTGCACGCGGTGGCCGCCGGACTCGAACTTCAGCTGGCCGTAGACGCCGTCGCCCTCGATGCGCAGCACCACTTCTTTGTAGCCGCCAAGCTCACTGGGGGATTCGCTGACGATCTCGGTTTTCCAGCCCTGGCGTTCGGCGTAGCGGGTGTACATGCGCAGCAGGTCGGCTGCGAACAGGGCGGATTCGTCGCCGCCGGTGCCGGCCCGGATTTCCATGAAGGCGTTGCGTGCGTCGTCCGGGTCCTTGGGCAACAGCATGCGCTGCAGCTCGGCCTCCAACCGGGTCAGCTCGGCCTGGGCGGAGGTGATTTCTTCCTCGGCCATTTCGGCCATGTCGGGGTCGCTCTTCATTTCCTGCGCGGCGGCCAGGTCGGACTCGCGCTGGGTGTAACGGGCGAAGCGGGCCGCCACCTGGCCCACCTCGGTGTGTTCGCGCGACAGTAGCAAAAACTGCTTCATGTCGCCCATGATGTCCTCGCGGGACAGCAGAAAGTCGAGTTCGGCAAGGCGAAAGGCGTAGCGCTCAAGCTGTTGGCGGAGAAAGGGTTTCATAAAAATTGTGGCTCACCCCCAGGCTACGCTGCGCTTCGCCAACCCCCTTGCAGGGGGCGATACCAGTGGCCCGGCATAGCCGGTTCCACGGTATCCCTGGGCAGGGCGTTGATGCAGTCTGGGGTGGGGCGTGACGAGGTAACTTAAATGGAGGGAGATGAAGGCCCCTGAAAAGCCAGGGCCGGAAGCGCAAGCGACAGCGTCGCTAACGCTCTTTGCGCAAAAACAGTTTGTGGATGGCCTGTACCGTGTGCTCGCGGCTGCTGGCATCGCCGGCGCGCAGCTCGGCCATGGCGCCGTGCAGCATCTTTTGGGTCAGGCCTTTGCTGAGCATGTCCAGCACGGCCTCGATGTCGTCGCCCTTGGCCAGTAGGCGGCGCGCGCGGGTCAGCTCGGCGGCGCGCCATTCGTCGGCCTGGGCGTTCAGCTGCTGGATCAGCGGCACCACGCCGTGCACCGGGTCACGTTGGTCCATCCAGTGCAGAAAGCTTTGCACGCCGGCGTCGATGATGACCTCGGCCTGGGCCACCGCAGCTTGGCGATTTGCCTGGCCGCTTTGCACCACATGGGCCAGGTCGTCCACGGTGTACAGGTACACGTCTTCTAGTGCCTTCACTTCGGGCTCGATGTCGCGCGGTACGGCCAGGTCCACCATGAAGATGGGGCGGTGCTTGCGCAGCTTCAGGGCGCGCTCCACCGCGCCCAGGCCGATGATGGGCAGGGTGCTGGCGGTGCAACTGACAACAGCGTCGAATTCATGCAGGCGGCTGGGCAGGTCGGCCAGGCGCATGACTTCGCCGCCAAAGCGGGTGGCGAGCTTTTCGCCGCGCTCCAGCGTGCGGTTGGCGATGGCGATGGATTTGGGGTTCTTGGCGGCAAAGTGGGTCGCCGCCAGCTCGATCATTTCACCGGCACCGACAAACAGCACCCGCACTTCACCCAGGTCTTCAAACAGCTGGCTGGCCAGCCGCACTGCGGCAGCGGCCATGCTGATGGAGTGCGCGCCGATCTCGGTGGAGGTGCGCACCTCTTTGGCCACGGCGAATGAGCGCTGGAACAGCTGGTTCAGGGTGGTGCCCAGGGCACCAGCCTGCTCGGCCACGCGGACAGCGTCTTTCATCTGGCCCAGGATCTGCGGCTCGCCCAGCACCATGGAATCCAGTCCGCTGGCCACGCGGAAGGCGTGGCGCGCCACGGGGCCGTCTTGCAAAGTGTAGGAGTGCGAACGCAGCAGGGCCGGCGATACGCCGCCGCTGTGAGCCAGCCAGTCCACCGTGTGGTCCAAGGCCTGTTGGTTGCCCGCGCAATAGATTTCGGTGCGGTTGCAGGTGGAGATGATGGCTGCTTCGGGGCCGGCCAGGGCGGCGCGCAGGCCTTGCAGCGTGGGCGCGATTTGGTCCAGGGCGAACGCGAACCGACCGCGCAAATCCAAGGGTGCGGTGTTGTGGTTAATGCCTAATGCCCAGACTGCCATGGGGGGATTATAAAATTTGTGCGGCCCGAAATCGCCGCCTCGCTGTCAAAGCCTCAAAATTGCTGCTATGGGACCCATAGATTCATTGATACATCTGCTGAACTTCGCCGCGCCGGCCCTGGTTGTGGGGCTGCTGACGGCGCTGCTCGCCCGGATATTTATGAAAAAAAAGGCTGTAGCGCAGGGATTAATTGCGCAAGCAGCTATCAATTTTGTAGTGTGCCTGCTGGTGCTGCTGGGCGGGCTCTGGTTTTTCGGCCATGACGGCAAGATGGCGACCTATGCCGCGCTGGTGCTAGCCTGCGCCAGCAGCCAGTGGTGTTTAACGGGGCGCTAGCGGGCCTGGCGTAAAACTGCCGAGCGGTTTAGCCAGCCATACCTGGTTGCGGCCCGCGCGTTTGGCGTCGTACAGCGCACGGTCTGCCTGTTGTACCAGGGCGTCGAGCGTGGTGGGTTGCTGTGCCACGGTGCCGGCCACGCCTATGCTGATCGTCACCTTGACAGCGCCTTGCGCGGCGTAGAGTTGGGCCGAATAGGCCACGGTTTCGCGCATGCGTTCGGCCAGTTGGTGGGCTTGCTCGTAGCCGGTATTGGGCAGCAGCACTACAAATTCCTCGCCGCCCCAGCGGGCCAGTAAGTCGGTGGCGCGCAGCACCTGGGCGCAGCGCCGGCCTACTTCCATCAGCACCTGGTCGCCCACGTCGTGGCCGTGCTGGTCGTTGACGTGCTTGAAGTGGTCTATGTCCAGGATCAGCAGGGCCAGGGGCAGGCCGTGGCGCTGGGCCAGGTCCAACTCGCGCTGGGCGGTTTGCATGAAGTGACGCCGGTTGTGCAGGCCGGTCAGCACGTCGGTCATGGACAGGGTGTGCGCGGTGTGGCGGGCCTGCTCCAGTGCGGCTACCAGCGCGAAGATCATGCCGCCGGGCAGCAAGGTCATGGGCAGCGGCACAAGCAGCGAGATGTAGAAGGCCTCGCCCATCTCGCCGTAACCGCCCAGCCGGATGTACAGCCAGGTCAGCCCCAGGGACATCAGGGAAATGCACGCGCTGAATAGCAGCGTGGTGCGCCAAACGCCCAGGCGCACCACAGCCCGCGAGCAGTACTGCAACAGCGGTGTCAGCGCGGGGCCGGCCTTGCGGGGTGTGGAGCGTGCTGGCATGTTCGGATGCTAGCAAACGCGGCTGCCGCAATGTGTGCGGCTCAATGTGCTGGCGAGAACAGGTCCACGCGGTCGGTGATGATGCCGTCGGTTCCCAGGTCCATCAGGCGCTGTACAGATTCGGCGTCGTTCACGGTGTAGCTGGAGGTGCGCAGGCCAGCGGCTTTGACGCGGGTCACGGTTTCGGCATTCCACAGTGTGTGGTTGCAGATGATGGCGACGCAACCGAGTTCCAGCGCGGCCTCCAGCCAGCCGTCCCAGAGTTCGTCTAGCAGCAGGCCGCGTGGCAGCGCGGGCTGGGCGGCTTTGGCGCCTTCTAGGGACTCGGTGCTGAAAGAGCTGAGCAGCGGCGGCACGGCCTGGCCGCGCCACAGGCGAGACGCGTGGTGCGCCACGGCTTCGCCAGTGAGGCGTTCCACGCCAGGAGTCGGCTTGATCTCGATGTTCAAAAAGTAGCTGTTGCGCAGGCAAAAGGCGGCGATGTTGTCCAGTGTGGGCAGGGTTTCGCCCGCGTAGCTGCGCGAATGCCAGCTGCCGGCGTCTAATTGGGCCAGCGCGCCCCAGGTGTGGTCGCCGCCCAGGCCTTTGCCGGTGCTGGTGCGCTCCAGCGTGTCGTCGTGCAGCAGAAAGGGCACGCCGTCGGCGCTGAGTTTGACGTCGCACTCGAACATGCGGTAGCCGTGCTGCGCACCCAGGCGGAAGGCGGCGAGGGTGTTTTCAGGCGCCAGTTTGCCCGCGCCACGGTGGGCGACCCAGCGGGGGTAGGGCCAGTTGCTTGCGGTGATTTGCATGGAATTCAGGGGTTTATGCGTTTGCCTGTGTCACTATTAAACCAGTGCAGCCGGTCGGTGCGCGGCGTGGCGTGGATGGTGCTGCCGATAGCCGGTGCGGCTTCACTTTCTTCGGTGCGGATGATTAGCAGCTCGCTGCTGGGGCCGGTGCCTAAGCGTGCATAGGTCAGGCGTTCCGCGCCCAGCATTTCGGTGGTTTCCACGGTCAGCGGCCAGCCGTCGTTGCTGAGTTGCAAGTGCTCGGGGCGTATGCCCAGGATGGCGTCGACCGGGCCGCCCAGGCTGGTGTTGGGGGCAGTCTTCAGCAGGTTCATGGGTGGGCTGCCGATGAAGCTGGCGACAAAGGTGCTGGCGGGGCGGGTGTAGACCTCTTCGGGCGTGCCGAACTGCTCCATTACGCCGCCGTTCATCACGATCATGCGCTGCGCCAGGGTCATGGCTTCGACCTGGTCGTGGGTGACGAACAGGCTGGTGATGCCCAGTTCGCGGTGCAGCTTCTGGATTTCCAGCCGGGTCTGGGCGCGCAGCTTGGCGTCCAGGTTGGAGAGTGGCTCGTCGAACAGAAACACCTGCGGCTGGCGCACGATGGCGCGGCCCATGGCGACGCGCTGGCGCTGGCCGCCGGACAGCTCACGCGGCTTGCGCGCCAGGAACTGGCCCAGCTCCAATATCTTGGCGGCCTTGTCTACGCGGGTCTTGATGTCGGCCTCAGACACTTTGGCGATCTTCAGGCCGTAGGCCATGTTGTCGAACACCGTCATATGCGGGTACAGCGCATAGTTTTGGAACACCATGGCGATGTCGCGCTCGCTGGGTTCCAGGTTATTGACCACGCGCCCGCCGATGGAGATGGTGCCGTCGCTGACTTCTTCCAGCCCGGCGACCATGCGCAGCAGCGTGGATTTGCCGCAGCCCGAGGGGCCGACGATGACGATGAATTCGCCGTCAGCGATGTCGGCGTTAACGCCGTGGATCACCTGGTTGGCGCTGGCGCCCTTGCCGTAGCGCTTGATGACGTTCTTGAGTGTGATGGCGGCCATAAACTGTTTTGCTAGTCTTTTAATAGCTGCTGGCGCAGGTAATGCCTGCGCTAGAGCCCAATTTCTTTTAAATTATTTTTCTGTATCCACCAGGCCCTTGACGAACCATTTCTGCATCAGCATGACGACCAGCGCGGGTGGCAGCATCGCCAGAATGGCCGTGGCCATCACCAGGTTCCATTCGGTCTGGCCGTCGCCGCCGGAGATCATGCGTTTGATGCCGATCACCACCGGGTACATGTTTTCATTGGTGGTGACCAGCAGCGGCCACAGGTATTGGTTCCAGCCGTAAATGAACTGGATGACGAACAGCGCCGCCATGCTGGTGCGCGACAGCGGTAGCAGAATGTCCCAGAAGAAGCGCATGGGGCCAGCGCCGTCCATGCGCGCGGCCTCCACCAACTCGTCCGGCACGCCCATGAAGAACTGGCGGAACAGGAATGTGGCGGTGGCCGAGGCAATCAGCGGAATCGTCAGGCCGGCGTAGCTGTCGAGCAGCCCCAAGTCGGCCACCACTTTGTAGGTGGGGCCTATGCGCACCTCCACCGGCAGCATCAGGGTGACGAAGATCATCCAGAAGAAGAATTGCTTGAACGGAAAGCGGAAGTACACCAGCGCAAACGCCGACAGCAGCGAGATGGCTATCTTGCCGATGGCAATCACCAGCGCGGTGACCAGGCTGACCACCATCATGCGGCCCACCGCCGCGTTGGAGCCGCCGTGGGCGCCCGTGCCTTGCAAGGCTGCTGCGTAGTTTTCCACCAGGTGCGAGCCCGGTAGCACGGGGATGGGACGCTGCACCATCTCGGATGCGGTGTGGGTAGAGGCGACAAAGGTGATGTAGACCGGAAAGGCCACGATCAGCACGCCCAGAATCAGAATCACATGGGCCAGCATGCCCATGGTGGTGCGGCGCTCGACCATCAGTAATTCACTTTCTTTTCGACAAATTTGAACTGCACCACGGTCATGGCGACCACGATCACCATCAGCACCACTGACTGCGCCGCCGAGCCGCCCAGGTCCATGGCTTTGAAGCCGTCGAAATACACCTTGTAGACCAGGATGGCCGTGTCTTTGCCGGGGCCGCCTTGGGTGGTGGAGTCGATGATGGCGAAGGTGTCAAAAAATGCGTAGACGATGTTGATCACCAGCAGGAAGAAGCTGGTGGGGGTGAGCAGCGGAAACTGGATGGTCCAGAACCGGCGCCAGGGCCGCGCGCCGTCCATGGCCGCCGCTTCAATCAAGGATTTGGGGATGGACTGCAAGCCGGCCAGGAAGAACAGAAAGTTGTACGACAGCTGCTTCCAGATGGCGGCCATCACCACCAGGGCCATGGCGTGGTTGCTGTTCATCAGGTGGTTCCAGTCCACGCCCAGCAGTCCCAGCCAGTAGGCCACGATGCCGATGCTGGGCGAGAACATGAACAGCCACAGCACGCCCGCCACCGCAGGCGCCACGGCATAGGGCCAGATCAGCAAGGTTTTGTAGATGCCGCTGCCGCGTACCACGCGGTCGGCAAACACCGCCAGCAGCAGCGACAGGCTTATGCCCAGTACCGCCACGAGGATAGAGAACACGGCGGTGGTCTGGAACGAGGCCATATAGCTGGCGTCGTTCCACAGGTTGCGGAAGTTGTCCAACCCGACCCAGTCCACCGAGGTGCCAAACGCGTCAGACTGCTGCAAGGACTGCAGCATGGCCTGGCCCGCAGGCCAGAAAAAGAAGACGCAGATCACCACCATCTGGGGGGCGATCAGCACCCAGGGCAGCCAACGAGATTGAAAGACGACGCGTTTTTCCATGGATGTTTAAGGCCAACTTTGTTGTAGTTATTAATCAGCTAGCGTCGGGCGCAACGGTTTTCAGCCCTGGAACCCGTGGAACCGGCTCTGCCGGGCCACTGGGTTCGCCCCCTGCGTGTCGTATCGGTTTTTCAAACCGATACGAGTGGGGTGGGCGAAATTGCGTAGCGTGTAGCCTGGGGTGTTACTGCTTGTTAGCTTTTTCGAAGCGGTCTAGCTGCTCGTTACCGCGCAGCACGATGGAGTCCAGGGCTTCCTTGGCGGACTTCTTTCCGGCCCAGACTTGTTCCAGTTCTTCGTCCTCGATCGCACGCACCTGCAGGTAGTTGCCCAGGCGGATACCGCGCGAGTTGGTGGTGGTCTTGCGGATCATCTGGTTCGGCGCGACATCGGTGCCGGGGTTTTCTTGGTAGAAGCCCGACTTTTCGGTCAGTGCGAACGAGGCCGTCGTCACGGGCAGGTAGCCGGTGCGCTTGTGGCTGGCGGATTGCACTTCGGGGCTGGACAAATAGGTGAAGAACTTGGCCACGCCCTTGTATTCTTCCGACTTCTTGCCGGCCAACACCCACAGGCTGGCGCCACCGATCACGGTGTTTTGCGGTGCGCCGGGCACATCGGGGTAATAGGGCAGGGGGGCTTCGCCAAACGCGAACTTGGCGTTCTTCTTGACGTTGCCATAGAAGCCACTGGAGGTGGTGGTCATGGCGCATTCGCCGGATACAAAGCTGGCTTCAGGGATGTTGCCACGGCCCTTGTAGACGAACAGACCTTGCTTGGCCATATTGCCCAGGTTCTCGATGTGGCGCACATGCAGCGGCGAGTTGATCTTCATGCGGGCGTCCATGCCGCCCAGGCCGTTGGCCTTGGTGGCGAACTCGACGTTATGCCAGGTGGAGAAGCTCTCCAGCTGGGTCCAGCCCTGCCAGGCGATGGTCAGCGGGCATTTGTGGCCGCTGGCCTTGAGCTTGGCGGCCGCCAGTGCCACTTCGGGCCAGGTGCTGGGGGCTTTGTTCGGGTCCAGGCCAGCGGCCTTGAACGCGTCCTTGTTGTAATAGAAGACCGTGGTCGAGCTGTTGAACGGGAAGCTCATCATCTGGCCATTGGCTGCGGTGTAGTAGCTGGCCACGGCAGGGATGTAGACGCTGGGGTCGAACTTCTCGCCGGCGTCCTTCATGACCTGGCCGACCGGCACAATGGCTTTCTTGCTGGCCATCATGGTGGCCGTGCCCACTTCAAATACCTGCAGGATGTGTGGTGCGTTGCCGGCACGGAAGGCAGCAATGGCGGCGGTCATGGATTCGTCGTACTGGCCCTTGTAGGTCGGCACGATCTTGTATTCCTTTTGGCTCGCATTGAAGTCTTTGGCCAGGTCGTTGACCCATTCGCCGTTGACCGAGTTCATGGAATGCCACCATTGGATCTCGGTCTGTGCCTGCGCGGAAAGAACAGCGGTAGCGGCCACGGCGGCCAGCGCTAAACGGTTGAATTGCATGGAATCTCCTGGGGGACGGTAAGAGGGTGACGGTAAGAGATGGGAGGGGCCGATGCTAGGTGCCGCTTATGACAAAACAGTGAAATTTTGGCTCGTAACTGACGAAAGTGATAGCGGGAAAACCCGTTCGTATGGCTGCGTTTGTTTGCGTTTGTTTGCGTTTGAGCTGGGTCTTCCAGCGCTTGGTGTATAGCCCTGCTGCTGGCAATGCCGTGCCTTTGTGTGCCTGTTTGCTGCGGTGCACCATGCTAGGATCATCTTCCCTTTATCTCTCCCTGACGCCGGGCAACGCATGCGCAAGACCTCTCTGGACAAAAGCAAGATCAAGTTTCTGTTGCTGGAGGGCGTGCATCCTTCCGCGTTAGAGGTGCTGCGCAATGCAGGCTACTCCCAGATCGAGAGCTTGCCTGGTGCCTTGCCCGAGGATCAGTTGAAGGAAAAGATCGCCGATGCGCATTTCATCGGTATCCGCTCGCGCACCCAGCTGACCGCAGATGTGTTTGCCCACGCCAGCAAGCTGGTCGCCGTGGGCTGCTTCTGTATTGGCACCAACCAGGTGGACCTGGAAGCCGCGCGCGAGCACGGTATTGCGGTGTTCAACGCGCCGTTCTCCAACACCCGCTCAGTGGCCGAGCTGGTGCTGGCCGAAGCCATTCTGCTGTTGCGTGGCGTGCCCGAGAAAAGCGCCGTGGCGCACCGCGGCGGATGGCTCAAGTCGGCCGAGAATTCGTTTGAAATACGTGGCAAAACCCTGGGCATCGTGGGCTACGGCTCTATTGGTACGCAGCTGTCGGTGCTGGCCGAGGCGCTGGGCATGCAGGTGTGCTTTTATGACGTGGTGACCAAGCTGCCTTTGGGCAATGCGCGCCAGGTGGCGAATCTGCATGAGCTGCTAGGCCAGAGCGATATCGTCACCCTGCATGTGCCGGAAACCGCTGCCACCCAGTGGATGATCGGCCCGGCGGAGTTTGCAGCCATGAAGCAAGGCGGCATTTTCATCAATGCTGCGCGCGGCACGGTGGTGGATATCGATGCCCTGGCGGCTGCGTTGAAAGCCAAGAAGCTGCTGGGCGCTGCGATCGACGTGTTCCCCGAAGAGCCGCGTAGCAATAAAGATGAGTTCCAGTCGCCCTTGCGCGGCTTGGACAATGTGATTTTGACCCCGCATGTCGGCGGCTCCACCATGGAGGCCCAAGCCAATATTGGCCTGGAAGTGGCCGAAAAGCTTGTCAAGTACAGCGACAACGGTACTTCCATCTCGTCCGTCAATTTCCCCGAGGTAGCGCTCAGCAGCCATGCGGGCAAGCACCGCCTGCTGCATGTGCACCGCAATGTGCCGGGCGTGCTGTCGGCGGTGAACCAGGTGTTTACCGACAACCATATCAATATTGCAGCGCAGTTTTTGCAGACCAATGAAAAGATCGGCTACGTGGTGATTGATATCGACGCCGCATCCAGCGATTTGGCGCTGGAAAAGCTGGCAGCCGTGCCGGGCACCATCCGCAGCCGCGTGCTCTTTTAGCCCGCTGTCGCTTCCAGACAACCCGCTGTCGGCGGGGTCATAGAGGGCTGACCTAAAATTGCTACCCGATTCGTCATCCCAGGCTCCCGGGCACTGCTGCCCACCCCCAGGTTATCTCCATGAATGCTCCCACCGCGTTGTCCACCCTGCTGGCGCAGGCCCCCGAAGCCGTGCGCCTGCGCGAAATTCCGTATAACTACACCTCGTTCTCTGACCGCGAAATCGTCATCCGCCTGCTGGGCTCCCGTGCTTGGGATGTACTGAATTCATTGCGCCAGGAGCGCCGCACTGGCCGCTCAGCCCGCATGCTGTACGAGGTGCTGGGTGATATCTGGGTGGTGCAGCGCAACCCGTATCTGCAGGACGACCTGCTGGACAGCCCCAAGCGCCGCAAGCAGCTGGTGGACGCCTTGCACCACCGCCTGGACGAGGTTGGCAAGCGCCGCAAGCCGGATGCCGATAGCGAGCGCGACGCCCTGGTGGGCGAGCTGCTGGTGGCCGCCACGGCCGCCGTGACCCAGTTTGGCGCCACCTTCACCCAGGTGGCCGAGCTGCGCCGCAAGACTGCGCGCGTGCTGGGCAAGCTGACCGCCAAGGACAACATCAAGTTCGACGGCCTGAGCCGTGTGAGCCATGTGACTGACGCCACCGACTGGCGCGTTGAATACCCGTTTGTGGTGCTGACCCCCGACACCGAGGCCGAAATGGCCGGTTTGGTCAAAGGCTGTATCGAACTCGGTTTGACCATCATTCCGCGTGGGGGTGGTACAGGCTACACCGGCGGCGCGATCCCGCTGACCTGGAACAGCGCGGTCATCAACACCGAAAAGCTCGAAGCCATGACCGAGGTGGAGATGCGCATGCTGCCCGGCGTGGACCACCCCGTGGCCACCATCTACAGCGAAGCCGGCGTGGTCACCCAGCGCGTGGCCGATGCGGCTGAGCGCGGCGGCTATGTGTTTGCGGTCGATCCGACGTCGGCCGAAGCATCCTGCATCGGCGGCAATATCGCCATGAATGCCGGCGGCAAGAAGGCTGTGCTGTGGGGCACGGCGCTGGACAATCTGGCCTCCTGGCGCATGGTAACGCCGGACGCGCAGTGGCTGGAAGTCACCCGCCTGAACCACAACCTGGGCAAGATCCATGACGTGGAAGTGGCCAGCTTTGAGCTGCAGTATTTCGAAGCCGACGGTAAGACCAAGATCCGCACCGAGCGCCTGGACATCCCCGGCCGCACCTTCCGCAAGGAAGGCCTGGGCAAGGACGTGACCGACAAGTTCCTGGCGGGCCTGCCCGGCATCCAGAAAGAAGGCTGCGACGGCCTGATCACCAGCGGCCGCTGGGTGGTGCACCGCATGCCCGCGCACACCCGTACCGTCTGCCTGGAGTTTTTTGGCGACGCCAAGAATGCTGTGCCCAGCATCGTCGAGATAAAGGACTTCATGTTCGCCGAGCAAAAGCGCACCGGCGTGCTGCTGGCCGGGCTGGAGCATCTGGACGACCGCTATTTGAAAGCCGTGGGCTACACCACCAAGTCCAAGCGCGGCGGCCTGCCGAAGATGGCGCTGTTTGGCGACATTGCCGGTGACAACGCTGACGACGTGGCCCGCGCCACGTCTGAGGTGGTGCGCATCGCCAACTCGCGCAGCGGCGAAGGCTTTATCGCCATCAGCCCCGAGGCGCGCAAGAAATTCTGGCTGGACCGCAAGAAGACCGCCGCCATCAGCCGCCACACCAACGCCTTCAAGATCAATGAAGACGTGGTGATCCCGCTGCCGCGCATGGCCGAGTACACCGACGGCATCGAGCGCATCAACATCGAACTCAGCCTGAAGAACAAGCTGGAACTGTGCGACGCGCTGCAAGAGTTCTTCAGCCGCGGCAACCTGCCGCTGGGCAAGGGCGATGAAGACGGCGATGTGCCGTCCCCAGAGCTGCTGGAAGAGCGCGTGGTGCAGGCCCAAAGCCTGGTGGCCGAGACCCGCGCCCTGTGGCAGGGCTGGCTAGACGGCGTGGAAACGCTGTTCCCCCAGCTGCAAGACCACAGCCTGCGTGCCAGCTGGAAGACGCAGATCCGCGCCCGGCTGCAAAACATCTTCACCGGTGCCGGTTTCAAGGGCATCCTGGACGAGTGCACCGCAATCCACAAAACCGTGCTCAAGGGCCGGGTCTGGGTGGCCTTGCACATGCACGCCGGCGACGGCAATGTGCACACCAATCTGCCGGTGAACAGCGACAACTACGCCATGCTGCAGACCGCGCACGAAGCGGTGAAGCGCATCATGGTCTTGGCCCGTAGCCTGGACGGCGTGATCTCTGGCGAGCACGGCATTGGCATCACCAAGCTGGAGTTTTTGAGCGACGCCGAGATACAGCCGTTCACCGACTACAAGCAGCGCGTGGACCCCGAAGGCCGCTTCAACAAAGGCAAGCTGCTACGAAATTCACAGCTGCATGCGCAGGCAGGTGTTGCGCTAGAGGCTGATTTGACCAATGCCTACACCCCAAGCTTTGGGCTGATGGGCCACGAGTCGCTGATCATGCAGCAGAGCGATATCGGTGACATCGCCACCAGCATGAAGGACTGCCTGCGCTGCGGCAAATGCAAGCCGGTGTGCGCCACCCATGTGCCGCGCGCTAACCTGCTGTACAGCCCACGCAACAAGATTCTGGCGACCTCGCTGCTGGTCGAGGCGTTCCTGTACGAAGAGCAGACCCGCCGTGGTGTGTCCATCAAGCATTGGGAGCAGTTTGAAGACGTGGCCGACCACTGCACGGTGTGCCACAAGTGCCTGACGCCTTGCCCGGTGAAGATCGACTTCGGCGATGTCACCATGAATATGCGCAATCTGCTGCGCAAGATGGGCAAGAAGAGCTTCCGCCCCGGCAATGCTGCGGCCATGTTCTTCCTGAACGCGACCAATCCCGAGACCATCAAGATGGCCCGCTCGGCCATGGTGGGGGTGGGCTTCAAGGTCCAGCGCCTGGCCAACGACCTGCTGCGCCCGGCGGCCAAGAAGCAGACCGCCGCGCCGCGCGCCAGCCTGGGTACCGCGCCCATCAAAGAGCAGGTGATCCACTTCATCAACAAGAAGATGCCGGGCAACCTGCCCAAGAAGACGGCGCGCGCGCTCTTGGACATCGAGGACAAGGACTACGTGCCCATCATCCGCAACCCGGTGGCCACCACCAGCGAGACGGAAGCGGTGTTCTACTTCCCCGGCTGCGGTTCCGAGCGTTTGTTCAGCCAGGTCGGTTTGGCGACGCAGGCCATGCTCTGGCATGCCGGTGTGCAGACCGTGCTGCCGCCCGGCTATCTGTGCTGTGGCTACCCGCAAAAGGGCAGCGGCCAGTTCGACAAGGCCGACAAGATCATCACCGACAACCGGGTGCTGTTCCACCGCGTGGCGAACACGCTGAACTACCTGGACATCAAGACCGTGGTGGTGTCGTGCGGTACCTGCTACGACCAGCTGCAAGGCTACGAGTTCGACAAGATATTCCCCGGCTGCCGCATCATCGACATCCACGAATACCTGCTGGAAAAGGGCATCACCCTGGGCAACGGCGGCACCTACCTGTACCACGATCCCTGCCACACGCCGATGAAGCTGCAGGAGCCTATGAAGACGGTGAAGGCATTGCTGGGCGACCAGGTGACCGAGAGCAAGCGCTGCTGCGGCGAGTCCGGCACGCTGGGCGTGACCCGGCCCGACATCTCCACGCAGGTCCGCTTCCGCAAGGAAGAAGAGTTGCGCAAGTCCGAGACCGCGCTGCGCGAATCCGGCCAGGTGGGCCCGCAAGAGAATCTGAAGATATTGACCAGCTGCCCAAGCTGCTTGCAAGGCCTGAGCCGCTACGGCAACGATCTGCAAAACGGCCTGCTGGAAGCCGACTACATCGTGGTCGAAATGGCCAACCAGATCCTGGGCGACCAGTGGCTACCGACCTATGTGGCGCAAGCCAATAACGGCGGTATTGAGCGGGTTTTGGTCTGATGGCCGGCTTGACGGCGGGATCGCCGACCCCCCAAGACATCACGGTGCATGGCCAGTCCAAGGTGCTGGAAGTGAGTTTCTCGGACGGTGCCAGCTTTCGCATTCCGTTCGAGCTGATGCGCGTGTATTCGCCGTCCGCCGAGGTGCAGGGCCATGGCCCGGGCCAGGAGACGCTGCAGACCGGCAAACGCGAGGTCACGCTGGCCGGGCTGGAGCCGGTAGGCAACTACGGCGTACAGCCCACGTTTTCCGACGGCCACAGCACCGGCATCTTCACCTGGGACTACTTGTACTTCCTGGGCTCGGAACAAGACAAGCTGTGGGCCGAGTACGACCAGCGCCTGGCCGCTGCGGGGCTGGATCGTGATGCGCCCATGGCCGACAATAAAGGCCATGGCTGCGCCAGCCATTGAGTTGCTGGCGGCTATACTTTTGATAGCTGCTTGCGCAGGCCTTACCTGCGCTGCAGCCCTATTTTATTGAAACGGTGCGCTGAGATGACTTCTACCCATTTTGGTTTTCAGTCGGTGGACGAGAGCGAAAAGGCCCGCCATGTGCGCGGCGTGTTCGACTCTGTGGCCAGCAAATACGACCTGATGAACGACCTGATGTCGGCCGGGCTGCACCGCGCCTGGAAGGCCTATACCGTGCTGGTGGCAGACATCCGCGAAGGCCACCAGGTGCTGGACATTGCTGGCGGCACGGGAGACTTGTCCATGGCGTTCGCCAAAAAGGTTGGCAAGACCGGGCGCGTGGTGCATACCGACATCAACGAAGCCATGCTGCGCACCGGCCGCGACCGGCTGATCGACAAGGGCATCGTGCTGCCCACCATGGTCTGCGATGCCGAAAAACTGCCGTTCGACGATGCCAGTTTTGACCGCGTCAGCGTGGCCTTCGGCCTGCGCAATATGACGCACAAGGACGTGGCCCTGGCCGAAATGTGCCGCGTGCTCAAACCCGGTGGCAAGTTGTTGGTGTTGGAATTTTCCAAAGTGGCCCAACCTCTGGAGAAGGCGTACGACTGGTATTCCTTCAAGGTATTGCCCCGGCTGGGCAAGCTGGTGGCGGGCGACGATGCCAGCTACCGTTACTTGGCCGAGTCCATCCGCATGCACCCTAGCCAGCAGGAACTGAAGACCCTGATGCAGGGCGCCGGCTTTGGCCATGTGGACTACCACAACCTTACCGGTGGCATGGTGGCTTTACATGTGGGTATCAAGTGCTAGCCTTGTTCCCGTATAACTCTGCCGTAGGCTGCGCGTCGGTTGGCAGTGGTGACTGAATAATTCAAATGGAGATGGTATGAAAGTCTGGGCATTGGTTTTGGCTGTGACCTTGGCGCTGACCTCGGTCGTGGATGCCGAGGCCGCGCGTTTGGGCGGCGGCAGGTCGGTGGGCAAGCAGTCCAGCAATGTCATCCGGCGTGAAGCCGCGCCTGCGGCACCCGCCGCGCCGGTGCAAAACTCCACCAACGCAACCCGTCCCTCACCTGCGGTAGCTCCTGCTGCTGCGGCACCACGCCGTCCCTGGGGCGCCATGCTGGGTGGGTTGGCTGCAGGTTTGGGCTTGGCCTGGCTGGCCCATTCCCTGGGCCTGGGCGCCGAGATGGGTCAGTTCCTGATGATTGCCTTGCTGGTGCTGGCGGGCATGGTGCTGTGGGGTGTTTTCCGGGCACGCAAAAATGCCAATAGCTCGCAATCGGCCAGCCCGTATGCCTTCCAGGGTGCTGCTGCGCCCGTAGCGCCCAGCGTGTACCGCCCTGAAAACGTGGGCAACGACGCATCTGCACGTCCTTTTGAGCGCAGCAATGTGCTGCCGCTGGAGGCCGCAGGCGCTTCCACTTCGATGATCGGCTCGGCGCTGGCTGGCCCACAGGGCTGGGGCGTGCCTGCGGGCTTTGATACCGAAGGCTTTTTGCGCGCCGCCAAGAACAACTTCATCACCTTGCAATCGGCCTGGGACCGTTCCGACATAGCGTCCCTGCGGGCCATGATGACTGACACCATGCTGGGCGAGATCCAGTCCCAGCTGAACGAGCGCGAGCTGCACATTGGTGCCCAGATCAACAAGACCGACGTGGTCATGTTGGACGCCAAGTTGCTGGGCATCGAGGACCTGGGCAACGATTACATGGCCAGCGTCGAGTTCTCCGGCATGATCCGCGAAGAACCATCCGCCGGACCGAGCCCGTTCCGTGAGGTCTGGAACATGACCAAGCCCAAGAGCGGCGCCAGCGGCTGGTTGGTTGCAGGGGTACAAGCCCTGCAGTAAGGGCAGCTTGTTTCTATCCGGGATAATGGGGGACTATGGCAACACAGTCCCCTTTTTCTTTGTTCGAAAACATTTTCAACCGCGTCGCTGAGAGCCTGCAGCCGCCCGCCTGGGTGGTGGACGAGGTGCAGAACCGCGTCGTCCTGCTGCTAAACCATGTGCTCCAGCAAGAGCCTGAGGCTATGGCCCGGCTCACGCGGCAAAAAGGGCAGGTGGTGGTGGTGCAATGGCGTCATTTCCACATGGCTTTGCGGGCCACCCCGGCCGGCTTGCTGGACCGGGCCGAGCCCGGCGTCCAGCCCAGCCTGACCCTGACGGTGACCGAAGCTTCGCCTTTCTCTTTGTTGCAGCAGGCGCTGAATGCCGACAAACCCGGCGTGCGCATCGAAGGCGACGTGCAGTTGGCGGCCGAGGTCAACTGGCTGGTGGACCACGTGCGCTGGGACTTGGAGGAAGATCTGTCCCGCATCATCGGTGACACAGCCGCGCATACGGCTGGTCAGGTTGCGCGCCGCGTAGTGGGCGCTTTGCACCAATTCCTGGGCCAGCGTATGGCCGCCAGCGCCGACAAGGCGCACACATGAGCCGGATTTTTCGCGGCGCCTACATCGTCTGGATCGTCTTCCGCTACGGCCTGGACGAACTGGTACTGACCAGCTTCCAGAAGCCCTGGCTGGGGGTGCTGGCACGGGTTCTGTCGGTCGGACGCAATCTGCAGGCTCCGCGCGGCGAGCGTCTGCGTGAAGCGCTGGAACGCCTGGGTCCGATCTTCGTCAAGTTTGGCCAGGTGTTGTCAACCCGGCGCGACCTGCTGCCGCCCGACATCGCCGACGAGCTGGCGCGTTTGCAGGACCGCGTGCCGCCGTTTCCGTCGGCCGTGGCGGTTGCGACCATTGAACGCGCGTTCCGCAAGTCGGTAGGCGACATTTTTGAAAGCTTTGACCACACTCCCGTGGCCAGTGCGTCCATCGCCCAGGTGCACTTCGCGGTGCTGAAGGACCGCAACGGCCGCCTGCGTGACGTGGCGGTCAAGGTGTTGCGTCCGGGCATGCTGCCGGCGATTGAGAGCGACCTGGGGCTGATGCGCACCATGGCCGGCTGGGTCCAAGGCTTGTCGGCCGACGGCAAGCGCCTAAAGCCTATGGAGGTGGTGGCTGAGTTCGACAAATACCTGCACGACGAGCTGGACTTGGTGCGCGAGGCCTCTAGCGCGGCGCAACTGCGCCGCAACATGGACGGGTTGAACCTGGTGCTGATTCCCGAGATGTTCTGGGACTTTTGCGCCACCGAGGTCATCGTCATGGAGCGCATGACCGGTATCCCCATCAGCCAGACCGAGCGGCTGCGGGCGGCTGGGGTGGACTTTCAGAAGCTGGCCCGCGATGGCGTGACCATCTTTTTCACCCAGGTGTTCCGTGACGGCTTTTTCCACGCCGACATGCACCCGGGCAATATCCAGGTATCGGTAGAGCCGGCGACCTTTGGCCGCTACATCTCGCTGGATTTCGGCATCGTCGGCACCCTCACCGAGTTCGACAAAGAGTATCTGGCGCAGAACTTCACCGCCTTCTTCCGGCGCGACTACAAGCGCGTGGCCGAGCTGCACATTGAGTCAGGCTGGGTGCCGGCGAATACCCGCGTGGATGAGCTGGAAGCCGCCATTCGTGCCTGCTGCGAGCCGGTTTTCGATCGCCCGCTGAAGGAAATCTCACTGGGCATCATCCTGATGCGCTTGTTCCAGACCTCGCGCCGCTTCCAGGTGGAAATCCAGCCGCAGCTGGTGTTGTTGCAGAAAACCCTGCTGAATATCGAGGGCCTGGGACGCGAACTAGACCCCGAGCTGGATCTCTGGAACACCGCCAAGCCCTTCCTGGAAAAGTGGATGCTGGAGCAGGTGGGTCCCAAGGCCTTCTTCGAGCAGCTGAAAAACGAAGCCCCGCGTTATGCCAAGTTACTACCTGAGTTGCCCCGCCTGCTGGTGGACTACCTGAAGCAGGGGAGGGCCGACCGGGGCGGCGACCAGCGCAAGCAAATCGAAGAGCTGCTGGCAGAACACAAGCGCACAAACCGGTTGCTGCAAGGCCTGGTTTTTGGCGCTATTGGCTTTGGCCTGGGCCTGCTGGTGATGCGTGTTGCCTTGCTGTCGCCCTTCCTCTTCTGAGTCCGGGTTTTCACCCGGGCAAACTATAATCATAGGTTTTGCGACTTCAACCCGAGCCTTCTACGCCATGCCTATCTACGCTTACAAATGCGAGTCTTGCGGGCACGCATTAGACGTGCTGCAAAAAATGTCCGACGCCCCGCTGACCGACTGCCCCAGCTGCGGCGCTCCTGCGCTGGCCAAGCAGGTCACCGCCGCAGGTTTCCAGCTCAAGGGTTCGGGCTGGTATGTGACCGATTTCAAGAGTGGCGGCGCTACGTCCACGCCGGCTCCCAAGGTGGACGACAGCAAGCCTGCAGCCGCTGAGCCCACCAGCACCACCAAGTCCGCCGACACCCCTGCAGCCGCAGCCCCGGTGGCGGCGCCCGCACCTGCGCCTGCTGCTTCCGGCGGCACAGGCTCGGGTAGCTGAGAGCCATGATGGCCGCTATCCGTAAATGGTTGCTCTCCGGCCTGCTGGTGATCGTGCCGCTGGCGATCACTGTGTGGGTGCTGGAGTCCATCATCAGCACGTTGGACCAGACCCTGCTGATCCTGCCCGACAGCTGGCAGCCCGACAAACTGCTGGGCTTCCATATTCCGGGTTTCGGCGTCTTGCTGGCCTTGGCCATGCTGCTGCTGGTGGGCGGCGTAGCCAGCAATTTCATCGGTAAGAAGCTGGTCGGCTGGTGGGACAACCTGCTGCACCGTATTCCTATCGTGCGCTCTATCTATTCGGGTGTGAAGCAGGTGTCGGACACCTTGTTTTCGGAAACCGGTAATGCTTTTCGCAAGGCGGTGCTGATCCAATGGCCACGCGACGGTGCCTGGACCATTGCCTTCGTGACTGGTGTGCCCGGTGGCGACGCAGCGAACTACCTGCAAGGTGAGTACCTCAGCGTGTACGTGCCGACCACGCCCAACCCTACCGGCGGCTACTTCATCATGCTCAAAAGCAGCGACTGCATCGAGCTGAAAATGAGCGTGGACGAGGCGCTGAAATACATTGTTTCCATGGGGGTGGTTGTGCCGAGCGTCGTTGCACCCCACCTCGCCAAGCCCCATTAAGACGTGATGGGCGTGGCAGTCCCTGGTGGTCTGCCTTCTTTGTAACCATTGCGCCCCGCGGGGCGCCAGAAATCGATAGCCATGCAATCTCAAATGCGTACCACCTACTGCGGTCTCGTGACCGAAGCCCTGCTGGGCCAAACCGTCACCCTGTGCGGCTGGGTGAACCGTCGCCGCGACCACGGTGGCGTGATCTTCGTTGACCTGCGCGACCGTGAAGGCTATGTGCAAGTGGTGTGCGACCCGGATCGTGCCGAGATGTTCGCCGTCTCCGAAACCCTGCGTAACGAATTTTGCGTGCAGATCAAAGGCCTGGTGCGTGCGCGTCCCGAAGGCACGGTCAACGACAACCTGAAGAGCGGCAAGATCGAAATCCTGTGCCACGAGCTGACAGTGCTGAACCCTTCGGTCACGCCCCCGTTTCAGCTGGACGACGACAACCTGTCGGAAACCACCCGTCTGACGCACCGCGTGCTGGACCTGCGCCGCCCCTACATGCAAAACAACCTGATGCTGCGCTACCGCGTATCCATGGAAGTGCGCAAGTTCCTGGATGCCCATGGTTTTGTGGACATCGAAACGCCCATGTTGGGCAAGTCCACGCCCGAAGGCGCGCGCGACTACCTGGTGCCCAGCCGCGTGCACGAAGGCATGTTCTTCGCGCTGCCGCAAAGCCCGCAGTTGTTCAAGCAGCTGCTGATGGTGGCTGGCTACGACCGCTACTACCAGATCACCAAGTGCTTCCGCGACGAAGACTTGCGCGCCGACCGCCAGCCCGAATTCACCCAGATCGATATCGAAACCTCGTTCCTCACCGAACAGGAAATCCGCGACATGTTCCAGGGCATGATCACCACCGTGTTCAAGAACACGCTGGGTGTGGACCTGGGCGAGTTCCCGGTGATGACCTTCCAGGAAGCGGCCCACCGCTACGGCTCCGACAAGCCTGACCTGCGCGTCAAGCTCGAATTCACTGAGCTGACCGACGTGATGGCCGATGTGGACTTCAAGGTGTTCTCCGGTGCCGCGACGATGAAGAACGGCCGCGTGGTCGCTCTGCGCGTGCCTGGCGGTGCCAAGGAAGTCGGCGGCCTGAGCCGCAGCGACATCGATGGCTACACCGAATTCGTCAAGATCTACGGCGCTAAGGGCTTGGCTTATATCAAGGTCAACGAGCTGGCCAAGGGCCGTGACGGTCTGCAAAGCCCCATCGTCAAGAACATCCACGACAAAGCCCTGGCAGAAGTTCTGGCGCGCACCGGCGCACAAGACGGCGACCTGATCTTCTTTGGCGCCGACAAGGCCAAGATCGTCAACGACGCCATCGGTGCCCTGCGCATCAAGATCGGCCATAGCGAATTCGGCAAGAAGAACGGCCTGTTCGAAAAAGGCTGGCGCCCGATGTGGGTGGTGGACTTCCCGATGTTCGAATTCGACGAAGACGCGCAGCGCTACACCGCCACGCACCACCCGTTCACTGCGCCTAAGGACGGCCACGAAGACTGGATGGTCACTGCGCCCGAGAAGTGCATCTCCAAGGGCTACGACATGGTGTTGAACGGCTGGGAAATGGGTGGCGGCTCGGTCCGTATCCACCGTGCCGACGTGCAGCAAAAGGTGTTCGATGCACTGAAGATCACGCCCGAAGAAGCGCAAGACAAGTTCGGCTTCCTGCTGGACGCGCTGCAATATGGCGCGCCTCCGCACGGCGGCCTGGCCTTCGGTCTGGACCGTATCGTGACGCTGATGACCGGTGCCGAGTCGATCCGCGACGTGATCGCCTTCCCCAAGACCCAGCGCGCCCAGGACTTGCTGACGCAAGCCCCAAGCACCGTGGACGAGAAGCAACTGCGCGAACTGCACATCCGCCTGCGCAACCCCATCGTCTAATCCGCTGCAGCCCCTGGGGGCTGCTGGTGTGCACCGAAAGGCCAGCTTTGTCTGGCCTTTTTTTATGGCATTTCGCTATTTATTTTGTAGCTGCTTGCGCAGCTAGATATTGCGCCAGCGGCCTGAAATGCTTAGTATCTGCAGCCCTTTGTCTGGCGGCATCTGTATGAAAACCATAGGCTTGATCGGCGGCATGAGCTGGGAATCCACCATTCCCTACTACCGCATCCTGAACGAAACCGTGAAGCAGCAACTGGGCGGATTGCACTCGGCCAAGGTGGTGTTGTACAGCGTGGACTTCCATGAGATCGAGCGCCTGCAGCATGCAGGTGATTGGGATACCGCCGGGCTGCTGCTGGCGGGTGCTGCCCGCGCATTGGCGGCTGCCGGAGCGGACTGCCTGGTGCTGTGTACCAACACCATGCACAAGGTGGCGGCGGCGATCGAGTCGGCGGTCTCCATTCCGCTGCTGCATATCGCCGACCCGACCGGCGCCCGGATACGGCAGGCGGGCTGGCACACCGTGGGCCTGCTCGGCACCCGCTTCACCATGGAACAGGACTTTTACCGCGACCGGCTGCGCGAGCGCTACGGCCTGCGTGTTCTGGTGCCGGAGGCGGCAGAACGTGACACCGTGCACCGCGTGATCTACGAAGAGCTGTGCCTGGGCCGCATCGAGCCCGCATCCCGCTTGGCTTACCAAAAGGTGATGGCCTTGCTGGTGGAGCAGGGCGCGCAGGCCATCATCCTGGGCTGCACCGAAATCTCGCTGCTGGTGGGCGCGACCGATGCCAGCGTGCCCCTGCTGGACACCACTGCCATCCATGCGCGCAGCGCGGCAGAGTGGGCTTTGCAGTCCTAGATTTTTAGATGAAATAGGCCGCTGGCGCACGTATCTTCTGCGCAAGTAGCTATCAAAAGCATAGTAGACACAAATTCAGGCTTGCCCAGCTTGGAACTGGCTGGGGGTATGGCCCATGGCGGCCTTGAACATGGCGGCGAAGGCGCTGTCGCTGCTATAGCCGCAGGCCTGGGCCACCTGGCCCACCGGCATGCTGCGCGCCAGCAAGGGCAGTGCATGGGCCAGCACCGCCTGCTGGCGCCATTGCAGATAGCTAGTACCCAACTCATCTCGGAACAGGCGAGCGATGGTGCGCTCGCTGGCGCCGATATGCGAGGCCCATTCGGCCAGCGTGGCCTGCCGGGCCAGGTCGCGCAGCACGGCGTCGCACAGGGCGCGCAGGCGCTTGTCCTGGGGCAGGCGGATGGCCAGGTGGTGCGGCGCGGCTTGGCTGATTTCCTGCAGGGTCAGCAGCATCAGGGCGTCCTCGCGCGGGCCGGGCTGCATGTCTTCCAAGGCCTGTATGACTTCGCGCAACAGTGGCGATACCACCAGCGCACGCGCTTGGGTCCAGCCCGCAGGCGTGGCTGAAGCGTGCATGTACACCGTGCGCAGATGGGCGTTTTCCAGCATGGTCACGGCGTGCAAGGTGTTGGCCGGTATCCAGACTGCGCGCCACGGCGGCACTACGAAGCTGGTGTGGCCTTGCGGCTCCATGGCTGTCACCTGAATCAGGCCCTGGTCGCAATATGCCAACTGCACCCAGGCGTGCTCGTGCGGCTCGAAATGCGCGTCTGCGGGCTGCATCTGGGTGCGGCTGCGCACCGGCCGGCTGAGGCTGGGAGTGAAGTTCTGGAAGTCTCCCAGATCGGCGGATGTGAGTGGGCCTCTGCGCAGCATGGTGGTTTTGGCGTGAATTCGATGAAAACTGTCTAATTAATGCATTTCAGAAGACGGTGGCGAATACTACGATAGCCGCATGTCTACCTCCAGCACCTCGTTGCCCTTGCCTCCCACCGCCAGCCTTCGCCACGACGCGTCCGTGATCGGGCTTGTGGGCACGGCCCACATGATCAGCCATTTCAGCCAGCTGCTGTTGGCACCCCTGTTCCCTTGGTTGAAGCAGGACTTCAATGCCAGCTACGCGGAGCTGGGCTTTTTGATGAGCATTTTCTTCGTCGTTTCCTGCGCGGTGCAGATGGCTTCGGGCTTTGTGGTGGACCGGTTCGGCCCGCGTCCCATCCTGTTTGCGGGCCTGGGGCTGCTGGGCCTGGCGGCATTTGGCTTCTCGGCCAGCACCAGCTACGCCATGCTGGCGGCTTTCTCGGTGCTGGCCGGCATCGGCAATGGCGTGTTCCACCCGGTGGACTACACGCTGCTGAACCGCAAGATCAGCGCACCGCGCCTGGGCCATGCCTACAGCGTGCACGGCATCACCGGCAGCCTGGGCTGGGCTCTGGCGCCGGCCATGCTGGTGCCGATTGCGCTGGCGTTCTCCTGGCGTACGGCCTTGGCTTCGGCGGGCACGCTGGCCTTCACCGTGCTGGCCGCACTGTGGGTGAACCGCGACAAGCTGGCGCTGCCTGTGTTGCCGACGGCGAAGGCCGGTGCGCCTGTACTGGAGGGTGGCAGCATGGGCTTTATGCGCATACCGGCGGTATGGATGTGCTTTGCCTTCTTCTTTTTTTACGCCATTGCACTGAGTGTCGTCCAGGCCTTTGCACCCGAAGCCGCGCGCCAGCTGCATGCGGTGCCGCTGGGCATGGTCGCCATGTGCCTGACCATTTATATGGTGTGCAGCTCTGGCGGGATGGTGCTGGGCGGCTTTTTGGCGGCCGATCCCACGCGCTGCGAGCGGATTGTGGGGCTGGGTTTTGGCGTCGCGGCTAGCTTCGCCCTGGTGCTGGCCTTGGTGGATGTGCCGGCCTGGAGTGTGCCCGTGCTGTTTGGTTTGATGGGTTTTGCCGCCGGCACCGGCGGGCCTTCGCGGGATCTGATTGTCAAGCGGGCCACGCCTGCCAATTCAACAGGGCGTGTATATGGCGTGGTGTATTCAGGTCTGGACATTGGCCAGGCTCTGTCGCCCCTGGTGTTTGGTACTTTGATGGACCACCAGCGCTACACCAGCGTATTCGTGGGCCTGGCGCTGGTGCAAGCAGTGTTGATTGCCAGCGCCTTTAATGTGCGCAAGGTCCGGCGCACAGCCTTGGCTTGAGAAAGCAAAAAGCACCTTGTACGAGGTGCTTTTTTGTTTGGAGCGGGAAGAGTTTGGTCGGGGTGAGAGGATTCGAACCTCCGGTCTCTACGTCCCGAACGTAGCGCTTTACCTGACTAAGCTACACCCCGCAGAAGCGATGCCATGACTGCATATCCCACAGCGTGGGTTAAGAGCGGCGCTCCAATAATTGAGCAGCTAATTGTAGCAAACCATCGGTGTAGGCATTGGGCTGGAAGTGCTTTGTTGCCTCTATCGCGCGCTGTGCCTCGGCTGCTGCGGCCTGGCGGGTGACGTCCAGCGCACCGGTGCTTTTGACGATGGTGATGATCTCTTCCAGGCGCTCGGTTTCGCCGGTCTCGATGGCTTGACGTATCAGTGCGCACTGGGCAGGAGTTCCGCGTTGCATGGCGGCAATCAGCGGCAGTGTGGCCTTGCCTTCGCGCAGGTCGTCACCCAGGTTCTTGCCCATTTCGACAGCGTCGCCGTCGTAGTCGAGTACGTCGTCGATGACCTGGAATGCCGTGCCCAGTGCTTGGCCGTAATTTGCGCAAGCTTGTTCCACTTCGGGGCTGCTGTTGGACAGCAGGGCTGCTAGGCGCGCGCTGGCCTCAAATAGCTTGGCGGTCTTGGAGCGGATGACCTTCAAATACGCCGTCACGTCGAGCGAGGCGTCGTGCATATTCACCAGCTGCATGACTTCACCTTCGGCGATCACATTGGTGGCATCTGCCAGAGTTTGCATGATGCGCATGTCCTTTGCGTCCACCATCATTTGGAACGCGCGGGAGTACAAGAAGTCACCCACTAGCACGCTGGCGGGGTTGCCAAAAGCTTCGTTCGCAGTGGGGCGCCCACGGCGCAGCGTGGATTCGTCCACCACGTCGTCGTGCAGCAAGGTGGCGGTGTGGATGAACTCGACCACAGCCGCCATATTGAAGCGCTGTGCACCCCGGTAACCGAGCGCGCCGCAGACCAGCAGCAGAATGGCTGGTCGCAATCGCTTGCCGCCGGCCGAAATGATGTACTGCGACACCGTGCCGACCAATGGCACGCCAGATGCAAGACGTTGCGCTATGACGAGATCTACCTCACGCATGTCATCGGCAATGAGTGCGAGGGTGTCGGCGGTGCGGGAGGAGTTGACGGACAAAATATGAAACCAGGAGTTGGCCAATTATATGAAGGTCGCAAACCCTTTATGCGATAGATGGCGGGGCTGGCGCAGCTTGTCGGTAAAGAATGCTAGAATCTAGGGCTCTGTGGAAATTGGTCTGCAGATTAAGTGAAGAGGTCAAGCATGTACGCGGTCATAAAAACCGGCGGCAAACAATATCGTGTTGCTTCCGGCGAAAAAATTAAAGTAGAACAGATTGCTGCGGACGTAGGCCAAGAGATCGTGTTCGACCAGGTTCTGGCAGTCGGTAACGGCAGCGAGATCAAGGTTGGCACGCCCTTGGTGTCCGGCGCAACGGTCACAGTCACGGTTGTGGCGCATGGTAAGCACGACAAGGTCGGCATTTTCAAAATGCGCCGTCGTAAACACTACATGAAACGTCAAGGGCACCGTCAGCAGTTCACCGAACTGCAAATCGGCGCTATTGCGGCATAAGGGGCATAGGTCATGGCACAGAAAAAAGGCGGCGGCTCTACGCGAAATGGGCGCGATTCCAAGCCAAAAATGCTTGGTGTCAAGGCGTTCGGTGGTGAACTGGTGAGCGCAGGCTCCATCATTGTTCGCCAACGTGGCACCAAATTCCACCCCGGCACCAATGTCGGCGTGGGTAAGGACCACACCTTGTTTGCCCTGGTGGACGGCCACGTGTCTTTCGCTGTTAAGGGTTCGATGAACAAGCACCAAGTGGTCATTACTCCAGCGGCCTAAAGCCCTGGTTGCATAGATCGCTTTGATCCCTCCGAAGCCCCGCCTGGTCGGGGCTTCGGTGTTTTGGGGATTCTATTTTGTGAACTGGAGTCGGTATGAAGTTCGTTGACGAAGCATTTATTGACATCTCCGCAGGTGATGGTGGGGCGGGTTGCGTGTCGTTTCGTCACGAGAAGTACAAGGAATTCGGTGGCCCCAACGGTGGCGATGGCGGCCGTGGTGGCCATGTGTTTGCGGTCGCAGACATCAATCTGAATACCTTGGTCGACTTCCGTTTTTCGCGCCGCTACGACGCCAAGCGGGGCGAGCATGGGATGGGCTCGGATATGTTCGGGGCCGCAGGCGACGACATCACGCTCAAGATGCCGGTGGGCACCATCATTTCTGATTCGGAAACCGGTGAGAAGCTGTTTGAGTTGCTCGTGCCCGGCGAGGTCATCACTATCGCGAAGGGCGGTGACGGCGGCTTTGGCAATATGCGCTTCAAAAGTGCTGTCAACCGTGCTCCACGCCAAAAGACACCTGGCTGGCCAGGCGAAAAGCGCAGTCTGAAGCTGGAACTGCGGGTGCTGGCTGACGTGGGCCTGTTGGGTATGCCCAATGCTGGCAAGTCCACCTTCATCACGGCGATATCCAACGCCCGTCCGCGTATTGCAGACTATCCTTTCACGACCTTGCACCCCAATCTGGGTGTGGTGCGTGTGGGCCCGGAGCAGAGCTTTGTGGTCGCAGATTTGCCCGGCCTGATTGAAGGCGCCTCCGACGGCGCGGGTTTGGGGCATCTGTTCTTGCGCCATTTGCAGCGCACCCGCTTATTGCTGCATGTCGTGGATATGGCTCCATTTGATGATTCCATTGATCCTGTGGCGCAAGCCAAGGCCATCGTGGGTGAGTTGAAAAAGTACGACGAAGATTTGTTTAAGAAGCCCCGCTGGCTGGTTCTTAACAAGCTCGACATGGTGGACGACGACAAGCGCGCGGCGCTGGTCAAAGACTTCGTCAAGCGATTCAAGTTCAAAGGCCCGGTGTTTGAAATTTCCGGGTTGACGCGTGAGGGTTGCGAGCCTCTAGTTAAGGCGATCTACCAGCATGTGAAGGCCCAGCAATTGGCTGAGCAGGTCCATGTGGAGGTGGACCCTCGGTTTGCCGTCAATCCGGCAGATGCAGCTGGCGAATAGCTGCCAAATGGTTGCTATATAAATAATAGCTATTGCCGCAGAGAGAATCTACGCTACAGGCATAAATGACATCAAACTTCGCTTCAACGGTATTGCGGGACGCGCGGCGCATCGTCGTCAAAGTGGGCTCCAGCTTGGTCACCAATGAGGGCCGGGGATTGGATGAGCAGGCCATAGGTGAATGGTGTCGTCAGCTGGCAGCTTTGGTGAAGGGTTTGGACCCGCAGTCAGATGGCCGAGCGGCGCTGCGTCCGCGTGAAGTCATCATGGTGTCCAGTGGCGCCATTGCCGAGGGTATGAAGCGCCTCGGTTGGACCACCCGTCCACGTGAGGTACATGCGCTCCAGGCGGCTGCGGCTGTGGGTCAGATGGGGCTGGCCCAGATGTATGAAACCAAGCTGCGTGAAAACGGCTTGGGTAGTGCCCAGGTACTACTGACCCATGCGGATCTTGCCGACCGTGAACGCTACTTGAATGCCCGCTCCACGCTACTGACCTTGCTGCAGCACGGCGTGGTGCCGGTGATCAATGAAAACGACACCGTGGTCAACGACGAGATCAAGTTCGGTGACAACGACACCCTGGGTGCCCTGGTGGCGAACCTGGTGGAAGCAGATGCCCTGGTCATCCTGACCGACCAAAAGGGTTTGTACACCGCCGATCCACGCAAAGATCCTGCGGCGCGCTTTGTCCACGAAGCCCAGGCGGGTGATCCCGCTTTGGAGGCGATGGCGGGTGGCGCTGGCTCCAGCATTGGCCGTGGCGGCATGATCACCAAGATCTTGGCGGCCAAACGGGCTGCGGGGTCCGGTGCTTCCACGGTGATTGCTTGGGGGCGAGAGCCCGATGCCCTGGTGCGTTTGTCGCGCGGCGAAGCGATTGGCACTCTGCTGGTGGCCCAAACCCAAAAAACCCAGGCACGCAAGCAGTGGATGGCAGACCATCTGCAGCTGCGCGGCGCCGTGACGGTAGATCAGGGCGCGGCAGCGAAGGTCCGGGACGAAGGCAAGAGCTTGCTGCCTATCGGCATGATCCAAGTGGATGGTGATTTTTCTCGCGGTGACGTGATTGCCATTCGTGGCCCGGACGGCACCGCCATCGCCCGTGGCCTAGCGAACTACGCTAGCACAGAAGCAAGGCTTATTTGCCGCAAGCCGTCCAACGAGTTTGAGGGCTTGCTGGGCTACGTAGCCGAGCCTGAAATGGTGCACCGCGACAACCTGGTGCTGGTCCGCTAGGCCAACCCAGGTACGTCCATCAGCTTAGCTGAGGTGGTTGCCCGCAGGGTAACTGTGGTGCGGATCCGGCTCGAAGGTGGCGCCCGGCGGCAGTTCAAAGTGCAGTGGCCTGGTGGGCATGTCACAAGACGTTTCGACCTGTTCGCCCTCCCGGCCACGCATGCTGTTGCGCAGATACCGGTTGCGGTGGTCCTGCTGCCGCGGTAGAAAACGCGCCAACTCGGTCAACGCCATTTCGTACACGCCGCGTTTGAATTCGACCACTACGTCAAGAGGCACCCAGTAGTCGTTCCAACGCCAGGCGTCGAATTCGGGATGGGTGGTAGCGCGCAGGTTCAAATCCCAGTCGTGACCAACCAACTGCAGCAGATACCAGATTTGTTTCTGGCCTTTGTAATGACCGCGTGCATCCCTTCGGATGAAGCGGTCAGGCACCTCGTAGCGCAACCAGTCACGGGTGCGGGCCACAACGCGTACATGCTCAGGATGTAAGCCTACTTCCTCGTGCAGCTCCCGGAACATGGCTTGCTCGGGCGTTTCGCCACGGTCAATGCCACCCTGCGGGAACTGCCAGGAATGGGTACGAATGCGTTTGCCCCAAAATACCTGATTTCTCTGGTTGAGCAAGATGATGCCGACGTTAGGCCTAAAGCCTTCGCGGTCAAGCATAATCAAACCCCAATTTTTAAACTGAGTCCATTATGCACAGCGTGGCCTGTGTATCAAGCGAGTCAGCCAGTTTCCCGAACCTCAGAACCGAATTCACCCATGAAAGCCTCCCAGTTCCTGATTTCCACGCTCAAAGAAGCGCCATCCGATGCCGAGGTGGTCAGCCACCAGCTCATGACGCGGGCGGGCATGATTAAAAAGTTGGGCGCTGGCATCTACAGCTACATGCCCATGGGTCTGCGCGTCATCCGCAAGGTAGAAGCCATCGTGCGTGAGGAGATGAACCGCGCTGGTGCCATCGAAGTCGCGATGCCGGTGGTGCAGCCGGCCGAGCTGTGGCAGGAGACCGGCCGCTTCGACAAGATGGGCCCCGAATTGCTCCGCATCAAGGACCGCCATGATCGCGACTACGTGGTGCAGCCCACCAGCGAGGAAGTAGTTACTGACATTGCTCGCCAGGAGTTCCGCAGCTACAAGCAGCTGCCGAAGAATCTGTACCAGATCCAGACCAAGTTCCGCGACGAGCGCCGCCCACGCTTCGGTCTGATGCGCGGCCGCGAATTCACCATGAAGGACGCGTACAGCTTTGACCGCGACCAAGCAGGTGCCAAGGCCAGCTACCAGGTGATGGCCCAGGCCTATCGCAAGATTTTCGACCGTTTTGGACTTACCTACCGGGCAGTGGCGGCAGACAGTGGCGCCATCGGCGGCGACCTGAGCGAAGAGTTCCAGGTGATTGCAGCCACGGGCGAGGACGCCATCGTGTACTGCCCTAGCAGCGACTATGCGGCCAATATGGAAAAGGCCGAGGCCTTGCCACCCCAGGTGGAGCGCAAGGCCGCCAGCCAAGCCATGGTCAAGACGGCCACGCCCGGCAAGAGCACCTGCGCGGATGTGGCTGAGTATTTGAACCTGCCTTTGCAAAACTCTGTGAAATCCCTGGTGTTGGCCACTGAAGTGACCAATGACAAGGGGGACGTCGTAAAGACCCAGGTCTGGCTGCTGCTGCTGCGTGGCGACCATTCCATGAATGAGATCAAGGTCGGCAAGGTGCCGGGCCTGGACGCAGGATTCCGCTTTGCGACGATTGAGGAAATTGACACGCATTTCGCCAGCCTGCCGGGTTACCTGGGGCCTGTGGGCGTCAAGCTGCCCGTCAAGCTGGTGGTGGACCGCGAGGTGGCAGTCATGTCGGACTGGGTCTGCGGCGCCAACGAGGCCGACTTCCACTACACCGGTGTGAACTGGGGCCGCGACCTGCCGGAACCCGACGTTATCGCCGACCTGCGCAACATCGTCGAAGGTGATCTGTCGCCCGACGGTAAGGGCGTGCTGGCCATCGAGCGGGGCATTGAGATCGGGCATGTGTTCTACCTGGGCACCAAGTACAGCCAGGCCATGAATGCGACCTTCCTGGACGTGAACGGCAAGCCGCAGTTTATGGAAATGGGCTGCTACGGCATCGGTATTACGCGCTTGCCGGCCGCTGCGATTGAGCAAAATCACGATGCTCGCGGCATCATCTGGCCAGATGCATTGGCACCGTTCACCGTGGTGGTGTGTCCGATCAGCCCGGACCGCAGTCCCGACGTCAAGGCGGCCGCAGACAAGCTGTATGCAGAGCTACTGGCAGCGGGTGTGGACGTGATCCTGGACGACCGGGGTGAACGCCCAGGCGCCATGTTTGCCGATTGGGAGCTGATTGGTGTGCCGCACCGCGTTACCGTGGGTGACAAGGCGCTGAAAGACGGCCAGGTGGAATACCAGCACCGCCGCGATGCCGCTGCGACCAAGGTGGCCGCGGCTGACATATTTGCTTTCATGCAAACCAAGTTGGGACTTGCAACAGGAGTTTGATACCGTGGAGATGCTGGGCCTCACTAGAAGAAAAGCGGTCTTGCGCACAGCGGCTGTGCTGGGGCTGCTATCAAAAGTGGAGCTTTCGCATGCAGGGGGCCAGGTCGAAGAGCCCCTGGCCGATTCCGTGCGCACGGCCTTGAGCTCAGCAGTTCACAACGCGGCACCGCCGGTGCCCGAGTTTTCTAACACCGAATCGCGCCTGGCCTATTTGCGCTGGCTTGCCGCGATGAGTGACAAGTTACGGGCCAAAAAGCCCGAGTGGCAGGTGCGCAAGGAGTTTCTGGAAACGGTCTGGTACGAGAGCAAGCGTGCCGGCCTCGACACCGCGCTGGTGCTGGGCCTGATCCAGGTGGAGAGCAACTTCCGCAAATTCGCCATCAGCAGCGTGGGCGCCCGTGGCTACACCCAGGTCATGCCGTTCTGGACCCGCGTATTGGGCGATGGCGATGCCGACAAGTTATTCCATATGCAGACCAATTTGCGCTTCGGCTGCGTGATCTTGCGCCACTACCTTGACCGAGAGGGCGGCGATCTGTTTATGGGCCTGGGCCGCTACAACGGCTCGCGTGGCCGTGCGCCTTATCCAGATGCGGTGCTGGGTGCCAAGCGCAACTGGGAGCTCAGAGCTTAGTCCAGGCTGGCGTGGTGTAGGCCAAACTGCCCCATGCGTCGGTCCGCGAAGTAGTGCTTCAGCGTGTGGGCTACCGTGCGAAAGGCGATTTCGTCCCAGGGAATCTCGGCCTCGGTGAATAACCGGGCTTCCTGGGTTTCGAAGCCGGGGTTGAATACGTCGCTGAGCAGGCGTGCCCGGTAGTACATATGGACCTGCCCCACGTGGATGACGCTCATCACGGTGAACAGCTCTTCCATCTCGAACTGGGCGCCAGCTTCTTCCACGGTTTCGCGGGCGGCTCCGTCTGATGTGCTTTCACCCAGCTCCATGAAGCCTGCGGGCAGCGTCCATTTCCCCAAACGCGGTTCTATGTTGCGCTTGCACAGCAGCACCTTGTCACCCCAGTGGGGCACGGTGCCGACGACGTTCAGCGGGTTTTCATAGTGGATCGTCTGGCAGGCTGGACAAACGGCGCGCTCTTTGGTGTCGCCGTCGTCCGGGATGCGGTAGACCACCGCAGTGCCACAGTTTTTGCAGTATTTAATGGGGCTGCGGTAAATCATGTTCCCAGTGTAGTAGCAAGCCTTTACACAATGCGCAGTGACAACGGTGTCAGGCCGCCTACGCCGCCCACCAAGGTGTCACCGGCTACCACGGCCGCCACGCCCTCGGGCGTGCCGGAGTAGATCAGATCGCCGGGCTGCAACTCCCACGCGGTAGACAGCGACTCAATAGTTTCTGCCAGGTTCCAGATGAGTTGGGTCACATTGCTGCGTTGGCGGTCTTGCCCATTCACTTGAAGATAGATCTCCGCAAGCTCCACGTCACCCGCTTGAGCCACGGGGGTGATGGGGCCAATAGGGGCCGATTGCTCAAAGGCCTTGCCTATGCACCAGGGGCGGCCCTGCTTCTTCATTTCGTTCTGCAGGTCACGCCGGGTCATGTCCAGACCGACCGCGTATCCGTAGATGTGCTGGTGCGCATCGGCTGCGGCAATGTTCTTGCCGCCCTTGCCAATAGCCACCACCAGCTCGATCTCATGGTGCAGGTTGTTCGTTAGGGTGGGATAGTTCATGGAGCCGGTTTCGCCGGCTTCAACTGCCAGAACGGCGCTGGCGGGCTTGATGAAAAAGAACGGGGGCTCGCGACCGGTGAAGCCCATTTCCTTGGCGTGCTCTGCGTAGTTGCGGCCCACGCAGTAAACGCGGTGTACGGGGAAGCGGGCGGTTTGGCCGACCACGGGTACGGATACAACAGGAGGAGGCGAAAAAACGTAGTCCATGGCTTCTCTGTAAATTAGTTGTTTGGCTTGACGCCAATCGTTAAGAGGGGGGGCACGGTTCCATCGACATCGCGAGGCATGGTGGCTGTTTTATCGATGGCCCTGAGTGCAACGTCATCCCAGGCTTTGTTTCCGCTGGATTTCGCTACCCGGGAGCTGAGGATGGTGCCATCGGGGGACGCACGGACCTCAATATCTGTGACCAAACTGTTATCGAAATCCGTGGCATATGTGATGTTAGGTCGGACCTTGGCGAGTACCTTGCCAGCGTAGCTGGCTGAGGGGCCGGAGGATTTCAACGCGCTGCCACTGGCAGTTGCGCCGCCGCTGGCGCCGGCCATGCCGGCCAGACGCTTGAGGTTGTCGGCGCGTTGGGTCGCCAGAGCCTTGGCTTCGGCCTGGGCCTTGGCTTTTTGCGCTTCTTCCTTTTGTGCCTCCTGGGCTTCCTTAGCTTGCTTTTCCTGGGCAGCTTTTTTATCTTTGACGCGCTTGTCTTCAGCCTGCTTTTCTTCAGCGCGTTTCTTGTCCGCAGCTTCTTGGGCCTCTTGGGCCTTCTTTTCTTTCTGGGCCTTCAGTGCATCTTGCTTTTCTTTTTCCTGCTTGGCCTTTTCACGCAATGCTTTCTCTTGCCGGTCTTTCTCTGCCTGGGCCTGCTTTTCAGCTTCGCGCTTTTTCTTGGCGCGTTCCAGCGCAATTTCGGCTTCGTGCAGATCCGGCGCGGGTGGCGGTACTACCTTGGCCACAGGGGGGGGCGCAGGTTGTGGTGCGGGCGTGGGTGGCGGTGGGGGAGCAGGGGCTTCCTCGACCGCTTTGGGCGCGGCCTGCTGCACGGTGCTGGACCAGAGCTCGGCTTCTACTGTGGCCACTTCGGTCTGCTTCCACTGCACATTCCAGACCAGGGCCAGCAGTAGAAGGGCATGTGCTAGCAGTGCCAGGCCGACTGCGCGCAGCATGCCCGGTGGTTCGGGCGGCGCAAAGCTGAAGCTGTCCTGGGCTGCGTGCATGGGCCTTACTTGCCCAATTGGACGGACAGGCCGACGCGCTGGATGCCAGCTTTTTGCAGGATATCCATGATCTTCACGACCGACTCGTACTTCACGTTGCGGTCGGCACTGATGACCACAGGCGTGGTGGCCTCGCCATCCTGCGCGGTTTTGACTGCGTTGGCGACGTCGCGGCTGGTGAGGTGGCTGCTATTGCCGCTGGCCTGCTTCAGCTCCAGGGACTCGTCCTTGTTGATGACGATCTGGATCACCCGGTCGGGTTGCTTATTGGCTTTGCCCACGCTGGGCAGGTTGATCAGGCTGGGAGTCACCATGGGGGCGGTGACCATGAAAATGATCAGCAGCACCAGCATCACATCAATGAAGGGCACCATATTGATTTCATTGATCGTGCGCCGTCCGCGGCCGCGGGAAACCATGGAAGGCATGTGCGCGGCTCCTTTAGCGGGGTGCGGGCGTTTGCGCCGCTACATTGCGCTGCAAGATGTTGGAGAACTCTTCAATAAAGGTCTCCAGGCTGTTGGCGGTGCGGTCGATGTCGCGTGCAAAGCGGTTGTAGGCCACCACGGCCGGTATGGCCGAGAACAGGCCAATGGCGGTGGCCACCAGGGCTTCGGCGATGCCGGGCGCCACTGTGGCCAAGGTAACCTGCTGCATGCTGGCCAAACCGGTGAAGGCGTGCATGATGCCCCATACGGTGCCGAACAGGCCTACGTAGGGCGACACTGAACCGACGGACGCCAAAAACGAAAGACTGGATTCGATCACGTCCATCTCACGTTGGAAGCTGGCGCGCATGGCGCGGCGCGCACCGTCCATCAGGGTGCCGGCATCGGCAATGCGGCGCTCACGCAGCTTGTGGTACTCGCGCATGCCGCTGGCGAAGATGCGTTCCATAGGGCCGCCGTCCTGTGCCTTTTTGGCCGCGCCGGTGTACAGGTCATTCAGGCTGGTGCCAGACCAAAAATCGCGCTCGAACGACTCGTTCAGGGCTTTGACCTTGCCCAGGGCAAACAGCTTGCGAAAAATCGCTGCCCAGCTGGCGATCGATACAGTGACCAGCAGCAGCATGACCAGCTGCACCACGGTGCTGGCGTTGAGAGCCATGGTCCAGATGGACAAGTCTTGTGTCATTGCAGAACTTCTAAAAGATGGGCCGGGATGCGGCCAGATTTGAGTGTGTCAGCCTGTACCCAGCAGATGCGGATGCTGCCCTCACACAGCACCACTCCGTCGCATATCGCTTCTTGCTGCAATGTGACAGTGGATCGGCCAATTTGTTCCACACGGGCAGTTACCAAAAGTTGGTCGTCCAGCCGGGCTGAGCGCAGGTATTTAACGGTGGTTTCGGCCACGACAAACATGCCGCCATGGGTTTCCTTTAAATTGCGCTGCTCCAGGCCCAGAGCGCGCAACCACTCGGTGCGCGCCCGTTCAAAGAACTTCAGGTAGTTGGCAAAGAAGACTATGCCACCTGCGTCTGTGTCTTCCCAATAGACACGTATAGGAAAGGTAAAGATGTTCTTGTCCATCGTTAATTCAACATTTCGCGCAGACGCGCGATGGCAGTGTGCAGGTTGTCCATGGAGCTGGCGGTGGAGAAGCGCAGAAAACGGTGCGTTTCTGCGCTGCCGAAATCACGCCCGGGTGTCACTGCCACATGGGCGCGGTGCATGATTTCAAACGCCAGATCCCAGCTGTCCTTGATGCCCAGCTTGCTGCAAATTTGAGAGCAGTCCGCCCATGCATAAAAAGCGCCATCGGGCATTTCGGGTACTAAGAATCCGAGTTCGTTGAGTGCCGGAATGAAGTAGTCGCGGCGCGCCTTGAATTCCGCACGGCGGCGTTCAAACTCGGCAATGCTGGCATCTTCAAAGCAGGCCAGTGCTGCATGCTGGGCCACGGTGCTCGGGCAGATGAACAGGTTTTGCGCAATCCTCTCCACCACCGGCACCAGTGCTTCAGGTACTACCAGCCAGCCCAGGCGCCAGCCGGTCATGTTGAAGTATTTGCTGAAGCTGTTGATGCTGATGACCTGCTCGTCCAGCGCCAGCGCGGTCTGGCCAAAGCGCGCGTCATGGCTCAGGCCTAGATAGATTTCATCCACCAGAGTAATGCCGCCGCGTTGTTGAACCACGCTGTGGATGCGGCGCAGTTCCTCGGGGTCGATAGAAGTACCCGTGGGGTTCGAGGGCGAGGCCAGCAGTACGCCGCGCGTCTTGTCGGTCCAGGCGGCGGCCACCTGGTCGGCGCTCAATTGGTAGCGGTCGGCGGCGGTCGTCGGCAACAGCACAGCCTTGCCGTCTGCTGCGGACACGAAATGCCGGTTGCAGGGGTAGCTCGGGTCCGGCATCAGGATTTCGTCGCCTGCGTCTATCAGCGCCAGGCAAGCCAATTGCAAGGCGGCCGAGGCGCCTGCGGTGACCACGATGCGGCTTGCCGGAACCTGCACACCAAAGCGGCTGGTGTACCAAGCGCTGATGCGTTCGCGCAGGGCTTGCAGGCCGGTGGCCTGGGTGTACTGGGTTGTGCCGTTGCGTATTGCTTGGGCCGCTGCTTCTTGTACCAGGGGCGGTGCCGTGAAATCTGGCTCGCCGATATTCAGGAACACCATGGGCCGGTCGGTGTGGGCAACTTTTTGGGCCAACTCAGAGGCGGCTTTGGCCACCTCCATCACATAAAACGGCTCTATGGCCTGCGCCCGCCGGGAAATCCGCATGCCGGGCGCCTTAGTCGGTGTTGGTTTTGCCAACTTTGCCGGCCTTGTCGGCCTGCACCTCGGCTGCCCGCAGCTGGGGTGCCAGGCTGTTCAAAATGCCGTTCACGTACTTGTGACCGTCTGTGCCGCCAAACTCCTTGGCCAGCTCGATGCATTCGTTCAACACCACACGCCAAGGCACGTCCAGGCAGTTGCGCATCTCGTACACGCCTATCCACATCACGGAGCGTTCAACCGGCGAGATTTCTTCCAGCTTACGGTCCAGCAGCGGCACGATCAGCGCGTCCAGCTCTGCGGATTGTTCGATGCAGCCATGCAGCAGCGCGTCGTAATGCACCGAGTCGGCCTTGTGAAAGCCGGCCAGGTCGCGGGTAAAGCTGTCGATGGCTTCGGGGGCGTTGCCGCCTACCAGGTGCTGGTACAGCGCCTGTAATGCAAATTCGCGGGCCCGGCTGCGGTCGGATTTGGCGGCGGCTTTGCGCACGCCGGTATCGGTCAGGCCGCTACGGGACTGGCGAGGGCGCTTGGGGGAGGGCGGGGTTTCAGGGATGTTCATGCCAATTGTTCCAACAGTTTGGCCATTTCCACTGCGACGCGGGCGGCATCGCGGCCTTTGTCGGTCTGGCGGGCCACGGCTTGCGCCAGGTTTTCGGTGGTGATGATTGCGTTGGCAATCGGGATTTGGTAGTCCAGCCCGATGCGGGTGACCGCACTGCCGGATTCGTTGGCTACCAGTTCGAAGTGGTAGGTTTCGCCACGGATGATGCAGCCCAAAGCGACCAGAGCGTCGTAATGCTCGGTTTCTGCCAAGGCTTGCAGCGCCAGCGCAACTTCCAGGGCGCCAGGAACCTGGACGTGATCGATATTCTCAGGCTGAACACCCAGTGCCTGTAGCTCGGCCTTGCAGGCTTCTGTGAGTGCATTGGTGATGCTTTCGTTGAAGCGAGCCTGCACGATGGCAATGCGCAGCTTGCTGCCATCCCAGCGGTTATCGTCGGAGCCCAGTGCTCCTTGGTCGGCGTTTAGCATATTGATTCCTTGTTGTTATTTTGGTGAGAGGTAGCCGGTGGTTTCCAGGCCATAGCCCGCCATGCTGGGCATACGGCGGGGTGCTCCCATCAGTTCCATTTTGTGCACTCCGCAGGCCAGCAGAATCTGGGCGCCCACGCCGTAGGTGCGCAGGTCCATGCGGCCACGCTCGGGCGCCTGGGCAGGGCGGGCCGTGCCTTCAAACTGTGCCAGCAGCTCGGTTGCGCTCTCGCCGCAATTGAGCAAGACGGCTACACCCTGGCCCGCGGCGTCAATGTGGCGCAGGCTCGCGTCCAGGCTCCATGAGTGCATGCTGCGGTTGATCTCCAGCGCGTCCAGTACGGACAGGGGTTCGTGCACCCGCACCGGTACTACCGTGTCGGCTGTCCATGTGCCTTTGACCAATGCCAGGTGCACGCCCTGGCTGGGTTTATCGCGAAACGCATGGGCGGTAAAGCAGCCGAAAGCTGTCTCGATGGTTCGGCTGCCTATTTTTTCAATCAGCGATTCATTGCGGCTGCGGTATTCGATCAGGTCGGCAATCGTGCCAATCTTCAGGCCGTGTACGGCGGCAAAGATTTGCAGGTCGGGCAGGCGGGCCATGGTGCCGTCATCGTTCATCACTTCGCAGATAACGGAGGCCGGGCTGCAACCCGCCATGACGGACAGGTCGCAACCGGCTTCGGTATGGCCGGCGCGCATCAGCACTCCGCCGTCTACTGCCTGCAAGGGGAAGATATGGCCGGGCTGTACCAGGTCTTTGGCGGTGGCATTGCGGGCTACGGCAGCTTGCACAGTACGGGCCCGGTCGGCGGCAGAGATGCCGGTGCTGACGCCTTCGGCGGCTTCAATCGACACGGTGAATGCCGTACCCTGCTTGGTTCCGTTGTGGGCCACCATGGGGGGCAGCTGCAGGCGTTCGCAGATTTCGCGCGACAGGGTCAGGCAGATCAGGCCGCGTGCATGGCGGGCCATGAAGTTGATGGCGTCGGCCGTAACGTGGTCGGCTGCCAGAATGATGTCGCCTTCGTTCTCGCGGTCTTCTTCGTCGACCAATATCACCATGCGACCGGCACGGATGTCGGCGACGATGTCTTCCACGGGGGAAATAGCGACCGGCACGGGTGCTGTCATAGCGGGGCTTTCAAAGGTTGCTGGGGGTCAGCCTGGAGCATGCGCTCCACGTAACGCGCGATCAAATCGATCTCCAGATTCACGTGAGAACCTGCTTTCAAATGGCCCAGCGCCGTGTTGTCCACGGTGTGCGGTATCAGGTTGATATCCATCTCGCAGCCCACGGCCATGTCCTTGATCTGGTTCACCGTCAGGCTGACGCCATTGACCGTGATCGAGCCCTTGTAAGCCAGGTATTTGGCCAGGCTGCGCGGCGCCAGTATCTGTAGCAGCCAGCTTTCTCCCACCTGGGTGAATTGACTAACGCTGCCGATGCCGTCCACGTGGCCCGACACAATGTGCCCGCCCAGCCTGTCATGCGCCCGCAAAGCTTTTTCCAGGTTGACGGGGCCTAGCTGGTCCAGTCCGGTGGTTTTGGCTAGCGACTCGGCTGAGATGTCGATGGTGAATTGGTTCTGGCCCGTGTCGAGCGTCGTGGCGGTCATGCAGGCGCCGTTGAGCGCGATGCTGTCGCCCAAGCCTACGTCGTCCAGATACCCGGCGGGCGTCTGCAGGGTGAGACGCTTGCCGTACGAAGAAGAGCTACCCAGGTCGTGCACGGCGACGATGCGCCCCACGCCGGTGATGATTCCGGTAAACATCCCGCTATTTTCGCAGGGTTTGACCGCAACCCCAGCGCGGCTTGAAATTCTTCAGAACTGGTCGCGGCCCCGCACACGCGCGGCAATGCGGACATCCGGGCCAACCTGGCTGACGGATGTAAAGTCCAGGGTGAGTGCGTCTTGCAGATGTGTCAGCGGGCTGAGCTGCGCCATATCCATGCCCGGGCCGATCAGCTTGGGCGCTATGTAGACCAGGAATTCGTCTACCAAGCCGGCCTGCACTAGGGCGCCATTCAGTGTTTGGCCGGCTTCCACGTGGATCTCGTTGATTTCACGCCGTGCTAGCTCACGCACCATGGCGGCCAGATCTACTCTTCCATCTGCGCCAGGCAGCATGAGCACGGTGGCACCTGCTGCTTCCAGTGCGGCTTGTTTTTCATCATTTTGGACGCCAGCGCATATATACACTGCGCGTCCAGCTATAAAAATGCTAGAGAGTGGCGGGGTTTCTAGTCGGCTATCGACCACGATGACATGGGGTTGCCTCGGTGTATCGACCAGGCGCGCATCGAGTGTTGGTTTGTCTTTCAAAATGGTGCCAATGCCTGTGAGCACTGCGCAGGCACGGGCCCGAGATGCATGGCCATCGGCACGCGCCGCCGCAGAAGTAATCCATTGGCTTTCGCCATTTGCCAGCGCCGTGCGGCCGTCTAGCGATGCGGCAATCTTCATGCGCACCCAGGGCGTCTTGCGTACCATGCGGCTGAAGAAGCCCAGGTTCAATTCACGGGCCTCGTGTGCTCCTGGGCCTACCTCGACCTCGACACCTGCAGCCCTCAGCCGTGCAAATCCGTTACCTGCCACCAGGGGGTTGGGGTCTGGCAGTGATGCGACTACGCGGCGAATGCCTGCTTGTACAAGCGCATCGCAACAAGGACCGGTACGCCCTTGATGCGAGCAAGGTTCTAGCGTCACATAGGCTGTGGCGCCCACCACTCTGTGGTTGCGCGCGGCAGCATCTTGCAGAGCCATGACTTCTGCATGCGGGCCGCCTGCGCGCTGGGTGTGGCCCTGGCCGAGGATGCTGCCATCAGGATCGGTAATGACGCAGCCTACGCGTGGATTGGGTTGCGTAAGTCTTTCGGCACTTTGTGCAAGCGCCAACGCAAGCGCCATGGGGGATGTACTGTCTGAAATAGGTTGTCCTTCCACTCAGCTTGTGGAACTCAGATTGCACGTAGTGTCTGTACTGCTAGCTGGTTTGCATACGCGGGGGCGGCCTGTGCGAGCGATTTTGATAAACCGTGTTTCTTCAGATGCCGCGCTACTCGACACGTCGTTACGCGAGAGCTGCAATGTCACAGCGCTACCCAAGGCTCCGGTTTTGTCTATGGAATAGCCTGATGCGTCGTACATGATGGCGGGTGCGGTGCCGCTTGCTATACCGTTGCCCGTTACGGTGATGTAGCTTGGCAGGGCGGCTTGTTTCAATACGATGGTGTCAACAGTGGCGTCATAAACGCCGTTTTGGTTGATATCGATGAATACGATCCATCCTGTCGCCCAGTTTGATCCATTTCCTGCTCCGGTTCCGAGGGGCACTACAGACGCGTACCTGCCGCGCTTCAACGCTTCGCCACGTGCGGCATTGATCGCTGCAAACAGGGTATTGGCCGCAGAGGTTAAGTCGGCATTGCGCTTGTAGGTCAGCATGCTGGGTACTGCCGTCAGTAACAAAATGGCCGCAATGGCGAGCGTCACCATCAGCTCAATGAGCGTAAACCCACGTTGTGGGTCTGGCTGGTATGTCATGGCCAGCACAAACTGAAATTGCTGCTACTGGCCGTACCAGTGCAAGATTTAACCCCTGTGCTGGTCATGCTGAGGTTGCCAACTTCGGGGTCGGATTTCACAGGCTGCGCAGTCACTTGCACGCACTCTTGGATGGTTGGCACCGTAGCACCCGTTACAGGCGCAGGGCAGGTACCTGCGGACAGGCGGTACGCTGTGTTGGTGGCAGAGTCGCCAGAAAAGGTTTTGAACGGCACCGCTGAGCTAGTGGTGGCTCCACACGTAGATGCTATAGCGGCGACTGTGCCATTGGTGTTTGAGAAAGCAAGATAGCAATTCTTTTGCGTCATGTAGCGCTCTTGTTGCTGTAAAAGTTCTACTAGCGCGGTGCGCGCTTGTGCGCGTTTACCTTTGAGTACAGACGATGTGTAGGACGGGTAGGCAATGGCCCCCAAAATCGCAACCACTGCTACCACGATCATCAATTCCAACAGCGTAAAGCCCTTCGCGTATTTGTGGGTCATGGTGCGTTCTTTAAGGTGATGTAATTATTAATTTGCCGCCAACTTAAGCGGCCTGAGACGGTGGATGTTGTGGTGGTAACCCCTGTGCTGGACCCCGTAGTGCCTGATTGCAGCACGGTTTTCGTACTCTGCTTGATGCGTCGGCCGGTTGAATCACTAGGCACAGGGTAGCTGATGCTCGATATTGTGCTGCTGTATTCACCCGAAACCAAAAATGGGGTTCCTGGAATACCCACTGTAGATGTGGTGATGGTTCCTGTTCCGCTTAGCAGGTTGACTACGTAGAGGTATCCACTGCCGCCGCTGGCGGCGCATGAACCTGCAGTTCCAACACCAGCCGGCACCAATGTCGAAAAAAGGATGTTGTTTCCGTTGACCAGCCCGTTGCTTACACTTCTTTCGCCTGAACTTGCAAAATCAGCATACCAACCTGAGCGCTGGGTAGCGTCTGAGTCGCTAGCTGCCCGTCCCCAGTTAAATGCTGGTACGGTAACCGTCGCTGCCGACTGGTTAATGGTTCCTGCGATAAGTCTACCCCTACCTGAAATCACGCTATCGCCTGCCGGATTGCTATCGGCCGCAGTCAATCCGTTGTCAAAGACCGCGTATACAGAGTTTTGATTCGTAGAGGTTCGATCGCTGTTTTCTAAATATTTGCCTGTAGTAAATGCCACATAGTTGGTCGCAACTTGGCTCACCACCGGGCCTGCTTTCACCATAGGAGCTGTCGATATGGGTTGCACGGCTGAAGAGGCTGTTTTTGCGATAAACAACGGATAGGGATTGGGAGATGCTGTAGTGCCTTTGTTGTTAGCAATTCTTTTGCGTCATGTAGCGCTCTTGTTGCTGTAAAAGTTCTACTAGCGCGGTGCGCGCTTGTGCGCGTTTACCTTTGAGTACAGACGATGTGTAGGACGGGTAGGCAATGGCCCCCAAAATCGCAACCACTGCTACCACGATCATCAATTCCAACAGCGTAAAGCCCTTCGCGTATTTGTGGGTCATGGTGCGTTCTTTAAGGTGATGTAATTATTAATTTGCCGCCAACTTAAGCGGCCTGAGACGGTGGATGTTGTGGTGGTAACCCCTGTGCTGGACCCCGTAGTGCCTGATTGCAGCACGGTTTTCGTACTCTGCTTGATGCGTCGGCCGGTTGAATCACTAGGCACAGGGTAGCTGATGCTCGATATTGTGCTGCTGTATTCACCCGAAACCAAAAATGGGGTTCCTGGAATACCCACTGTAGATGTGGTGATGGTTCCTGTTCCGCTTAGCAGGTTGACTACGTAGAGGTATCCACTGCCGCCGCTGGCGGCGCATGAACCTGCAGTTCCAACACCAGCCGGCACCAATGTCGAAAAAAGGATGTTGTTTCCGTTGACCAGCCCGTTGCTTACACTTCTTTCGCCTGAACTTGCAAAATCAGCATACCAACCTGAGCGCTGGGTAGCGTCTGAGTCGCTAGCTGCCCGTCCCCAGTTAAATGCTGGTACGGTAACCGTCGCTGCCGACTGGTTAATGGTTCCTGCGATAAGTCTACCCCTACCTGAAATCACGCTATCGCCTGCCGGATTGCTATCGGCCGCAGTCAATCCGTTGTCAAAGACCGCGTATACAGAGTTTTGATTCGTAGAGGTTCGATCGCTGTTTTCTAAATATTTGCCTGTAGTAAATGCCACATAGTTGGTCGCAACTTGGCTCACCACCGGGCCTGCTTTCACCATAGGAGCTGTCGATATGGGTTGCACGGCTGAAGAGGCTGTTTTTGCGATAAACAACGGATAGGGATTGGGAGATGCTGTAGTGCCTTTGTTGTAAGCCGACAGTTTGTTGATATTCCAATCTGCTGCACCGTAGGTGCTGAAGTCTAGTTTCCACAGTTTTCCATGCAAATCGCCCACATATATTTGGGTGACTTCTCCAGCAGAGCCTTTCATGGCGGTGAAGCTGATGACCCCGGTAGGGTTGCTCGTACTCAGTGTGCTATCCACTGGAAGTGAAATTTTGTAATAGTTGGGTGTAGTGCCCGTGGCTGTCCAGGCGGTTCCAGCAGGCTTGTCCAGTGCTAGTAAAAATATAGCGGGTTGTCCCGTAGTGCTATACCTTCCAGCACTATCGGGTACATAGTTGTTTACGCCACTTGCGACTATGGCAAACCAGCGGTAGGTGGCGGTAGCACCTGCTGCACTGGTTCTCAGGCGGGCTATTTGGGGTTTGCCCACCACGAACCCGATTTCAGGATCGTCCGCGCGTGTGAACTCCCACATCACCTTGCTAGCGTCAAAATTACTAGGGTCGGTAACATCCAATGCAAAGACACCCGAACCGCCTGCACCAGTGCCCGCCACCAGTACGGTTCGCCAGTCGGCGGCGTTTCCATTGGAGAAAACTTCAGCCTCCGCAATGGCTGGCGGTGCATCTACATAGCTTTGGTGGTTTTGGTTATAGCTCGTGCTGGTGAGTGCAGACAGCTTGGGGCCCATCCAGCTAGGAATATAGGCAAACAACTCGTTGCCAGTAGTTGCATTAAATGCGTGCAGCATCCCATCATTAGCACCCGCAAATACTGCTGCAGTACGTGATGTATAAGCGCTATAAAAACTTGAATAGGTGCTGCTGGCATACGCCATACTCGATGCGGGAGTGCCTGAATATTCAATACTTGAATTAATAATATCGCCCAATAAACTACTTCGTGAGCGAAATCGCCCACCGGTATTGCTGGGGCTCACTTGGTTGGTTTTATCCCCTCTTATAAAGTCTAGGCGAGAAGATCCAAAACCATCTGATGTCGATGATGGTGATAATTGATTTAGGTTCCCTTTTAAGGTGGCGCCAATTGCAGTCCACGTGAATTCAGTGGCGGTAGTTCCGGAAATAGGGGGGGGGACTCCTATATATATTTTGCGATTGGTTGCGGGGGCGCTCATGGCTGTCAACTGGGTTGCAGCGCTCCATGTGGCTGTTGATCCCACCGAAACAGCATTGGTTGAATCTACTGTAATTGGATAGGCCGAAACATCTCCGCTCCAGTCCGAAGTGTCAAAAGAGCCTTTGTATTGCAAGCTGCCTGCTGACGTAATATTGGTAGAAGCCGCAGCAGTTGCAGCGATATTATTGGATTTGGTTGTGGCGTTGTTGAAAATATCATCAAATGCTTTTAATACGCCACGAGCACTGCTTTGTAGGTAATAAGAGCTGGCCTCCCCAGGGCGGGTGGAGTCTTGCCAAACATCGTTATTGTTAGTTCCATTTTGCTGCTTAAATGGATTCCCATATATGTTGTACGGTTTAGATGCAGTATTGGCCGAGTCTGCCTGAAACCCACCGTATTTGGCAGCAGTAAAAAATTGATTGTTATAGTGTCGATAGTTATCTGAGGTGGAGTTGCCATACTCGTTAACGTCAAATAACATTGTTTTTACCCGTAATCCACGTCTCTGGCTGCTTACTGCATTGGTCCAATCTGTTCCGCGTATGTCGTGCGTATGTGCCCAATAAGCCTGGCCAATAATTTGGTTTCCTGGGGGGCTGCCATTCACTGTGCTGTTCGGGTTTCCGGTAGTGCGGGCCGCGCCTTGTCCGTCGGTATAGGAGGTTGCGCTTCCATTTTCAAAACTTTGGGTAATTCCTGTCCAGTAGCTGATATCTGGTATGTTGTTGCTTGTATTGGCTGCAGGTAAGTTGCTGCCGTCATGCGTATTTACGTCGCCGATTACCACAATGTTGCTTTTTAAACAGGAGTAATCTGCGGTATTAGAGCGTCCCGCATAAGGATCTGTCCACGTTGTAGCAACTGGAAAGCCATCATACATGCTTGAGGTAATATTACTTACTGCGGCGGGAGTAGGTTGTAAACCCTGTAAGTAGCGCAATGTTTCATAATGAAGCTCACCTACGGGATCATATTTTTTATATCTGCCTTGGATAGAACCTGTTCTACCAAATTTATTTAGATAGTTTATAACGCCACTGATGTTTGGAGTTTGGGATGTATCATTGTCAGGGTTGCTTGAAAATACGCCTGTATTAGCATCCCATTCCATATTGGCATTGCCTGTGGTGGGCGTATTTTCTTGACCCACTGTGTCAAATGTCTTTGCTCCTACGTATTTCATAGGGGCGCGCAAGACACCGCCATATCGACCGCCTGCAGAACTATCGGTTTGATCTAAAAGGTAACCAAAGGCAGCAAGTCTCAGTTGGTCACTGTATTTTTGAATTGATCCTGTGGGTTTAAAATTTCCATTCGGATATGCTGTGCATAATCCATAATCACGTACATCTTGGAGTGTGCTTGAATTCGGTACTTTGTTGCAAACCTGAACACGGCCGTAAAAAAATCCATCCGAATTCAGGCTGGTGCCGCTAGTGGTCGGTTGCCAAGAGCCCGAATAATTGCTTATGTAGCACTCTTTAAATGTTCCTGATATGGGGTCGCCAAAAACACCGTTTGAGCAAGTTGCGCCGTTATAAGCGGGCGCTACAGCCCAAGTGGTACCTGCCCCATACCATACCGCTTTTGTTCCTGTGAACTGGCAATTGGTACTACTTTCGTCTGCACATTTGACACCCCCATTGGGGCGGTTTGTATTTGAGGTGGTAATTGGACCCATCTGGCGAGCTGCATTGCTGCTTAATGTATATCCGCTCGTACTACCGCACGTACCGGCCGTGCTGGTGCCAGCACGAAAATAAATACGATTTAATGTATTGGCGATCCATATATCGTTTCCAGCTGCATCATTGACCATGGAGGTTGGTATCGCTCCAAAATAGTTATTGGAACCCCCGCTCCTTTTAAGCTGTTTTGCAGGAAAGTTCGATGTGTTCCACATGCAGGTGGGGTCTCCATCTGGTATGACAGCACGCTGTAATATCGTTAAGCTTGCAGTGTCTATATAGCGATCGCCACCAGAGAGCGCTAGCCGCAGCATATCGATAGCAGAGCTAGAGGCCCAGTTTAGGAAGTTCCCGCTAAAAGCGTTGCTACATTGCCGGTTAGTGGCTGCACCACTACGGTCAAATCGTTTGTAATCACTACTTGTTAATCCGGTTGCAGGAGTTTCTGCGGGGGCATCGTTGTAGGTGTAGCATGCTTCCGCATCGTAATATCCCAGATACTCATTGGTATTGGAATATGTGGCATCTGATGAGGATCCTGGCTGGTCTACGTACTGTGCACCTACTGTTGGAAACTCAACTGAGAGTGCTAATGCAATGACTGGTTTATCAACAGTGGTGGTGGCGTAAAGTGGGACTGTTGATAAGGTGATAGACGGGATGCTGGTCGACGCATCTGCCCTAACAATAATGGTGGTTGTTATCGATAAAATCGTTAATAAAATAACAAATAGCCAACGGTTGTTGAAAATTTTATTAAATAAATAAATATGGTTATTGGCTGAAGTTAATTTAATTTTCATAATAAATTTTCTTTCGATCAATAACGGTAAATCATTTGTGCTACTGCTTGAATGTCGCTTCGGGGTCCAAAGCCCATTGCTGTTATACGGTACATGTAAATATATTTGGGAGGCGTGGCCGAAAGGTCAGATTGCTCGGTATCAGGTATAGCCTCAATGATGTAGCGCGGTAATTTTGCTGGTTGAATGCCTAAACCCCCTGCACTAAACGTTCGCCCGGTGTAAGTGCCAAACGCAGTAGTTTTGGCTGAGCTAGATGTGTCTGTAAAATCTATAGTGAGCCAAATGGGTTTTCCAGATGTTGCGGGGAGGCATAAACCCACATAGTTTGTAGCGTTGCTACAGCCTGCTGTAAATTTTGAAATATCGGTTGAATTTTTAAAAATGGATCTGCGTACAGAAGCTGTCGGACCATAGATATCAAATTCAGCGTCAATAAGTGCAGCTTCTGCTGCTTGCCATGCTACTTGCATATCTCTGTCATTGCGGGCGCCTCGTTCCCCCATCATGGCTATTTGTATTCCTGCGACTCCAAGTAGTGAAACAATCGTCAAAATCATCATTACCAGAATGAGCGACATACCGTTTTGTCGGTGTATGTACCCAGCTGGTCGTCGTTGCCTAAGCGTATTGAGTGCGGGTTTCATTTCGATTTTCTACTCAAGGGCTTTGTAGCTTCAGACTTTGATCATTGCGGAGATGCACGGTGAATGTGACCACTTGACGTAGCCGACCGTCTGCAGCGGGGCTGAATATCGAGCCAACATCGCCGCTGGAAGCCATTGCTGAGCCCGGCGTAGATGAGGTGCTACCTGAGTTCTTGCCTAAGCCCAGGGGGTAAAAAGTTTGCGCCGTCTGGTCTTGGGCGGAACCCACTGGCCCCCGTAGTACCAGGCCAATACGCAGGCTGCGTACCCTGCGCCAATTGGCGTTGGTAGCAACTGCGTTGCCGCTTACTGTCATTTGGTCTGCCCTTAAATACCTGTCGGTAATGGAATCTGTCGTTCCAGTGGGGGCTGTATTGGGTGTGACTGCATCCACGCCGTATAAAACTTGGAAGTCTTCTACGCCATCAATTATGGGTTGCCCATTATTGGGGCCAGTGGCGCACATCAGCGCTGGTTCATTCGTGACAGTGCTAAGACCAACATAAAAGGCACTGGTTATACGATCGTCTTGGTCAATTGGGGCTGTGGCGAGTCCACTACCTTGGCAGTCAATCATGGATTTGTCAGATGCCGTAGCGCCGGTGAATAGCGCGGCAGTTTGGAAGCGGACCATCAATATGTCGCTGCCGTTAATGCCTGCAGTTGTAGGTGCTGTATTGAAGGGATCGCTGGAACTGGGGCGTTTGTTATCGATGCCGAATACGTCGGGGTCTGGATTGGTTGAAATACCTTTTACGTTGGTTTGGCGCGGTGAGGCGATGTACAGCACGTCTTTGTAGCCTGCTTGCACGGCTATACGCTGGATCAAGTCCATTGCAAATCGGCCGTTATCACGCAACTGAGAAGATGCATCGATGGCATTGAAACCTTTGCGACTTACGATAAGAGATGCAATGGCTGCTATCGCGATGATCAGACTGATCGCCATGGCGACCAACAGCTCAACCATGGTTAAGCCGTTTTGCTTGCGGAAGCTTGCTCTCACTGCACGCTACCTGCAGTGACCGGAAGAACGACGGAGGGCAGCGTAGCTCTTTCGAGTGGTGTGCTATTCGTACTTTTTCGGTCGGTTGACGCCCTTGTCCACCCAATTTTGATGACAGTGCTGGCACCACTGCCGGTGCCGCAGGTCCATTGGGGTATGCCGTTCGAGTCAAAGGGGGCGGAGTCGGAGCAGACGGTGACATGCGCGCCAGGCAATTCGCTGTCAACCCTTGAAAGCCATTCGGTCATTTCAGCACTCGCAATTTCGGTTGTACTCGCGCACGCAGTGGTGCTGGTAGCGACATTGAGGCAGTAACTGGTAGAGGCTGGTGCTAATGGATTGGAGTTGAAGTCGCCAAAGTAGGGGCTTGTGCTGGACAAGGCAATATCTTTGTTATTACGCATTATTTCGGCCAATTCACGCGCAAGGTTGACTGCGATGGATTGCAGTTTTGCGTCTCTGTTGGATTGCAAAGCCGTTGCTTGCAGTCCAACCATGCCCAGCAGGCCGAACGATAAAACAATGATCGATATCAGCACTTCTACCAGGGAAAATCCTGCAGAGCGCACATGCCGACTGTTTCTTCGCAATGCTTTTAATGGGAAAACGGGGGGGGTGGGGCGCAATGATTCCATTTGCGCATGATAGGAAAAAAATCCCAGTTACGGTTGTACCCATACAACCGCTCGTCGTGCGAGAAGGCCCGTTAGGGAGATCCACGCAACCTAAACTGTGGTGAGCTGCCTCATGCCCGTGTTTCGCATCGCGTTGCTAACTTTGCTTATTTGTTGTTGCCCCGGCGATTAATGTGTTGCGCCTTATCGTTGCACTTCGTCTACGAGGGTTTTGAAGTCATCCACATCTTCAAAGCTGCGGTACACGCTTGCGAAACGTATGTAAGCGACTTTGTCCAGCTTTTTGAGTTCGCGCATAACCAGTTCACCAATGTAGTTCGATAGAACTTCGCGTACCCCTAGATTAAGTAGTTTTTCTTCAATTCGTTCAATCGCCATATCTACCTGTTCAGTGCTCACAGGGCGTTTTCGCAAAGCGAGTGTGAACGATGCGCGCAGTTTGGAGGCTACATAGTCGATGCGGCGTCCATCTTTTTTTACGATGGTAGGGAAGTTGACTTCCGGTCGCTCATAAGTGGTGAATCTTTTTTCGCAGCCCCCGCAGCGGCGCCGGCGGCGAACCAGGTCGCCGTCGTCAGATTCACGGGTTTCGACTACTTGGGTCTCACCGTGGCCGCAGAAGGGGCATTTCATGTCGTCTTAGCGCTTAGCGATAGACGGGGAAGCGGCTGGTCAATGCTGCGACCTTGGCGCGCACGGCGTCGAGGTTTGCGGCGTCACGCGGGTTGTCCAGCACATCGGCCACTAGGTTCGCGGTGGCGCGGGCTTCTTCGTCCTTGAAGCCGCGGGTGGTCATGGCAGGTGTACCGATACGCACACCGCTGGTGACCATGGGCTTTTCCGGGTCGTTGGGGATGGCGTTTTTGTTGATGGTCATGTGGGCGCTGCCCAGCACGGCTTCAGCTTCCTTGCCCGTGATGCCCTTGGCGCGCAGATCCACCAACATGACGTGGCTTTGGGTGCCGCCGCTGACGATGCGCAGGCCGCGTTGGGTCAGGGTTTCGGCCACGATCTGGGCGTTCTTCAATACCTGTTGCTGGTAGGTCTTGAATTCGGGCGTGAGCGCTTCCTTGAATGCCACAGCCTTGGCCGCGATGACGTGCATCAGTGGGCCGCCTTGCAGGCCAGGGAAGATGGCGCTGTTGATGGCTTTCTCAAATTCCGACTTCATCAAGATGATGCCGCCACGCGGGCCACGCAGGCTCTTGTGGGTGGTGGAGGTGACGATGTCTGCGTGTGGCACGGGGTTGGGGTAGATGCCGGCGGCAATCAGGCCTGCGTAGTGGGCCATATCAACCATGAAGATGGCGCCCACATCCTTCGCAACCTTGGCAAAGCGCTCAAAATCGATAGCGAGAGAGTAAGCACTGGCGCCCGCAATAATTAGTTTTGGCTTGGTTTCATGGGCTTTGCGTTCCATCGCGTCGTAGTCGATGGCTTCGTTGGCGTCCAGGCCATAGCTGACCACGTTGAACCATTTGCCGCTCATGTTCAGGGCCATGCCGTGGGTCAGGTGACCGCCTTCGGCGAGGCTCATGCCCATGATGGTGTCGCCGGGCTTGAGGAAAGCGAGGAACACGGCTTCGTTGGCCGATGCGCCGCAATGCGGTTGTACGTTGGCCGCTTCAGCGCCAAACAGTTGCTTGACGCGGTCGATGGCCAATTGTTCTGCAATGTCCACGTATTCGCAGCCACCGTAGTAGCGACGGCCGGGGTAGCCTTCGGCGTATTTATTGGTGAGCTGCGAGCCTTGCGCGGCCATGACGGCGGGCGAGGCGTAGTTTTCGCTGGCGATCAGCTCGATATGGTGTTCTTGGCGGGCGTTTTCGGCCTGGATAGCGGCGAACAGCTCGGGGTCGGTTTGTTCAATCAGAATGCGGCGGTCGTACATGGCAGTCCTATCAGACGAGGGTCTTGGGGTTGGAACAAGTGCTGCCCAGGCGAACGGCTGAACACCAGGCTAAAGCCTGGCGGTACGCTTCCCAGTGGTTGTCCGAAAAGCCTTGTAAAAAAGCTTGCTGCGGTGGTCCACGTCAGCGTGAGCACCCTCTGCTGGGGTCACGCCTATCGCCAGTTGCGTACCTGCCTAGTGTAACGGAGCCGGCGAACGCAGATCAGTACTTGCCAAGTACGGCCACTTTTTGTACGTCATCCGTTGCGGGCTGCTTTGGGGCGGGCGCAGTGACGGGGATTGTGCGCAACTGCGGGGTCGTGGGCGTAGCGCGGCCAGCCGCTACTTGTTGCAGGCGGACGTGTTCTGCCATGACCTTGCTGGCGTAGCCACCGTCATCTTCAATATTTGCAGCGCCTACGTAAAAACGCAGCCCACCTTCGACCGATCCAGCGCGGGCGATGCACTCCTGCAGCACTTTGACACCCACACGCAGATTGGTTAGCGGGTCGAACGCAGCCAGCTTGCCACCAAACACATCGTATTTCTGGGTATGCACCTGGGTCATGACTTGCATCAGACCCTGGGCGCCCACAGAGCTTTGGGCAAAGGGGTTGAAGCCGGATTCGATGGCCATGACGGCCAGGATCAGGGTCGGGTCGAGCTTGACTCGGCTACCGATGTCATAGGCTTCGGCTACCAGGGCGCTGACCGGTTCGGCCGCGACATGGTATTTTTTGCTCAGCCAATAGGCGACGGCCGCCTGCTGTTTGGGCAGGTCCTTGGGGTTGCTTGCGGTTGCGCGGTCCACGGCCTCGGTGTCTGCCTCGGCAATGTCTTCCATGCCAGTGGGTTCCACCTGGCGTTCTTGTAACCAGCCCATCAATTGGACTTCGGCCACCTGGCGCAGATCGGGCCGGGCGGTCATGGTCACGATAGTAAAAGCCACAACCAAGCCCAAGAGGGCAAATCCGTTGTGGGTAATCTCAAAAAAGCCCTGGGCAATATCGGATGCGAAAGTCCGCAGTCCATGTCCTAACTTTTGTAACGCTGTCATAGCACTTCCTCATCGAGCGAAGGCCGGGGGCGATCAATTTGCGTAAGAGCAATTCGCTTTGGCACTTCGATTGGGTGGGTACGCTATCAGTATCCTGCGGCGCCTTCCAGGCTTGTGCAGCGATCTGATGTAGCCGGGGGTCGGCAGCGGATTCGGGTTGTCCCTAGGCCATAGTGGGAGGGACGGGCGGATTCTAGGAGGACTTATCATATCAAGTCAAGAATATGAAATTCACTCTATATACTAAATTGTTGATTATCAACTCCGTTTTTGCCTAATTTGCACAGGGCCGAAGGCACTTCGCATCGCCAACCAGATTTTTTTTGTTTCTTGATGTAAGTGAGGGCTTGCCGTGTATACAGCCGCCGTGTGGCGACAGACTCCATTTCCTGTGTCAAGAAAATTGACTCAATCGCAGACGGCATATGCATTGAAAAGCAGATTTGTAATCTCGCCCACCATGGACTAAATTGACATCGCCTGTGCAAACAGGCGTTCACCGGTAGGAGCCTGCTAAGCCTGACACTTTGCGACGGTGGTGTGGAGCAGCCCCGGTACTATATGGAGGCAATCTCTTGCTTCCAATGCAATGGGGGACATCACTCTCTCCCTTGCAAACCCAGACGGCATGAACCGCAAGTTCGCCGTCAAGCCCGGCGGCCAGGCTCACTACCTACCGTCCGGGCTTTCTGCTTTTTTGGGCCGTGCATTCCCTCACAGTGCGGTGCAGGTCTGGCGGCAAAATGGGCAACATGACCTTTGTATCTTTTGCTTCCCGTCCATGGCTGCGCCGCGTGCTGTGGGCTGTCGTTGGTTTGTTGGTGTTATGGGTGCTTGCCTGGTTGGCGGTGCCGCCTCTATTGAAAAGCCAGCTGGAGAAGGCAGGCAGCGAAAAGCTGGGCCGCCAGGTGCAGGTTGGCCGGGTGGACTTCCACCCCTGGACGCTGGCATTGACGCTGGACCAGTTGTCCATCGCCGGACCGGCAGCAGGGGCGACGCCGCAGCTGCGCATCGAGCATGTGCTGGTGGATGTGGCGCTGTGGCAATCCCTGCGCCGGCTGGCGCCTGTGGTTGATGCTATCGCTGTGCAGCAACCGCAGCTGAAGATCACCCACCTGGGCGATGGGCGCTATGACTTTGATGACATCGTGGCCCGCCTGGCCACGCCGCCAGCCCCCCAGCCCAGCCCTACGCCTTCGTTTGCGCTGTACAACGTCACCCTGACCGACGGTTCGGTGGACTTTGTGGACCAGCCTGTGGGCAAGACCCACGCGGTGCGCGACCTGCACCTGAGCCTGCCTTTCATCAGCAACCTGGATTCGCAGCGCAGCATTCAGGCCGAGCCCAGGTTGGCCTTTACCCTGAATGGCAGCAGTTTTGACACAGCGGCCCAGACCACGCCCTTTGAGCCCACCCGCAAGACCGATGCGCACCTGGTCTTGAAGAACCTGGACCTGGCGCCTTATTTGCCCTACTTACCCGCCAGCCTGCCGGTCAAGGTGCAGGGCGCGGTGCTGAATGCGGACCTGCAACTGGCGTTTGAAGAAACTCCCAAGATGACCGTGCGCCTGCGCGGTGTGCTGCAGGCCGACAAGCTGAAGGTGGCGAACCCCCAGGGTGCGCCGTGGCTGGCGCTGGACAGCTTGAAGCTGACGCTGGAGGATGTGCGCCCGCTGGAACAAGTGGTCAAGCTGTCTTCGGTCGAGTTGAATGCGTTGGCCTTGGATATGCGCCGCAATGCCGCCGGGCGGCTGGATTTTCTTGTACCTCCGGTTGCTCCTAAAAACGTAGCTACTCCCGCAGGTAAATCAAGCGCTAGCACTCAAAAGGATGTTGAAGTTGCAGCGTCCTCGCCGTGGAAGCTGAACGTGGCCAAGCTGGCGCTGACGCGGGGCAGTGTCCGCTGGAGCGACGCCACCACCCGCCCGGCAGCCCAACTGGCTTTGAACGATGTGGCGCTGGAGGCATCGGCCATCGCCTGGCCGTTCACCCAGCCGCTGAAGTTCAGCGGCCAGGTCCAGCTGGAACAGGGTGGCAAGGCCCAGGCTGGCAAGGCCGCCGAGCTGCGCTTCAGCGGCTCCGCCACCGACCAGGAGGCGAATGTCGATGCCAGTCTGGGAGGCTTACCGCTGGACCTAGCTGCGCCGTACTTGGCGGCTGTGCTGGAGCCTCGGTTGAGTGGCCAGCTGAATGCTGATCTGCAGCTGCAGTGGAAGGCGTCCGAAGCACTGCAAATTACGGCCAAGCAGCTCACGCTGGACGGCCTGGCGCTGGGCGCGCCGTCTACCGGCGGCAAGCCGGCAGCGGCTGCCCTGGCCAGCCTGCGCCAACTGCAGCTGCTGCAAGCCCAGGTCGATCTGGCCCAGCACAGCGTGCGCATCGGCAAGCTGGCTTTGACCGAGCCGCGTGCCAAAGTGGAGCGGGGCGCCGACCAGCGCTGGATGTTCGAGCGCTGGCTCAAAACGCCTGCCGGTACCATGCCAGTAGCTGACTCTGCGGTGACCGCGCCAGCACCTTCCAGCGCAACGGCCAAGCCCTGGTCCATCAACGTGGCCGACCTTGCCTTGGAAGGCGGCGCTGTCTCCTATATAGATAAGGCGGCGGCTCAGCCCGTCTCCTTGGAATTGACGGCTTTGCAGGTGCAGATGAAAGACTTGGACCCGAACAGCGCCAAGCCTTCGCCGCTGAACATTGCCGCCCGTATCGGCGCCGGCAATGTGGAGGCTGGACGCCTGTCTTACAAAGGCACGCTGGCCCTGCAGCCGCTGGCGGCCCAGGGCCAGGTGGATGTGGTGCATCTGCCCCTGCATGCGCTGGAGCCGTATTTCGGCGCCAGCTTGAATGTGGACATTGTGCGGGCCGACACCAGCTTCAAAGGCCAGGTCGCTTACAGCGCCAGCCCGGCCGGGCCGGTGCTCAAGGTGCGTGGCGACGGCACGCTGGAGGAGTTCCGCGCCAACCGCTCGCCCTACAGCAGTACCCCGGATGCAGGTGCCAACCAGAACCGTGAATTGCTGAGCTGGAAATTGTTGAACCTGCGCGGGGTGGACGTGGCGTTGGCTCCGGCTACCGTGACCCGTGTCGAGGTCAAGGAAACCGCGCTCAGCGACTTCTATGCCCGCGTGGTCCTGGACGAAACCGGCCGTATCAACCTGCAAGACCTGGTCAAATCCAGCCCGGCGGAACCGCCTGGTGCTACTAATACTGTAGCTGCTGGCGCAGGTAAATCAAGCGCCAGCGGCCAAAATGATGCAAGTAGCGCCGCACCCCTGGTGCGCATAGGCGCCATCAGCCTGGTCAACGGCCGGGTGCAGTTCTCGGACCGCTTCATCAAGCCCAACTACAGCGCCAACCTCAGCGAGCTGACCGGCAAGCTGGGCGCGTTCTCCTCCGTGGCCGAGCAGGGCGTGGTGCAGCAGGCCGACCTGGAGCTGCGCGGCCGGGCAGAGGGCACGGCCTCGCTGGAGATTTTGGGCAAGCTCAACCCGCTGGCCAAGCCCCTGGCACTGGACATCAATGCCAAGGTGCGCGACCTGGAGCTGCCCGCGCTGTCGCCCTACAGCATCAAATACGCTGGCCACGGCATTGAGCGCGGCAAGCTCAGTGTGGACGTGCACTACGTGGTCCAGCCCGATGGCCAGTTGACGGCGACCAACAGCATCATCCTGAACCAACTGGTTTTTGGCGACGAGGTGGCGGGAGCGCCGGCCAGCCTGCCAGTGAAGCTGGCCGTGGCACTGCTGGCCGACCGCAATGGCGTGATCGACCTGAATGTGCCCTTGTCCGGTTCGTTGAACGACCCGCAGTTCCGCATCGGACCGGTGATCTTCAAGATCATCGGCAACCTGATTGCCAAGGCCATTACCTCGCCCTTCAGTCTGCTGGCCAGTGCCTTTGGCGGCGGAGGGGACGAACTGAGCGTAGTGCACTTCGCCCCCGGCAGCGCGCTGCTCACCCCCGAGGCCCGGCAAAACCTGGACAAAGTAGCCAAGGCGCTGGAGGCGCGCAATGGCCTGAAGTTGACCGTGGTGGGCAGCGCCAGTGTCGAAGCCGAGCGTGAAGCTTTGCAAAAGGCCCGGCTGCAACGCCGCGTGTTGGCTGAAAAGCGCCGCAACGCCGTAGTGGACGGCGCGGCTGCGCCCGATGCCGATACCGGCGAGCTGGCGTCCATGGCGGTAGACCCCGCCGAATATCCGGCCCTGCTCAAGTCCCTGTACAAGCGGGCCAACTTCCCCAAGCCGCGCAACGCCCTGGGTCTGCTCAAGGACTTGCCGGATGCCGAGATGGAGCAATTGTTGCTGGCCAATCTACCCGCCAGCGATGACGCGCTACAACGCCTGGCGGTACAGCGCGGTGTGGTTGTGCGTGACTATCTGGCGGGGCAAAAAATCCCGCTGGAACGCTTGTTCCTGGGGGCTGCCAAAACCTTGGCGACCGAGGCTACCTGGCAGCCGCAGGCCGAGCTGCAGCTGGCCATGCCTTAAGACCGGATGGCTAAATCCAGGTCCGCCAGGCCTGGATTTGTGCAGCTATTTGAAAAGCGGCGAAAATAGCACCTTTGCCCCGAACCGGACCTGTGTGCCGTGGGGCCTAGCGGCCCTGGTGGCCGCTTGTTCTATCCCCAAAGAAATTCATCCATGTTCGGCTTCTCCTCTCCTAAAACAACGCCTGCCACTCCTTCTGAAAAGCCTGCCGTGAACGCCACAAAATCCCAAGAACCGCATCCGCTCGACACCCTGACGGGAGGCGCTTTTTCCGCCCACACCGCCGGTGAGCGTGCGCAGCGCATCCGCGACTGGCTGGTGACCAACCCCAGCTACGAGCAGATGCAGGAGGTGTTCCAGGAGCTGAACGGACGAGACCGTGGTGCGGCCAAGCCGTTGAAGGAAAAGCTGGACGAACTCAAGCGCAGCAAGGGCGCTGAAATCATCGCTGCCGAGTGGGCCCGCAAGGCCACCGCGCTGCTGGCCCTGCCCAAGCTGAACATGGCCGATGCCATGGCTTGGCAGCGCGATGCCGCCAAGGCCGGCGCACCGCTGAGCAAGGAACCGCTGGCCGCCCTGAAGGTGCAGCTGGCCGACCGCGTCAAAGGCATTGAAGACCTGCAGCACCGCGTGCAGGTGCAGCGTGAAGCCGCCGTACTGCTGGCCCAGCGCATCGAAGTGCTGTCCACCAAGCCTTGGCGTGATGCCCAGGCCGCGCTGGACGTGCTGCGCAACGATGTACAACACTGGCAAGACCAGGCCACGGCTTTGGCGTCCGACAGCAACTGGACCAGCGTGGATGGCAAATACCCCACCATGCTGGATGCCTCGCGCGGCCAACTGCTGGTGGTGTGGGAAGCTTTCCAGGGCGCTTTGGCTCTGGTCGTCGCGGCCGACGCCGACGCCAATGCGCCGCTGCCCCCGGTGAACGTGTGGGCCGACGAAATTCGTGTGGCCCGTGGCATTCCATTGGAAGCTGCCAAGCCCGCCAGACCAGCCAAGGAACCCAAAGCCCCGGTGGACCCGGCCCTGCGCGAAGCCGCCAACAAGGCGGTGCAAGACGCACTCAGCAAGGTCGAGCAGGAAGTGGCCGAAGGCCATGGCAAGGCCAGCGCCGGCGCCGCAGCGGCATTGCGCAATGCCTTGAAAGAACACAACCGTCTGGTCGATGAGAAGCTGGGCAACGCCGCGCAAGCCGCACTGGCCGCCGCCGGTGAACTCGAAGGCTGGCAGCGCTGGCGCGCCGACCAACTGCGTGAAGAGCTATTGATCAAAGCCGAAGGCCTGCTCAAGCGCCCCGACGGCCATGCCCTGGGCGGCCGCAAGATGCAAGACACGCTGCGCCAGATGCGCGAGCAATGGAAGCAGACCGACCAAGGCGGCGTGCCCAACCATGCGCTGTGGAAGCGTTTTGACGAAGCCTGCAACGAGGCCTACAAGGTCGTCGAAGCCTGGCTGGACAAGGTCAAGACCGAAGCCGTGGCCAACAAGGCCCAGCGCCTGGCGCTGATCGAAGAAGTCAAGGCCTGGGCCGCCGAGAACGTGACGGCCAAGGACGGCGACTGGAAGGGCTTCTCCCGCATCCTGCACCAGTTCGGCGACCGCTGGCGCGATGCCGGCCACCTGGGCGAAAAGGCGTTTGCTGAAATGCAGCCGCTGTGGAAAGAGGCCATCGGCCTGGCCGCTGCGCCTCTGGAAAACCTGCAAAAAGCCAGCGTGGAATTCCGCCAGGCCATGATCGAAGAAGCCAAGGTGCTGGGTGCCGCACCCGTATTGCGCATCGACGCCGTCAAGGCGTTGCAGCAACGCTGGCAGGCTGAGGCCCAGGGCGTGCCGCTGGACCGCAAGTTCGAACAAAAGCTGTGGGACGCCTTCCGCAAGCCGCTGGACGAGGCATTCAACCGCAAGACCGAAGAGCGCAGCAAGGCCGCCACGGCCCTGAGCGACCGCGACCGCATGGTGCTGGACGCCGCCAAGGCACTGGATGCCGCGAACGCCTCGGGCGACGCGCAAAAGATCCGCGCTGCCATGGGCGACCTGGAGGCCGCGCTGCGCGGTCAGGCCCTGGCCCAGGCTGCAGTGAATGCTGATAAGGCTGACGCCGCTGCCCAGTCCGCTGTGCAGGCCGAATCTGCGGCTGCCGCACCGGTGGCGGAAGCTTCTGAAGAAAATGCGCCTGTAGCGCAGGAAGAGTCTGCGCAAGCAGCTACTGAAAATGTAGCAAACGCAGAGCCGGCTGCAGAAGCTGCCCCGGTCGAAGCCCCCAAGCCGGCGCGTAAGCCCGTAGTGGCCATGCGCGGCGACGACCGCCCCGGCATGAAGAAGGCCGAGCCCGCACCCGCTGCGGGCCGTGGCGGCAAGTTTGGTGACCGCAAGGACGGCCCACGTGGCGCCGCCCGCCCGGGTGACAACAAGTTCGAGCCCCGCCGCGACGACCGTGGTGGCCGTGACGGCGGTCGTTTTGGCGACCGCCCCGCGTTCGAAGACCGTGGCCCACGTCTGGGTGACGCGGCCTTCCGCGCCCAGCGCGATGCGCTGGAAAACGCCCAGCACGCGCTGAAGAAGCTGGCCGCCCAAGCCCATGGCGAGGTCTTGACCGACCTGCTGAGCGCCTGGGAAAAGCGTGACGTCGCCCAGCTGCCCAGCGCCCAGGCCCTGGGCCATGGCGTGAACCCTGCGACCCGTACGGCCTGGGCACAGAGCCTGAGCGCGCCCGCCAAGACCGATGAAAAGACCGCCGCAGAAGCCCTGTTGCGTCTGGAAATCGCCGCCGAGGCACCCACGCCCGCCGAGCTGGTCAGCGCCCGCCGCATGCTGCAACTGCAGTTGCTGACCAAGCGCAACGACCCATCGCCCGCACAAACCTGGGCCCAAGATGCTGCCAAGGTTTGGGCCAGCAGCTTCGACGCAGGCCAGGCGCGGCGTATGCAGACCGTGCTGAAGATTCTGCTCAAGCGCTAAGTGGGACCGGGTGCCAGGTGCGGTGGATGGCCTTTAGCGGGCGGACTGATCCCCTCGTAAGGCGTACGCGTCTTTGGGGTGGAGGGCGGCCTGCATGAGTACCGACGCCATGCCTCTGGAGGCCCTGGGCCGCGCCACCGCATCGAATGCCACGCGTGAGCGGCCTGTATGGCACACCGTGCTGCTGCTATGCCTGGGCCAGGTGTTGCTGTGGAGCCTGGCTTCTGGCCTGACCTACAAGGCCCCCGAGATCGATTCGGCCGAGCAGTTCACCTGGTCGTTTTCGATGGAGAACGGCTACTGGAAACATCCGCCCGTACCGTCTTGGCTGATGCACGGCTTGCTGCAGGTATTTGGCCCCTCGGTGGTGCTGCCGTTCGCGGCTGCCCAAGTGAGCACAGTGCTGGCCTTGTTCCTGACCTGGCGCCTGGGTTGCGAATTCATGTCGCAGCGACGTGCTTTGGTGGCGGTGGCTCTGACCTCACTGGTGACGTACCACAACCTGGGGGCTGACAACTTCAACCACAACACGGCATTGCTGCCCTTCCAGGCGGCGATGGTCTTGACGTTCTACCTGGCGACCCGCCGGGGATCGCTCTATCTGTGGGCTTTGGTGGGGCTGTATGCCGGCTTGTCCATGATGGTGAAGTATGTGGCGCTGATGCCCATTGCCGGTTTGCTGTTGTACCTGGCACTGGACCGGGCCTTGCACCACCGCCTGACGTTGCAGGGGCTTGCCGTGGCGGCCCTGGTATCTGTGGCCGTGCTGGTGCCACACGCTATCTGGCTGCAAACCACCAATTTCCTGCCTTTCCGCTACGCCCATTCCGTGACGCTGCCCCTGCAGGGCTGGGCGGCCCAGTTGTCGAGCCTGGGGGCTTTTGCGGGCATCCAGCTGGTCCGCGTCTGGCCGCTGGTGCTGGGCCTGCTGTATTTGCGCAGGCTGTGCCGTAGGAGTACGGAGGCGTTGCAACCCACGCCGGCCCTCAATCCATCGGATCGCCTGTTTCTGTGGGTCGCTACCTTGTCGCCGCTGGTGCTGACCGTGGTGTACTGCGTCGCGACCCGGACGGAGCTGGTATCCCGTTGGGGCGCGAATGCATTTTTGCTAGCGGGCTTGCTGGCAATGGCCGTGCTGCGAATGCCCGTGTCCAGTTTGATTGAGCGTTCGATTTTGCGTGCGGTGATCGCTGCGCACGTTGTTCTATGCCTGAGTTTGGTGTTGGGCAAGACGGTGGTGGCCGAGCACTTCCATTGGCGTACCCGGGCCAACTTCCCAGGCGGTTTACTGGCGCGCAATGCCATGGAAGAGTGGCGCAAGCACACCAGCGTGCCCTTGCGCATCGTTGTCTCTGATATCTGGCTGGGCGGCAATATCGTGGCCCATAGTTCGGGTTCGCAGCGGGTGGCGGTGCTGATTGACGGGCACTACTTCAAATCGCCGTGGGTCAATGCCGAAGCCATCCGCAGCTGCGGTGCCATGGTGCTGGACGATCAGACCCGGGGCGCTACCGGCTCCTCGGCCAACAGCCCGGAACTGAACCGTCTGATGGAGCAGGCCTCTGTCACCGGTGCCTGGAATATGCCCTGGGCCGTATCGCAGGCGCAGGCCATCAAAAGTGGCACCGGCGTGGTGCGCTGGGGCATCATCCTGCCCAGCGCACCCGGTAGCTGCATGGTCCGCTGAGGCGATTTATTGCATTTAGTGCTTGTCGGCTAGCAGGCTGCTGGGCCGGGTCTGGCTGGCCAGCAGCGTCAGTTGGCGCCGGGCGCGGGTCACACCTACGTAGAAGGTGTTGGCCTCTTCGCCTGCATCGGAATGCGGGTCGGGGAACTCTCCTTGCGCCAGATACGGTATTTGCACCACATCGAACTCCAGCCCCTTGACGCTGGTAATGCTGGCAATCAGCAGGCTGCTGCTTTTGTCGCGCTGGCTGTCATGTTGCTTTTGCTCGATCGCGTTCAGGTGCTGGAAGAATAGCGCCGGGCTGGCAAATCGCTCGGCGGCCTGGGCCAGCCAGGTCAGGTTGGTTTCTGCCTCCACGCGGCGCAGACGTGAGCTGAGCACTTGGTTCACCAGCGTATGGATCTGCAAATCTTTCAGCACGGCGTCCAGCAGGCCGGGGCCGGTGTGGGTGCGTATGCGCAGTACGGCGGCCTGCAGCCGCTTGCGGGTATTGGCCGGCGCGTTGCGCAGCACCTGGTTGTCGAAGAACGAGGTGAGGAACAGCGGGTTGTCGGTGACGCTGCGCACGGCATCGTCCAATAGCTCTTGTTGTGATTCGTGTTCGCGCCCCTCCACCTGGATGTGCGAGCCGGCAAAGAACACCAGCGCGCGCATCACCAGGGCGCGGGTGCGCTCCACGGTGACGCTGCGCAGGTCGTCAGTGGCCACGGCCAGCAGGCCGCGCAGGAACAGCACCTCGGGCCGCAGCACATAGCTGTCGAAGCCGCGCGTGGTGTAGGGCAGGCCGGCCTCGATCAGGGCGTTTTCAATCTGCACCGACTGGTGGGCATGGCGCAGCAGCACTGCAAATTCATGCATCTTGGCGCGCGGCTGGCTCTTCCATTGCAAGGCCTGCTGCACCACCAGGGCCGCGCAGGCGGCGTTGTCGGCGTAGTCCAGGCGCGTGAGCTGGGTGTTGTGCGGGGCCATGGTGGCATAGGCTTTGTGGGCGATCTGGCCGGCCAGCTTGGCCACGGCAGCGCCGAAACGGAAGCTGTGCGTCAGCGGGTAGCGCTGTACCTTGTGGCTGCTGTGCTCGGCCAGGCTGCTGCGCATGAATTTGGCGTCGGCGCCGGTGGCTTTGTGGATCACCTGGTCGATGTCGCCCACACCGCAAAAGAAGCAGCGGTTGCTGGCCAGCAGGGCCTGCAGCACGGTGAACATGGCCTGGTTCATGTCGTGCATCTCGTCGATGACCAGCACCTTCACCCGGGTTGGCCAGGCGGGGTAGTGCTCCATGGGCTCGGCTTCGCGTAGCATGCAGGCCAGGTCGTAGGTGGCGTCTTGCGGGCCTCGGAACGCGGGTTTCTCGGGGTTGGCGGTGCGCAGGCGTTCAAACGCCAGGTAGATCTTGAGCTGGGTGTATTCGATTTCCAGGGAGGCGGCGTAGTCGGGCGTGACGGACTGCTCCTGGCGCTCCAGCACATCGCGCAGCGTGCCTTTGAGGATTTCGCTGTATTGCAGAAAACTGTCCACCAGGCCCTGGTCACCCAGGGTCGGCATGAGCAGTTCTTCCGGCCACTTTTCGCTGGGGTGTTCTGCCACGCGTTCCACGGCCTCCCAGAGCACTGGGCTGAATTGCTCGGCCTCGGTATAGAGCGGCACCGGTCCGCCTTCCATGTCGCGCAGTACCTGGCTGCAAAAGGCTTCGAAGGTTTGTATGCGCAGCTGCTGGACGATGGCGGCCGGCACCCCTATTTTTTTCAGGGCCGTCTTCAGTGCCAGCTGGGCGGCGTCGGTATAGGTCAACGCGAAGATGTGTTCGGGTCGGGTGCCGCGCGTCCAGGCCTCGGCCATGCGCAGGGCCAGCACGGTGGTCTTGGAGGCGCCCGCGTTGGCCTCCACGATCGCCATGCGCGCTGGGCTGACCTGCACCGCCAGCTGTTCGGCCGTGGGCGTGATGGCCTTGGGCTGAAAATGCGCCACGGTTTTGGGATCGACTGCGGAAGGTGCTTGCATGGAGGCCTGAGGGTGTGGTTTGTCGGCCATAAAAAAGGCTCCCGAAGGAGCCTTTTTAGGTTCGCCTGGGCGTGTATTAGACGCGCTTGCGGTATTCGCCGGTACGGGTGTCGATTTCGACCTTGTCGCCTTGGGCCACAAAGATTGGCACGCCGAATTCAAAGCCGGTGGCGATCTTGGCGGGCTTCAGCACCTTGCCGGACGTGTCGCCCTTGACGGCGGGTTCGGTCCAGGTGATTTCGCGCTGCACGCTGGTGGGCAGTTCAACCGAGATGGCCTTGCCGTCATAGAACACGACTTCCAGTTCCATGCCGTCTTCCAGGTAGTTCAGTGCGTCGCCCATGTTTTCGGCTTCGACTTCGTACTGGTTGTATTCGGTGTCCATGCAGATGTACATGGGTTCGGCGAAGTAGGAGTAGGTGCACTCTTTCTTGTCCAGCACGATCTGGTCGATCTTGTCGTCGGCCTTGAACACCACTTCGGTGTTGAAGTTGGCGATCAGGCTCTTGAGCTTCATGCGCACGGTGGCGGAGTTGCGGCCGCCGCGGCTGTATTCGGTTTTCAGGACGACCATCGGGTCCTTGCCGTTCATGATGACGTTGCCTGCGCGGATTTCTTGGGCGATTTTCATAGCATTCTCTGGAGTGAGGGCCGCGCAACGCTCCCGGGAACATCTCCGGGTGATATGTCTGCGGCGGGTGGGGCAAAACATCGCGTTTGCCGATAGCAGCCCGTTTGGGCAAAGCCCTGGATTTTAACGGGTTTTGGGCTGGAAGCTCAGGAGCTGCGTCACCAGGTCGGCTTGCAGCAGCAGCCGGTCGCGCAAAGCCAGGGCCCAGGCATTCCACGTAGGCAGGTCCGGTGCCGGCAGGGGGCCGTCATGCAGCCCGTTCCAGACCCGGTGGAACTGGCGCAGCGAGTCCGGCGCCTGGGCCATGTCCAAAAAGGCTTCCAGCTTGGCGTGGTGGGCCGCGTCGTCCTGCGGGTAGATCTGCCACACAAAAGGCTTACCGGCCCAGATGGCGCGCACCAGCGAGTCTTCGCCGCGCACCAGATTCCAGTCTGCGGCCCACAGCAGGTGGTCGAAGTCGCGTTGGGTCAATGTTGGCAGGTATGAAATTGATAGCTGCCCGCGCAGGTGGAATGTGCGCTGGAGCCATTTTTTATCTAAAAGCAAGGCCTGCACCGCATGCGTCGCCCTGCCGGCGGTGACCAGCAGGCGGGTGGGCAGGGGCGTGCTGGCCAGCTGTTCCAGCAAGGCCTGCAGGGCCGGGGGCTCGTAGCAAAACAGGCTGACTCGCTGCTCGCCGGTTGCGCCTTGCGGCGCTCCGAAGCCGTGCTGAAGTTGGGGCCAAAGGTCTTGCAACCAGGCGCTGCGGTCGAAGTCTGTCTGGCGCTGGGCCAGATCGGCTTCGCGCAGCAGGCCGCCGGTCTTGTCGCTGAAGCCGGGGTAGAAGAACCACTTTTGCCGGCCCGCAGCCGGGCCGTCGCGTACCAGCGAGGGCAGGGCGTGGCAGCGTTCCACATAGCTTTCGGCCGACAAGTATTCGAGGTTGATCCACAAGGGTTTTGTGCCATTGGCGCAGGTATATTCTGCGCGAGCAGCTATAAATTCAGGAGCAATTTCGCAGCCGAAGGCTTCTACCCAGACATCGCTGGGCCCCACGCCCGCCAGGTCCAGCGGCTGGGCCCAGTGCCGCACTTCCACGCCGGGGCAGCCCTGCGGCGCCATCCAGGCCAGGGCCGACGGGTCGTCCACCCACAGCCGCACCTGCATGCCGTGCGCGGCCAGGTCGGCGGACAGGCGCCAGCAGACGCCGATGTCGCCGAAGTTGTCTATCACCTGGCAAAAGATGTCCCAGGTTTTCAAGCGGGCCAGTCCAGTTTGCCGGCTACGTCGATGTGCGTTAGGTACAGGCGCACGTCGAACTCCAGCTGGTGGTAGTCGGGCTCCATGTACGTACACAGCTGGTAGAAGGCCTTGTCGTGGTTGCGCTCCTTCAGGTGAGCGAGCTCGTGCACCGCGATCATTTTCAGGAAGGCATCGGGCACGTCCTTGAACAGGGTGGCGATGCGGATCTCGTGCTTGGCCTTGAGCTTGTTGCCCTGCACCCGCGACACCGTGGTGTGGGTGCCGAGCGCGTGGTGGTAGACGTGCAGCTTGGCGTCAAAGCCTACCTTGTTGATCTGCGCGGCATTGCGCAGGTGCTGGGTTTTCAGGTCCATCACGTAGTCGTACAGCGCTTTGTCGGTGCGCACGCTGTGGGCGCTGGGGTACTTTTTCAGCAACAGTGGGCCGAGCTTGTCGGCGGCCAGCAGCTGCTGCACCTGGGCGGTGACGTGGGCCGGATAAGCCGACAGGTATTTCAGGGGGATCATGGAGTCGGTGGAGGAGCGCAGCCAGGGATTGTCCACAATACGGCCTATGTCCGAGATTAATCCTGTTGAACCCCCTGAGGCGCCAGCCGAAGCGCCCGTGCATTCCGAGCAACTGCTAAGCGAAGTCGCCGCCTTGCCCGCCTTGCCAGGCGTCTACCGCTATTTCGACGCCGATGGCATCGTGCTGTACGTGGGCAAGGCCAAGAACCTGAAGAAGCGTGTCACCACCTACTTCCAGCGCGACCACGGCGGAACCCGCATCGGCCACATGGTCAGCAAGATCGCGCGCATGCAGACGACCGTGGTGCGCTCCGAAGCCGAGGCGCTGCTGCTGGAAAACAACCTCATCAAGACGCTGCACCCCAAGTACAACATCTTGTTCCGTGACGACAAAAGCTATCCGTATCTGAAGATCACGGCTTTGCCGGCCTTCGCGGCAGAACCTAGCGCGGTGACATTTCCGCGCGTGGCCTACTACCGCGGCGCGGTAGAGAAAAAGCACCGCTACTTCGGGCCCTTCCCCAGCGCCTGGGCGGTGAAGGAGTCGATCCAGCTGCTGCAAAAAGTCTTCCGCCTGCGCACCTGTGAAGACACAGTTTTCAACAACCGCACGCGGCCCTGTTTGCTGTACCAGATCAAGCGCTGCTCTGGACCCTGTGTGAATTTTGTCTCTCCGCAAGACTACGCGCAGGACGTGCTGAACGCCGAGAAGTTTCTGGATGGCGAAACCCAGCAAGTGCTGAAGGCGCTGGAGGTCCGAATGATGGCCCACTCTGACAAGCTGGAGTTCGAGCAGGCGGCTGAGTTGCGCAACCAGATGAGTGCCTTGTCTACCGTGCTGCACCAGCAGTCGGTGGACAACGTCTCCGACAAGGACGTGGACATCCTGGCGGTGAAGGTACAAGGCGGCCGCGCCTGCGTGAACCTGGCCATGGTGCGAGGCGGGCGCCATTTGGGCGACAGGGCCTACTACCCCACGCATGTGGAAGACGCGGTGTTCATGAGTGCGGTCGAGGTGGAGGGCGAGGACGCAGCCCAGGGCGTGGAGGTGCAGGTGCTGGAGGCCTTTATTGCCCAGCATTACATCGATATACCGATTCCGCCTGCGTTGATCACCAGCGTGCCGGTCGGCAAGAGCTTGCTCGACGCGCTGTCATCTCAAAGCGGCACCAAGGTGACGGCGGTGCACAACCCGCGCGAGCAGCGCCGCGTCTGGCTGGAGATGGCGCAGAAGAATGCCGGCCTGCAACTGGCGCGGCTGCTGGCCGAGGAGGGTTCGCAGCAGGCCCGCACCCGCGCCTTGGTGGATGCGCTGGACCTGGCGCCGGACGACCTCGATACCTTGCGTATCGAGTGCTTCGATATCTCCCACACCGCCGGCGAGGCAACGCAGGCTTCCTGCGTGGTGTTCCAGCAGCACAAGATGCAGAACTCAGAATACCGGCGCTACAAGATCGAGGGCATCACGCCGGGCGACGATTACGCAGCCATGCGCCAGGTGCTGACGCGGCGCTACAGCAAATTTGGCGTGCAGGCGGAGCCCAGTGTCGAGCCACCGGCTGGACGCATGCCGGACCTGGTGCTGGTCGACGGGGGCAAGGGTCAGGTGTCGATGGCGAAGTCGGTGTTCGAGGCGCTGGGCCTGGACCTGGGGTTGATCGTGGGGGTCGAAAAAGGCGAGGGCCGTAAGGTCGGGCTCGAAGAACTGGTGTTCGCCGATGGCCGTACCAAGGCCACACTGGCGCGCGATTCGGCGGCACTAATGTTAGTGGCGCAGATACGCGACGAGGCCCACCGCTTTGCCATTACCGGCATGCGCGCCCAACGCGCCAAGGTCCGCGTCGGCGGCAGCAAGCTGGAGGATATTGCTGGCATCGGGCCGAAGAAACGTGCCAGCCTGTTGCAGCGTTTTGGCGGCATTCGTGGCGTGGCTGCAGCGGGTGTGGACGATATCGCCAAAGTTGACGGCATTTCGCGTGAGTTGGCGGAAGAAATCTACCGTGCATTGCGTTGAGGCCCGTGCCTCAATCGCGTGACACAATCAGGCATGTTCTGGACCATTCCCACCATCATGACCTGGACGCGTATCGTCGCGATACCGTTGATCGTCGGGGTCTTTTATTTGCCCCTGGCCGAGCCCAGTCGCAACCTGATTGCGACTGTGATGTTCGTGGTGTTTGCCGCCACCGACTGGCTGGATGGCTTTCTGGCGCGCAGGCTGAACCAGACCTCGTCCTTTGGGGCTTTTCTGGACCCGGTAGCGGATAAATTTTTGGTGTGTGCCTGTGTGCTGGTGTTGGTGTATTTGCGTCGCGCTGATGTCTTCGTGGCGCTCATCATCATTGGCCGGGAGATCGCGATTTCAGCGCTGCGTGAGTGGATGGCGCAGATCGGCGCGTCCAAGAGTGTGGCTGTTCACATGATCGGCAAACTGAAGACCGTGTCGCAGATGGTGGCCATTCCGTTCTTGCTTTTTGATGGCCGTTTGTTTGGCGTGGTGGACACCCATGTGTGGGGTCAGTGGTTGATCTGGATTTCTGCAATCCTGACTATTTGGTCCATGGTTTATTACTTGCAGAAGGCATTGCCGGAGATTCGGGCGCGTACAAAATAAGGGCTTGCAGCAGCTGTGTTGATGGCCCCAAAGTAGTGCGACTGCCGCGGTTCCCGCGCACTGTTTGTGAGCTGATGTTGCGATGAGATAAAAAGTGTGCGTGCTGCTCAAGAGTGGCCTGATTTCAGTCTAGAATCCGCCTCCGCGCCGCTTGAATGCAGTTTGTCCGATTGACAGGTTGGGAGTCCAAAGTTTTAATCGGTTGCGCAGTAGGTGCTGCAAAGTTATGTTTTCTTCGGGCTTGTTTTCTGCGCGCCGCAGAACAGTAAGCCAGAGGGGAAGTTGTTAGATACATTGGTCTGAATAAATTAGAGCGAGGGGCTCCTTGTGAACAAAACTGAATTGATTGAACACATCGCAAAGCATGCTGATATTTCTAAGGCTGCTGCGGCGCGTGCGCTGGAGTCCACCATTGGTGCGGTGAAAACCACGCTGAAAAAAGGCGGAACCGTTTCGCTGGTAGGATTCGGCACCTTTGCTGTTGGCAAGCGTGCTGCCCGTGCCGGACGTAATCCGCGGACCGGCGTTGCGATTAAAATCAAGGCAGCCAAGGTGCCAAAGTTTCGTCCAGGCAAGGCATTGAAAGATGCGTTGAACTGAGTTTTCTGTTTCAGGTGGGGTGCTTAGCTCAGTTGGTAGAGCAGCGCCCTTACACGGCGTAGGTCGGCGGTTCGAGCCCGTCAGCACCCACCAACCCCACCCAGCAAAGGCGAACAGATTGTTCGCCTTTTTTGTTTTTTCAAAAGAGTTCTTCCATGTTTGATTTCGTCCGCAAGCACAGCAAGATCATGATGGGCTTGATGTTCTTGTTGATCATTCCTGCGTTCGTGGTGGTCGGTGGTCGTGAGGGCTTCCGGCGTTACAACGAAGGCGGCGATACGGTCGCCAAGGTGGCTGGGCACGACATCAAGCAGGCCGATTGGGATGCGGCCCACCAGCGTGAAGTTCAGCGCATGATGGCTTCGCGGCCTAATCTGGATCCCAAGCTGCTCGACTCTGCGGATGCACGCTACGCCACGTTGGAAAGCCTGGTGCAAGAGCGTGTGCTGGCGGCGGCTGCCGAGAAATTCCGTCTCGTGACCAGTGACAGCCGGTTGGCCCGCAGTCTGCAGGATGACTCGACAATTGCGTCTTTGCGCAAGCCCGATGGGTCTTTGGATATGGAACGCTATCGCCAGTTGCTGTCCGCCCAGGGCATGACGCCGGAAATGTTCGAATCCCGCGTGCGCACTGATTTGTCGCAGAGGCAGGTAGTGAATGGCGTGGCCGGTACGGCATTCGCATCTGGGGTCGAGGCTGACGTGTCCCTGAACGCTTTTTTTGAAAAGCGCGAGGTCCAAGTGTCCCTTTTCAAGACGGCGGATTTCGCTTCTAAGGTCAGCCCCAGCGATGCAGAACTGGACGCTTGGTACAAGGACCACGCATCTCTGTTCCAGGCGCCCGAACAAGCCCAGGTGGAGTACTTGGTGTTGGACCTGGATGCTGTGAAAAAAGGCATCGTGCCCAACGAGCAGGATTTGCAAACCTACTACAAGCAAAATGCCGAGCGTCTGGCCGGCAAAGAAGAGCGTCGTGCCAGCCATATCCTGATCAATGCGCCCAAGGATGCGTCGGCTGACGATCGTAAAAAGGCCCGTGCCAAGGCCGAGGAATTGCTGGCTTTAGTGAAAAAATCGCCAGCTAGTTTCGCCGATGTCGCCAAGAAGAATTCCCAGGATACCGGCTCCGCTGCGAAGGGCGGCGACCTGGACTACTTTGCGCGTGGCGCCATGGTCAAGCCTTTTGAAGACGCCGCATTTGCTTTGAAGAAAGGCGACATCAGTGACGTTGTGGAGTCGGACTTTGGCTTTCATATCATCCAGCTGACGGATGTCCGAGCACCCAAACAACGCAGTTTTGAAGAAATGCGCCCAGAACTGGAAGCTGAACTGAAGAACCAGCAGGCGCAGAGCAAGTTCGCTGAAGTGGCTGATGTGTTCACCAATGGCGTTTATGAGCAGTCTGACAGCCTGAAGCGTATTGCTGATAGATTGAAGCTGGAGATCAAGACCGCAAGTCTGGGACGCACGCCTGCTGCAGACGCAAAGGGTGCATTGGCCAATGCCAAATTCTTGAACGCCATTTTTTCGGCTGATTCGATTGAAAAAAAGCGCAACACTGAAGCCATTGACATTGGTGCCAATCAGTTGGTTGCAGGACGTATCACCCAGTACGCGCCGGCGCATACCTTGCCATTGTCTGATGTCAAAGACCGCGTGCGCGTGCAGCTGATTGCGTCGCGGGCCGCAGAGTTGGCCAAGAAGGACGGCATGGATAAGTTGGCGGCCTGGAAGGCAAGCCCTGCCGCTGCGAGGTTGTCTGCTCCTGTTGTGGTGTCGCGTGAAAATGCTCAGCAGCAGTTGCCCCGTGTAGTGAATGCCGCCATGCGCGTCGATCTTGCCAGCCTGCCTGCTTGGGCGGGTGTTGATTTGGGTGAGCAAGGCTATGCCGTGGTCAAGGTCAACAAGCGCGTGCCCCGCGATGTGCCTGCTGCGGATCTGGCGCAGCAGGGGCGTGAGCAATACACCCAGGGTTGGGCCGCTGCCGAAGGCCGTGCGTACTACCAAACTTTGAAAGAGATGTTCAAGGTCAAGATCAATGTGGCTAAACCGGTGCTAAAAACACTATCTGGCGCAGAATAATCGTTAACCTCCAAAACTCAGGTTATAATTTAAATCTACGGTGGCTGTAGCTCAGTTGGTAGAGTCCAGGATTGTGATTCCTGTTGTCGAGGGTTCGAGCCCCTTCAGCCACCCCAGTTAATAAAAAGCGCATTGCTCATCGAGCTGTGCGCTTTTTTCATTTTCGGCGTATCAGTGCTCCCTGGACATGCTTGCGTGGCCTGCTCTGCGTCCAAAGGCTTGCCATAACATGGTATGCCGGTCCATTCGCCCTTACTCTCTGGCGCGAATCAAATATCGATGGCCGTATGCGGCCCAGGATGGTGTTCTCGTATACAGTTTGAAAATATCATCCTGAATGCCCGTCCGCCTTATTTCTAGAAAGTTTGCGTGGAAACACAGCACCCCAAAGTTCTATTGGAACCCGCTTTGCCGCAACTTGATCGGCAATTCGGTATGGGTGCAGGAGATGTGGCCCAGGCGGCATTGGCGTCTCTGGTGGCGGGGGCCGCTGTTTCGCCCCAGATACTGAGCGTTCTGGACAGTCTGCCTGTCCTGGTTTGTGCGAAGGATTTCCACGGACACCAGGGCATTACGTACTGGAACCGTGAATGCGAGGCCGTCACGGGCTATAGCCGCGATGAACTGGTCGGCCATCCTGAGGCCTTGCAGTGGCTGTATCCAAATTCCGCGTATCTAGCGCGCAAGATTGCCGATTTCCTGGATCAGGGGTCTAGCTTTCGGGATATGGAAGCCACGTTGACCACCAAGTCCGGCGCCAAACGCCGTATTGCCTGGTCCAGTATCGGCGGTCTGCAGCAAGGTGAACCCTCCGGTGCCATCTGGTGCATAGGTTTGGATGTGACAGCGCGTTCGGAATCTGACCGCCTGCTGCGCGACCGCGACAAACTATTGGGTTCGGTCTTTGGTCATTTGCCAGACCTGGTGTATCTCAAGGATGGTGAGGGGCGTTGGCTGCTGACCAATCCTGCTGCACGCGCGGTGCTGGACATTTCCGAGCAGCAGGCCTACGGCTATACCGATCTGGAGATCGCCGACCGCGACCATCCTCAGGGCGACAGCCTGCGCCACGGTGCATTGGCCGACGAGGCGACCTGGCAATCAGGGCTGCCGTCGCAGATGCAAGAGGTGGTAGAAGATGGGCACGGTAACGCGCGCTGTTTCGACGTGATCCGTGTGCCTACCTTTGGGCGCCGGGGTGAGCGCATGCATCTGCTGGTGGTGCGCCGCGATATTACAGACCAGCAAATCGCGGCGACCAAGCTGGAACTGGCGGGCCGGGTGCTGGAGCAGAGTACCGACGGCATCATGGTCACGGATGAGCGCAACCGCATCATCATGGTGAATGGCGCGTTTTCCGAAATCACAGGTTACCAGTCCAGCGAAGTGCTGGGCCGCGACCCGCAATTTTTGGCGTCCGGGCAGCATGCGCCGATGTTTTTTGAAAACATGTGGAAGGTCTTGACCGGCGAGGGGCGTTGGGCTGGCGAGATTTGGAACCGGCGCAAGAATGGCGAGGTGTACCCGCAGTGGCTGAGTCTGTCGGCTCTGCATCAGCGCGCCCACGGCGAAATCACCCACTACGTGGCGGCATTTACCGACCTGAGCTCCCGCAAGGCAGCCGAGGAGCAGATTGCCTATCTGTCCAGCCAGGACGTGATTACCGGTTTGCCTAACCGCACGCACGTGGCGCTGCGCTCTACGCTGGTGCTCAAGCATGCCCAAAGCACCCACGAGCAGGTGGCGATGATCGTTATTGATGTGGACAACTTCAAGACACTGAACGATTCCTTGGGCCATGGTGCTGGGGACCATATGCTGCGCGAAGTTGGGCTGCGTTTGAGCCGCTTTGCCGATGAGCGTTCCGTTATCGGTCGGCTCAGCGGCGACGAGTTTCTTATCCTGCTGCGCAATGTGCACAGTACGACAGATGCAGCCCATGCGGTTACGGCGCTGATGGATGCCGTGGGCCAGCCCATGGTGCTTGCCGATATGCCGGTGAGTGTGTCCATCTCGGCGGGTATCGCTATGTTTCCGGCTGATGGCGACAATTTCGACGCCCTGTTTGGCCGAGCGGATTCAGCCCTGTATGCCGCCAAGCGCGGTGGCCGGGGAACCTACCAGTTTGCCGATGCCACCATGAACGAGGCTGCGCTGGAGCGCTTGCGTATAGAGTCGGCCTTGCGCCGGGCGATTGAAAATAATGCCTTGCGCCTGGAGTACCAGCCTCTGATCCATCTGCCCAGCGGGCGTGTGATTGGTGTCGAGGCCTTGTGCCGCTGGGACCACCCCGAGCGCGGCGCAATTCCTCCTGGTGTGTTTATACCCATTGCCGAAGATTGCGGCGTGATCGAAGCTCTGGGGGGATGGGTGCTGAAGACGGCAGCCTTGCAGCTTCGCGCTTGGCACGATGCAGGCCGTCCTGATTTGATGATGGCAGTGAATCTGTCGGCCCGGCAGTTCCAGCGCGGCGTGGTGCTCAAGCAGGTGGAAGAGGCATTGGATGTTTCCGGCATTCCACCCGATTGTCTGGAGCTGGAGTTGACCGAGAGCGTGCTGCTGCACGACGGTGAAGCGGTCACCGCCGTGCTGCGTCGACTGCAGGCCTTGGGCGTGAAGCTGTCCATCGACGACTTTGGCACCGGCTATTCCAGCTTTGCGTATTTGCGGCGTATCAAGTTCGACAAGATCAAGATCGACCAGTCTTTTGTGCGCGACCTGATCGACGACCCGGACAACGCCGCCATTGTGCGCGGCATGATCTCGCTGGCCTTGAGCCTGGGTTTGCCGGTACTGGCTGAGGGGGTGGAAACCGAGGCGGTCGCCCATCGCCTGCGCCATCTGCAGTGCACCTATGCCCAGGGCTACCACTTTGCCCGGCCTTTGCGCCCCGAGGTGTTTGCGCAGCAGCAGGGGGTGGGCACAGCTCCTGCCTAGCCGGGCTTGCCGGAAACACGGCACCTACAATCAAGATATTTTCAAACCGTAACAATTCGCGTCACGCCAGAAGCACCACGCCCGTCGTCCAGAAACACCGCAGAACTGGCTATGCCAGGCTGCTGGTGTTGCCCCCTGCAAGGGGGGCGAAAGACGCGCAGCGCTACGGCCTGGGGTTGAGCCACAAACCTTTTATGAAAATTCTTATCTCTAACGACGATGGTTACCAGGCCGCTGGCATTGTTGCGCTGTATGAGGCCCTGAAAGACGTGGCCGAGGTCGAGGTGGTTGCGCCCGAGCACAACAACAGCGCCAAGTCGAATGCACTGACCCTGTACTCCCCGCTGTACGTGCACCAGGCCAGCAACGGTTTCCGCTATGTGAATGGCACCCCGGCGGATTGCGTGCACATCGCGCTAACCGGCTTGCTGGGTTACCGGCCGGACATGGTGATCTCCGGTATCAACAATGGCGCCAATATGGGCGACGACACCATTTACTCCGGCACCGTGGGCGCGGCCATGGAAGGCTATTTGTTCGGTATTCCGTCCCTGGCCTTTTCGCAAACCCAGAAGGGCTGGCAGCACCTGGATGCCGCAGCCCAGACTGCGCGCAATCTGGTGCTGCGCATGACCCAGCAGCAGCTGGTGGGTGCCCAGCCGTTCCTGTTGAACATCAACATCCCCAACTTGCCGCTGGAAGAGCTCAAGCCCCTCAAGGTGTGCCGCCTGGGCCGCCGCCATGCGGCCGAAAAAGTCATCACCATGGACAGTCCGCGTGGCGACACCATGTACTGGATAGGCGAGGCCGGTCGCGCCAAGGACGATGCAGAAGGCACCGACTTCCACGCCAGCCTGCAGGGCCACGTGACCATGACACCCCTCAAAGTGGATCTCACCGACCACGACCACCTGGGTTACTGGGCGCAGACTGCAGCCCATCTCGCCGGCGCATAGCGGCGGTGGATTCCATGACCCAACGTCCCCGCTTTCCTGCGCAGCTGGATCTCTCCTCTGGTGCCCCATCCGGCAAGACGGTTGCTATAAAAAAAGTAACTGCTACCGCAGTTACTTCAAGCGACAGGGGCTTAAAAAGCTTTGAACATGCACCGGCACCCGGCCACGGCATGGACTCGGCAGCTGTGCGTGCGCGCATGGTGCAGAAGCTGGCGTCCATGGGCATAGGCTCGGTCGCTGTGCTGCGTGCCATGGGCCAGGTAGAACGCCATCGCTTCGTCGATACCGCCTTGGTGAACCAGGCCTATGAAGACACCAGCCTGCCCATCGGCCTGGGCCAGACTATCTCCAAGCCCAATGTGGTGGCCCGCATGGCCGAGCTATTGCTGGATTCGCCGCTGGGCCATGCTGGCCCGCTGGGCCGCGTGTTGGAGATCGGGACGGGCTGCGGCTACCAGGCGGCGGTGCTGGCGGTGCTGGCACGCGAGGTCTACAGCATCGAGCGTCTGCGCGGTCTGCATGACAAGGCCCGCGCCAATTTGCGGCCGTTTCGTCTGCCGAATGTGCACCTGCTGTTCGGCGACGGCATGGTGGGCTACGCCAAGGGGGCGCCCTATGCGGGCATCATCGCCGCTGCAGGCGGCGAGGCGATTCCCCAGGCGTGGCTGGACCAGTTGGCCGTAGGTGGGCGCCTGGTGGCACCCATGGTGACGCCCGGGGGGCAGCAGGCTTTGGTGGTCGTGGATAAAACGGCCAAAGGTCTGCAGCAGCAATTGCTCGAGGCCGTTCACTTTGTCCCTCTAAAATCAGGGATTGCTTGAACAGGAATTACACATGCTCGCTTTGCGTCCTCAGGATTGGAAATACACGGCCGCCGTTTTGGCCGTACTGGCCGTGGTCGGCTGCTCCAGTACCAGTTTGCACAAAGCTCCGGTAGAAGACCGTGGTACGGGGGCAGTGCGCACCCAATCGTCCGTTGTCGTTGCGCCGGCCGATGCCGCTCCCGCCAAACCCTTGCCCGGCGCCGAAAATGCAGGCAAGCCTGGTTATTACACCGTGCGCCCCGGCGATACGCTGATCCGCATCGGCCTGGACAACGGCCAGAGCTGGAAAGATATTGCGCGCTGGAACGGCTTGGACAACCCCAATCTGATCGAAGTCGGCCAGGTGCTGCGGGTGATCTCGCCGAACGCGACGGCCACCGAAGCCGGAGTGGTAACGCGCCCGGTCGCCAGCTCTACCGTGACGGCGGCTGCGGTGCCTGCAGCCAGTGCTGCGGCCAATGCTGCCACCAGCCCGGCCAGCGCCGCCAGCAAGCCGGTTGCACCCGTATCAGCGGCTCCAGTGGCCCCTGTGGCCACAGGGGGTGACGACGACGTAGCTTTCATCTGGCCCACCAGTGGCAGCCAGATCGCTGGTTTCGACGAAGCCAAGAACAAGGGTCTGGACCTGGGTGGCAAGGCCGGTGACCCGGTGCTGGCCGCCGCCGATGGTCGCGTGGTCTATGCCGGTGCTGGATTGCGCGGCTATGGCAATCTGCTGATCCTGAAGCACAACAACACCTATCTGACGGCTTATGCCCACAATCAGACCCTGCTGGTCAAGGAAGACCAGTCGGTGCGCAAGGGCCAGAAGATCGCCGAGATGGGCAGCAGCGACACCGACCGTGTGAAGCTGCACTTCGAGATCCGGCGCCAGGGCAAGCCGGTCGATCCGATCAAATACCTCCCCAACCGGTAAATACCATGCAAAAGCCTGACGTATCCGCTAAGACCTTGGTCGTGGATGTGTTGGGCGAAGATGCCGCGCCTGAGGCAGACGCCGTGCCTTTGGCGGGTGACGGCCTGGCCTCCTGGCTCGCCACCGGCGGAGAAATCCACGACGCGCTCACTCTGTATCTGCGCGATGTGCGCCGCACCGAGCTGTTCACCGCCAGCGAAGAGTTCGATATGGCGGTGCGTGCCCGGGCTGGCGATTTCGCGGCCCGCCAGGCCATGATTGAACACAATCTGCGCCTGGTCGTCAGCATCGCCAAGGCCTATCTGGGGCGCGGTGTACCCATGGGTGACCTGATCGAGGAAGGCAATCTGGGCCTGATGCATTCCATCGACAAGTTCGAACCCGACCGGGGCTTCCGCTTCTCCACCTACGCCACCTGGTGGATACGCCAGTCGGTCGAGCGTGCGGTGATGCAACAGGGCCGGGTGATACGTCTGCCGGTACATGTGGTGCGCGAGCTGCAACAGGTGCTGCGCGCGCGCCGCACGCTGGAGCATGACCCGGTATTTGCCGCGCTGCGCCCGGACGGCGTGCGGGTCGATGATGTCGCTGCGCTGATGGGCCGCGACGAGCATGAGGTGGCCGACCTGCTGGCCCTGGCAGAAACACCGCGCTCACTGGACTCCACCTTTGACCGTTCGGAAGACGGCCAGACCCTGGGCGATACCTTGACTGATGAGAATGCGCTGGACCCTGCCGCGCACACCCAGATCCACGAGGTGGAACGCCTGCTGGAAGCCTGGACTGGCACCCTGACCCGGCGCGAGCGTGAGGTGCTGGACGGCCGCTTTGGCCTGCACAACCGTGAACCCGAAACCCTGGATACTTTGAGTGTGCGCCTGGGCCTGACCCGCGAGCGGGTTCGCCAGGTGCAAAACGAGGCCCTGCGCAAGCTGCGCATCCAACTGGGCCGCAATGGCGTAGACAAGGAGGCTTTGCTGTAATGCGTGTGTATGTTTATTTGTTGCGCTGGGTTGTGCTGCTGGGTGTGAGCCTCTTGGCTGCGTGTGCGGGCACCGGGCCGCGCAGCACCACCATCAGTACCGAGAAGATCGAGTCGCTGCTGGCGCAGCGCTTCCCCTACACCGGGCGCATCGGCCCGCTGTTTGAAATCCAGGCCCAAACGCCCCAGGTGCGCATGCTGCCCGAGCGCAACCGTGTCGGCACAGTGCTGCAGATCCAGGTGTCCGAGCGCCTGGGCCGCAATGTGTTCAATGGCACATTGGATGTGGACTATGCCCTGCGCTTTGAGCCCCGCGACCAGACCATCCGCCTGGTCGATCTGCACGTCAACAGTCTGGACTTTGGCGGCGTGCCCGAGCGCTACCAAAGCCTGGTGCAAGGCCTGGCACCCCAGTTGGCCGAGCGCTTGCTGGACGACGCCAGCCTCTACCAGGTGAGCGCCAAGAACATGGCCGCCGTGGAAGGCATGGGCTATGTACCCGGCAGCCTGGAGGTGACACCGCAGGGCCTACGCATCACCTTGCAGCCCAAACCTGCGCAGTAGTCATTTACTATCAAAAAAAGAGCGGCTGGCGCAGTTAATACCTGCGCCAGCCGCTCTTTTTATTTAAATCCAGGCCCGCGCGCGGGCTGCCTTTTAATGCGTGCCTTGCTCCAGGAAGCGCTGCGCATCCAGTGCGGCCATGCAGCCGGTACCGGCGCTGGTGATGGCCTGGCGGTAGATGTGGTCTTGCACGTCGCCCGCAGCAAACACGCCAGGCACGCTGGTCATGGTGGCAAAGCCTTGCAGGCCGCTGCGGGTGACGATGTAGCCGTCTTTCATTTCCAGCTGGCCTGCGAAGATCTCGGTGTTTGGCTTGTGGCCGATCGCGATGAAGCAACCTTTGAGTTCGATGTCCGTGGTGGCATCGCTCTGGGTGCTTTTCAGGCGCACGCCTGTTACGCCGGATGCGTCACCCAGCACCTGTTGCAGCGTGTGGAATAGCTTCAGCTCGATCTTGCCCTCGGCAACTTTTTCGTGCAGCTTGTCCACCAGAATGGCCTCTGCCTTGAAGCTGTCGCGGCGGTGCACCAGGGTGACCTTGCGGGCGATGTTGGACAGGTACAGCGCTTCTTCCACAGCGGTATTGCCGCCGCCGACCACGCACACATCTTCACCACGGTAGAAGAAGCCGTCGCAAGTGGCGCAGCCAGACACGCCTCGGCCCATGAAGGCGGTTTCGGACTCCAGACCCAGGTACTGCGCAGATGCACCAGTGGCCAGGATCAGGGCGTCGCAGGTGTAGCTGCCGCTATCGCCGGTCAGGGTGAAGGGGCGCTTGCTGAAGTCCACGGTGTTGATGTGGTCGAAGATGATTTCGGTCTTGAAGCGCTCGGCATGCTCCTGGAAGCGCTGCATCAGCTCCGGGCCTTGCACGCCCATGACGTCGGCGGGCCAGTTATCTACTTCGGTGGTGGTCATCAGCTGGCCGCCCTGGGCGATGCCGGTGATGAGCACCGGGTTCAGGTTGGCGCGGGCGGCGTAGATGGCGGCCGTGTAGCCAGCAGGGCCCGAGCCCAAAACCAAAACCTTGGCATGTTTAATCGTAGACATGTATGAAAACCTGTAGTGAAAATAGGAAGGTGCCGTGTACAGTTTGCGTCTTGCTATCGAAATGCAAGTCGGCGCGGCTGTTAGGCGCGTTGAATGTGACGGCTATGGGTTGAAATTTTGCCCCAGATTGTATGAACCCACGGCTTGCAGGGTTCAGCGCAGTTGTCCATGCTGTGTGCCGAGCTCGGGCTGGGCCCAGGCGGATGTGTCTTTTTATGAGGAAATGCGAATGTCAATGTTGTCCAACATAGAGCTGCTGTTACGCGTTCCCCTGTTTTCCAGCATGACGTCCGAGCAGGCGGACGTCGTGGCCAAGGCGGTCACCAAGCGGCGTTTCAAGCGTGGCGAGGTGATCGTGGAGCAGGGCCTCAAGTCCGACACGCTGTTTATCGTGCTTAGCGGCCGGGCCCGGGTGTTGACCACCGACGGTCGGGGCCGCGAAGTGATCCTGGCCACGTTGCAAATGGGTGACTATGTGGGGGAGATGAGCCTGATCGACCACGAACCGCATTCGGCCACTGTGCAGGCCGATGCCTTGACCGACTGTCTGGTGCTGGGCCGCGCTGAATTCGAGCATTGCCTGGAGGGCAACACCGCCATGGCCCGGGCCGTGATGACCGGGCTGGTCAAGCGGCTGCGCCGTGCTGACCAGAAGATCGAGTCTCTGGCCTTGATGGATGTGTATGGGCGCGTGGCCCATGTGTTGTTGGAGTCTGCCGCCCATGACGTGAACGGCCAGATGGTGATACGAGACAAGATCTCCCGCCAGGACGTGGCCAAGATGGTGGGCGCATCGCGCGAGATGGTCAGTCGGGTGATGAAGGATCTGGAAGAGCGTGGCTATATCGTCAGCCAGGACAATGGTTCCACCCATATTCAGTCGGTGCTGGGCAGTCTGATTTAAGCGATTGGCAGTCCTACACGGGCTGTTACATCTTGCGTGGAGTGCGTGGTCGCCGAGCCCCATTCGGGGTGGTGGGCATGGGGTAAGCTAAGGGCAGTTCTCTCTGCCCATGACTTATTCTCTCAATACCCTCAATTCATCCGGTCCAGTGGTGTCGCCGGTGCGCACGGGCCTGAACCGCTTTGCGCGTGAAATCGGTCTGATCCTGGGGCTGCTGGCCCTGGTGTTCTGGCTCATGTCCATGTTGGGCTACACCTTGCAAGACCCCGCCTGGTCTACTTCCGGCCAGAGTACGGTGGTGCGCAACTGGGGCGGGCGTCTGGGGGCCTGGATCGCCGATCTCAGTTATTTCAGCTTGGGCTTTTCTGTGTGGTGGTGCTTTGCTGCCGGCGTGCGCGCCTGGCTGGCCGCCCTGGCCGACTGGATGCGCGGCCATGCCCCGGATGAGCGCGCCCAGCAGCCTGCGTCGCGTCTCAGCGGCAATGCCTGGACTTTCTGGATCGGCCTGGTCGTTCTGCTGTGCGCCAGCACCGGGTTGGAATGGTCTCGCCTGTACCGCCTGGAGTCGCAGCTGCCAGGCCACGTGGGCGGAGCGCTGGGCTATTTGATGGGCCCGTTTGGCGTGAAGTGGCTGGGTTTCACTGGCTCCGGCCTGGTGTGGATTACGCTGGGTGTGATCGGCGTGTCGGCGGTGTTCCGCTTTTCCTGGAGCCAGGTTGCTGAACGCCTGGGCGCCTGGGCCTATTCTCTGGTGGAAACGCGGCGCGAGAAGCGCGAAGTGGCCGTGGACCTGGCCGTGGGTAAGAAGGCCGCCAAAAAGCGCGAAGCCGTGGTGCGCGAGGAGCGTGTCGAGATCGAGGCCCACCACCCGCAGCCGGTCATGATCGAGCCGACCTTGGTCGATCCACCCAAGAGCCAGCGTGTCGCCAAGGAGCGCCAGAAGCCGCTGTTTACCGAGATGCCCGACACCAAGCTGCCGCAGGTGGACCTGCTGGACGGCCCGCAGCTGCGCCAGGAAACCGTGGCCCCCGAGACGCTGGAAATGACCAGCCGCATGATCGAGAAGAAGCTGAAGGATTTCGGCGTCGAAGTGCGCGTGGTCCTGGCCTCGCCCGGCCCTGTGATCACCCGCTACGAGATTGAGCCCGCTACCGGCGTCAAGGGCTCGCAGATTGTCGGCTTGGCCAAGGACTTGGCACGGTCCTTAAGCCTGGTGTCCATCCGCGTGGTGGAAACCATTCCTGGCAAAAACTATATGGCGCTGGAGCTCCCGAATGCCAAGCGCCAGTCCATCACCCTGTCTGAAATTCTGGGCTCGCAGGTCTACCACGAGGCCAAGTCGCTGCTGACCATGGGCCTGGGCAAGGACATCATCGGCAACCCGGTGGTGGTGGACCTGGCGAAGATGCCGCACGTGCTGGTGGCCGGTACCACCGGCTCGGGCAAATCGGTGGGTATCAACGCCATGATCTTGAGCCTGCTATACAAGGCCGAGGCACGTGACGTGCGCATCTTGATGATCGACCCGAAGATGCTGGAAATGTCGGTCTACGAAGGCATTCCGCACCTGCTGGCCCCGGTGGTCACCGATATGCGCCAGGCGGCGCACGGCCTGACCTGGTGCGTGGCCGAGATGGAGCGCCGATACAAGCTGCTGAGCAAGCTGGGAGTACGTAACCTGGCCGGTTACAACGCCAAGATCGACGAGGCCGCCTCGCGTGAAGAGTTCATCTACAACCCGTTTAGCCTGACGCCCGACAGCCCCGAACCGCTGAAGCGCGAGCCACACATCGTGGTGGTTATCGATGAGTTGGCCGACTTGATGATGGTGGTTGGCAAGAAAATCGAAGAGCTGATCGCCCGCCTGGCGCAAAAGGCCCGCGCAGCCGGCATCCACTTGATTCTGGCGACCCAGCGCCCCAGCGTGGACGTGATTACCGGCCTGATCAAGGCCAACATCCCGACGCGGATTTCCTTCAAGGTCAGCAGCAAGATCGACAGCCGCACCATTCTGGACCAGATGGGCGCCGAAGCCCTGCTGGGCCTGGGCGACATGCTGTACATGCCCGGCAGCGGCATGCCGACGCGGGTGCACGGCGCCTTTGTCAGCGACGAAGAGGTGCACCGCGTTGTCAGTTACTTGAAGACCCAAGGCGAGCCCGACTACATCGAAGGTGTGCTGGAAGGCGGCACGGTTGAGGGTGAAGACGGAGAGGGTGCCGATGGGTTGGGTGGCAGCGGCGGCGAGAAGGACCCGATGTACGACATGGCGGTGGAAGTGGTGTTGAAAAACCGCAAGGCCAGCATCTCGCTGGTGCAGCGCCATTTGAAGATCGGCTACAACCGCGCCGCACGTCTGGTGGAAGACATGGAAAAAGCCGGCCTGGTCAGCGCCATGAGCGGTGCGGGCCAGCGCGAGATTCTTGTGCCCGCGCGAGCGGAGTAAATACATGAAAAAACTGATTGCTACGGTATTCATAGCTGCCAGCGCAGGTGTTGCCTACGCTGGAGGCCTGGAAAGCTTGGAAGATTTCGTGAAGACCGCGAAGACCGGTCGCGCTGAATTCACCCAGGTGGTGACCTCGCCGCCCAAGGACGGGCAGGCGGCGCGCAGCAAGACGTCCAGCGGAACGTTTGAGTTTCAACGCCCCAGCCGCTTCAAGTTCGTCTACAAAAAACCGTTTGCCCAAAGCATCGTGGCCGATGGCCAGACCCTGTGGCTGTATGACGTGGACCTGAACCAGGTGACCGCGCGTAAACAGTCTCAGGTGCTGGGCTCCACGCCCGCTGCACTGATTGCGGCAGCACCCGATCTGAAGGCCCTGCAGGCGGATTTCACGCTGCAGGCCGCACCCGACCAGGATGGCCTGCAGTGGGTGGTAGCCACGCCCAAGGCCAAGGACGGGCAGCTACAAAGCGTGCGCGTGGGCTTCAAGCAGGTAGACAAGGCGACCGAGCTCGGCGCGCTGGAGATCCTGGACAGCTTTGGCCAGCGTTCGGTGATGAGCTTCGCCAAGATGGAGCTCAACCCCAGCCTGGCTGCGGACAGCTTCCAGTTCAAGCCACCGGCAGGCGCCGACGTGGTGCGGCAGTAGCGGCTATCTGTAGTGCCTTCAGGTGTTCATCGGTTGTTTGCCCAGGGCACGCTGCACACGTTCGTGGTGTATGCGCATGCTGTCGGCAGCCACCGGTGATTGGATGGCATAGCTTTTGTCCCGCGTATCGCGCATCACATAGATGCCCAGCGGCAGGCCTTGCGGGTTGACCACGCTGACCACCAACGGGGTGTTGACCGAGGCGCCTTTCTTGGCGCTCACGGCTTTTTCGCCATTGGCCAGCAGCACATAGGTGCCGGGCGGGTAGAAGCCCAGTACCGTCGCCATGGCTTTGGCCACATCGGAATCTTCTTCCCGCGCACCTACGATACCGTCCTTGGCTGCGCCCAGCGCAGAAAGGGCCGGGCGGGTGGAGCGGGTTGCCATCTTGCCGATGAAGGCATCGGCTGTGTACAGAATGCGCCGGCACAGCAGATTACGCTCCAGTCCTTTTTTCGGGTCGTGGTCATGGTGCAGCAAGACGATGTCCAGCAGGTCGTCGTTGACCACGCCGAAGCCGCGCAGCATGTCCACGCCGCGTTGCGGGTGGTCCTGGATCATTTGCTTTTGCGTTGCGTCGAGCGGCGTGGTTTGCGTGGCTAATGCGTCCTGCAGCTTGACCATGCCGATGTTCATCGTTAGCGCCGCCTGCATCAGCACCGGGCGTACAGTTTCATCCACTTCCATCTTGCGCGCGGTCAGTTCGCACACCACGGCGCACAGCAGGGCGTGGGTGGCGCAGTAGCCCAGCGACTTGTCGGCCAGGGCCTGAAAGAGCTTGAACAGGCTGTCGTCCACGTCGTGGTTCAGTAGCTCCATAGCGCGCTTTTGCACGCCTTCCAGACGACCCAGTGGGTTCTTGGCCGCGGCACCGGCATGCAGGATGGTGCCCAGCACGGCTTGCACGTCGGTCCAGTCGCCGGTGATGTCTTCGCCCACGGTGTAGTCCAGCTCCAGGACTTCTTCTGGCATTTTGGCTTTGGCGATTTCATCGATGCTCGCGCCGGCCCGCAGCATGGCGTAGACCAGTCGGTCATAGCTATGGGCCCAGGCTTTGTAGTCGCTCTGTATGGCGCAGGCACCATGTGCGTCCAGGTGTTCGCGGTGGTGTTCCGAAGTGATGGCCTGGCCTCTGCGCAGCAGCAGATTGCCTTTGGAGTCCCAGATGTTGATGGGCAGGGGCCGGTCTATCTCGATGTGCCAGACGGGCACGGGAACGTAAATCATTGTGGAAACGGCGCGCGCAAGGGGTTGCTTGGAAAGTGCCCGAGGATACGGTATCTGGCGGGCTGGGTGGCTGCGGGCTCCTGTATATGGGTCGCATGGCAGAATCAGTGCGCGCTAGCTGCGCAGAAATTCCTTCCCATATCCGCCTGCGCTGCACCATGACCTCCATCCCTCCATCCCAAGATGTCCGCCGGCTTGATCGCCTGCATACGCGAAGGCTGGCGGAGGTTGTGCGGGCTAGGGGGATTTCCGCTGGTTTTGCAGGGTGGCGCCATGCTTGATCTGTTCGCACAAGAGCCCGCTGCGCCCTTGGCGGAAGCCCTGCGCCCCAAGACCCTGGATGATGTGGTTGGGCAATCCCACCTGCTCGGCGAAGGCAAGCCTTTGAGGCTGGCCTTCCAGTCGGGAAAGCCCCACTCCATGATCTTCTGGGGTCCGCCGGGTGTGGGCAAAACCACTTTGGCGCGGCTTACGGCCACGGCCTTCAAATGCGAGTTCATCGCCTTGTCTGCCGTGTTTTCAGGTGTCAAAGATATCCGTGCGGCGATGGAGCAGGCCCAGCAGAACCTGGCCATGGGTAAGCACACCATCTTGTTCGTCGACGAGATCCACCGATTCAACAAATCCCAGCAAGATGCGCTGCTGCCCTATGCGGAAAGCGGCCTGGTGACCTTCATTGGCGCGACCACCGAGAATCCTTCGTTTGAAGTGAACTCGGCCTTGCTGTCGCGTGCGCAGGTCTATGTGCTGAAGTCGCTGACCGACGAAGAATTAAAGCTGCTGCTGAAGCGGGCGCAGGAAATGGCGCTGGGCCATCTGGAGTTTGATGACCTGGCACGCGACACCATCATTGGCTACGCCGACGGCGACGCCAGAAGGTTTTTGAACCTGCTGGAGCAAACCAGCACCGCCGCCAAGGCGACGGATCTGCGCTTGATCACGGCCGATTTCCTGCAGAACGCCCTGACTTTGAACAGCCGGCGTTTTGACAAAGGTGGCGACAATTTTTACGACCAGATTTCTGCCCTGCACAAATCGGTCCGTGGCTCGCACCCCGATGCCGCGCTCTACTGGCTGACGAGAATGCTGGACGGTGGGGCCGATGCGCGCTATCTGTCACGGCGGATCGTACGCATGGCCTGGGAAGACATTGGGCTTGCGGATCCCCGCGCCATGCAGATAGCCAACGATGCCGCTCTGACGTACGAGCGGCTGGGCAGCCCCGAGGGAGAGTTGGCACTGGGCCAGGCGGTGATCTACCTGGCGGTGGCGGCCAAGAGCAACGCGGGCTACAACGCGTACAACCAGGCCAAAGCCTTCGTCAAGCAAGACAAGAGCCGTGAAGTGCCAGTGCACCTGCGCAACGCCCCCACCAAGCTGATGAAAGAGCTGGGCTACGGGCACGCATACCGCTACGCGCATGATGAACCGAATGCCTACGCCGCAGGTGAAACCTATCTTCCGGATGGCATGCAGGAGCCGGCCTGGTACCAGCCGACACCACGCGGCCTGGAAGCCAAGATTGGCGAGAAGCTGGCCCTGCTGAGGAAGTGGGATGACGAGGCGGGCACACCGGGTAAATAGTTGCGTGGTCGCTGCGTCTGCGGGCTGGCCTAAGCATGCTGCTGGATGCGTGCCCACTTCCGGCCGACCACGCTCTGCATTGGTGCTGACGTGCCGCCGTGTGTCAGAGCGGGCCCGAGGCGCACGAGGCCGCGGGCGAAATTTTCAACAATGTGAGTGCTTTTCAACCTGAAAAGCCAAAGCGCTTTGCAAGACCTATGTCCTATAAGTTGTGCGCGTTAATGTATTTGCATAATGAGTTTGGCTAATACTTGTGAAAAACCACTAATTCCTCGGGTTTCGAGGGTAAACACGGCATAAAACCTTGGTTTTGGCCCGATTCATGCTCGCTACAATCCCGGCAGAACCCGACCATGGATGGCCCTGGCGGGTTTTTTGCTAGACGGGTGCTTGTGTATGAACGCCGGCCCCGGATCGCGGGCTATGCACTGTCGCTGGCTGTAGTGCATTACAAATTGGAGAATAATTTTTATGGATATCTTGCTTCAGCAGATCATCAACGGTCTGGTACTGGGCAGCATGTATGCCTTGGTCGCCTTGGGTTACACCATGGTGTACGGCATCATCAACTTGATCAACTTCGCGCACGGCGAGGTACTGATGGTCGGCGCGCTGACCAGCTGGACCATCATCGGCTGGATGCAAGACGCCATGCCGGGCACACCGGGTTGGATCATGCTTTTCATTTCGATGATCATTGCTTGCGTGGTTGCGGCGACACTCAATTTCGTCATTGAAAAAGTGGCCTACCGGCCGCTGCGCAACAGCCCCAAACTGGCCCCCTTGATCACCGCGATCGGCATGTCCATCTTGCTGCAGACGCTGGCCATGATCATCTGGAAGCCCAACTACAAGCCGTATCCCACCTTGCTGCCTAGTGCGCCCTTCAACCTGGGTGGCGCGGTGATCACGCCCACCCAGATCTTGATCTTGGGCCTGACAGCGGTATCGTTGGCCGTGCTGGTGTGGTTGGTGAATTACACCAAGCTCGGTCGTGCCATGCGTGCAACGGCTGAGAACCCCCGTGTAGCGGCTCTGATGGGTGTGAAGCCCGACATGGTGATTTCTGCCACCTTCATCATCGGCGCAGTGCTGGCGGCCATCGCCGGCATCATGTATGCGTCCAACTACGGTACGGTGCAGCACAGCATGGGCTTCCTGCCCGGTTTGAAGGCGTTTACCGCTGCCGTCTTTGGCGGCATTGGCAACCTGGCCGGCGCGGTGGTTGGCGGCATTCTGCTGGGCCTGATTGAATCCATTGGCGCGGGCTATATCGGCCAGGTAACTGGTGGCATCCTGGGTAGTAACTACTCGGACATCTTTGCCTTCATCGTCTTGATCATCGTGCTGACGCTGCGTCCTTCGGGTCTGCTGGGTGAGCGTGTGGCCGACCGCGCCTGACCGGAGCACTTCCATGAAACAGAACAAAACTATTACCTTCATCATTGCGGCGCTAGCTGCGGTGATTCTGCCGCTGGTCTTGCAAGGCTTTGGCAACGCCTGGGTGCGTATCGCCGACATGGCCTTGATCTACGTGATGCTGGCCCTGGGCCTGAACATCGTGGTCGGTTTTGCCGGTCTGCTGGACCTGGGTTACGTGGCCTTCTTCGCCGTGGGTGCCTACACCTATGGCCTGCTGGCTTCGCCACAACTGACGGATGCATTCCCGGCCATCGCCGCCATGTTCCCAGAAGGCCTGCACATGCCTCTGTGGCTGATCTTGCCGGTCGGGGCGGTGATCGCAGGCCTGTTCGGCATGCTGCTGGGGGCTCCTACCCTCAAGTTGCGTGGTGACTACCTGGCCATCGTGACCCTGGGTTTCGGTGAAATCATCCGCGTGTTCCTGAACAACCTGGACCACCCCATCAACATCACCAACGGCCCCAAGGGCCTGGGCCAGATCGACTCGCTGAAGTTCTTTGGCATCGACCTGGGCAAGCCGCTGACAGTGTTTGGCTTCGAGGTGGCATCCGTCAGCTTGTACTACTACCTGTTCCTGGCACTGGTGGTGATCAGCGTCGTGCTGTGCTCTCGCCTGGAGCTGTCGCGTATCGGTCGCGCCTGGATGGCCATCCGTGAAGACGAAATCGCTGCCAAGGCCATGGGTATCAACACCCGCAACATGAAGCTGCTGGCTTTCGGTATGGGCGCTACTTTTGGTGGCGTGTCGGGCACCTTGTTCGGCGCGTTCCAGGGCTTTGTGTCGCCCGAGTCCTTCAGTTTGATGGAGTCGGTGATGATTGTTGCGATGGTGGTGCTGGGCGGTATCGGCCATTTGCCGGGCGTTATTTTGGGCGCCATCTTGCTGTCGGCTCTGCCCGAAGTACTGCGCTACCTGGCTGGCCCGCTGCAGGCCATGACCGGTGGCCGTCTGGACTCGGCCATCTTGCGCCAGCTGCTGATCGCTGTCGCCATGATCGTGATCATGCTGTTGCGCCCCCGTGGTTTGTGGCCAGCGCCCGACCATGGCAAGTCGCTGCAAGGTAAGTAAGGAACACACATGACTGATACAAATAACACCGATGTGGTCCTGCGGGTCGCGGGCATTTCCAAGCGTTTCGGCGGCCTGCAGGCCCTGAGCGATGTAGGCATCACCATCAAGCGCGGCCAGGTATATGGCCTGATCGGCCCCAACGGCGCCGGCAAGACCACGTTCTTCAACGTCATCACCGGTCTGTACACGCCGGACAGCGGCAGTTTCGAACTGGCTGGCAAGCCGTACTCTCCTACCGCGGTGCATGAAGTCGCCAAGGCCGGTATCGCCCGCACGTTCCAGAACATCCGCTTGTTCGCTGAAATGACGGCCCTGGAAAACGTGATGGTCGGCCGCCACATCCGCACCCATTCGGGTCTGCTGGGCGCTTTGTTCCGTACCCCTTCGTTCAAGAAGGAAGAGCTGGAAATCGCCCAACGCGCCCAGGAGTTGCTGGACTATGTCGGCATCGGCAAGCTGGCCGACTACAAGGCCCGCACCCTGAGCTACGGTGACCAGCGCCGCCTGGAAATCGCCCGTGCCCTGGCTACCGACCCGCAGCTGATTGCACTGGACGAGCCCGCTGCCGGCATGAACGCGACCGAAAAGGTCATGCTGCGCGAACTCATCAGCAAGATCCGCAAGGACAACCGCACCATCTTGCTGATCGAACACGATGTGAAGCTGGTGATGGGCCTGTGCGACCGCCTGACCGTGCTCGACTACGGCAAGCAAATTGCCGAGGGCACGCCTGCCGAAGTGCAGAAAAATGAAAAAGTGATCGAAGCTTATCTCGGAACCGGAGGACATTGATAATGGCTGCAACACCCAACAAAAAAGCGGGCGCTGTGCTGCTGAAAGTCAGTGGACTGAAGGTTTCCTACGGCGGCATCCAGGCCGTCAAGGGCGTGGACTTTGAAGTGCGCGAAGGCGAACTGGTCTCGCTGATCGGCTCCAACGGCGCTGGCAAAACCACCACCATGAAGGCCATTACTGGCACCTTGCCTTACGTGGCCGGCGACATCCAGTACCTGGGCGAAAGCATCAAGGGGCAGGGCGCTTGGGACCTGGTCAAGAAGGGCCTGGCCATGGTGCCGGAAGGCCGTGGCGTGTTCACCCGCATGACCATCACTGAAAACCTGCTGATGGGCGCCTACATCCGCAACGACAAGGCCGCGATTTTGGAAGACATCGAAAAGATGTTCACCATCTTCCCGCGCCTGCGTGAGCGCAAGGACCAACTGGCCGGCACCATGTCCGGCGGTGAACAGCAAATGCTGGCCATGGGCCGCGCTCTGATGAGCCGACCCAAGGTGCTGCTGCTGGACGAACCGTCCATGGGCCTGTCGCCCATCATGGTCGACAAGATCTTTGAAGTGGTGAAAGACGTGTACGCCCAGGGCGTGACCGTGCTGCTGGTCGAGCAAAACGCCAGCCGCGCCCTCGGCATTGCCGACCGTGGCTACGTGATGGAGTCCGGCATCGTCACCATGAGCGGCGACGCCAAGGAAATGCTGAGCGATCCCAAGGTTCGCGCCGCATACCTCGGCGAGTAAGCACCAGAGCGGGGTAAGCCCGCTCTGCAAAAACAATAGCACCTGGCGCAGGCTCTGTCTGCGCCAGGTGCTTTTTTTATGTCCAAACGTAAGCGAAACGCAAACGCCAGTTGCAGGCTGATTTCTGTCGCTTGATAAAAGCCCTTCGCCGCATATTCCACCTACACTAGGTGCTATGAATACTGTAGTGGAAACCCCAGGCAGCTTCCGTTTCATCCACGCCGCCGATCTGCACATCGACAGCCCGCTGCGCGGCCTGAGCCGCTATGCGGGTGCGCCGGTGGAGCGGCTGCGTAACGCCACCCGCCGGGCGCTGGAAAACCTGGTCGATTTGGCGCTGGCCGAGCGGGTGCAGTTTGTGCTGCTGGCCGGCGACCTGTACGACCGCGACTGGCCCGACTTCCATACCGGCCTATTTTTCCGTGAACAAATGGTGCGCCTGGGGCGTGCTGGCATTGCCGTCTACATCGTGCAGGGCAACCACGATGCCCAGGGCACCATCACCCGCGAACTGCCGCTGCCCGAGCATGTGAAAGTGTTCTCCAGCCGCAGCGCTGAAACCGTGCATCTGGCCGCGCTGGGTGTGGCCATCCACGGCCGCAGCTTTCCCCAGCGTGAGGTGCCCGAAGACTTTGTGCCCCAGTACCCGGATGCGCTGCCGGGCCAGTTCAACATCGGTATGCTGCACACCAGCCTGACCGGTGCGGCGGGCCACGACACCTACGCGCCAACCGACATTGCGACCTTGAAGACCAAGGGCTACGACTACTGGGCGCTGGGCCACGTGCACACCCGCTCGGTGGAATGCGAGTCGCCGCGCGTGGTCTTCCCAGGCAACCTGCAGGGCCGGCATGCGAATGAGACCGGGCCCAAGGGCTGCGAACTGGTGACGGTGCAAGACGGCCAGATGGACGCGCGCTTTGTGGCGCTGGATGTTGTGCGCTGGCACCAGCTGCAGCTGCCTTTGGACGACGTTGATAGCCTGGCCCAAGCCACTCAGCAGATCGCCGCTGCACTGGCCGAGGCCACCCAGGGCGCGGGCGACCGCCTGCATGCGCTGCGCGTGGTGCTGACCGGCCGCAGCGCCTTGCACGCCACCGAGGCCCAGCAACCCGGCACGCTGGAGGCCGCGGTCCACGCTGCCGCCCAGGACGTGGCCGGCGCCGAGCTGTGGATAGAGCAGGTGCAGCTGCGCCTGGCCAGCCCGATAGACCGGGCCCAGCTGGCCCAGGGTGATGACGCCGTGGCCGAGCTGCTGCGCCTGGTCGATGAACTGGCTGCGGACCCGGCGGCACTCGCCGCCTGGACGGCCAAGGCCTGTGGCGACGTGCTGCACAAGCTGCCGGCCGAGGCTAAAACCGATGCCGACTGGAGCACCTCTGCTGCCATGCAAGCCCTGCTGCTGGACGCCGAAGCCACTTTGCTTGCGCGGCTGGGGAGCGCCGTATGAAGCTGCAAAAACTTTTCTTGAGCGCCTTCGGCCCCTTCACCGGTAAAGAGCTGGACTTCAGCGCCACCTCGGCCAATGTGCACCTGCTCTATGGCCCCAACGAGGCCGGTAAGTCCTCGGCTCTGCGCGCCATGGCCGACCTGCGCTTCGGCATTCCGCTGCGCAGTGGCGACAACTTTGTGCATGACAGCGCCAAGCTGCTGCTGGCCGGCGTGTTCACCGACGCCGATGGCCAGCGCGTGGCCGTGGGGCGGCGCAAGAAGAACAAAGACGCGCTGACTGCCGCCGACCCCGATACCGGCCTGCCGCTGGCCACACCTGTGTCGGCCGCCATCGCCCAGGCACTCACCGGTGGGCTGGACCGCGCCGGCTTCGAGCGCAGCTTCGGCCTGGACCATACGCGGCTGCGCCAGGGCGGCGAAGACCTGCTCAAAGGCGAGGGCGAACTCGGCGCCGCCTTGTTCGAAGCCAGCGCCGGCCTGCAGGGCGTGAAGGCCCTGCTGGCCAGCCTGCAGGACGATGCCAAAAGCTATTACAGTCCGCGCGCCACCCAGGCCACCATCCCCGAGGCACTGCGTCAGATTGAAGAGCACAAGGCTGCTTTCAAGGCTGCGTTGACCCGCCCGGCAGAATGGAAGGACCGGCAGCGCGCACTGGAGTCCACCAGCCAGAATCTAGACGGCCTGAAACAGCAGCTGGCCCACCAGACCAAGCGTATCCATACCTTGACCGAGCTGCGCGCTGTGCTACCTTTATTGCAGCAGCTTGCGCAGGTGCAGTCTGCGCTGGAGGCACAAAGTGCTATCAATCTACTGGCGATGGACGCGCGCGAGCAGCGCCTGGCTGCGCAGCACAATTTGCATACCGCCCACAGCCAATGGGAGGCAGCCCAAGCCGAAATCGACCACTGCGCGCAGGCCCAGTCTGGCTTGCAGCTGGAGCCGGCCTTGCTCGCCCATGCGCCCGCTACCGAGCGGCTGTTGCGCGATTGCGCTCTGGTGCGCCAGCAGCGGCCAGAACGTCTGCAAATCCAAATACAGCTAGAGCAGGGCAACGTCCAGTTGGCCGCATTGGCGCACCGTATCGCCCCGCAGCAAGATCTGGCCGCTGTGCTGGCGGCTGCACCCGGCCCGGCAGACCGGGTGGCGCTGGATGGCGTGTTCGACCAACTGGCGCACCAGGCCCAGGCCTCGGCGCAGCAGCAAGCCCGGCTGCTACAAATCGACACCCAGCTGGCCGAAGCTGCTGATGCTGATGTGCATCCCGTGGCTGCGCCGCTGCAAGCCGCTGTGGACGCCGCCGTGCAGCAAGCGCAGGCATTGGGCGACCTGCCCAAGCGCCTGGCCGAGGCGCAGCGCGGCTTGGACGCAATGGCCCCTCGGCTGCAGCAGGCCTTGGCCACGTTGCATTTGGCCGATGCCCCCGCCTTGTACGCCGTGCGCCCCTTGCTGCAAGCCGAGATCGCCGATGCCGAGAAGGCACACGCCACGCTGGCCGCACAGACCGATGCACTGCAGCAGGAGGACGCTAGCCTGCAGCGCACCCTGCAGGCTTTGCAGTTGCGCCAGCAGCAGCTGGCGGCGGTTGGCGAGCTGGTCACTGCGCAGAGCTTGCAGACTGCGCGCCTGCAGCGCGATGGTCTTTGGCTGCAGCTGAAAAGTACCTACGCTGACCCTGTTGCCGACCCAGCGTTGCTGCTGCCTTTTGAGCAGGCGCAGGCAGAGGGCGATCGCCAGGCCGACCTGCTGCGCGCGGGTGCCGAGCGGGCCGCCCAGGCAGCCGAGTGGGCACTGCAGACCGGTGAAGCGCAGCGCAGGCGCGCCGCCATTGCCGAGCAACTAGAGGTGTGCGTTGCACACAGCGCGCAGCAGCAAAGCGAATGGAAGGCGCACCTCGCCCAATCGGGTTTGCCCGCCTACACCCCTGCAGCGCTGCGTGAGTGGCTGGCCCAGCACCAGAATGCGCTTGCGCTGTGTGAGCAGTTCGATGCGCTGCAGCGCGACGCCGCCGACATGCACCGCAGCGCGCAGAGCGCTACACAGACCTTGGCCACCGCACTGCAAGCTGTGGGGCAGGGCGCTGCGTTAGATCTGGGCGCCTTGTTGCCTCTGGCGTCAGCCTGGCTGCGCAGCACATTGGAAGCCCAGACCCGTATCCGCGAGCGCACCCGGCAGCGCGGTCTGCTGCAGGCAGAGCGCAGCGCGCTGCAAACCCGTGTTGCCGAACAACAGCAGGCGCTGGACACGCTGGAGGCTGCCCGGGGCGCTTGGGCGAAGCGCCTGTTCCTCCCTCTGGCCAGCAGCCCCGCCACCATGAAGGCGCGCCTGACAGAGTTGGCTGCGCTGGAGCAGTCGCAGTCGGAGCAGACCCGCCGCGCCCAGTCTCTGGCCCAGCTGCAAGCGCGCGAGGATGCGCTACACAGCCAGGCCCAGGCCTTGGCCGAGTTGCTGCAAGAGCCGCCAGTGCAGCACGTGGACGATTTCGCGGACGGCCTAGGTAGCCGCCTGGCCCGGGCCCAGTCACATGCCGCGCAGGCGACCGAGCTCCAGCGGCGGCTGGAGCTTGCTTTGCGCCAGCAGGCCGTGGCAAGCCAGCAAAAGCAGGCCAACGAACAGGCGCTGCAGGCCTTGTGCCTGGCGGCTGCGGTGGACACCGTGACGACGTTACCCGAGGCCGAAGACCGCTCTAGCGCCAAGCGCTTGCTGCAAGAGCAATTCCGCACGCTGGAGGGCCAGTTGCAGCAGGCCGCAACCCGCCCTGTAGCCGACCTGCGGGCGGCTGTAGCAGGGCTGGATGTGGTGGACTTGGATGCCGAGCGCAGCGCCTGCGAGGCGGCTGTGGTGCAGCTGGACCAGGACATCGCCCACGCTGCGGAAGCTGCCCAAAATGCCCGCCGCGCGCTGCAGGCCATAGACACCTCAGCCGCCGCCGCTGATGCCCGCGAACAGATGGAGTCTGCTGTAGCGCGCCTGCGCGGTGCCGTGCGCCCCTGGGCCCAGCTGCGCCTGGCCGAGACCTTGCTGCAAGAGGCTTTGAAGCGTTTCTGTGAGCGGGCCCAGGCACCTATGGTGCGGTTGGCGTCGGAGTACTTTGGGCTCATCACCGGCGGCCGCTACCCCAAGCTGGTGGTCGATGCATCTGCCGACAAGCCAGTGCTGCAGGCCGAGGGCGCCGACGGCCGGGTGATTGGCATTGAAGCCATGAGCGAGGGCACGGCCGACCAGCTGTACCTGGCGTTGCGACTGGCCGCGCTGGAGCTGCAGCGCGAGGCTGGCAAAACCATGCCTCTGGTGCTGGACGATGTGCTGATGACATCGGACGACGCCCGCGCCGCCCTGGTGTTCCAGGCCCTGGCCCGCTTCGCCCAAGGAGGCCAGGTGCTGCTGTTTACCCACCACCAGCATTTGGTGCAGGTGGCACAAGCGGCCTTGCCCGCCGCTGCCGTGGCAGTCCACCATTTATAGAAAAAATGGCTGTAGCGCAGGTAGAACCTGCGCGAGCAGCTACTAAAAAAATAGCGGACCGGTTTGCACCGGTCCGCTATTGGCTTGGGAGTGGCGGGGTTTAGCCCAGCTCGCCCATCTGGCTTTGCAGGTAATTTTGGATGCCGACCTTGCCGACCAGATCGATCTGGGTTTCCAGGAAGTCGATGTGCTCTTCGGTGTCGTCCAGAATGCCTTGCAGCAGGTCACGGGACACGTAGTCGCGCACGCTTTCGCAGTGGGCGATACCGTCCTTGATGGTGGCTTGCGCGCCTTGCTCGGCCTTCAGGTCGCAGGCCAGGCATTCAGGCACGTCTTCACCCACCAGTATCTTGGCCAGGTCTTGCAGATTGGGCAGGCCGTCCAGCATGAAGATGCGGTCCATCAACTGGTCCGCGTGCTTCATCTCGCCGATGGATTCTTCGTATTCCTTCTTTGCCAGCTTGTCCAAGCCCCAGTGCTTGTACATGCGGTAGTGCAGGAAGTACTGGTTGATGGCGGTGAGCTCGTTCTTGAGTTGCGCTTGCAGGTGCGCGATGACTTGTGGGTCGCCCTTCATGGTGTTCTTCCTCTAGCTTCAGGGGGTGAAAAGATGGGGCCATTGTCGCTGCAGTCTGCGCGACTATCAAAACAAATATGCCTGCTTTGCCTCCCTGCTACACCGGGCGCCACGGTTCAGTGGGCTATGTTTTGCGTGGGTATTTGGTAGGCCTGCTCGTCAAACAGGTCGATGCCGCACGCGAGCGACTCGGCCCAGTCGAAGAACGCCGCGATCGCGGGGGCTCCGACAATCGGCGCGCCATGCTGCGGCACCAGCATGGAAATGTCGAGCTGGCGTGCCATGCGCACCCACAGGCGCAGCACTTTGTTGGCCACCATGTAGCGGCGATGAAAGCCCTCCATGCGCGGGATGTGCTTGTGTACATCGGTAATGGCCTGCTTGGACTCTTCGCCTGTGAGCACAGAGGCCCCGAGGTCCCCCGTGAACAAGATGCGGCTGATCGGGTCGTAAAAATGGAAGTTGCCCTCAGAGTGCAGAAAGTGCGCGGGCAGTAACCAGAGCTCGCTTTTGCCCAGCGGCAGGCGGCCGCCTGCATCCGCGACGCCAATGATGCGGTCTTCGGTTTTGCCGACCTTGGTGAAATGCGGAACGAAGCGTTCCCATACTTTGGAGATGACCAGATCCGCTTTGGTGGAGGTCAACCAGCGGTCCAGGGACGCAATGATGTCTGGGTCGGCATGCGAGGCCATCACGTAGGACAGCCGCTGCGGGCTGAAGTAGCGTGACATGCCCAGAAACAGCTCATTGAAGGCCAGGTTCCCGCCCGGGTCGATGATGGCGCCCGTACCGTTGTCTACGATAAGGAACTGGTTGGCCTGCACAGCATGGCCGCCTTCTTCAATCAGGTCGGCGAACATCAGGCAGGCATGTTGAGGGTCGCGGTAGAGCTCGATGGGCATGTGGGGTCCGGGTTGAACCGACCACTCTATACCCGCAGTGGTTGCGGATATTTGATGCATATCAGGTATGAATCAATTGACGCTATGGGTTCCCTCGGCACAATTGCGCCCATGCCTTTACATTCTGCCCCCGCCGTCCTGGATATCGAAGCTTCGGGTTTCGGGCGTCGCAGCTACCCTATCGAGGTAGGCTGCGTGTTGCCTGATGGCAAGAGCTTTTGCTCATTGATTCGCCCCGAACCTGAATGGACCCACTGGGACCCGCAGGCGGAAGAGCTGCACCATATTTCTCGCGAATTGGTATGCGACAAGGGGCGCTCGGCGTTAGAGGTGGCGCAGATGCTGAATGCCCAACTGCGCGGGCAAACCGTGTATTCGGACGGCTGGGCGAATGATTTCACCTGGATCAGTGCGTTGTTCGATGTGGCCGATCTCAGCCCTTACTTCAAGCTGGAGAACATGCGCTCGCTGTTGACGGAGGAGGAGGCCGAACAGTGGCATACCGTCAAACAAAAGATGTCGCAAGAGCTGGGAGAGCAGCGCCACCGCGCTAGCAACGATGCCCGGTTGTTGCAGCGTACCTTGCAGTGGTTCATCGCGCAGCGCAGTCTCGTGTGAAGCACGGGCTGCGCTGCTGCGCACGCTCAATCAGGCAGCGGGAGCCGAGCTGCGCATCAGGTGGTCAAACGCACCCAGCGCAGCCTTTGCACCATCGCCTGCGGCAATGATGATCTGCTTGAAGGGAACGGTGGTCGCGTCACCGGCGGCGAACACTCCTGGCACCGAGGTCTGGCCGCGGCTGTCCACAATGATCTCGCCATGCTTGCTAAGCTCCAGCGTGCCTTTGAGCCATTCGGTGTTCGGCACCAGTCCGATCTGCACAAAGCAGCCTTCCAGCGCAATGTGGTGGCTTTCGCCACTGGTGCGGTCGGTGTAGCTTAGGCCGTTCAGCTTGTTGCCGTCGCCGGTCAATTCGGTGGTTTGCGCCGACACATGCACTGTCACGTTGGCCAGGCTGTGCAGCTTTTTGACCAGCACGGCATCGGCACGCAGTGCTTCGCCGAATTCGATCAAAGTCACGTGCTCCACCAGGCCCGCCAAGTCGATGGCCGCCTCAACCCCCGAGTTGCCACCACCAATGACAGCCACGCGCTTGCCCTTGAATAGCGGACCGTCGCAGTGCGGGCAGTAGGCTACGCCCTTGTTTTTGTATTCCTGTTCGCCGGGCACATTGACGTTTCTCCAGCGTGCGCCGGTCGTCACGATCACGGTCTTGGATTTCAGCGAGCCGCCATTGGCCAGTTGCACTTCGACCAAGCCGCCGGGCGTGGCTGCGGGGATCAGCTTGTCGCCGCGTTGCAGGTTCATCACGTCCACGCCGTAGGCCTTCACGTGCGCGTCCAGGCCCATGGCGAACTTCGGGCCGTCGGTCTCCAGCACGGAGATGAAGTTCTCGATCGCCAGCGTGTCATTCACTTGTCCGCCAAAGCGCTCGGCGGCAATGCCGGTGCGTATGCCTTTGCGGGCCGCGTACACGGCCGCTGCTGCGCCTGCGGGGCCACCGCCGACTACCAGCACGTCGAAGGCTTCTTTGGCGGAAAGTCGGGCGGCGTCTTTGTCGGCCGCGCCGGTGTCGAGTTTGGTGACGATTTCTTCTACTGTCATGCGGCCCGAGCCGAAGTGGCTGCCGTTCAGGTAAATGCTGGGTACGGCCATCACTTCGCGTGCGTTGACTTCGTCCTGGTACAACGCGCCATCGATGATGACTGTTTTGATTTTGGGGTTGTATACCGACATCAGCGTCAGCGCTTGCACCACGTCCGGGCAGTTGTGGCAACTGAGGGACATGTAGACCTCGAAATTAAAGTCGCCATCCAATGCCTGGATGCTCTCGATCACGCCGGGTTCGACCTTCGGTGGGTGGCCACCGGTCCACAGCAGCGCCAGCACGAGAGATGTAAATTCATGGCCCATGGGGATGGCGGCAAAGCGCAGGCTCATTTCGCTGCCGATGCGGTTCAGGCTGAAGGACGGCTTGCGTGCATCCGTACCATCGGTCTTCAAGGTGATTTTGTCGGACAGACCAATGATGTCCTCCAGCAGGCCGCGCATTTCAACAGCACCTTTGCTGTCGTCCAGCGACGCTGTGATCTCGAACGGCTTGGTAACCCGCTCCAGGTAGCTCTTCAGTTGTGCTTTGAGGCTGTCGTCCAACATGGTGTTCTTCCTATCTCGACTTTGCTGCCCATTTTTCAGGCGTAGTTATCCATTCCCGCCACCCACTTTGTGGGCAGATAGCGGGTTTAACGGCCTTTGCGGGCCGTCGACTTCATGCAGATTTAGATCTTGCCAACCAGGTCCAGCGATGGGGTCAGCGTAGCAGCGCCTTCGTTCCACTTGGCGGGGCACACCTGGCCTGGGTGGGCGGCGGTGTACTGGGCTGCTTTCAGCTTACGCACGGTTTCCTTGACGTCGCGGGCGATCTCGTTGGAGTGGATTTCGGCGGTCTTGATCACCAACTCGGGGTTGATGATGAAGGTGCCGCGCAGCGCCAGGCCTTCTTCAGGAATGTGCACGCCGAATGCGTTGGTCAGGGTGTGCGTAGGGTCGCCCACCAGAGGGAACTTGGCCTTGCCAACTGCGGGCGAGGTTTCGTGCCACACCTTGTGCGAGAAATGCGTGTCGGTGGTGACGATGTAAACCTCAGCACCCGCCTTTTGGAACTCGGCATAGTTTTCAGCCGCGTCTTCGATTTCGGTTGGGCAGTTGAAGGTGAAGGCGGCCGGCATGAAGATCAGAACAGACCATTTGCCCTTCAGCGTCTCATCGCTCACGGTAACGAACTTGCCGTTATGGAAGGCTTCGGTCTTGAAAGGCTGGACTTGGGTATTGATCAGAGACATGTGGTATTCCTGTTAAACATTGGTAGCCGGGTGCGGGATGCATTTACTACCGGATGTTATCATAGGCTATTAACAATCTTTATTTGATAGATATTTTATATTGCAGTGATAGTAGGTTTTGTGTGTCGCAAGCGGTGGTGGTCCTTGTTTAGAGGGCGCAATTGACACATTCCGCATCCGACTCATGTTGCTTCTTCTGGTCATTCAGGTCTGTTTGGTGGGGTTTGTCTGCACCCGTTACGTTTGCCGGCAGTCGGTCGTTGAATGTTCTAAATTTTTATCTGACGTCGCATCTTCTTTAAGCGCTAAAGAATTGGGGCATCACCAAATTGTCGAATCTGTCTTTAAGAGCTAAGTAGCTAAAATTTCAGGAGGAACTATGCACGAATGGTGTTCACGCGCGAGATTAATTGTTCGGATCAAGCTGAGCGGTGTCACATAGCCGTTAAGTTGGTTTCACTTCCCGCTAAGCGGTGTCCACCTATGATGATTGGGGCGTTATTCGCAAGCGGCATTTTGATCGAGGTACTTTGAGTGATGAGTCTTGGCGGTACTCCAAACGGTTGCAAGTTGACGTAAGGATTTAAAAATGATCAAGAAGATATTTGTGGCGGGGCACCGCGGTATGGTGGGCGGAGCGATCATGCGAACTCTGCGGGCCCGCGGAATTCCTGCTGACCACATCATCACCCGGACGCATGCCGAGCTTGATTTAACCGAGCAATCTCAGGTGCGCGCCTTCTTTGCCTCTGAGCGCATTGACCAAGTCTATCTTGCTGCAGCGCGGGTTGGGGGGATCCACGCTAACAATACATATCCGGCAGATTTCATCTACAGCAACCTCATGCTTGAGACAGTAGTGGTGCATGAGGCATTTAAGGCGGGTGTCAAGCAATTGCTGTTTTTGGGCTCAAGCTGCATATACCCTCGCCTTGCCTTACAGCCCATGGCCGAAGACGTGTTGCTCACGGGCAAGCTGGAGCCCACTAATGAGCCTTACGCAGTGGCCAAAATTGCAGGCATCAAACTATGCGAAAGCTACAACCGCCAATACGGCAGCAGCCATGGCATCGACTACCGAAGTGTGATGCCCACGAATCTGTATGGACCTGGCGATAGCTACCATCCTGAAAATAGCCATGTGCTGCCTGCGATGATTCGACGCTTTCATGAAGCCCGCGTTGCGAATCTCCCCAGTGCTACCATTTGGGGCACGGGAACCCCCAAACGAGAGTTTTTGTATGTGGATGACATGGCAGCTGCTTGCATCCATGTCATGCAGCTGCCAAGGGCCATACTTGATTTGCACGTACAGCCGATGCAAGGGCATATCAATGTGGGTAGCGGTCAAGACCTTTCGATCGCTGAGTTAGCCAAATTGGTGAAGGTTGCGGTGGGCTACCAGGGAACCATCGAATTCGATACATCTAAACCAGACGGCACCCCCCGCAAACTTTTGGATGTGTCTTGCCTGAAGGAACTTGGCTGGAAAGCAAGTACTCCGCTGAAAGACGGTATAGCCCGAGCCTATGAAGACTTCTTGCGAAGCACTCGCACCAGCGGCTAGTTACGGCAAGTATTGAGCTTGACTTCTATTTCAATCGGAACTCTGGTGCATTTAGGGGCCATGCACTGGCAAGCAAAGGGTATTGCTATGTGATTTTGCGTGTTGGCAGTGAGGTGGGTAAATACTTGAGGCGCGAAGCTTAATGGCGGCTGGCGCTGACCGGGTGTTTCAATGCTTGGGGTAAAGACTTTTGTCCGATTGAATCAACGGATGGTCCTGTGTAAATTGCTACTAAGTCAAGGTACGCGGCTTCTTGTCCTGGAGAAATACGGATCTCTTGAATGCTTTGCGATGGAATTCTTCATGGCTTTTTGGCTGTTGTCCAAATATTCATTTCGGGATTGAAGGTGTGCATGTGTGGCTAGCAATGTGTACATGTGGGCCTAGTTCGCCGCAATAAGACTCGCGGGAGTTCTCTTTGCTGCAGTGTGGAGCAGGTTGTCTGTGCAATAGTTACACAACCCGAAGTTTGTGCTGGTCTGCGTCTGACATAATATCGTACGGGGATTTCATGCTTTTCGAAAAAATGACGATGATTAAGGTCCGTCTATCTTTGTATTTGCACCTTGGATGTTGCAAATAATTTTATAAAAATTTCAGTTAAGTTAATACGGTCCGTTTTCAAGATGGACATGGCTAAATATGATTGCAGAAGTTTTGACGCATAGAAAATGTGGGGCTGAGAATGGCCTTGCGGACCACACCTCCTCCAGTGACCTTTGTTCGGGTATGGCGGCATATACGGTTTGGGGAACCTTGGGTTGGCATGATATTCGCCAGCGGTATCGCCGTTCTGTACTCGGTCCGTTCTGGTTCACGTTGAGTACGTTGATTATGGTGGTCGTTCTGGGGTTGTTGTATTCGCAGTTGTTACATCAGGAAATTAGTAACTATTTGCCTTATTTGGCTGTCGGCCTTGTTGTTTGGCAGTATCTGGCTTCGGCGGTAACTGAGGGCTGCGCGTCATTCATTGGATCTGCTTATTTGATTAAACAGATACGTTTGCCCCTCACTGTCCATGTGTGTCGTATTGCATGGCGTAATTTTGTCATTCTCCTGCATAGTTTACCGGTAGTGATACTTACTCTTTTGGTTTTTGGACGTTGGCCTACTGCGGAGATATTATTGCTGCCATTTGCATTGCTTATTCTCTGGTTGCAGGGAATTTGGATAGGCGTTGTACTTGGTATACTTTGCACTCGTTTTAGGGACATAGCGCCCATCGTTGCTAATCTTGTGCAGGTAACTTTTTTCTTTACCCCTGTGATGTGGTCGCCAGACATACTAGCCGACCGTGCCTGGGTGGCAGAATTTAATCCGCTCTATCACTTGATCGAAATTGCACGTGGCCCGATTGTCGGTCGTCCAGTTCCCTTGGGGTCTTGGGTATGGGCTATTGGGCTTCTAGTCGTAGGATTTATTTTTGCGCAATTTTTGATGAAACGGTATCGCAATCGCGTGCCATATTGGTTGTAATAACGTGAGTACTTCAATTGTTGCTAGAGAGTTGTGTGTAGAGTTTCCAATTTATGAAAACTCACACCGCTCTCTCAAAAAAGCCGTTCTAAATCTTTCTACTGGTGGAAAAATTGGCCAGGACACGGGTAAGCACTCGATCGTTACCGCACTAGATAGTTTGAACTTCCGGTTTGAAGAGGGTGCTCGAGTGGGACTGTTGGGGCACAACGGTTCGGGCAAGACAACTTTGTTGCGAGTCCTATCCGGGGTTTATGCGCCTGTGCGTGGTCAGTTGAAGGTGTCGGGATCAATTGCATCGTTGTTGGATGTGTCCATGGGGCTAGATCCGGATGCCACTGGTTTTGAAAACATCTATCTCCGGGGTATTCTGGACGGATTGAAACCTGCCAAGATACGTTCCAAAGTTGACGAGATTGCAGATTTCAGCGAACTTGGCGATTACCTCAATCTACCCGTGCGTACGTATTCCAGCGGCATGATGCTGAGGCTTGCGTTTGCAATTTCGACCAGTATCGAGGCAGACATCATCATCATGGATGAGTGGCTTAGCGTAGGTGACGCAGCATTCAGTGCCAAGGCCGCTATCCGACTTGAAAGTATTGTGGGTAAGGCTTCGATTCTTGTGGTTGCATCGCATGACCCAAGCCTTATCCAGCGAATCTGCAACCGCAAGATCACTATGGAGCATGGGCGGATTATTTCGGATGAGCCAGTAACGACTGTAGTTGTCGCATGATTAGGGCAGACCATCCGGTTCTTCGTGCAGGAGCAATTGCATTCTCCTACCAGCCGCTCAAGTTACTTAAGGGGCTGTTTAGCGCAAACATTGCATATCCTTACGCTGAAAAGCGAGAACAGCGTGAAGTTCGCCCCAAACTTGAAGAGTTGAGGCGCTTTTATAGCCTGGACAAAGCCCAGCGCCGCAGCATCGCTACCAATCGCTTGGCCGATGCCCTTGGTTTTGCCGGAACTTCGGTGCCTTATTACCGAGACCTTTTTGCCCAGCACGCATTCAATCCCGAGAATGTTCGCGCGGATGTCCGGTACCTGAATGATCTTCCCTACTTAACCAAAGACATTATTCGCGAGCAGGGCGACCGCATGCTGTCGCGCGAGCTGGACCAAACTCGCCACCACATCTGTAAGACGGGTGGTTCAACGGGGCTGTCATGTGTAATTTATTACGATCAGGAAGGTGCTGATTATTCGGCTGCTGTTACCTTGTATGCGCGGGAGCGCATCGGCAAACGCAAGTACAAAACAGAACTGCATTTCGCCTGTCGCTTTCCAGATGCCGCTGTGTCCCAATGGCCTACGCGCGAAGACTTCAAATGCTTTGCGATGAACCGCAGCAATATTTTTTTCAGTAGCGTCGATGATAATGGGCTAGAAGAAATATGGCAGACACTTCTTCGCCGTCGACCCTACTTGGCGCACGCACACCCATCCACCATCTATGCTTTGGCATGTTATGTTGAACGTAAATACGGTAGTGGTAAAGCCTTTGAGGTTTTTGAGTCTAGCGGTGAATTGTTGGAGCCATATCAGCGAGAAGCCATTAGCCGTGCGCTGCATTGTCGTGTTGTAGACCGTTATGGCCTGGCGGAGTTGGGGGTTGTTGGTTACGAACTGTCTGGCGCAGGCAATGGGCAGCAGGTGCTTGAGTCTGAAGCCTGGCCAGAGTCATTTGAAGTAGATCGTGCGGAAAACGGTGAACATGAACTGGTGTTTACTGGGTTTCGCAACAAACTCATGCCACTCATTCGCTATCGTACTGGTGATCTCGCCAAGGTGGAAGATGGGCCCCAGGGGTTTTTCTTGACCAACGTGGTTGGCCGCATACACGATCTGGTGTCTATCAATGGCGTCGATCATCCAACACACCATATCCAGGACATGCTGGATCATCGTGTGGGAGGTATCCAGGAGTTTCAGATAGACCTTCGATCAACACCGCCTGTACTGAAAATCGTGCCAGAGGTGTTTGCTGATAAAGAAGAAATACGCCGAAAGGTCACCAGTTTTTGGGGGCAAGGTTTTGAACTACAGTTTGTAGACCACGACGCATTCGTTCGAGTTGGCCGTCACGCTAAATTCAGGCACGTCGTTCATCCATGATTAATGTCATTTGCCCTGGCTCACGCGCCCAAGCGGGAGAGGTAGTTGCACTTGCATTCGTGCGCAGTTGCAGCCCCCATCTGGTGACGCGCTCATCCATTAGCCAGATGGCCTATCCGGCCCAGGTTGACACACCCTGCTGTTGGGTTCTCATCGATCCTCTGAACGATTGGGTCGACAGCATCATTGCCACATTGGGCGTCTCCAACAGCAAGGTCATTGTTTTTGGTGCTTTGCCGCCCAAGTTGGCTCAGTATCTAAATGTTGCAATATCACCTGTAAGCGACGCTTTGGTGGATGCCGCAAATTGCGCCCCAGCCCTTTCTGGCCGGTTTTCGCAAAGTGCGGCTGCTGTGCGTTATACCGCTGCCTTGGGCAGCAAGGTGTCTCCTGTGCAAGAGCGGCCATTTCTGCGATATGACTTTACCGACGAGTGGAACAATCTGGGCTACGGGCCCATTCACATGGATGCAACGTATTCTTCCATTTGGGCATTAGCGCAATCTGCCGCTGCACCCCCTTCCAACGTGATTGCCGAAGTGCACGCCAATCACGTAGCTTTGAGTGCCTATGCTGGGGTTTGGGACACACCCCAAAGCAGTCTGCTGTGGTTTAACCGTGCGGTAGGCCCGGTGGACTCGCAGGAGTGGGCCTTGGTCGAACACTTTATTGCCAGCTACCGATCTGTCGATTTGTCTTGTTGGCCGGTGCTGCGCGAAATACCGTACGGGTTTGATGCTGCCGTCACCATGCGTTTGGATTGTGACGAAGATGTCGAGTCTGCTCGCCCGCTGTGGGAGGCTTATTGTGCGCTGGGTGTGCCGTTTTCATTGGCACTCCATGCCAAAGTGTTAGCAGACCCGATCCACCATACATTGCCCAAGCAAGTACTGGCCCATGGCGGTGCGTTACTGTCACATACTGCTACGCACGCACCGGACTGGGGAGGTAGTTACGAGGCTGCATTTATTGAAGGCACTGCCTCTGCGGCATGCATTGCTGATGCCATTGCCTATCGGGTCAAGTATGCGGTGTCTCCATTTCACCAAACGCCAGGTTATGCCCGTGCTGCATTGGCTGACGCAGGATATGCCGGTTGTATCGGTGGCATCATTCGGAATGACCCAGATTTTTTGACAGCGCGCTCCGGCCAAGTGCCCGCAGCGGGTGAAGGCTTTATCGGGCACAGCCAACAATGCATGCTGCATGGTGACTGCGTACTACAGGATGCAGATCCACACGCAGTATTCAAGCAATCGTTTGACATTTCTAAAGCGGGCGGTGCCTTCTTTGGCTATCTAGACCACCCGTTTTCACCCAGGTATCAATATGGGTGGCAGACAGAAGCTCAGCGAATTGAGTTCCACCAGGTGTTTATTGCCTACATGAAGCAGACAAAGAACGTGTTGTTCTGTAACGAGACCGACGCAATGGACTTTCTGCACTATCGCGCCTCTATAAGGCTATCAGTTACAGGCGCTCAATATGCAATAGCTCCTGGTGCCAAGGTGACTCCGTGGGCAGTTGCTGTTGAATATCGCGGTAACCTGCTTGAGGTCACGGAAGATGGTGTTCTGTTATGAAGTTGATGGTCATTTTTGGCACCCGTCCAGAAGTCATAAAGCTTGCGCCTGTCATTGCGGAGGTGCAAAAGCATCCTTCAGCCATCAATTTAATCGTGTGCTCTTCTGGCCAGCATCGCCACATGCTGGACCAGGCGCTGGCCGTTTTTGGTATCACCCCGCAGTTGGACTTGTCGGTCATGCAAGAAGGCCAAACTTTGGCCGGATTGACTGCCAAGCTCGTGGAACGCGTGACAGCCGCATTGCTTGAGCACCGCCCTGATGTGCTGATGGTGCAAGGAGATACCACCACGGCATTTGCATCCGCATTGGCTGCGTTCTATTTGCGCATACCGGTTGCACATGTAGAAGCCGGCTTGCGCACTGGTATTTGGGACAGCCCGTTTCCAGAAGAGTTCAACCGTGTTGCTATTAGCCGCATTGCAAGCTGGCATTTCGCTCCTACCCGTAGCGCGGCAAACTGCTTGCGCGCAGAAGCAGTAGACCCGGCAAAGGTTTTTATCACCGGCAACACCGTTGTGGACGCCATTGGCATGGTTCAACGTCGCTGGGCGGAACCGGGCCATGAGCACAAGTTTCCGGTGTACTTTGAAAACAAACGCATGGTGCTCGTCACCACGCATCGCCGAGAAAACTTCGGACAAGGCTTAGGGCAAATTTGTGCCGCTATCACAATGCTATGTACCAATCATCCGGAAGTCGGTTTTGTGTTCCCGGTGCACTTGAATCCTGAGGTACGAAAGGTAGTGTTCATGGAGTTGGACGGATTGCCCAATCTGCGGTTGATTGAACCCGTGGACTTTGAAGCCAACCTGCATTTGCAAAGCCAGTGCGCACTCATCATCACAGACTCTGGCGGCATACAAGAAGAAGCACCAAGCTTCGGCGTGCCGACCGTTGTGATGCGAGAACACACAGAGCGTAGTGACGGCGTTACGGCAGGTTTTGCCACTTTAACCGGTACAGATACACGTCGGATTGTTTCTACTGCGGAGCGATATTTAGGTAACCCTGGCCTGCAAACCGAATTGCAGCAAAGAGGCAACCCCTACGGCGACGGCCTTGCCAGTCAACGTATTGTTGCCATACTGTCGGGCAGCAACGTAGAGGCCTTTAATGGCTGAGCCAGAAGCACCCAACTCCAAAGACTGCGTGTTATTTGCTACGGCAGACTGGGATACCCCCTATTGGACCAACAAGCAGCATACGGCTCACCACCTCGCACTTGCGGGATATCGAGTCTTGTATATCGAGAGCATAGGCTTGCGCGCGCCCACCATGAATGGGCGGGACCTTAAGCGTATTTGGCAAAGGCTAAAGCGGGGATTGCGACCCGCAAAACTGGTAGAGCCCAATGTGTGGGTTATGTCGCCACTGGCTATACCCTTTAAGCAGCACTTGCCGATGGTTCGGGCGATCAACCAAGGCTGGCTCAGAACACGCATCAAGCTGTTTATGCTGCGTCAGGGTTTTAAGTTACCCATGATCTGGACTTACCACCCTTTCATGCGGGAAACGATATCCAAACTACCCCATGGCAAGCTCGTCTATCACTGTGTTGACGACCTGTCGGCTGTGCCCGGCATTGATCCGATGGGCTTCAATCAAGAAGAGCAGCGGTTGCTGGCTGAATGCGCTGTGGTATTTGTTACCAGCCTTGCGCTGAAAGAAAAATGCGCACCGTTTAATGCCAATACGTATTATTTTTCTAACGTTGCAGATTTAGACCATTTTGGCCGTGCCCATCACCCTGGCACATTGCCGCCAGATATTGCTGCCATACCGTCGCCACGAATCGGCTACGTGGGGGCACTATCGGACTTCAAAGTGGACTTTGCACTAATGCGGAGCGTGGCTATTGCTCGGCCGGATTGGCATTGGGTGGTGATCGGTGCAGAGCGCGAAGGGCAGCAAAGTCCTTTGGTTGAAGCATTGCGTGCATTGCCGAATGTCCACTTTTTGGGGGACAAACCGTATGCTGTATTGCCCGACTATCTGCGTGGTTTCGATGTCGGCACGCTCCCAACGTTGATCAATGAGTACACCCGGTCGATGTTTCCGATGAAATATTTCGAGTATTTGGCTGCAGGTGTACCTGTAGTTAGTACTCCGTTGGAGTTTACGAAATATTATCATGATGGTTTACATATTGCTGAAAATGCTTATGCATTTGAGAAAGCCGTCCATCTTCAGATGGATCGTGGTCGATTTAATAAAAATGAATCGCGTCAATTAGTCGGTGAAAATACATGGGTTAAGAGATTGCAGAACATGATGAGTATTATTCGTTCAGTCGTGAATGCATGAGTCAGATACATGAAAAATGGCGTTAATTTTTTTGGGCCTTTTGAAGCGAAAGATAGTATAGGCCGTGTTGCGTCTTTAAATATTGCATGCTTGGAAATTTCAAAAGTAGCTCATGATATACATTTGTTATCGCGACCAAAACCTAATCAGAATATTAATTATGGAACTGTGGATGATAATCTTATTTCAACTTTGAAGTACAGAATAAATATTTTTCATTTTAATGCAAGAAGAGTACCTCTGTATTTTTCCAGATTAGGCGAGGATTCGTTAAAAGATTTTTATAACATTGGTTTTTGGGTTCATGAAATGAAAAGCATACCAAATCAATGGGCTAGGCAGTTAGAGTTTTTTGATGAAATTTGGACGCCATCCTCGCTTTGCCAAAGTGCAATTTCACAATCTGCAAATATACCTGTAATAAAAATACCTTATCCTATAGAAATAAATAAAATTACTAAAAGAATGCTAGCTATTGGTAAGGGGGATGTTTTTACTGAATTTAATTTTCTAGCCGTATTTGACGTTTACAGTGACGCTGAACGTAAAAACCCATTGTTTACGGTCAGAGCTTTTTTGGAAGCCCATGCTGGAAATCTTAATGTAAGGCTAATTATGAAAACTAGAAATTTAGATTTTGATCATGAGCTTTCTAGTAAATTAAAATTAATTTCAAAAAATAACAAAAATGTAATTATTGTGGACGGATATTTGAGTAATGATGAATTATCTCAACTATATGCTGATGCTGATGCTTATGTATCTCTCCATCGAGCAGAAGGATTTGGTTTGACAATTTCGGATGCAATGAGTAGAGGAATTCCGGTTTTGGTAACAGGATACTCTGGTAATATGGATTTTTGTAACGCTGCGGAAACTAGATTGGTTTCTTATGATTTGGTTGAGGTAGGACATAACAGGCCTCGCTATCGCATTGATGATGTATGGGCTGAGCCAGATATGAATGACGCTATTGATGGATTTAAGGATCTAGTTGAAAATCATAAAAAATGGGTTCTTCGAGCAATACGATCACGAAAAAGTATTCAACGTGATTTCTCCATTAGTGCGATAGGTAAATTAATGAAAGCACGGTTGGATTTAATTGGCGGAAATTTCTCATATCCCGACGATATGAGTAATCGCCATATAGATTATGAGGTTGGTGTAAGTAATATGTATGGATTTTGAGGTGAAAATCTATATTTTAAGACACGGTGCTAGTGTTGCAAATGAGCGTATGCTGGTTTGCGGGGCAAGTGAGTATCCATTGTCTACAAAAGGTTGTGAGCAAGTTGAAATAATTTCCGCACACCTTAAGGCAATAAGGTTTGATTATATTTATTCATCACCACTTTCGCGGGCGAGAAGTACAGTTCCTTTTTTCGAAAGAAATTTCGAAATAAAAATTTGTAAAGAATTAAAAGAGCTCAATACGGGAAGTGTTAGCCATATAACACTTCCTGAATTATGGAAAAGAGATGAGCGTTTTCGAAAACCTTGGTTGCATCCTGAATTACGTTATCCGGAAGGTGAAACTTTTCGTGAAATGGTAACTAGAGTATCCGAATGGTTCAAGGAGCATGAAAAATTATGGAAATTTAACGAAAACATATTAATTGTTGGGCATGAGGGAACTTTGCGTTCAATATATTCATATATTTTTCGCTTGAGCTTGTCGGACTATCCTGATTTTTTGATAGGAAATTGTGACTATTTATTTTTTGACTTAAATAGTGGAATAGTTGAGCGATACGAGCACGTAGAATTACATGGCTTGATTGGAGTGCAGTGATGAAGAGGGTTTTACTTACTACATTTCCGAGTGCATTTCTTCATCAGGGAGGTGGGGAGCGAGAAATGTTTCTTTTAAAGGAAGCATTGGAAGACTCTGGAATTGTTGTAGATATTTATGGACCTACATCACGAGAGATAAATACTTATGATGCTGCTATACATTTCTCAACGGTTAGAGGATCTGAGATTTTGTTGCAAGCGTTACATGAAGAAGGCATAAAATTAATACTTTGGCCAAATCTATGGTTCGTATCAGATCCATTGGCTGAGCAGTTGCAAAGCATTGAATTGCTACTTTCATATTTTGAGGCTGTAGTATTTCGATCAAAAACAGAGGAAAAGCATTTTCGTGAATATTTTGATCTGGGAAGAAAGGCAGTAATTCGATCTGAATGTATTATTTCACGTCGATTTCGAAGTAAAGATGTCTCAGATGTGTTTAGAGAGTCTTATGGATTGGATAAATACGCTATCTGGCCTGGAATTATAGAACCACAAAAAAATCAAATTTCCGCAGTAAGAGCATTTAAAGATTTAAATCTTAATTTGGTTATATCTGGACGAGTAAGAGATATTGCTTATATGAATTTGTGTAAACGGGAAGCAAGTTCAAATATACATTTCATCCCAGCAATGCCATTTGGTTCGGATCTACATATTTCAGCATTGAAAAATAGTAGTGTTTTTATAGAGTTGCCTTTAGATTTTCCCGGCACATCTGCGGTGGAAGCTGCAACGGCGGGTTGTACATTGGTGTTGAGTAAAACGGAGTGGTCGGAAGAGGTAATTGGGAATTTTTGTACTATGGTTGATCCTCTGAATATTGACGAGATATCCAAAGCGATTACTGCACTAACTATTAATGATGCCGTGAGTTCAAAAATTTTTCATCTTTTCGATCAGGCAACAGCGGTTAGTCAAGTGGCGGATTTTATTAATACATTACCATTAGGTAATTAATGTTTAAAGGGTTATCATGGTTGCGTTTTTTGACAATATAGAGCCGGAAAATAATGCTGTCGAGATTAAAAATATAAATTCTATTGTAGATTTAAATGCTTATTTAAAAGAATGTGATGCTGCATTGTCCATCTCTGATGATGCACTTAGGGCAGTATTTAAAACATATAAATTTGATTTTGATTATTCAAGTATGCCTAGGGACCCATTCTCTAGTGAGTATAAAAAATGGCAATTTTCTTGTTATGAAAAAATATCAGGTGTGCCATATGAAATAAAAAATGAACTTTCTAATTTTATTAATGTTGAAAAGTCTATTGTTACGCCATTTCCATTTTATACAAAAAGTTTCTCAACTGTATCTGATCAAATAATAATGATTGGATTGATTATAAAATTAATGCGACTCACACCTGGCGCAAAAATTCTTGAGTTTGGTGCAGGGTGGGGAAATACAGCTGTAAATTTATGTAGGATGGGATACGAAACTACGGTCATTGATATTGAGCATAGATATCTGGATATTGTTAATGGACGTACGAAAAATTTTGAAACACCTATTAAAACTATATGCGGTGATTTTTTTTCTATCGAACAATTGAATGAAAAATATGATGCACTATTGTTTAAAGAGTGTTTTCATCATTGTTCAGATCATCAGAAACTAATTTCTTTATTTGAGGATCGGTTGACCGAACTCGGAATAATTGTATTTGCGGGTGAACCTATATATGAGGACTTTCCTGTGCCATGGGGAGTGCAGTTCGATGGTGAAAGCGTGTGGGCAAGTCGAAATTTCAAATGGTTAGAACTTGGTTTCAAAGAAAATTATTTTCGAGAAACGATGGCGCACTATGGGTGGGTGGTAAGGAAATATTCATTCCCGATAGTAGAGCGAGGCACTATATTTATAGCAAGTAGAAAGTAATTTTTGAATAAAAGAAAGTTTAATTAAATGCGTGTAGTACTTGACCTCCAAGCTTGTCAATCCAGTAGTCGCTTTCGAGGGATTGGCCGGTACTCAATGTCTTTTGCTCAAAAAATTGTGCCTCAGTTGATAGCGCGAGGTCACGAGGTAATAATTGCGTTAAGTAGTGCTTTTCCTGAAGAGGCAAAGCAGATTAGATTATCATTTTTTAATAATTCTTTTTCTTTAAAATTTTTTGATTTTCATATACTAAATAATTGTCATGCACGTGAGCCGGAAAATCATTGGCGACAAATGGCTTCAAGATTATTGAGAGAGCACGCGTTGGCATCTTTATTGCCAGATGTTATACACGTTTCAACGTTGTTGGCAGATGGCTGGGATGATGACACGGTTGCATCGGTTGGTGCCTTGGGTATACACGTGCCAACCGCACTTACACATTATGATTTGATACCTTATGTAATGTCAGATGTGTATATGTTAGACAATAAATTTCGTGAATATTATATAAATAAGCTAGAAAGTATCCGGTGCGCGGATCTTTTATTGGCAATATCAGATTTTTCAAGGAAAGAGGCATTGAGGGTATTAGAAATACCAAATGCGAATGTTGTAAATATGTCTTCGGCTGTTAATGAGGATTTTTTTGCTAGTGTAGAGCTTTTGAATGAATCAGAATCTGTACTCGAAAAGTTTGGAGTTTCGCCTGGTTTTTTGCTTTATGCGCCGGGTGGTTTTGATCCGCGTAAAAATTTAGATAAATTGCTTGAAGCCTATGCCTTATTGCCGATTAATGTTAGGAATGAACATAAACTTGTTATTGCAAGCAAGCTTCCTGACGGATATGCTAAAGGAATTATTTGGAAGGCTGGTACTTTTGGAATAGATGCTTCGCAGTTAATACTCACAGATTATGTGACGGATTCTGAACTTGCATATTTGTATAGATCTTGTCGAGCTTATGTTTTCCCTTCTTTGCACGAGGGATTTGGTTTGCCTGTCCTTGAGGCGATGCTTTGTGGTGCAGCTGTAATCGCATCCAATTGCACAAGTATTCCGGAGGCTCACGGATTGGATGAAGCTCTTTTTGATCCCAAATTACCCTCAAGCATCGCAGAGAAATTATATTCTGTTTTAACAAACACTAAATTTAGAGAAAAACTTATAAATCACGCACGTATGCAAGTAGGAAAATTTACATGGGAGCGTACTGCTTATACAGCTTTAAATGCGATGGAGTCGTTAAATTTAAACAGATATAAATTGCAGGGACAAGAAAATAGTAAATCAAAATTACCTTCATGTGATTCAATGCTTGAAAAACTGGATTGTTTGAAATTATCAGTATCCCCGAGTGAAATTGATGTTAAAAATTTTCGTACATGCTATACGAAAAATTTGGAATTGGTATAAATGAATATTTCATTATGTACATATCCTTGGGCTTTTGATACACCGGGTGGCGGAGAGCGACAACTACAGAATTATTACGATGCCATTCGTCGCGGGCAGCATAAATGGCCGACGCTTAATGTAACAAAATTTGATCCGTGGAAACCAGAATTTTCTGATATGAGAATAATGCATTATTTTGGATGCATGCCTAGTAGCGTAGATTTTTTAAAACATGTGAAGGCAATTAGAGGAATCCCTATTGTTTTAAGCCCTAATTTTTGGCCTGACCCTGAAGGGTGGAGGAAATCAGATGTTTACGAAGAAGTAAAAACTATTCTTTGGCTTTCCAATTTGATGGTTGTAAATTCATTTTCTGAAGAAGAAGCACTTGTTCGATTAATGAAGATCGATTCAACAAGAATATCAGTAGTTCCGAATGCTGCGGATTCTGTTTTTTTTGATCGTATATCGCCAGATATTTTTCGTCAAGAATATGGAATTACTGGGAAATTTATATTGAACGTTGCCAATATTGAGCAACGAAAGAATCAATTAGCTTTTCTCAAGGCGCTTAAATCATTTCCTGACTTGACACTGGTAACGGTTGGACATATTAGAGAGGATTGGTATGCTGATGCCTGTATTTTGGAAGGTGGTAAGCAGTTGCGTCTTATTCCTCCCCAGAAACCGGGTTCTGTAATGTTGCGGTCTGCAATGGCGGGTTGTGAGTTTTTTGCTATGCCAAGCATAATTGAAACTCCTAGTATTGCTAGTTTAGAGGCTGCTGCCGCAGGTGCTAAAGTTTTGACTACGTACTTGGGTTCAACAAAAGATTATTTCAAAGATACTGTTACTTACGTGAATCCTTTTGATGTTGAATCAATGAAAGAAGGTATTCGTGTTATTTCTGAAAATATGGTGACAACTGATCTTTTTAAATTAATTAAAGAAAACTACACTTGGGATATTGTTGTTGATAAATTAGTTGGTGATGCTTATTCTAGACTCGCAGGTTGTCAGTTGAAAATTGGTTGATCATTTATATTCCGTATATGAAGAATTTAGTCTCTACGCCTTGTATTAATTGGCGCATTGAAGGGCCATTTGATAGCAGTTATAGCCTTGCTTTGCTTAATCGAGAAATCGCACGGGCTTTAACAATTCTTGGTGTTAATGTTGCATTGCACTCCACAGAAGGCCCCGGTGACTTTCCTCCATCTGATGAATTTTTGTTGTGTAATGATGATTTAAAAGCAATGCATAAGCGTGCGGATGTGTTGATGGCTGGTGACTCTGATGTCTTGAGTAGAAATCTTTATCCGCCGCGTGTTGCTGACATGGATGGACGAAAAAATTTTATGCATTCTTACGCTTGGGAGGAGACTGGCTTTCCAAGACGTTGGGTTGAGGATTTCAATACGCATCTGCAAGGTTTAACTTGTTTGTCACAGCATGTGTATACGGTAATGCAGAACAATGGGGTTATGCTTCCAATGGCTGTGTCTGGATGCGGTGTTGATCATTGGGATCGAATTTTTTCCAGCGGACGGGATCTTCTTGGCGGCTACTCGGCCAAGAAATTCTGCTTTTTGCATGTATCGTCGTTCTTTCCAAGAAAAGGACCAGAAGCATTACTAGAGTCTTATGGGAATGCATTTTCAAATACAGATAATGTTTCCTTAGTTATTAAAACATTTTCAAATCCACATAATGAGGTCCATACCTTGTTACGGCGGCATCGAGAAATTAACCCAAATTATCCTAATGTAGTGCTTCTTGAAGATGACCTATCTGATGAAGATTTGAAGGCTTTGTACGAACGGTGTGATGTGTTGGTAGCTCCTAGTTGTGCCGAAGGATTCGGTTTACCGCTCGCTGAGGCTATGTTGTCTGGACTGCCAGTAATAACGACGGCTTGGTCCGGCCAGTTAGATTTTTGTAATTCTGAAAATTCATGGTTAGTTGATTTTCAGTTTGAGCAGGCGAAAACCCACTTCAACTTGCTGCCGTCCGCATGGGCTGCGATTGATAGAAAAGCATTAACCCAAGCCATGCTTGCAGCGCGAGGCACTACCAAAGATCAGCGTACCTTGATGGCCAGCAAAGGTCGGGCGTTGTTATATGAAAATTTCACATGGGCAAAGGTAGCCCAACGGCTGATTGATTTTTATCATCAGTCAAAGGTCGCACCCTCTTCGGTTGAACCCAAGATAGGCTGGATATCTACGTGGAATGTGAAATGCGGAATTGCTACTTATTCAGAACATCTGCTGCACAACCTTGACTGGTCCCCCACGATTCTTGCGGCCAGAGATGCAATGATCTTGGGTGAGGATGCTGCCAACTGTAAACGTTGCTGGAGCCTTACCGATGAGGAGGATTTCACAGATTTGTCTATCCAGATTGATCTGCTCGGACTAGATACATTAGTTATTCAGTTTAACTTCGGGTTCTTCAATCATGAAAAGTTGACTGAATTTGTTAGGGGCCAAAAGGCAGCGGGACGGACATTGATCGTCGACCTGCACGCAACGATTGACCCACCTCAAGCACCCGCGAAAAGGATGAAAAATTACGCCGAAGCATTAGTGCTTTGTGACCGTTTGCTGGTGCACTCGATCGCTGATATGAACCGTATGAAAGCGTTCGGGCTTGAACCCAAACTGACCCTGTTTCCTCATGGGATTCTGGAAATTCCAGAACCACCGCCACTAGAGCTTGGTCATGTCCCGACGATTGCAACGTACGGATTTTGTCTCCCGCACAAAGGATTGCCTGAGGTTCTGCAGGCCGTTGGCTTGCTTCGTGACCAGGGAAAACGAGTGGATCTAAACATGGTCAACGCAGAGTATCCGGTTGATTTTTCTCATGTACTGGCGGAAGAACTTCGTCAGCAAGTGCGAACGCTGGGCTTGGAACAACAGGTCAAAGTGGAGTCTCGCTTTTTACCAGATGCAGAAAGTCTCGCCCAACTCCAGGATGCAGATCTGATCATCTTTGCCTATCATCCGACTTCTGAGTCAGCCAGTGGTGCCGTCAGGTATGGTTTAGCTTGCGGCAGACCGACTCTGGTGACGGATCTTCCCATTTTTGAGGAATTGGGTGATACCGTTTGGCGAGTCGACGGGCACGCGCCAGAGCAACTTGCAGATCGCATTTGGGAAGTATTGACGCAAATTGAAATGGACACTAACTTGGCTAAAGCCCATACCGAAAAAGCCAAAGCCTGGCGTGATCAACATCGTTACTCATCTCTGTCCAAGCGTCTCAGTGGAATCATTCTCGGACTAAAAATCAATAAAATTTAAGCTTTAATTCATTAGCTTCCTAAACCTATCGCAACCGGTTGCTCGCACCGTTGTTTACGAGGTTTGTTATGGCTTTGCATTATTTGTGAATATTATAATAAATTAATTATTGGCTTAAGGTATATGTATAAATAATGAGAGTTTATCTTTCTCTTCGGTGCGGTTTGCAACGTATCAAATGAATATCACACATACACGCTTACTATAAAATTATTTCTTCACGCGACTAACGTCAATGGATCATCGTTTCAAGGTTCCGTCGTGACCTCTTTCAATTTTCAATTAATGAATACAAAAACTACTGCACTCATCACCGGCATCTCCGGCCAAGATGGTGCCTATCTCGCCGAATTACTCCTTGAAAAGGGCTACACCGTCTACGGCACCTACCGCCGGACCAGTTCCGTGAATTTTTGGCGGATGGAAGAGCTGGGTATCCAAAATCATCCCAATCTTCACTTGGTTGAGTTCGATTTGACCGACCCCGGCTGTATCATCAATTTGCTGCAAAAAGTCCAGCCCGACGAGGTCTATAACTTAGCTGCGCAGAGTTTTGTGGGTGTGAGTTTTGACCAGCCCGCAACCACGGCTCAGATCACAGGTGTGGGGGCCTTGAACCTTCTAGAGGGTATTCGCTTGGTAAGCCCGAAGACCAAGTTTTACCAAGCCAGTACGTCTGAGATGTTCGGTAAGGTGCAAGCTATTCCGCAAATTGAAGAAACACCTTTTTGGCCTCGTAGCCCCTATGGTGTCGCCAAGCTATATGCGCACTGGATCACAGTCAATTATCGTGAAAGCTACGACATATTTGCCTCCAGCGGTATTTTGTTCAATCACGAAAGTCCATTGCGTGGGCGCGAGTTTGTAACGCGCAAGATCACCGATGCTGTGGCAAAGATCAAGCTGGGGAAATTGGACTGCCTTGAGTTGGGCAACATTGATGCCAAACGCGATTGGGGCTTTGCCAAGGACTATGTTGAGGGTATGTGGCGTATGCTGCAGGTGGATGAGCCAGACACATTCGTGTTGGCAACCAACCGTACCGAGACCGTTCGCGACTTTGTTGAAATGGCCTTTAAGGGCGTAGGTATCACCGTGGAGTTCCGAGGTTCAGCAGAGTCCGAAGTTGCAGTGGACACTGCAACGGGCAAAACGGTAATGTGCGTTAACCCAAAATACTACCGCCCGGCGGAAGTAGAGTTGTTGATTGGTAATCCTGCCAAGGCTAAGGCCAAGCTCGGCTGGGAGCCCAAAACAACGTTGGAGCAGTTGTGTCAGATGATGGTTGCTGCTGACTTGCGCCGTAATGAGCAAGGGTTTTCGTTTTGAAAATTCTGTTGACCGGAGCCAGTGGTTTCACGGGTCTGCACTTTGCCAAGCTTGCGCAAGGTGCTGGGCATGAGATCGTGGTGTGTAGGGTCGATTTGACAGATCTGTCGGCCGTACAAAATGCTGTTATGGATACACAGCCCGATGCCGTTGTGCATTTGGCGGGTATAAGTTTCGTAGGGCATGCGGACGACACGGCGTTTTATGCCGTTAATGTGGTTGGCACTACCAATTTGCTCAATGCCTTGGTCAAACTCACACACAAGCCGCGCTGTGTGTTGTTGGCGAGCAGTGCCAATGTGTATGGCAATTGCATCAACTCTCCTATTGTTGAAAGCCAATTACCCTCTCCGTTGAACCACTACGCGAGCAGCAAGCTAGCCATGGAACACATGGCGCTCACCTTCCAGGACCGGCTCCCCATTGTCATCACCAGGCCGTTCAACTACACAGGGGCTGGGCAGCACATTAACTTTGTTATTCCCAAGCTGGTGGAACACTTTGCACGGCGGGCGAACAGTGTGAGTCTAGGTAATTTGCAGATAGAGCGTGAGTTCAATGATGTCCAAATGGTCTGCAATGCTTACCTGGCGCTGCTTCAATACGGGCAGCCGGGAGAGATTTACAACGTGTGTTCGGGCAAACCCTATGCGTTGGTGGACGTGCTTGAGGCGCTTTCCCGCATATCCGGACATACGCTTAAGGTAGAGGTTAACCCCGCTTTTGTGCGACTCAATGAGTTGCACCGTTTGTGCGGCAGCCCTGATAAGCTGTGGGCACTCTTGGCGCAGCATTGTGTTGAGTTAACTGTGCCAACCTTGGAAGATACGTTGCAAAGCATGTTGGTGGCGGCTCGTGTTGAGTAATCCTGATAGTTAACATGTTATCTCGGCCACCATGAAGGTTCTTCACGTCTATCGGACGTATTTCCCGGATCCACCGGGCGGTCTGCAAGAGGCTATTAGGCAGATATGCCTTGCTACGGGCTCTTTTGGGGTAGCGTCAAAAGTGTTTACTCTGTCTCCTCAGCCTAATCCAAAGCGCTTGGTCCGGCCTGAGGCTATTACTGTACGCTCTCTTTCTTGGGCAGCGCCCGCATCTTGCGATTTGGGTGGGGCCGACTCCTTTGTGGAGTTTTATCGTCTACAGAAGTGGGCAGATGTAGTTCATTTGCACTATCCGTGGCCATTTGCGGATGTCTTGAACATGTTCAAGGCTTCGGACAAGCCCGCGGTAATGACATATCACTCAGACATAGTGCGGCAACAAGTTTTGAGCAGGCTGTACCGTCCATTGATGCGGCACACTATGCGTGCCATGTCTGCTGTTATCGCAACCTCTCCTGCGTACGCGAAAACTAGTTCTGTATTGACCCGCGATGTGCCGTCGGGGCGCTTGCGCACCATTCCTTTGGGTATTGTTGATAAGCCCGAGGCCGCTCCCGGCTTTGAGGGACAGTTTGCCAGTGCGGACTTTGCGGGATACACGCCTTTTGTGTTGGCATTGGGGGTGCTGCGCTATTACAAGGGGTTGCACACCCTGATACACGCAGCGCGTCAAATTAATGGAAACATCGTCATTGCTGGCTCCGGGCCGGAAGACGCAAACCTTAAGGAGCTTGCACGGCAGCTCGGCGTAACAAACATTGTTTTTGCAGGCCAAGTGACCGAAGCGCAAAAAACCGAGCTTTTGCGTCAATGTACGGCGTTGGTGTTGCCCTCGCACTTACGCTCTGAGGCCTTCGGCATGGTATTGGTGGAGGCGTCCATGTTCTCCAGGCCTATGGTGTGCTGCGAAGTTGGATCGGGCACGTCGTATGTTAATTTGGATGGAGTTACCGGGTTCGTCGTACCACCGGAAAGTCCGTCTGAGCTTGCTAACGCATGCAACCGTATTCTTGGAGATCCAGTGTTGGCCAAGACGATGGGTATTGCAGCACGAGCAAGATATGAAAATTTATTCTCGGGCGCAGCACTGGGGCGCGCTTATTTTGATTTGTACCGAGAAGTCAAATCCCCTTTGGTTTCGACGTCGTAATGTGAGGGGAGTGCTGTGCGGTGGTTCTATCTGGAGCAGCTGAATGACACCCCAGCCGCTGGGTTGTATTGGCGGAAGCTTAGGGATTCGAACCCTAGAAACCTTTCGGTTTGCCGGTTTTCAAGACCGGTGCAATCGACCACTCTGCCAAGCTTCCTACCCGATTATTCTAACCCTGGTAATTACCCCAAAAGGATCCAATGGATGCGATTTAGATTAGATCCAGGACACAGCTGTCACCCAATGCGTCACGCCACACCCGTACGCGACTCACTTTGGGGCGAACGTCGGCCAGTTGCTCGGCGATAAAGGTGCAAAGGTTTTCCAGGGTCGGCGTCCCCAGCTTGGGTACCTCGTCCAGCAAATGGTGGTCCAGTTGCTCACGCACGCCCTCCAACCGTTGGCGCAAAAAGCCCAGATCCAGCACCATGCCATTCACCGGATCGCGCGGGCCGGTCACGCTAACCTCTGCATGGTAGGTGTGGCCGTGGATACGGCGGCTACCGGCTGTTTCAATTTCGCGTTGAAGTGTGTGGGCGGCGTCGAAATAGAAGCGTTGGCTGATGGTCAGCTGCATAGGGGTACTCGCAAACAAAAGGGGATTGGATTAGCGGATGCCGCTGATTTTGTGGGTCTGGATGCTCAGGCGCCAGGTGGGCTGGCGCATACAGGTGTCTATGCAAAGGCCCATGTTGGCCAATTGGTCGGGGCCGTCCATGGGTTGCAGGAAGCGATGGGTGAATTCGCCGGTGCGGGCCAGAGTGTCTAGGTCTAGGCCGGGTTGCGGCCATACCACCTTCAATTCCTGGCCTTGTTGCTGTATCCAGGGTGCGCCCGCCTTGGGGCTGATGCAGAGCCAGTCTATGCCTTCGGGGGCGCGGACGGTGCCATTGGATTCCACAGCGATGCGAAAGCCGCGGGCGTGCAGGGCTGCGATCAGTTCTGCATCTACCTGCAGCAGGGGTTCTCCACCGGTTAAGACGGTCAGTCGGTTCTGGGTTTCGCCAGCGGGCCATTGGGCCTCGATGAGATCGGCCAAGTCATCGGCGGTGGTGAACTTGCCACCTAGGGTGCCGTCGGTGCCCACAAAATCGGTATCGCAGAAGCGGCATACGGCGGTGGCGCGGTCGCTTTCGCGGCCGGTCCACAGGTTGCAGCCGGCAAAGCGGCAGAACACGGCGGGGCTACCTGCCTGGGCGCCTTCGCCTTGCAGGGTGTAGAAAATCTCTTTGACGCTATAGGCCATGTGTGAGCACCGCTGTGCGCGGTGAAACTTGCTAAGCCCTTGATTTTACTGGGCCAGCATGCCTTTCGTCTCAATGAAGGAAACCACCTCGGCCAGACCCGTGAGGGTTTTCAGGTTGGTCATCACAAACGGCTTTGCACCACGCATGCGGCGGGTGTCGGATTCCATGATCTCCAGGTTGGCGCCCACGTGCGGCGCCAGGTCGGTTTTGTTGATGACGAACAGGTCGCTTTTGGTGATGCCGGGGCCGCCTTTGCGCGGGATTTTCTCGCCTGCGGCTACGTCGATCACATAGATCGTCAAGTCACTCAGCTCGGGGCTGAAGGTAGCAGCCAGGTTGTCGCCACCGCTTTCCACAAACACGATGTCGGCGTTCGGGTGTTCCACCAGCATGCGGTCGATGGCTTCCAGGTTGATGGAGCAGTCTTCGCGGATGGCGGTGTGCGGGCAGCCGCCGGTTTCCACGCCTATGATGCGGTCTGCGGGCAGGGCGCCGCTAACGGTGAGCAGGCGCTGGTCTTCCTTGGTGTAGATATCGTTGGTGATGGCCACCAGGTCGTATTTGTCGCGCATGGCCTTGCAGAGCATTTCCAGCAGCGTGGTTTTACCGGAGCCGACGGGGCCGCCGATGCCGACGCGCAGGGGCGGGAGTTTTTTGGTGCGGTTGGCGATATGGTGCAGAGAAGACATGGTGTTTTGCTATTGAAATAAGAGCTGCTTGCGCAGGCAGAATAAGCGCTAGGACCTGAAAAGCCTTGAATATTGGACTTCGTGCTGGCTACTGAGAATGGCCAGCATGGGCGAGAACGCCTGGCGCTGGCTGTCTGGGAGCTGTATGGCCTGGTCCACGGCGGCGGGGATGTCGGCTGCCAGGCGCGCCAGTATGCGCTGGCCGGCGCTTTGGCCCAGGGGCACGGATTTGATGGCCGACTGGGTCATGTTCTCGGCCCAGCCGAAGGCGTAGGCCAGCAGGCAGTCGCGCAGCGGTGCCTGGGTGGCAGAGGCGGCCAGGGCGTAGGCGATGGGGTAGGTGGGCTGCATCTGGGCGCAGGCCGCAATTTGTTCGGGGCTGGCGGTGTTGTGGTTGCGCAGCCAGTCCAGCAGCGAGCGGCCCATTTGCTCGGCCTGGGCGCGGAATTCGCTGGTTTCGCGGGTTTGCAGCACCCATGCGTTCAGTTCAGCAACATCCTTGATGGCGCCGCGCCGCCAGGCGGGGATGGCCTTGGCGATGGCAGCCAGGTCGCCGCGTGCCATGCTGACATGCAACTGGTCAACCAGCCAGTCGGACGCTCTTGTTTCTGTAGCTACCCCCGCACGGTCTACCGCCGCCTCCAGTCCTTCTGAGTAAGAAAATCCCCCCACGGGCAGTGCCGGCGATGCTAGCCAGATCAGCTGCAGCAGGCTGGGCGTGGCCGATTCCTGCGTGCTCGCAACGCGGCTAATTGCTTTGGCGGAGTGGCGGCGTATCGAGGGAGTTAGTGGGCGGACTCTGCGCACGGTCATGGGCTTAGTGGGAATGGCCGTGCCCGTGGTCATGTCCATGGTCGTGGCCGCAGCCGGGGCCGTGCACATGCGGCGCGGCGGCGATGGGGATGTTCACCGGCTTACGCGTGGCGGGGGCGTGTTCATGGCTATGGCCATGTGCGTGGTCGTGACTATGGCTGTGACCGCCGGAAGCGTAGGCGCCGCCTTCCGGCTCGAAGGCCACGTTGGCTTCCACCACGTCCAGGTGCATGGCGCGCAGCATGTCGGCCAGCACGTGGTCGGGCTCGATCTTCAGGTGGTCGGGCTGCAGCTCAATCGGCACATGGCGGTTGCCCAAATGGTAGGCGGCGCGGGTCAGGTCGAAGGGGGAGCCGTGGCTGGTACAGGCGGTGATCACCAGTACGGCCTGCGGTGCGGCCAGGACTTGGACTAGAGAACCGTCTTCGGCCACCAGCACGTCACCGCCACGTACCAGGGTGCCGCGCGGCAAGAAGATGCCGAGCTGCCGACCCAGCGAGTCGGTGGCGTCGAAGCGGCTTTTTTGCCGCACGTCCCAGTCGAGCTCCACGGTACTGGCGCGTTTGAGCAGGGCAGGGGCCAGGCCCTTGCCTTGGGGGATGAGTTTGGAGGTTTGGAGCATTAAAACAAGAAGTAACGTTGTGCCATGGGCAAGCTTACTGCGGCTTCGCAGGTTAGCAGTTGGCCGTCGGCACGCACGCTGTAAGTTTGGGCGTCGATTTCCATCTTCGGCAGATAGCTGTTGTGCACCATGTGCTGCTTGCGCACGCCACGGATGTTCTTCACTGCGCTCAGGGTCTTTTTCAGGCCAAAGCTGTCCTGGATGCCGGCGTTCAAACCCGCTTGCGAGACGAAGGTGAGCGAGCCGCGCGCTAGCGCGCTGCCGAATGCGCCAAACATGGGGCGGTAATGCACCGGCTGGGGCGTGGGAATGCTGGCGTTCGGGTCGCCCATGGCGGCCATGGCGATGAAGCCACCTTTGAGAATGAGTGCGGGCTTCACGCCGAAGAAGGCCGGCTTCCACACCACCAGGTCGGCCCATTTGCCGACCTCGATGCTGCCCACTTCGTGGCTGATACCGTGGGCAATCGCCGGGTTGATGGTGTACTTGGCCACATAGCGCTTAGCGCGGAAGTTGTCGTTGCGGCTGTTGTCCTCGGGAAGGCTTCCGCGCTGCTGCTTCATCTTGTGCGCCGTTTGCCAGGTGCGCAGAATGACTTCACCGACCCGGCCCATGGCCTGGCTGTCGCTGCTCATCATGCTGATGGCGCCCAGGTCGTGCAGCACGTCTTCGGCAGCAATGGTTTCCTTGCGGATGCGGCTTTCGGCAAAGGCCAGGTCTTCGGGGATGCTGGCATCCAGGTGGTGGCAGACCATCAGCATGTCCACGTGCTCGTCCAGCGTGTTCACGGTGTAGGGCATGGTGGGATTGGTGCTGCTGGGCAAAAAGTTCGCCTCGCCCACTACCCGCAAAATATCGGGTGCGTGGCCGCCGCCTGCGCCTTCGGTGTGGAAGGCGCACAGGCCACGGCCCTTGGTCGCGGCAATGGTGTTTTCGACGAATCCACTTTCGTTCAGCGTGTCGGAGTGGATGGCCACCTGGGTGTCGGTGGCATCCGCCACGTCCAGGCAGTTGCTGATGGCGGCAGGCGTGGTGCCCCAGTCTTCGTGCAGCTTCAGGCCGATGACACCGGCGTTGATCTGCTCGTGCAACGCGTTGGGCAGGCTGGCATTGCCCTTGCCCAGAAAGCCCAGATTCATGGGGAAGGCGTCCGCCGCCTGCAGCATGCGTTCAATGTTCCAGGGGCCGGGTGTGCAGGTGGTGGCAAAGGTGCCGGTGGCCGGGCCGGTGCCGCCGCCCATCATGGTGGTGACGCCGCTGGCCAGGGCTTCTTCGATCTGCTGCGGGCAGATGAAGTGGATGTGGCTGTCGATGCCGCCGGCGGTGACGATATTGCCTTCGCAGCTGATGACTTCGGTGCCAGGGCCGATGATGATGTCCACGCCGGGTTGCACATCCGGGTTGCCGGCTTTGCCGATGGCCACGATGCGCCCGCCCTTGAGGCCGATGTCTGCCTTGACGATGCCCCAGTGGTCCAGGATCAGCGCGTTGGTCATTACGCAGTCCACGGCACCTTCGCTGTTCATGCGCTGGCTTTGCGCCATGCCGTCGCGGATGGTCTTGCCGCCGCCGAACTTCACTTCCTCACCATAGGCGCCGGCGCCCAGGGTGTAGTCTTTCTCGACCTCGATCAGCAGGTCGGTGTCGGCCAGGCGCACCCGGTCGCCGGTGGTGGGGCCAAAAATCTCGGCGTAAGCGCGTTTACCTATCGTTGCCATCAGAGTTTTCCTTGCGTCAGGCCGCGAAAGCCATACACCGTGCGGTCGCCCGCAAAATCCACCAGTTCCACCGTGCGTTGTTGGCCGGGCTCGAAGCGCACTGCGCTGCCGGAGGCGATGTTCAGCCGCATGCCCTGGGCGGCGGCGCGGTCAAAGCCCAAAGCGCCATTGGTTTCGGCAAAGTGGTAGTGCGAGCCGACCTGGATGGGCCGGTCGGCCGTGTTGCTGACCACCAGGGTCACGCTGCGGCGCCCGGTGTTCAGGGCGTGCTCGCCCGCGTCGATGAGGAGTTCACCTGGAGTCATGGGTTGTGCCTCTTAAACCAGTTGCAGCAGAAATGCACCGCCCAGCAGCGTGACCAGGCCGCCGATGGCACGCGGCCACCAGTTGCTGTGTGCGCGCATGGCCAGGCCCAGGCCCACGCCTGCCAGGTGCAGGCCGGCGGTCGCCACCAGCATGCCGACCAGCGGCAACCAGCCGTTGTCGCCACCGGCCAACTCTGTGCCGTGCGCCACGCCGTGGAACACAGCGAATGCGCCGACCACGCTAGCGGCCAGCACGCCGGGCAGCTTGGTTTGGGTCGCCACCAGCAGGCCAAGCACCAGCAAGGACGCGGCGATCATGGGCTCCACGGCGGGCAGTGCCAGGCCACCCAGACCCAGCAGCGCGCCCACCATCAGCATGCCGGCGAAGGCGATGGGTGCCAGCCAGACGCGGCGCGCCGAGGTCGCGCTGAGGGCGCTCCACAGGCCCACGGCGACCATGGCGGCCAAGTGGTCCATGCCGGTCAGCGGGTGCACCAGCCCGTCCAGGAATGAATGGTGGACTCCGGCATCTGTACCTAAATGGGCGCTGGCGCCCGTAGATACTGCGGCAGAAGCTATCAAAACAATAGTGCGTAGGGAGGGCGTGCGCATGGTGTGGGCGTCCGGTGGGTTAAACGGTGGTTAAACAATGGGTTGGTGCACTGTGACGAGCTTGGTGCCGTCGGGGAAGGTGGCCTCGACCTGGATGTCGGGGATCATCTCGGCGATGCCGTCCATCACGTCGGCGCGGCTCAGCACGGTACGGCCCTCGCTCATCAGCTGGGCTACGCTTTTGCCGTCGCGCGCACCTTCCATCACGGCGGCACTGATGAAGGCAATGGCTTCGGGGTAGTTCAGCTTCAGGCCGCGCGCCTTGCGCCGCTCGGCCAGCAGGGCGGCGGTGAAGATCAGCAGCTTGTCTTTTTCACGGGGTGTCAGTTCCATTTCGTTTCACTCAAGTATTGGCTCGTGCGGCCGCCATAGGCTGGCCGAACACGGGGCGTTGGTTCTGAAGGGGCTCGGTGTGCGAAAGTTGCTTCGGATTATTAGGCAAGTATCTAGCAATCCCTGTGCCCTGGCGTACGCCATTGGGCGCATTGCGGGCCGCGCGCATGGCCTGAAAGCTGCGTGGGTCCACCGGTGCAAGAAGCTGAACACCTCCCCGAACATACGCCCTGGAACGACGCGCCACAGCATGTGGTGAAGGTCCGGCGCGACTACAACAGCTGGGTGGCACGCGAGACGCTGGAAGATTACGCCCTGCGCTTTGCCCCGCAGCGCTTTCGCAAATGGTCCGAATGGCGGGTGGCCAACACCGCGTTCGGTGCGGCATCCTTCCTGATTCTGGAGGCGGTGGGCGCCACGCTGCTGGTGCAGTACGGCTTTGTGAATGCCTTCTGGGCCATCCTGGCCACGGGGCTGATCATCTTCATGGCGGGCCTGCCCATCAGCATTTACGCGGCGCGTTTTGGGGTGGATATGGACCTGCTGACGCGGGGGGCGGGCTTTGGCTATATCGGCTCCACGCTGACCTCGCTGATCTACGCGTCGTTTACCTTCATCTTCTTTGCGCTGGAGGCGGCCGTCATGGCCTATGCGCTGGAGCTGGCCTTGGGCATTCCGCCGCGCTGGGGCTACCTGGTGTGCGCGCTGGTGGTAATACCGCTGGTGACGCACGGGGTGTCTGCCATCAGCCGGTTGCAGGTGTGGACGCAGCCGCTGTGGCTGGCGCTGCTGGTGGTGCCGTTTGCCTATGTGTGGATGCGCGAGCCGGGCGTTTTTGGTGCGGTTGCGCACTATGCTGGTGTTTCCGGCCAGGGTGAGGGGTTTAATTTGCTCTCATTTGGTGCATCTCTCACCGTGGGCATTGCCCTGATCACCCAAATGGGGGAGCAGGCCGACTATCTGCGCTTCATGCCGGCGCAGACCGCCGCCAACCGGGGGCGCTGGTGGCTGGGCGTGCTGGCCGGCGGACCGGGCTGGGTGCTGCTGGGCATGGTGAAGATGCTGGGCGGAGCGCTGCTGGCCTATTTGGCCATCACCCATATGGTGCCGCCCGAGCGCGCGGTGGACCCGAACCAGATGTACCTGGCGGCCTACGAATATGTGTTCCCGCAATACGGCTGGGCGGTGGCGGTGACGGCGGCCTTTGTGGTGCTGTCGCAGCTGAAGATCAATGTCACCAACGCCTATGCAGGCTCGCTGGCCTGGTCCAACTTTTTCTCGCGCATCACGCACAGCCACCCTGGCCGGGTGGTGTGGGTGGTGTTCAACACGCTGATCGCCTTCATGCTGATGGAGATGAATGTGTTCGAGGCCTTGGGCGACGTGCTGGGCCTGTACTCCAACCTGGCGATTGCCTGGATGATGACGGTGGTGGCCGACCTGGTCATCAACAAGCCGCTGGGCCTGTCGCCCCCGGGCATTGAGTTCAAGCGCGCTTATCTGTACGACATCAACCCTGTCGGTGTGGGTTCCATGGCCTTGGCGTCCATGCTGTCTATGGTGGCGTATATGGGGCTGCTGGGGCCGCTGGCGCATGCGTTTTCGGCGCTGATCGCACTGGGCACGGCCCTGGTGGCTTCGCCCATACTGGCCTGGTGGACCAAGGGCCGCTACTACATTGCGCGCGGCCCGCAGTCGGACTGGAAGAGCGTTGTTGCAGGCCCCGAGGAATTCGGCAGTTACCAGCGCCTGAAGGTGCAGCGCTGCGTGATCTGCGAGCGTGAATACGAGTCGCCCGACATGGCCCATTGCCCGGCCTACCAGGGCAGTATCTGCTCGCTGTGCTGCACGCTGGATGCGCGCTGTGGCGATTTGTGCAAACCCCAGGCCAGCCTGTCGGTGCAGTGGGCGGCGGCCTTGCGCTGGCTGCTGCCGCAGCGCATATGGCCTTACCTGGACACCGGCCTGGCGCACTTCATCTTGCTGATGCTGGTGGTGGTGCCGGTGCTGGCCACCTTGTTTGGTTTGCTATATTTTCAAGAGCTGCGCGCGCTGGTAGATACTGCGCTGGAGGCTGATTTTGACCCTAGCCAGGCGCTGCGCTCCGGCTTCGTCAAAGCCTATATGGCGCTGATCGTCACAGCCGGCATTGTGGCCTGGTGGCTGGTGCTGGCGCACAAAAGCCGCCAGGTGGCGCAAGAGGAATCGAACCGGCAAACGCACCTGCTCCAGCGTGAAATCGCCCTGCACCAGCAGACCGACCGGGCCTTGCAAGAGGCCAAGCTGGTGGCCGAGCAGGCCCGCCAGATCGCCGAGCAAGCCAAGCGTGCGGCCGACCAGGCCAACCAGGCCAAGAGCCGCTACATCAGCGCCATCAGCCACGAGCTGCGCACCCCGCTGAACAGCATCCTGGGCTACGCGCAGTTGATGGGCGAAGACGCCAGCGTGCCGCCGCACCGGCAGCAGGCGGTCAGCGTCATCCGGCGCGGCGGCGAGCATTTGCTGTCGCTGATCGAAGGCACGCTGGACATTGCGCGCATCGAGTCCGGCAAGCTGACCCTGACCACCAAGCCCATGCCGTTCGCCGACCTGCTGCACGAGATGGGCGATATGTTCGAGCCCCAGGCGCGCGCCAAGGGTCTGGCCTTCCACTTCGACCCGCAAGGCGTGCTGCCCGAGCAGGTGCGCGCCGATGAAAAGCGGCTGCGCCAGATCCTCATCAACCTGCTGGGCAATGCCATCAAGTTCACCGCCAGCGGCCATGTGCGCCTGCGTGTGCGCTATGCGCTGGAGATGGCGGTGATCGACATCGAAGACACCGGCCCGGGCCTGAGTGCCGACGAGCTGGAGCGCATCTTCGAGCCGTTTGCGCGTGGCACCTCGTCGGCCCCTGCCCACCCGGGCGCGCCCGGCGCCGGCCTGGGGCTGACCATCGCCAAGATGCTGACCGACCTGATGGGCGGCGAGATGACCGTCACCAGCACGCCGGGGCAGGGCGCGGTGTTCCGCGTCAAGCTGTTTCTGCCCGAGATACGCGGTGGTGACGCCAAAGCCCTGCCGCCCGCCGCGCCGCGGGTGCGCCGCGCCTACCTGGGGCCGCGCCGCAAGCTGCTGGTAGTGGACAACGAGGAACCTGACCGCGAGCTGCTGGTGCAGCTGCTGCAGCCCCTGGGCTTCGAGGTGCGTACCGCCGCCAGCGGCCACGACGCGCTGGACCTGCTGGCCGCAGGCTACGCCCCGGATGCGGTGCTGATGGACCTGGCCATGCCCGGTATCGACGGCTGGGAAACCATACGCAGAATACGTACCCCCACGCTCGTCACTGATGTGTACTCGCTGCCCCCCGAGGGGGCTGTCCCGCCTTGGGGCGGCCTGGCGGCGGGACGCGTGGACGGTCATGCCGCGATCCACATTGCCGTGGTATCTGCCAACGCCTTCGACAAGGGGCTGGACAACGACGTGGGTATCCGGGGCGAAGACTTCATCACCAAGCCGGTTCGCCACAGTGAGCTGCTGGACTGGCTGGAGCGCCGCCTGGGCCTGCAGTGGACAGACGCAGCCGCCGTAACAGCTGCACCCGCCGCGCCCCAGCCGCCACCCGCCCGTGTCTGGCCCGATGCAGCCAGCCTGCAGGCTTTGCGCGAGGTGGCCGAACTCGGCTTCTACCGGGGTATCCTCAACCAACTGGCGGCGCTGGACGCCGCCCAGCCAGCATGCCGGGGCCTGGTGCAGGAAGTGCGCGCCCTGGCCCAACAATTCCAGTTTGAAGCCATAGGCCAGTTGCTGGCCCAGGCCCCTGATGTCGCCCATGTCCGCTAAGCCTGTGATTTCCGCCCCCCTTGGCTCAACTTTGGACCGCCGCAACAGCGACCTGGTGCTGATCGTGGACGACGTGCCCGACAACCTGGCCGTGCTGCACGACGCGCTGGACGAGTCCGGCTACACCGTGCTGGTGGCTACGCGGGGCGAGGCCGCCTTGCAGCGCGCCGCCCAGGCCCTGCCCGACATCGTGCTGCTGGACGCCATGATGCCCGGCATGGACGGCTTCGAGGTGGCGCGCCGGCTGAAGGCCAACCCGGCCACGGCCCACATTCCCATCATCTTCATGACCGGCCTGACCGAGACCGAGCACCTGGTGGCCGCGCTGGACGCGGGTGGGGTGGACTACGTCACCAAGCCCATCAAACCCAAGGAAGTGCTGGCCCGCATGAATGTGCATCTGCAAGGTGCCCGCCAGGCCCGCCAGCAGGTGCACCAGGCCGGCCAGGCCCGCAATGCGCTGGACGCTTTTGGCTACGCCAGCATCACCGTGCGCGCCAGCGACGGCAAGCTGATGTGGCAGACCGCGCTAGCCCGCGACCTGCTGCTGGACTACTTTGGCACCAGCGCGCCCCCTTTTCACCATTTCGCCCCCCAGCCGGTGGTGGACTGGCTGCAGCAGCAACTACCTGAACTTGGGAAGCTGGCCCAGCAGCAGATCGAGCCACCGCGCCTGAGCGTTGAAAAAGGCGCGCGCCGCCTCAGCTTTCGCCTGCACCAGCAAACCGGCGACAGCGAGGGCGGCGGCGATTGGCTGATCGTGATGCGCGAGGTGTCTGACGCCGCCGTGATCGAAGCCATGAGCCTGAGCTTCAAGCTCACTGGCCGCGAGGCCGAGGTGCTGTACTGGGTGGTCAAGGGCAAGACCAACCGCGACATCGGCGAGATCCTGGGCAGCAGCCCGGCCACGGTGAAGAAGCACCTGGAGCGGGTCTACGTGAAGATGGGGGTCGAGACGCGCACCGCCGCCGCCGGCATGGCCATGACCAAGATACGCCAGCTGCACCCGCAGTTTGAGGGCTAGGTTTTCAAGCGTTATTGGCATCTAGCGCATATAGATAATGCGCTAGATGCTATTAAAAATGTAGCTCTATGTGGCTTTTACGGCGGATTGGCTTTGAAGGCCGTTAGAAACTAGCCCATTCGTCGTCACCGCCTGCTGGGCTGGTGTTGGCAGCAGCCGTGTTGAGTCGGGGTGTCGGGGCCTTGGCTTTTTTGAGCACGGGCCGTAAGACGCTCCGCGCATCTTTTACCTTCGGCAGCACTTTGTGAACCTGGTGGTTTGCATGGACAGGCGCGCTAGGCGCAAAGGCTGTTGCGCTTCCATCAATTTTGAAAATCGCCACGGCGTGCAGCAGCTCATCTGCTTGCTTACTCAGGCTGCTGGCGGCTGCCGTGCTTTGTTCCACCAGCGCCGCGTTTTGCTGCGTAGTTTGGTCCATTTGGGTGACGGCTTCGCCCACTTGGGCTACGCCCAGAGCTTGCTCGTTGCTGGCGGCGCTGACTTCGCCAATGATGTCGGCCACACGGCGGATCGCAGACACCACTTCCGTCATGGTGCTACCCGCCTTGGCCACCAGCGTCGTGCCTTGGTCTACTTGGCTTACGCTGTTGTCGATCAACGCCTTGATTTCTTTGGCCGCAGTGGCGCTGCGTTGGGCCAGGCTGCGCACCTCGCTGGCGACCACGGCAAAGCCACGGCCTTGCTCGCCTGCGCGGGCGGCTTCCACTGCGGCGTTCAGCGCCAAGATATTGGTCTGGAAAGCAATGCCGTCGATCACGCTGATGATGTCCGCAATCTTCTTCGAGCTGTCGTTGATGCCCTTCATGGTGTCTACCACCTGGCTCACCACATCGCCGCCTTCCATTGCGACGGTAGATGCATTCACCGCGAGCTGGTTGGCCTGGCGCGCGTTGTCTGCGTTGTGCTTCACGGTGCTGGACAACTCTTCCATCGAGGCGGCTGTCTCTTCTAAGGCACTGGCTTGTTGCTCAGTGCGGCTGGACAGGTCGCTATTGCCTTGGGCGATCTCGGCACTGGCGGTGGCCACGCTGTCGGAACCCTGCCGAACAGTGGACACCACTCTGGTCAGGCCCTCCTGCATGCCCTGGAGGGCCTGCAGCAATTTGCCGGTTTCGTTCTGTGTGTTGGACTCGATGCGTACGCTCAGGTCGCCTGCGGCCACGCGCTCAATCGCATTGACGGCTACAGCCAGCGGCTGGGTAATGGCACGTATCAGCCAGGCGCCAATGGCCAGCGCCAACGCTACGCCACCAATGCTGCAGGCCAGCAGCACCATGCGGGCATTGGCGTAGTCGGCATCGGCCATCACAACACTCTCTGCGCCGCTCTTGGTGCTAAATACCTGGTACTTGTTTGTCGCTGCAATCAAGGCGGCTAGCAGGGGGCGGCAGTCCTTGTTCATCTTGGCGGTGGCGGCTTCTTTGTCTCCTGCCAGGGCGAGCTTCACGATGTCCAGCGCCACAGGGCCGTACAGCGCTTCTACCCTGTTGATTTCTTCAATCAGGCCGCGCTCTTCTGCAGTGGCATTGACGTCTGCTTTGAGCGTGTCGTTCAGCTTGCGCAGTGATTCTTGCGTGTCCTGGTGCGCCTGCAATACGGCGCTCTTTTCGGTGGCCATGTCTTCCGGCGAGGTCACCAGCACCAGGTTACGGGCTGCAATTGCGCGCCGGTTCACCGAACCCGCAATGGCGCTAGCTAAATTCTGTTGCGCGATGATGACTTGGTTGTATTCGGTAAGGTTGTCGCCGATGCGGCCCAATGCGCGTAAACCGATCAGGCACACGGCCAACACCAGCAGGGCCATCAGGCCAAACGCAATACCTAGAAGCCCTTTGAACGTGAATTTGTTTAAGCTCATTTGAATGACTCCTTTTTTCAATACAAACTAGGCGGTGTGGCCGTTAAGGAAATATTTGCGCTTAAATTTAAAGCCTAGTTTCACGCAATTCGCTAGGTAGCTGTTTGGTATTTTTTCGGGTGAATCAACGCTTGACGGAAACTTCCCCATTTTTGGGTAAGAAATGGTGGACTCACACTGTGCCGTAAGTTGCATAAGTTGGTGTTCTGAGATGGGGGACCATTTTGGGCAGTAGTAGAGCAAGCCGTTCTCCGCATGAATGTGATTGGTTGAAGGACGCTATAGATTGCATCGTTCCATCTGGGGTGGCCTATTAATTCGGTGCTAATAAGGCACCGCTGGCGCATATAGATATTGCGCTAGATGCTATTAAATACGTAGCTATTTGCGTCATGTTCAGTTTTGAGCAGCTGTTTTAGAAACTAGCCCAGTCGTCGTTGCCCGTGTTGGCGACTGCTGTGCTGACGCGTTTGGTTTTTGGGGCCGTAGACTTGGCGCGGTTAACCGCGGGTAGCACCACATTGGGGGCCCGGTTTGGCGTACCGTTTTCTGCGTGTTGCAGTTTGCGCGCTGGCAGGGGTGCAGCGTAGACGACCTTGGTTGCGTTGCCGTTGATCGTGAAGACGGCCACGGACTGCAGCAGGTCTTCGGCCTGCTTGCTCAGGCTGTCTGCCGCTGCTGCGCTTTCTTCCACCAAAGCAGCGTTCTGTTGGGTCACTTGGTCCATCTGGGCGACTGCCTCGTTGACCTGCGTCACGCCCAGGCTTTGTTCGTTGCTGGCGGCGCTGACTTCGCCAATGATGTCGGCTACACGGCGGATCGCAGACACCACCTCGGTCATGGTGTCGCCAGCCTTGGCCACCAAGCTGGTGCCCTGGTCTACCTGGCTCACGCTGTTGGCGATCAGCACCTTGATTTCCTTGGCGGCGGCGGCGCTACGCTGCGCCAGGCTGCGCACTTCGCTGGCGACCACGGCAAACCCACGGCCTTGCTCGCCGGCACGGGCTGCCTCCACGGCTGCATTCAGCGCCAGGATGTTGGTTTGGAACGCGATGCCGTCAATCACGCTGATGATGTCGGCAATCTTTTTCGAGCTGTCGTTGATGCCCTTCATGGTGTTCACCACCTGGCCCACCACTTCGCCACCGTGGACGGCCACCGTCGAAGCGCTCACCGCCAGTTGGTTGGCTTGGCGCGCGTTGTCTGCGTTGTGTTTCACGGTGCTGGACAGCTCCTCCATCGAGGCGGCGGTTTCTTCCAGGGCGCTGGCCTGTTGTTCGGTGCGGCTGGACAGATCGTTGTTGCCCTGGGCGATTTCGCTGCTGGCAGTCACCACTTGGTGGGCGCTTTGACGAACCCCTTCCACAATGCTGGACAACTGGGTTTGCATCTCCGCCATGGCCTGGAACAGTTGCGCGGTTTCGTTGTGGCCGCTGGTGTCGATTTGCATACTCAGGTCGCCTGCCGCGACGGCGCGGGCCACATCTACTGCACGGGCGATAGGGCGTGTAGTGCTGCGGGTGATCCAGGTGCCGATGATGGCGGCAACTAAGAGTGCGAACGACACCAGTCCTACGATGACGGTTTTTGAGGTTTGCAGGGTGTTGTTCACCGATTCGCTTGCCTTGGCCATCAGCTTTTCCTGAAAGGAAGAGAAGGCTGCTACTTCGGCTTGGTAGGTGCGCTGTGCGGGGGCCAGGTCTGCATACAAGGCAGCGGCACCGGCGGCTTTATCGCCTGCCTTGGCTAGGCCGACGACCTTGTCGCGCATCTTGGCATAGGCGGCACGCGCGGCCTGGGCTTTGGCCAGCATGTCCTTGCCTTCCGGCGATACGACAGTTTGCTCCAAAGCCTGGAAGTCGGCGTTGATGGACTTTGAGTTGGCCGCTAGCTCGCTGAGCAAAGCGGACTTCTTGGCCTCGTCATCTTGCAGCAGCAGATCGCGGATTGCGCTCATATTGCGTGCGTTGGTTTCAGCGATGCTTGTCAGGTGGGATACCTTGACGTAGCGGTCTTGCACGACGGACGAGAATTCTTCGCCCAGAACGTTGAGCTTGGCGAAGGCAATGGCGCCCAGCAGGGCCATCAGGGTGCCCATGACCGCAAAGCCCAGTACCAGGCGTGTCGAAATTTTGAGGTGGTTCATCGTGTGCTGTGGTTTTGAATTTAATTTTTATCAAAAAAATCAAATTTTCTTAATTTGTTTATCAATTTTATCTTTGGTGCCGAATTTATCAAGGTATTTAATGCAATTGGAAGCTGCTTCGTGACATTCTTGGCGTGAAGGTGTCCGAATGGTGTCTGCGTTAACGGATACGCCCCTGCGTTGGTCCGCTTTGCTGGGCATGCGTATTGCTGTGTGAACAGGTTCTCAGGGCCAGCGCTGGCTGGCGTGCTTCGTTTTCTATTCCTACTGCCACCATGAACATCAACTTTGCCCATTTGACCGAACACCAGCGCTACAAGATGATGGCCAGCTTGATCGTGCCCCGCCCGATCGCCCTGGTGACCACCCTGGGGCCCACTGGCGTGGTGAATGCAGCACCCTTCAGCATGTTCAACATGATGGGAGAGGAGCCGCCCATCGTCATGCTCAGCATCAACCGCCTGCAAGACGGGTACTTAAAGGACACCGCCGCCAATATCCAGCGCAGCCAAGAGTTTGTGGTGCATATGTGCGATGAAGACCTGGCCGAGCAAATGCACCGCTGCGGCGAGCGCCTGCCACCCCATGAGAGCGAGCTGGACGCCGTGGGGCTGACGGCAGTGCCGTCCTGTGCCGTAGCGCCACCGCGCATCGCCGAGGCGCCCGTGGCGTTTGAATGCACGCTATGGGAAACGCTGGAGACCGACAGTCGCCAGATCTTCATCGGCCAGGTGCGCTGGATGCATGCGCGTGATGAGCTGATCGATACCGAGACCTGGCGTGTGCGCCTGCAGCACTACCACCCGGTGGGCCGCTTTGGCGCCAGCTTCTATGTGAAGACGAATGAGCGCTACGCCCTGGAGGCACAGGCCCAGTCGCGCTCTACCTCGATAGACGAGATGTAGCCGCTGCGTGAGGATGAGTGCGCATACGCTCCCATTTTGTGAAGCACAAAGTTAGGGCGACGCTGAACAAGGCCCTCGCGGTCTGCGCATCCCTGGCCTCGGGCGTTCTGCGGCGTTGCAAATCCTCGCCAAAGCCCAAGCTATGTCTGCGGTTTGCGCCTTGCATCTCATCCCGAGCCAGGGCGCGCAGCCTCGCGAGGACTTACTCAGCGTCGCCTTAGAGCTGCTCCATTTGCTCGATCATCACGTCGCCAAAGCCTGAGCAGCTGACCTGGATCGCGTCGGCCATCATGCGCGCGAAGTCGTAGGTGACCTTTTTGCTGGCGATGGCGGCTTTCATGGACGCGATGATCAGGTCGGCAGCCTCCAGCCAGCCCATGTGGCGCAGCATCATTTCTGCGGACAGGATGACGGAGCCAGGGTTCACATAGTCCTTGCCAGCGTACTTGGGCGCCGTGCCGTGGGTGGCCTCGAAGCAGGCCACCGAGTCGGACAGGTTGCCGCCGGGTGCAATGCCGATGCCGCCCACCTGGGCCGCCAGCGCGTCGGACACATAGTCGCCGTTCAGGTTCAGCGTGGCGATCACGCTGTACTCGGCCGGGCGCAGCAGGATTTGCTGCAGGAAGGCGTCGGTGATCACATCCTTGACGATGATCTGCTTGCCATTCTTGGGGTTCTGGAAGCGCATCCAGGGGCCGCCGTCGATCTGCTCGGCACCGAATTCCTTTTGCGCCAGGCTGTAGGCCCAGTCTCGGAATGCACCTTCGGTGTACTTCATGATGTTGCCCTTGTGCACGATGGTCACATTGGGCTTGTCGTTGTCTATGGCGTACTGCAGGGCCTTGCGCACCAGGCGCTCCGTGCCTTCGCGCGACACGGGCTTGATGCCGATGCCTGAGGTGTGGGGGAAGCGGATCTTCTTCACGCCCATTTCATCCTGCAGGAATTGGATCAGCTTCTTGGCCTTGTCGGACTCGGCTTCGAACTCGATGCCGGCGTAGATGTCCTCGGAGTTCTCGCGGAAGATCGCCATATTGATCTTCTCAGGCGCCTTGACGGGGGAGGGCACGCCATCAAAGTACTGCACCGGGCGCAGGCAGACGTACAGGTCCAGCTCCTGGCGCAGGGCCACGTTCAGCGAGCGTATGCCACGGCCCACCGGCGTGGTCAGCGGCCCCTTGATCGACACCAGGTATTCGCGTATGACGTCCAGGGTTTCCTGGGGCAACCATTGGTCCGGGCCGTAAATGGTGGTGGATTTTTCACCCGCATAGATTTCCATCCAATGGATCTTGCGTTTGCCGCCATAGGCTTTGGCTACAGCCGCATCCACCACTTTCAGCATCACCGGGGTAATGTCCTGGCCCGTGCCATCGCCTTCAATGTAGGGAATGATGGGGTTCGACGGCACATGGAGTGTGGCGTCTGCGTTGACTGTGATTTTCTGGCCTTCAGCAGGTACGGTGATGTGCTGGTACATGGGGGGTAAAAACTCCGGAGGATTAGGAATCGGGGGCTTCATGCTCCTGCAGGCAGCACTTGCCGGGGGACCGCTCATAAAGTTTAACTTTAAACCTCTGCCGCATCGGCATGGATGGCTTCTGCGGCGCGTCGCTGATCGACATAGGGAAAAGCAGGACAATCACGGGTTAGCCTATTTCCCAAGCCCTGCATTCCATGACGTCCCCTGCCTACAGTCCCTGGCGCCTGTCCGTTGCGCCCATGATGGACTGGACTGACGCGCATTGCCGCTATCTCCACCGTCTGATTTCCCGCCACACATTGCTCTATACCGAGATGGTGACCACCGGCGCCTTGCTGCATGGTGATGTGCCCCGGCACCTGCGCTTCAATACCGAGGAGCACCCGGTGGCATTGCAGCTGGGGGGCAGCGAGCCGGCCGACCTGGCCCGCTGTGCGGTGCTGGGCCAGGAGTGGGGATACGACGAGATCAATATCAACTGCGGCTGCCCCAGCGAGCGGGTACAGCGCGGTGCCTTTGGCGCCTGCCTGATGAACGAGGCGCCGCTGGTGGCCGACTGCGTGAAAGCCATGGTGGATGTGGTGGACGTGCCTGTTACGGTGAAGCACCGCATCGGTATCGACAAGACCGAGAGCTATGAGTTCGTGCGCGACTTCGTCGGCACCGTGGCCGAGGCTGGCTGCAGCACCTTCATCGTCCACGCGCGCAATGCCTGGCTCAAGGGCCTGAGCCCCAAGGAAAACCGTGAGATCCCCCCGCTGCGCTACGAGCTGGTGCACCGCCTTAAGCGCGACTTTCCGGCGCTGACGATTGCCATTAACGGCGGCATCACCACCCAGCAGCAGATTGCCGAGCAACTGGACCTGCTGGACGGCGTGATGGTGGGCCGCGAGGCTTACCACAACCCCTGGTCCATGGCGGGCTGGGACCAGGCTTTTTACGGCGCGGCGCCCAGCGAGGCTACGCGCGAATCCGTGGAAGAGCAAATGGTGGTCTATATGGAGCGCCTGGCCGCAGAGCAAGGCCTGGGCTGGTATGGCATTGCCCGCCACATGCTGGGCCTGCGCCACGGCTTGCCCGGTGCGCGCCGCTGGCGCCAGGTGTGGAGCGACCACCGCTTGAAAACCACGCCGCCGCGCGAGGTGATGGCCCTGGCCCATGCCCACTGACGCGCGCAGGACGCAGACAGGTTCTTACTTCAGTTCGGCCAGCGCGGTTTCGAAGTCGTAGTTGGCCATGGCTGCCGACACCGTGCGGAAGCTGTCTCCCAGCGCGCCTTGCAGCATGTCTTTGTGCTCTTGCCAGGTGTCCAGGGCTTCTGGGTCACTGTCGGCCAGTTGCCTGCGGATCGTATCCAGCGTGGTTGCCAGCTGTACCGGGTCCACTGCGGTGCTGGATGTTTTGCTGCTGGGTAGTGCAGCCCGTATGGCTTCTACCAGTGCTGCCAACTGGCTTGCGACCGGGGCCAGCAGTACGTCCACGGCTTCGGCGGGCTGCCGGGCTTTCAGGGCAGCCTCCAGCTGGTCTGCGGCATGTTGCAAATCGGTGGCGCCGATGTTGCCGGCCAGACCTTTGAGGGTGTGGGCGTAGCGTTCTGCGGTGCTGAAGTCTTGTGTTTGCACCGCCTGGGCAATATCGCTGGCGGCGTGCGCCTGGCCATGGGCAAATTTACTCAGCATCGATAGATAGAGCGACTGCTTACCCATGACGCGGCGCAGGCCCAGCACGGTGTCCAGTGCCGGGATGTGCTGCGGCACTGCATCAGCAGGCGGCTCGGTCGCAGCCTCTGGCGGGGGGGCGTCTTTGCCTAGGCCGCTGCGGGGCAGTATCCATTGCGCCAGTGCGCGCCAGAGTTCATCGGGTTCTATGGGTTTGGCAACGAAGCCGTTCATGCCGGCGGCCAGGCAGCGCTCGCGGTCTGCTTGCATGGCGTTGGCGGTCATGGCCACGATGGGCAGAGCGGTCAGCGCGGTGCCATCGCCCAGCCGGCGAATCGCCTCGGTCGCGGTGATGCCGTCCATTACCGGCATCTGCATGTCCATCAGCACCAGGTCGTAGGCCACCTTTTGGACCATGTCCACGGCCATCTGTCCGTTGTCGGCCATATCCACATGGAAACCTGCGTACTGCAGCAGCTCGCCGGCCACCTGCTGGTTCAGCAGATTGTCTTCCACCAGCAGAATGCGTGCACCGCGCAGAGGCGCCAGGCTGCGCAGTGCAGTGCTGGCGTGCGTCGCCATGTCATCGGTTGGGCTGAGTGTTGCGTGCTTCCCCAACGCGTTGACCATGGTGTCAAAGAGAAGCGAGGGGCTGACAGGCTTGAGCAGCACATTGGGTACGTGCGCCTCACGTGCGCCCAGCATGACCTCTTCGCGGCCAAAGGCCGTGACCAGCACTACCTCAGGTTCAGCTGGCAGCTTCAGGGCACGCAGGCGTTGTATGGCTTGCAGCCCGTCCATGCCGGGCATTTGCCAGTCCATCATCACCAGATCGAAGGGGCTGCTGCCTTGGGCGCAGCTACGGACGGCTTCCAATGCCAACGCGCCGCTGGAGGCGGTTTCCACCACAAAATCCATGCTGCGCAGCATTTCGCTGAGCACCGTGGCCGCAGAGTCGTTGTCGTCCACCACCAGTACCCTGCGGCCGCGCAGCTGCATGTCGGCCAGGCGTGGGCGTGCCACCCTTTGACCCAGCCCCATGCGGGCCGTGAACCAGAAGCTGGAGCCCTGGCCCAGCGTGCTGTCCACGCCGACCTGGCCCCCCATGAGTTCTGCCAGGCGCTTGCAGATCACCAGCCCCAGGCCCGAGCCACCGTACTGCCGGGTGGTGGAGCTGTCGGCCTGGCTGAAGCTTTGGAACAGGCGACCTATCTGCTCGGCGCTCAGGCCAATGCCGGTATCGCGCACGGTGAAGCGCAGAACCACGCCGCTGGGTGCGTACTCCTGCACGCGCACCGAGATTTCAATCTCGCCATGTTCGGTGAACTTGATGGCATTGTTGGCATAGTTGATGAGGATCTGGCTCAGCCGCAGCGGGTCGCCCACCAGCTGCTGTGGTACCTGCGCGGGCAGGTCGCAGACCAGCTCCAGGTTTTTGGCCTGGGTCTTGTCGGCAATGACGGTGACCACATTGCCTAGCACCTGCTCCAGGTCGAACGCTATGTGCTCTACCTGCAGCTTGCCGGCCTCGACCTTGGAGAAGTCCAGGATGTCATTCAATATGCCCATCAGGTGCTGGCCTGACTTATAGATCTTTTGCAGGTAGTCGCGCTGGCGTGGGTCCAGGTCGGTTTTCAGCGCCAGGTGCGACATGCCGATGACGGCGTTCATGGGCGTGCGGATTTCGTGGCTCATATTCGCCAGGAAGTCGCTCTTGGCCTGGCTGGCCAATTCGGCGGCTTCTTTGGCCTGGCGCAACTCGGCGGCGGTGGCGCGTCGGATGGAGATGTCTTCATACACCCACACCACGCCTTCTTTCAGTTTCTGTGGGTCAACCGCGCGGCCGTAGGTGTGCACCCACAGCGTCGATCCGTCCTTGCGCCGAAGCTCCACGTCACCCGAGAAAACCCCGCTGGCCTGCATGGCCGGGTTGACCCGCCGGCGGATGGCGGACAGGTCTTCCTTGGACAGGAACAGCTCCTTGGTTCCGCGTTGCAGCAGCTCGCCGGGGCCGTAGCCAAACATGCGCTCCATGGCCGAGTTGCAGCGCTGGATGTTGTGGTCCACGGCGAACATCACGCCCAGGCTCACCGATTCAAAAATGGTTTCTTGCTCACGCAGCGCCAGCGCCAGGCGTTCTTCGTACTGCTGCCGTGCCCGGTTGGTTTGCAGCAGGCTTTGGTTCATGTCGTTCAGCGAGCCCAGCAGCTGGCCCATCTCGTTGTTGCCGTGCGGCAGCGGGGAGTCGTACAGATTTCCGGCGGCAACCTGGCGTGCAATCTGCACGGCTTGCAGCACCGGCTCGCTGATGGAGCGACCTATGAAGTAGGCCAGTACCGCCAGCACAAGGTACAGCAAGGCGACCACGGTCAGCAGTGTGTACTTGGTGGCGGTGAGTGCATCCAGGCGCTGCTTCAGGCTGCTTTGCAGCGCCAGAAAGGCCGCGTCGGTGAACTGGCTTTGGGTGTCGATGATCTCGTTCAGGGTCTGGAAATCGTCGGGCGCATTGCGGCCGAAGATATCCGGCTGCAGGATGTGGGCATGCAGGTTCTTGTGTATGCGCTGCCAGTGGAAGCTGCTAGCCAACACCGGCGTCTGCAGCGGTTCGCGGAAGTCTGCGTTGGCCCGCACGGCTTTCTCCAGCGTGTTTTGCAGCTCGTCGAAGTCGTCGGTGATGCGGCCCACCTGGGCCGTCAGGTAGTTGCGCTCCTCGGCCGATACATCGGTCTTGCTGATCAGCTCCGTGCCCATGTCACGCACCTGCGCCAGTGACTCCAGCAGCGCGGGGGATTCGATCAAGGCCGCACGCTCCAGCAAGTAACTCTCGGCATGCGGGTCCAGGTTCAGGCCGAAGTCGTCGGCCAACTGGTCGTTGATCTTCATCAGCAGACGTATCAGCGCGGTGTGCTGGGCGAAGCTCTGATCCTGCATCGGGTGCTTGCTGTCCAGCGTGTCCTGCAGGTCCATCCATTCGGACTGGCATTGTTCCCACAGGGCGGAGATCACCGGTGTGCGGATGCTGGGCAGCTGCGACTGGACCCGCGCCATCGCCGTGTGGACGCCAGCCCGCGCGTCGCGCAGACCTGCGGGTTGGCTGCCGGCCGAGGCTTGCGTCACCAGTCCACGGTGTTTTTGCAGCTGCATCGCCAGTGCCAGTACCGAGCGTATCGGCGGTACGCCCTGTAGTTCCTTGTGCAGTGCGTCGGTGGTGGCGTTGGCCTCGCGCAGGTACAGCGCCATGGGCAAGGCGATCAGCACCAGGCTGAGCAAGCCCAGCAGGGCTACTTTCTGCGATATCAACCGCCGGTTCAGCCAGGCTTTCATGGTGCGCTGTTTCTATTGCGGTGATGGTGTGCAGTATGGCGTTCGCGTTGATGTGCATTTGCTGCACATTTGATAGCTGCTTGTGCAGTATTTATATGCGCTAGAGGCCATTTTTATATATTTCATATCGGCTTGTAGACGGACTTGTTCTTTGCTTGCACCACCACGGGGCGGGCTGTCAATATACCGAACACCCGGCGGATTGGAACCCAGCGTGCACTGAACATGTTGAACAACTGGCCCATAGGCAACCCCCGCCTAGCTTGTGTCAGACCGGCATGGCCTGGGCCAGCTCGGCCAGTGCCAGTTCGAAGTCGTAGTCCCGAAGGGCAGCCTCCATGTCGGCATGGCGTGGGCCCAGCAGCACCCTGAAGGGCTCGCGGTAGCGCTGGAAAACATCGCGCGCATCGGGGTCGTTGTCTTGCAGCTGGAGTACGAAGCGCTGCATGACGTCGGCAGGTATGGGGTCTGTAGCCCGGGCAGGGGCTGGCGTTTTGCCCAGTATCGATTGGGTGGCTTGCACCAGGATGTCCAGCGGCTGCTGCAGCAATTGCAGCAGGGTTTCCACTTCGGTCGGGCTGCGTTGGTCTCTGATGGCCAACTCGACCTGGGCTGCGGCTTGCTGCAAGCCCATGGCGCCAATCGTGCCTGCCGCACCGCGCAGGGTATGGGCTAGGCGCTCGGCAATGGCTGGGTCATTTTGCTGCAAGGCCAGGCGTATGCGTGTGCAGCAGTCATGCTGCCCGTCTATGAATTTACCCAGCATGCTGCCGTAGAAGGACTCTTTGCCCATCATGTGTTTCAGCCCCATGGCGGCGTTCAGCCCGGGTACCTCCCGCAGCCGGCTGGTCAGTGAGGGGCCAGTGTCGGATGGGGATGGTGCGGTGGATGCCGTGCCGCCCAGCCCTGCACGCGGGCGTATCCAGCGCGCCAGGGCTCGCCAGAGTTCTTCGGGGTCTATGGGCTTGGCGATAAAGCCCTGCATGCCGGCGGCGGCGCAGCGCTCACGGTCTGCTTGCATGGCGTTCGCCGTCATGGCCAGGATGGGCATCTGGGCGAAATCGGGATTCGCGCGCATTGCCAGCGTGGCGTGGATGCCGTCCAGCACCGGCATTTGCATGTCCATCAGCACCACGTCAAAAGCCTGTTGCAGCGGCCGCGCGCTCACCATGTCGATGGCGATCTGGCCGTTGTCGGCCAGGCTGACCTGGAAGCCCGCTTCTTGCAGCAGCTCGTTGGCCACCTGCTGGTTCAAGGGGTTGTCTTCTACCAGCAGGATGTGTGCGCCACGCAAGGGTGCCAGAGCGGCCAGGGCCGAGGTGCCGGCCAGCGATGCATCCCGTGGACTGGCCTGCGGTGGGCGCGCTTCCAGCAGGCGCATCATGGTGTTGAACAGTACCGAACCGCTGACCGGCTTGTGCAGCAGCTCGTCGATAAACGCCGCATGTTGACCATCCACTTCGCTGCGGCCATACGCGGTGACCATCACGCGGCACGGCAGCACGGGTAGGCCCAGCGCCTCCATGCGCTGGGCGACCTCCAGCCCGTCCATGCCGGGCATTTGCCAGTCCAGCATCACGATGTCAAAGGGCGTACCTGCGTTGGAGGCCAGCTGCAAGGCGTCCAGCGCCTGTGGGCCGGACGCAACCGAGGCCACGCTCAGGTTCAGCGCGGCCAGCATGTCTACCAGCACGGTACGGGCGTTGTCGTTGTCATCCACCACCAGCACCCGGCGTCCGCGCAGGTCGATACTGGGGGCCAGCCAGCGCGGACGCTGCTCGCCCAGGCCCAGCCGGGCGGTGAACCAGAAGCAGGAGCCCTTGCCCTTATCGCTGTACACGCCCACCTTGCCGCCCATCAGCTCGGCCAGGTTTTTGCTGATGACAAGCCCCAGGCCGGTGCCGCCGTACTGGCGGGTGGTCGAGCTGTCAGCCTGGCTGAAGCTTTGGAACAGGCGGCCGATCTGCTCCGGCGTAAGGCCTATGCCGGTGTCGTGTACCTCGAAGCGCAGCAGGGCCTGGGTGTCGCTGCGCTCTTCCATGCGCACGACGATATCGATCTCGCCCACTTCGGTGAATTTGATGGCGTTGTTGGCATAGTTGATGAGGATCTGGCCCAGCCGCAGCGGGTCGCCCAGCAGGCTTTGCGGCACGTCGGCTGGCACCTTGAACACCAGCTCCAGGTTCTTGCTCTGCGCTTTGTCGGCCACCACGGTGGCGACGTTTTCTAGTAGTTGGTCCAGCTCGAAGGCGGTGTTTTCCACGCGTAACTTGCCGGCCTCTACCTTGGAGAAATCCAGTATGTCGTTCAGTATGCCCAGCAGGTGCTGGCCGGACTGGCGGATTTTGAACACATAGTCGTGCTGGCGCGGGTTCAGGTCGGTCTTCAGCGCCAGGTAGGACATGCCGATGATGGCGTTCATGGGCGTGCGGATTTCGTGGCTCATATTGGCCAGGAAGTCACCCTTGGCCCGGCTGGCCGCGTCGGCCGTATCCTTGGCCATGCGCAACTGCTCCAGCATGGCGCGCATATCGCTCTCGGCCTGGCGGGACTCCAGAAACAGTTCTTCGCGCGACTTTTCTGCAAACCGGGCACGCAACGCATCCAGGCGCTCAGGGCGCAGTGTTTGCTGCAGGGCAAAGAACAGGCGCAGGCCATGGCGGCCGTCTTTCTGGAAGGCTTCACTGCTGTGCACCAAGCCGCGCAATACCAGCGCTGGCACCGGCAACGGCGTGCTGGCGCTGAAGCTCAGGCTGGCGAAATCGCGTGGCCCCAGGCGGTAGATATCCATGGCCAGCTGCGGTGCCTGTCCATGGGTCAGTAGCCAGCGGCACATCTCTGAGGTACAGGCCGCCATGGGCGTGCAGTGTATGGATGGACCTTCGATATCCAGCAGGGCATGCAAGACCTTGCTGCGCGCTTCCAGGCAGGAGTGTGCCGCATACAGCGACAGCTGGCCTATGCTGGCTACCGCCTGCACTTGAGCACGATGCAGCTGGCATCGTCCGTGGCTTTGCTGCCTTCGCGCAGCATATGTTCGGCAATTTGCTGCGCAGTACCCAGGCGGGTGCGGCGCAGCATCTGGCTGCTGATGGTTTCGCGTATGCCGTCTGAATAGAGCAGCACCACATCATCGGCTTGCAGCGGGAAGCGTTGTACATGCGGCGAAGGGAAGCGTTCGCCCAGCACGCCGTCGCGTGAGATCCCGGCCCAGGGTGTGGTCCCAACGCAGCGGATGCGGATATTGCCCACGCCGGCAAACAACAGCTCGCCGCGCACCGCATGCACAAAGGCCACAGCCGCAGCTGCGCCCACTGTGCCTATGCAGTACTGGTGCATGCGCTGTAGCAGCTGGTCTGGCTGGGTGCTGTTGGCCGTGCGCACCAGGTTGGCCAGCGGCTCGGCTACCGCATGGGCGCGCTTGCCGTGGCCCGATGCATCGATACAGGCCAGCAGCAGGCCGTCTGGCACCTGCTGTACCACCGTGCTGTCACCGCACAGGTACTGCGGGTAGCAGGGACGGTTGAGTTCGGCCAGATCGAAGGTGAGCTTAGGGCTTGGGCCACTTGCCGGGGCGGGTACGGTGGGCAAGGGTGTAGGGCTGGGCCGCAGCGCAGCCTTAGCGAGTGCCATGGTGTGGGCGGATTGGCCTAGCCATTTACGGGTTTGCACCCTGCAGCCCTGGCCGGGCGCGGAAGCGATATGGAATTCGGACACCATACGGCGCACGCCGCTCAGGCCCAGGCCCAGCGTGCCTGAGGAGCTGTAGTGTTCCTCCATGGCTTGGTCCACGTCGGCAATGCCCGGGCCAGCGTCTTCGGCCACGATGTCTACGCCGTGGAGGTAGCCGCTGTGCACGGGCTGGATGCGGATATGGCCCTGGCCCGCGTATTTCAGGATGTTGCTGCCCAGCTCGGCGACCACGGTGGCCAGCATTGACAGGTCTACCGCCGAGTACTGCGCCAGTGCTGGCATACGCCCCACGTGGGCCACGGCCATGCGCAGGTCCAGTGCCGACTGGATGCGGAAGGCGGCGCTGTCGTGGGTGCTGCCAGCCATGGTCAGCGCAGGTTGTGGGACGCCAGCAGCGCGAAGGCGTCCTCCATGTGCATGCAAAACTGCTGGTCGCCGATGCTTGCACCGGCCTGGGCCAGAAAACTGGCAATGCCCGGATTCAGCGCCACAAACACCACCTGCGCGCCCAGGAAACCCATCACCCGGGCCAGCGCCTGGATGCGCGAGAACTCATGCAGGTCCAGCACCGGCACAGCAGAGAAGTCGATCACGGCCGCTGGCAGCCGCTTGTCCACCAGGCGCTCGGTTACGGCCTGGTGCAGCGCGTCAAAGCTTTCGTCCCGCAAATCAGCCTGCATGGCCACCACCAGGCAGCCCTGCACCTCGGTCATGGAGACGCTGTGGAGCATGCTGGCAGACATGTCAACGCCCCCTACAGCCCGCTCCGGGGGCGCAGGCTACCCACGAGTTGGGCCGTGGCGCTTGCATCGCTCGCGCTCACAGCGCGCAGTGCCAGCTCGAACGCGTCGCGCAAAGTGGCGGTGGTGCGCACCTCACCAATCACCACGCCCAGCTCGACCATGGTGCGGGCGATGGAGGGCGACACGCCGGAGATGATGGACTCGCAGCCCATCAGCCGGGTGGCCTTTGTGATTTTGATCAACTGGTTGGCCACGCCGGTATCTACCGAGGCCACGCCGCTGATGTCCAGCACAAAGACTTTGGAGCGGCTCTCGGCGATCTTGGTCAGTGTCTTGTTCATGATCTCGGCCGTGCGCATGGTGTCGATGATGCCCACCAGCGGTAGCAGCAGAATGCCCTCCCAGATCGGCGTGACCGGGGTGGACATCTCCATCATCGCCCGGCTATGGTCGGCGATGCGCTCGCGGGCGATGCGCGAGATGGTGTCTATCACCAGAAAAGTGTCCATCTTCAGCTGCTTGCTGATGGACAGGGCCATGTCCAGCACCTCCTCAGTGGGCAGCTCAGTGGTGCGCAGCTTTTGCACCAGCATCTGGTAGAACATGCTGACACCGGCAAAGTAGATGTCGTTGGGCAGTTCGATATGGGCGTGGATGGCGCCCACATGGGTGCAGCGGGCCACGTAGAAGTCGTTGATCTCGGCGGCAAAAAACTGCTGCCAGTGGCGTACCTGCAGCTTGCGCACGCGGCCCACGTTGTCGCTGTCGGGGAAGAACTGCAGGTATTCCGGCTGCTTGCGCAGCCACACATACCACTCCTCCACAAAGGCCTCCAGCTCGGGCTCAATGATGCTGCCCGCCTTGCGAACATGGTCTACATCGTGGGGGGTGATATTGAACTTTTCCAGCAACTCGTGCGATGTCATGGGGCTCCTTGGCGATGGCTCTGGCAGGGGGGCGGTCCGGACACACGCCGGACGCAGGTATCACCCATTTTGTAGCGCTTTAGATCATTCGCCAAGCCCCTTGGCACCCTGTGGCTTAGGGCGGTCATCTGTTTAGGGGATGATGGTCAAAACATGCGCTGGCGCAGGTTCTATCTGCGCAGGTAGCTACAAATACTGTAGCTTTTGGGGGCCTTCAGGAGGCGGCTTCCAGCCCGTTGTGGAAGTGCTGGTGCATGCACTGGCTGGCGCGTGCGGCGTCCTGGGCCAAAAGGGCGTCCATCAGCGCCCGGTGCTCCAGCAGCGACTCCTGGATGCGGCCGGATTTGAGCAGCGAGTTGTGCCGGTTCAGCTTCATCACCTTGCGCAGGTCGGCCACGATCTGGTCGCGCCAGCGGTTGTTGGCGATCGCCAGCAGGCGCATATGGAATTGCTCGTTGATGGCAAAGAACTGCTCGCGGTCATCCACAGCAGCTTCCAGCTCGGCGTGCAGGGCTTGTAGCTCGGCGCGCTGCGCGGGGGTGGCGCGGGCGGCCACCACGCCAGCCGCGTCGGACTCCAGCAGCGCCAGCAGGTGGTAGACATCGGCCAAGTCGGCATCTGACACCTCGGTCACATAGGCGCCACGGCGCACCTTCATGGTCACCAGGCCCTCGGTGGCCAGTACCTTTAACGCTTCGCGCAGCGGCGTGCGGCTGATGCCGTATTCCTCTGCCAGCTTCAGCTCATCGATCCAGCTGCCGGGCTCCAAAGTGCGCGCGAAGATGCGCTGGCGCAGCAGCTCGGCCACTTCTTCATAGAGCGCGCGGGGAGTCAGTGGGGTAAGGGTGGTGACAGCCATGGGCCGGATTCTACGTCAGAAAATAATTCTGAATTTATAATTATGAATGCAGTAAACTGCTTCTCAACGCCGCCGAGTCCCCCGTTTCATGAGCCTTCATCCATGAGTCACACCGCACCTGAATTCAGCCCCGCCACTCTCGCGCAATGGGCCAAAGCCGCCGCCAAGTCGGCGCCGGGCGGCGATGTGTCGGCGCTGGACTGGCATACGCCCGACGGCATTACCGTCAAGCCGCTGTACACCGCCGAGGACACGGTTGGCCTGCCGTACACCCACACCTTGCCCGGCTTCGAGCCCTATCTGCGTGGCCCGCAAGCCACCATGTACGCGGTGCGGCCCTGGACCATCCGCCAGTACGCGGGCTTCTCCACTGCCGAAGAATCCAATGCCTTCTATCGCAAGGCTTTGGCCGCCGGTGGTCAGGGCGTGAGCGTGGCGTTTGACCTGGCCACCCACCGTGGCTACGACAGCGACCACCCGCGCGTGACCGGCGACGTGGGCAAGGCCGGCGTGGCCATCGACTCGGTGGAGGACATGAAGATCCTGTTCGACCAGATCCCGCTGGACAAGGTCAGTGTGTCCATGACCATGAACGGCGCTGTGCTGCCGGTGCTGGCTGGCTATGTGGTGGCGGCGGAAGAACAGGGCGTGCGCCAGGACCAGCTCAGCGGCACCATCCAGAACGACATCCTCAAAGAGTTCATGGTGCGCAACACCTACATCTACCCGCCGGCGCCCAGCATGCGCATCATTGGCGACATCATCGGCTACACCGCGCAGCACATGCCGAAGTTCAACTCGATTTCCATATCGGGTTACCACATGCAGGAGGCGGGCGCCAACCAGGCGCTGGAGCTGGCCTTCACCCTGGCAGACGGCAAGGAATACGTGAAGACCGCCATCGCCACCGGCATGGATGTGGATGCCTTCGCCGGGCGGCTAAGCTTCTTCTGGGCCATCGGCATGAACTTCTACCTGGAAGTGGCCAAGATGCGCGCCGCGCGTCTGCTGTGGTGCCGCATCATGAAGGGCTTTGACGCCAAGAGCCCGAAGAGCCTGATGCTGCGCACCCACTGCCAGACCAGCGGCTGGAGCCTGACCGAGCAAGACCCGTACAACAACGTGGTGCGCACCACCATCGAGGCCATGGCTGCAGTGTTCGGCGGCACGCAAAGCCTGCACACCAACAGCTTCGACGAAGCCATTGCCCTGCCCACCGAGTTCAGTGCCCGCATTGCCCGCAACACCCAGCTCATCATCCAGGAAGAGACCCACATCCCCCATGTGATCGACCCCTGGGCCGGCAGCTACATGATGGAAAAGCTCACCCAGGACATGGCCGACGCCGCCTGGAAGATCATTGAAGAAGTCGATGCCATGGGCGGCATGACCAAGGCCGTGGACAGCGGCTGGGCCAAGCTGAAGATCGAAGCCGCCGCCGCCGAAAAGCAGGCGCGCATTGACTCGGGCAAGGACGTGATCGTCGGCGTCAATAAATATAAGCTGCAGACCGAAGATGCCATTGAAAGCCGCGACATCGACAACGTGGCCGTGCGCGACGGCCAGATTGCCCGCCTCAAAATTATCAAGCAAAAACGCGACTCCGCGCAGGTAGAGCGAGCGCTGGCAGCTATCACTTCTGCAGCAGAATCAGGTGAAGGTAATCTGTTGGCCCTGAGCATAGACGCCATCCGCGCCCGCGCCACCGTGGGTGAGGTCAGCGATGCGCTGGAGAAGGTCTACGGCCGCCACCGCGCCGATACGCAAAAGGTCACCGGCGTGTACGCTGCAGCCTACGACTCAGCCTCGGGCGAAGGGGACACCATGGAATTCTGGGACGCTCTCAAGGCCGACATCAACGCCTTCGCCACCGAGTTTGGCCGCCGCCCCCGGGTGATGGTCAGCAAGCTCGGCCAGGACGGCCACGACCGGGGCGCCAAAGTGGTAGCCACCGCCTTTGCCGACCTGGGCTTCGACGTGGACATGGGCCCGCTGTTCCAGACCCCCGAGGAATGCGCGCGCCAGGCGATTGAAAACGATGTGCACGCCGTGGGCGTATCGACACTTGCAGCAGGCCACAAAACCCTGGTGCCCGCCATCATTGCCGAGCTACGCAAGCAGGGCGCGGACGACATCATCGTCTTCGTCGGCGGTGTGATTCCCCGGCAAGACTACGACATGCTGTATGCGGCGGGCGTGAAGGGGATCTACGGGCCGGGCACACCGATTCCGGTGAGTGCGCGGGATGTGCTGGAGCAGATCAAGAAGGTGCAAGGATGAGCGTCCTGTGTGGGCTGGTTCCGATGAAGTCCTGAGCCATCTGGAATGAAGCCTTTTTTTGTCTATCTCCTGCGCTGCGCTGACGGCTCCTACTACGCGGGCCAAACAGACGATATGGATGCGCGCATGCACCAGCACGCCGCTGGCCAAATAGGCTACACCTCCAGCAGAAAGCCGTTGGAGCTAGTCTGGCAAGGCGAGTTTGAAACGCGGGAAGCCGCTATTGCGTTTGAGCTACAGATCAAGGGCTGGTCCCGAGCCAAGAAAGAGGCCTTGGCGCGTGGCGACTGGGACCGTGTCAAAGAGTTGGCAAAGTCTCACAACACCGTTCGGGCTGAGCTTGTCGAAGCCAACATCAAAGAGTTAGCCAAGTCTCATAATTCCGTTCGGGCTGAGCCTGTCGAAGCCTTCCTGGGCCTACCTCAAGGATCACCAGACTCGCCACCACCAACCGTTCGGGCTGAGCTCGTCGAAGCCAACATCAAAGAGGTAGCCAAGTCTCACAACACCGTTCGGGCTGAGCTTGTCGAAGCCAATGCAGGCCCTTCGACGGAGCTCAGGACAGGCCCTTCGACAAGCTCAGGGCGAACGGTGGTGGGTGAGCAGGTGATGGATGTGGGGCGTCCTATTGTCCAGGGTCACGCCATCGCCAAGTCGCACGGACAATCGGACCCACCACTACCGTCCGTTCGGGCTGAGCCTGTCGAAGCCTTCCTGGGCCTACCTCAAGGATCACCAGACTCGCCACCACCAACCGTTCGGGCTGAGCTCGTCGAAGCCAACATCAAAGAGGTAGCCAAGTCTC
>NZ_JBYZMO010000003.1:0-382211 GCF_058216335.1 Rhodoferax sp. SPJ21
AGAAGGCCCGAATCGGCTTCGAAGCGAGCAGTCTGACCTTCGTTGCGCGCCGAATCCTCAAAATTCCGGCAACGGCGGGGTCGGCGTGCATGTCGGTGGGCGGTATTTCAGCAGCCTGTTAAACCGCCCTATCAACACCTCAACCGGGCCAGCACCATGACCTTGTCCACCTACCTGCTCTACCTTGCCGCCGTGGCGGTGCTCGTGCTGTCTCCCGGCCCGACCATGTTGATGTGTATTACCCGCGCGCTACAGCACGGATGGGCGCGTGGCGTGGTGTCGGGTGTGGGCAGCATCACAGCGGCGCTGGGCATCATGTTGCTGTCGGCTATTGGCCTGGGTGCGGTGCTGGCAGCGTCTGAGGTCGCGTTTACCGTGCTCAAGGTCTGTGGCGCGGCCTACCTGATTTATCTGGGCATCAAGACCTGGCGCAGCCCGGCGCTGGCCTTCACGCCCGAGCGGGCCGGCTCTGTCGCCCTGCCCAGCCTGCGCGCCTGCTATGTGCAGGGCCTGATGGTGGGCGCCAGCAACCCCAAGGCGCTGCTGTTCTTCGCCGCTTTTTTCCCGCAGTTTCTGGACCCGGCAGCCGCCTGGGGCCCGCAAATGGCCATCCTGGCCAGCACCTTTATGGCGATGGAAATGTCGGTACTGACCCTGTGCTCACTGGGCACGGCGCGGGTAGCGCCATTTTTGGCATCCAGCAGCCACATCCGCTGGGTAAATCGTATCTGCGGCGGGCTGTTCGCCACCATGGGCGGCATTTTGCTGACCGTGCGTCGCCACGCCTGACGCTATACATTCAATAGCTGCCTGCGCAGGTAGTACCTGCGCCAGGGCCCTAAAACGCTTTAAATACCTGCGGGCTTCTGCATGGTGCTCATACGGTCCACGGCCTTGAGCACAATGGTCTTGATGTCGGCCCCCTGCAGCACCGTCAGCTCGATCGAGGCTTCGGGTTCGGCGTGTTCCCACAGCTTTTTGTAGAACGACTCCAGGGTCGTGACCTTGACGCCGTCCACCGCCAGTACTAGGTCCCCTGGCTGCAAGCCGGCTTGCTGGGCCGGACTTTCCTGGTTCACCCGCACGATCTGCACCCGGCCGGCTTGTTCGCTGGAACTCAACCCCACCCAGGGACGGTGGCTTTGCTGGCTGCTGCCGGTCTTTTCCATCTCGCCCAAAATAGGTTTGAGGAGGTCTACCGGCACAAACATATTGCCAGGCACGCCCCGGCTGCTGCCAAAGGCATCGCCCACAAACAGGCTGCCTATGCCCAGGAGCTCGCCCCTCTGGTTGAACACCGCCGCACCCGAGTGGTTGCTGATGGGCGGGCTGGTGAAAAGAGCCGCGTCAATGTGGTATTCCCAATAGCCGGAAAACGGCCGCTTGCTCACGGCCTGCACCATGGTGATGTCGCCACCATCGCCGCTGGGCTGCGGCCCGGTGACCGCCATCAGCGGCTCGCCGTTGCGCAATTCGCCCAAGCCGCCCAGCGGCACGGGCTGCACGCCACGCAGCGGCACCAGCGGCCGCACCAACCCGAAGCCGGTCGCCAGGTCATAGGCCACGGCCTGCGCCGGCAAGGTTTTGTTGTCCTGGGTGGTGATCTGGATGGTCTGCGCCTCCAGCATCAAATAGCCGATGGTGAGCACCAGGCCATCGTCGCCAATCACCACGCCCGAGCCGCTGCGCTGCTGCCCCAGGGTCTGGGCCGAGCGCGCGTTTTCTGCCACGCTGACCTGCACGCCCACCACGGCGGCATTCGCTTTGGTCAGCGCGGCCACCGCCGTCTGTGTGGCCGGTTGCGGCTGCTCTACCGCCGCCCATGCAGGGACCCAGAGCGCCAACAGAAGGCCCAGAGCGCACGGCGTCCGGATCAAAAACAAGTGCGTACCGATGGACATCGCGGACTCCTTGTAAACAGCCAATACTGACTTTGCAAAGAATGCGCTTAAATCAATACGGACACAACAATGGGGGTATTCACACCCCTCTTGATCCGTAAGTCAGCGGCTTGGCAGGCGCTGCTTGGCCTGGCTGGCCAGTGCTTCCAGGGCCTGCACATCGGCTGCATGGCTGAGCCGGTAGTCCCGCTCCTGCGCCTGCAGGGTGGCGATGTGGGCTTCCAGGTTGGCGGGCTGCATTTGCACGCCCCATGCCAGGTCGGGCGTGCCGTGCCCGAGTACACGGTCTAAAACTAGCCCACCCAGTGCACTCTTGAAATGGCCGGCCTCCCAGTACCACTGCATTTGGGACTTGCGGTCGCCACGCGGGGGGATGTCTTCGTTCGCATAGCGGTTGAAGCCGCTGAAGTCCCACAGTGGCACAGCCCGGCCCGGCGCGGAAGCCTGTTCCACAGTGCGCACCAACACGCGCTTCCAGTCTTCGAACACCGGCCAGTGTCCGCTGAGGCGCATGATCTGGAGCAAATGGGCGTGGTAGGGGTAGACCACCAGGTGCAGCTCTATGCCGTTCTGCTGGCACAGCTGTATGACGCGGCGCAAGTCCTCCAGCGCATAGGACGAGCGGCCACCCGCATCCAGAATGCTCTTGGGGCGGCGCAGATAGGCCTGCAGGTTGGCCACATCTTTTTGCCGGAACACGTTCCAGTAGCCCTCGTCCGCCGAGATCTTGACGTAATCCTGCATGGGGTTGAAGCCCAGCGGCGTGAGGTCGCTGGCATAGGCGTTGCGCTGGCTGGCCAGGGTCTGCACCGAGTCCAGCAAGGCGCCCATGGTCAGGGTCGATTCCGCGTAGTCGCGCAGCTGCTGGCGCCAGCGGGTCGGGTTGGCAGCGCCGTCGCCCTGCGTCAGCCAGCGCCCGCCCGAGCCCGCTCCGGCAGGGCTGGACGGCGGCGTGCGCGGGTCCACCAGGAAGTCCATGAAGTCAACGCCCCAGACCACCACCTTCGGGTGGGCACCGGGGCTGGCCAGCACATGCTGCAGGCTTTGTACGCTGGTGGAGGTGTCGGTGCCTGGCAGCGCCAGATTGAACACAGGTTGCGCGGCTGCCGGCCAGGCCGGATGCTGCGGGTCAAAGCCGACTTCGGCCCGCGAGTTGCCCAGGATCAGCGCGCCTGGCTGCACACGCAGCACCTGGTAGGCCTTGGCCATGGAGCCGTGGGCACCGGCTGCAGATTTTACCTGGTTGAACCCGGCCCGGTCCACGCCGCGAATGAGGCCGTAAGGGTCCACCACAGCATTGAATACGGCAACCACCAGCACCAGAACAGCGGTCAAGCCCAGCCAGCCGAAAAGATAACGCTTCATGGGTGCCGGGCCTTAAAACTGGAAGTACAAAAACTCGCTGGGCCGGGTCAGCAGCAGCAGGCCGCAGGCCAGTACCACCGCCATCAGCATGCCCCAGCGGCGGTTGGGCGCCCACAGCCAGCGGGTCTGCACGGCGTCGCCGCCCTGGTCCAACGCCGGTTTGAAGCGGCCCATGATCTGCTGGCTGTTGGGAGCGAAAAACACCATGGGCAGCAAAGCGATCACCCAGACAAAAGTCATCACGAAATCGCGCCCGCCGCCCGGGGTAAAGGCCACACCCTTCAGTGCCAGCCAGTTACCCAGCCCACCCAGCCGCAGGCCAATCGCGTCCGGCAAGCTGATGCCGTCGCGCCCCAGCATCGCGCCGAGCACGCGCAGCGCACCATCCAGGGTGCTGGCGCGGAAAAACACCCAGCCCACCACCACCGCCAGAAAGGTCAGCAGCACGGCCAGTGCATGGCCCGCCACCGTGCGGGGCCCGGCGTCCCAGCCGCGCTGGCGGCAAACAGCCTGCCAGCCCTGGTGCAGCACCAGATACATGCCGTGCAGGCCGCCCCAGATCACAAAGGTCCAGCCCGCGCCATGCCACAAGCCGCCCAGCAGCATGGTCGCCATCAGGTTCACGTAGCGCCAGGACACGCCCTTGCGGTTGCCGCCCAGCGGGATGTAGAGATAGTCGCGCAGAAAGCGCGACAGCGTCATGTGCCAGCGCCGCCAGAAGTCGGCAATATTGGCGGCCTTGTAGGGTGAATTGAAGTTCAGCGGCAGCCGCACGCCCAGCATGAAAGACAGGCCAATCGCCATGTCGCAATAGCCCGAAAAATCAAAATACAGCTGCAGCGTGTACGCCAGCGCACCGCCCCAGCTCTGCAGCAGGCCCAGAGCCTCGCCCTGCTCCGCCGCCTTGAACAGCAGGCTGGCGTAGGGGGCCACGCCATCGGCGAGCACCACTTTTTTGAACAGGCCCAGCGCAAACATGGTCAAGCCAGCGGTGAAATTCTCCGCGCTAAAACGGTAGGTGCTGGCCCGCGTGAACTGCGGCATCATTTCCTTGTGGTGCAGCACCGGCCCGGCGATAAGGTGCGGGAAATAGGTGACAAACAGGCTGTAGTGGATGAAGTTGAACTCCTTGGCCTTGCCCTGCGCCGCATCCACCAGAAACGCGATCTGCGTGAAGGTGAAGAACGAGATGCCCAGGGGCAACACGATGGCAGCCAGCGGGTAAGCCGTGCCCAGCGATGCATTCACGATGCCGATGCTGAAGTCTGCGTACTTGTAGTAGCCCAGCAGCGCCAGGTCGGCCCCCACCCCAAAGGCCAGCAACCACTTACGGCGGCGCGAACCGATGTCGTCGCCCTGCGCCAGGCGGTAGCCCACGGTGTAGTTGAAAACAATCGACGCCAGCAGCAGGCCCAAGTAGGCCGGGTTCCACCAAGCGTAGAAGAACAGCGAGCAAGCCGTCAGCCACGCCGCGCCAGCACGCAAGCTGTAGCGCCCCAGGCGGAAGAACACCAGCAATAAGACTGGCAGGAACAGAAACAGAAACTCGACCGAGTTAAATAGCATGGGGCACCCAGTGATTCAGACCGGCCACCGAACCAGACGGCAGCGGCAACATCATAGCTAGCAATTTAGGAGCTAGCTACGCATATTGCACCTGCGCGAGCGGCCATTTTTTCCTGAATATTTACATACCTCCGACCTATCACCACAACCGTTCGCCCTGAGCCAGTCGAAGGGCTTGCCGATAGAGCCCTTCGACAGGCTCAGGGCGAACGGGTTTTTTACATGTGTGCTTTTGATCTGAGGCATACATCTAATCAGCCATTTTTCCTCAAACTCAGACCACGCGGGTCAGCGCCTGGGCCCAGTGCCAGGCCATGGCGGGGGAATTCATACAGCTGGTGCGCTGGCCTGCGCTACACACGGCGCGCTCCATCAGCTGGATGTCGGCCTCATGCTGGCGGGCTACATGCGGGTCCTCAAAAAAGATCACCTTCTGGCAGGTGCCGTCCAGCACACGCTCGGCGATCTGCGCGTCGCCGCCCAGGGGGCCGCTGCGGTAGGGCGTGGCCCAGGGCTTGTCGCGCGGCCAGCCCCTGCTCCAGGCCAGGGCATTCAGCAGGCCGCCGGTGGTGCCGGTGGCCACGCGCTCCTGGTAGCGCGACAGCAAATCGAAATGCGTGCCGGCAAACTCCACCATCTGGGTCTTCAGTGCGTCGTGGGCGATCAGCGCCACCACCTGGGTCGGCATGGCGTCCAGCAGAGCCTTGCCGGACGTTTGGGCTGGTGCCAGGCTGGCGTGCAAACCCTCGATCTCCAGCCACTCCAGCGCGGCGGCTTCGGTGGCCAGGAACGGCTTGCCGTGGGTCACACACTGGCGCTTCAGGGCCAGAGCCTCGGGGTACATCGAGGACGGGTCTACCGGGTCGATCAGAAAAATCACGCCGTCCAGCGCATGCGCGGGGTTCACGCCGCCCACGATGTGTGAGACCAGGCGCGTCAGCCCGCCCTCAAAACCATTCGGGTAGCGCACCAGGCCGGGGAAGCTGTCCAGCAGGCCATAGCGCTCCACCGCGTCATAGGTGCCGCCGACGGCGTGCAAGCCCAGGTTGAGCCCGCGCACCGAGGGCTCGGCGGCGCGGAGCCAACGCAGCAGGCCGCTGTCGGAGCCCTGGCGGTGCAGGCGGTGGGCAATGAGTCCGAAACGCATGGTGGTCTCCTCAGATATTTTTGTAATTTACGCCAGTGTTTTACCTTGCGCGTCCAGGCGCTTGCGGGCGAAAGGCGGCAGCCCTTGCAGCAGGCGCTGGCCGTACGAAGTGTCGGACAGGCGCCGGTCGTAACAATAGACGAAGGATTTGTCCGTCTCGGTGCGGATGGCGCGGCCCGCCCACTGGGCCAGCTTGATGGCCGTGGCCGGCACCACCAGCTCCGAAAACGGGTCGCGGCCCACGCCGCGCAGCCATTCGGCCCGGGCTTCGCCCACCGGGTCGTCGGGCGGGGCGAAGGGCAGCTTGGCGATGAATACGGTCTCGCACAGCTGGCCGGGCAGGTCCAGGCCTTCGCCGAAGCTTTGCATGCCGAAGATGATGGACACCAGGCCGGCCTGCACGCGTTCACGGTGCTGCTGCATCAGGCGCATGCGCGGCAGGTCACCCTGCACCAGCACCAGGCTGCGCAGCTTATCGGGCAGGGCTAGCACCGCCTGGCGCATCTGGTCGCGCGACGTGAACAGGCACAGCGCGCCATGCTGCACGTCGGCCAGGTCGCGCACCAGGGCCAGCACCATCTCGGCGGTGAAGGCGCTGGCGTTGCGCGGGTCGGCCAGGGTCTGCACGGTGACAAACTGGCCCTGGCTGGCGTAGTCGAAGGGGCTGGCCACCTCCAGCGTGGTGGTGGCGTCGTCTTCTTTCAAACCGGTTTCGCGCAGGAAGAAATCAAACTCGCCGCAGCTGGTCAGCGTGGCCGATGTGACCACCGCCGCCCGCACGCCGGCCCACAGCTGGTTGCGCAGGGCCGAGCCGGGCAGGATGGGGCTGGCGTAGGCCTTGATATGCACCCGGCCGTCGTTGTTCGCTAGGGTGAACCATTTGGCTACTGGGGCGCGGGTGGGGCCTGAAGGGTTGGCCGGCACCTCCTGCAACAGCAGCTGCGCCGTGGCGTGCACCGATTCCAGCCGGGGCGACAGCGTGCCCAGCTGGGCATACAGCACCGATAGGCGGCGCGCCTCGTTGGGGTTGTCCTTCATCTCGGCGCGCAAGGCCTTGGCGATGGCATTCAGCACGTCCAGAAAGCTCTCGGCCAGCACGCTGACCATGCCCAGCGGCTCGACCAGCATCAGCGGCAGCTCGCCCTTGGGTAGGCGCACGCGCGGCGGGCCGTAGGCACCGGCCGGCTCGTTCAGCACCGGGGCATACAGCTCGGCCACGCTGCGGGCGATCTCCTCTAGCGTTTGCTTGAGCTGGGACGCATAGCGGCTGACTTCGGCCACCTCGGACACAGCCATCAGCGAGCCTATGCGCTTGGAGCGGCTGGCCAGGGTGTCGATCCAGCCGAGGCGGCTCAGGTCCATGGAGCAAGAGAATTTATCCAGCGCCACGGCGGGCAGGTGGTGGCCCTCGTCCAGTACCAGCAGGCAGTTGTCCAGCTCGGGCAGGGTACGCGTGCCCAGGGTGGACAGCAGCAGGTCGTGGTTGGCCACGATCACCTGGGCGCCGACCAGCTCCTTGCGTTTCTCAAAATACGTGCAGCCGTTGAACACCGGGCAATGTTTGCCGGTGCAGCTACTGGCTTCCGCGGCGATGGGCTGCCAGATGTCGGCATCGGGCTGCTGGGCCAGGTTGTCGCGGTCGCCGTCCCAGCGGGCGCTGGCCAGCTCGCGCGCAAGCTCCGAATACTGCAGCATGCGGGCCTCTTCGTCGTGGCGCACCAGCGGGGCGCCGGCGGCGGCCAGCTCATCCGCGAAAAAATCGTCTTCGTCCAGCGCGCCGCCCTCGCCTGCCAGGCGCGCCAGCTTGAGCTTGCACACATAGCGGCCCCGGCCCTTGGCCAGGCCAAAGCGAAAGGGCTCGGGCATCATGGCCGCCAACGCGGGCAGGTCCTTGGTGACCAACTGCTCCTGCAAAGCCACCGTGGCGGTGGAGATCAGCACCCGGGTCTTGCGCGACAGCGCCAGGGCAATGGCCGGCACGCAGTACGCCAGCGACTTGCCCACGCCGGTACCGGCCTGTATCACCGCGATGGAACGCTGCGGGATGGCGTCTTCGTCCTCCAGCTTGCCCAGCGTGGCCTCGGCAAAGGTCTGGGCCACGCGCTCGGCCATCAGCCGCTGGCCGGGCCGGCTGCGAAAGCTGCCCGCTGCGCCCACCACCTGGTCAAAAGCATCAAGAGCGGACTGGGCGAGGTTTTCGGGAGACATGGGCAGACAAATGCGGGGCTGTATGGGCTTACAGTTTAACGGAGCGGCTGCGCCAGCCCAGGTTTATATGAAAAATAGGGCTCTGGCGCAGGTACTACCTGCGCAAGTAGCTATCAAAATTGGAGCAATAAAAATCAGACCTGGGCCAGCTGCAGGGCCAGGCGGTTGTGCCGCTCCACCAGCGGCCCCAGGTCCACGGTGGTGAGCTGGCCCTGGCGCACCACGACGCGGCCATTGACCACGGTGTAAGCGGCCTGCGGGCTGGCGCACAGCAGCAGGCTGCCCAGCGGATCGTGCACGGCGCCACCGGCAAAGCCCAGGGTGCGCAGGTCAAACAGGGCCAGGTCCGCGCACATGCCGGGCGCCAGATGGCCGATGTCATTCCGGCCCAGCACCTGGGCACCGCCACGCGTGGCCATGGCCAGCGCGTCGCGGGCCGTCATCTCGGCCGGGCCCGTGTCACAACCGAAAGGTTCCAACGACTTGCCTACCCGCGCCAGCAGCAAGGCCTGGCGCGCTTCGGCCACCATGTGGGCACCGTCATTGCTGGCGCTGCCATCCACCCCCAGGCCTACCGGTACGCCCGCGTCCAGCAGCTTGCGGATAGGGGCGATGCCGCTGGCCAAACGCATATTGCTGCAAGGGCAATGGGCCACACCGGTACGGGTGGCGGCATACAGGCTGATGCCCTCGGCGTCCAGCTTTACGCAGTGGGCATGCCACACATCGTCGCCCAGCCAGCCCAGCTCTTGCGCATACTGGGCGGGCGTGCAGTTGAACTTTTCGCGGCTGTAGGCGATGTCGTGGTCGTTCTCGGCTAGGTGGGTGTGCATGCGCACGCCCAGGCTGCGCGCAAGAACGGCCGATTCGCGCATCAGGTCGCGGCTGACGCTGAACGGCGAGCACGGTGCCACCGCCACCTGCAGCATGGAGCCGTGGCTGGCATCGTGGTAGCGCTGCACCAGGCGCTGGGTGTCTTGCAGGATGGCGTCTTCATTTTCGACCACGCTGTCGGGCGGCAGGCCGCCCTGGGAGGCGCCCACGCTCATGCTGCCCCGGGTGGCGGTGAAGCGCATACCGATGTCAAAGGCCGCGTGGATGCTGTCGTCCAGGCGCACGCCATTCGGGTAAATGTAGAGATGGTCGCTACTGGTGGTGCAGCCGCTGAGCAGCAGCTCGGCCATGGCGACCTGGGTGGACACATGGACCATCTCGGGCGTCAGCCCGGCCCAGAGGGGGTACAGCCCGCGCAGCCAGCCAAATAACTCGGCGTTCTGCACCTGGGGAATGGCCCGCGTCAGGCTCTGGTACATGTGGTGGTGCGTGTTGACCAGGCCGGGCAGTACCAGGTGGCCGGTCGCGTCTATCACCTCATCGGCGCTGTCGGCCAAGCCGGGTGGCATGCTGGCCATGGGTCCGAGCGACTCAATGCGGCCGCCACGGATGAAAACATAGGCATTGCGCCATTCCTGGCCCTGGGCGTCCATGGTGGCCAAGCATTCGGCATTGCTTATCAGGAGAGTTTGCATAGGCCGAAGAGGATAAATGAGCGGGCAGAAAAAAACCCGCCAGAGGCGGGTTTTTTCCAAAGTCTACCCAAGAATTACTTGGCAACCGACTTCTTAGCTGGTTTCTTGCTGTGCTTTTTCTTTGCCATGATCTTCTTTCAAAGTGAAAAAATTAAAACGTCTGTCATTCAATTCACATTTACCTGCAGACACCTCTAGAACGCGGCGCTGTACGGGCGGTTGACAAGTCTTTGAAAAAACCTGCGCCTCCCCAGCGCCCTCTATTGGGTGGGAATTCTAAGGCTACGGCCTGTGGCTTTTGTGACGCCGTATGGATATATCCCGGACATGTACCATCGCCCTCCTCTATGCAAGCCCTTCTGACGCCCCGCTCCGCGCTGCCGCCCTACCAAAACCGTGACTTTTTGCGCTTTCTGGTCTGCGCTCCGTTCTTCTGGATGCTGCTGTTTCTGATGGCCGAGGCCGCACTGGCGGCCAGCACCACCTGGCTGATCATCGAAGCCGGGCGTGACGTGGTGGACAAGGTGTTTCTGGTGTCCGACTTCGTGTGGATCGTTGCCGTCCAGTCGGCGTCCTACGTGTTGGGCGCCAGCAGCTGGATTTTTGCCGAGCGCGCCGGCTTTGGCGCCTTTGGCCGCTACATGCTGCGCTTTGCGCGCGACAACCGGGGCCAGGCGAGCTTGCTGGGCGACAAGGACCAGCGTGAAGAGGTGGAGCCGTTCCTGACCAACGAGGCCTTCCACATCTTCTTCGAGCTGGTTTATGAATTGGAAGCGGACCTGAAGCTGCTGTTCGGCCTGCTGTTCAACGCCGCCGTGCTGGGCGTGGCCATTGATGGTGGGCTGCCGCTGGTCTACGCGGGGGTGTTTGCCATCTTGCTGCTAATGCAGTGGCTGCTGCGCAAACCGGTGGCATCTGCCTACCTGGCGCACCAGCGCAGCACCAACCGCATGACGGCGCACACCTACAGCGCCTGGGACAACATCTTCAGCGGCAACCGCTACAACTTTCGCCTGTGGCACGCGGGCTTCAAGACCCGGCTGCGCGACGCGCTGGCGGCGCAGATCCGGGCCATTCTGGCGCGTGAAGGCTTGGCCACCATCAATGGAATCGTCTCGCTGGCCGCCCTATTTGCCTACCTGGCCTGGGTGGCGGGCGACAACGCAGGCAATACCAGCCTGCTGGTGGCACTGGCGGCAACCCTGCCACGGCAAATCGCCCTGTCCAGCGATATGCACGACCTGGCCTCCGGCTGGAACGACCTGGCCGCCGTGTGGACGCGCATAGGCGGAGCCTGCAACGCCATGCGCCCGGCGCCCGATGCGGCCTTCACCCAGCGCATTGCCTATGACCAACTGCGCTTGCAATGGGCGACGGCCGGCGAGAGCATCGCCTGCACCACGCTGGACCAGGTACAGCAGACCGTGCAGTCCCAGCCCACCGGGCGGCTGATGGTGCGCGGTGGCAATGGCTCAGGCAAGTCCACCCTGCTGGCCGCGCTGAAAGTGGCGCTGGGCCAACAAGCCTTCTACTGGCCCACGCAGGACAAGCTAGCGTTTGCATTTACCCAGGGCAGCGAAGCAGACGATGCCGAAGAAGATGGCGATGGTGAAGAGGCGCCCAGCAGCAGCGGCTTCTCGTCCGGCGAACGCCAACTGCGCGCGCTGCAGGAGATCACAGACAAAACCCGTACCGCCGTCTACCTGCTGGACGAGTGGGACGCCAACCTGGATGCACGCAACCGCGCGGCCGCCGAAAGCCTGGTGCAGACCCTGGCCGCACGCGCTGTGGTGGTAGAGATCTCACACCGTGCCTGATGTGGCCAGCGCTACAGTTTAAATAGCTGCTTGCGCAGACGCCACCTGCGCTAGCGGCCGATTTCTTATAAACCTCAAACTTCCACGGCCACCGGCGCGTAACCCAGCCACTGGCTGGCCTCGTCCGCCGTCAGCGGCTGGGCGAACAAATAGCCCTGAAGCTCATGGCAGCCTGCGGCCCGCGCCACCACGGCCTGGGCCTCGGTTTCAATGCCTTCGGCCACCACGTTCAAGTCCAGTGCCACAGCCAGTTGGCAAACGGCACGCACCACGGCCGTGGCATCGGGTGCCGGCAGAGGTTCGATCAGGCCACGGTCTATCTTCACCGACTGCACTGGCAGACTGCGCAGCATGTTCAGTGACGAAAAGCCGGTGCCAAAGTCATCCAGCCCCACAGCCACACCCAGTGCACGCAGGCGCAAAATCTGCTCACGCACCTCGGCCGGGTTGGACACCGCCGCGCTCTCGGTCAGCTCCAGCAGCAGGGCCTTGGCCGGCAGACCATAGCTCTGCAGCAGGCCCTCCACCAGCGCAGGAAAGCCGCCACCCAGCATCTGCAGCGGCGACACATTAATGGCCACCGGCACCACATCGTCAAAGCGGTTGCGCCAGTCCGCCACTTGTGCGCAGGCCTGACCCAGCAGCAACTGGCCCAGGTCGTCGATCAAGCCGGTGCGCTCGGCCACGGCGATGAACTCCACGGGGCTGACCCAGCCGCGCGTGGGACTGTCCCAGCGGGCTAGTGCCTCGAAGCTGGTCAGCCGACCAGTGTGTGCGTCCACCTTGGGTTGGTAGAAGAGCTTGAACTCGCGCCGCTCAATGGCCGTTCGCAAAGTCTGCTCTTGCTCCAGCACATCGCTGGAGCCCTGCTCAAAGCGCGCCTCCGCCAGCGCCACCGAGGTGCCCGGCGTACGCTTGGCCACGTGCATGGCGGTGTTGGCGGCACGCAGCATGGATTCGGCGTCCTGCGCGTGCTCCGGGAAGAGAGCGATGCCCATGGACACGTCGATGAAAAAATCATGCTGCGACAGAACCAGCGGGCGCTGCAACAAAGCTTGCACCTGGCGCGCCACGGCCTGTGGGCGATTCGGATCGTCGTCGCAAGACACCACGAAGGCGAACTCGTCTGCCCCCAGGCGCATCAGGCCGCAGCCCTCGCCCATCTCGTGCAGCAGCATGGCGACCAGGACCTGCAACACCTCGTCCCCCACCGTCAGGCCATGGGCTTCGTTGAACAGCTTGAAACGGTCTATGCCCAGCAGCACCAGGCCAAAAGAAGGGCTGGTGAGGCCGCTCTGCGGCTGGTTGCCACAACGCTCACGCAGCGCCTGCAGCAGGGCCCGCCGATTCGGCAAGCCCGTCAGGTCGTCGTACATAGCTTGCAGCTGCAAGGCCTGGGTGACCTCGCGGCGCCGGGTCTGGTCTGTCACCAGAAACTGGATGGCCTTCACGTCGTCCCAGCGCGTGAGCCAGGCGGAAAAGCGCAGCCACACCGCCGAGCCATCCTGCCGGTACCGCAGGCCTTCCCACTGCACATGGTCGGCACGGCCGGAATTCAGCTGGCGCAGATGGCCGTGCACCTGCTCTACCTCGTTCGCCGGAATGCCTTGCAGCAGCGATGCGGGTGCCACTTTGGCTAGATCGGTAAAGCCGTAGATGGCCATCAAGGCGGGGTTGGCAAACAGCACACGCGGGCCGGCGCACACCATGATGCCCTGGTGCGATCGCTCCACCAGACGCTGGAAACGGTTGTGCAGACGGCGCGACTCCAGGATGGAGTGCTCCAGCGCGATATAGACGAGCACCAGACCCAGGGCCAAACGCAGCACCGAGGCCAGATTCATTTGCAGAACTGCCATACCGCCCTGCACCCATAGCGCCTGGCCTATGCCCAGAACACCCACTACCAGCATCAAGGGTCCGACGGCTCTTTCGGTGCTAGCGCTGCGGCGCAGGCCGCGACTGACCAGCAAGCCAGCCCACACTAGAAATGCCGGTACCAGCCAAGCCAGAGCCAGCTGCTGCTGGAACCCCAGCACCGCCATGTCCACCAAAAGAAATAAGGAAAGGAATATCTGCCATTCACGGCGGCTGAGCTTCCATCCGGCAAACCGCGTGCTGCCACGCAGCATCAATAGGATGTTGGCCGTCTGGCCGATAACTACCAGCGCCAAACTGGCGCCCGCCCAGGCGGGCTGGCCTCTTTGGCCAAAGATGTAGCCCCAGGGCACGAGGACCTGGGCCAACTGCGCTGCACCCATGTCACGCGCGAAAAGCTGGTTGCGATGACCCAGCCATACCCATAACAGGGCCAGGCCCATCATCAGGTTCACAGCTGCATTCACCAGAAGCGAATAAAGAACAACGTCACTGGTGTATGGCAACATGAATCGTATACAAAATAACCTTGGAAAATAGATTGCCCGCTATCGTAACCGGATGTGCTGTGTAAACCGTATCGATTTGCAATAACCCGAATTCGCGGAATAAGCAAAGCCACTTGGGCTTCTTTGTTACATTTCAGACTGGGAAATCGTCAAAATGTGGGACAGAAATACCCTGCAGCCCCACCCGCTACCACCGCCCTGCGCCCGCCCCGGCAGGGGTGTACATTGCCCCTAACGCCATGCCGCAAGACCGCCCGCCTGAGGACCACCCACTGCCGCAAGTTGTGAGCGACCTGCGCGCCTACCAGGCAGAACTGGAAAGCCAGAACAAGGTACTGCGATTCAGCCAGGCCGCAGCCGAAGCCGCGTCCGAGCGTTTTGAAACCCTGTTCTCCGGCGTACCTCTGGCCCTGATGGTGGTGGACGACCATGACATGGTGGTGCAAAGCAATGCCATGGCGCAGCGCCTGTTCCAGCCTACCGAACGCGACCGTCCGCTGCATTTTTTGATGCCCTTCGTCAGCCCCGGCTGTACCGAGCAGGTGCGCCAGGCCTTCCGCGAAGCGCGGGTGGACGGCCACTGCGAGGCCACCGAGGTGGTGTTCAACATCGGCCCCACGGGCACCATGTCGGGTGACCTGCATATTGCCCGCCTGGAAAGCGCCCAGGAATCCCTGGTCCATTACATCTGCGCGGTGGTGGACCAGGGCCCGCTGCTGGCCGAGCGCCGCGCACTGCAGCTCAGCGCCACCGCCCTGCGCCAACGCAACGGGCAGTTGCGCATGAGCGAAAGCCGGCTGGAGGCGGTGATCAACTCCGCGCTGGACGCCATCATCTGCATCGACAAAGACCAGCGCATCACCGTCTTCAACCCCACGGCGGCAGCGCTGTTTCAGTGCCCGTCCGAGCAGGCCCTGGGCAGCGCGCTGGCGCGCTTCTTCCCGGATGCCGAGCACGCCCTGGCGCTGAACCAAATTTCCACCCAGGCATTTCTGGGCGAAATGCAGGCCCTGACGGCCAGTGGCCGCACCCTGTCGGTCGAGGTCAGCGTGTCGTTCGAGCGCCATCCTACCGGTGAGACCACCACCGTTTTCGCCCGTGACCTCACCAGCCGCAAGCGCGCCGAAGCCCAGCGCGGCGTGCTCGAAGCCCAGCTGCGCGAATCGCAAAAAATGCAGGCTGTCGGCACCATGGCCGGGGGCATTGCCCACGACTTCAACAACATCCTGAGCGCCATCCTCGGCAACGTAGAGCTGGCCAAGGAAGACGCTGGCCCGAACTCACCGGCCCAGGTCAGCCTGCACGAGATCGAGAAAGCCGGTCGCCGCGCGCGCGACCTGGTGCGCCAGATTCTCACCTTCAGCCGCAATGAAGCCCCCCGGCGCAGCCCGGTGTCTCTGGCCGAGGTGGTGGTGGAAACCGAACGCCTGCTGCGCGTGACCCTGCCACCCGCAGTAGAACTGCACATGCACATCAACCCCGACACCCCGGTGGTGCTGGCCGATCCGGTGCAGGTGCAGCAGGCGGTGCTGAACCTGTGTACCAACGCCATCCAGGCATCTGTGGAACCGCGCGGCGTGGTCAGCATCGAGCTGTCCGGCGTGGTGCCCGACGCGCGGCTGTGCACACGGCTGGGGCTTACGCCCGGTCCGCACGCCGTGCTGGCCGTGCTGGACAGCGGCAAAGGCATGGACGATGTCACCCTAAGGCGCATTTTTGAACCCTTCTTCACCACCAAAGAGGTGGGCCAGGGCACGGGCCTGGGCCTGGCCGTGGTGCACGGGGTCATGCGCAGCCATGCCGGAGCCGTCGATGTGCAAAGCGCGCCCGGCCTGGGCAGCCGCTTCACCCTGTACTTCCCGGCAACGGAAACAGTCACCGCGCCGCCGCCGGTCGCCCCGAGCGCACCCGCCGCGCCCAGTGCCGGCGTGCAAGGCAAGCACGTCATGTACGTGGACGACGACCACGCGCTGGTGTTCCTGGTAGAGCGCCTGCTGCGCCGGCGTGGCCTGCGTGTGAACGGTTTTTCCGACCCCAACAAGGCGGCCGCCGAACTGCGCGCGAATGCCGCAGGGTACGACCTGCTGGTTACCGACTTCAATATGCCCGGCTACTGCGGCGTGGACCTGGTGCGAGAGGCCCTGCGCATCCGCCCGGACTTGCCCGTGGCGCTCGCGTCTGGCTACATCACCGCCGAGATCGAGCAAAGTGCTATCGCCGAGGGCGTCAAAGCCCTGATCCACAAACCCAATGACGTGGAAGAGCTGTGTGCTACCGTGCAGCGCCTGATTTTGGACAACGCCGCACCATGACCGCAGACTTCACCCCCACACCACCCCAAAGCCAAGCCCGTAACCCGCTGCATGGCTTCACGCTGGAATCCATCCTGACCCAGCTGGTCGCCGCCTATGGCTGGGAAGAGCTCGGGCGCCAAATCAACATTCGCTGCTTTACCAGCGACCCCAGCATCAACTCCAGCCTGAAATTTCTGCGCAAAACGCCCTGGGCGCGCGAAAAGGTCGAAAGCCTGTTCCTCTTCATGCAGCGCGAACAACGCCGTGGAAATCTCTGAGCCCACGGGCCTGGAAACGGTCTACGCCGATGCACACCTTGTCGTTTTCAACAAACCCAGCGGCCTGCTCTCGGTGCCAGGGCGGGGCGACGACAAGCAAGACTGCCTGAGCGCCCGCGCACAGGCCCTATTTGCCGATGCGCTGATCGTCCACCGGCTGGACATGTCCACCTCGGGCCTGATGCTGATGGCGCGCGGCATTGCCATGCAGCGCCTGCTGAACGCCGCCTTCGCAGGCCGCAGCATTTCCAAGCGCTATACCGCCGTGGTGGCGGGCGTGCTGCAGGCCGGCCACAGTGCCGATGGCTGGGGCCAAATAGATCTGGCCATCCGCCTGGACTGGCCGAACCGGCCGCTGCGCATGGTGGACCCCGCAGAAGGCAAACCCAGCTGCACCCGCTGGCAAGCCCTGTCCGCAACCGAGCACAGCACCCGGCTGCTGCTGGAGCCTGTCACCGGCCGATCCCACCAGCTGCGCGTGCACCTGGCCGCCATTGGCCACCCGATTCTGGGCGATGCGCTCTACGCCCCGCCCCCTGTGCAGGCACAGGCCCCGCGCCTGCTTCTGCATGCCAGCCGGCTGGAACTGGAGCACCCGGCGACCGGCCAAGCGCTGTGCTTCGAGAGCGTCGCACCCTTCTGAGCCCAGCTGCACACTGCTACTTTTTCAATAGCTGCTCGCGCACATCCGATAAGCGCCAGAGACGTTTTCATTCATAACTGCTAGGATAAACTGGCTGGCAAGAGGAGCATGCCCGTTCCTTTCCACCTTCTATCCAACATCAAAATGGCCATTTATGTGGTTGCGTAAGTCCCGGATCGACAACGCTGCAGATCAGGTGGCTGCTACAACCACGCCGGACAATTCGGCGCTGGACGCATCCAGCGAGCGCTCACGCATTGCCGAAACCCTGCTGGCCAGCGCGGCCCGCCTGCTGAAGGCGCGCAACGAACTGGAGATCATCAAAGGCGTCTGTGAAGCCCTGTGCAGCGTCAGCAGCCACATTCGCCTGGCGTGGACCTGGTTTGGCCCAGCCACTACCGACACCATCCGTCCGCAGGTCTACGCCGGCGCCGCGAGCGACTATGCGGCCCACATGACCATAGAACGCAACCTCATCACCGAGCTGGGCCCGGCCTTTCGCACGCTGCAGGGCGAGGCTGCGGAGGCCTTCAAGATCAGCGCCTGGTCGGTATTCGGGCCCTGGCGGGAGATTGCCCGTTCGCACGGTGTGCACAGCGTGCTGGCGGTACCGCTGCACTCCGCCCATACCGGCATGGCGGGCATCTTTGTCATCTACGCCGACCGGGAAGACTACTTCGAGCAAGTGGGCGAAGGCCTGTTCACCGCGCTGGGAGCGCTGTTTTCCTCGGTGCTCAGTGCCTCTGCCGAGCGCACCGTGCTGGAGCAGGTGGTCAACCACGATGCCTTGACCGGCCTGCTCAACCGCCGTGCGCTACCCATCGTGGAGCGGCGTGTCGCCAGACAGTCGCTGTTCGACCCCAAGTCGTTTGTGCTGGTGATCGACCTCGACCACTTCAAGAGCATCAACGACACCTACGGCCACGCTGCCGGCGATGAGGTGCTGCGGCATGCCGCCTCCATCATGCGCAAGCTGCTGCGCCGCGACGACGACCTGATGCGCTGGGGCGGAGAGGAATTTCTGGTCTGCCTGGCCAACACCTCGCAGGAGGATGCGCTCAAGGTCGCCGAAAAGCTGCGCCAAGGTATCGCATCGCTGCGCGACCCGGTGCCTGTCACCGCGTCTATCGGCGTTGCCGAAGTCATGCCACAACGCGCGCTGGCCGACGCCATACACATCGCCGACCAAGCCCTGTTCGATGCCAAAGAAGCCGGCCGCAACCAGGTTTGTATGCGCGCCTAGGACAGAATGCCACGCCCGGCCGGCGGCACCCGCAGATGGGTGTATAACCAAGCCCCCTCCCGGGCATGCAAGACGGCTTTTGAAACCGCACGCATGCCCCACCCCCTACCCGAATATCCCCGCGCAATCACGCGCAGTACAACAAGGAACAGCAAACATGGGCGCACAGTGGAAAGCAAAAGGCAAGGAACTGGCGGCGAATGCCCGCGGCCGCGCCTTCGGAAAACTGTCTAAAGACATCATGGTCGCCGCACGCAGCGGTGCCGACCCGGCAGCCAATGCCCGCCTGCGCCTGCTGGTGGAGCAGGCCCGCAAGGTCTCCATGCCCAAGGACACCCTGGACCGCGCCATCAAAAAGGGCGCCGGCCTGACCGGTGAAGCCGTCAACTTCGAACACGTGATCTACGAAGGCTTTGCCCCGCACCGCGTGCCGCTGATGGTCGAATGCCTGACCGACAACGTGAACCGCACGGCCCCCGAGATGCGCGTGCTGTTCCGCAAGGGCCAGCTGGGCACGTCCGGCTCCGTGGCTTGGGACTTTGACCATGTGGGCATGATCGAAGCCGAGCCCGCCAACAAGGATGCCGATGCCGAGCTGGCCGCCATCGAAGCCGGCGCGCAAGACTTTGAGGCCGGCGAGGACGAAGGCAACACCCTGTTTCTGACCGACCCAGCCGACCTGGACCTGGTCAGCCGCGCCCTGCCCGCCCACGGTTTTACCGTGCTGTCGGCCAAGCTGGGCTACAAGGCCAAGAACCCGATCGACCCCGCCAGCCTGAGCGCCGAGCAGATGGAAGAGGTCGAAGCCTTCCTGGCCGCCATCGACGCCAACGACGATGTGCAAAACATCTTCGCAGGCTTGGCCGGCTAATACCTCTCACTACTATTACCATAGCTGCCACCGCAGCTACCACATGCGCCGGAGCCATTTTTCATGCCCAATGATGTACCCCAACACCTCACCGTACTGACGGGTGCTTCGCGTGGCATGGGCCTGGCTATGGCGCAGCAACTGGCGCAGGCAGGGCACCACCTGGTGTGTATTGCGCGCCAGGCGAATGCCGCGTTGGCATCGCATGCGGCGGTAGCGCAGTGGCAACATGACCTGATCGATGCCGCACCCGTGGCGGCCCGCCTGGGGGCATGGCTGCAACAGCACGACGGCGCGCAGTGGGCTTCGGTCACGCTGATCAATAACGCTGGCGCACTGGCCCAGCTCACGCCCCTGCAAGACGCCGAGTCGGCAGACCTGGCGCAGGCACTGCGCGTGGGGCTAGAAGCACCTATGCTGCTGACCGCCGCCTTCTTGGGCGCTACCCGCCACTGGCCAGGCCGGCGCCGGGTGCTGAATATTTCATCTGGTTTGGGCCAACGCGCCATGGCTTCGTCCGCAGCCTATTGCGCGGCCAAGGCGGGGCTGGACCACTTCACCCGCTGTGTGGTGCTGGAAGAAGCCCGCCTGCCGAATGGCGCCAAGCTGTGCTCGCTGGCGCCCGGCGTGATCGATACCGACATGCAAGCCCAGCTGCGCGGCGCCGATGCCCACAGCTTTGCCGACCAGGCGTCTTTTGAACGCCTGCACAGCCAGGGCCAGCTGACCTCACCGCAGGACGCAGCTGCCCGCGTGCTGGCCTATCTGGATCGGCCCGACTTTGGCAGCCAGCCGGTAGCCGACGTGCGGACTTGATTGCTATTTATTCAGTAGCTGCCTGCGCAGGATATATCTGCGCCAGCGAAGTAATTAAGCGTTAAATACATCATCCAGGGATACCGTGGAACCGGCTTTGCCGGGCCACAGGTATCGCCCCCTGCATGTCGTATTGGCTTTTCAAGCCAATACGAGGGGGGTTGGCGTAGCGACACGAAGTGCGCGCAGCCTGGGGTGTTCAATAAATTTCCGGTACCACGATCTCGTTGGGCACAGCCTGGCGGATGTAGTCGTCGTGGCGTTCGCGCTCGGGCAGGTGGATGGCCGGGTGCGGCACTTCCTGGTAAGGCATTTGCTGCAGCAGGTGGTGGATGCAGTTCAGCCGGGCCTTCTTTTTGTCCACCGCCTGCACCACCCACCAAGGCGCCTCGGGAATGTGGGTGCGCTCAAGCATCACTTCCTTGGCCTTGGTGTATTCCTCCCAGCGGCGGCGCGACTCCAGGTCCATGGGACTGAGCTTCCACTGCTTCAGCGGGTCGTGGATGCGGCCCAGGAAGCGCAGGTGCTGCTCCTGATCGGAAATCGAGAACCAGTACTTCACCAGCTGGATGCCGCTGCGCACCAGCATGCGCTCGAACTCTGGCACGGTGCGGAAGAACTCTTCGTACTGGTCGTCGGTGCAAAAGCCCATCACCTTTTCCACACCGGCTCGGTTGTACCAGCTACGGTCAAACAGCACGATCTCGCCGGCCGCCGGCAGGTGGGACACATAGCGCTGGAAGTACCACTGCGTGCGTTCGCGGTCGTTCGGTGCGGGCAGCGCCGCCACGCGGCAAACGCGCGGGTTCAGGCGCTGGGTGATGCGCTTGATCACACCACCCTTGCCGGCAGCGTCCCGGCCTTCAAACAAGATCACCACCTTGTGCCCGGTGGCAACCACCCAGTCTTGCAGCTTGACCAGTTCGGCCTGCAGGCGGAACAGCTCGCGGAAATACTGGCGGCGGGCTTCCTTGTCGGAGGGGCTCTCATCCTCCACCGGCATGCCGTCCAGGCCAACCAACTGGCGGTCTTCAATCTCCATCTCCAGCTCTTCGTCATAGCTGTCTAGCAGGTCGCGGTGCACGCGTTGCATCATTTCATCGGTATAGGCGTTCAAGGCGTTCTCCATGGATCTAGGCTAGGTACTAGCCAAGACGTTAGCCTTGATCTATGTCAACTATGTGACAAAACCGTGTAAGCCTGGTGCAGGGGAACAGGCACCATACTCGGCTTTTTACATTCAAAAAGGAGACTCCCATGCCCCGTGAAGTTGTTGTGGTCAGCGGTGTGCGCACCGCCATTGGTACCTTTGGCGGCAGCCTGAAAGACCAGGCACCCAGCGCCCTGGGCGGCCAGGTGCTGCGTGAAGCACTGCTGCGCGCTGGCGTGGACGGTGCCGATGTAGGCCACGTGGTGTTCGGCCATGTGGTCAACACCGAGCCCAAAGACATGTATCTGTCGCGCGTGGCGGCCATTCAGGGCGGCTGCAGCCAGGAGACGCCGGCTTTCAACGTGAACCGCCTGTGCGGCTCTGGCCTGCAAGCCATCATCTCCGCAGCCCAAAGCATTTTGCTGGGGGATGCCGACATCGCTATCGGCGGCGGCGCCGAGAGCATGAGCCGCGCACCCTATGCATCCCTGAACACACGCTGGGGCGCACGCATGGGCGACACGCAGTTGGTGGACATGATGGTCGGCGCGCTGCACGACCCGTTCCAGAACATCCACATGGGCGTGACCGCCGAGAACATCGCCAAGAAATGGGGCATCAGCCGCGAGACGCAGGATGCACTGGCCGTGGAAAGCCATAACCGCGCCGAACGCGCCACGCAGGCCGGCTACTTCAAAGAGCAGATCCTGCCAATCATCCTGAAAAGCAAGAAGGGCGACGTAGCTTTTGCCGCCGACGAGCACTTCCGCCCGAACTGCACCCTGGCCGACATGACCAAGCTCAAGCCGGTCTTCATCAAGGAGAACGGCACCGTCACTGCGGGCAACGCCTCCGGTCTGAACGACGCCGCTGCTGCCGTACTGCTGATGGAAAAGTCCCAGGCCGAAGCGCGTGGCCTGAAGCCCCTGGCCCGGCTGGTGGCGTATGCGCACGCAGGCGTGGACCCACAGTACATGGGCATAGGCCCGGTGCCAGCCAGCCAGAAGGCATTGAAGCTGGCCGGGCTGACGGTGCAAGACCTGGATGTGATCGAAGCCAACGAAGCCTTTGCCGCCCAGGCCTGTGCGGTGACCCAGGACCTGGGGCTGGACCCGGCCAAGGTAAACCCGAACGGATCGGGCATCTCGCTAGGCCATCCCATCGGCGCCACCGGCGCGGTGATCACCGTGAAAGCGCTGTACGAGCTGCAACGCATCCAGGGTCGGTATGCGCTGGTAACCATGTGCATAGGCGGCGGCCAGGGCATTGCGGCGATCTTTGAACGGATGTAGCGCCAGGCTTGGATACACCTCCGAACTTAGACCTAAATTTGGTCGAAGTTAGAGCTTGATGGGCTGAAGTGTCCGTCCTACCATGCGCTACCGCCTGCCGCACACACCTGTGTGGCTGGACAGGCGGACGCATAAAAGGAGACACACTTTGGCACTTTGGGACCGCTTGTCCTCGGTGGAAACCGCGCTGCTGCACACCATCTTCTGGTTGGCGGGGGCTTCGCGCTGGGACCTGGCCGAACGCCTGGGTTATTCCAAAAGCAAAACCAATAGCCTGGTCGCGTCCCTGCTGGACGTCGGCCTACTGGAAGAAACCGGCCTCGCCGGCTCCACCGGCGGCCGCCGGCCCGAAACCGTACAGCTGAACCAGCGCCTGGGCGTGCTGATTGGCGCCGACCTGGGCGCCACCAGCCTGGACTTGGCGATTCTGCGCCCCGACCTCAGCGTGCTGGCCCGCCGCACAGAAGCCGCCGACGTGCGCGCCGGCCCCGGCGTGGTGATGGCCCGCGTCCGGGTGCTGATGCGCGAGCTACTGGCCGAATGCGGCGCCACGCCGCAGCAGGTGATTGGCATCGGCATGGGCGTCCCCGGCCCGGTGGACTTTGAAAGCGGCCAGCTGGTGAACCCGCCGCTGATGCCGCACTGGGACAGCTTCTCGATCCGCGACTATCTGCGCGAGGAATACGCCGCCCCGGTGTTTGTCGACAACGACGTGAACCTGATGGCGCTGGGCGAGCTTTGGCGGCTGCAGCGCAGCCTGCAGAACTTTTTGGTCATCAAGGTGGGCACCGGCATTGGCTGCGGCATCGTCTGCCATGGCGAGGTGTACCGCGGCGCGAACGGATCGGCCGGTGATGTGGGCCACATCTGCGTAGACACCGCCGGCCCGCGCTGCCACTGCGGCAACCTGGGCTGCGTAGAAACCATGGCTGCCGGCCCGGCTATCACCCGTATGGCCACCGAGGCTGCTGAATCCGGCGAAAGCGCTCTGCTGGCCGCAGTGCTGGCGGAAAAAGGCACGCTGACCCCGGAAGACGTGGGCCAGGCCAGCCGCAACGGCGACGCGGCCGCGAACCGCATCATCCAGCAAACCGGCAATCTGATCGGCCAGATGCTGGCCTCGGTGGTCAACTTTTTCAACCCCTCGCATGTCTTCATCGGCGGCGGCATCACCCGCATTGGCCCGCTGTTCCTGGCCTCGGTGCGGCAAAGCATTTACCAGCGCTCGCTAGCGCTATCGACCCGGCACCTGGAGATCCAGTACACGCCGCTGGCCGAGCAGGCAGGCCTGGTCGGCGCGGGCGTGCTGGCGATGCAAGAGACCTTGAAAAGCAAAGGAAAGCCGCGATGAGCGTGAACGTAGAGTTTGACGGCATCGTCAAGGAATTTGGCCCTGTGCGCGTGCTGCACGGCGTCAGCTTTGCGCTGCAGGCGGGCCGCACTGTAGGCCTGCTGGGCGAAAACGGCGCGGGCAAGTCCACGCTGATGAAGATCCTGGCCGGCTTTGAGACCGCCACCGGCGGCACGCTGCGCATCAACGGCCAGCCCATGCAGTTCAGCCGCTCACGCCAGGCCGAAGACCAGGGCATTGTGCTGATCCACCAGGAATTCAGCCTGGCCGAAGACCTGACCATCGCACAAAACCTGTTCCTCGGTCACGAGAAGAAAAAGGGCTGGCTGCTCGACGATGCCACCATGCAGATAGAGGCCGCCAAAGCCATCGCCCAAGTCGGACTCAAAGCCGATGTGAACACCCGGGTCAAGCAGCTGATCGTGGCCGAAAAGCAGCTGGTGGAAATTGCCCGCGCGCTGTTACGCAAAGCCCGGCTGCTGATCATGGACGAGCCTACCGCCACCTTGACCCCCGGCGAAACCAAACGTCTGTTCGCACTGATGGCGCAGCTGAAGGCCGACGGCGTGACCCTGGTCTACATCTCGCACAAGCTCGATGAGGTGGAACAGGTGACGGATGAGGTCATCGTCATGCGCGACGGCCGCTTTGTGGCCCGCGAAGACACCAAGAACCTGAGCCGCCAGCAAATGGCCAGCCTGATGGTCGGGCGCGAACTCACCGACCTGTACCCTCCCAAAGCCCCCCACGCCGAGGCTGCCTCGCCAATGTTGAAGGTCACCGGGCTGACCGTGCCCGGCTGGGCCGAAGACGTGGGCTTCGAGGTCCGCGCCGGCGAGATTCTGGGTTTTGCGGGCCTGGTCGGCGCGGGCCGCACCGAGCTGTTTGAAGGCCTGCTCGGCCTGCGCCCGCGCAGCACTGGCCAGGTCGAGCTGGAGGGCAAGGTAGTCGATTTGAAAAGCCCGCGCGCCGCCGCCCAGCAGGGCCTGACCTACCTCAGCGAAGACCGCAAGGGCAAAGGCCTGCACGTCAATTTCGGCCTGCGCGAGAACCTGACGCTGATGGCGCTGGAACGCTACACCCATCCCTTCCTCGACCCGCAGGCAGAAGCCACCGCATTGAAGACGGCGGTCAACGATTACGGCATCCGCACCGGCGATCTGCACAGCAAAGCATCCAGCCTGTCCGGCGGGAACCAGCAAAAACTCGCGTTGGCCAAGGTTCTGCACCCCCAACCCAAGGTGGTGGTGCTGGACGAACCCACTCGCGGCGTGGACGTAGGCGCCAAGCGCGACATCTACTTTCTGGTGCAGCGCCTGGCCCGCGAAGGCCTGGCCGTGGTCGTCATCTCCAGCGAGCTGATGGAGCTGATCGGCCTGTGCCACCGCGTGGCGGTGATGCGCGGCGGCCGACTGCAAACCGTTTTAGAAGAACACCAATTGACCGAACAGGAGCTGATTTCACATGCCACCGGAACACACTAAAACGCCCCGCAGTGCAGCCCACTGGATGGGCCGCCTGCACGGCATGGGTCCCATCATCGGCCTGGTCGTACTGCTGGTCGCCGGCACCTTGCTGAACAGCAATTTCGCCACCTTGGACAACGCGATGAACGTGCTGACCCGCACCGCCTTCATCGGCATCATCGCGGTCGGCATGTGCTTTGTGATCGTCTCCGGCGGCATCGATTTGTCGGTGGGGTCGATGGCGGCGCTGATCGCTGGCAGCGTCATCATGCTGATGAACGCACTGGGGCCGATGCTGGCCTCACCGGTGCTGGTGGTGGCGTTGGGCATGGCGCTGGCGCTGGTGCTGGGCGCAGCCTTCGGCCTGGCGCACGGCCTGCTGATCACCAAAGGGCGCATCGAACCCTTTATCGTGACGCTGGGCACCTTGGGCATCTTCCGCGCCTATCTGACCTACTTTGCCAACGGCGGCGCGATCACGCTGGACAACGACCTGAGCGATGTCTACAGCCCGGTGTACTACGCCAACCTACTGGGTGTGCCCATCCCGGTGTGGGTGTTTCTGGCGGTAGCGCTGCTCGGCGGCGTGATCCTGAACCGCACGGCCTTTGGCCGCTATGTGCAGGCGATTGGCTCCAACGAACAGGTGGCGCGCTACGCCGCCGTCGATGTGGACCGCATCAAGATCCTGACCTATGTGCTGCTGGGCGTGTGCGTGGGAATCGCCACCCTGCTCTACGTGCCGCGCCTGGGCTCGGCCTCGCCGACCACCGGCCTGCTGTGGGAGCTGGAGGCGATTGCCGCCGTGATCGTAGGCGGTACAGCGCTGAAGGGTGGCGCTGGCAGCATCACCGGCACCGTGGTCGGCGCCATCCTGCTGTCCGTCATCAGCAACATCCTGAACCTGACCAGCATCATCAGCGTGTACCTGAACGCGGCCGTGCAGGGCTTTGTGATCATCGGCGTGGCATTCATGCAGCGCAGCAAGAGATAACTTTCCAACCCGGTAGCCACAAGCTACTTTTTACCCACCTGTAGGAGACAACTGAAATGAAAAAAATCACCCGTAGATTGGCCCTCACCGCCGTCGCTGTTGCGGCACTGGCAAGCGCCCCGAGCTTTGCGCAGGAGAAGGTTGTTTTGGGCGTCGCCATCCCGGCCGCCACCCACGGCTTCACCGGCGGCATCGTGTTCTGGGCGAACCAGGCCAAGAAGGACCTGGAAAAGGCGCACCCCGGCCTGCAGGTCATCGTCAAAACCGCATCTGGCGCACCCGAGCAGGCCAACCAGCTGCAGGACCTGCAGACGGTCAACAAGATCAATGCCCTGGTGATCTTCCCGTTTGAATCGGCATCTCTCACCAAGCCCGTGGCGCAAGTGAAAAGCAAGGGCGTGTACGTCACCGTGGTGGACCGCGGCCTGACCGACACCAGCGCGCAAGATGCGTATATCTCGGGCGACAACACCGCGTTTGGCAAGATCCCCGGCGACTACCTGGTCAAGGCCATGGGCGGCAAGGGCAATATCGTCGCCATGCGCGGTATCGCCACCACCCTGGACAACGAACGTATGGACGCGTTCAACGCGGCCATCAAAGGCAGCGACATCAAGCTGCTGGACGCCAAGTACGCCAACTGGAACCGCGACGACGCCTTCAAGGTGATGCAGGACTACCTGACGCGCTTCAAGCAGATCGACGCCGTCTGGGCTGCCGATGACGACATGGCCGTGGGCGTACTCAAGGCCATCGACCAGGCCAAGCGCACCGACATCAGAATAGTCTTCGGTGGCGCTGGCGCCAAGGGCATGATCAAGACCCTGATGGACGGTAAGGACCCGCGCATCCAGGCCAATGTGTCGTACTCGCCCAAGTTCATCTACGACGCGATCAAGCTGACCGCCGAGGCGCGGCTGAAGGACGAGAAGCTGCCAGCGACCTACATCATTCCGTCGGTGCTGATCACCAAAGAGAACGCCAGCCAGTTCTACTTCCCCGACTCTCCTTTCTAAATTTATAGAAAACAGGGCTCTAGCGCATATATCACCTGCGCTAGCAGCTATGTAAACCATAGCATCCGGGAGCTACCCTATGGCGAGATCTGTCACCTTGTTCACCGGCCAGTGGGCCGATATTCCGCTCAAAGAACTCGCGCCGCTGGCCAAAAGCATGGGCTATGACGGCCTGGAGCTGGCCTGCTGGGGCGACCATTTCAATGTGCAGGAGGCATTGGCCTCCAGCAGCTACGTGCAAGATAAAAACGCCCTGCTCGCCAGCCACGGCCTGCGCTGCTATGCCATCGGCAACCACCTGGTCGGCCAGGCGGTGTGCGACCTGATCGACGAGCGGCATCAATCGATTCTGCCCAGCCACGTCTGGGGTGATGGCGACCCCGAGGGCGTGCGCCAGCGCGCAGCCGCCGAGTTGCAAGATACGGCACGCGCCGCAGCGAAGTTCGGCGTGAAGACCGTGACCGGCTTCACCGGCTCGTCGATCTGGCACGCCACCTACGCCTTCCCACCAACCTCGCAGGCCTTCTGGGACAAGGGCTTTGCCGATTTCGGGAAACGATTCACCCCCATCCTCGACACCTTCGAGCGCGAGGACGTGAACTTTGCGCTGGAAGTACACCCGACCGAAATCGCCTTCGACACCGCCACCAGCCAGCGCGCGATCCAGGCGGTCTACGGCCACCGCCGCTTTGGCTTCAATTTCGACCCCAGCCACCTGGCCTACCAGGGTGTGGACTATGTGAAGTTTCTGCGCACCTTTTCTGAGCGCATCTACAACGTGCACATGAAAGACGTGTGGTGGGGCAAGGGCGACGGCACGGTGGGCACCTTCGGCGGCCACACCAGCTTTGGCGATGCCCGGCGCAACTGGGACTTCCGCAGCGTCGGCCGTGGCATGGTCGACTTTGAATCCATCATCGTGGCACTGAACGACATAGCCTACGCCGGCCCGCTGAGCGTGGAATGGGAAGACAGCCGCATGGACCGCATCCATGGCGCAACCGAGAGCGCCGCCTTCTGCAAGCGGCTGGACTTCAAACCCGCCTCCAGCGCCTTCGACGCGGTATTTGCCAAAGACAAACAATGAACTCTCTGCACCCATCCTCCCGAAAGCTCCGCTACGCCATGGTCGGCGGCGGCCGCGACGCATTCATCGGCGCGGTGCACCGCAAGGCCGCCGCACTCGACGGCCAGATCGAGCTGGTGGCCGGCGCCCTTTCCGCGAATCCCGACAAAGCCCGCGCTTCCGGGCGCGACCTGTTCCTGGCCGACGACCGCAACCACGGCAGCTGGCAAGAGCTGCTGGCCGACGAACTGAAACGCCCGGCGCACGAGCGCATCGATTTCGTCAGCATCGTCACGCCCAACCACCTGCACTTCCCGGTGGCCCAAGCCTTTGTCGAAGCTGGTTTCCACGTGGTCTGCGACAAGCCACTGGTGCATACCAGCACGCAGGCGCTGGCGCTGGTAGCTGCCGTGCAGCGCCAGGGCACGGTGTTTGGGGTGACGCACAACTACACCGGCTACCCGCTGGTGCGGCAGATGCGCGAGATGGTGCGCAGCGGCGTGGTCGGCACCATCCGCAAGGTCATCGTCGAATACCACCAAGGCTGGCTGGCGACCGCCGTCGAAGCCACCGACAACAAGCAGGCCGCCTGGCGCATGGACCCCGCGCAAAGCGGGCTGGCCGGCGCCATGGGCGACATAGGCTCGCATGCCGAGAACCTGCTGACCACCGTGACCGGGCTGGAGATCGAGGCCATCTGCGCCGACCTCAGCGCCATGGGCGCCGGCCGCACGCTGGACGACAACGCCGATATGCTGCTGCGCTTAAAAGGCGGCGCGCGCGGTGCGCTGCTGGCATCGCAGATCTGCGTAGGCAGCGAAAACGATTTGCGCCTGCGCGTGTTCGGCACCAAAGGCACGCTGGACTGGAGCCAGGAGAACCCGAACCGGCTGGTCCACACCCCGCTGAACGAGGCGCCTCGCACCATGACGCGCGGCGGCCCGGGCCTGTGCGAGGCGGCCATCCGCGCCTCGCGCCTGCCATCCGGCCACCCTGAGGGCTTCATCGAAGCCTTTGCCAATATCTACCTGGGCGTGGCCGCCGACATCCGCGCCCGGCTAGCCGGCGTGGTGCCCGATGCGATCGCCGCCGACTATCCGCGCGTGGAAGATGGAGCCCGTGGCGTGCGCTTCATCGAGAAAGTGCTGGAGTCGTCGCGCAGCACGCAGAAGTGGACCGCGCTAAATTAGGCAAGAGGCCGCTGGCCCCAACTTTTAGAACGTGTTTACGATCTCAGGGTGCAATCAGCATCTGGTAGATGTCGTCCTTGATCTTCAGCCGCTTTTTCTTCAAGTCTTCCATGGCGACATCGGAGATGGCGCCGCCGTCTTGCTCCAGCTGTGTCACAGCGTGGTTCACCTCGTCGTAGGCTTCAAACAGATGCTGGAAACGCACACTGCTGAGCTTCAGGCTGCGGATCTTGCCCACCAGTTGAGGGTATTCGTGGGCCAGGTCATGGTTGAGAAGTTGCATTTTGTCTCCTGGTTATTGTGGGAATGCACCTTAGCTACTCTGGAACTTGCGGGCCCTGAAGGTCAGGACCAGCGTGTCCCGGTAGCCGCCCGGTGCCAGGGGCTGGATGGGGGTGGACTCGTGCACCACACGTGCATCATCCAAAAACAGCAGGCTCCAGGGCTCTGTCAGCGTGAAACGCTGGCCGTTCGGGCCGTCGGCCTCGAAAACCCGGGTTTCACCGCCCTTGATGCCCGAGCGGCCCACCAGCAGCACCGCCACAAAGTCCACGCCGTCACGGTGCGCCCCTTCCGGGGTGGGTCGGCCTATGCCGTCGGTGGTGTCGATGCGGAACTGGTGGGCTTCCACATACCAGGGCGGTGGTCCGCCGGCCTGTGCGCCGCCACGTAAGGCGGTACAGGCGCGGCCCAGGGCCAGCAGCAACTGCGACCACACGGGCTGGGCTACGTCGGCGTCCAGCATGGGGGCAAACCAACGCTCCATGCCACCGTGCAGGGCGTTGTATTCCACGGGCTGCCAGTGTGCGCGGTGCGGCACCTGCTGCACTGTATCGGCCTCCAGCACAAAGCAGGAATGGCGCCGGCGGCGGTAGCGGCCTCCGTCCTTCAAATATTCGTCGGGCGGCAAATCGTTCCAGCTGGGGCACAGCGCCAGCAGATCATCGAGCTTACAGCCGGCCAGCGCGGCCAGACCCGCCGGGTCCAGCGTGGCATAGGCCTGGCGCTTCACCACATCTACAAACTGCGCCACCGGGGTGAATGGCGCGGATAACAGCGTCGTGCTCATGCTTCTATCTTCACGCCTTTCCAGAAGGCGACGCGGTCCGTAACCTCTTCGGCACCGGACTTGGGGTTGGCGTAGTACCAGGCGGCGTCGGTATTCATTTCGCCGTTGACCATCAGCGAGTAGTAGCTGGCCTGGCCCTTCCAGGCGCAGGTGGTCTTGTGGTTGCTGAAGCTGACGAACTCGCGGTTCAGCGAGCTCAGCGGAAAATAGTGGTTGCCTTCAACCACGGCGATGTCGTCGCTTTCGGCGATCACGGCGCCGTTCCAGATGGCTTTCATGGGGATTCCTTGTGGTAAACACGTTTTAATGGCTCAAGCAGCCGTCGGACAGCTCGCAGGATAACCACTGGCGCACCCACCCGCAAAGACCGTAGGCCTGAAATTACTATTGAAAATATAGCACCTGGCGCAGGCGAAATCTGCGCTAGACGTGTTTTTACTATGAATGCAAGCCAGGTCGTATGATTTCGGTCAAGCGGCGCAGAACTCTGCGCCCAAAGGGCTCCATGGACACGCATTACCTGACATCACTCTTCTCACCCGAATCCATCGTGGTGTTCGCCAGCCCCGGGCTGCAGGCCCTGCCCAACGCGCTGCGGGCGCAGCGTTTCAGCGGCCGGCTGAGCTTTCTGGACATCCACACCACCGGCACGCTGGCCGACCTGGCGCAGACCCGGGCTGACCTGGCCGTCATCGCCCTGCCACCCGAGGACATGGCCGCCGCACTAGAGGTGGCCGGGCGTATCAAATGCCGCTCGGCGCTGGTGGTGTCCAGCGGCGTACCGGCCAGTTTGGCGGACGAGTTGCACCGCGTGGCGCGCCGCCACGGCATGCATTTGATGGGGCCGAACTGCCTGGGCTTCCAGCGCCCGCAGCTGGGGCTGAACGCCAGCCTGGCCGGCGCACTGGCCGCACCTGGCCCGCTGGCCCTGGTGTCGCAGTCGGGTGCGCTAACGGCCTCGATACTGGACTGGGCGCGGCAAAACGCTGTGGGCTTTTCCAACGTGGTGTCGCTGGGGCCGAATGCGGCGGTGGACATCGCGCAGGTGCTGGACTTTCTGGCCTCTGACCCGCAAACGCACAGCATCGTGGTCTGCATGGAAGGTATTGGCAACGCCCGCAGCTTCATGAGCGCACTGCGCGCAGCAGCCAACGCCAAGCCGGTAGTGGTACTCAAAGCCGGGCGCAAGTCGGCCGGCAACACGGCGGCGCATACCCATTCGGGCACGATCGTCGGCAGCGACGATGTGTTCGATGCAGCGCTGCGGCGCGCGGGCGCAGTGCGCGTGCGCTCGTTTGTGCAGCTATTTTCTGCGGCCAAGTGCCTGGCATCTCGCTACCGCGCCGTGGGTAAACGCCTGGCCATCGTCACCAACGGTGGCGGGCCGGGTGTGCTGGCCGCCGACTGGATCACTGAAATTGACCTGCAGCTGGGCCTGCTCAGCCCCGCCACCCAGGCCGCGCTGGCCCCCCAACTGCCAGCCCAGGCATCGTTGAGCGACCTGGTGGACTTGTCTGAAGAAGCCAGCCCGGCCCACTACCGCGCTGCCGTAGAAGCCGCCAGCCACGACAGCCAGGTGGATGGCGTGCTGGTCATCCATTCGCCCAAGGCCGGCTGTGATGCCACCGGCGTGGCCCAGGCACTGGCCGATTTCAAACCCCAACTGTCCAAACCGCTGCTGACCTGCTGGATGGGCGACGCCTCGGTCGGTGAGGCGCGCACCGCGCTGAACGCGGCGGCCATCCCCACATTCCGCACACCGGAAGCGGCGGTGGGCGCATTTGGCAATATCGCGTCCTTCTACCAAAACCAGCAGTTGCTGCAGCAAACACCACCGCCGCTGTCGGCCCTGGCCAAGCCGGATGTGGAGGGCGCGCGCCTGCTGATCGAAGGCGTGCTGGCCGAGCGCCGCAAAGTGCTGACGGAGATGGAGTCCAAGGCCCTGCTGGCGGCCTTCCACATTCCGGTGACGCAGACCGTGCTGGCCCGCAGCGCTAACGAGGCGATGATGATCGCCACCCAGCTGGGCTACCCGGTGGCGCTGAAAATCGACTCACCCGACATCAGCCACAAGTCGGATGTAGACGGCGTAGCCCTGAACGTTATGAACGCCGTGGGCGTGCGCGACACCTACAACGACATGGTGCAGCTGGTGGCGCAACAAATGCCCGAGGCGCGCATCCACGGCGTCACGGTGCAGAACATGGCGCGCCACAAGCGGGGCCGTGAGATCTGCATAGGTCTGGTGACCGACGACCCGTTTGGCCCGGTGATCGCATTTGGCGCGGGCGGCACCATGATTGAGCTGATCAACGACCGCGCCATGGAGCTGCCGCCGCTCAACCAGTTCCTGGCACGGCGGCTGATAGACCGCTCTCGCGTCAGCGAGACCCTGGGCGAGTGGCGCGGCGCCAACGCGGTAGACATGGATGCGCTGGAACGGGTGCTGATGCGCGTGTCCGAAATGGTGTGCGAACTACCCCAGCTGCGCGAGATGGACATCAACCCCATCATCGTGGACGCCTCTGGCGCCGTGGCGGTGGACGCGCGCATCGTCATCGATAGCGCATCCCCCGCTGGCAGCGGGCGCGGCCCGGAATATCAACATCTGGCGATACTGCCCTACCCCGCCCGCTACGAGCAGGTCTGGCCCCTGCGCGGCGGCGGGCAGACCACACTGCGCCCAATACGCCCGGACGACGGCGAGATGCTGCAGGACATGGTGCGCGGCCTGTCGGCCGAGAGCCGCTACTTCCGCTATGTGTCCATGTTGTCCGAGCTACCGCCCAGCATGCTGTCGCGCTTCGCGCTGATCGACTACGACCGCGAAATGGCCCTGGTGGCCGTTCACAAGCAGCGCAGCCCCGACGCGACTGGCGAGATGCAGGAAACGGAACGCATCATCGGCGTGTCGCGCTTCATCACCAACCCCGACAACACCAGCTGCGAATTTGCGCTGGTGGTCGCAGATGATTTCGGTGGCCGGGGCCTGGGCACACGCCTGATGCTAAGCATCATGGATGTGGCCCGCGAAAAAGGCCTGAGCGAAATCCACGGCCTGGTGCTGGCCAACAACCCCGGCATGCTCAAACTGATGCGCGGCCTGGGTTACACCATCCAGCCCTTCGCCGAAGACCCCGACTTCCGGCTGGTGACGCACGCACTTTGAATGCGAAATGCTATGGATTAAATAGCTGCCAGCGCAGGTAAATACTGCGCCAGCGGCCTTTTTACCCCAACTGCTTCCAGCCGATCACACCCGGACGGCTGGCATAGCGCACCAACGCGTCCAGCGCCTCCACCTGCACACGGGCGGCCCGGCCCCGGTAGACCTCGGCGGCCAGCCATTCGCCTTCGGCCTGCAGTGCAGCTTCGTCGGCCAGGCGGGTGTGCCAGACTTTTTGGGTAGCGTCCCAGCGGTAGCCGCGCTCTTTCAGCGCGTCCTTGGCGTCGAACGGGGCACCGGTAGCCTGCAGGCGATAGCGCGTGGCTTTAGACGCCTGAAGTAGCCGGGCCAGCCCGCTGCCACCCGAGGTAGGCAATACGGCTTGCAGCACGGCCAGCAGCGCGTGGCAGTCCATCTCGGCGCGGTGGGCGTCATAAAACCAGCCTAGCTCCAAGGCCAGGGCAGAGAGCTTGGCGGATTCGCGGCCCTCGGCCTTCCAGTCGATATCGGCAAACGAGCATGCCCAGGCCTTGGCGGCGAAAGCTGGAAAACGTGCTTCGACAAAAGGCCGGTCAAACGCCGCGTTGTGCGCCACCACCAAGTCCACGCCGTCGAGCAACTCGGCGACCCTGGCCTCGTCCAGATGCTGGCCCTGCACCATGCTGTCGTCTATGCCGGTCACCTTACGGGCGATGTCGGGGATGGGCATGCCCGGGTCTTCCAGTCCGTCATACACCTGCACCGTGCCGCAAGGCAAGCCGGTGGCGGTGTCGAGGTCCACGCGCAGCAGTGCCAGCTCGATGATCTTGTCGCGGCTGTGCTCCAGGCCGGTGGTCTCGGTGTCCAACACCAACAGGCGCAACACGCCGGATGCGGCTACAGGTGTTGCGGCAAACTCCAGCTGCGGCACCAGGCGGCGCAACACGCGGTAGTCGGCATGCTGCTCCAGCAGCGCAGCCATGTCTTCCATGCTTTGCGGGTTAGACGGCACAGCCACCGCCGCCAACGGGACCGCAGCCGGTTTGGGCGCCGGAACGGCGCGGACGGGTGCCGGCTTTTCGGCAGGCAGCACGGGGGCTACAAAGAAATCATCGGTAAAGCCCAGACTGAGCTGCTGCGAAGGGTCCACCACGGCTTTGCGGGCACGTGGCGTGCGGGTCACGGGACCCGGGGAGGTAGAGGGCATCAGACGAGAGGAATTACACAGGGGGCGCCGAGTGTACGCCGCCCCTGCTCTCCCGCCGATGGCCTCGTGCCCTCAGGTGCGGCCCGCCAGCACAATGGCGTCGCGCGAGAGTCCGTCGATCTTGCCGGTGATGCCCGTCAGCACATTCGCCACCACTGCAAACTCGCGGCCAAAACTACCGGCGCGTGCAGCGATGACCAGCGCGTTGAAGCTGACCACCTTGGCCTCGCGCGCTACGTTCTGGATGTCGCTGACGATGCCGGTCAGCTCGCGCTTCATGCTGTCGGACTTGGACCTGCTGATGTCGTCAAACGCCGTGGTGGCTTTGTTCAGGGCGTCCAACACCACGTCGGTCTGCCCCACCAGTTGGGCCACCGATGCGGCCTGGCGGTCATCCCGCTGGGCTATCTGTGCCAAAGCGGTGCGCACCAAGCTGGTGAACTCCTGGATAGTGATGTCCACACCATGGTCGCCGTGGTAGACCGCGTCCAGCTTGCGGGCATTGGCCAGGTCCAAGGTTCTAGAAAACTCCAGCAGCTGGGCCTGGCTTTCAGAGAACAGTGCCAGGGTCCGCTCGGCCGCAAGGCGTTTCTCCTTGTCCCCCTGTGAAGCCAGCACGGTTTGCAAAATCATGCGCTGCGACAGCATACGCTGGCGCGCCGCCAAGTTGACGATAGAAATACCGGCAGAGCTGGCGGCCGGGGCGACTGCGGAGCGGGGGCTTGTATGCATCAGGTCTCCAGAAATCGACTAGGGGAAAGTCCCCGCTGTCAATGCAGCAAACCCTGTGCCACTACCTCACCAAGAGGCATCAAAACTCTTCAGTATCCACGTCGGCCTGGCTGGCCGAGTTGTAGCGTGCAGCTGTGACGGTGCGCTGATTGATCAGTGCGTCCAAGCGGGCCAGCAGTGCGGGCGACAAGCGTACATCGGCCGCGCCCAGGTCTTCATCCAAGTGGTCCACACGGGTGGTGCCTGGGATGGGGATGATGTGCTCGCCCTGCTGCAGCAACCAGGCCAGGGCCAACTGGGCCTGGGTGCAGCCAGCTTCGCGGGCAATGGCGGCGTAACCGTCGAGCAGGCGCAGATTGGCCGCGTAGTTGTCGGGTGCAAAGCGGGGCATGCCACGGCGGATGTCCTTGGCGTCCAGCGTGTTCACGTCTTGCAGCGCACCGGTCAGAAAACCACGCGCCACCGGGCTGAAAGCGACAAAGGCAGTGCCCAGTTCCTTGCAGGCCTGCAGCACCGCGATCTCGGGGTTGCGCGTCCACAGCGAGTACTCGGTTTGCAGCGCGGTGATGGGGTGCACGGCATGGGCTTTGCGCAGCGTGCTGGCCGATACCTCAGACAAACCGATGGTCTGGATCTTGCCCTCGCGCACCAGGTCGGACAGCGCGCCCACGCTGTCTTCGATGGGCACGGTCTTGTCCCAGCGGTGCAGGTAATACAGGTCGATGACCTCGGTGCGCAGGCGCTTCAGCGCCTCTTCACAGGTGCGCTTCAGGGTGGCCGGACGGCCATCGATCACGCGCTTGCCATCCACGCCGGTCATGCCGCATTTGCTGGCCAGGGTGAACTTGCTGCGGTGCTTCGACAGAGTACGCCCCACCAGCTCTTCATTGCTGCCAAAACCGTACAGCGCAGCGGTGTCAAACAGGGTTACGCCGCGGTCCAGCGCATGCAGCAAGACGGACTCGCCCTGCTCTGCCGTGACCGGGGCGCCATAGGCATGGCTCACGTTCATGCAACCTAGGCCGATGGCGGAAACTTGGAAGGGGCCAAGTGCGCGGTTTTGCATAGCTTTCAATTCTCCATAAAAAATGCTGCTAGCGCAGATATTGCCTGCGCCAGCAGCTATATATTCAATAGCAATTCGTTAGAGCATCAATGCGCGGACCCGGGTCCGGTCAGGATGATCTCGGGCGTGGTCACCGGGCCGGTGCCGCTGAAGCGTTCCAGGGCCAGGTAGATCACCGGCGTGATGAACAACGTAATGGCCTGGGAAAACACCAGCCCGCCGACCACGGCCAGGCCCAGGGGCTGGCGCAGCTCGGCGCCCGCGCCCAGCCCCAAGGCAATCGGCAAGGCACCCATCAGAGCGGCCAACGTGGTCATCATGATGGGGCGGAAACGCAGTATGCAGGCCTCACGGATGGCCTCGGCCGGCGTCATGCCCCGGTGGCGCTGCGCCTCCAGCGCGAAGTCGATCATCATGATGGCGTTCTTCTTCACGATACCGATCAGCAGCACGATACCGATGGTGGCGATCAGCGTCAGGTCCTGGCCGAACAGCATTAGCGTGGCCAGTGCCCCCACGGCGGCGGACGGCAGGCCTGCCAGAATCGTCAGTGGGTGGATGTAGCTCTCGTAAAGCACGCCCAGCAACACGTAGATCACCAGTAAGGCCGCCACCACCAGAATCGCCTGGCTGCCCTGCGAGCTTTGGAACACCGCCGCATCACCGCCATAGCTGGTGATGATGCTGGACGGCATGCCTATGGCCGTGCTGGCCGCGTCGATCTTGGCCGTGGCGTCGCCCAGGGCCGCGCCGGGCGCCAGGTTGAACGACACCGTGACCGCCTGCAGTTGGCCCGCATGGTTGATGGCTGTGGGGCCTACTGTGCGTTCCACCGTGGTGAAGCTGGACATGGGCACCAAGGTGCCGTTGGACGAGCGCACGTAAATGCCGTTCAGTGCGCGTTCATCCAGCTTGGCCTCGGGCGCCACTTCCATGATCACCTGGTAGCTGTCGGTGGGAAGGTAAATGGTGGACACCTGGCGCTCGCCGAAGGCGCTGAACAAGGCGGTGCGTATGGTGTCGATCGACACGCCCAGGGTGTTCGCATTGTCCCGGTTGATCTTCAGCTGGGCTTGCAGGCCGCGCAGCTGCGAGTCGCTGGTCACGTCACGGAAGATAGGGTCGGCGCGCAGTTGCTCCTGCAGCTTGTTGGCCCAGGTGTTGAGCTCATCGGCCTTGATGCTTTGCAGGATGTACTGGTACTGGGCTTTGCTCTGGCGGCCACCCAGCTGCAGGTTCTGCACTGGACGCATAAAGACGTTGATACCGGCCACGGCACGCAGCTTCTTGCGCAGGCCTTCAACCACCTTCTTCATGGGCAGGCGTTCGCCTTGCGCCTTGAGGTTGATGAACATGCGCCCGGAGTTCTGCGCGTTGTTGCCACCGGTGAAGGAGCTGACCGTAGCCACGTTCTCGTCTGCCCGGAAGATCGTCGCAGCACGTTCCTGCAGCTTGACCATTTCCGGGAAGGACACGTCTTCTGCAGCCTCGGTGGTGACCTGGATCTGGCCTATGTCTTCCTCAGGGAAAAAGCCCTTGGGGATGATGTAGGCCAGCCAGAACGTGGCAGCAAACGTGCCCGCCGCCACCAGCAGCACCACCTTGCGGTGGCGCAGCGCCATGTCCAGCATCTTGGTGTAGCCGGCCAGCACCGCATTGAAACCCGTTTCAAACGAACGCACCACACGGCCAGGCGCCTTCATGTGCTTTTCGTCGGTCAGGAAGCGGCTTGCCAGCATGGGCACCAGGGTCAGCGACACAAAAGCCGACACCACGATGGACAAACCCACCACCACGGCAAATTCGTGGAACAACAAGCCGATCACGCCGGGCATGAAGAAGATGGGGATGAACACCGCGATCAGCGAGGTGGACATGGAAACGATGGTGAAGCCCACCTCCCGCGCCGCGCGCAGCGACGCCTGGAAAGGGTCTTCGCCGTTTTCGACGTGGCGGATGATGTCCTCCAGCACCACGATGGCGTCGTCCACCACCAGGCCCACGGCCAGCGTGAGGCCCAGCAGGGAAATGTTGTCCAGGCTGTAATTCAAGCCCCATAGCAGCGCCACGGCACCCACCAAGGAAACGGGCAAGGACAAGGCCGGTATGAGGGTGGCGATGAAGCGCCGCAGGAACAGGAAGATCACCAGCACCACCAGCGCAATCGTGCCCATCAGGGTCAGCGACACATCGTGCAAGGCCTCGCGCACGGACTTGGATCGGTCGTTCACCGGCGTCATGGAGACCGACTGCGGCATCTGGCTTTGCAGCCTGGGCAACGCGGCGCGGATGGAGTCCACCACCTTCACCGTGTTGGCACCGGGCTGGCGCTGGATGGCCAGGGTGATGGAGTTCTCGCCGTCCAGGGTGGCCCAGCTCTTCAGCGTTTCCAGGCTGTCTTCCACGCTGGCCACGTCTTTCAGGCGCACAGGGTTGCCGCCCCGGGTGCTGACGATCAGGTCCGAGAAGTCGGCGGCGTTGCGCAGCTGGCGGTTCGCCTGCAGCACCAAGGTTTGGCGCGGCCCTTCCAGAGTGCCCACGGGGGTATTCACGTTGGCTGACTTCAACGCACTGCTCAACTCGTCCAGGCCGATATTGCGCACCGCCAGGGCCTGCGGGTTCACGCGCACACGCACGGCATAGCGCTTGGCGCCAAAGATGTTGACCTGCGCCACGCCGTCGATGGTGGACAGCGTCGGTGAAATCAAATGCTCCGCAAAGTCTTGCAGGTCGGCCGGGGCCAATGAAGGCGAGGTCATGGCCACCAGCAGCACCGGTGCGTCCGCCGGGTTCACCTTGCGGTAAGACGGCGGGTTGGTCATATCGGTGGGCAGGGAGCGCTGCGCACGCAACAAGGCCGCCTGCACGTCCACCGAAGCGGCGTCGATGTTTCGGCCTTCGTCAAACTCCAGCGTCAGCGAGGTGCTGCCCAGGATGCTGGTGGAGCTGATGGTCTTCAGGCCGGGCACGGTCTGGAACTGCTTTTCCAGAATCAGTGCCACCGAACTGGCCATGGTCTCGGGGTTGGCCCCCGGCAAGGTGGCCGACACATTGATCACCGGCGTGTCGTAGCTGGGCAGGGCCGCTACCGGAATCTTCTGGAAACCAATGACGCCGGCCATGACCACCGCTGCGTTGAGCAGCACCGTCATCACCGGACGGCGGATGAAAATCTCAGAAAAGCTCATGGTGCGGCAGGCCGAGGTGTGTTGGCGGAATCGGCGCTGGCGCTCTTGGCGGCTTGGCTGGCGGCGTCAGTTGCAGCGGGGCTGCTCGCGGCGGGTTTGGCGTCACGGGCGCGCTCGACCACGCGGGAACCGGGGCGCACGTTCTGCTTGCCGTCCACCACGATGGCGTCACCGGCATTCACGCCCGTGACAGCAGCCTCTGTCCCCTGGGCATACACCAGCTGGATGGGCTTGGACACCGCCTTGCCCTCTTCCACCGTGTAGACGATATTGCCGCGCGCGCCTTGGATGATGGCAGCCTGGGGCACCACCACCGCGCCTTTCAAGGTGTTGAAGGTCTGGGAGACCTCGACAAAGGCCCCAGGCCACAGCTTGCCCTCTTTGTTGGCAAACTCTGCCTTGGCCTTGACCGAGCCTGAGCTAGCATCCACCGCGTTGTCGACAAACTGCAAGCGGCCCGTAAATGAACCGCCGCCATCGCCCAGGGTTGCAGTCACCGGTGCGCCACCGCCCTTCAATGCCGCCAGGGCGTTGGGAAGATTGCGCTGCGGCAGGCTGAAGCCCACGGAGATCGGGTCCAACTGGGTAATCGTCACCAGGGTGGTGACATTGGCCTGCACCACGCTGCCCGTAGACACCGGCACCTGGCCTGCGCGGCCAGTATTGGGCGCGGCAATGCGGTCAAACGACAGCGCAACCTTGGCCGCGTCTATCGCTGCCTGGTCGGCCGCCACGGTGGCGGCCAGGGCATCGACCTGGGCCTGTGCGGTATCCAGAGCGCCCTGGGAAATGAAGTTTTGGCGGAACAGCTCCTGGCTGCGCGCGAACTGCCGTTTGGCATCGGCCAGGGAGGCGTTGTCCTTGGCCAGCTGGGCACGGGCCTTGGCCAGGTTGGCTTCGTCTGTACGCGAATCCAGTGTGAACATCAACTCACCGGCCTTCACGAACTGCCCTTCCTGGATATGCACCTTGGCCACCACACTGGTGACCTGGGCCTTTACGTCCACACTGGTGATAGGCGTAACCGTACCCGTAGCCTTCAGCACCACGGGGAAGTCCTTGGACTGCGCCTTGACCGTCGTGATGGTGACCGGTGGCGTGGCCGACGAAGCCCCACCAGATGGTGCGGCGGCAGCGCTGGCGCCGCCTGCAGGGGGCGCCACATCGGCCTTGCCGGAACAGCCCGCCAGGGCCAGCACCAACGCGCCGCAAACAGTATTCAAAAGAATGGGAACAGTCTTCATGGGGTTTCTAGGTCGGGTCGAAAAGTGCGCCAAAGAATGGCCAATCCTGCTTGCAGGTCGCGTAGCTCTTTGCCGGTACAAGCCGTCAAAGCACGTTCTAAATCAGCCTGCGCATCCGTCTGTATGTGCGCAAGCTGTGCCAGCCCGGCGTGGGTGGGCTGTAGTTGGGTACGCCGCCTGTCGTCGCTGGCGGTTTGGGGTGATACCAGGCCGCTCTGCACCAGGCGGTCCGTCATGGCCGAAGCCGTGGGCATGGTCACGCCCAAAAAGGCCGCGACTTCGCCAATCGAGCAATCCGGCTTGCGCGCAATAAAGTTCAAACAACGGAACTGCGGCACAGACAAATGGGCACCCGCACCGATCCGCATCGCCTGGCGGATGGAATCCATCACAGCAGGCACCACCTCCATCACCATGGCGGCGTGTTTTTGTACAGATGGTGAAGTGGGCAAGGCAGATAATTGGTTAGCTAAACTAAGTGAAATCATATGCTGCCCAGAGAGGCCGGATTCCGGCACAGGGTCTGTTGCATATCGTCACGAGGTAAAGAATTGCAAAATTGTGGGCGGATTATCGGTATTCGCTGTGACAACTACCCGGAAACTTATGCTGACCCTTCACCACCTGAACAACTCCCGTTCGCAGCGCGTGCTGTGGCTGCTGGAAGAGCTGGGCCTCGACTATCAGATCCAGCGCTACCAACGCGACGCCACGACCATGTTGGCACCGGCCAGCCTGCGCGCAGTGCACCCCCTGGGAAAATCACCGGTGCTGACCGACGGCGACATGGTGTTGGCCGAATCGGGCGCGATTGTGGAGGCCGTGATCGAACAGCATGGCCAGGGCCGGCTCGCCCCGGCGCTGGGCACATCGGAGAGGCTGCGCTACCGCTACTGGCTGCACTACGCCGAAGGCTCGGCCATGCCGCCCCTGTTGCTCAAGCTCATCTTCGACAAGATCGAGAACACCAAAATGCCGTTCTTCGTGAAGCCCATCGCCAAGGCCATCAGCGGGAACGTGAAAAAAAGCTTCATCCTGCCGCAGCTCAAAACCCACCTGGACTTCATGGAGGCGGAGCTGGGCAAAAGTCTGTGGTTTGCGGGCGACGAGTTCAGCGGAGCCGACATCCAGATGAGCTTCCCCATTGAGGCCGCGCAAGCCCGTGGTGGCCTAGACAGCAGCCGCCCCAATCTAATGGCCTACCTGGCCCGCATACGCGAACGGCCCGCCTACCAGCGTGCGCTGGAAAAAGGCGGGCCGTTCAAGCTCGGGTGATCAGGCCGCGTTCAGCTGTTGCTCCAGCTTGTGTAGCACCTGGTAGCACGGCAGCACCTTGGCCACGCTGCTGTTGGGTTCGCGGCCTTCGCGGATGGCAGCGAAGAACTCGCGGTCTTGCAGCTCAATGCCGTTCATGGACACGGCCACCTGGCTCACGTCGATCTTTTCATCCTTGCCGGTGAACAGATCGTCGTAACGGGCGATGTAGGTTGCGCTGTCACCGATGTAGCGGAAGAAGGTGCCCAGCGGGCCGTCGTTGTTGAAGCTCAGCGACAGCGTGCAGATCGCACCGTTGGCGGCCTTCAGCTGGATGGACATGTCCATCGCAATACCCAGCACCGGGTGGATCGGCCCCTGGATGGCGTTGGCCTGCACGATGGGACTGCCGCACTGGTAGGCAAACAAGTCCACCGTGTGGGCAGCGTGGTGCCACAACAAGTGGTCGGTCCAGCTACGCGCCTGGCCCAGCGCATTGGTGTTGGTGCGGCGGAAGAAATAGGTCTGCACATCCATTTGCTGGATGTTGAACTTGCCGGCTGCAATTTGCTGGTTGACGTACTGGTGGCTGGGGTTGAAGCGGCGGGTATGTCCCACCATGGCTACCAAGCCGGTCTTCTTTTGCAGGGCCACGACTTCTTCGGCACCTGCCAGGCTGTCAGCCAGAGGGATTTCCACCTGCACGTGCTTGCCCGCTTGCAGACACTGGATGGTCTGGGCGGCATGCATTTGCGTGGGCGTGCACAGAATCACGGCATCCAGCTCGGGCAAGGCCAGGCTTTCAGCCAGGTCGTCCGTCACGTGGGCTATGCCGTACTTGGCAGCGACTTCACGGGTTTTTTCCATATCGCGGCCGATGACCGAAATGGCCTCCACGCCGTCGATCAGCTTGATTGCGTCCAGATGCTTGGTACCGAATGCACCAGCGCCCGCCAGGGCGACTTTGAGAGTCTTAGTCATTTAGTTGTTCTCCAGAATCAGGTGGCCGACGGCCGTGTTGGATGCAGGCACATGGAAGAAGCGGTGCTTCAAGGTGGGCGCCGCACCGCCGGCCACATCGGCCATGGCGCCACGGGCAATCAGCCACATCACTAGCTCGATACCTTCTGAGCCGGCTTCGCGCACATAGTCGATGTGCGGCACGCTGGCCAGACCATCCGGATCGGCAATCAGGCGGTCCAGAAAGGCGTTGTCCCATTCCTTGTTGATCAGGCCGGCGCGTGCGCCCTGCAGTTGGTGGCTCATGCCACCCGTGCCCCAGATCTGCACTTTCAGCGGCTTGTCGAAGGATTCGATCGCCTTGCGGATCGCCTTACCCAGCTCGAAGCAGCGGCGGCCCGATGGCACGGGGTACTGCACCACGTTGACCGCGAACGGAATCACCGGGCAGGGCCATGCCTCGGGCTCTCCACACATCAGACTCAGGGGCACGGTCAAACCGTGGTCCACGTCCATCTTGTTGACGATGGTCAGGTCAAAGTCCTGCTGGATCACCGACTGCGCAATGTGCGCGGCCAGTTCGGGGTGGCCGATCACCTTGGGCACGGGGCGCGGGCCCCAGCCTTCATCGGCAGGCTGGTATTCCGCAGCGGTGCCGATGGCGAAGGTCGGGATCATGTCCAGGCTGAAAGCCGTGGCGTGGTCGTTGTAGACCAGAAAGATCACGTCGGGCGTGTTGTCCTTCATCCATTGCTTGGAATATTCATAGCCCTTGAACAAGGGTTGCCAGTAAGGCTCGGTCGTTTTCCCCAAATCGATGGCCGCGCCGATGGCGGGGACGTGCGAGGTGTAAACGCTGGCGGTAATTTTGGCCATATCAGTTGTTTCCTTTTTTGCCCGCAGAACCCTGCGGTTGGCGGTGCGCCTGGGCGTCGCCGTCTTCACCGACCACGCGGTTGCCCTGCACGGAGCGGCCACCGCCGACCATCATGTTGCGGTACTCTTCTTCGGTCATACCGGTCATGCTGCCGGCCATCTGCTGGAAGCTCTTGCCGTCCGTGGCGCCGATCTTGGCCAGGAAGTAGATGTTGCCGCCCAGGGAGATGCAGCGGTTCAGATCACGGGCCAGCACGGCCAGCTTCTGGTCCTCGGTCATGGCCCAGCCGTCCAGGTAAGCGCGCTCGTCGGCCTTGAACTTTTCACGGTTCTCGGCCTTCATCAGCGACATGCAGAACTGGTTCAAGTGGTAGCCCATGCGGCTCTGCTCGGCATCAAAAATGGTGGTGCCGGGCACATCCAGATAGGGTTTGTCTAAGGACATTTCAGCTCCAGTACAGACGGTTGGGGTTGTCCACCAGCAGCTTGCGCTGCAACTCGGCGGTGGGTGCAATCTGGGGGATGTAGTCCACCAGCAAGCCGTCATCAGGCATGTGGTCCTTCAAGTTCGGATGTGGCCAGTCGGTGCCCCACAGCACGCGGTCGGGGAAGGTTTCCACCAGGTGCTTGGCGAAAGGCACCACGTCCTGGTAAGCGTGTTGCTCGCCATTCAAGGCCTTGGGGCCGCTGACGCTCAGGCGCTCGGGGCAGCTGACCTTGCTCCAGATGTTGCTGTGCTCGCGCATCATCTTCACGAACAGGGCGAACTCGGGGCCGTCCACCGGCTTGGTGACGTCCGGGCGGCCCATATGGTCCACCACCACCGTGGTCGGCAGGCTGGTGAAGAAGTCGTAGTACTCGGGCAAATCGACTGCCTCGAAATAGATCACCACATGCCAGCCCAGCGGCGCGATGCGGGCAGCGATTTCACGCAGTACCTCGCGCGGCGTGGAGTCGGCCAGGCGCTTGACGAAGTTGAAGCGGGTGCCGCGCACACCAGCGGCATGCATCTCCTGCAATTCGGCATCCGTCACCAGTTCATTGACCGTGGCCACGCCCATGGCCTTGCCATTGGACGCCTTGAGCGCATCCACCAGGGCGCGGTTGTCGCTGCCGTGGCAGGTGGCCTGCACGATCACGTTCTTGTCGAAGCCCAGGTGGTCACGCAGGGCAAACAGCTGTTCCTTGGACGCATCGCAGGGCGTGTACTTGCGTTCGGGCGCGTAGGGGAACTTGTCACCGGGGCCAAATACATGGCAGTGCGCGTCTACCGCGCCAGCTGGCAGCTGAAAGCGTGGTTTGCTGGGGCCGGTGTACCAGTCCAGCCAGCCGGGGGTTTTGGTGAATTCCATATATATCCTTGTTTGCTATGCAATCAATAGCTGCTGGCGCAGGTATTACCTGCGCTACAGGCCTATTTGATGCTTGATTTAGTCGATATAGCGCAGGCCGGCTTTTTCCAAGGGCTCGCGCATCTTGTACATGTCCAGGCCCAGCACGCCAGCGGCCAGCTTGGCGCGCTTCTCGCCTTCGAAGCTCTCGCGGTGCTCGGCGGCGTCGGCCACCTGGGCAGCGATGGCAGCGGGCACGACCACCACGCCATCAACGTCAGCAATCACCACGTCGCCGGGGTTCACGATGGCGCCAGCACAGACGACCTGCACATTCACCGAACCCAGCGTGGCCTTGATGGTGCCCTTGGAGTTGATGGCCTTGCTGAACACCGGGAAGCCCATTTTTTCCAGGTCCGCCACATCGCGCACGCCGCCGTCGATGATCAGACCCTTGGCGCCGCGCGCCTGGAAGCTGGTGGCCAGCAGGTCGCCAAAAAAGCCGTCTTCGTTGTCGGTGGTGCAGGCGGCTACGGCCACGTCACCGGGCTGCAACTGCTCGGCAGCTACGTGCATCATCCAGTTGTCGCCGGGCTGCAGCAGCACGGTCACGGCGGTGCCGCAGATCTTGGCACCGTTGTAGATGGGGCGCATATAGGGCTTCATCAGGCCCACGCGGCCCATGGCTTCGTGGATGGTAGCCACGCCCAGCTTGGACAGGCGCTCTACCGCAGCCTTGTCGGCACGCACGATGTTGCGTTTGACGATGCCTAGGTTGTTCATATCCATATTTATCTCCAATCAATGTTGACGCTTGCCGTACAAGCGCATGCTTGTGAATAACACTTCCAGAAATACCGCAGAACCGGCTTTGCCGGGCTGCTGGTATTGCCCCCTGCAAGGGGGTTGGCGGCCACACGCAGTGGGCAAGCCTGGGGGTGTGCAAATTTATTGGTTTTTAGCTTTGAGGGCGGCGTCCAGGCGCGGGAACACCCGGCGGGCGTTGCCTTCGTAGATCTGGAAGCGGTCTTCGCTGCTTAGGATCTTGCTCGCTTCGATGTAGCGCTTGGTGTCGTCGTAGTAGTGGCCGGTTTGCGGGTCGATACCGCGCACCGCACCGATCATTTCGCTGGCGAACAGGACGTTCTTCACCGGGATCACGGTGTTCAGCAGGTCGATGCCGGGCTGGTGGTAGACGCAGGTGTCAAAGAAGATGTTGTTCAGCAGATGCTCTTCCAGCAGCGGCTTCTTCAGCTCTTGCGCCAGGCCACGGAAACGGCCCCAGTGGTAAGGCACGGCACCGCCGCCGTGCGGAATCAGGAAGCGCAGCGTGGGGAAGTCCTTGAACAGATCGCTAGTCAGGCACTGCATAAAGGCCGTGGTGTCGGCGTTCAGGTAGTGCGCGCCCGTGGTGTGGAAGCAGGCGTTGCAGCTGGTAGACACGTGGATCATGGCGGGGATGTCGTACTCCACCATCTTCTCGTAGATGGGGTACCAGTGCTTGTCGCTCAGAGGGGGCGAATTCCAGTGGCCGCCGCTGGGGTCAGGGTTCAGGTTGATGCCGACATTGCCGTATTCCTTGACGCACTTTTCCAGCTCGGGGATGCAAGTCGCCGGGTCCACGCCCGGGCTTTGCGGCAGCATGGCCGCAGGAATGAAGTTGTCGGGGAACAGCTGGCTGACGCGGTAGCAGAGCTCGTTGCAGATCGCCGCCCAGGTGCTGGACACATTGAAGTCGCCAATGTGGTGGGCCATGAAGCTGGCGCGCGGGCTGAAGATGGTCAGGTCACTGCCGCGCTCGCGCATCAGGCGCAGCTGGTTGGCTTCGATGGTCTCGATCAGCTCGTCGTCACTGATCTTCAGGTCGGACACTTTGGGCATCAGAGCCGGGTCTTTGATGCCAGCAATTTGCTGGTTGCGCCAGTTTTCCAGCGATTTAGGAGCCGTGGTGTAGTGGCCGTGGCAATCGATGATGAGAGGTTTTTTCATGTTATGTCGTCCTTAATTCAAATATCAAACCACGGCTAGTGCGCAGCCGCGTGGGTAGGCGCTTTGCCTGCAGGGTCTTCTGGGTGGGCCCACTGCTTGACCAGCAAGGCCACAGCCGCGATTACGCTGGGAATCGCCACCACCGTGAAGATGTCGGCAAAGCCCATCTGGCGGCTGGCCAGCGTGGCCACCAGGAACGAGCCAGCAATGCCGCCAAACCGGCCAATACCCAGCATCCACGCAACGCCAGTGGCGCGGCCACGGGTCGGGTAGAAGGCGGCCGCCAGGGCTGGCAAGGAAGATTGCGAAGTGTTCATGATGGCACCCGCCAGAAACACGATCAAGACCAGGGCGCCGACCTGCCCAACCATCTGACCGATAGCCCAGATCGCCACCGCCGTCAGGCCGTAGCCCACGGCAATGATGCGGTTGGCGTTGAAGCGGTCCATCAGCCAGCCAAAGTACACCGCGCCCACGCCCCCCAGAGGGAACAGCGCAGAGATCAGGGTGGCGGTCTTAGGGTCAATACCCGCGTCCTTGAACAGCACCGGCATCCAGTTGATCAGCGCATAAAAGATCACCAAGCCCATGAAGTACGCCAGCCACAGCATGAAGGTACCCAGACGGTAGGCTGGCGACAGCACCACGCCCAGGCCACTCTTTGCGTCAGACGCCGGGGCGCTTTCGGTCAGCACAAAGCGGCTGGCAAGCTCCACCTTGGCAGCACCGGCGATGCGTGCCAGCACCGCGCGCACGCGCTCCACGGGCTGGGCCTGGGCCACCATATAGCGCACTGATTCCGGCAGAAATAGCACCAGCAGAATCACCAGTACCAGGGGCGTAATGCCGCCCAGCACCAGCACACTGCGCCAGCCAAAATTCGGGATCATCCAGGCCGCCAGAAAACCGCCAAACGCCGCGCCCAGCGGAAAGCCGCAGAACATCGCATTGGTCAGGGTGGCACGGCGCTGGTCCGGGCAAAATTCACTCATCAGCGTCACGGCGTTCGGCATGGCGGCGCCCAGGCCTACACCTGTCAAAAAGCGCAGCACGCTCAGCTCAGTCAGGTCGCGCGCAAAAGACGAGGCCAGGCAGGCCACGCCAAACACCAGCACCGAGCCCACCAGCACGCGCTTGCGACCCAGGCGGTCGGCCAGTGGACCGGCCGACAAAGCACCAGCGGCCAGGCCGAACAAGGCGGCGCTTAACACGGGGGCCAGGGCGGCCTTGCTGGCACCCCACTCCTTGATCAGCGATGGCGCTATAAAACCAATAGCAGCGGTATCAAAGCCGTCAAGCAGCACGATGAAAAAGCACAGCGCAAAAATAAGCCACTGAAATGGCGAAAAGGGATGCTCGTTGAGCAATGTCTGTACGTTGACGGGCCGGGCCGATGCAGTCATGGATGTCTCTAGTTATTAAAAAATCATCTGAAGCTCAGGCGGGTTCCATGCCTTGGCGGCGCTTGGCCTCGTCGGCTTGCGGGGAAGACATAAAGGCCAGCAGATCACGCACAGCCTGCGCATGGGACGAGCCGGTGCACACGCCGGCAGAAAAGGTGGTCGTAATCTGTATCGCTGGCGGCAGCGGGCCGACTACGGTGATGCCATCCAGATTGATCAGCTCGCTGAGTTGTTGAAAACCCAGCTCCACCTCGCCGCCTGCCACCAGAGCACCCACGGGCACACCGGGTGGCGCCTGGACGATACGGTCGGCAATGGCTGCGGCAATGCCCCAGCGTTCAAATAGTTTGACCAGGGCTACGCCGCTGGGTCCAGTCGAATAGCTTATGCTCCGCGCGGCCAACACGGCGGTGCGCACCGAGTCTTCACTGGAGATATCGGGCTGGTTTGCACCCGCCCGCACGGCTACAGCCACACCGGAGTGCACCAGATTCACCTTGCTCTGTGCATCAATGTGACCGGCGGCGATCAGCTTGTCGATGGCGTCGGACGCCAGAAACACCGCGTCAAACGCCTCGCCGGCCTGTACCCGCTTGGCGGCATCAACTCCGCCTACGGACTCGATGGCGATGCGTACGTCCGACTGCTGGGCATACAGGGCCAGCAAGTCCGCCAGTACCTGGCGGGTGGCCATGGAGGAGATGCCGCGCAGCGCCGGCACTGGGAAATCGATGGAAGCGATGGGCTTGGTCTGGCTTTGCATGCCGGGCATTCTGTACCCGTACCAAGCCTTTGATAAGACAGGCCGTCCACTATCAGTTATCTCAAAACGGCATAATAGAAGATCAGCTATACACAGAAGTAGCAGCGACATGGACTTAAAACAGATCGAATACTTTGTGCGCGTGGCCGAGCTGGGTAGCTTTACCCGTGCCTCGACCGCGCTGAGCATTGCCCAGCCCGCACTCAGCCGGCAGATACGTCTGCTGGAGGTGGAGCTGCGCCAGACGCTGCTGGTGCGCAATGGGCGCGGCGCGGCGCCCACCGAGGCTGGCAAGCTGCTGCTGGAGCATGGGCGCGGCATCCTGCACCAGGTGCAGCGTGCCCGGGAAGAGTTGGGCCGGGTACGCGGCTCGCTGGCTGGGCGCGTGGCGATCGGCCTGCCCAGCAGCCTGGCCCGCATGGTGACCGTACCCCTGACCCGGGCCTTCCGCCAGCAAATGCCGGACGCAGCCCTGTCCATACGCGAAGGCTTGTCGGTCGCCATGCACGAGTCGCTGTTGGCCGGCCGGCTGGACATTGCCGTCCTCTATAACGCCCAGTCCAGCGCCGACGTCGATATCAGCCCGCTGATGGAAGAAGAGCTGCTGCTGGTGCAGGCCCGCCCGCCCGGCCTACCCGAAGACCCACCGCCCACCGCCATCACGCTGCGCGAGGTGGCCGCCCTGCCCCTGGTCATCCCTAGCCGGCCGAATGCCATTCGCATGCATGTGGAGGCAGAAATGGCGAATATCGACTGCCGTCCGCAGGTGGTGCTGGAAATCGACGGCGTGGCCGCCATCTTGGACCTGGTGGCCGATGGCGTGGGCTGCGCCGTGCTGTCGCGCAACGCGGTGGCCAGCTCCATCCGCCCCTCGGCCTTTACCGTCCGCAGCATCCAGCAGCCGGCCCTGCGCACCAAGCTGGCCCTGGCCACCAGCTCGCTGCGCCCTTCCACGCTGACGCAGCAGGCCGCGCTAGAGCTACTGCGGCGCACCGTGGAACAGGTCAACGCGCAGCATTGAGCGTCTCGGGCATATGCATGTGCCAGGCGAGCCTGGCAACCCACGCATAATCCAGCCCTTGTCTAAAACCCAAGTCCGCCCAGCGTGCGGCCCTTATTTCCTTTATTCCATGTCCTACAAGCGCCAATTCCTCCAAACCGTCGCAGCCCTGTCCGTGGGCCTGTTTCTCAGCGCTTGTCAAAAGTCGACCCCGGCGCCCGAAGCAGCGGCACCGGCCGCGCCCGCTGCCAGCAGCCCGGCACCTGCAGCCCGCGTGCTGACCGTAGGCACCGACCCCACCTACGCGCCGTTTGAATTCCAGAACGAAAAAGGCGACATCGTCGGCTTCGACATGGATGTGACCACCGCCGCTGCCAAGAAGGCCGGCCTGGAAGTCAAGTTCGTCAGCACGCCGTGGGAAGGCGCTTTCAACGCCCTGGCGCAAGGCGACCGCGATGTGCTGGTATCGGCCATCACCATCACCGACGAGCGCAAGCAAACCATGGACTTCTCTGAGCCCTACTTCGAAGCCAGCCAGCTGATTGCCGTGAACGAGTCCTCCAAGATCACCAAGCTGGACGACCTGAAGAAGAGCAAGATCGGCGTGCAGACCTCCACCACAGGCGAGGAAGTCGTGGTCAAGCTGCTGGGCAAGACCAGCCCCAACATCAAGCGTTTTGAATCTACCCCCCTGGCCCTGGCCGAACTGGCGGCTGGCGGCGTGGACGCCGTAGTGGCCGACAACGGCGTGGTCATCCACTACCTGGCCAACAACCCCAACGCCAAGTTCAAGTCGGTCAGCGACGCCAGCTTCGCGCCCGAGTTCTATGGTCTGGCCTTCAAGAAGGGCAACACCGAACTGGCAAGCCAGTTCAACAAGGGCCTGGCCGACATCAAGGCCGACGGCAGCTACCAGAAGATTTACGAGCAGTACTTCAAGTCTGCCGCCAAGTAAGCGGGCCCAAATAGACAAGGAGCGCGCAGTGCAGTTTCGCTGGGAAATTCTGGCCGGCTACGGCCCCCTGTTCGCAGAAGGCCTGTGGATGACGGTGCAACTCACCGTACTGGCCACGGCGGCTGGCATGCTGCTGGGGGCGGCGGTGGGTCTGGTCAACACCAACAGCCTGCTGCCGGCCAGCCCACCCTGGCCGCTGGCCTGGTGCCTGAAACTGCTGCGCGGGTTGACCACCGCCTACGTCACCTTCTTTCGCGGTACGCCGCTGTTCGTGCAGATTCTGCTGGTGCACTTTGCGCTGATGCCGGTGCTGGTGCACCCGGATGGCGGCTGGCTGCTCAGCGGCGATGCGGCGCGTGAGTTCCGGCAAAACCACGGCGCATTTTTGTCGGGTGCCCTGGCGCTGACGCTGAATGCCGGGGCCTATATTTCGGAAATCTTCCGCGCCGGCATCCAGAGCATCCACACTGGCCAGACCGCAGCCGCGCAAAGCCTGGGCATGACGCCCTGGCAGAGCATGCGCTACATCGTCATGCCCCAGGCCTTCCGGCGCATGGTGCCCGCGCTGGTGAATGAAAGTGTGGCCCTGATCAAGGACACCTCGCTGGTGTCCGCCATCGGCCTGCTGGAGTTGGCCATGGCCGCCCGCACTGTGGCCGGTGCCTATTCCCGCTACTGGGAACCCTATCTGGCCATTTCGGCCATGTACCTGGTACTGACCTGGACCCTGTCCAAACTGGCCAAGAAACTTGAAGTGCCCGAGCATGCGCGCGGGCGCTGAACATTCGCAGACCACCATGCAAACCTCTCCTCTTGACGACTTCTTTGCCCGGCGTGCGCTGGTCATACTCGACGGCGCGCTGGCCACCGAACTGGAGCGCCGTGGCGCCGACCTGAACGACCCGCTGTGGTCCGCCAAGCTGCTGATCGAAAAGCCCGAGCTGATACGCCAGGTGCACCTGGACTACTTTGTGTCCGGTGCCGACGTGGCTACCACCTCCAGCTACCAAGCCACGTTTGAAGCGTTTGCCAAGCGCGGCTTTGACGCGGCGGCCTCAGCCCAGCTGATGCGCGACTCGGTACGCCTGGCCGTGGAAGCGCGTGACGCCTTCTGGGCCGAGCCCGCAAACCGCGTGGGCCGCATAAAGCCGCTGATTGCCGCCTCTGTCGGCCCCTATGGCGCCATGCTGGCCGATGGCTCCGAATACCGCGGCCACTACGGCCTGAGCGAAGAGCAACTGATGGACTTCCACCGCCCGCGCCTGCAGGTGCTTGTGGACTCGGGCGCCGACCTGCTGGCCTGCGAAACCATTCCCTGCCTGGCCGAAGCCCGCGCCATTGCCCGACTGTTGCCCGAATTCCCGGGTGCGGCAGCCTGGATCAGCTTCTCCTGCCGCGACGGCCTGCACACCAGCGAAGGCGAGCTGCTGGGCGACTGCGTGGCTGCGCTGGAAGGCTTTGACCAGGTGGTCGCCGTGGGTGTGAACTGCACCGCCCCCGAGCACATTGCCTCGCTGGTGGACCAGATGCATGCCCGCACCCGCAAGCCCATCCTGGTGTACCCCAACTCTGGCGAGCACTACGACGCTGCCCACAAGCAGTGGCACGGCAACCCCAGCGCCTCACACTTCGCCGAGCAGGCGCGGGGCTGGCATGCGCGGGGCGCACGCTTGATTGGTGGCTGCTGCCGCACCACGCCGGACGACATCGCAGCCGTGCAACACTGGGCCGACACGGCCTTGCCCACCACCCTGTGAACCGGCTAGCCAAACACATGCTGGCCGCAGCGCTCACATGCGCGGCGGCCGGGGCCCAGGCCGCTGACTTCGAGCAGGTCCAGCGTATCAAGACAGAGAAAGCCATCCCCCGCTGGCGCGAAGCCGCTGCCCAGGCCCGCGCCCAGCGCGACGATCCACCTAACGCCGCGACCCAGGCCATCTGGCAGGGGTTGGATCAGCAGACCGATGCCGCCACTGGCAAAGCACCCTTGCCGCAGATCATGGGCGCACCCGACACCCGTAATCCTCGCCAATTGCTGGCACATTCCATCTGGCTGCGCTGGCGCATCCTGTCTGAAAACGCAGACGCCCGCTATTCATTTGCCTACGCGTACAAGCTCAGCCATATGCGCGACAAGGATGGCGACTTTGGCCAGGAAGCGGTGATATTCTTCCTGCATGCCAAGCTGGCGTTGACGCTGGACGGCAACCGCTGCACCGACCGCAGCAAGGTCGAGCACCTGATGGACTGGTACCCCGCCCAGGCCTATCTGCAACCCCTGCTGGCCAAGATCGACAGCATGAGCCCGCAAGACAAATCCATCGCCATGATGGAGGCCATCTCCCTGGAAGAAATGCGTGGTGAGCGCCCGCCCATGCGCTGGCTATGCCCCAGTGCCAACCCGTCAGAAACGCCAGGCGCCGATGCAGACGTAGACTTGCTGGGCACCCAGCCCCGCTTCGTGCGTGATGCGCGCTGGCGCAAATACCGCAGCGATCTGCTGGAACAGCTAACCCGCGTGGCAGCACGCGACCTCTGAAATTTATAAGATTTATGGCTGCAGCGCATATAAAACCTACGCAAGCAGCTCTTAATTCAATAGCAAACCAGGAGCCTAAGCCATGCGCAAGTCCCCTCTCCTGCTGGCCTGCACGGCCATGGCTGTGGCCCTATCGAGCGCAGTGGCCCAGACGGCGCCGCAGATCACACCCCGTATCGCACCCAGCAGCCCTGTCTGGAGCAGCGACCCGGCTTTTGCATTTGACCTGCCCAAGAAGAAGGCAGTTAAAACCCGCCAGTCCCTCAGCGGCATCGCCTGCAGCCTGAATGCCGCACAGGAACGTGTGTGCCTGATGGCGTTTGACGAAGGCGAGCAGGCACGCTTTGCCAAACTGGGCAGCAACAGCCTGCAGCCCCTGCCCGAATCCGTGGTGCTGCGCAGCGGCGATGGCGAGCTGGACGCCGAAGGCGCCGCCACCGATGGCCAGTACTTCTACGTCACAGGCTCGCACTCGGCCAAGCGCTCCAGCTGCAAAAGCAACCCCGACAGCCGCCACGTGCTGCGCTTCCAACGCGACCCCGCCACCGGCCTGACCCTGCGCACCGCCGATGGAGCGCTGGCTGGCTATGCCGACAGCGGCCGCCTGTGGGACATTCTGCAGGCCCAGCCAGCCCTGGCACCCCATGTAGGCGAACGCAAATGCCTGGGTGCCGAGCCGCCGCCCGATGCGCCCGCGCTGCAAGGCCAGCGCGGCATCAACATCGAAGGCCTGGCGGTGCGCGCCGGGCGTTTGTATTTCGGCTTTCGCGGGCCGGCCCAGGACGGCCAGGCGGGCGTATTGGCCGTCGATGCGCAGGCGCTGTTCCAGGGCGGCGACAGCCACCCTGCGCTCACACAGCTGGTGCTGGGCAGCGGCCGGGGCGTACGCGACATGCTGGCCGTCAGCGACGGATTTCTGGTCTTGGCCGGCCCGGACGACGACCCCAGCCACCAAAACAGCGTGGACTGGACCGTCTCCTGGTGGGATGGCCAGTCCAGCAAAAGCCCAGTGACGCCCCGTGTCCTGGCCACACTGGACCTGCACCCCGTCAAGCTGCGCAGCTGTGACAAGGAGCTCAAGCCCGAAGCCATCACCCTGCTGGCCGAGACACCGCAGGCCTACCAGCTGCTGATACTGTCCGACGGCATGTGCGATGGCGGGGCGCTGACGTTTAGCGTGCCGCGCTAGCTTTGGATTGGGCCGGGCTGAGCCGGTAGAAGCGCTCTGCCGTGCCCGCCCACACCGCCTGCGCCGAGGCAGGGTCCAGCCGCTGTAGCAGCTGCTCGCTGCAGGCCACCCAGGCCGGGTAGTCTGCGGCCAGGTTCAGCACCGGCCAGTCGCTGCCCCACATCAGCCGCTGCGGGCCAAACAGCTCCAGCACCGTATCGACATAGGGGCTGAGCATGTCGGGCTGCCAGCCGGTGCCCGCCTCTGTCACCAGGCCGGACAACTTGCAGCAGACCTGGGGCAACTGCGCCAGCGCCGCCATGCCGTCGCGCCATTGCGCAAACTCCGCATGGCCCGGCCCGCGCAACACCACCGGCTTGGCGCAGTGGTCCATCACGATGGGTAGCGCCGGGTAGCGTTGGGCAAAACGCAGCAAATAGGGCAAATGTGCGGTCTTGACCAGCGCATCCAGCGACAGGCCCAGGCGCAACATGGCTTGCACCGCAGCGTCTATGGGCGCGCTGGCGATCCAGTCGGCGTCCGGCAGGTCCTGCAGCATGGGCCGCACGCCCTTGAATATGGAGTTGGCGGCCAGGCGCTCCAGCTCGACTGGGGCACTGGCGGCCTCCATATCCACCCAGCCCACCACGCCCTGCACAAAGTGGTGCTGCGCGGCCAGGGCCAGCATGTAGTCGGTCTCGGCCACCGTGGGCGCAGCCTGGACCAGCACGGTGCGCGACACCTGCTGCTGGGACAACAAGGGCTGCAAATCGGCCGGCTGGAAGTCGCGGTAAATGGGGCCCAGTGCAGGGGTCAGCCAGCCGTAGTCGGGCCGCGCCAGGGTCCAGAAATGCTGGTGCGCGTCGATTCTCATGCGGCGGCTCCAGACAGAAGCGCAGTGCTTGGACAAGGTGTGGGCGTGGCGGTGAAAGCAGTCGTCATGGCGATGTCTTGGGAGGGAGTATTGGCCTAGTGGTAAGACCAATTTGCATGGTTGCCCGTATTGTTGGTTTTGGGGCCCAAGCCTGCCAACCGGGTATTCCCCAGGCCAGGAAGCCAGCCAGCGTAGCTAGCAAAAAATTTATATAAAAACAGGCTCTAGTGCAGGTTGCACCTGCACCGGAAGCTACTATTTAAATAGCAAATCGAACTAATGCCAAACCTGTTGTGCCACGCGCAGCATGTTGCCGCCCATGACCAAGGCGGCCTCATCGCTACGCATACCCTGGTCCTGCAGAGCCTGGGCCAGCTCCTGCCAAGCACCAACCGGAACATAACTGGCGCGGGTGATGGCACGGTCATAGCCGATGGACGCCGGCCACCAGTAGCTGGGGTCGTAGTCGCCAGGTGGGTCGTCATTCAGCTCGGGCTGGCGAAAGCTGATGTCCAGCCCTATGCCAGCGTGCTGCACCCCCACCAGATTCGCCACGTACGCCGCATGCCGCGCCACGTCCTGCACCGATGGCGTCTGCGTACCCAGGAAAAAGGACACACCCGACACGCACACCACCCCGCCGGTGGCCGCGCAGGCGCGGATTTGTTCGTCGGTGATATTGCGGCCATGCTCCACCAGGGCCAGGGGGTTGGCATGGCTGAAGATCACCGGCTGGCTGCTAGCCGCCATGATGTCCAAGCTGCAGCGCCGCCCGGTGTGCGAGCAGTCCATCAACATGCCTGCCGCATTCACCGCCTGCACCATGCGCTGGCCCAGTGGCGTCAGGCCGCGCTCCACGTCATGGCAGCCGTCGGCCACGCTGTTGTTGCGGTTGTAGGCAAAGTGGATCTGGCGCACACCCAAGGCCGCGTACAGCGCCACCATGTCGGGCTGCTCCAGCAGCGGCATGGCGCCTTCCAGGTCGAAGCCTATGGCGATCTGGCCGCCGGCCTGGGCGCGCTGGATGTCGGCCACGCTGCCGGCCAGCAAGTAGCGGTCCGGTTGCGCGGCGATGCTGGTGCGGAAGCCGGCCAGCACGGACATCACCTGGCTGAGCGGGTTCATGTCCATGCCGACGTTGATCGACACGTAGTGCACGCCGGCGGCACGGAGCTGGTCTATGGGCTCAAAACTAGCCTGCGGGTGCAAGGGCAAACAGGCGTGGGATTCCCAATGGATCATGCGACAACTCCGGTTCGGCGAAAGCCACTGGAGGCCTCCATCAGTTGGCGGGTGTAGGGCTGGGCCACGCGGCTGGCCGCCAGGTCAGCGGCTGACAGCATCTCCACCGTCTGGCCGCGCTGCATCACCATCAGCCGCTGGCACAGGTGGGTGACCACCGCCAGATCGTGGCTGACCATGATGAACGTCAAACCCCGGCGTGCGCGCAGGGTCTCCAGCAGGTTCAGCACCTCGGCCTGCACGGACGCATCGAGCGCGGAAGTGGGTTCGTCCAGCAGCAAAATCTGCGGCTCCAGAATCAATGCCCGCGCAATGGCAATGCGCTGGCGCTGGCCGCCCGACAACTGGTGCGGGAAGCGAAAGCGAAAGCCCTGCCCCAGGCCCACATCCTCCAGCGCCTGGCCGATGCGTGCTTCGGCGTTGTCCATGCCGTGGATGGCCAACGGCTCGGCCAGCAGCCGGTCTACCGTGTGGCGCGGATGCAGCGAGCCGTAAGGGTCCTGAAACACCATCTGCACGCTGCGCCGGAAGGCCTTGCTGCCCGGCTGTGGCAAGGTGTCGGCACCCAGCAGCTGCACCGTGCCTGAGGCGCGCGGCGCCAGGCCGCAAATGGCGCGCAGCACCGTGGACTTGCCCGAGCCGGATTCGCCAACAATGCCAAAGCTCTCGCCAGGCTGGACAGCAAAGCTGGAGTCCGCCACAGCGACAAAGCCGTCAAAAACCACGCGCAGCTGGTCTACTTGCAGGCCTATGGAAGGGTTCATAGCGCCCACTCCGGCTGTCGGTCCAGCGTCGGCAATGGGTGGCGCTGCGCGCCCAGCTGCGGCAGGCAATTCAGCAGGCCCTGGGTGTAGGGGTGCTTGGCCTGGGCCAGATCACCTGCGCTGAGCTCCTCCACCACGCGCCCGGCATACATCACCAGAATGCGGTCGCAAAAGGTGGAGACCAAGCGCAGGTCGTGCGATATGAACACCAGGCCCATGCCACGCTGGCGCACCAGCCCGTCGAGTATGGCCAGCACCTGCAGCTGTACCGTCACGTCCAGGGCTGAGGTGGGTTCGTCTGCAATCAGCAGCTCGGGTTCGGCGATGAGCATCATCGCGATCATGGCGCGCTGGCCCATGCCGCCCGAGACCTCGTGGGGGTACAGGCGAAAGACGCGCTCGGGCTCGTCGATCTGCACTGCCTCCAGCGCGGCCAGCGCCTTGTTGTGCGCCTCACCTCGACTGACCGGGCTGTGGGCACGCAGGGTTTCCACAATCTGGTCGCCGATGCGCATCACCGGGTTGAGTGAAAACTTAGGGTCTTGCAGCACCATGGCAATGCGCCCGCCGCGCAGAGCGCGCCGCTCTTTAGCTGAACAGGCCAGCAGGTCTGTGCCATGGAAGGCCAGACGCTGGGCAGTGACACGCCCCTCCGGTGCCGTAAGGCCCAGAATCGCCCTGCCGGTCTGCGACTTGCCCGAGCCCGATTCGCCCACAATGCCCAGGCGCTCGCGACCCAGCGTAAAGGACACGCCCCGCACCACCTCGGCCCAGCCGCCATCGCGGTTGGGGAAGGACACGCGCAGATCGTCCACGACCAAAACAGGATCGCTCATTTGTGGCCCTTTGGATCTAGTGCATCGCGCAGGCCATCACCTACCAAGTTGAAAGCCAGGCTGACCAGGAAGATGGCCGCCCCGGGCGCCGCTGCCACCCACCATTGGTCCAGCACGTACTGGCGGCCATTGGCGATCATGGCACCCCACTCGGGTGTGGGCGGTTGAGCGCCCAGGCCCAGAAAGCCCAGGCCGGCCGCGGTGAGGATGATGCCGGCCATGTCCAGCGTGACGCGCACGATCACCGACGACATGCACAGCGGCATGATGTGGTGCAGCACGATGCGCCAGGGCGAAGCGCCTATCAAGCGCACTGCAGAGATGTAATCGGCCTGGCGAATGGTCAGGGTTTCCGCGCGGGCCATGCGTGCGTAAGGTGGCCAGGCGGTGATGGCAATGGCGATGATGGCGTTCTCAATGCCCGGGCCCAGCGCCGCTACAAAGGCCAGAGCCAGTATCAGCCGGGGAAAGGCCAAAAAGATGTCGGTGATGCGCATCAGCACCGCATCCACCATGCCGCCCGCGTAGCCCGCCACCGTGCCCACCAGCAAACCTATGGGTGCGGCTAGCACGGCCACCAGCACCACCACCTTCAGGGTGATGCGTGCGCCAAAAATCAGCCGCGACAAGATGTCACGCCCCTGGTCGTCCGTGCCCAGCCAGAACTGTGCGGACGGTGCCAGCAACCGCGTGGTGCGCAGGTCACCCACCGTGGGCGCATAGGGCGCCAGCACCGGCGCTAGCACGGCCACCAGCACCAGGGCCAGAATCGCCAGCAGGCCCAGCGCTGCGAGCCGGTTGCGCAAAAAGACGCGCCAGGCGTTATAAGTTCGCCCCCAGGCAGCCTGGCGGCGTGAGGCGGGGTGCTCGCTCATCAGCCAGCCGTGCCAGCGTTGCAATAGCTCCATCATCTACTCCGGGTGCGCGGGTCCAGCGTCTTGTAGAGCAGGTCCGACAGCAGGTTCAACGCGATAAATACCGAACCCACCACCAGCGTGCCGCCCAGCACCGCATTCATGTCGGCGTTCTGCAGCGAGTTGGTGATGTACAGGCCCAGGCCCGGCCAGGCAAATACGGTCTCGGTCAGCACCGAGCCCTCCAGAAGCCCCGCGTACGAAAGTGTGATAACCGTTACCAGCGGCACGGCTGCATTGCGTAAGGCGTGGCGCCAGATGATGCGCGCCTCTGACAAGCCCTTGGCCCGCGCCGCCACGATGTACTCCTGCGACAGCTCGTGCAGCATGAAGGACCGCGTCATGCGGCTGATATAGGCCAGCGAGAAGTAGCCCAGCAGCGAGGCTGGCAGCACCAGGTGCGACAGCACATTGGCAAACGCATCCCACTGCCCGGCCATGGCCGCGTCCAGCAGCAGCAGGCCTGAGACGTTTTCCAGGGTGTATTCAAAGGCCACGTCCACCCGGCCCGGCCCACCGACCCAGCCCAGCTTGGCGTAGAACAGCAGCAGGCCCATCAGCCCCAGCCAGAAAATGGGCACCGAATAGCCCACCAGCGCCATCACCCGCACCAGCTGGTCCACCAGGCCGCCACGCCGCACGGCGGCCCACACGCCCAGCGGCACACCTATGCCGGCGCCCAACAGAATGCCCAGGGTGGCCAGCTCCAGCGTGGCCGGGAATACATGGCGTATATCCTGCATCACCGGGTTGGAGGTCAGCACCGAGACCCCAAAGTCGCCACGAAGCACCTTGCTCATGTAGATCAGGAATTGCTCCCACAGCGGCTTGTTCAAGCCCAGTTCTTCACGCACCCGAGCCACGGCGTCGCCCGATGCATGGTCCCCCAGTATGACCAGGACCGGGTCTATGGGCATCACCCGGCCAATGAAGAAGGTGACCGCCAGCAGGCCCAAATAAGTCAGCACCATGGCCAACAAGAACCGGCCAGCAGCGTGCAGCCACCGCGATGTGCCCGCGCCGGCGGACACTTGTTTTGGCGCTCCCAAACCGACTAGCGCTTGCTAACGGTAAACATGTAGTTCGTGCCGAACGTGGGGCCCAGCTTAAAGCCCTGCACATTGCTACGCACGTTCGCCACCTCGACCTGCTGGTACAACATGATGAAGGGGCTGGTCTTGCGGAACTCCGCCTGCATATCTTCATACATCTTCTTGCGCTTGCCGGTATCGCGCTCCAGCACGGCGGCATCTGCCATCTTGTCGAGAGCGGGCACCTCCCAGGCATTGCGCCAGGCCAGGGTCTTGGACTTGGCGTCGTCGCTGTTGTCGGGGTTCTGCACAAAGGTGGCGTTGCTATGCGGGTCCCAGTAGTCAGCGCCCCATTGGCCAATGTACATATCGTGGGCACGGGCACGGTATTTGGTCAGCACCTGCTTGCCGTCGCCGGGAATGATCTCCACGTCAATGCCCGCGCGCTTGGCGGTTTGCTGAAAGGCTTCGGTAATGCCCTGCACCGGCTGGATGGTGCGCATATCAATGCTGACCTTGAAGCCGTTGGGCAGGCCCGCCTTGGCTAGCAAAGCCTTGGCTTTGTCCACGTCCAGCTTGTAGGGCATGTCCTTTGAGGCGCCCAGCAGGCCAACGGGCATGAAGTTCTGGTCGATGGCACCGATGTTCTTGATGAGGGTGTCGCCAATAGCAGCATAGTCCACCAGCCATTTCAGGGCCTCGCGCACTTCGGGCTTGGCCAGGTTGGGGTTCTTCTGGTTCAGGCTGATGTAGTACACCGTACCCTTGGGCGACGAAGTGCTCTTGATCTCCTTGTTGCTGGCCACAGCGGCGATGTCTTGCGGTGACAGGTTGCGCGCGATATCCACATCGCCCTTTTCCAGCAGCAGGCGCTGTGTGGACGACTCTTTGATGTGGCGGTACAGCACGCGGGCCATGGGTGTCTTGGGACCGTTGTAGTTGTCGTTGCGCTCCAGCGCTACGACTTCATTGGCGCGCCATTCGCGTAGTTTCAGCGGGCCGGAGCCTGCGTAGTGGGTCTTGAGCCAGGCATAGCCCATGTCACCCGACACCTCATTGGCCAACACCAGCTTTTTATCGACCACGGACGCCACATCAGCGGTAAGGCAATTCAATACGAACGACGGTGCATAGGCCTTATCGACCTCCATCGTCAGCGTGAGCGGACCGGTGACCTTGATCTTGTCCTTGACGTTGCCCTTGTTGAAGCCAAACTGCCCCAGGATGAAAGCCGGCCCCTTGTCCAAAATGACGGCACGCTGGAAGGAAAAGGCCACGTCTTCGGCCGTCAGCGGGTTACCCGAGGCGAACTTCAGCCCCGGTTTAATTTCGAAGCTGAAGGTTTTGCCGTCGGCGGAAATGCTCCATGACTTGGCAATATCAGACGCCAGCTGGGACGGGTCGTTCAGGTCCAGCCGCACCAGGCGGTCATAGATGTTGTTCGCAACTTCGCTGGCGGAAATCTCAAACAACTCTGCCGGGTCCATGGTGATGATGTCGTCGAAAGCAAACGCTACCACCAGGGTGTCTTTGGGTGTGGCGGCGATGGCCGTTCCTGCGACAACGGCAGAGGCTGCCAGCGCAACCAGGGCGCGGCGGGACAGAAGGGGTATTGAAAGTCGCATCAGTCGTTTCTCCGGTTGTAAAACAAGCTGTCAAACAAGGTGCATCCATGGTGCAAACACTACATCCACCCGAGCAAGAAGCATGCTAACGGTTGCGCATCGGACTGATGTCGCCGAGTGCCGCACTGTCGATCAAGGCGTAATGGTCAGGTAGCGCATAGTGCCACCACTCGTGGTCTATGTGTTCAAAGCCTGCGTCTTGCATGATTTTGAGCAACAACATGCGATTCGCCTGCGCTGCGGGCGAAACCTGCTCGCTGAAATGGTGGGACTGCACGGTCATATCGTCAAAGCCCGTGCCCATGTCTAACTCATGGCCTTCGGCATCCACCAGTGTCAAGTCGATCGCCGTGCCGCGCGTGTGGTTGGAGCCAATTTGCGGGTCGGCCACGTAGGCCTGGTCGGGGGCAGATTCCCACAGCAACACCTGCGCTTCGTGCGGACGGAAAGCATCAAAAATCTTCAACCGATAGCCCGCCTGCGCGGCCAGTCCTACCGCCTTGCGCAGACAGCGCTCTGCGTCACGGTGCAGTAGGCAATGGGGAAAGTCGTAAATCGGCCGGCCTGCAATGTTGTTACTGCTGGCATAGGCCAGCTCAATCACCACCCCGTGGGTTTCGGAGCGGACCGGGACGAGAGGATGTGGCATAGCGAACGCTGATTTGGCAAAGCCAGCAGTTTATAAAAATAAGTGCCGCACCGCTGATAACTGGGCGGCAAGCGCCCGATTCCCCAATGAGAAAAGCCGCTAAGGATTGCTCCTTAGCGGCTCTTATCGTTCGTAATGGTCGGTGTGAAAGGATTCGAACCTTCGACCCCTTGCACCCCATGCAAGTGCGCTACCAGGCTGCGCCACACACCGATCAAGCCTCGAATTATAGCCCGAATTCAGAGCACTTCTGAAAGCAGGTCACGAATTTCAAATAATTCTTGACGCACAGACAGGAGATGGTACGAAACGAGCTCGTCGCCCTCCAAAGGCACCGCATCTTCCAAGCGCTCAAACGACGATTCGGCTTCATCCAGGACATCCAGGCTTTCCAGAGCCGGCACATACTCGCGCAATTTCTCTCGGTCGCCACTCGCCCACTCTTGCAGCTTATTGCGGGCGCCACTGATTGTGAAACCTTGGTCGTACAAGAGGTCGCGAATACGCCGAATCATCAGCACCTCATGGTGCTGGTAATAGCGCCGATTGCCGCGCCGCTTCATAGGCCGCAACTGGGTGAACTCCTGCTCCCAATAACGCAAAACATGCGGCTTGACACCGCATAGCTCGCCAACTTCACCAATGGTGAAGTAGCGTTTTGCGGGAATGCTAGGAAGTAAATTTCCCATGGAAATCAAGAGGCTTGGATGAAGTTCAGAGTTAATCCACTAGGTTAACCCAAGTCTCATGTCGCGGAAAAAATACTTTCAACGGGCCGGATACCAGTAGTGACAAATATCACACGCGCTAACCAGCCAAGCCCAGAGGACAACGGCGTATTAAATCGCCGTCAACCCTGGATTTGCTCTTTAAGTTTGTGGCTGGCGTGGAAGGTCACAACACGGCGTGCATCGATTGGAATCGCCTCGCCGGTCCGGGGATTGCGGCCAGGCCGAGGTGCCTTGGTGCGAATTTGGAAGTTGCCAAATCCAGAGATTTTGACGTCCGTACCCTCGACCAGGCTGGTATTGACCAGGTCAAAAAAGGCATCCACCATGTCTTTCGACTCACGCTTGTTCAAACCAATCTGCTCAAACAGCAAATCGGCCAGTTGCGCCTTGGTCAGGGTCGGGGTCTCCAGGCTCTCTACCGCAATTTCCACGGCATTCTCCAGTGTGTCGTGTGGCATCAAACCGATTTCATCAAGCACGCAGACGCGCGCCGCATTGCATCACCAGCTGGGCCAACACCGCCTGCACCGAAGCATCGATCTGCGCCTCGGTCAGCGTGGCGTCCGGGCTGTTGAGAGTCAGGCGCAGGGCCACACTCTTCTCACCTTGCGTCAAGCCCCCTGCCGCCACCGGCTGGGCTTCAACCCCCTTGGGTGTGGGCTTGGGACGGTAGATGTCGAACACCAGGGTATCGCGCAGCAAACCGTTGGTTGCCGCCGCTTGCGCAGCAGCCAGCAAAGTCGCATGGGTCACAGCTTCGGCCACGATCACCGCAATGTCGCGCTCGACGGCCTGGAACTTGGCCACCGGCGTGAACACCGGGACAGGGCGTTGCAGCACGGCGTCCAAATCCAACTCAAACAAGATCGGTGCCTGGGCCAGCTCGTAGCCCTGGCGCCATTGCGGGTGCAATTCGCCGATGAAGCCAATCGCCCGTCCGTTGACCAGCACCCGAGCGCAACGTCCGGGATGCAAAGCAGGATGCTCCGCAGGTTCGAACTGGGCCTGCAGCGGCGCCAACAGCGCCTCCACATCGCCCTTCATATCGAAGAAGTCGGCGCCCTGCTCGCTACGGCCCCATTGCAGACGATCAGCAGCGCCATAGCTGATGCCGGCGACGCGCATGGGCTGGTGAAAGCCCGCCACCGTGGTGTCGGAATTCACCGCATTGGCATCGCGCAGGAACACGCGGCCCAGCTCGAAGACCCGGACGCGGCTGGCCTTACGGTCCAAGTTGAATTTCAAAACTTGTAGCAAAGAACCCAGCAAAGACGAGCGCATGACGCTCATTTGGCTTGCAATAGGATTAAGCAGTTGGATAGGATTGGGGTTGCCCGCCAACTCCTTCTCCCAGCGTTCTTCGACGAAGCTGAAGTTGATGGTTTCCTGGTAACCCAGACCGGCCAGGGCACGGCGCAAGGCAAACGGGCTGCGCTGCGCTTCGGGGCGAATTTTGGCGGTAATCGGCGCCAGCGGCGGCGTGGTGGGCAACTGGTTGTAGCCCACCATACGCACCACTTCCTCGATCAGGTCTTCTTCGATGGTCAGATCGAAGCGGTAGGGCGGCGGGGTCACGGTTAGCACACCATCGCCCTCCACTACCGGCAGACCGAGGCGCTTCAAGGCATCGGAGCACTGAGCCTGCGTCAGCGGCATGCCGATGACTTTGGCGGCGCGCGCCACGCGCAGAGTAACGGGTTGCGCCTGCGGCACATTCACCTGCACATCATCCATAGGGCCAGCTTCGCCGCCGCAAATGTCCAAAATTAGCTGAGTGATGCGCTCCAGGTGCTCCACCGTCTGGCTGGCGTCCACACCGCGCTCGAAGCGGTGACCGGCGTCGGTGGAGAAGTTATAGCGGCGCGAACGGCCTGCAATCGACTTGGGCCACCAGAAGGCGGCTTCCGCGTAGATATTGACCGTGTCGTCCGACACAGCGGTGGCGTCACCGCCCATGATGCCGGCCAGAGATTCAACCTGACGGTCATCGGCAATCACGCCGACCTTATCGTCCACGGTGACAGTGTTGCCGTTCAGCAGCTTGAGCTGCTCACCGGGGTGGCCCCAGCGCACATCGAGTCCGCCATGGATCTTGTCCAGGTCAAAAATGTGCGAAGGACGGCCCAACTCGAACATTACGTAGTTCGAAATGTCTACCAAGGCGGTCACGCTGCGCTGACCGCAACGAGCCAGGCGGTTCACCATCCACCGTGGCGTTTGGGCTTTGGGATTTACATTGCGCACCACGCGGCCAGAGAAGCGCCCGCACAGATCGGGGGCGCTGATCTTGACCGGTACGCGGTCGGCATTCTTCGCAGCAACAGCGGGAAACTCAGGGTTCAGCAACGGTGCACCAGTCAATGCGGCAACTTCGCGCGCCACTCCATAGACGCTTAAGCAGTGCGCCAGATTCGGCGTGAGCTTGAGGGTAAACAAGGTGTCGTCCAGAGCAAGGTGCTCACGGATGTTCTGCCCCAAAGGCGCATCGGACGCCAGCTCCAACAAGCCACCATGGTCTTCGGATAGCTTCAACTCGCGGGCCGAGCAAAGCATGCCCTGGCTTTCCACACCGCGCAGCTTGCCGACCTTGATAAGGAAGGGCTTGCCATCTTCGCCGGGCGGCAATTCGGCGCCAACTAGCGCACAAGGCACGCGGATGCCAACACGGGCATTCGGCGCACCGCAGACAATATTCAGCAGCTCAGCCTGGCCCACATCAACGGTGCAAATGCGCAGACGATCGGCATTGGGGTGCTGCTCGGCGGTCTTGATTTCGCCCACAACGATGCCGGTAAACGGTGGCGCGACGGGCTTCAGTTCTTCGACTTCCAGCCCGGCCATGGTCAGGGTCTCGGCCAGTTGCTCGGTGGTCAGCTCAGGGTTGCAGAAGGTGCGCAACCAGGATTCAGGAAATTGCATGGTCTAGTTCTGCTGAAGGTTTATTGAAACTGGCTGAGAAAGCGGATATCGCCATCAAAGAACAGTCGCAAGTCGTTCACGCCATAACGCAGCATGGTCAGACGGTCAGGGCCCATGCCGAAGGCAAAGCCAATGTATTTCTCGGGGTCCAGGCCCATATTGCGCACCACATTCGGATGCACCTGACCGGAGCCAGCCACTTCCAGCCAACGGCCCGACAACGGACCGCTCTGGAACTGGATATCAATCTCAGCGCTGGGCTCGGTGAACGGAAAGAAGCTAGGACGGAAACGAAGCACCAAATCATCGGACTCAAAGAAGGTACGGCAGAAATCGGTGAAGACCACTTTCAGGTCTTTAAAGCTGACGTTCTCACCGATCCACAGGCCCTCGCACTGGTGAAACATCGGCGAGTGTGTGGCATCGCTGTCAACGCGGTAGGTGCGGCCGGGCGCGATGACGCGGATCTCTGGCATGACCTGGCCTGCATCAATGGCGGCGCGGTGTTTTTTCACGTGCGTGACCGCATGGCGGATCTGCATCGGGCTGGTGTGGGTGCGCAGCAGGTTGGGTGCGGTGGCGGTGCCGCCTTCCACATAGAAGGTGTCGTGCATGGAACGCGCCGGATGGTCTTCCGGTGTGTTCAGCGCGGTGAAATTGAACCAGTCGGATTCGATCTCGGGGCCCTGGGCGACTTCAAATCCCATTGAGCCGAAGATGGCCTCGATGCGTTCCAGCGTCAAAGAGACCGGGTGCAAACCGCCCTGCCCGCGCTGGCGGCCTGGCAGACTTACGTCCAAGGCTTCGGCTTTCAATTGCAGGTCCAGCTCAGCATCCGCCAATGCTTTGCGGCGTGCCGTCAGAGCAGTTTCAATGGCCTGCTTGGCCAAATTAATGGAGGCGCCGCGTGATTTTTTTTCTTCTATGCTCAGAGCGCCCATGCCTTTCATCAACTCGGTGATACGGCCGGATTTGCCGAGAAACTGGGCCTTGGCATTTTCCAGATCGGCAGGCGTGCTCGCCTCCTGAAAACTGGTTTGTGCTGCACCGACGATTGCGTCCAACTCGTTCATAACATCTCTTGTCTTGAAATGACAAAGGGCTAGTGCTTTTTCAAGCTCTAGCCCTTGTACTACTTGCACAGACTGCTATTCAAAGAATAGCAGCCCAGCGTGGGGAATCAAGCAGCCAGACGGGCCTTGACTTGCTCCACGATGCTGGCAAAAGCCGCCTTGTCGTGCACAGCGATATCCGACAGCACTTTGCGGTCGATCTCGATGGCAGCCTTCTTCAGGCCATTGGCGAACTGGCTGTAGGTCAGACCGCATTCACGCGCAGCGGCATTGATACGGGCAATCCACAACTGACGGAACACCCGCTTGCGGGTACGACGGTCACGGTAGGCATATTGCCCAGCCTTCATTACCGCTTCTTTAGCGATGCGGTAAACATTACCGCGGCGACCGCGGAAACCTTTTGCAAGGGCGAGAACTTTTTTGTGGCGGGCGCGAGCCGTTACACCACGTTTGACGCGAGGCATGTATTTACTCCTTGTTCGTCGTTAAATTAAATGCCACGGCCTGGCAGCATCTGTGCCATGTGACCCATATTGGTCTCATGCACGGTTGCAGTACCACGCAATTGGCGTTTATTTTTGGTGGTCTTCTTGGTCAAGATGTGACGTTTGAAGGCGTGACCGCGCTTGACGGTGCCACCTGGACGAACGCGGAACCGTTTCTTGGCCGCGCTCTTGGTCTTCATTTTGGGCATTTAAATGCTCCTTTTCATTGTGCTCGTGAGGCGCCAGGAACCGATCCCAGACTTGTTGGCCCCGAGCCACTTCTTAATGAAAGGTTCTCACCTTCCACTTTTCAAAATGATGGAAAACCACCATTTTGGACAAAGAGGTTGCCCTCTCTGCAAACAGCCTGCAGGTAAACCTGCAAACCGAATTTTTAAGATGCCGCGACGGCCGGAGCAACTGCAGCTTCTGCCGCAGGCTTGCTAGAGCCTGGCTTTTTCTTGCCTGGCGCAATCATCATGATCATCTGGCGGCCTTCCAACTTAGGGAACTGCTCAACGATGATCAAATCCTGCAAATCCGTACGGATGCGCTGCAACAAAGCCATGCCGATTTCCTGGTGGGTGATTTCCCGCCCACGAAAACGCAAAGTGATCTTGCACTTGTCGCCATCAGCCAGAAAGCGCTTGATATTGCGCAGCTTGATGTTGTAGTCGCCATCATCGGTACCAGGACGGAATTTGACTTCCTTGATCTCGATAACCGTCTGCTTGGACTTCGCGTCTGCCGCCTTTTTTTGTTCTTGGTATTTGAACTTGCCGTAGTCCATCAACCGGCAAACCGGCGGATTCGCTGTGGCAACAATTTCAACCAAGTCCACATCGTACTCACCCGCCAAGCGCAAAGCTTCCATCAGGCTGACGATACCCAAGGGTTCGTTTTCAGGACCGGAAAGTCGAACTTCCGGCGCCATGATTTCACGGTTGAGACGGTGTTTGCGTTCTTCGCGGTGACGGCGGTCACGAAATTCAGTAGCGATGGCTCTAATCCTTCAAAATCAATGCTATAAATACTATAGCTACAACCGCAATCAGCGCGGGCGCTAAAGCTGCGTTCTATTAAAACTAAACTTTAGAGGCTATGTCATCTGCCACTTTGGACATGAAGTCCTGGAGAGACATGACTCCGAGGTCAATATTGCCTCGGGCGCGCACTGCAACGGAACCAGCTTCTTTTTCCTTGTCGCCTATTACTAGGATGTAGGGAAGCTTTTGCATCGAATGCTCGCGTATTTTACGCGTAATTTTTTCGTTACGTAGATCCAGTTGAACCCTAAGCCCTTGATTCTGCAGCATTTTGGCAATTTCGCGACAGTATTCGTCCTGAGACTCCGTGATATTCAGAATGGAAACCTGGATCGGCGCCAACCATGTTGGTAGCGCACCGGCATGCTGTTCGATCAAAATTCCGATGAAACGCTCCAGGCTACCCACGATCGCACGGTGCAGCATCACAGGGCGGTGGCGCGCGCCATCCTCACCCACATACTCGGCATCCAGACGCTCGGGCATATTGGGGTCCACCTGCATCGTTCCGCACTGCCATTCGCGACCAATCGCATCTTTCAGCGTGTATTCGATCTTCGGACCATAGAAAGCGCCTTCACCGGCCGAAATCTGGAAGTCGCAACCTGACGCCCGCAAGCCTGCCATCAAGGCGCTCTCTGCCTTGTCCCAACTTTCTTCGGAGCCAATGCGCTTCTCGGGCCGTGTAGCCAGCTTGTAAATGATGTCGGTGAAACCAAAATCCTTGTAGACCTTTTGCAGCAGCGTGGTGAAGGCTACGCACTCGGCCTGTATCTGGTCTTCGGTACAGAAAATGTGACCGTCATCTTGCGTGAAGCCACGCACGCGCATGATGCCGTGCAAGCCTCCCGATGGCTCGTTGCGGTGGCACTGACCGAACTCACCGAAGCGCAACGGAAGGTCACGGTAGCTCTTGATACCTTGCTTGAAGATCAGGATATGGCCCGGGCAGTTCATCGGCTTCAGCGCGTATTCACGCTTTTCCGATTCTGTCGTGAACATGTTTTCACGGTACTTGTCCCAGTGGCCAGTCTTCTCCCACAGCGTTTTGTCGATCACCTGTGGACCCTTGACCTCCTGGTAACCGTTGTCCTGGTAGACCTTGCGCATGTACTGCTCAACGCCCTGCCAGACAGTCCAGCCCTTGGGGTGCCAGAACACCAGGCCAGGAGCATGGTCGTCAATGTGGAACAGGTCCAACTCACGGCCCAATTTGCGGTGGTCACGCTTCTCAGCCTCTTCCAGCTGCGTCAGGTAGTTTTGCAGCTCGTCCTTGGTGGCCCAGGCCGTGCCGTACACGCGTTGCAGCATTTCGTTGTTGTGGTCACCGCGCCAGTAGGCACCGGCTAGCTTCATCAGCTTGAAGAACTTGAGCTTGCCGGTACTTGGCACATGGGGGCCACGGCACAAATCTTCAAATGCGCCCTCACGGTACAGCGACACATCCTCATTCACCGGAATGCTGGCAATAATTTCGGCTTTGTAATGCTCCCCCAGGCCCTTGAAATAGGCCACCGCCTCGTCGCGCGGCAGAACGCGGCGCACCACTGGCTCGTCTTTAGCAGCCAAGGCCGCCATCTTCTTTTCAATGGCAACTAAGTCGTCTGGAGTGAACGGGCGCTTGTAAGAGAAGTCATAAAAGAAGCCGTTTTCAATCACCGGCCCAATCGTGACCTGCGCATCGGGGAACAACTCCTTCACCGCGTATGCCAACAAATGCGCTGTGGAGTGGCGAATCACGTCCAGCCCCTCCGAATCCTTGGCCGTAATGATGGCTAGTGGGCTGTTTTCCACGATCTGGTAGCTGGTATCAACAACCTGGTCATTGATCTTGCCTGCCAACGCCGCTTTGGCAAGGCCGGTACCGATAGATGCAGCCACCTCGGCCACAGTGATCGGACCAGGAAACTCACGGACAGAGCCATCGGGGAGCGTGATTTGGATCATAGGAATTGAATAGGTAATCGGGGAAACTGGATTCACACAAAGCAAAAAGCGCGGTTCACAGACCGCGCTTTTTTCGTGTTGATAGCTTTTGGACGCCCAAGGCGCGCAGACAACGACCTTTAGGGGCTACTAAAAAATACCGGTGTAGTTCGCAGAGCCATCATGGGAGTGCCTTCAAAAAGCGTGTATCAACAAATATCTAAGCTGCGTATCTTATTCTATCGAATATGGTGCTGCAACCCATTCGCTGCGGAAACAACGTGCGGCTAAACGCTGCCGAGAATACGGTCAATGGCCGGAAAAACATGCGCATCCAGATGGGACTTTTGCATCGCGGCCACTGCGTCCAGAACCTGGGCGGGGCGGCTGGCGCCAATCAGCACCGAGCTCATACCCGGATGGCGCAGCACCCAGGCCAATGCCAGTTGCGCCAAACTACGGCCCTGCTCTTGGGCGAGTTGGTGCAATTGGCGAATTTGCGCCAACCGCTCGGACGTCAAATGCTCTGGTCGTAAAAACCCACCCGAACGCCCTGCCCGGGAATCCGCCGGAATCGCGCCGTCCAGATATCTGTCCGTCAAAAGCCCCTGTGCCAGCGGAGAAAAAGCGATGCACCCCACACCCTCGGCATCAAGGGTCTGCAGCAGCCCCTCCTCCAACGTACGGTTGAACATGTTGTAACGCGGCTGGTGGATCAAGCAGGGGGCACCCATGTCACGCAACACTCCAGCAGCGCGGCGTGCGAGCTCCGCCGGATAGTTGGACAAGCCCACATACAGCGCCTTGCCAGTACGCACCGTATGGGCCAGCGCACCCATGGTCTCTTCCAGAGGTGTATCGGGATCGGGCCGGTGATGGTAAAAAATATCTACATAGTCCAGCCCCATGCGCTTGAGGCTTTGGTCCAAACTGGCCAGCAGGTACTTGCGCGAGCCCCAGTCCCCGTAGGGACCTGGCCACATGGTATAACCCGCCTTGGTGGAAATCACCAACTCGTCGCGGTAGCACCCTAAATCGCTGCGCAGAAGTTGGCCAAAGCACTCCTCCGCAGAACCGGGCGGTGGGCCGTAGTTGTTCGCCAAATCGAAGTGGGTCACCCCGTGGTCAAACGCGCAACGCACGATGGCTCGCGCATTGTCCAAAGCATCTACACCGCCAAAGTTGTGCCACAGGCCCAGCGAAACAGCGGACAACTTGAGCCCACTGCGGCCACAACGGCGATAAGGCACTTGCTCGTAGCGATGGGGGTTGGGTTGGTAGATAGAGCTCATGGTTCTAATTTTTAGGCAATAGCACCTGCGCCCGCGCTCGGCAAGCATACGTAGACATCTCCCGGCAACCCGTTGGGAGATCGGTAGTGCGCGTCGACCACGGCGCACACGTCTGCCACCATGGCCTCAGGCAATAGCGCCACCACACAGCCACCGAAGCCACCACCGGTCATACGCGCCCCACCATGTGCACCGATTGCGTCCTGCAGCAACTTCACCAGTTGGTCAATGGCAGGAACTGTGATCTCAAAATCATCACGCATCGATGCATGCGACTCGGCCATCAGCACGCCCATACGCTGCAGGTCACCACGCGACAAGGCCTCGCAGGCGTCCAGCGTACGCTGGTTTTCGGTCACGATATGGCGAGCCCGGCGCAGCACCACGGGGTCAATTCCTGCGCTGTGGGTGTCCAGCATCTCGGGCGTGGCGTCGCGCAGCGCCGGCACGCCAAAATGGGCGGCGGCAGCCTCGCATTGCTGACGACGGATGTTGTAAGCACTCTCCACCAGACCGCGCTGCACGCGTGAATTGACGATCATCACCGCCACGCCGGCAGGCATGGGCACAGCACGGGCGTCCAACGAACGGCAGTCGATCAGCAATGCGTGGCCTGTCTGCCCACGGGCCGAAATGAGCTGGTCCATGATGCCGCAGTTGCAACCTACGAAGCGGTTTTCTGCCCGTTGGGCGATCAAAGCCATGTCCGTGGGTTGCAACTCAGTCCAGCCCTGCAGGCTTTTGAATGCTTGGGCAACGGCAACCTCCAACGACGCGGACGAAGACAGCCCGGCGCCTTGGGGCACATCCCCAGACAAGGCCAAGTCCGCGCCCTGTAAGGCCAAACCATGTTCCTGCAAGTATTTGACGACGCCCCGAACATAGTTGGGCCATAGCTCGGTGGCATGGGGCACGATGGGTGCATCCAGACGGAACTGGTCCACGGCGTTGCCATAGTCTGCCGCCACGACACGCACCAGCCCGTCGTTGCGCGGTGCAGCGGCGATGACCGTACCGTGGTTGATGGCGCAGGGCAGCACAAAGCCGTCGTTGTAATCGGTATGCTCGCCGATCAGGTTGACGCGCCCTGGCGCCTGAACAAACAGTGTGGGGGCTGCGCCAAAGCTGCTTTCAAATGCTGCTGTTACAGCCGCGATCAAGGCGGGATTCATGGTTGGGTGCTCAGGTAATGGGTATCGGATACGGCACGCAGTTTTTCTGCGGCCTGCTCAGGTGTAAGGTCGCGCTGCGCCTCGGCCAACATTTCGTACCCCACCATGAACTTGCGCACGGAAGACGAGCGCAAAAGCGGTGGGTAGAAATGGGCGTGCAGCTGCCATGGCCGGGCATCAGAGCTGTCGAACGGGGCTCCGTGCCAGCCCATGGAATAGGGAAACGAGCACTGGAACAGGTTGTCGTAGCGGCTAGTGAGCTTTTTCAAAGCCAGGGCCAGGTCTAGCCGTTGGGCAGCATTCAGCTGCGGTAACTGTTGCACCTCAAAGCGCGGCAACAAAAGCGTTTCGAACGGCCATGTCGCCCAGTACGGCACCACAGCCAACCAGTGCTCGGTTTGCACCACGGTCCGCTCGCCCAGTTGGGCTTCTCGTTCGGCGTAATCCAACAGCAATGCCCGGCCATGCTCCGCAAAGTAGCTCCGCTGCTGCGTGTCTTCCTTCAAGGCTTCATTGGGTAGAAAGCTGCTGGCCCACACTTGCCCATGGGGATGCGGGTTGGAGCAGCCCATGGCCGCCCCCTTGTTTTCAAACACCTGCACCCACGGGTAAGTCGCCCCCAAGTCTTCGCTCTGCTCAGCCCAGGTGGTGATGACATGGCCTATCGACTCCAGCGACAGCTCGGGCAAAGTCTTGCTGTGGTCGGGCGAAAAACATATCACGCGGCTAGTCCCACGCGCCGACATGCTGGTGAACAAGGCATCGGTGGCAGGCGGGGCATCAGGCACCTCTTGCATCAACGCTGCGTAATCGTTGGTGAACACATGCGTGTGTGTATAGGCTGGATTGCGCTCGCCGGTGACACGGGCATTGCCTGCGCACAAATAGCACTGGGCGTCGTAAGCCGGACGCTCTGCGGTGTCGGGTGCCTCTTGCTGCCCCTGCCAGGGCCGCTTGGATCGGTGTGGAGACACCAGCACCCACTGGTCAGTCAAGGGGTTGTGGCGGCGGTGGGAATGGTCGTTGCGGTCAAACATGGGATGAAACGAAATAGAATGCCTGGGAACCGATTAATCATCATACAAATGCAAAACTATGCACAGTGTAGCGCGCCACGCCATCAGTCCATCTGAGGGTAAACACGTTTAACACGCGGCAGTAGCTTGATCAGACACCATGCACGACACCCCCCCTACCCTTTTGCATCTGCGCAGCCCGGACGGGCTGAGTCTGACCCTCATGGACCTGGGCGCCACCTGGCTGTCATGCCAGGTGCCGATGCCCGATGGCACGCGCCGCGAGGTTCTGCTCGGCTGCCCCACGCCAGCCGCATACGCACAACAAACCGCCTACATTGGTGCCACCATAGGCCGTTATGCCAATCGGATTGGGCATGCCCGCATTGCCCATGCTGGCCAAACTTTCCCCATCACACCCAGTCCCGGTTCTCCTCACCAGTTGCATGGCGGACCCGACGGGTTTGACAAGCGCCGCTGGACGGTAGCCTCGGCCAACGACACCGAGGTGCGCTTCACGCTGGAATCTCCCGATGGAGACCAAGGCTTTCCCGGCGCATTGCAGACCCAAGTGCTGGTACGCCTGGTAGACGGGCTGGGTATTGACATGGAGTTCGAAGCACGCGTCAGCGCGCCCAGCCCGGTGTGCTTGACCAACCATAGCTACTTCAACCTGGACGCCGCGCCTGGCGATGCGCGAGCGCATACGCTGTCCATTGCCGCCAACCAATACCTGCCTGTAGACGATTCACTGATTCCACATGGCGAATTGGCTCCGGTGCAAGATACAGGTTTCGATTTTCGCCAGCCCAAGACCCTGGCAAAGGACTGGCTGAAGGACCCACAGCAGGCAGCTGGCGCGGGCTACGACCATGCGTTTTTGCTCGACCCCGTATGTGCCCAGATGCAGGTACCGGCTGCCATGCTGCAGGCCAGCGATGGCCGTCTAACCTTGCAGGTACACACCACGCTTCCCTCGTTGCAGATGTATGGCGGCCAGTTCCTCACCGGCGCACCTGACAGGGACGGAGGCGAATACTCAGCATGTGCAGGCATCGCACTGGAACCCCAGTTTCTGCCTGACAGCCCCAACCACCCAGAATGGCCCCAACCCTCGTGCTGGCTGCCGCCCGGACAAGTCTACCGGCACAGCATCCACTACCGATTCTCTGCCCGCTAAAGGCATCGCAAGCCCCCGCAGGTCCGACAGCGTCGCGGGGTAATTTCCTACACGGGCAGACGGTTTAGGCCGATGGTTGGCCATGGTCCCTGGTTTTAAAGTTCAGTCATCGGCTTGGTGCATTCACCCACCGCCAAGACGAACAACCAAGGACTTTCATGGCGCACCATAAAAAATCTACGAACACCATCCATGCAGTTGCCGCTGAACCTGGCCGTATGGAGCTCGACACGGTTGCCATGGAGGCAGCCAAGCACAGCCTGGACCAAGGCTCGATCACGCCCCACTACGGACCGTGGCGTGAGGACATCATCCAACTGCTAAACGACTCGCTGGCTACTGAACTGGTGTGCGTACTGCGCTACAAGCGCCACCACTTCACCGCCCAGGGCCGGGCATCGGCCAAGATTGCAGAAGAATTCCTGGTACATGCCAACGAAGAATCAGCCCACGCCGACCGTTTGGCCCAGCGTATCGTGCAGTTGGGCGGAGAACCCAACTTCGCACCCGACTCTCTCAGCAAGCGCAGCCATGCCAGCTATGACGATTCCGCAGACCTGACCGACATGATCCGCGCCAACCTGGTTGCCGAGCGCGTCGCCATTGAAGCCTACAGCCAGATCATCGCCATGATTGGAGACAAAGACTCCACCACACGGCGCCTGATCGAAGATATCTTGAGCGACGAGCAAGAGCACGCCGAAGAACTCAAGGACTGGCTCGGCGCCTAGCCGAGCAGGATGCATCCACCCACAAGTGGACTCGCAAACCTCACTATCCCCCGGTTGATTGCAACCAACTTATTCACCACAGGAGCCTCACCATGTACTTCAACTTACGCACCACTATCGCCACCACCATTGCCGCCGCAGCCCTGCTCACCATGGGCGGATGCGCGGTCAGCCGTGGCCAACAAACCGTCGGCGCTTACGTTGACGACGCGTCCATCACCACTGGCATCAAGGCCCGCTTTGTAGAAAACAAGGATGTGGACGCCACCGCCATCAGTGTTGAAACACTGAACGGCACCGTGATGCTGTCCGGCTTTGCCAAGAGCTTGCGTGAAAAGACCGCTGCGGAAAGTATTGCGCGCAGTGTCAGCGGCGTGAAGGCCGTGAAAAACGAAGTAGCTGTGCGCCCCTAAGCCCAGCCGCTATCTGAATCCCCAACTATCCTGAAAGGACATGTTATGAACTGGGACCGCATTGAAGGCAATTGGAAGCAAGCCACTGGCAAAGCCAAGGAACAGTGGGGCAAGCTGACCGATGACGACCTGAGTGTCATCGCGGGCAAACGCGACCAACTGGCCGGCAAGATCCAAGAACGCTACGGCGTTGCCAAAGACGAAGCAGAGAAGCAGCTTTCAGCCTGGGAAAAGCAGGCCGACGACTCCTGGTTCAAATAGTTTCCTGTGCCCTCGGTTGTATGCCTTTCAAGGCCGCAACCTTTCAACGCCCCTGGTCGCTTGCGCCCAGGGGCGCTTTTCATGGGGCAAGGCACTTTGGCGTGGCGCAAGACAGAATAAGATCCAGGCCCTGTTCTTCTTCCCTGCTAAGCCATGCAACTCGCCACCTGGAACGTCAACTCTCTCACCGTGCGCCTGCCCCAGGTCCTGGACTGGCTGGCAGCCAACCCAGTCGATGTACTGGCGCTGCAAGAAACCAAGATGACCGACGACAAGTTCCCGCATGCGGCCTTTGCCGAAGCCGGCTACCAGGCGCAGTGGTTTGGTCAGAAGACCTATAACGGCGTAGCCCTGCTGAGCAAGACGCCAGCGACCGATGTCGTAAAAAATATTCCGGGCTTCAGCGACGAGCTGTCGCGCGTCATCACTGGCACCGTGGATGGCGTGCGCGTCATCGGGGCCTATTTCCCGAATGGACAGGCGCCGGGTACCGACAAGTTCGACTACAAAATGCACTGGCTGAAGGCCTTGCGCGACTGGATCAAGGCCGAACTGCTGATCCACCCGCAGCTGGTGCTGATGGGCGACTACAACATCACCTTCGACGATGCCGACGTGTGGGACCCTGTGGGCTTGAAGGACACCATCCACTGCACCGACGAAGAACGCTACCACCTGCAAGCGCTGGTAGCGCTGGGCCTGACCGATTCCCACCGCATGTTCCCGCAGCCCGAAAAAAGCTACTCATGGTGGGACTACCGCGACTTCGGCTTTCGCCGCAACCGGGGCATGCGCATCGACCATATCCTGGTCAGCCCCGCACTCAAACCGCTTGTCAGTGCCTGCGTGATCGACAAAGTGCCGCGCAAGAACGAGCGCCCCAGCGACCACACACCTGTCGTCGTGACAATCAATACGCTATAAATTCAATAGCTGTATGCGCAGGTATTACCTGCGCTGCAAGCCGATAAAACGCTTAATCAATGCGTGTCTGCGCGTGTGAACAAGGCCGCCAGATCGCGCTGAGGTCGCGCATGCAGAAAGCCTTGCTGGGCCGCGCAACCGGCCTCCAGCAGGTAGCGCGACTGCTGCAGTGTCTCCACGCCTTCGGCAACCACCTGGATCTTCAAGCGCGCGGCCAGAGCCAGAATACATTCGGTCAGCGCACGTGCGGACTCGTCATGTTCCACGTCCATGCTCAGGGTGCGGTCCAGTTTGAGGAAGTCGCACGGTAATTGCCGCAGCAGCGAGAAGTTGGAATAGCCCACACCAAAATCATCGATCGCAATACGGATTCCCTGGGCATCGAGCGCAAACAGCATAGAGCGGGTCAATTCAGTGTCATGCAGCAGCGCGGTTTCGGTCAACTCAATCACCAAGGCCCGAGCCGGGAACCCGACCTGGGCCAGCAGCAAGGGTAGCGCACGCAATGCCCAGCCTGCGTTGAACTGGGTGGGTGACACATTCACCGTGAGGTAGTCCATGGCTCCGCTGATCACCAGCGGCAGCGCTTCTGGCAAGGCGCGGCGAAGCATGTTCTCCATCATCACGTCAAGCAGGCCCAGCTCTTCCACGGTGTTCAGAAAAGCCGGGGGCGACCGCACCTCGCCACCGGGCACATGCCAGCGTGCCAGCATCTCCGCGCCCGTGTGGCGCCCCTGGTCACAGCGAAAAACGGGCTGGAACCAGGGTTCAATATGGTCGGCCAGCACGGCCTCACGCACTTCGGTTTCATGCCGTGCGCGATGCTCCACGGCGACACGCAAGTTGGACTCGTAGCAGGTCACGCGGGCACGTCCCATGCGCTTGGACGCGTACAAGGCCAGGTCTGCATTGCCCAGCAGCTTGTCGGCCAGCTCATTGGGCAGCTCGGCCGACGCCACGCCAATGGAGCAGTAGCAGGGAATGCTGACGCCATTGAATACCACCGGGCGGCACAGCACGGCCAGCAGCCGCTGCGCCAGCCGCAGCCCGTTGTGCTGGGCACCTATATTTTTGGCGATGACGGCGAACTCATCCCCGCCCAGGCGGGCAACCAGATCTCCGGTGCGGCCCGCGTCATCCGGGCGCAGAGCATCTGACAGACGGCGGGCCATCTCCACCAGTACCGTGTCGCCGGCCTGGTGGCCCTGGGTGTCGTTGACATCCTTGAAGTTGTCCAGATCAATCAGCAACAGCGCCACGCCGGCCCGTATCGCATGCGTATTGCGCAAGGTGTCGTCCAGCCTGCGGGTGAATGCGGCGCGGTTGGCTATGCCGGTCAGGGCATCGGTTTCGGCCAGCTCCACGGCGGCCTGGCGCGCGGTGCGGAGCTCCTCGGTGCGTACCTCCACGCGCTGTTCCAGATCGTTGGCCAGCGCGCTGAGTGCCAGATTGGCATCAAACAAGGCGCGTGACTTTTCTTCCAGCAGATGCTCCGCCTCGGCACGGGCACGCCGCTCCCGGTCCAGCCGCGCCTCCATGCGGCGCAGGCGCTCTGCCAGCGCGGTGGCGCTGAGGTCGGGCATTGAGGGAGCGTTAGACATGGGCCGGTGCGTCACCAGTCAAGTCGATCACGAAGCGCACCACCGGTCCGTTCGCACTGTCGCGCAGCTGCTGCTGCTGAACGCGCACCTGGACGCCGAAATGCTGGGCTGACCCTTGGATCAACCCCACGGCAAGATCGCTCATTTGGCGCGGACTGCGGTAGTCCAGCACCAGGCGTGAAGGCGTGCGCTCGCAGGCGGTAAAGCTGGGCAGCTCGGCATCCGGATACAGCTTTTTCACCTCTTTGTGGATGTGTTCTTCTATGCTTTCCAGAAAGTCGAAAAAATGGCCGCAGCGTGCAAAAAATGCGGGGTAGCCCTTGGCAAAACTGCCACTGAGGTAGACGCCAAAAGCCTGCACCAGTGTCGGTATGGCCTGGCCCGTCTGCTGCGCCAAGGCATTGCACAAGGCCACCAACTCACCGTGGTCGTAGGTGCCCACGGACGTGTATGCACCGCCACCGGGCAAGGCACTGGCGTCGATGATGTCGTCCACCGTATCTTCGCCATAGCGCTGGGCTACAAAGCCAAGAAACTCGGTAAAAACAATACCTTTCACAGTTTCTCTCCATCGAAGTGAATCGCGTGCAGGTGCCAAACAGTGTATCGACTTACGCCGCCTGCGGGGATGCCTGGTGAGGGAGGTCTGGAATACCCAGGCCATATGCTGCCGTGCACATAAGCCAAGTACAAAATAGCGTTCCAGCGCAATCAGAATCTGCGCCAACCGCTATATATTCAAGAGCAACCAGGTTTTAGCGTGGCACCTCTAAAACAAAGCACGCCGCTTCCCACAACAGCCCCGCACGTCCGCATAATGGGGCCGCCCCCCGCGCTGTGAAGGCGCGGATACTTCCATCCATGGACCAGCAGCACGCCACATGTTTGCATTTCTCAAAAGATTCCAGCGCCCCGCAGCCGTGACCGCCCAGCCCAAAGCGGAACCACCTTCGCGGCGCATGGACCTGGAGGAGCGCAAGGCCTACCGCAAGGAGCGGCTTTACCAGTCGATCCGAGAGTCTTTTTTGTCGATGGAAGTGGTGTCGAATATGTACCGCTTCAAGCTCATGCCGGTGGACGAGCGGCACCACCGCTTCATCGCCATGGTGGATGTGGCAAAGTCGTTTGCCGCCGGGGCGCACGGCAAGGGCAAGAGTTTTGCGGCCATGGAGCAAAGCCTGCGCACCGATGCCTTCAAGCGCTATGGCGTGTTGATAGACGGCGTGTACTGGCGCGTCAGCGAAACCGAGGACCAGTTTGAGCGCCGCACCCGCGCGGGCGACCCTGCGCGCAGCGGCAGTTTCGAGCCGCCCAAGCCGGTGGCGCCTGTCGCCAGCACCGCCGCCAATGACCACCCGCCCACGCCCATACTGTCGCGCCGCACCTACCAGCCGATCTCGGCCGCCGAGCAAGCGGCCTTCATGGAAGCCTTGCAGCGCGGCAAGACGCCGCCCCCGGTACGCGTGGGCGAGCAGGAATACCTGTCCGACCTGATGCCTCTGGAAGGCGGCAGCCTGACCGGCGGCACCCAGTACGGCAAGCTGCACTAAGCATTTAAAGAAAATCAGGCTCTGGCGCAGATTCTGCCTGCGCGAGCAGCTACCAGTTCAATAGCACACAAGAAAATGCCACACGGCAGCCTGGGCTGGCGTGTGGCACGTATCCGCATGGCGGCGCTGCGCGGTCAGCGCAGCGGGTGGCTATCAGGCCGCGACGGTTTGCAGCGCTGCGTTCAGCGTGGCGCTGGGGCGCATCACAGCATCGGTCTTGGCGACGTCAGGCAGGTAGTAGCCGCCGATGTCCACCGCGTGGCCTTGCACCGCATTCAGCTCAGCCACGATCTTTTGCTCGTTCTCTGCCAGCAACTTGGCCAGGGGGGCAAAGCGGGCTTGCAGCTCGGCGTCGTCCGTTTGGGCTGCCAGGGCTTCAGCCCAATACAGCGCCAGGTAGAAATGGCTGCCACGGTTGTCGAGCTGACCGGTCTTGGGCGAAGGGTTCTTGTTGTTATCCAACAGCTTGCCGGTGGCGGCATCGAGCGTCTTGGCTAGTACCTTGGACTTGGCGTTGCCGGCCTTGATACCGAGGTCTTCCAGGCTAACGGCCAGGGCCAGGAATTCACCCAGCGAATCCCAGCGCAGGTGGTTTTCTTCCACCAGCTGCTGCACGTGCTTGGGGGCCGAGCCGCCCGCGCCGGTTTCGTACATGCCGCCGCCGGCCATCAAAGGCACAACCGACAGCATCTTGGCCGAGGTGCCCAGTTCCATGATGGGGAACAGGTCGGTCAGGTAGTCGCGCAGGATGTTGCCGGTAGCACTGATGGTGTCCTGGCCGCGGATCACGCGCTCCAGGGTGTAGCGCATGGCACGCACCTGGCTCATGATCTGGATGTCCAGGCCGGTGGTGTCGTGCTCGTGCAGGTACATCTTGACCTTGGTGATCAGCTGCGCTTCGTGCGGACGGTAGGCGTCCAGCCAGAAGACCACGGGCATGCCGGAGTTGCGTGCACGGGTGACGGCCAGCTTGACCCAATCGCGGATGGCGGCGTCCTTGACCTGGCACATGCGCCAGATGTCACCGGCTTCCACGTTCTGGCTCAGCAGCACTTCGCCAGTGGCCAGGTCGGTGATGTTGGCCACGCCGTCTTCGGCGATTTCAAAGGTCTTGTCGTGCGAGCCGTATTCTTCGGCCTGCTGGGCCATCAAACCGACGTTAGGCACCGTGCCCATGGTCTTGGGATCGAAGGCGCCATGCCACTTACAGAAATTGATGATTTCTTGGTAGATGCGGGCGAAGGTGGATTCAGGCATGACAGCCTTTACATCCTTCAGGCGGCCATTGGCATCCCACATCTTGCCGCCGCTGCGGATCATGGCGGGCATGGATGCGTCCACGATCACATCGTTGGGCGAGTGGAAGTTGGTGATGCCCTTGGCGGAATCGACCATGGCCAGCTCGGGGCGGTGCTCGTGGCAGGCGTGCAGGTCACGCTTGATCTCGTCTTGCTTGCTTTGTGGCAGGGTGGCAATCTTGTCGTACAGATTGGCCATGCCGTTGTTCACGTTCACGCCCAGTTCGTCGAACAGCTTGGCGTGCTTCTCGAACGCGTCCTTGTAGAAGATCTTCACGCAGTGACCGAACACGATGGGGTGGGACACCTTCATCATCGTGGCCTTGACGTGCAGCGAGAACATCACGCCGGTCTTGTGTGCGTCTTCGATTTCTTTTTCATAGAACTCGACCAGCGCCTTCTTGCTCATGAACATGCTGTCGATGACTTCGCGGTCCAGCAGCGACACCTTGGGCTTCAGGATGATGGTCTTGCCGCTCTTGGTCAGCAGTTCCATCTTCACGTCGCGGGCCTTGTCCAGCGTCAGGGATTTTTCACCGTGGTAGAAGTCGCCATGGTGCATGTGCGATACGTGCGACTGCGATGCCTGGCTCCACTCGGCCATGCTGTGCGGATTCTTGCGGGCGTATTCCTTCACGGCCTTGGGGGCGCGGCGGTCAGAGTTACCTTCACGCAGCACGGGGTTTACCGCGCTGCCGGTGCACTTGGAGTAGCGCGCACGGATGGATTTTTCTTCGTCGGTCTTTGGGTCTTCAGGAAAATCGGGAATCGCGTAGCCCTTGGCTTGCAGTTCCTTGATACAGGCTTGCAGCTGGCCCACGGAGGCGCTGATGTTGGGCAGCTTGATGATGTTGGTGTCGGGCAGCAGGGTCAGGCGGCCCAGCTCTGCCAGGGTGGCGGGAACCTTCTGGTCGTCCGACAGGAATTCGGGGAACTCGGCCAGCACGCGGGCTGCTACAGAGATGTCGCTGGTCACCACTTCGATGCCGGCTGCCGCTGTGAACGACTGGACGATGGGCAACAGCGAGTAGGTTGCCAGACGCGGCGCTTCGTCGGTCAGGGTGTAAAAGATCTTGGATTTTTCGGCAACCATGGTTCGTCCTCTAGTGCATTTAACAAATGTGTGAGCCGCTCGCAGCGGTTAAGCGGAGTCGCTTGCGCGACCGCCACATCCCAAGAGTCTACTTGAGGGTGCATGTGCTTCCAGACAAGGAGCAATGTGCTAACACAGAAATAAACCGTCAAATATGCATTTGACGCATACAAACCATGCACAGTAAGCTATATTTTATATAGCATTCAAACCGGTGTACCAACCCGTCTAGCGTACTTTTCACCCACCGCAGCGCGGGTGAAATAGCCCAAGGCAGGGGCCACACCCTGCGGACTAAACAGGATGTCTAGCGTCCCGATACCGCTTTAGCCGGATGCATCGCACACCTTGGTGAAACCCTGGAACAGGATGGCAAAAACTGCGTCCAGCGCAAATGCCACGGCCATAGCCAGCTATGTTTTATATAGCTACAACAACCCATCCTTCACGCAGCGGACCAGCGCCGCCGGCACGTCGGACTCAGGCACCTCAATGGTTTCTGCGCCCTGGGCGCCGGTGCGCGAGATGCGGTAGCGAAAGCCATCAGCCACCGGTGGCGCGGCACGGCTGGCCTTTTTGCCTGTGGCGTACCGCTGAAACAGGGCATCCAGTGCACTGTGTTCCTCCGCACTCAAGGCACTGGCGGCCAGCTCGCCCCGGCTGGCGATGCGGGCGCCCGGCCCGCCGAAGCCGGCCAGCCCCCCTACCCGCTCGATTTTCAATATAGCCATATCGTGCCCATGTGAGGTGTGGTTACAAGCCTACCGCCAGCCACGCCTGGTGCACGGCGACGTATACCGCAGGCTGCGTGGGATAAAGGCTTTTTGCCAGCTTGCGGGTGCGGTTGGCAAATACCTTCATCTTCATGCTGGGACTGGGGGCGAAGCCCGTCAAGGCCTTGTACCAGATCTGTCCGGCCACCTCCCAGCTATACCCGCCCAGGGCCATGGCCGCCTTGTAAAAGGCGAAATTGGGTATGCCGCTGCTGTAGTGCGGGTCCATGCCGGGCTGGTATTGCGAATACTGTGTCGGCTGCGGTGACAGGCAATGCGCGGCGGCCGGGTTCGCCAGGTCGCGCAGGCAGGTATAGCCCTTGGCTCGGGCGCCCTTGCCCATGATGTCGCTGCCTATCAGCCAGTCTGCCGCAGTGACGGTCTGCTTCTTTTCCCACTGGCGGAACATGGAGCCAAACACGTCCGAGGCGCTCTCGTTCAAGCCACCAGGTTCGTTGGCGTAGGCAAATTGCGCACTGAACTGGGTGACGCCGTGGGTCAGCTCGTGGCCAATCACGTCGTTGCCTTTGGTGAAGTCCACAAAGATATTGCCGTCACCGTCGCCGTAGGTCATCTGCGTGCCGTTCCAAAACGCATTGTTGTATTTCACTCCGTAGTGGATGCTCGATTGCAGAGCCATGGCCTGGTTGTCCACCGAGTTGCGGCCGAATATCTTGCGGTAAAAGTCGGCCACTGCCGTGGTTTCCGAAAATGCGCGCTTGGCGGTTTGGTCGGCAGAAGTGCCAGGGTTGGGCACAAACGTGCCGGGCAAATGGGTGCTGGTAGCGCAGTTATAGACCGTGATGGCCGGCAAAACGCCAGCCGCCGCCGTGGCTGCTGCCACCGTGGCCGTGCCAGACAGAGAGCGAAGCGCCAGCGCATTTGCCACCGAGGCGGCAGAACGCACTTTGCGCCAATACGCCTCGAATTCGGCCATGTTGGCAAAGTTCTGCCGCTCGGCTGCCGACAAGCTCTTGTCCTTGGCGAAACGCTCCAGCACATCCTTTGGAACAATGAAGCAGTGACATTGCATAGAACCCCCGTAGTTGTTGGTGTAGAACCGCCCGCTACATGCCGCCAACCGTGGTGGGCGATGCCACGGTGCGGGCCGACTCCTGGCGGCCCCCTGTAGTTGTAGGCGGGCCTGCAAAATCCGCTGCCGGGATTTCCATAACAAGAGGGATAGGTTCACAGCTTGCACAGCGCCAGCTTTACCAGCAGGCAACACAGCCGCCACGGCAAGTAATCTGTACGAAAAGTGTCTGTAGCGCTTTCATTTACTGCGCATACAGCTATTTTTTCCATAGCAAAATAATCCAAGAAACACTAGCACGCCACGCCGGCTGGAGGTGCTGCCCACACACCGGTCCGCAGCCGCAGGCCGCACCCGCGCTTACCAGAACTTTACTTTTCGACAAAGAAGGCGCAATGTTTACAACTTGCGAATTCGATAACTAGTAGGCAAAAGCCGCATGTTTTACACAGCGGCTGGCTTGTTCTGTGCAGGGTCAACAGGAGATGGCAATGGCATCGAATGGCTGTAAAACAAGAACCCCTTGGCTGCTGGCGTTGGCGTTGACGCTGGCGCTGCTGCTGGCGGCCTGCTCCAAAGGCCCGGAACCCGGCACCGTGCTGGACGAAGCCCTGCTAGCCGGACGCGACGGCAAAAGCTTTCCCCATGCCAGCGAGGACTACTTCCACGATATGGACGGCGCCGTGGCCCTATCGCCCGCAGAAGTCACCGGGCGCAATATGTGGCTGGTCTGGACCGGCGGCAACGACCGTCTGTGGGACCACATGACGGACTACACCTTTGGTGCCTTCGACCTGCTGAAAATGGTCAGCTCCCACCCCAGCCAGGGCTACACCCGTGACAGCCGCTGGGACTATTTAGGGCTGGTCAACGAACCTTGCTTCGACAAGGCTTCTGGCCCCGACCCCAAGCACCAGGGCCTGTGGCTGGACCAGCGCAGCAAGGGTTGCGCCCCCGACCCGTTTGAGAACGCCAGCAAATACCCTGGCGTAGCCACAGGTGCGCGCGGCAAGCCCCTGCCGGTGGGCTCGTTCTACGGAGAGGCCACCGGCATCGTGGGCCTGCGCCTGTTCCCCAATCCGGCGTTTGACGAAAAAGCCGCCAAGGAATGGAACGCCGACAAGTACTACACCGACCCGAAGTACTACAACCGCCAGGACCTGGTGCGGCCTTACCGCGTGGGCATGTCCTGCGGCTTCTGCCATGTGGGGCCCAGCCCGGTGAACCCGCCTGACGACCCAGCCCACCCCAAGTTCGCCAACCTCAGCTCGTCGGTAGGCGCGCAGTACATGTGGGTAGACCGGCTGTTCATCCACAACGCCAACAAGCCCGAGGGGCAGAAGAACTATATGTTCCAGCTGGCGCACACCTTCCGCCCTGGCGCCATGGACACCTCGCTGATCTCCACCGACAGCATCAACAACCCGCGCACCATGAATGCGGTGTACGACTTCGCATCCCGCATGGGCGTCGCCAAAAACCTGTGGCATGAAAAGCTGAACGGCGGCGAGCGCGACAACAAGCAGTTCAACGACTTCTTCACCAGCGGCCCTTTTTCCAGTCTCACCGAGTTCTACGACAAAACCAGCGGCACCACACGCACGCCCCATGTGCTGAAAGACGGCGCAGACTCGGTCGGCCTGCTGGGCGCGCTGAACCGCGTGTACCTGAACATCGGCCTGTTCAGCGAGGAATGGCTGCTGCACTTCAACCCCGTGGTCGGCGGCAAAGCCATCACGCCGATCCAGATCGCGGTGGCGCAAAAGAACTCGGGCTACTGGCAGGCTACCGAGGCTGGCACGCCCAATACCGCGCTGTTCTTCCTCAAGGCCGCGCAGCCCGACCATTTGAAAGACGCCCCCGGCGGCGCCAGCTATTTGGCCGAAGACCGTACCACCGTGGAGCGCGGCAAAACCGTGTTTGCCGACACCTGCGCGCGCTGCCACTCCAGCAAGGCCCCCACTCCGCCCCCGGAGCTGGCGCTGGACCCGGACAAATGCGCCGGCGCGGGTTACCTGGCCTGCTTCAAACGCTATTGGGGATGGACGCAAACCGATAGCTACAAGACGCAGATGCGCCAGATCGTACAGGCGCCCGATTTTCTGCATGGCAACTACCTGTCCACCGAGGCCCGCATACCGTCCACACTGCTGCGCACCAATGTCTGCAGCCCGCTGGCCACCAATGCCCTGGGCGGCAATATCTGGAACGACTTTTCGTCCACCTCCTACAAGCAGCTGCCATCGGTGGGCACGGTCACATTGAGCGACCCGTTCACCGGCGACCCCGTGCCCTACGCCATGCCGGCCGGCGGACGGGGCTATACCCGCGTGCCATCGCTGATCAGCATCTGGTCCACCGCGCCTTTCCTGCTGAACAACAGCCTGGGGCCATTCGACTCCAGCCCCTCGGTCGCCAGCCGCATGAAAGTGTTTGACGCCTCCATCGAGCAACTGCTTTGGCCCGACAAGCGCGAGCGTGACAGCCTGCTGGGCAACAAAGTGCCCGGCACCATAGACCGCACCACCCAGCGCAGCGAGGTCATCGTCCCTGACGGCTTCATGCCCGATGCGCTGCAGCCGCTGCAAGGCATGCTGCACCGCTGGTTCCCCAAGCTGGTCGGCTCGGGCAGCGACGTGGTGCTGGGCCCCATCCCCAAAGGCATGCCGGTGAACCTGATCGCCAACCTCAAGCTGCGCAGCGAAAGCGACGACCTGGGCGACAAAGCCGCCCAGGTGCGCGACGTGACCGAGATGGTGGTCAAGCTCAAGGCCGACCTGCTGACCGCGCCCGAGAACGCCACGGACGAGCAGCTGCGCGACAAGTTCGCCAACCTGCGCGCACCCATGCTGCGCCTGAGCAAATGCCCGGACTTTGTAGTCAACCGTGGCCACTACTTTGGCACCGCTGCATTCAATGAACAGGAAGGGCTGAGCGCAGACGAGAAGTCATTCGGCACCGAACCGGTGTTGAGCGACGACGACAAGCGCGCGCTGATCGCCTTCATCAAGACCTTTTGAACACCCATAGCCCCCAATGACCGATGCCGAAAGACGACCATGGGACTACATCATCGTCGGGTCGGGGGCAGGCGGCGGCACGCTGGCTGCCCGCCTGGTAGAGGCCGGCATGCGGGTTTTTTTGCTAGAGGCCGGCGGTGACCCGCGCACCAGCGCCGGGCCGGGCCTGCCCGATGATTACGACGTGCCCGCATTCCACAGCTTTGCCTGTGAGAACGAAGCCATGGCGTGGAACTTCCAGGTGCGCCACTACGGCGACGAAGCACGCCAGCTGCGCGACCCCAAGTACAACGCCAGCCACCAGGGCGTGCTCTACCCCCGCGCGGCCGGCCTGGGCGGCTGCACCGCGCATAACGCCATGATCTTCATGCGCCCGCACGATTCCGACTGGAACCACATCGCCGAGCTGACGGGCGACCGCAGCTGGCAGGCCCGCCCTATGCAGCGCTATGCCGAACGCGTGGAGTCCTGCCACCACCGCCCGCTTTGGCGCGCACTGCGCCACTTGGGCATCAACCCCACTGGCCACGGCTGGGATGGCTGGCTGCACACCGAACGCGCCATCCCGCTGGAAGCGCTGGGCGACGCACAAATGGTGCGCCTGGTGGCCCAGACCGCCCGCACGTTCACCGGCAGCCTGGCCCATCCGCTGCGCAGCGCCCTGCGCTGGCTGCGCGGCAAGGGCGACCCAAATGCGCGCCCCTGGGGCGGCGGCAGCTTTGAAGGCCTGTGCTACACCCCCACCAGCACGGTGCAGGCCAGCCGGTTCGGCACCCGCGAGCGTCTTTTACTGGTGGCGGCGCGGCACCCAGGCCAGTTGCACATCGAGCTGGATGCCCTGGCCACGCGGGTGCTACTGGGGCCCGATGGCAAGGCCGAAGGCGTGGAGTTCCTCAAGGGCGCGCGCCTGTACCGCGCACACAGCCAGGCCAGCAGCAGCCCTGGCCGACGCCAGCAGGTACGCGCTGCACGCGAAGTGGTGTTGTGCGGCGGGGCCTTCAATACGCCGCAGCTGCTGATGCTCTCCGGCATAGGCCCGGCAGACGAACTCAAGGCCCACGGCATTCCACTGAAGGTAGATTTGCCCGGTGTTGGGCGCAATCTGCAAGACCGCTACGAAGTGGCCATCACCCACCGCATGGCAAAACCCTGGCAGGCGCTGGCCGGCGCCCGTTTCGCGCGGGGCGACCCGCAGTGGCAGGAATGGCATGCCCGGCGCAGCGGCATGTACGCCACCAACGGGGCCGCTGTGGGCCTGGTGCGTCGCTCGTCCAGCCAGCAGCCCGAGCCGGACATCTTCTGCATGGCCCTGCCAGCGCGCTTCGAGGGCTATGCGCCGGGCTTCTCGCAGCTGATACGCCAGCACAGCGACAGGCTCACCTGGGCCGTGTTGAAGGCGCACACACTGAACCGCGCCGGCCGCATCAGCCTGCGCTCGGCCGACCCGCGCGACACGCCGCAGGTCAACTTCCACTACTTCGAAGAAGGCAGCGACACCCAGGGCAGCGACCTGCAAGCCGTGGTGCAGGCCATACGATTTATACGCGGCCTGACAGCGCCGCTGCTGGCCCGTGGCCTGATCGCCGAAGAATGCCTGCCCGGCCCCCAGGTGCAGACCGACGCCGCCCTGGCCGACTATGTGCGCAACACCGCCTGGGGCCACCACGCATCCTGCTCCTGCCCTATGGGTGCCGCGAAAGATGGCGGCGTGCTGGACAGCCGCTTTCGCGTGCACGGCACACAAGGGCTGCGGGTGGTGGACGCATCGGTGTTCCCGCGCATACCCGGTTTTTTCATCGCATCGGCGGTCTATATGGTGGGTGAAAAAGCCGCCGATGTGATCCTGCAAGACGCCGCGCAAGCGCCCACCTAGTTTTTTACAGCGGGCAACCGCATAAGGAGAGAGCATGGCCTACGACGTAAAACAACTGCTGGCAATGAGCCAAGTGCAGCTTGATGATTTGTTCCGGGCCAGCCCGGCCGGCGATATACCCAATGGCTCGGCCAACGGCACGGCCATCATCGCGCCCGGCACCAAGTACACCGAGAGCATTGCCCACCTGATCAATATGTTCGGCTGGCAAGGCAAGGTGTTTGACGCCGAAAAAGGCCTGCTGAAAAACAAGGTGCTGGTGTTCGGCTTCGAGGCCGTACTGGCCAAGGTCTACAAAGACAAGAGCTGGCTGGATGGGCAGGAATGCATCGTGCTGGACTACTCCGACACCTCGGTCATCGCCCACTACGTGCGCGACGAAATCCGCCTGATCGGCCCCAACTTCTACCTTGGCAAGGTGTATTGGGGCAAGGAACGGCTGATCGACTTCTGCCTGCAATTCTAAAAAGCCACCGTGACCCCACAGTCGCAATTCACCGTGGTGGCGCCGCTGGCCAGGGGGCGCGAGATCAGCTTGCGTACGCTGCTGGACAGCATGAACGCCACCCCCGGCATGGCAGATGCACACAACGCGGTGCTGCCATTCACCCGCTTCCAGCAGTTGCATTTCGCCCGCTTGGTTTTGCTAGACGACGCACTGCAGGTAGACCTGGAAACGCTGGGCCTGCCGCGCCCACGCCTGCCCACCTACCTGGCGTTCATGGGCGACTGCGACGGCACGGCCCACGACTGCCTGGCCGACCTGGTACAGCACGCGGGCGACGGGCTGCGGCGCATCTTCGCCCACTGCGCCGGCTTTGACGCCACCGCTGACCTGCTGGGCTGGATGCTGGCGCACGACCGCCCGATTGCGGCCCGCTACGTGAATTGGCTGGGGCGCAGCGTGCAGCAGATCCAGCAGGAAAGCGCGCTGCAGCGCTCCCTGTCGGCACGCCTGCCGCGCAACAGCACTGCCGATGCGCAAACCGTGCGGCGCGCACTGCAGTCGGTGGTGCAAACCGAGATACAGGCCGGCAGGCTTACGCTGACACCACCGCCGCCCACTCCGCTGGCCTGGTGTCTGGGCCAGCTACTGCATCTGCTGGCCGTGCCCCTGGCTGGGTTGGTGCTGCTGCCCCTGCTGGTGGTGCTGTCGCCCTGGCTGGTCTACCAGCTGCGCAGCCGCGAGGAAACCGATGTGGAAATCTGCCCCCGACCCGACCCGGCCGACCTGCAGGCACTGCAAGACCTGGAGGACTTCGACGCCAGCAACCAGTACACCGCGCTGGGCGCCGTCAAGCCCGGCCTGTTCCGCCGCTGGCTGGTGACGCTGCTACTGGTGCTGATCGACTACGCCTGCCGCCATGTGTTCACCCGCGGCCATCTGGCGCGGGTGCAGACCATCCACTTCGCGCGCTGGGTGTTTCTGGACGACAAAAGCCGCGTGCTCTTCACCAGCAACTACGACGGCAGCCACCAGGGCTATATGGACGACTTCATCAACAAAGTGGCCTGGGGCCTGAACCTGGTGTTCAGCAACGGCCTGGGCTGGCCGCGCACGCGCTGGCTGATCCTGGGTGGCGCGCAGCAGGAACAAGTCTTTAAGTACTACCAGCGCCGCCACCAGGTGCCCACCCAGGTCTGGTACAAGGCCTACCCGGGCCTGACCCTGGCCGACATGCAGCGCAACCAGCGCATCCGCGAAGGCCTGCAGCGCCCCCATATGACCGATGCCCAGGCCCTGACCTGGTTGAGGCTGCTATGAGCAACATCCGCCCCGCAGCGCCCGTAGAGCTGGAAGACATCCAGGGCCTGCTGCGCTTTGGTTACAAGCACCACAGCGAGGCCTGCTTTCTGCTGCTGCGCGTGAAGGACCCGGCCGCCGCCCGCGCCTGGCTGGCCAGCGCCCCCGTAACCAGTGCCGCGCCGGCCGAACCACCGCCGGCAACCGTACTGCAGATTGCCCTGGGCAGCGCTGGCCTGCGTGCACTGGGCGTTCCGGCAGCGGTGGTGGATGGGTTTTCCACCGAGTTCATCGCCGGCATGGGCGGTGACCCCAGCCGTTCCCGCCGCCTGGGCGACTTGGGCGCCAACGCGCCCAGCCAATGGGCATGGGGGGACGACGCAACGCTACCCCATGTGCTGGTATTGCTGTACGCCTTACCCGGTCAAATGGACGCCTGGCAAAGTGCGGTGGAAGCGCAATGCGCCGCTGGCTTCGACACCCTGGCCCGCCTGCGCTGCAGCGAGCGCGGCGACCATGAACCCTTCGGCTTCCTGGATGGCATCTCCCAGCCCCTGCTGGACTGGAGCCGCGACCGGCCGGTGCGCGATGCCGAGCAGCTGCACTACACCAACCTCAGCTGCCTGGGCGAATTCCTGCTGGGCTACCCCAATGAATACGGCGGCTACACCGACCGCCCCTTGCTCAGCCCGCAGCAAGATCCACAGGCCCTGCTGCCGCGTGCGGAAGACCTGCCCGACCAAGCCGACCTGGGCCGCAACGGCAGCTACCTGGTGCTGCGCCAGTTGGAGCAGGATGTGCAGGGCTTCTGGCAATGCCTGCATGCCCAAGCCGGCGGCGACTCCGCACGGCAGGAGCAACTGGCCGCCGCCATGCTGGGTCGCACGCGCGACGGCCAGCCGCTGCTGGCCAGCACGCCGGCCAGCGACCTGAATGCCTTCGACTACAGCAGCGACCCGCGCGGCACGCAATGCCCGCTGGGCGCGCATATTCGCCGCGCCAACCCGCGCAATGCCGACCTGCCGGCGGGCGCCCCCGGCCTGCTGCCCTGGCTTGCGCGCACCCTGGGGTTTGACGCCGCCGCGCTGGAGCAGGACCGTGTGCCCTCCACCCGCTTCCACCGCCTGCTACGGCGTGGCCGCGCCTATGGCCAGGACGGGCCGCCTGGTGAAACTCCTACCGGCCTGCACTTCATCTGCCTGGGCGCCAACATCGCCCGGCAGTTTGAATTCGTCCAGGGCGCGTGGCTGAACTCGCCGCATTTCGATGGCCTGCACGGCGAGAACGACCCGCTGCTGGGCAACCGCGCACCCGGGCTTGGCAGTGGCGTGGTGGATGGTTTTTCAATGCCCCAGGCCCAAGGGCCGGACCAGCGGCTCAGCGGCTTGCCGCAGTTCGTCACCGTGCGCGGCGGTGCCTACTTCTTTCTGCCCGGCATCCGCGCACTGCGCTACCTGGCGCAGATTGGTGAAGAGGGAGACACACGATGAATTCCAACACCAGCCGTCCGGTGCCGCGCGCCAATACCGGCTCGGCCGTGAAGAACTGGCTGTCTGATACCTCGCTGGCACTGATCCAGCTGGAACGCCGCTTCGACCCCTTCATCCGCCCCGCCTTTGACGCCCTGCTGCGCGACCCGCTGGCCCGGCTGACCACGGCGCTGATCAACGCCCAGCGGCCCAACGAAGGCCTAAAGATCGCTGAAGAAAAGCTGCTGCCCGGCGAGGAGGCATTTGTAGATTCCATCATCCAGAGCTTTCAGGAGCAGATGCGCGCGCTGTGGAAGCCCGGCGGCTTCGAGCGCGGTGGCAACACCAAGACCCAGGGCATTGTGCGCGCCGAGTTCATCGTGCACGACAACCTGCCCCCAGCGCTGCGCCACGGCATCTATGCCCAGCCCCGCAGCTACCCGGCCTGGGTGCGCTTCTCGGGCCCCGGGCCCTACATCACACCGGATATTGACGACGTAGGCTTCATGAGCATCAGCGTCAAGCTGATGGACGTGCCCGGCCCCAAGCTGATGGACGAGGAAAGGTTCACCCAGGACATGTTCGGCGTGTCGCCGCCCACCTTCGTCACGCCCGACGTCATGGCCAATGCCCAGCTGCAAAAGACCAGCCTGGAGAACGCGCAGATCTTCTATTTCCTGAACTTCCACCGCCCGCACATCCTGGACGCCATCATGCAAGGCCTGTGGACCAAGACGCAGAGCAGTCCGCTAGAGGCGCCCTACTTCAGCTGCGTGCCGTATTTGCTGGGCGAGGGCCAGGCCATGCAGTATTCGTTCTGGCCCAAGAGCACGCAGCGCACGCCCATACCCCGCCTGCCGCTACGCCCGCCGGACGACTACCTGCGCGCCGCCATGGCGCAAAGCCTTGCCATGGGCGATGTGGAGCTGGACGTGCGCCTGCAGCTGCAGACCGACCCGCACCTCATGCCGATTGAAAACGCTGGCGTGCTCTGGCCCGAGCGCCTGTCGCCCCGCATCAGCGCCGCCACGCTGCGCATCCCGCGTCAAAAGTTCGACTCACCGGCCCAAATGGAGTTTGCCAAGCGCCTGTCGTACAACCCCTGGCACAGCATCGCCGAGCACCGCCCCCTGGGCAACCAGAGCCGGGCCCGCAAGCGCATGTACTACGAGCTCTCCAAGCTACGCCACCAGATGAATGCAGTGCCGCACTTTGAGCCTACGGGCGATGAAAAATTTGAATGAAATATGCCTGATTAGGTACATGCCTCAGAACGCAACCACGCCGATGTCCCCCCCCGTTCGCCCTGAGCTGGTCGAAGGGCTTAGTTTGCAAGCCCTTCGACCAGCTCAGGGCGAACGGTTGTCGTGGTGTGTCTGAGGCAAGTAACTAATCAGGGAAATATGGCTCTGGCGCTTATAAAAACTGCGCAGGCAGCTGCATTATTGATAGCAAACGCTGCGTTTAGCCTAGCAGCTGCTTGAACATCACATAGGCGTCCACATAGCCGTGCTGCCGGTGCTGAAACGCACCAGGCAAGGTGCCCACGATGCGAAAGCCCAGCTTCTGCCACAGGCGCACCGCGCCCTCGTTGGTGGACACGACCAGGTTGAACTGCATGGCACGAAAGCCCAGGCGCAAGGCTTCGGCCTGGGAGTGCTCGCACATCAGCGACGCAATGCCCTGGCCGCGCGCCTGGGGCGACACGACGTAGCCGCAGTTGCAAACATGCGCGCCCAGCCCGGGCTGGTTGGGCTGCAGCTTGTAGGTGCTGATGACCGTGCCATCGTCCGCGCAAGCCACGTAGGTAGCCAACGGTGCATCGACCCAGATGGCACGGATCTCGGCCTCACTGCTTTCGGGGGCATAGGCATAGGTGTCGCCGCTGGCGAATGTGGTCTGCAACAAAGTCCAGACGCTGGGCCAGTCGGCGGGTTGGAAGGGGCGGATGGTGTGGGGCATGGTGGATCAACAGACTAAAGATGCACGGCGCAATAAATGGGACTGGCGCTGGCGTACGCAGCCAACGCGCCACTGGTTACCAATGATTTCAAACAACTCGCCTCGTACCGCAGGGTCTCCTATGAACTTGCCATACAACGGAGACATCTTGCGAATATACAAAGAGAAGTCCTTCACCACGGCAGCCCGTGCCGTGGCCACACGTTTCTCCATCACCAACGGTTTACACGGTACGCCGCAAGGCTTCAAAGAACAGCTCAGACTGCAAACGCTCACCCAGCGTCTGCTCGCACACGCGCCGGGCCAAGGCGGGGTCTACGGGCTGCAGCGCCCGGCCCGTGGATTGCGCCAGCACCTGGGCCATGCAGGCGCGCTCCAGGTAGTACAGGTCGTCGTAGGCATAGTCCATGCGCGCACCGCAAACCACCACGCCGTGGTTACCCAGGAAGGCTATCTCGGCACCCCGCATCACACCGGCAATACGCTCGCCTTCCGATGCGTCCAGCGCCAGGCCGTTGTATTCCGTATCCACCGCAACACGGCCATGGAAACGCATGGCTCCCTGCGACAGGCAGGTATCCAGCGCGCGGTCGCTGGTCAGTGTCAGTGCCGTGGCGTAAGGCATGTGGGTGTGCAGCACGCAGGCCTGGCCGCACAGGCGGTGGATGGCCGCGTGGATGAACATGGCGGTCGGCTCCACCGCGTGGCGCCCAGCCAGCTTGTTGCCCAGGGCGTCGATCATCACGATGTCGTCCGCGCCAACCTCGCTCCACAGCAGGCCGCGCGGGTTCAGCAAGAAGCGGCCAGACTGGTCGGGCAGCTCCACGCTGAAGTGGTTGCAAACGCCCTCGGCCAGGCCGTGGTGGGCGGCGGCGCGCAGGGCCAGGGCCAGGTCGGCGCGTAGTCGGCGGACCGTAGGCGATTCAAAATCCAGTGCTTGCATTGCAGCTTCTTTCAATCCAGGTCGGGAAAAACGAGGGTGGGTGTGGCCCAATCCAACCGGCCAGGCCGGTCGCCCCCTATTCTCCGCTGAGCACCGGCAGCAGTTGGTCGGCCCTTACATAAGAAACTAGCCCCTGGCGCAGGTACCGCCTGCGCAGGCAGCTATATCTTCAATAGCAATAAAAAAACCCACGGCATCCTAAGACACCGTGGGCTGAGCTCTACCGATGGGGTTTACTGTTTGATCGCGCTGAGGAAACCCAGCAGGGCCGTGCCGTTCGGGCTACCCAGACCAGTGCTGCTGTCGTAGCCAGTCGTGGCTTTGCAGGTAGTGCAGTTGCCGTTGGAGCCGCTGGTCACGTCCAGAAATGCCTGGGCGTACGAGGTGGCGCTGGGCAGCACGTTCAGGTACAGCGCGTTGTGCACACTGCTCAGAACCGGCAGGCTGGACAAGGCGCGTTGGGCGCTGGCAATGGCCAGCAAGCCAGCCCATTCGGGGGCTGCAATACTGGTGCCGCCACCGGACATGAAACCAAAAGCTCCCCCCGGCACGGTGATGCCCACGTACTGGCCGGTGTAAGGGTCGGAGTCGATGGCCACATCGGCCACGCGGCGTTTGGTGATGGTGGAAGACAAGGCCTTCTGGTAGGTCGGCACGGCGGTATAGGCGCTGGTGCCGCCGCCGGAGCCGGTCCACACCACTTCAGAACGGGTGCTGCCGTTGTAGGTCAACGTAGTACCGCCGGTGGCCAGCACCTTGGTGGACACGGCCGGCCAGTTCACCGCCACACCGGAGTCGCCAGTGGACGCGGTGTACTGCATGCCCGAGACCTGGAACAGGCTGTCCACAGATGCAGTCCACGAGCCTTCCAGCGCGCCAAAGCTCATGCTCACCACGCCCTTGCCCATGTTGTTGGCCACGGTAATGGCATTGGCCAGCGCCGACAGCGAAGACGATGCAGCCTCGATCAAGACAATGCGGGCCAAGGGCGCAATCGCATGTGCGGACTCCACGTCCATCGCGATCTCGGCCGCCCAGCTGGCGTTATAGGCCGGTGCAGTTGCCGTACGGCCACTGGTGGCGCCCGCATACACCACGCTGAAGGTGCAGCCGGCGGTTGTGCTGGCCGCAGCCAACGGCAGGCTGGCGGTTGCGGCGATGGTCACGCTGGTGCAGCCGGGCAGGTTCAGGCGGGAGCTGTAGGTATTCAGGTCCGAGAACGCATTCGGGTTGTGGTACGCGTCCACGATGTAGATGGTCTGGCCGGCGCCCAGGGCCGCACGCGCCGCAGCGGTGGACACCACGCCGGTGGCGCTGACCGCCGGCAATTTATAGGCCGCGCGGATCTGCGCCGGGGTGTAGACGGTGACGGTGGACGCAGCCCGCGAACTGATGGTGCCTGCGTTCTCTACCGCCAAGCGGCGCGCCACTACCGCCTCGGAAGCCACGGTTTCGGGCAGCAAACGGGCGGTGACCATGCCTTCCATGGCGGGCAGTACCGCCTCCGTGCGCACCACGTCCGGGTCACTGGGCACCAGGGACGGGTCGCTGATGTCTACCGGCGCGGTGTGGAAGGTAGGCAACACCTCGGTCGTCACGCTGGACAACGCCGCCACGGGGTCCGATTCTGCGGTGGCTGTCACGTCGCCGCCACCGCCACCGCCGCCGCAGGCGCTCAGCACCAGTAACGCCAGCAGGGAGAGGCCGCCGCCTGCGCAGCGTGCCGTGGAACGAGAAAAAGTAGAGGTTTTCAGCATGTCGTCACCTTAGAGTTAAAAAACAAAAGGGCGACAGTGCACAGAGAAGAGTTTGACGTCACTCTGTACGGCAACCCCGCTAGCATGGTGCTGGAACCCAGCACCGAAGCCCGGTGGCTTTGCGTCCCCGGCTTTCGCCAGGTTTGCCCCTGTCAGTTTTGCTTCACAGAAGCCGCATACTGACCGCGGCACCTGGGGGATTTCAAAGCCCCCGAAGTGCAAACGAAGTGTGTCAGAAAAATACCGCCATGGCAGCGGGCATTTGTCACACCAACCGGGATTTACACAGCCGTACACGCAGTATGCATCCCCAAAACCGGTGCGGCGCCCTGCCCGCCGGCGCGTGCAGCCTCTACGGCTGCATCCAGGGCCTGGATATTGGTCTGGAAGGCGATGCCATGGATGGCTGACGATGACTGCCAGTGTGTTGCTGCTTTCGTTGATGCCCTTCATGGTCTGGAGCAGCTGGCCAACCACATCGCCAGCACGCACAGCAACGCTAGAGGCGTTCAGCGCCAGCTGGTTCGCCTGTTGGGCGCTATCAGCCGGGCCTTTTACAATCGCGCCCTTTTTCCCCTGCTAGCGCTACAACATGAATATCACGGTCAACGACGAACTGCTTGCCTACATCGACCCGCTCACCTCTGAGGAGCACGCCGCGCTGGAGCGCAGCATCCTGGCCGAAGGCTGCCGCGACGCGCTGGTGCTGTGGGGCGATGTGCTGGTAGACGGCCACAACCGCTACGGCATCTGCCAAAAGCACAACCTGCCCTTCAACACCGTGCAGAACGCGGCCTTCAAGACTATCGACGACGTGCACCTGTGGATGATCGACCAGCACCTGGGCCGGCGCAGTGTGTCCGACTTCCAGCGCGGCGTGCTGGCCCTGCGTAAAAAAGACATCCTGGCTGGACGCGAGCAGCCCGCACCGGCCGAAGCAGTAGCCGACACCAGCGGCCCCGCGCCCTGGGAGGCGCCTGCCGAAGCCCCGGCCGCCCCTGCCGCCGAGCCCACGCTGACCCGCGAGGCCTTGGCCAAGGCCGCACGCGTCAGCAGCGCCACCATCAGCCAGATCGAGAAGATCCAGAAAACCGCCACGCCCGAGCTGGTGGCTGCGGTGAAGTCGGGCACCATCTCCATCAGCACTGCCGCCACCGTGGCCACGTTGCCCGCCGAGGAGCAGCTGGCCGCCGCCGCAGGTGGCAAGAAAGAGCTGCAGCAAGCCGCCCGCCAGGTGCGCGCGGCCAAGGCCGTGGAGCGCGAGGTGGAGCGTACCGAGCCCGATACGCCCGAAGGCATCATCGCCCGCCTGAAGCAAACCGTGGCCGAACTCACCGCAGAGAACGCCGCCCTGAAGGCGCATATCGCTGAACTAATGGCCTAAGCAGATACAAGCCAAAAATGGCTCTGGTGCAGGCAGAACCTGCGCCAGCAGCTATTGATTAAATAGCAAGCCCCAATCAGCCTGCAGGCGCCCGGGACTGCTGCAACAGCTTGGCGGCGATCTGCAACTCTGACCGCAACCATGCCTGGAAGGCCAGCAGCGGCGGCCAGTCTCGAAACTCGGGCGGGTACACCAGCCAATAAGCGTCGTAGGCCTCGGTAGCCAGGGCCAGGGGCGACAGCTGCACCAGCCGCCCGGCATGTAGCGCGTCGGCAGCCACCAGCTCACGGCCCAGCGCGATGCCCAGGCCCTGCTCGGTGGCCTGCAGCATCAGGCCCATATCGTTGAACACCGCCACCGGCTGGATACGGCAGGGGTGGCCCGCCAGCGCGAACCAGGCCTCCCAACACTCGCTGGTGCCCAGCAAAGGCTCGTGGACCCAGCTGGCCGGATCACTGCCAGCCAAGCGCTGGGCCATGGCCGGGCTGGCCACCACCACCTGCTGGGAGTCGATCAGGCGACTGCCCTCCAGCCCGCGCCACGGGCCCTTGCCCTGGCGCACCGCCGCGTGGAAGCCCTCGCGTGGCAGGTCCATGGCCTGCTGCGAGGTGTGCAGCTCCACCGCCATGCCGGGGTGCAAAGCACGCCAATGCGCCATGCGGGGCATCAGCCAGTGCTGGGCAAACGACGGCGATACCGTGATGCGCAAACGCTGCTCGGTGCCAGTGGAGGCCAGGGCTGCAGCGCGCATGCCCTCGTCGATCTGGGCCAGCGCAGGCTCCACCGCTTGCAGCAGCGCAGCCCCGGCGGCATTCAGCACCACGCGGCGGCCACGCCGGTCAAACAGCAAAAAGCCTAGTTGCTCCTCCAGCAAGCGGATTTGCTGGCTGACCGCACTGTGCGTCAGGTGCAGTTGCTCGCCCGCGGCACGCAGGTTGGACAGCGTGGCCACGGCACGAAAGGTGGGCAGGGTTTGCAGGGGAATGCGCGTCATGCTGGTAAGTATAAGCATCCAGCCTTGGCAGAAATGAGCGCTTTTACAGAATGTATTGGATGAATATGCTTACCAGCAATTCTTTTGAATGCCAGCCATGACGCTCTCCACCCTTGTACTGAAACGGCCGCAGGCCAAGCGCAACAACGCCAATTTACTGACCCGACTGTGGCAGCGCTGCACCCGCCGCAATCCGCCCCACGCGGCACCCCTGGGCGAGCTGGGCAACCACCTGCTGCGCGACATCCAAGCCCCGGGCCGCGTGCACGGGCAGGCACAGGAGCACAGCGAACTAGCCCGCTATGACAGGCAACAGGCGCGGCGTACGTCGGACTGGAATGTGTAGAAGGAAACAGGCTCTAGCGCATGTAAAACCTGCGCCATGCGCTATCAAAATAGGAGTCAAACCTGCATCCAGGCAGCGCGCCTAGTAAGTGGATGCCGGTTCGCCGTCCACTCCGAAAACCCGCACGCAGTCGCGCCCGCTGACCTTGGCGGCGTACATGGCGGCGTCGGCACTGCGCAACAGCTCGTCGGCGTCGGCACCCGCTGCGGGGTACAGCGCAATGCCGATGGATGCGCCCACCTGTAGCTGGTGGGACTCGATCTCCATGTCCTCTGCCACGCCATCCAGAATGCGATTGGCCAGGCCCATAGCACTCTCCAAGCCCTCCACCCGGTACTGCAGCACTGCAAACTCATCACCGCCCATGCGCGCCACCAGGTCGCCGTCGCGGACGATCTGCCGCATGCGCTGGGCTAGCAAAGCCAGCACCTTGTCGCCCACCGCATGGCCGTAGTTGTCGTTGATGGGCTTGAAGCGGTCGATGTCGATGAAGTGCACCGCAAAGCCGTTAGATCTAGCGCCGAACAGCTTGACGGCCTGGTTCAGCGCCTCCAGAAAGGCATCGCGGTTGACCAGCGAGGTCAGGCCGTCGTGCCGGGCCACATGGCGGATGCGCTCGTCGGCGCGCTTGCGCTCGGTGATGTCGGTGAAGGTGCGCAGCACGCCACCGCCCTGGATGGGCACGCTGTTGACCTCGATCACCCGGCCGTCCGGGCGCTTGCGGTCGTAGGAGTAGGGTCGGCTGAAGTCGCCCCCATTGCGCACGATCTCCACCAGCTCGGGCGGCACGTGGACAAACTCGCCGTGCGCAGCCTGGTAGGCGAACACCGCATCCAGGGTCGGGCGGCTGTCCATCAGTTCCTTGGGCAAACCCAGAAGCTCCTGGGCGCGCCGGTTGCAGACCACCACCACCCGCTCGGCGCTGATACGCATCACGCCTTGCAGCATGCACTCCAGGGTGGCCTCCAGCAGGGCCGACTTTTCCTGCAATATGGCTTCGCTGTCGCGGGCCCGGCGCTCGGCATCCAACAGCTGCTGTTGCTGGCGCTTGAGCAGGGTGATATCCATATGGGCAAAAAAACCCTTGCCGTCCAGGCTGCGCTGGGCGACGACGCGGCTCCAGCGCCCGTCTGGCAAAGGCACCTCGAAAGGTATGCCCTGGTAGCGTGTGCTTTCGACCAAGGTCAGCAAACCCTGCTGGAACAAGGCGCCATCTTGCGCTTCGTGCCCCTTCCATAGGTTGCGGTACAGGCTCTCCAAACGCAGGCCGACCGCCCCATGACGCCCAGACAAGCGGTACAGCAACACAAAAGGCTCGTTAACCCATTCGATGCGTTCGTCCGCACCGGTGACCATGATGCCGTCCGGCAGCTTGTCGAACAGGCCTGCTCCGTCAATAGACGGCGCATCGGCTGCGCCCAGGATGGACGTGCCCAGCCCGCCGGTATTCAGGTCGTGCGCACGCCAGATGCGGATGCGCCCCACCCCTTCCAAGGGTAGCGACGACACCCATAGGCGCACGCCCCGGTGCACGAACGAATACGAGCGCTGCTGCGCCCGGTGGCGCGCAATGCCTCGGGTGATGTAGTCGTCTATGGCTGGCAACTCCTCGGGCGGCAGGCGCACCTGGTAGAAGCGCCGCAGGTTGGCCGCATAGGGCTCGCCTGCATGGATGTAGGGCGCTTGTTCGGGGAAGAATTTGAGAAAGCTGCGGTTCCACAGCAAGGTGTTGTCGGCGCCGTCAAACACGCAGGTGGCGATGCCCAGGCCGTCCAGCGTGTCGGCCACCGTCTGCAGCAAGGGCAACACGCTAGCCATGTACCCACCCTGCGCCGATACCTAGCGCCGCGCGGGGGCGGCAACCCGGCTGCCTTGCGTGCAGCCTCTGGTGTAGCTTGCTTGTCTGGGCGCAACTGACACGCCGTCTGCGGTCTATTCTGCTCATGGCCAAAATGTACCCCAGTCGCCCCCACTTGCGCTGCGCGGGCTGCAAAGCCGGCCCACGCCGGCCCTCTGCATTTTTTAAGATAAAAATGCCGCTAGCGCACTTCCCACCTGCGCTAGCAGCTATCTCTTTAGTAGCAAAATGCTGCCCGCCTTATTTCGGCGCCAGGTCCACGCCGCTGAGCTTGGCGATGTACTCGGGCAGCATGGGCACATAGGCCTGGTCCCCACCGTTCTTCAAGGCCAGCGCAAACGAATTCTTGACCGCATTGCCCAGGCTGTTGGAGATGCCCGCCGCGTCGGCCATGGACTCCAGGTAGCGCAGGTCCTTGAAGGCGTTGTGCAGGGTGAACTTGTGGGCCTCCTTGTTGCCCTCCAGCACATAGCCCATGAAGGTCTGGTAGAAGCCGCAGTCCATGCGGCCGCCACGGATCACCGAGTCAAAGCGCTGCGGCCCTATGCCCACGGCCTGCGCCAGCGTCATGGCCTCGGAATACAGAGCGGCATAGCCCAGCGACAGAAAGTTATTGACCAGCTTCATGCGGTGCCCGTCGCCCGGCCCGCCAATGTGCACGATGCGCCCGGCCCAGGTGGCCAGCACCGGCTGGATGCGCGCGAAGGTGGCGTCATCGGCCCCCACCATGGTGTCCAGCGTACCGTCCCAGGCCTCTTTGGGCGTGCGGCTCAGAGGCGCATCCACCAGCGTGGCGCCCAGCGCGGCGATTTCGGCGGCCAGCGCCACAGTGGACACCGGGTCGGAGGTCGAGCAATCCACCACCACCGCGCCCGGTTGCAGGCCGCCCGCCAGGCCGTTCGGCCCGCGCAGCAGCGCCTCCACATCCTTTGAACCGGTCACGCACAAGAAAATAAGCGTTGCCTGGGCGGCCAGGGCGTGTGGGGACGCAGCCACCTGGGCGCCGCGCTGCTGCAAATCCTCCAGCGCGGCCGATGGGCGGCGGGCGTAGACAGTCAGCGCGTAGCCCTTGTCCACAATGTTCTTGGCCATGCCGTGGCCCATCAGGCCCAGGCCTATGAAGCCGATGTGCTCTCGCGTCTGTTCCATGGATGTCTCCCGTTTATCTAAGCAGGGTTTGTACCCCATCCAAACGCAGTCAGGTACTTGCCCAGGCCCGTTACACCAGTGTCACAATGTAAACAGCGCCGGAAATGCTGCCAACCGCTGCCATTTCCAGCACATGAACACCAAGGGATCGCCAGATCTCCAACGATGGCAAGCGTGACAGAACTGCATATCCGTAACGTGCTTGCACGTTTTCGCCGGTTCATGGCGCCATACGAGGCGGACGAGCCCCTGGCCGCCAGTTTCCGCGCCAAGCAACTCCAGGCCGTGCTGGGCCTGACCCCGTTGGCCATGCTGGTCAACCTGTTCAATGCCACCATCGTCATGTCCCGCATGCCCGCCCATGCGCAATGGCTGTGGGTCTGGTTCCTGGTGCTGCTGGTATTTGCCGCCCAGGGCCTGCGGGCCTGGTACCGCACACGCGACCGTCCACCCCGCCCCCACGCCTCTCTGAAAGCGATGCGGCGTGCAGTGCGCCACGCTGCGGGGCTGGGTGCTTTGTGGGGGCTACTGCCCGCGCTGCTGCTGCCCGGGGCAGCGCCACAAGACCAGCACATGCTGACCATGATTTCCTGCGGCATGGTCTGCGCAGGTGGCTTTGCCCTGGTGACCGTGCCCGCAGCGGCGATGTCGTATGTAGGCATACTGACTCTGGGTTCTGCCATCGGCCTGCTGCGCGTAGCGCTGCCGGGCGCGCATGTGTTGCTCTGCCTGCTGCTGGTGTATAGCCTGGTGGTGGTTGCCTCGGTGCGGGTCATGGCCCGGTCGTACGGATCGCGCCTAGTGGCGGAGGCCGACGCCGCCCACAAGGAGCAGATCGTCGGGCTGCTGCTGCGTGACTTCGAGGAAAACTCCAGCGACTTTCTGTGGGAGCTGTCGTACAGCGGGCAGTTGGGCCATTCCTCCAACCGGCTGGCCAAGGCCCTGCAATTCGATCCACACCAAGACTCTGACAAAAACCTGGTTGCACTGATAGCGCGCACCCAGGCCGCGCACCCCCGGGGGGCCGACGATAGCGCCCAGTACCTGGAAAAACTACAGCAGGCGCTGGCTACGCCCCTGCCCTTTCGCGACGTGGTCGTGCCGGTCATGCTCAACGGCAAGCAGCGCTGGTGGGCGCTCACCGCCAAGCCTGTATTCCTGCTTGGCCCGGCAGGCCAGGCCGACTACAAGCAGTACGGCTGGCGCGGCGTGGGCGCCGACATTACCGACCGCAAGCATGCCGAAGACGAAATGCACCGCCTGGCGCATTTCGACGCACTCACCGGACTGGCCAACCGCCGCCATTTCCAGCACCGCTTGCAGCAACTATGTAGCCAAGACGGCGGCAACCCCGGCAGTGCAGCCCTGCTGTGCATAGACATGGACAACTTCAAGCGCGTCAACGACGCCCACGGCCATGCCAACGGCGACCTGCTGCTGAAAACCGTAGCCCAGCGCATGGTTGGCGCCATCCGGGCCCGCGACCTGGTGGCCCGCCTGGGCGGGGACGAGTTCGCCATCTTGCTCGACGGCATCGCCCAGCCAGACGAGGTGCGCCTGTTCACCGAACGCCTGATGCAAAACATAGAGCAGCCCTGCAACCTGTCCGGCATAGGTTGCACGCCGCACACCAGCATAGGCATCGCCCTGCTGCCGCAGGATGGCCGGCACGCCGACGAAATACTCCACCACGCCGACCTAGCGCTGTACGAGGCCAAGGCCCGTGGCCGGCGGCAGGCCCATTTCTTCTCACCCGCTTTGGACGAGAAGTCCCGCCGCCGCATAGCGCTGGAAGACGATCTGCGTCACGCCTTGCAGCAGGGCAATCTGAACCTGGTGTACCAACCCCAGGTCTCGCTCACCGGCCAGCACATGACCGGCGTGGAAGCCCTGCTGCGCTGGACCAGCACGCGATTTGGCAGCGTCTCGCCGGCAGAATTCATCCCCATCGCCGAAGAAGCCGGGCTGATCTGCGACATCGGCCTGTGGGTGCTGCAAACCGCCTGCCAGGCGGCCCGCCAGCTGCCTGATGCGCTGCTGATGGCTGTCAACCTGTCGGCCAGGCAGTTTGACGACGCACTGCTGGTGGACAAGATACTGGCCGTACTGGAAAAAACCGGCCTGGACCCGCAGCGGCTGGAGCTGGAGATCACCGAATCGGTCTTTCTGGCCGACACCGACGACGTGCTGGCCGCCCTGCACCGGCTGCGCAGCGCCGGCATACGCATCGCGCTGGATGACTTCGGCACCGGCTACTCCTCACTGGCCTATCTGCGCAGCTTCCCGTTCAACAAGCTGAAGATCGACCGCTCCTTCGTCATGCACATTGGCGACAGCACGGAGTCAGACGCCATCGTGCGCTCGGTGATCGACCTGGCCAGCGGCCTGCACATGGTCACCACGGCCGAAGGCATAGAAACCGCCGAGCAATGCCAGCGCCTGACACAGCTGGCCTGCACCACCGGCCAGGGTTACTACTTTGCCCGCCCGCTGGGCCTGGACGCGGTGCTGGAGCGGCTGGCGCAACCTACCCAGCACATCAGTAGCTGAGCGCCAGCAACAAGCCGGGCGGTTGCATCATGACCCGCTACACCCCGACCCGTTACAAAACAGCACAACAAAAATAGGCCTGCCGCGCATAATTCTCCAGCGCCAGCAGCTATTTTTATCATAGCAACTGAACCAGTATCGGTGTGCACACCAACACACACGCCGACCGCCGACGGGACATCTACCGTGGCCCCACAGGCAAAGGTGCTTCCCCCACGGGCACCGTACCAGGACCCGCTATGAAGACGATTGGCATTTCCGCCTCGCGGCGCCGCTTTTTGCGCGGCGCGGTCAAAACCGCACCGGCACTGGCAACCCTGGGCAGCACACTCGGTCTGGCCAGCTCTGCCCCCAGGGGCAGCAGCCCTGCCAGCTACAGCCCAGGCTATTTCACCCCGCAAGAATGGCAGCTGCTGTCGGCCCTGGTGGAGCGCCTGATTCCAGCCGATGCCGCCGGCCCCAGCGCCACAGAGGCCGGTGTGCCCGAGTTCATCGACCGGCAGATGGCCCAGCCCTACGGCTTTGGCGCGCTATGGTTCATGCAGGCACCATTTGTGCCGACCGCTGCCGATGAATTCGGCTACCAGCTGGCGCAGAGCCCGCGCGAGCTATACCGGCAAGCGCTGGCTGCACTGGCGCAGGCGATGCAACAACTACACGGCAAGCCTTTCACCGGGCTTGCCCCAGCGCAGCAGGACGCAGTGCTCACCGCATTGGAAGCCGGCACGCTGGCCATAGGCACGGTGCCGCCCAAGGCCTTCTTCGCGCAGCTGCTGACCAACACACGCGAGGGCTACTTCTGCGACCCCAAGCACGGTGGCAACAAGAACATGGCGGCCTGGAAGATGGTCGGCTTTCCGGGTGCACGCGGCGACTACATCGACTGGGTAGACCAGTACGCCACCAAGTACCCGCTGCCGCCGGTGTCCAGTTCCTGAAGGCCGCTATGAGCGACAGCATTAAAAAACCCGCAGTCGATGTCGTCATCGTCGGCTTTGGCTGGACCGGCGCCATCATGGCCAAAGAACTCACCGAGGCCGGCCTGAAAGTCGTGGCCCTGGAGCGCGGCCCCTACCGCGACACCTACCCCGACGGCATCTACCCGACGACCCTGGACGAGCTGACCTTTGTGCAGCGCGGCAAGCTGTTCCAGAACATGGCCAAAAGCTCATTCACCTTTCGCCACGGCGTGGCGGATGTGGCCGTGCCGTACCGGCAGATCGGCGCCTTCAAGCCCGGCGAAGGCGTGGGTGGCGCCGGCCTGCACTGGTCCGGCCAGCACTGGCGCGTAACGCCTGAAGAGCTGCAGCTAAAGACCCACTACACCCAGCGCTATGGCAAGAACTTCATCCCCGACGGCATGACGATCCAGGACTTCGGCGTCAGCTACGCCGAGCTGGAGCCCCACTTCGACTTTGTCGAGAAAGTCTTTGGCACATCCGGCCGCGCCTACAAGGTCAAGGGCCAGGTGGTCGGCGAAGGCAATGTGTTCGAGGCCGACCGCTCCGACCACTTTCCGCTGCCGCCGCAGAAAGTGCCCTACACCGCCAGCCTGTTCATGCAGGCGGCCAAAGACGTGGGCCTGCATCCGTTCGTCAGTGCCTCGTCCAACGCCTCCGGCCCGTACACCAACCCCTATGGCTGCCAGATGGGGCCGTGCAATTTCTGCGGCTTCTGCTCGGGCTTTGCCTGCTACAACTACTCCAAGGCTTCGCCGAATGTGAACATCATGCCGGCGCTGCGGCAGGTGGCGAATTTCGAGCTGCGCGCCGACGCGAACGTGCTGCGCATCAACCTGGATGCCAGCGGCAAGCGCGCCACCGGCGTCACCTATGTAGACGCCGCCGGCAAGAGCTTCGAGCAGCCCGCCGACCTGGTGATAGCCAGCACCTTTGCCTACAACAACGCCCGGCTGTTTTTGCTCTCCGGCATCGGCAAAGCCTATGACCCGGTGAGTGGCGAAGGCGTGGTGGGCCGCAACATCGCCTACCAGATGATGTCCACGGTGCAGATGTTCTTCCCGCCAGGCACCAACACCAACCCCTTCATCGGCGCTGGCGGCACGGGCGTAGCGGTGGACGACTACAACGCCGACAACTTCGACCACGGCCCGCTGGGCTTTGTAGGCGGCGCGCCGGCCTGGTGCAACCCGGCCGGCGTGAAGCCCATCGGAGGCATACCGGTGCCCACCGACACGCCGAACTGGGGCGCCGGCTGGAAGAAGGCGGTGAAAGACAACTACCTCAACACCGTGTCCTTCGACGTGCACGGAGCCAACATGGTCTACCGCGACTGCTATGTGGACCTGGACCCGACCTACACCGACCACTACGGCCAGGCGCTGATGCGCTTCACCTTCGACTGGAAAGACAACGACATCAAGATGAGCCGCTACGTCACCGGCGAGATGCTGAAAGTGGCCAAGGCGATGAACCCACACTCCATCAAGGTCAGCCAGAAGAACTTTGGCGACCACCTGGACCTGCGCGCCTACCAGACCACCCACTGGGCTGGCGGCGTAGCCATGGGCGAAGACCGCCGAACCAGCGTACTGAACCGCTACCTACAAAGCTGGGACGTGCCGAATGTGTTTGCCGTCGGCTCCGGCGTGTTTCCTGTGGGCATAGGCTACAACCCAACCGGCCTGGCCACCGCCCTGACCTACTGGGCGGCCAAGGCGATACGCGAGCAGTACCTGAAAGACCCCCGCCCCGTGGTGGACGCATGATGGCCCACACCACCCTGCTCCAAGCCACAGCGATGGCTGTGGCGCTCAGCGCAGGTGCAGTGCAGGCTGCTGCCCCTGTCGATGCGGAACTGGTTGCCAAGGGCGCCTATCTGGCCCGCGCTGGCGACTGCATCGCCTGCCACAGCGCCACGCCGGACAAGCCGTTTGCCGGTGGCTTGCCGATGGTCACGCCCATAGGTACGATCTACTCCACCAACATCACACCCGACAAGACTGCAGGCATCGGCAGCTGGAGCTATGAAGACTTCGCCAAGCTGATGCGCACCGGCGTCACCAAGGCCGGCTACACCGTCTACCCGGCCATGCCATACCCCTCGTTTTCGCGGCTAGGCGAAGACGATATGCAGGCGATGTACGCCTACTTTATGCACGGCGTGCAGCCCGACCCCACGCCGAACAAAAAGGCCGACATCCCCTGGCCGCTGTCGATGCGCTTCCAGCTGGCACTGTGGCGCATGGTGTTTGCGCCCGCGCCTGCCCCCATGAGCGTGCCGCAGAGCCCGCAGTCGAGTCTGCTGCGCGGCGCCTACCTGGTGCAGGGCCTGGGCCATTGCGGCGCCTGCCACACGGCGCGCGGCGTGGCCTTTCAGGAAAAGGCGCTGAACGATACCGGCAACAGCATCTACCTAGCCGGCGGCGGCGCGGTTGACGGCTGGGTTCCACCATCGCTACGCAACAGCCACGGCGGCGGCCTGGCGCGGTGGAGCGAACGCGACATCGTGGACTTTCTGAAAACCGGGCGCAGCCAGCGCAGTGCCTCGTTTGGCGGCATGAACGACGTGGTGGCGCACTCCACCCAGCACCTGACCGACGCCGACCTGACCAGCATCGCGCTGTATCTCAAGTCCCTGCCCACCGGCACGCCCGAGCCAGCACCGTATGTGGCCGACCCGCGCGTGGCGCAGGAGCTGCATAGCGGCGTGGTGAACAGCCGTGGCGCACAAATCTACCTGGACCGCTGCGCCGGCTGCCACCGCTCCAACGGCGAGGGCGCTGCCAAAACATTCCCGGCGCTGGCCGGCAATGCGCTGCTGCAGACTGCGGACGCCTCAAGCAGCATCAAGATCGTGCTGTCCGGCAGCGCCATGCCCGCCACGCAGACAGCGCCCTCGGCCCTCACCATGGCGCCGTACGCCGGGCTGCTCAGCGATGCCGACATTGCCGAAGTCGTCAGCTTCATCCAGACCAGCTGGGGCAACCAGGGTGGCGTGGCCACAGCGGGCCAAGTGGCGGCCCTGCGCAAGACGTCGCCGCCCGTGCAAGCAGCGACCGTGACCACGTTTGCGCCGGGCCGGCCGGACGCCTTGGCCCCGCGCCCAGCGGCCAGCGGTGCTGTGCCTTAGGAAATCAAAGAAAATTGGGCTCTCGCGCAGATAGCACCTGCGCCAGCAGCTATTTTTTTAATAGCAAGTGCAGAAGACGCCAAGCCTTACCAGCGCTGGTGCACCAGCGGCTTGGCAAAGCGCTCGTATACGCCCGCGATGGCCTGCATGGTGCTGTCGGTCAGCGGCGGCAGGTCGGCTGCGGCCACGTTGTCGGCCACCTGGGTGGCGCGCTTGCCACCGGGGATGGAGCAAGTCACCGCCGGGTGCATCTGGATCCAGCGCAGCGCCATCTGCGGCATGCTTTGGCCCTGGGGCACCAGCGGGCGCAGGGCGTCCACGGCTTGCAGGCCCACGTTGTAGTCCAGGCCAGAGAAGGTTTCGCCCTTGTCGAAGGCTGCACCCTCGCGGTTGAACTGGCGGTGGTCGTCGGCCGCAAACGTGCTGTCCTTGCTCAGCTTGCCACTCAGCAGACCGCTGGACAGCGGCAGCCGCGCCAGAATGCCCACGCCGCGTTTTTGCGTTTGCTCGAACAGCAGCTCGGCCGGGCGCTGGCGGAAGATGTTGTAGATGATCTGCACAGACTGCACGCCGGGGAATTCGATCGCCTTCAGCGCCTCTTCCACCTTCTCCACGCTCACGCCGTAGTGGCGCAGCTTGCCGGCCTTCACCAGGTCGTCCAGCACGCCAAACACTTCGGGCATGTAGAACACCTCGGTTGGCGGGCAGTGCAGCTGCAGCAGGTCCAGCGCTTCGGTGTTCAGGTTCACCAGACTGCGCTCGACAAAGGCGGTCAGGTTTTCGCGGTTGTAGCCAGCCGCCACATGCGGGCTCAGGCGGCGCCCGGCCTTGGTGGCGATGTAAAAGGGTTCGCTGCGCTCACGCTTGAGCTGGGCCAGCAGCCGCTCACTGCGGCCATCGCCATACACGTCGGCGCTGTCGAAGAAGTTCACGCCCATGTCCAGCGCTTTGTGCAGCGCACCCATGGACTCTGCGTCATCCACATCGCCCCAGGTGCCGCCAATGGCCCAGGCGCCGAAGCTGACGGTCGAAATATTCCAGCCGGTGCGGCCGAGAGGACGGTATTGCAAGATGGGTCTCCTTGTTGTTCAGGGCGGTAAGTATCGCACCCGGGGCACTTTAGTGCGACGCTATAACAATACGCCCTAAAACCCATTTTGCGTAGGCAGCTACTGCGCAAGTAGCTACGTTTTAAATAGCACTTCCGGCAAGGAGCAGATATGCCCATCGCCCGCTATGGGGTCTAACGAACAGACATGGCGGCGCTTTTGCCCTACCTTGATCTACATCAGTGTGCCCACCTGGGCATGCGAGGAACATCAGGACCAAGGAGCCACACCATGCAACACCTCACACCTGAACAACGCGCCATGCTAGACCACGCCTTGCAAGCGCGGCGGCGGGCGCTGGAAGTAGAACTGGCAGAGCACCGGCAAGACCTCGCCGAGCTGGCCCCGCAACTGGCAGAACGCCCGCAAAACAGCAGCGCCTACCCGGCCAACGCAAATGAGCGCGAAGTAGAAGCCGCACTGTCCGATATGGACTCGGCAGAACTGGCTGCAGTGCGCCGCGCCCAACAGCATCTGCACGACGACAACTTCGGCATGTGCGTGGATTGCGCCAAACCCATCCCGTTTGCACGTTTGCTGATCGAGCCCGAAGCCCTGCGCTGCGTGGCCTGTGCCTCCATTTTTGAAAGGAAACTTTGATATGCCACTCTTCCACGCTGTCGTTCTAACCGACCACCAATCCGCCCTGGTAGTGCAATTTGATGCCGAGCAGGTGCTGTCACAGCGCATCCAGGCCCACAAACACCCCACCGCCCAGCACAACAGCGCGGTACGCACCGAGCACGAGTTCTTCGGCGAAGTCTGCGACGCGCTGCAGGGCATCCAGCAGGCGCTCATCACCGGCTCACACACCGCCACCGCCGACTTCAAGCACTACGCCGAAAAGCACCGGCCCCTTATCGCCCCGCAGATCGTCGGCTACGAAGTGGTAGACCACCCTACCGAGAACCAGCTGGTGGCGATGGCCCGCGTAGCGTTTGATAAACACAATCTGATGGATGGCATTCCGACTGCCGGCCGACCTGCCTGATGCCTCGGCTGCAGAATTCAACACAAAAGTGCCGGATCAGCTACTTGCTTCAGACACACCACCACAACCGTTCATGCACATGGTTGCAATCTGAGGCATGTATCTAATCACGCAAAAGTAGCCTCCAGCGCAGGTATTACCTACGCTGGAAGCTACACTTTCAATAGCAAATACACCTACAGCCGCAGCACGCGCGTCAATCCCATTCGCTGCTGGTCAAGCCAATGCGCTGCAGCCATTCGCGTACGCCCTTGGGCCGCGAGAAAAGGTAGCCCTGCATGGAAGGCACACCGCGTTGGCGCAAGAAATCCGCCTGCGACTCGGTTTCCACACCTTCGGCAACCACATGCAGATGGAAACGCAAAGCGATGTCCAAAATGACCTCAATCAAGGCTGCATCGCTTGCCTGGACGCCTAGGCCTTGCACAAAACTCTGGTCAATCTTCAACTCCCGTACGGGCAGTTGCTTGAGATACGCCAGACTGGAATAGCCCGTTCCAAAGTCGTCGATGGAGAACTGCAAGCCCAGCTCCGTCAAGGCATTCATACGCTCTATGACCTGCGGCACATCGTTGAGCATCATGCCCTCGGTGACTTCCAGTACCAATCTTCCTGGGCGTATCTGGTATTGGCGCAGCAAGCCGCTGACAAACTCTACGAAGTCGGCCTCTCTGAAATGGCGCGGGCTGATATTGACCGAGATGGGCAGCTTGCAGCCATGCGTATCCAAGTAAGCGAGCAGCCGGCACACCGCTGTCAGCATCCAGCGGTCCAACTCGACGATCAGGTACGAAAACTCCACTTGCGGAATAAAGAGCCCGGGCGCAAGAAGTCCACGCACCGGATGCTGCCATCGCACCAATGCCTCGGCGCCCTGAATGGCACCATTTCCATCCACTTGCGATTGCAAAAAGACGCGCAGCTCACTTTTCGCAATGGCGACCCGCAAAGAATGTTCATCCTTTAGCCTGCCCTCGATTGCCTCGCCCATTCCGCGCTCATAAAAAGTAACGGTATTTCCGCCGGCTGCTTTGGCCTCACGTCTGGCGCTCTCGGCCCGCCGAACGATTTCACCGGCTACCTCGTTCGAACACTCTGGATAAATTGCCACACCTACAGTTCCCCGCAAGTGGAACAGATCCGATTCCATTTCCTCCGAAAACCGATGCAAAACCCGCCGTATGCGCAACGCAGCCTCACCGGCGTGCTGCGCAGCAGTGGCGCTATCCGGGTAAACGGGGGGAATAAGAACTGCAAAATGGGCCCCGCCCAAGCGGGACAGAGATAGCCCATGCTCCAAACCCTCTGTCAATCGCTGGGCTATGCGGGCAAGCGCATCGTCACCCATTTGCATGCCGCGTGAAGCATTCAAGTCGCTGAAATTTTCAATATCAAACACCATGACCGCGCCTTTCAGCGTGGGCGAAGCGGTTGACCCCAAAGTCTGCACAAGACGGTCTGAAAACAGAGAACGATTGGGCAGACCTGTCACGGCGTCGTGCCAAGTAAGGAACTCCATGCGGTCTTGCACTTCCTTGAAGCGAGACACATCACTGAATACGCCCACGTAGCACGCCACCTCCCCCTCATCGTCGTACACCGTGCTGATACTTAACAGCTCCGCAAATACTTCGTTGCTCTTACGCCGGTTCCAAATCTCGCCCGTCCACGAGCCCAGACGGGTAATGCGCTCCCACATGATTTCAAAAAAGACGGGCTCATGGCGCCCGGACTTCAGCATGCGCGGGTTACGGCCGAGAACCTCGCTTTCGGTGTACCCGCAGATCGCGGTGAATGATGCGTTCACAGCCAGGATCTCGCCCGTTTTGGAGGTGATGATCACACCGTCGCTGGTACTTTCAAAAACCTGCGCAAATAGCTTTTGCCGCGATTTGACCTCACCCAACTCAGTGGAATACCACGCCAGCATTTCGTGCTGCTTTTGCAACAACGTCAGCTTCTCATTCAAAGCGCGGTTTACATCCTCCAACTCCGAGATCAAGCCACGCAGACGCAGTTGGGTATGGACGCGGGCACACACTACGCTGGGTGTAAACGGCTTGGCAACATAGTCCACGGCGCCAATGGACAAACCATACTCTTCCGCATCAGGTGCGCTTTTGGCCGTGACGAAAATGACCGGAATATGGCGGGTCGCTGCGTCGCTCTTCAAACGCTTACACACAGCATAGCCATCAATATCCGGCATCTCCACGTCCAGCAATACTATGTCTAGCATGGGATTGGACGCCGCAATTTCCAGCGCTGCAGCCCCATCGGTCGCCACCAATACCTCGTATTCGGGCTGCAGCAGCTTCGCCAGGACACGCAGGTTGACCGGGTCATCGTCCACCAACAGAAGTACGGCTTTGCGTGCTGCCACGGAATCAAGCATAAAGTGCCTCCGTTTTAAACCAGGCTGAACGCCTTCCAATTTTGCATTTGTGGCAGGGGGTCACATGCATAGCTTGTGCAGTAATTGCGCCGCTGCTTCAAACTGCAGTCTTTCCATGCAGTCCTGCAATTTTTGAAATTCTGCCCGGTCCAGCAATGGCCTGATCTGCGCCTGAATCTCTTCAAATTTATCCAAAGCTTCCATGTTTTGTCTTAACAAAAGCTTACGCAGGTTGACAAGCTCTTGGGGGTCAAGAGGCACCGCAGATGCACTGCCCGCAGTTTCCAGAGCGCGACTGTAAGCATCCAGGTGCGGCCCAGCACTGCGCTGAATTTTTTGCAGCTCCAGGTCGATTTTCTGAACCCACTGCACCATCTGGGCGGGCGGCGCTGTCAAACAGTCTGACTCAGCTTCTGCCGCAAGCTTCTCTACCGTACTAAGGCCCAGCGTTCCTGCTGTGCCTCTGAGCCTATGCATTCTTCCCTTGAAATTGGACCGAAGCTCTTGAGTGTCCAGCGGCTTGTCTTCAAATTCACCCAACAGCAACTTCAACATACTTAAAAATAAGGACAAATCCCCCCCCACACGACCCGAGGCAGCGCTTGTATCCACACCGTAGATGTTGGGCCAATCAGATGCGCCAGCCGCCGGGCTATCGGGTCGGGCGCCGGACTCGGCTTGCAATGGCGTAAATGGCAGGTGGCGCCGGATGACGTTGACCAATTGCCGCACTTCAAAGGGCTTGGCTACAAAATCATCCATTCCGGCAGCTACCGCTTCTTGCTGCTCCTCCAGCATGGCACCCGCGGTCAGCGCAATGATGGGCAGACCGGTCAGGCCCAGTTGGGTGCGGATCAGGCGGGTTGCAGTCAGGCCGTCCAGCTCGGGCATTTGCACATCCATTAACACTGCGTCATAAGCGTCTGGTTGCGCTGCCAACATATCGATCGCCTGCTGACCACGGCCAGCCAGACTGACCTGCGCACCTTCTAGCTGCAGAATGCGCTTGGCCACCTCCAGGTTGATTTCGCTGTCGTCCACCACCAGCACACGCACTGCCTGCAAGCCGGTACCGACGCTGAGGTCTCGATTGCTTTGTATCCCGGCGCGCTCGCTTTGCGCCACAACGCCAAACTCCAGCTCGAACCAGAACTCGCTGCCCAGTCCTTGCGTGCTGTTCAGCCCCAGCTCCCCGCCCATCAGGGTGACCAGGTGCTTCACGATGGACAGGCCCAGCCCGGTACCGCCAAAACGGCGCGTGGTGGTGGAATCCTCTTGCACAAAGGGCTGAAACAGCCTGGTCTGGGCTGCAGGCGAAATACCAATGCCGCTGTCTCGCACCTCGAAGCGCAAACGCATGCTGTCCGGTGTGTCGGCCAACAACCGAACATCCAGGCTCACCTTGCCAGCTTCGGTGAACTTGACGGCGTTGGACAAGAGGTTGGTCAACACCTGCTGTAGCCGTGTAGCGTCGCCCTTCACAACGTCCGGCACCCCTGGGCCCGCATGTATTTCGAATTCCAACCCCTTAGCCTGCACCTGCATGGCCATGAGTTCAGACAGGTTGCGCAGCAGCAGGCTGAGGTCGATCGGCACATGCTCAATCGCCATCTCATTGGCTTCAATCTTGGACAGGTCCAGCACATCGTTGATCAAAACCAGCAAAGACTGGCTGGCCGTTCGGATTTTGTCCAGAAAGGCAGTCTGCTCCGTATCCAGCTGCGTGTGTCCTAAAAGATAGGACAGACCAATCACCGCATTCATCGGCGTACGAATCTCGTGGCTCATATTGGCCAGAAACTGGCTCTTGGCGCGACTCGCCTGCTTGGCTTGATGTATGGCTTTGCGCAAAGTCAGCTCGACCTGCTTTTGCTTAGAAACATCGTATGCCACCCCTAGGTAACCAAACACGCTGCCATCTGCAGTCTGCATGGCTGTAACTACGAGCGCGACAGTCACCCTGCTGCCATTTTTGTGGATATACGTCCACTCACGCGGTTCGCGGAACACCGAGGGGTCGGTAAACACTGCGCCGCCTTCGATCGGATAGCCGAGCTGCTCGGCCATCTCCCGGCTGCGCGCTTGTATTTCCGTTGCGTCGTGGATCACCACAGGTGTGTGCAAACCCACCATCTCTTCTGCAGAGTAGCCCAGCAATCGCTGAGCGCCCGCGTTGAAAATACGGATAACGAGATTCGCATCGGTCGCGATGATGGACACCTCGGATGCCGCCTCCAGCACGTTTTGCAGCAAGGAGCTGGTCTCCGTCAACCGCTGCTCGGCCAGCTTGCTTTGCGTCACATCAAAGTTCACACCAGTGAGTCTGATCGGCTTTCCGTCCGCGTCGCGCTGTACCCGTGCAGCAGATTTCAAATAGCGCACCTCGCCATCCGGACGACAGATCCGAAACTCCACCACCAGCGGGTCGGAACCAAGCAGAGCTTTAGCGGCAGCGGCTTCGTAGTGGGCTCTATCGTCTGGATGCAGGCACTGCTCCCACACTGCCAACGGATCCAGGCCAATCGTCGACGCCACGCCAAACAGCTCAAAAACCCGCGCATCCCAATGCAGAGCGCGGTTAACAAGATCCAAATCCCACACACCCAACCCCGCGCCGTCTGCAGCCATTTCAAAGCGCAAATTGGTGTCGTGCAGCTGGGCTTCGACTTGCTTACGGGCGGTGATGTCGCGCGAAATGCCGAAGATGCCAATCGTCCGGCCAAGGGAATCGCGCAAGGGCATCTTGGTAGAGAGATTCCAGGTTGGTGGCCGATCTGGCCAGGTTTCCTGCTCCTCCAGGTCCACCACAGGCACACCGGTATCCATGATCTGCCTTTCCAGGCGCGCAGTCCCCTCGGCATGCTGCGTAGAAAAGAAATCGGCATCCGATTTGCCTATGGCCAGATCAGGCTTTTCCAGACCATAACGTTTGGCCAGTCCAGGGTTGATGCGCAAGAACCGGCATTCCAGGTCCTTGAAGTAAATCTGGTCGGGCACCGTATCTAGCAGAGAGGCCATCAAATGGCGCTCATCGGCCAAGGCAATCTCTGTCTGTTTTCGGCCCGTAATATCTAGCAGAATGCCGACCAAGCGCACCACCCGACCAGCCTCAAATTCAGGTTCACCCAGCACCCGCACCCATATCTGCCGCCCTAGGTGGGTGCGCATACGGACCTCCAGGTCCCAAGCTGCATTGTCCGCCAAGGCCTTGCTGATAGCGGCTTCAATGACAGGACGGTCCTCTTCCTCGTAAAAGCTCAGACCTGCATCCAGGCTAGGTTGGTAATCCATGGGCACTTCATGGATCTTTTTCAGCTCCGGCGACCAGGTGACGGTCGCGGTATCCATATCCACCTCCCAGGCGCCCAATTTGGCCACGCGGCTCGCGCGCTGCAGAAGCGACTGGCTGGCCCGCAGCTCTTGCTCGGCCAATTTGGAGGCGGTCACATCACTGCGGATGGAGATATAGCGCTCCACCTTGCCGTCGGCGCCCATGAAAGGAGCAATGATGCTGTTGACCCAATACAAGGAGCCATCTTTTGCGCGGTTGCAAATATCGCCGCGCCAAGGCAAGCCGGCAGAGATGGTCCGCCATACTTGCGGCCAAAAGTCAGCCCCCTGCAGGCCGGAGTTCACCATGCGATGGGTTTGCCCCAACAGCTCTTCGCGGGTGTAGCCTGAGATGCTACAAAACGCATCGTTCACCTCGGTGATGCGACCTGCCCGGTCCGTGGCAGACACGATGGTGTGCAGGTGGATGGTATGCAACAGCGCCGTGTTGTCGCGCTGCAGCTCTGCCAACGCCAGGCGCCCTTCGACAAGTTCGGAGACATCGTGGACAAAGACATAAAAACCTTGCACTTCGCCATCCACAACATCCGGCAAATAGTGCGCAAGGGAATGCCGCACCCCCGAGCCATCCGGCATGGGAATAGCCCGTTCAAACGTCTGTGGCACGCCCGCTAGAGCCGACTCCATATACGGCAAGTTGCGCGCATATATGTCTTCGCCCAATAGATCACGAATATTCTTGCCCTGCAATGCACCGGGCTCCACACCAAACCAATCTTCATAGGCATGGTTGGCGAACTTGTTGACCAAACCCCGGTCCCAATAGGCGATAAGCGACGGTATGGCGTCCAAAATATTCTGCAAGTCACGGCGGGTTGCGTCCAACTGCTGGGTGCGCTGCAGCACCTGCTGCTCGAGGCTGGCGTTCAGCAATCTCACCTGCGCTTGTGCTTGCTTGGTATCACGGATGTCGCGGACAGTCCTCACCTGCCCTACAGTGCGCCCGGCAGCATCAATGATGGGGGCAACTGTCACGGCTACGTCGATCAGGTCTCCTTGCCGGTTGGCATAAACCGTTTCATAAACACCACGAAAGTTCCCTGCCGCTGCGGCATCGGTAGCATTGGTTGCGTCTCCCCCTTCGGGCGTAAACGAATGGTTCGAGATCAACTCTGACAACGGACGCTTTAACGCCTGCGCGGCGGAATAGCCCAAGAGTTTTTCAGCGGCCGGATTCCAGTTCAGCACCATACCGTCCAATGAAACCGCAATGATGGCGTCGGCAGAAAACTCCACCATCGATGCCCGCTGTGATCGCTCCAACTGTACTTGCGCCACTTGCTGCACCACTTGCTGGCGCACATACGCCATGATTGCCAAAAGCAGGCTGATGAATGCGCCCATGGCCGCAACCGCGCCAGGGCCAACAAGGCTCAACTGTTCCACGAACAGCTGGGTGGGCTGCAAACTTAGCTCCCAGGTGCGGCCAAAGATGGCGATGCGAACGCTCTGCTGCATCCCTTCCGCAACAGGTAGATCTGTGGACTGGCTATAAAACGTGTGCGTCTCGGCTCCCGCCACATCTTTGAGCTTCAACATCAATTTGTCGCGGTGCAAATCGGCCCCTGCAAGTACCTCGTCTATCGCCAAAGGCGCATACGACCAACCCTGGGTTGCCACGATACGCTCCTCCTCTGTACTAAGCTCAGAGTCGGGGCGGTAAATCGGCAATAGCAGCAGAAAAGATGTCCTCGACTTCCCCTTGGTTTGCACCAAAGTAATGGGCCCAGTGAGGGTAGGCAAACCCGTGCGCATGGCTTGATCTGCAGCGAACTTGCGACTTTCTTCAGACGCTATGTCCAGGCCCACCGCCACGCCATTGGTGGATGCTGGCTCGATATATTGGATTACATAGCGTTCGCCAACGTGCGGCTGCAGCTGCCGCACCGCAAAGTTGGGCCAGCCATCGGCCTGAGAAGCGGCTACAAACGCAGCCTCTTGCTCTGGCGGTACACGGCGTATCACGCCAAAGCCGCGCGCGCCAGGGAACTCTTTCTCGATATTGCGGCTTTGCGCGTAATGCCGGAAATCTCGCCGGCCCAACTGGTCAAACCCGGCGCTCAAAGCGGCACCCCGCACACCTCGCAAGCCATATTCGTAGATGCCCAGACGGTGCTGCACCTCACCGACGGTGTCTTGCATCAGCACTGCAAAACGTTGTTCAGCAAGCTTGTTATTTTCAAAGTGCTGCCAAACCGCAGCGCACATGGACAGCAGCAAGCCCGCCGCAAACACCATCGCCGCACGGACAGAGGGCTTTTGCAGAGCCTCGCCATAACCCGGCCTGACCAAACTGAAAGACGGCTTCATGGCAATAAGTCCGTATCCGTGCGATTGAGCGACGCACAGAGCCAATGTGGCCCCTGCGATGAGAGATGGTCGGCCCGCAAGGCCCAAACCTGCGCGCGGCCCGCACCTTTGGCTGCGTACAGGGCTTTGTCTGCAGCGAGGATCAGGTCACGTTCGGTACATGCTTGAGGCACGCTGTCCAGAAAGCCAATGCCCACGCTGACCGTGACATGGCTGGCAATGCTTGAGCCGGCGTGCGGCAGCGCCAATACATCCATGGCATCCAAGACGCGTTGCGCCACATGCTGGGCACCAGCCAGCGTGACATCTGGGAGCAAAATTGCAAACTCCTCCCCCCCATAGCGGGCGACCAAATCAGACGGGCGCTGACAGCTTTGTTCCAGAGTCAGTGCCACCGCGCGCAAGCAACCGTCACCAGCCGGGTGGCCGTAGTGGTCGTTGAACCGCTTGAAATAGTCCACATCGATCAGCAGCACGGCGAGGCCGTCCTTTTCGCGCGCACAACGCAGCCATTCACGGGACAACCTGGCATCAAAACGGCGCCGATTTGCGATTTGTGTGAGCGCATCCACCGTCGAGGTATGGCGCAACTCGTCGGTAAGGCGCTTGATACGCAACTGGCTTTTGACACGGGCCAGCAGCAAGGGCTCGCTAATAGGTTTGGCAATAAAGTCCACCGCCCCCAGCTCCAGTCCAGCGATATGCACCTCCGTATCGCTATGGCTCGTCACAAAGATGATGGCCACATCGGCAAACTCGGGGTCCGCCATAAGGGTTTCGCACACCTGGAAGCCGCTCGTGCCCGGCATTTCAGCATCCAGCAAGATCAAATCGGGTGGCGATTCACGGGCCAAACGCAAGGCGGTGTCACCATCTAGGGCAAAGCGCAGCTCGGCCACATTCGACAAAATACGGCTCATGCTGCGAATGATCACCAGATCATCGTCTACCAACAGAATGCTGCTGTTCTTCATAGCTGGACCCGCTTATTGGTTCTATCGTGGCTAGTATGTCGTTTCATTTTGGCGGTATATCAAAGTTTGACCACAATTCGAACGATGAAAAGGCCAACGGTGGGTTCTCCGCTCTGGCCACATACGCTCTGCCAGCCCAGTGCTGGTTACACCCCCAGCATCATGCAGACAGAAGCGCCAGGGACGCCACTGGAAAAAGCGGGAGTGGAGAACACTGTATGGGCTTCATCATCCCCTCAACGCCTTCGGCATATATGGAATGCCGCAGCCCATCCCATTTTTGCAGCGCACCCGCTTGCGGTCTACCGCCCAACATACGCCCGCCCTCGCACATTCTGTTGCGCCGACTCGGTCAGCAACTCCGCTAGCCGCTGTACCGGCGGCTCGGGCTCGCTACTGGCCCAGCGCAGGGCCAGAGTGATTTGCGGCGATGGCGCTGTGGGCCGCGCCATCGCACGGGCAGATTCCACCGCTGGGCTTGCTGGCCGGCGGGTTGGTGCTGGTTGGCCTGCCGGGCGGCAGCGTGAACGGCGCCAGCGGACGGGCGGTGATGCTGTGGTTTGCCGACGCTGAGCGCAGCCTGGCGATGAGCATCCGCCAGACCGCCGTGCCAAAGGGCGGCGGCATCGGCGCGCTGCTGCTGCCGGCCGTGGCGCTGCAGCACGGCTTTGCCACGATCTACAGCCTGCTGGCCGTGCTGTGCCTGCTGGGCGCGCTGCTGACCTGGGACGGACCAGCGGCGCAACCGCCCGGCCTATCTGCGCGCCTCTAGCGGGCTGAGTGCTGCGCTGTTTGCCGCGCTGGCGCTGTTTTGTGCGCTGGCCGAGGGTGAACAACTATTGGCATCGCCGCTGGTCTGGCTGCTGGCCAGCGGCTGCACGTTGCTGGCCCTGCCTTTGCTCGGTGGCAGCCAAACACAGCGCACTGCCAATTTATAAGAAATCAGCCTGTAGCGCACGTACTACCTGCACCAGTAGCTATCCATTCAATAGCAAAACAATTTAGTGGGCGGTACGTACTTCTGCGCTGGTAACTTGCCCGCGCGCGCTTGGCGCGGCGCCAAACAAGTAAGCGCCCAGCCGGAACATCAGGTAGATCGCGACGAGCAACCCGGCCGCCAGCAAGCCCATGGCAGGGGCGTAGCTGTGCAGATGCTGGTAGCTCATACCCATCACAAACGGCCCCATGGCTGAGCCCAGCATGAAGACTGCGAACAGGTAGCCATAGATTTCGCCAAACGCCCGCAAGCCCAGGTAGCGCGACTGCAAAAAGGCGATCAAATCCACCTCGGCGCCCAAGCCCAAGCCCACCAGAACAGCAGCCGGCACCAAAAGTGCCGTAGCGCTGCTACCCAGCAGCATGCCGATACCGACCAGAGGCAGCGCGAAAAACACGATCGCGATATATGGCGCAAAAATCCGGTCCAGCAGGTAGCCGGCCAGCAGGCGGCCACCTATCAGCGCAACTCCGGCCGCACTCAGTGCCGCCGTGGCGCTGCGAGCTTCCATGCCGCGGTCCACCATCATCGGCACGATATGGGCAATCGTGCCGCTGGCCGCCAGTGCGACCAGAAAGAAGCTCAACGCCAGCTTCCAAAAGGCCTGGCTGCGCAGCGCCTGGCGGGCCGTCAGACCGGGCAAGCTGGTCGGTGCCTTGGCCCGTGCCGTGCCGGTTGTCGCATCCCGCCGCGCCACCAAGAAGGCCATGGCCGGCAGCGCAATCACCAGAGTCAACGCACCCAGCCCGACATAGGCAGCGCGCCAGCCGAACTCGGCCAGCACACGCTGCGCAAACAGCGGCACCAGCGCCGTGCCCAGCCCCACGCCGGCAATCGAGATGCCCAGCGCCAAGCCGCGCTTGGCATCAAATGCCGACGAGACGGCTTTGCAATAAGTCAGCGGGGTTTGCCCCGCAGCCACGATGCCGGCCAGGCCGTACAGGGCCACAAAGGCCCATGTGGCATCGGCAAACAGACCAATACCGGCCATGGCCAGCCCAAACAGCGTGATGGCCGGCAGCGCCACGGCACGGATGCCGAAGCGGTCCACCAGGCGCCCGGCGATGGGCGTAGCCAGCCCGGTCATCAGCAGCCCCACCATCAGCGCCGCCGACAGTGTGCCGCGCTCGGCATGCAGGGCCTGCGACACCGGCATCACGAACACGCCAAAGCTGAACTGCATCACCGGGCCATTGCCCACCACCAGGCCCAGTACCGAGCCCACCACGATCCACCACGGACTGCGAACACTTTTCATTTTTTGTCTCCTGTCATTGTTTTTACACCAGCGGCAATCCCGAAACTCTATGGCTCGGTGAACTGCGCTGCCCGTTTCTCCAGCCGCGCGCGTATGCCCTCGGTCTTGTCCTCAGTGGCAAACAGCAGCTGAAACGATTTGCGCTCGAACTGCAGTCCCTGCTCCAGCGGCAGGTGCATGCCTTGCAGCACCGCCTCCTTGATGAAACGCAGCGCCTGCTGCGGGCCGGCCGCCAGCTGCTGGGCCAGCGCCAAGGCGCGGGCTTCGACCTGCTCATCGGGCAGCACCTCGCTTGCCAGGCCCATCGCCAGCGCGTCGGCGGCGGTGATGGCGGCGCCGGTTAGCAGCAGCTGCATTGCACGGAACTTGCCCACCGCCCGGGTCAGGCGCTGGGTGGCGCCGCCGCCGGGCATCAGACCAATCAACACCTCGGGCTGGCCGAAGCGCGCGCCCTGCCCTGCCAGCAGAATGTCAGCATGCATGGCCAGCTCGCAGCCGCCACCCAACGCATGGCCGCGCACCGCAGCAATCACCGGCTTGCGGCAGCTGCTGATGGCGCCCCAGAGTTTGTCCATCTGCCGGGCGATGATTTCGGACGGCGTGGCGTCCACGTACTCACGCAGGTCGGCACCGGCACAGAAGGCGCGCTCACTGCCGGCCAGGACGATGGCGCGCACGGCGGTATCTGCATCCAAGCGGGCAAAAGCCTCGGCCAAGGCCTGGCGCAGCGCCAGGTTCAGCGCGTTCAGCACGGCGGGGCGGTGCAGCCGCAGCATCACCACGCCGGGCGCCGGCTGTTCTTCCAGAAGAATCTGTTCCATACGCCTCCTTCAGCCGCCGAACACCGGCGCACGTTTTTCAAAGAAGGCCGCTACCGCCTCGGCATGGTCGGCTGTGTGGTGGGCATGGCCTTGCAGGTCGGCTGCGGTGTCCAGCGCCTCGTCCAGTGTGCGGGTGCGGGCCTGCTGCAGCAGCTGCTTGGTCCAGCGCAGTACCTGCGGCGGATTGGCTGCAATGCGCTCGGCCAAGGCCAGCGCGGCATCCAGCAAGGCATGGGGTTCCACCAGGCGCGACACCAGGCCGATACGCAAGGCCTCATCGGCGTCGATGGTGTCGCCTGTCAGGGCCAGCTCGGCCGCCTTGGAGGCCCCCACCGCGCGGGGCAGCAGCCAGCAGCCGCCATCGCCGGGCACGATGCCCACCTTGACAAAACTCTCTGCAAAACGGGCCGATGTACTGGCGATGCGGATATCGCACATGCAGGCCAGGTCGTTACCCGCGCCAATGGCCGGGCCGTTGACCGCCGCGATGATGGGGACCTGCAGCGACTGGAAGGCGCGCGGAATGCGCTGGATGCCGGCGCGGTAGTTGGCGGCGATCTGCGTGGGTGAGCCGGCAAACATGCCGGCCCTGTCGCGCATCTCGGCCACATTGCCGCCAGAGCAAAACGCACTGCCTGCGCCGGTCAGCACGGCGGCGCGGATCTGCATGTCGGTATTCAGCCGCGCGAACAGGTCTTCAAATGCGGCAAACATGGCCTCCCCGCTCAGCGCATTGCGGGTGTCGGGACGGTTCAACGTCAGCAGGGCGATGGGGCCGCGCTGCTCGTAGAGGATGGGATCGGTTTGCATGGTGTTCTTTCAGATTCGTTCAGACTCGCTCAAACTCGCTCAATAGCCAGCGCGATGCCCTGGCCCACGCCTATGCACATGGTCACCAGCGCACGCCGGCCACCCGTGTGCTCCAGCTGGCGCAGCGCCGTCAGCGCCAGGCGGATGCCGGACATGCCCAGCGGGTGGCCCAGCGCAATCGCGCCGCCGTTCGGGTTGACGTGTTCACCGTCGTCGGGCAGACCCAGCGCGCGCAGCACGGCCAGGCCTTGTGCGGCAAAAGCCTCGTTGAGTTCGACCACATCGAAGTCGGAGATAGACAGCCCCGTCTGCGCCAGCAGCTTCTGTACCGCCGGCACCGGGCCTATGCCCATGACGCGCGGCGCCACGCCGGCGCTGGCAATACCGAGCACGCGGGCGCGCGGCTGCAGGCCAGCACGCGCGGCCCCGGCTTCGCTGGCCAGCAGCAAGGCAGCAGCGCCGTCATTGACGCCGGACGAATTGCCCGCCGTGACGCTGCCCCCAGCGCGGAAGACCGGCTTCAAGCGCGCCAGGCTGTCCAGGGTGGTGTCAGCACGCGGGTGCTCGTCTTGCGCCACCACCAGGCTATCGACTTTGCGCCCACCGGGCACACTGACGGGCACGATCTCCCCAATGAACCAGCCCGCCGCCTGGGCGCGGGCCGTGCGCTGCTGGCTGCGCAGCGCGAACGCATCCTGTTCGGCGCGGGAAATGCCGTGCTCTTGCGCCACGTTTTCGGCCGTGTCGCCCATCGCGTCCACGCCGTACAGGTCTTCCATACGCGGATTGACGAAGCGCCAGCCGATGGTGGAATCAAAAATTTCCGCCTGGCGCGAGAAGGCACTGCTGGCTTTCGGCATGACCAGCGGCGCGCGGCTCATGCTTTCCACGCCGCCAGCCAGCGCCAGGTCCAGCTGACCAGCGGCAATGCCACGCGCCGCGCTGGCAATCGCTTCCAGTCCAGAGCCGCACAAGCGGTTCACCGTGGCCGCCGCCACCGTAACAGGCAAACCGGCCAGCAGCGCGCTCATGCGGGCCACGTTGCGGTTGTCTTCTCCTGCCTGGTTGACGCAACCAAAGTACACCTCTTCCAAGCGGTTCCAGTCCAGGCCCGGATGGCGCGCCATCAAGGCCTGCAGCGGCAGCGCGCCCAGGTCATCGGTGCGCACGCCAGCCAAGGCGCCACCGTAGCGGCCTATGGGGGTGCGGATACCGTCGCAGATAAATGCTGTTTGCATGCGTATCCCCGTTAGAAAGGCAGGGCCCGGCCAAGAGCCTGGGCGTAGTAGGCATCAAAGAAGTCCAACGCCGGGCGGAACGGCGCAGCAGCCGGGGCAATGCCGTCGCCAATGAACAGCGCCGGGCTGCTGGCGCCAGTGAACTCGGGCCAGGCCACCAGGTCGCCACCGTTCGGGTTACCGGTACGGGCAAAGTTGACAAGGTAGCTGGACGCAGCATCCGCTATGCGCCGGTCGGTGGCGTCATACGGGCGTGCTGGCACGCTGCGGTCCAGGTTGTTGTAGAAGTAAACCTGCTCCAGCGAGTGGTAGGCGCCGAAGTTGGCGGGCGGGTCTTGCTCATTGAACTTCTGGTCCGCGTAGTAGGCCGGGCGGCGCGTGAAGTGGTACAAAAAAGTCTTGGACTTGTGCTGCGCCGCGTGGGCCCGCGCCAGGGTCCATGGCTGCCAGGCAAAAAAGCTGTCGCGCATAGGCTGGTAGGCCATGGCCAATACGTCGCTGTCGCTGCTCGCGGGATACACCGCCTTGAACTGTGCGGCAAAAGTGCCATAGCGCGCCGCAGCCGTGCTGTTATAGCCCGCCAGCGTGGTGGCAAATGCCGGGTAAGGCGTGCCCTCGTCGGCATTCCAGCCCACCAGCAAAGGCACGTCGTGGATCTTGCCCTGGGCCAGCAGCAGGTCCAACTGGTCGGGCCACACCACGCCATCGACGATGGGGCCGATATACGAGCCCGCACCGGCCATGATCTGCTGCGGCGTTTTGGCACGCAGTGCGGCCAGGTCGGTAGCCCCCAGGTTGCTGGCAAACGTGGTGCCCGCAGCTTCCGCCTGGGCCAGCGTGGTGTTGGGTGCACCGGCGGGTAAGCTCGCCAGGCTCTCGATCACCAGCCTGTGGAACAGGTTGGCCGCCAACGGCGAGGCCAGCAACACGCTGGACAGGCCGGAGCCAGCCGACTCGCTGTAGAGAGTGATGTTGGCCGGGTCACCACCAAAGGCGGCGATGTTGGACTGCACCCACTTCAGCGCAGCGATGGCGTCCAGCAAGGCGTAGTTGCCTGACACATGCTGGCCCGACTCGGCGCTGAGCCCGGGGTGCGCCAGAAAGCCCAGCGGGCCCAGCCGGTAGTTCAGCGTGACCACCACGGCGCCTTTTTCGGCTAGGCCGATGCCGCTGTAATTGCCCTGCGAACCGGCGCCCAGCTGGTAGCCACCGCCATGCACCAGCAGCATCACCGGCCGCTTTTCGCTGGCTCTGGCGGCACCAGTCCAGACGTTCAGGTACAGACAATCTTCACTCTGTGCGGCAATGGGCTGGTAGAGGATGGAGCCAGGCAAGCCGGCGGGTCGGCTACCCTGGTAGCAGCCTGCAGAGAACGCATCGTTGCGGCGCACGCCGGCCCAGGCCACCACAGGCGCGGGTGCGGCCCAGCGCAGTGCACCTACGGGCGGTGCGGCGAACGGCATGGCCTTGAAGACGCGCACGGTGGCGGTCGATTCCGCAGCAGCGGCTACGCTGCCGCCCGTCACGCCCACAATGTCATCGGCGGCTGAATAGGGCACGCTATCAGCACCGGCGCAGGCCACGGAAAGCCAAGCGGCGAGTAGCGCCGCAGCGAATGTGTAAAAAGATTTGTGCATGGAGTGGCTTACGTCAAAGGCCCAGCACACGCTCGGCGTTGCCGTGCATGATCTTTTCCATCACCTCGTCCTTGTAGCCCAGCTCGCTCCATTCACGCAGGATGCGCTCGTAGGGCAGGCTGGGGTAATCGCTGCCGAACATGATCTTGTCCTGCAGGCGCCCCCGGATGTCCACCTTGAGGTTGCCCGGAAAATGCTTGGGTGCCCAGCCAGACATTTCCCAGAACACATTGCCCTTGTGCAGCGCCACGGCCGTGGTTTCGTCCACCCAGGGCCAGCCGGGGTGGGCCATGATGATCTTCAGGTTTGGAAAGTCCGCCGCCAGGTCGTCAATGGCGCCGGGGTGCGCATGGCGGATGCGCGCACCGTGGCCGCCGGGCATGCCCGCACCCATGCCGGTGGTGCCCACATCAATCATTACCGCCGCGCCGAGTGCGTTGATCTCTTCAAACAGGTCGTAGTGGCGCCGGTCGTTCACCGCGAAGTGCTGCATGATGGGATGGAAGTGGAAGCCGATGAAACCGAGCTCCGTCACGGCCTTCTTCACCTGGCGGATGGCGACCTCGCCCTTCGCCGGCTCTACAGCGCCCCAGCACTGGATGACGCGCTGGGGGTGGCGCTGCCACATGCCGTGCACGTATTCGTTGGTGCAAGGCGGTGTGGCCACCGTGGTTTCGAGGTCGAGCGCCACCAGGCAGGCCTCTACACCAGCCGCAGCGAATTCGGCGATGACGCCGTCTTCGGTCTTGGCCACCCAGTCGCGCTTCCAGTAGCTTGCCAGAGCTTCGGGGTATGGGCCCTGGGCGTCGATCCAGGTTTGGGTGCCGGGGTAGCAGTGCAGGTCGATGATACGCATGGATATTCCTAAATTGATAGCTATAAGCCTAGGCCGCTACTGCGCCAAGCTCGGTTTTTATCTTGGCCGCTACGAGCTCGCCCAAGGCCTTCTTGGAGACCTTGCCGAAGGTGGACACCGGGAAGTCGGGCAACACTTCCAGCCGCTCGGGCAGCTTGAACTTGGCGATCTCGTGGGTTTTCAAAAACTCCACCAGCGCGGGTAACGTCAGCGATTGGCCGGCCTTCAGCACCACGTAGGCGCACATCTTTTCGCCCATGGCCGCATCGGGCATGGGGACACAGGCCACGTTCTGCACCGCCGGGTGCATCAGGATCAGGTTCTCGACCTCTTCCGCGCTGATCTTTTCACCGCCACGGTTGATCAAGTCCTTCTTGCGGCCCTCCACGATGTAGTTGCCCGAGGGGTGCTGGCGCATCAGGTCGCCGGAACGGTAGAAGCCGTCGGGCGTGAACTGGCGCGCGTTGTACTCGGGCACGCCGTAGTAGCCGCGCAAGGTATACGGGCCACGGCAGGCCAGCTCGCCCACCTCGCCCGGCGCCACGGTGTGGCCCTCGTCGTCGATCAGCTTGACCTCGTCGTCGTCGCAGACTGGGCGACCGCAGGTTTCCAGCAGCACGTCTTCAGCGTCGCCCTTGCGCACGAACATCAGCAGGCCTTCGCTCATGCCGAAGTTTTCTTGCACAAAGGCATTGGCAAATAGTTGGCGCGTGCGGATGCGCACCTCGGGCTGCATGCGCTGGCCGCCACTCTGGATTTGCTGCACCGACGTCACGTCAAAGTCGGCAATAGCGGGGTCGTTAATGAGCCGGATCAGCAGCGCTGGCACCACCTTCAAGTGCGTCACGCGGTGCTGCTGGATCAGCGCAAACATCTCCGCCGGCTTGGTGTTCGCATGCAGCACCACGGTGGCACCATTGAACAAAAAGCCCTGTATGCCCGGGCAGGCCAGCGGCAGGTTGTGGGCAATGGGCAGCACCAGCAGCAACACCGAGTCACCGCCCACGCCAGCCACTTCGGCTGCCACCTTGGAGTTGTAGGCGTAGTCGTTGTTGGTGCGCGGGATCAGTTTAGGGATGCCGGTAGTGCCACCCGACAGCTGGAAGATGCAGGGTGCCGTCGGGTCGATCTGGATGTCGGCCAGCATGCTCAGCGGCAAGGTTGCCGGGCGCTCGATCAAATCCACCAGCGAATGTTCGCCAGGACCAGGCTGGCCCAGCACGATGCGCAGCCGCAGGCAGGCGTGCTCGGCTTGCACGCGCTCAACCATGGGGCTGAAGCGGAAGTCGCCCAACTGGTCGGGGTAGACGCAGCAGCGGGCCTGCGATAGCTGGGTGAACTGGTTGATCTCTGTAAACCGGTGCGTCACCAGCGCGGCGATCGGGATGCAGCCTATCTTTTGCAGCGCAAAGTACAGCACCACGAATTCGGCCACATTGGGCAGCGTCGGGATCACCCGGTCCTGCGGCTGCAGGCCGAGTTCCAGCAGGTTCAGCGCCAGGTTGCTGCTTTGCCGGTCCAGCTCGGCATAGGTGTAGCGGCGCGCGCCGTCCACCAGCGAGGTGCGGCTGGCGAACTTGGCGAACACCGTGGCAAACTCTTGCGCCAGCGACTGGTCGCGCCAGTAGCCTTGGGCGCGGTAGCGTTGGGCAAAGTCGGCAGGAAAAGGTACGAATCCGTCGAGCATGGTGTTCTCCTCAGGTCGAGCTGGTAAAGCCGCCGTCGATAACGACCACTTCGCCAGTGACAAAGCGGTTAGCGGTAAGCAGGTTCAGCATGGTTTCCGCCACGTCGTCGGCGGTGACGCAGCGGCGCAGCGGCGTCTGCTTGGCGCGCTTGCCCATCAGGTCGTCGTATTTGTCGCCCAACATGCGCTCCATCCACTCGCCTTCCATCCAGCCGGGGGCTACGGCGTTCACGCGGATCTCGGGGCCGAGGTTCCAGGCCAGCATCTTGGTCATGCTGATGATGGCGGCCTTGCTGGCCGAATACGGCAGCGGCTGCGGGCCGGGGCGCAGGCCAACGATGCTGGCGGTAAAGACGATGGCTGGCTCCGTGCCCTTCTTCAGCAGCGGCACGGCGGCGCGGGTTACCTGAAAGTTGCCGCGCACGTTGACGGCAAAGGTGCGGTCCCACTCGGCCATGTCCAGGCTTTCCAGGTCTTTCACCTTCCACTTTGCAGTGGTGCCAGCGTTATTGATAAGGCCGTCAAGGTGGCCCCAGGCCGCGTCGATTTTCTGCAGCATGGCGCGGGCCGCAGCATCGTCGCTGACATCGCATTGCAGCAACAAGGTTTTGGCGCCCAGTGCCTGGGCTTCGACGGCGACCAGTTCGGCTGCGTGGGCGCTGGAGGAATAGTTGATGGCCACATCAAAGCCAGCGCGAGCCAGGGCCAGCACGGCACTGCGGCCGATACCGGTGGCGCCGCCCGTGACCAGGGCTTTTTTACGTTCAGTCATAGCAATCTCTCAAAGTGAGGAGGCAAGAAAAGTCCCCCCCCGCAGTGCGCGGGGTTTTAGACACGAAATAAGGTGGAACGGGCGCCAGCCTCAGGGGCTGGAAAGTCGCAAGAGCGCTGTGGTGTGCGTCGAAAGATCGCCAGGCGCGGCGAATGCTTGAAATGGCATGGTGTTGTCTCCTGTCGGCTCTGTGGTTCAGGCCTTGTTGGCACAACTTTAGGCAGCCTGGCCGATCTATCAAAGATGGCAAAATCCAAAACATGATTCGATTTCTGCATCCCCCCACCGGACACTGCCCATGAAGCTGGAACAGTTACAGCATCTGGTGGCCATCGTCGAGCACGGCAGCCTGCGCGCGGCGTCGCGGCGACTGCAGATACCGCAACCCGCATTGACACGCAGCGTGCGAACGCTGGAGAAGGAGCTGGGCGGTGCGGTGTTTCTGCGCGAGACCACCGGCATGGTGCTGACCGAACTGGGCCGGCGCTTCCATGTGCGCGCCAGCACCATCATCCACGAGGCACGGCGCGCGCTGGACGAGATCGCCCAGCACAGCGGTGACGACCGCGGCACGGTGGTGGTGGCGCTGTCCATCATGCCGCATGTGGGCATGTTGCCCTATGCGCTGAAGGCCTTCCGCCAGCGCTACCCCAAGGTACGCATGCAACTGATCGAGGGTTTGTTCCCCGATGCCGAAAGCGGCCTGCGCGACGGCACCATCGACTTCTACCTCGGCGCCGCTCCGCGCAACCCGCCGGCCCCCGGGCTGGCGGTGCAAAAGCTGTTCGACAACACCCGCACCGTAGTCTGTCGCAAAGGCCATCCCCTGGTAGGCTGCCGCTCCCTGAAGGAACTGGCCGGCGCAGATTGGGCCACCACCGCAGTGGACTATGACGCGGCGGACGATCTGCTGCGGCTGTTCAGCAGCCATGGCCTGGCCGCGCCGCAGGTGGTGCTACAGGCGCGTTCGGCCATGTCGGTGATGGTGGCGCTGGCGCACAGCGATCTGCTGGCCATGCTGCCGGTGCAGTGGGGCGAGTTTCCGTTGACGCGCGACACGCTACAGGCCATCCCCCTCGCGGAGCTGCTGCCCGCCCCGGCCATCGTGCTGGTCCGCCGCCCCGACCTGCCGCTGACGCCGGCGGCCGAATTCCTGTGCGATGTACTGCTGCGCCACGGGCCGGCCAGCACGCATTCAAAATAAATATGGCTCCAGCGCATATAAAGCCTGCGCCAGCAGCTATTTATTCCATAGCATTGACACCTAGGTGACACCCATCCACCGGGTGGCATAAAACCTGCAGATAATCTCGCCGGCAGACGCTGGGGTATCTACCAATCCCACCGCCGCACGATGCGAGCACCATCGCAGTGCACGTTTGCCTTTGCGTTTTGACATATTTGGAGAACCATGAAAAATTTGAGCAAACTGGTCGCAGCCCTGGGCTTGACCGTCGCCGCTTTGGCAACCCACGCCGCTGGCACCCTTGTCTATTGTTCCGAAGCCAGCCCCGAGGGCTTTGACACTGCGCAGTACACCGGCGGCCAAACCTTCGATGCGGCCGGCATGGCCATCTTCAACCGCCTGGTCGAGTTCGAGCGCGGCACCACCAAGGTGGTCCCCGCCCTGGCTGAGTCCTATGACAGCGCGCCCGACGGCCTGACCTACACCTTCCATCTGCGCAAGGGCGTGAAGTTCCACACCACCGAGAACTTCACCCCCAGCCGCGACTTCAATGCCGATGACGTGGTGTTCACGTTCATGCGCATGTTCGACAAAACAACGCCTTTCGCCAAGGCCTATCCGGTGCAGTTCCCCTATGCGGGCGACACCGGCCTGGACAGCAACGTCGCGTCGGTGCGCAAGACCGACGACAACACCGTGGTCTTCCTCCTGAAAAAGCCCGACCCTGATCTGCTGGCCAAGATCGCCATGCCGGTGTTCTCCATCCTGTCGGCTGAGCACGCCAACAAGCTGCTGGCCGCTGGCACGCCAGCGCTGATCAACCAGCAGCCCGTAGGCACTGGCCCCTACATCCTGAAGCGCTACCAAAAAGACTCGCAAATCCGCTACGCGGCCAACAAGCAGTACTGGAACGCCAAGGACATTAAGCTGGACAACCTGATCTTCGCTATCACCACCGATGCATCGGTGCGCGCCCAGAAGGTCAAGGCCGGTGAGTGCCAAGCCATGTCCTATCCCAAGCCACAAGACCTGGAAAGCCTGAAGGCCGACCCCAAGCTGAAGGTCATCACCGCGCCCGGCTTCAACATCGGCTACCTGTCGTACAACACTGAAAAGCCCATCACCGGCAAGCTGGAAGTGCGCCAGGCGCTGGACATGGCGATCAACCGCAAAGCCATCATCGAGGCCGTGTACCAAGGCCAGGGCCAGGAAGCCACCAACCCCTTCCCATCCTCGCTGTGGTCTTACAACCCGGCTTTGAAGAACGCTCCCACCAATATTGAAAAAGCCAAAGAGCTGCTGAAAAAAGCCGGCTACCCCGATGGCTTTGAGATCAATCTGTGGAGCATGCCAGTGGTGCGCCCCTACAACCCCAACGCCAAGCTGATGGCTGAGATGATCCAGGCCGACTGGGCCAAGATCGGCGTCAAGGCCAAGATCGTCAGCTACGAATGGGGCGAATACCTCAAGCGCATGAAGGCCGGCGAACAAGACGCAGGCCTGATCGGCTGGAGCGGCGACTACGCCAGCCCCGACAACTTCCTGGGCGTGCTACTGACCTGCGACGCCGTGGGCGGCAACAACTACGCGCGCTACTGCAGCAAGGAGTTTGACGGCCTGGTGCTGAAGGCCCGCAACAGCCTGGACCAAAAGGAACGCACCGCGTTGTACATGAAGGCGCAAGAAGTCTTCAAGCGCGACCTGCCCTGGTCCACCATTGCCCACTCCACCGTGAGCCTGCCCACCACCAAAGGTGTGGACGGCCTGAAGATCAGCCCGTTTGCTGTGTTTGACTTCGCGGGCGTGAGCTCCAAGTAACCCCCCAGCGTCCGTCTGGAAAGCAAGGTAGCGGCACAGTTCGTTACCTTGCTTTTTTGTTTTAAGCAGCTATGTTCTTCTACATCCTTAAACGCTTGGCCGTGGTGATTCCGACCTTCTTCGGTATCACCCTGCTGACCTTTTCCCTGATCCGCATGATCCCCGGCGACCCCATCGAAGTGATGGTGGGCGAGCGCACGCTAGACCCGGTAATGCACGCTGCGGCATTAAAGCAGCTCGGCCTGGACCAGCCGCTGCCGGTGCAGTACGTCCACTACCTGGGGCAGCTGGCGCAGGGCAACCTGGGCGCTTCGCTGAAGACGCAAATCCCCGTCTGGACCGAATTCAAAACCCTGTTCCCCGCCACGCTGGAACTGGCGCTGATGGCCCTGCTGTTCGCCCTGGTGGTGGGCATGGTGGCGGGTGTGACGGCGGCGGTCAAACGCGGCTCCATCCTGGACCACGGGGTGATGACACTGGCCCTGACCGGCTATTCCATGCCCATCTTCTGGTGGGGCCTGGTACTGATCATGGTGTTCTCCAGTGGGCTGGGCTGGACGCCGGTATCCGGCCGCATTGACCTGATGTTCGACATACCGCCCGACACTGGCTTTATGCTGATCGACGCCTGGCGCGCCCAGCGTGCCGACCCCGGCCTGAACGGAGGTGCACTGTGGGACGCCATCAAGCACCTGATCCTGCCGACCATCGTGCTGGGCACCATTCCGCTGGCGGTGATTGCGCGCATGACGCGCTCCAGCATGCTGGAAGTGCTGCGTGAAGACTATGTGCGTACCGCCCGCGCCAAGGGCTTGTCGCCCGCACGCGTGGTGTTCATCCACACGCTGCGCAATGCGCTGATACCGGTGCTGACCGTGATCGGCCTGCAAGTCGGCACGCTGATGGGCGGCGCGGTGCTGACCGAGACCATCTTCTCCTGGCCCGGCATCGGCAAATGGCTGATCGACGCCATCAGCCGGCGTGACTACCCGGTGGTGCAAAGCGGCATTTTGCTGGTCGCCACCCTGGTGATCACCACCAACTTCATCGTAGACATCTTGTACGGCGTGGCCAACCCACGCATACGTCACATGAAATGAGAACACCCCCAGGCTTGCGCGCTGCGCGTCGCCTCCTACCCCCTTGCAGGGGGCGATGCCTACGGTCCGGCAGAGCCGGTCCCGTGGCATCTCTGGGTGAACACGGCACGCCATCCGAGGCTCTCAACAATAAACCAAACATATGAACTCTTCTGCCCTCCCCGCCAGCGACGACCAAGAGTTCGCCCTGGCAACACCCCCTTCCGCCTGGAGCGAATTCTGGCGCAGCTTCTCCAAAAACAAAGGCGCCGTCGTCGGCCTGGCCTTCATGGCTATGGTCTGCCTGGCCGCGCTGTTCGCGCCCTGGGTGGCGCCGTATAGCCCGGTCGAGCAGTTCCGCGACCACTTCCTGGCACCGCCTGCCTGGGTGGCTGGCGGCTCCAGCCAGTTCCTGCTGGGCACGGACGAGGTGGGGCGCGACATCCTCTCGCGCCTGATCCACGGCGCGCGGCTGTCGCTGTTCGTCGGCTTCTTCTCGGTGCTGATGGCGCTGATCCCCGGCGTGGTGCTGGGCCTGGTGGCGGGCTTCTTCGGCAAGGCGCTGGACTCGCTGGTCATGCGCGTGATGGACATCATGATGGCCCTGCCCGCGTTGCTGCTGGCTGTTGCCATCATGGCGGTGCTTGGCCCTGGGCTGGGCAATGCGCTGGTGGCCATTGCCGTGGTGTCGCTGCCCGCCTATGTGCGCCTGACCCGCGCGTCTGCCATGACCGAGCTGAACCGCGACTACGTGACTGCCGCCCGTCTGTCGGGTGCTGGCACCCTGCGCCTGATGTTCGTCACCGTGCTGCCCAACTGCATGGCGCCGCTGATCGTGCACGCCACCATGGGCTTCTCGGCCGCGATTCTGGAAATCTCGGCACTGGGCTTTCTGGGCCTGGGCGTGCAGCCGCCGAACCCCGAGTGGGGCACCATGCTGGCCTCGGCGCGCGACTACATCGAACGCGCCTGGTGGGTCGTCGCCCTGCCTGGCCTGACCATTTTGCTGTCGGTCCTGGCGATCAACCTGATGGGCGACGGCCTGCGCGATGCACTGGACCCCAAATTGAAAACAGCGGCCTGATCCCGCGAAAAGAAACACGATGAGTTTGTTAAACATTAAAAATCTATCCGTAGAGTTCGGCCCGCAAGGCCGCGCTTTCCGGGCGGTGGACGGGCTGGACTTGGCCGTGTCCCAGGGTGAAATCGTCGGCATCGTTGGCGAATCTGGGTCCGGCAAATCGGTGACCATGATGGCCCTCATGGGCCTGCTGGACGGCCAGGGCCGCATAACCGCCGACACGCTGAATTTCGACGGTCAGGACCTGCTGAAGATCACGCCCGCCCAGCGCCGCAAGCTGCTGGGCAAAGACATGGCCATGATCTTCCAGGACCCGATGACCTCGCTGAACCCCAGCTTCACCGTGGGCTACCAGATCATCGAAGTGCTGAAGCAGCACCTGGGCCTGCGCGGCGCAGCGGCCACGGCCCGCGCCGTCGAGCTGATGGAGATGGTCGAAATCCCCGCCGCCAAAAGCCGCCTGGACGTGTACCCGCACCAGCTATCGGGCGGAATGAGCCAGCGCGTGATGATCGCCATTGCCATCGCCTGCAAGCCGCGCCTGCTGATCGCCGACGAGCCCACTACGGCGCTGGACGTGACCATCCAGGCGCAGATCATGGACCTGTTGGTGAACCTGCAAAAAGCCCACAACATGGCCCTGGTGATGATCACCCACGATCTGGCCGTGGTGGCCGAGGTAGCCCACCGCGTGGCCGTGATGTACGCCGGCCAGGTGGTGGAAACCGGCAAGGTAGACCGCCTGTTCGACCACCCGGCCCACCCCTATACCGACGCACTGCTGCAGGCCGTGCCCGAGCGCAGCCACGGCGCGCGCCGCCTGAGCACGCTCAAAGGCATGGTGCCCGGCCAGTACGACCGGCCCAAGGGCTGCCTGCTGTCGCCGCGCTGCCCGCGTGTACAAGACCGCTGCAAGTTCGAACGCCCCGCACTCACCGCGCACAACGGCGACGCCGTGCGCTGCTTCTTCCCGCTGAATGTGGAGGTGGCGGCATGAGCGCAATCGTTTTAGAGGCCAAGAACCTCACCCGCTACTACGCCGTGGCCCAGGGCGCCTTCAAGCCCAAGCTGCAGGTCAAGGCGCTGAACGGCATTTCCTTCCAGCTGCAAGCCGGCAAGACGCTGGCTGTGGTGGGCGAATCCGGCTGCGGCAAAAGCACGCTGGCCCGCGCGCTGACGCTGATCGAAGCGCCAACCTCGGGCAGCCTGGTGATGGACGGCCAGGCGCTGGACACCGCCAACCCCGCCCAGCGCAAAGCCATGCGCAGCAAGGTGCAGATGGTGTTCCAGAACCCCTATGCATCCCTGAACCCGCGCCAGAAAATCATCGACCAGCTGGCCGAGCCGCTGCTGCTGAACACCCAGCTCAGCGCCGCCGAGCGCACCGCCAAGGTCCATGACACCATGCGCCGCGTCGGCCTGCGGCCCGAGTTTGCCCAGCGGTATCCGCACATGTTCTCCGGCGGCCAGCGCCAGCGGATTGCGATTGCGCGGGCCATGATCTTGCAGCCCAAGATTCTGGTGGCCGACGAGCCCACCTCGGCGCTGGACGTGTCCATCCAGGCCCAGGTGCTGAACCTGTTCATGGACCTGCAGGAAGAGTTTCAGACCGCCTACGTGTTCGTGTCGCACAACCTGGCGGTGGTCGAGCATGTGGCCAACGACCTGATGGTGATGTACCTGGGCCGTGCGGTCGAGGTCGGCACCAAGGGTCTGATCTTCGAGCGCCCGCTGCACCCCTACACGCAGGCCCTGCTATCGGCCACGCCGTCGATCGACCGGCACCAGCGCAAGGTGAAGATCAAGATTACCGGCGAGCTACCCAGCCCGCTGAACCCGCCTACAGGCTGCGCCTTCCACAAGCGCTGCCCGCACGCCACGGCCCGCTGCTCGACAGAGGAGCCGCAGTTGCGCCCGCTGCTGGGTCGTGAGGTGGCCTGCCACCATGCGGAAAGCATTAACGCAGCGTAGTACGCCCGCTCTTTGCTATCAAAATAATAGCCTCTGGCGCAGTATTTATCTGCACCAGAGGCTATTTTCTTATTCGTACATACCGCACAGCGTCTTTTGGGAGAAGGCGGCCGGTGACAAGGTGCCAAACACCCGGTCCCAGAATGAACTGGTCACCCCGTAGCAACCGGGTTGCAAAGCGTGGTGGTGCAGCGCATGGCAGTACCGGCGATGCTTGAAGTAGAAGTCGATTTGCCGGTGGTGTACGTTGTGGTGTGTTACCGAATAGGCCAGGTAGCCCACCAGAATGCCCAGCGTCAGCGCACAGGCAATCCACAGGCCGCCAGCCACCCAGGCGGGAAGAAACACAAACGCAAATATCAATGTCGCGCTGAAAAACGTGGGCGTGTAGATCAATGCCTTGGGCTGCTGATGGTGCTTGGCGTGCCAGTCTTGAAACGGCTGTGCGCCATGCAACACAAAGCGATGCAGCACGTATTCAATGATGGTCCAGCTCCCCAGCCCCAAGGGCACACACACCGCCATGGCGAACCACTGTGCCCTAGGCCCATAGAGCAGCATCACCGCCATCAAAGCCACAATCGCCATTCCGTACAGCGACAAGTCCACCCGCCATGCAAACCGGCTGTGCTCAAGTGAAAAAATAGCCATATATTTCCTTGGCGCTTTCGGTCATTTCGGTCGTTGCGGGCCGCTCGTACAAGTCTTGGCGCGTCAGCGGCAATGCCGTTTCTGCGCCGCGCCGTGATGCCAATATCTGGTAGATGCCCGTGCCACCGGCTTCAAACTCCAAAGCGCAGGCCGCCATATACAGGCGCCAGACTCGGAACGTGGGCTCGTCCACCTGCTGCAGAGCGGCATCGCGGTTGGCTTCCAGCCGCTGCACCCAGTGCCGCAGCGTTAAGGCATAGTGGCGGCGCAGGGCTTCCACATCTTCGATTTCAAAGCCCGCACGCTCCATGCCCAGCTGGATGTTACTGACACAGTCAAACTCGCCATCCGGGAACACATAGCGGTTGATGAACTCAGTGGCCACCGTCTGGTTCCAGCCCTCTTCATCGTGCGTGATGCCGTGGTTCAGAAACAAGCCACCCGGCCGCAGCACCCTTTGCACCGTGGCCAGGTAGGTGGGCATATTGGCCAAACCCACGTGCTCGAACATGCCTACGCTGGCCACCTTGTCATAAACAGCATGGCCTTGCAGGTCGCGGTAGTCGCGCAGCTCCACCGTCACCAGGTGCTGCAGGCCCTGCGCGGCGACGCGTGCACTGGCGTAGTCGAACTGTTGCTGGCTCAAGGTGATGCCGTGCGCATGCACGCCGTGGTGTTGCGCGGCCCAGCACACCAGCGCCCCCCAGCCGCAACCGATGTCCAGTATGCGATCGTGGGGCTGCAGGCGTAGCTTGCGGCAGATGTGTTCTAGCTTGTTTCTCTGCGCCTGGTCTAGCGTGTCTTCCGGCGTCTCAAAGTACGCGCAGGAATACACCCGCTGCTCATCCAGCCACAGCCCATAAAAGTCGTTGGACACGTCGTAGTGGAAGGCAATCGCCGCCTGGTCTGAGACCCTGGAGTGCTTGTGTGTGAACTTGTCCGCAATGCGTGACACCATGCCGCTCGAAGCCCTGGCCGGTGGCCCCGCATGCGCAGGCAAGCGCCGCGCCTCCAGTAGCAAAGAGAGCTTGTCGCGCCAAGGCAAGGCGAGCGCCTCAAAATGCCCCTTCAGCGCAAGGGCACTGTAGAGATCGCCCTCCACATCCACCTGGCCCCGAAAGTACGCGTCAGCCAGCAATACCGGGCTTTTGGCGGTAATCAACTTGCGCAGCAGCGTCGGGTCGCGCAGCACCAGCGTAAAGGCGGATGCTTCCACACCCAGTGTGTGCAGCCTGTCGTTCCACAGCCGCAAGCTGGCCTTGCCTTCAAAGCCGTGCAGCAAGCGCTCAAAAATGCGGATGGCCAGATCGCAATGCGCCGTGGATTCGATTTGCGCGGGCGTGGGCATTGCACTGCGCAGCAGCGGCGCCGTCATGCGGCTGCCCCTAATGCACAGAGCGCACAAACCAGCGCGTAGATGCGGCCGTTTGGGCCGTAGTTGTGTGAGTGCGTGCACATGGGTGGCTTTGGCGCAGGCTTAGGCGGACGCCGTCTTGCCGGGCATCAGAGTCTGCTTCTGCACCCACGCCACGAAGTGGTCCATCCAGCTTTGCAAAAACTCTTTGCTTGCCGCGCCGATGTTGCCGTCTGCATCGAACAGGCCTTCTTTGCCATGGACGAAGGCTTCAGGCTGCCCCATCACAGGCACATCGAGGTACGCCAGTATGTTGCGCAAATGCTGTTGTGCCATCGCCGTGCCAATAGCGCCCACCGATATGCCCAATACCCCTGCCGGCTTGCCGGGCCACGCGCTGTGGCCGTAGGGGCGGGACGCATGGTCAATCGCGTTCTTGAGCACGCCCGGGATGGAGCGGTTGTATTCCGGGGTGACAAACAGCAAGCCTTGCGAGGCCGCAATGTCTTGCTTCAACCGAATCACGGTATCGGCCTGCTGGGCATCGTCATCCTGGTCATACAGCGGCAAGTCGCCAATTTCCACTGGTTTGAACGAAAAATGGGGCGGCGCCAGCCGGACGATGGCGTTGGCCAACTGGCAGTTCAACGAGTCTTTGCGCAAGCTGCCAATAACGACTGCGATTTGAAAGTGCTGCATGGATAGCTCCTGGGTGGTTCGATAGCCCAAGGTACAAGCAGCACGCACTGCGGTCTGTGCGATAGACAACGTAGCGATGGCCGGTGGCGCAATATGGCGCTACGGGATAATTGGCCAAATTGTTCGCTAGCGCAATCAGCACCTGCGCCGGCAGCTATGCTAAATGTAGCAATGTCCCCAATCGAACATAACACCGGCGCTAGGCCGTGCCCCGCTCCACAATCGAAAACCCGATGTCCACAATCGGCTCGGCAATCGCAATGCCATCGGCCCGGTCCACGATGTACTGGGCTGCCGTCTGGCCTATGCGCGTGCCGTCTATGCGCACGCTGGTCAGCGCAGGCTCCAGGCTGGCGGCGAAGCCCACGTCGCCCAGGCCGACGATGGCCAGTTGGCCGGGCACGCTGATGCCACGCGTTTGCGCTTCGATCAGCACGCCCAGGGCCAGCATGTCGGAGCTGCAAAACACGGCGTCGGGGGCCTCCGGGCGGCTGAGCAGCTCGGCCAGGCCCGCGCGCCCGGCACCCAGGGTGGTGGGCGGCGGGGTGAGGTACACCGGCACATCGGTCTGCCAACCCAGGCTGCGTGCCATGCGCTGAAAGCCGCTGTTGCGGCGGCGTGCGCGCTCGTCGTCGCCGCACATAAGGGCCGGCCGGCGGTAGCCGCGCTGGTGCAGATAGGCGCAGACCGCAGCGCCGATGTCTTCGTTCGAAAAGCCCACCAGCATGTCGATGGGTGTGGGCGTCAAGTCCCAGGTCTCCACCACCGGGATGCCGGACGCCAGCAGTTGGCGCCGCCCGGCGGCCGAATGCATGATGCCGGTGAGCACGATGCCGTCGGGCCGGCGGCGAATGATGGCGTCCAGCAGCGCGTCTTCGCGCGACTGCTCGTAGCCGCTCTGGCCGATCATGAGCTGGTAGCCCCGTGCGTCCAGCGCCTGGTTCAGCGACTGTATGGTTTCCTGGAACACCGGCCCCACCAGCGTGGGCAACACCGCCGCCACCAGCCGGGCGCGCGACGAGCGCAGGCCACCAGCCATGCCGTTGGGGATGAAGCCGGTGCGCTGCACCACCTCTTGTACCTTGGCCAGCGTGGTCGGCGACACCTGCTCAGGGTGGTTCAGCGCGCGCGACACCGTCATGGCGGAGACTCCAGCCAGGCGGGCAATATCGTGAACAGTCAGGGCTTGCGACATGCCTTAATGATAACAATAACATTCTTGGCAACGGGGTATTTTCAAACACGGGCTTACGTCCTACTCACTGGAGAATGCGGGTATACCCTCTATTTACAGCATTTTCCAGAAGCTATGCTTCACTTACTTTGTTATCGATAACAAACAACAATACCAACCCACTACATTCGTCGCCCATGTCCACTCCGTCTTCACATTCCACGCCCCGCATTACCGAACTTCGCGTGATTCCCGTTGCCGGCCACGACGACATGCTGATGAACCTGTCCGGGGCGCACGGCCCGTTCTTCACCCGCAACATTCTGGTGCTGACCGACAACTCCGGGCGCACCGGCGTGGGCGAGGTGCCCGGCGGCGAAAAAATCCGCCAGACGCTGGAAGACGCCCGCGCCTTGATCGTCGGCCAGTCCATCGGTAACTACCAGGCCGTCCTGAACGCTATGCGCAAGCAGTTCGCCGAGCGCGACAGCGGCGGGCGCGGCACCCAGACATTCGACCTGCGCGTGGCCATCCATGCCGTCACCGCCGCCGAGTCGGCCCTGCTGGACCTGCTGGGCCAGCACCTGGAAGTGCCGGTCGCCGCCCTACTGGGCGAAGGCCAGCAACGTGACGCGGTGCAGATGCTGGGCTATTTGTTCTACGTGGGCGACGCCAAAAAAACCAACCTGGCCTACCGCACCGAGCCCGGAGCCGACAACGCCTGGTTCCGCCTGCGCCATGAAGAAGCCATGACGCCCCAAGCCATCGTGCGCCTGGCCGAAGCCGCGCAAGAACGCTACGGCTTTCAGGACTTCAAGCTCAAGGGCGGCGTGCTGCCCGGCGACGAGGAAGTCGATGCCGTGGTGGCACTGCACGAACGCTTCCCCGAAGCCCGCGTCACGCTGGACCCCAACGGCGGCTGGCTGCTGAAAGACGCTATCCGCCTGGGCCAGCGCATGCGCGGCGTGGTCGCCTATGCCGAAGACCCCTGCGGCGCCGAGGGCGTGTACAGCGGCCGCGAAGTCATGGCCGAGTTCCGCCGCGCCACCGGCCTGCCCACGGCCACCAATATGGTCGCCACCGACTGGCGCGAAATGGCCCACAGCCTGGCCTTGCAATCGGTGGACATTCCGCTGGCCGACCCGCACTTCTGGACCATGGCCGGCTCCGTGCGCGTAGCCCAGCTATGCCAGTCCTTCGGGCTGACATGGGGCTCGCATTCCAACAACCACTTCGACATCTCGCTGGCTATGTTCACCCATGTGGGCGCAGCCGCACCGGGCAAGGTCACGGCCATCGACACGCACTGGATCTGGCAAGACGGCCAGCGCTTGACCAAAGAGCCGCTGCAGATCCAGGGCGGCTACGTGCAAGTGCCCAAGAAGCCCGGCCTGGGCGTGGAGCTGGACATGGTCGAGGTCGACAAAGCCCACCAGCTGTACCTGCAGCACGGACTGGGCTCACGCGACGACGCACAGGCCATGCAGTTCCTGATCCCCGGCTGGAAGTTCGACAACAAGCGTCCGTGCATGGTGCGCTGAAGGTTGTGACTCACCCCCAGGCTCCAGTGCTGCGCACTTTCCGCCAACCCCCTTGCAGGGGGCAACACCAGCAGCCTGGCAAAGCCAGTTCTGCGGTGTTCCTGGAAGGTGTGCGTTCTGCCTCTTGAGATCGTCGCCTGCGTCGAACTCTCCTTTTCATTCCTTCCCCCCTGAAAGAAAGCTGCTCCCATGAAATCCACCACCTTGAAAGTTGCCCTGGGCGCTGGCCTGCTGGGCCTGGCTACCGTTGCACTGGCCGACATCCGCGTCATGTGCTACCAGGACGGCATCGAATGCGATGTGACCGCCGACCTGATCAAGCGCTACGAAAAGCAAAACCCCGGTGCCAAGGTAGCCCTGGACATCGTGCCCTACAAGACTGTGGTTGAGCAGCTGCCCATCCAGTTGGCCGCGGGCCAAGGCCCGGACATCGCCCGCGTAGCCGAAATCGGTGGCCTGTCGAAGAACTACATCGACATCGGCCCCTACCTGAAAGACCGCAAATACTGGGAAACCAACTTCGGCACCACCCTGCCCTGGATGCGCAACAAGGCGGGCGACAAGGGCATCTACGGCATGCTGTCGCAAATGACCATGACCGGGCCCTTCGTCAACAAGACCTTGTTCGAACAGGCCAAGATCGCCCTGCCCGGCCCCAAAGCCACCTGGGACGAATGGGCCGACGCCACCCGCAAGGTTGCCAAAGCCACCCAAACCCCGGCCGCCATGGCCTGGGACCGTTCCGGCCACCGCTTTGCCGGCCCGGCCATCAGCTATGGCGCCAAGATCTTCGATGCCAAGGGCAACCTGGCGCTAGACGATGGCTACAAAACCGCCGTGGGCAAGTTCGTCGCCTGGCATAAAGACGGCACTATGCTGAAGGACGTGTGGGGCGGCTCCGGCGGCTCCAGCTATGCCGACACCGTGGGCGAGTTCAAGAACGGCCGCCTGGTGATGATCCTATCCGGCTCGTGGCAGATCAACCGCATGCAAAAGGAAATCGGCAACGCCTTTGACTGGGTGGCCGTGCCCAACCCCTGTGGCAGCACCGCCTGCAGCGGCATGCCCGGCGGCTCGGCCTGGGTCGCGCTGAAGACCACCAAGTCGCCCAAGGAAGTGGCGCAGTTCCTGGACTTCATGGCCCAAGAAGCCAACGTGGCCGAGTTCGCATCCCGCACCAACACCATTCCCGCCCACGCCGGGGTGGCCCAACGCGGCCTGGCCTATACCAGCGCCGGCCCTGCCGCCAAGGCTGCGCTGACTGTCTTCACCAACGGCGCGCCCTCCGTCGCACCTGCGGCCTACGCACTGCAAGGCTACAAATACAACCGCGCCCTAATGCTGCCGACCGTGACCCGCGTGACGCAGGCCATCGTTGGAGAAATCAGCGTGGACGAAGCCATCACCAAGATCGGCGCCGACATGAACGAAGCGGTCAAACAGGCAGAGAAGTAGCCAACTGTTCCGCGCTGGACCAGATACCTTTTAGGCCTCCAGCGCTTATAAATACTGCGCAAGCAGCTATGAAATTTGTAGTATTTGAATAGCCACCTCTGGGCGCTGCGCTGTTGCGCCTAGGGGCACAGCCTGCGCCAAGCGGGTGCTACTGGAGGGGATATCCATGTCCGTGTTTCTGCGCCTTCTAGGCTTGTTTTTCAACCTGTTCGAGCCGATCTTTCGGCTGGGCCAGAAATGGCTGGGCAACTCCCGCATAGGCTGGCTGTTTGTCGGGCCCAACCTGCTGGTGATCGGCGTGTTCACCTTTTTGCCCATCGTCATCAACCTGGTGTATGCGGCCACGGGCGGGGTGAACCTGCTGCCCACGCAGCGCCCGTTTGTGGGGGTAGAAAACTTCTCCATCCTGCTGGAATGCCGGGACTACATGGACCTGCAGACCTGCCGCACCGACATCTTCTGGCGCTCGATTCTGAACACCGTGAAGTTCAGCCTGATCCAGGTGGTGCTGATGGTGCTGTTCTCGCTGCTCACGGCCCTGGTGCTGAACCGCAAGATCATCGGCCGCGGCTTCTGGCGCGGCGTGTTCTTTTACCCCGTGCTGCTGTCGCCGGTGGTGGTGGCGCTGATCTGGAAATGGCTGCTGCAAAGCCAGGGCGTGTTCAATGCCGGCCTGGTCGCCATGGGCTCGCAACCCATGGACTGGCTGCTGGATCGGCACTGGGCCTTCTTCTGGGTGGTGGCCGTGTCCATCTGGGCGCACATGGGTTTCTATACCCTGATCCTGCTGGCCGGCCTGCAAGCCATCCCGAAAGACGTGTACGAAGCCGCCGAGATGGATGCCGCACCGCCCTGGCGCGTGCTCACCCGGGTCACCCTGCCGCTGCTCATGCCCAACCTGATCGTGGTGCTGGTGCTGGTGATGATCCGCGCGGTGCAGAGCTTTGACGAGGTCTTCGTGCTGACGGGCGGCGGCCCGGGCTCGGCCACCACCTTCATCGTGCAATACATCTATCAGACCGGCTTTGCCGAGCAGATCCACCTGTACGGCCTGGCCGCTGCGGCATCGCTGATCCTGGCCGTGGGCCTGATGGCGCTGACCCTGGTGCAGCTGCGCCTGTCCAAGGCCAGCGAAGCCGGCAAGACCAAGAAATAAGAGGACAAGCCCAATGGCCAATTTCATTACCCGCACCCGTGGTGGTGCAAACAGTGGCAAATATGGTGGCAGCCGCCTGCACTGGACCGACTGGCTCTCTTACGCCTACCTGCTGGCAGGCCTGGTCGTCATGTTCGGCCCCGTACTGTGGCTGGTCATGTCGTCCTTCAAAACCGAAAGCGCGCTGAGCCAGTTCCCACCCAGCTTCCTGCCCTACAGCCAGAAAGAGGTGGTGGTGGCGGGCTTTGACAAACCGCTGCCGCTGTTCCTCGCAAAAGACGAGAGCGGCAAAACCCGCGAGCTGGCCCAGGTGCGCCGCATCGGCATCATCGCCACCATGGTGGACCCGGCCCAGCCGGAAACGGAAATCAAGGTCAACATCAACGACCGCAAGCCCTTGAATGAACTGAAGTTTGCCAGCGGAAACTACACAGAGCTGTTCGGCAAGTTCGCCTTTGGCACCTATCTGTGGAACAGCGTGTTCATCACCGTGGTGGCCACCATCCTCACGCTACTGTTCAACTCCATGGCCGCGTTCGCACTGTCCAAGTACCAGTTCCGTGGGCAGAAGACGGTGTTCGTGCTGATCATCGCCACCCTGATGATTCCGCCCACCATCATCCTGGTGCCGGCCTTTCTGGTGATCTCGGGCCTGGGCCTGCTGAACAACCTGTGGGGCGTGATCCTGCCCGCTATCGCCACGCCCACCGGCGTATTCCTGCTGCGCCAGTACATGCTGACCATTCCAGACGAGCTGCTAGAGGCCGCGCGCATGGACAACGCGAGCGAATGGCGCATCTACTGGAAGATCATCCTGCCGCTGGCCGCGCCCGCCATGGCGGTGCTGGCCATCTTCTCCTTCATGTGGCGCTGGAACGACTTCCTGTGGCCGCTGATCGTGCTGTCCAAATCAGAGAACTTCACCCTGCAGCTGGCGCTGAACGCCTTCCAGGGCGAGCTGAATACCCAGTGGCATTACCTGCTGGCCATGACGGTGATCACGCTGATCCCGATCACCATCGTCTTCACCTTCTTGCAGAAATACATCACCACTGGCATTGCCGGTGCCGGTGTGAAGTAAACCTTTTATAGGACGTATTCCGTGGCTACTCTTGCACTCTCCAACGTCGTCAAGACCTTTGACAAAAGCACCATCATCCATGGCGTGGACCTGACCGTTTCTGACGGTGAATTCGTGGTCTTCGTCGGCCCATCCGGCTGCGGCAAGTCCACCCTGCTGCGCATCATCTCCGGGCTGGAGCCCGCCACCAGCGGCGATATCCGCATCGACGGCCAGCGCGTCAACGAGGTGTCGGCCGCGCACCGTGGCTGCTCCATGGTGTTCCAGTCGTATGCGCTGTACCCGCACATGAGCGTGTACGACAACATGGCTTTCGGGCTGGAAAACCTGGGCGTAGCCAAGTCGGTCATTGAAACCAAGGTCACCGCCGCCGCCACCATGCTGCAGCTGGCCCCGCTGCTGCAGCGCAAGCCCACCCAGCTCTCGGGCGGGCAGCGCCAGCGTGTGGCCATTGGCCGCTCCATCGTGCGCGAACCCAAGCTGTTCCTGTTCGACGAGCCGCTCAGCAACCTGGATGCCGAGCTGCGCGTGTCCATGCGCGCCGAAATCCGCGACCTGCACGCCCGCCTGGGCGCGACCATGATCTACGTCACCCACGACCAGGTGGAAGCCATGACCATGGCCGACAAGATCGTGGTGCTGCGTGCCGGCCGCATCGAACAGGTGGGTACGCCGCTGGAGCTGTACAACAAGCCGCGTAACCAGTTCGTCGCCGGCTTCATCGGCAGCCCGCGCATGAACTTTGTACCCGCAGCACAGTTCCCCACCGCCTTGCCCGGCGCGCACGCCGTGGGCATACGCCCTGAGCACGCGCAGCTGGATGAAGCCGGCCCGCTGCAGCTTAAGGTCAAGCAGGTCGAGCAACTGGGTGCCACCAGCATCCTGCACGGCAACGTGGTGCCCGATGCGCCTTTTGAGCTGATCCTGAACGGCCAGACGACCATACAGCGCGGCGACACCGTGCGCGTCAGCGCCCCCCCTGAGCACCTGCATTGCTTCGACCAGAACGGTCTGCGTCTGTAACCCAAATTCCATCCGACCATGCGACTCGACAATCCCCCCGCATTCGCCCTGCATGCACGCAACGGCAACCACCTCGAACTGCGCAGCACTGGCGGCGCCGTCGCCCATGTCTGGGTGCTGGAAGAAGACATCCTGCGCGTGCTGGTGCTGCCCAGCGGCCAGTTGCAGATGCCACGCAGCTGGACAGTGGCGCCCGGCCTGGAAAACCTGCCCGTGGAGGGCCGCGACCGATTCGACACCAGCGGCTTTTCGCTGCCGACCTTCGCGCTGACGCATGACGAAAAGCAGCTGTGCATCACCACAGCGGCCGTGCGCCTCACCATCACCCTGGCCGGCTTCTTCTGCCGCTGGGAAAGCCAGCACAAAGGCAAGTGGCAAGCCACCGCCGCCGACCGCTCCACGCAAAGCTATAACTTCGGCTGGTGGGACGAAAAGGTCTACCACTACCTGCAGCGCGAGCGTGGCGAGGCCTACTTCGGCCTGGGCGAGCGCGCAGGCGACGCCAACCGCGCCGGCCAGCGCTACCGCATGTGCAACCTGGACCCCATGGGCTACAGCGCGCGCAACACCGACCCGCTGTACAAGCACACCCCGTTCTACATCACCCGCAAAGGTGGCGAGAAGGACGCCGGCCTGTGCTTCGGCCTGTTCTACGACACCCTGTCCGACTGCAGCTTCGACATGGGCCGCGAGCTGGACAACTACCACGGCCACTACCGCTACTTCGTAGCCGACCATGGCGACCTGGACCTGTACTACATCGCCGGCAACGACCCCGCCGCCATCACCAAGCGCTACACCTGGCTGACCGGCCGCCCCATCTTCCCGCCGCGCTATGCGCTCGGCTACTCGGGCTCGACCATGAGCTACACCGACGCGCCGAATGCACAGGAGCGCATGGGCGAATTCCTGCAGCGCTGCGCCGAGCACGACATCCCTTGCGACTCGTTCCACCTATCGTCCGGCTACACCTCCATCGGCCCGGGTCGCTACGTGTTCAACTGGAACCGAGACAAGTTTCCAGACCCCGCAGCGTTCGTAGAGAGCTACCTCGCCAAAGGCGTGCGCCTGGTGCCCAACATCAAGCCCGCCCTGCTGCGCGACCACCCGCGTTTTGAGGAGGCTCGCCAGGCCGGCCTGCTGGTGGCCGACCCCGACGGCCAGCCCACCGCCATACAGTTCTGGGACGGCACCGGCGCCTACCTGGACTTCACCCAGCCCGCCACCATCGCCTGGTGGAAGAAGCAGGTGACCGAGCAGCTGCTGCAGTACGGCATACCCACCACCTGGAACGACAACAACGAATACGAAATCTGGAGCGACCAGGCCATGTCGTACGGCTTCGGCACGCCACGCCCTGCGCGTGAAGCCAAGCCGCTGCAAACCCTGCTGATGGTGCAGGCATCGCACGCCGCGCAGACCGAGTTCGCGCCGGCCGAGCGGCCCTACCTGGTGTCGCGCTCGGGCGCGGCCGGCATGCAGCGCTATGTGCAAACCTGGTCGGGCGACAACTACACCGCCTGGGAAACCCTGCGCTACAACATCCGCATGGGCCTGGGCCTGGCGATGTCCGGCGTGTCCAACACCGGGCATGACATTGGCGGCTTCTCCGGCCCAGCGCCCAGCCCCGAGCTGCTGGTGCGCTGGGTGCAGCACGGCATCTTCCTGCCACGCTTCAGCATCCACTCGTGGAACGACGACAAGACCGTCAACGAGCCCTGGATGTACCCCGCCGCCACGCCGCACATCCGCGCGCTGATCCACCTGCGCTACCGGCTCATGCCCTGCCTGTACGACCTGGTGTGGCGCTACCACAGCGCGTATGAGCCCATCATCCGCCCGACCTACCACGACTTCCCGGAAGACCCGCGCTGCCTGGAAGAAAACGACGACATGCTGCTCGGCGCCAACCTGCTGGTGGCCTCGGTGGTGGACGAGGGCCACACCCAGCGCCGCGTCTGGCTGCCTGGCAGCGGCGGCTGGGTCGAATGGTCCACGGCGCAGTACCACAAGGCAGGCCAGCACATCACGCTGGACGCCCCGCTGGACGGCCCCCCGCCCCTGCTGGCCCGCGAAGGCAGCGCCATCGCACTGAACGTAGGCGACATCCACTTTGCCCAGGTGCAAGACGTACGCGGCTTCCAGGTCTTCCCGTTCCAGGGCACAGGCCAGTTCGAAGCCACCTGCTTCGAGGACGACGGCCACACCCAGGCCTGCCGCGACGGCAGCCACGGCCAATGGCGGCTGCAGGTCAGCAGCACGGCGGACACCCTCAGCATCCAGGTGCTACGTGAAGGCGCCCGCCCACCGGTACATGACAGCGTGGTGCTGTATGTGCCCGCCAGCGACACGCGCAGCCTGCAGTTCGGCAGCGCCACGCTGCAAAGCAGTACGGTAGACAGCGCCTGGCGCCAGCTGACGCTCAAGCTCTGACCTGCGTCAAAACCGCTTCTAGCGCAGGAATTACATGCGCTGGCAGCTACTGATTCAATAGCAAATAGAGCTGGCCAGCAGCAATGCCCTGCACAAAGCTCGCCACCACGGCACCGGCATACACTGAATCCATTGCCCCCTTCCAGCAGACTTGCAGAGCGGGCTAATGTGAACAAGCGGCTGGCTGCGTCTTTCGGTCTGGCGGAGCGGCGGTGCGGCGGTGCGGGTCATCGTTGACCAGTCATCTGTAGATGCGCCGGCTTTGACCGTGTAGATCGGGCACCAACGCCATGTGAAGACGTGGAACTGAATTGGTACTATCGGGCAAAGGCGGGCATTGAACGCCCAGCAATACTCCTTTCGCGAACCCTTCATCAAGGCGCCCAATGACAGATACTGAGCTTCGTGAGCACTTGGAATACGTAGACGGGATACAAAAGGCACAGATGCTAGTTTTGCGTTTGTTGCTCCGCGATCAACCCGACCAAAAAGAAAAACTGCAACAGTACGCCGAACAAATGGAGTCAAACCCTCCGGCTGATGATCTTTCCGTGATTACCTTGCAGGCAATGAGAGCCCATATCCTGGCCCTGGCCCGGTGAAGTAGATCCTTTTCATCGAAAGTACGTCACCTCACAAGCAGCTCGTGGCTTCTTATGGCAAACGTTGTAAGTCATGAAAACAGAAATTCATAAGCTCGTCATTGCAATCGAATATCTAAACACTGCGGCCACGCTGTGGCTGCACGATGTCAACTACTTTTCGGCGTTGCACTTGGCTGGCGCCGCCGAAGAACTTAGCGGCAAGGCGTGTCGTATCGAGGGATTCGATGCCCACTTTGACGAAATCAGCATGCGAGCTACGCGCGCGTTGACGGCAGCGGGCATCGAGCATACGAAGCGGCAGCTTGTCGAAGCTGCCTATGGCGCAAAGAACGCAGTCAAACATATGGACAGCAGGAATGATGCTTCAGTGGACATCGACGCGCAATCAGAATCGGCGGACTGCATCATCGCTGCCTTCAAAAACTTTGAGAAATTGAGGCTGCAAGATGAACTGTCAGAGGCAGTCAGAAAGGTGGTCGACGCTAATGTTCTGCAGATCAAAATCGACGCATAACGCACCTGTCAGGGAGATGCCTGGCGCAAGGCGATTGCGCCACGTACCTTGACCGACAACCTCAAAAGTCCACTTAGGGCCCTGAAGCGACGTTCGTTTTTCTCCTAGGCAGACATTGAATAGTCAAAACCAGCGAATTGCTCAGCGACCACCGATGTGCCGCCCCACAATGTCCGCATTAGACACTCCACCAAAAAATTCGAACCAAACAAGCCCCCAGCGCAGATAAAACCTGCGCCAGCAGCTATCAATTACGCAGCACCCGCAATCTGGGGCAAGACATCAAAACAGCTCTGCAGATACTCCACGCAGACCCGCACCTTGGCGGAGGTGGTCAGGCGGGCGGGGTACACGGCCCACACGTCGGCCTGCTGGTCGTAGGCGGGCAGCACTTGCACCAGGGCGCCCGACTGCAGCAGCGGCGCCACGTCCCACAGCGAACGCAGCACGATGCCGCGCCCGTCCACGGCCCACTGCACCGCGATCTCGCCGTGGTTGGTGGACAGCGGGCCGGTCACCTTGGCCACTTGCTGCTGGGCGCCGGTGCGCAGCCGCCACACGCCAAACGGGTGGTCGCGCTCCTTGATGACCAGGCAGTCGTGGCCGGCCAGGTCGGCCAGGGTGCGCGGTGTGCCGCGCCGCGCCAAGTAGGCGGGGGCGGCGCACAGCACGCGGCGGTTGGTGGCCAGGCGGCGGGCGATCAGGTGCGGGGCAATCTCGTCGCCCACCCGCACGTCCAGGTCGAAGCCCTCGGCGGCCACGTCCACCAAGCGGTCCAACACCTCCAGCCGCAGCTGCAGCTCGGGGTACTGCTCGTACATGCGCGACAGCATGGGCGCCACCACGTTGCGGCCAAAGCCAAAGCTGGTGCTGATGCGCAAAGTGCCGCGCGGCGTGCCTTTGGTCAGGCCCACCTCTTGCACCAGCTGGTCCACGCCGTCCAGGATCTGCCCGGCCCAGTGGAAGACGCGCTCGCCCTCCTCCGTCACCACCACGCGGCGGGTGGTGCGCTGCAGCAGCTTCACGGCCAGGGCCTCTTCCAGCAGGCGGATACGTTTGCTGACATAGGCCACCGAGGTGCCAAGCTCGTCGGCCGCCGCCGCAAAGCTGGCCTTGCGCGCCACCACAGTGAAGACGCGCAGGTCGTCGTTGTTCAGAGTTTTATGCACGAAGTGTTGATAGTGGATTCACACCTAGCGGATTGTAAATTTAGCGTGGCCAATTAAAAATCCAGCCATCTGCACCTATCTCAACGCTATACCGAAAGAACACCATGCCCCAGCCCTACAAGATCGCCGTCATCGCCGGAGACGGCATTGGCCAGGAAGTCATGCCCGAAGGCCTGCGCGTGCTGCAGGCTGCGGCCCAGCGCTTTGGCATTGCGCTGCAGTTCCAGCATTTCGACTGGGCGCATTGCGGCTACTACGCAAAAACCGGCCAGATGATGCCCGACGACTGGAAGGCCCATTTGCAGGGCATGGACGCCATTTACTTCGGCGCCGTGGGCTGGCCAGACACCGTGCCCGACCATGTGTCGCTATGGGGTTCACTGCTGAAGTTCCGCCGCGAGTTCGACCAGTACATCAACCTGCGCCCGGTGCGCCTGTTCGAGGGCGTGCCCTGCCCATTGGCCGGGCGCAAGCCGGGCGACATCGACTTCTTCGTGGTGCGCGAAAACACCGAGGGGGAGTACACCAACCTGGGCGGCGTGATGTATGCGGGCACCGACCGCGAGATCGTCATCCAGGAGTCGGTGTACTCGCGCTTTGGCACGGACCGGGTGCTGAAGTACGCGTTTGAGCTGGCGCAAAGCCGCCCACGCCACAAGCTCACCGTGGCGACCAAGTCCAACGGCATCGCCATCAGCATGCCCTGGTGGGACGGCCGGGCCGACGCCATGCATCAGCACTACCCGCAGGTGGTGGTGGACAAGCAGCACATCGACATCCTGAGCGCGCGCTTTGTGCTGCAGCCGGACCGCTTCGACGTGGTGGTGGCCACCAATTTGTTTGGCGACATCTTGTCCGACCTGGGCCCGGCCTGCACCGGCACCATTGGCATTGCACCGTCTGCCAACCTGAACCCGGAGCGCAGCTTCCCCTCGCTGTTCGAGCCGGTGCATGGCTCGGCCCCGGACATTGCGGGCAAGAACATCGCCAACCCGGTCGCCATGGTCTGGTCGGGCGCGCTGATGCTGGACTTTCTGGGCCATCGCGAGGCGCACGACGCCATATTGCAGGCCATAGAACAAGTGCTGGCCCACGGCCCGCGCACGGCAGACCTGGGGGGCAGCGCATCCACCACCGAGATGGGCATGGCGATTGCCGCGCTGCTGACGTAGAAGCCTGGTCGCGGAAGGACCGCCTGCAGACCGCTAGTGCGCGGGTTTGGCAGCGGGAATCGCACGCATGCTGACCTGCACCGCAGGCGCGCCGTCGTACACGGTGGTGATGCTTTGCGCCTGCACTGGCACGGCGCTGCCGTCCAGGCGTAGCACCACCTCTTCAAACGGCGCTGAGGGCACGTGGACCTGGCTGGTCTGCGCCAGGCGCACCATGGCGGCGGCATGGCAATCCGGGTGCAGTCGCTCCAGGCGTGACTGCCCCAGCAGCGCGCGGGCATCCGCAGCCCCCAGCAAGGCCGCCGCCGCCGCATTGGCGTAAATGACCTTACCGGCGCGGTACACGCATATGGCATCCGGCGACCACTCCACCAGCGCCTGGTAGCGCGCCTCGCTGGCGCGCAGCGCAGCCAGGGCGGCGTGCTCCACCGTCACATCGGTCAGCACCAGGCGCTGCACGGCCTGGCCTGCCGCATCGCGCGCCACCACACCCACCATATGCACCCCCAAGCGGCTGCCGTCGGCCTTGGTCATCTGCAAATCGCAGGTCTGGGGCGCACCAGTATCGACCAGGCGCTTGCGGTAGGCATGGAAGGCCTCCTGCTGCGTCAACTCTACAAATCGGTGCATGCGCTGGCCCACCAGATTCTTGCGCGCCAGGCCCAGCAGCAACGCTGCCGCGATATTCGCGTCGTGCACCACGCCCTGCTCATTCAGGCTGAAATAGCCCACGGGCGCCTGGTCAAATAGATCCAGATAGTGCGTGCGCGAGGCATCGGCCAAGGCCTGGCTGTGCAGCAGCTCCTGGTTTTGGCGTTCCAATTCTTGCTGGCTGAGGTGCATGGTGTACATGGCGTGGTGCATGTCGCCATGCTCATCGTTGATGTGTATGGGCTGGGCTTGCGCGGGCGCTGGCGCTTCACCATTTCGGTCACTCACCCGGCGATGAAGCCCTTGCCCCACGGCAACCAGGCTGCCGTTACGTCTGTCCATGATGTCCAAGATATACCCCTTTCTTGGTACTAAGCCGCATTGCCGTGCGGCGACCCCGGGGCGCCACCAGGTTCTTCTGCTCTTATCTGCCTGTTTCGCCCATCTAATTACCAGTGTATGTGTGTAAACGGGCTTTGTGGAGCATGGTTACGCAAACTTGCATACGGCGCTTAAATAGGCTGAAGACCATCTGCCGCAAACCAGCTTTCACTATCTTTTCGATAGCTTCCAGCGCAGGTATCTTCTGCGCTAGCGGGTGTTTTATTAGGGCAACGCGATACGGGCACGCCACAAGCTCAAACCATCCGTGCGGCCACCCGCATCGGAGGTCCCGGGCTTGCGCACCCGGCATCAGCGATGTATGGCACAACGCAGACGGCAAGACCGCTGGCACTGCGCCGCACGCCTTGCTACACATTGCATAGCTTGTGCCGTAGACGCTGCCTGCGCCAGCGGCCATTTTCTTGAAAATTTTCTTGCGGTCTATTGCGATGCCATGCGACGCTATGCGCCGCACCGCATCACGTCGCTCCACCGCATTTCAGCCCTTGGCGGCCAGCTTGTCCTGGGTTTGCGTGTCGAAATCGCTGGCGGCATGGCGTTCATGCAACTGCTCGGATGGCTCACCCCAGGCGCGGTTGACCATGCGACCGCGCTGCACCGCTGGGCGTGCGGCGATCTGCGTGGCCCAGCGCATAACGTGGGTGTATTCGTGCACGCTCAAAAACTCGGCCGCGCCATACAGCTGGCCCAACACCAGGCCGCCGTACCATGGCCACACTGCCATGTCGGCGATGGTGTAGTCCTCGCCCGCCAGGTAGGTGTGCTTGGCCAGTTGGTGGTCCAGTACATCCAGCTGACGCTTCACTTCCATCGCGTAGCGGTTGATAGGGTACTCAAACTTGGCCGGCGCGTAGGCATAAAAATGCCCGAAGCCACCGCCCAGAAACGGCGCGCTGCCCATTTGCCAGAACAGCCACGACAGGCATTCGGCCCGCGCCGCGCCGCTGGCGGGCAAAAACGCGCCAAACTTCTCCGCCAGGTGCTGCAGGATCGCACCCGACTCGAAGACGCGCACCGGCTCAGCACCGCTGCGGTCCAGCAGCGCCGGTATCTTGGAATTGGGGTTGACCTCCACAAAGCCGCTGCCGAACTGGTCTCCGTTGTTGATGCGGATCAGCCAGGCGTCGTATTCCGCGCCGGTGTGGCCCAGCGCCAGCAGCTCCTCCAGCAGGATGGTGACCTTGACGCCATTCGGCGTGGCCAGCGAATACAGCTGCAGCGGGTGCTGCCCCACCGGCAGCACCTTGTCATGCGTGGGGCCGGAGATAGGCCGGTTGATATTGGCGAACTGCCCACCGTTTTCCTGGTCCCAGGTCCAGACTTTGGGGGGTATGTAGGCGCAGGTATCGGTCATGTGGGGTCCTTGGAAGGTGGAGAAAATTTGGGGATGGATGACAGGTTAGCGGCGGTGGGATGACCCGTGGGATTTAAGGTTTTGGTCACAGGTGGTACGTGCTGCGGCTTGCCAGCCAAGCATTTTGGAGAAATTTCCCGTACGCAATATTTTTGTAAAAAAATTGCCTATCTAGCCTTTAATTTCCCGAACGGGGCATTTATTTGCCATTATGCAGTTTTAACTGCATAATTTCCCGAACAGGAAATCACCATGACCGCCATCCCCTCCCCCGCCGACCTGGGCACCGCCACCCGTGCCGCTCGCAAACAGCTCGGCCTGACCCAGCCGCAACTGGCCCTGGCTGCGGGAGTAGGCGTGCGTTTTGTGGTGGAGATGGAGGCAGGCAAACCTACGCTGCGGCTGGAGCATATTTTGCGGGTGCTGCATGCGCTGGGGGGGGAGTTGCGGGTGGAGGGGCTGCCCTCGGCCTCGGAAGGTGCTTAACATGCCGGGCCAACTCGATGTGTACCTGTTCGAACACCTGGTGGGCAAGCTGGCGCAAGTGAACGGACGGCTCAACTTCAGCTACGCACCCGATTGGCTGGTCAGCAGCGGTGCCCACGCACTGTCGCATTCGCTGCCGCTGCAAACCGCAGCGTTTGACGACCGTGCCACCCGCCCTTTCTTCGCCGGGCTGCTGCCCGAAGGCGACAAACGCAAGCTGATCGCCCAGGCACTGCAGGTATCGCGTCAGAACGACTTTGGACTGCTCGACGGTATTGGCGGCGAATGCGCCGGGGCCGTCACGCTGCTCGAATCCGGCCAGGCCTTGCCTGCCCCCCACACCCCGCCCACCGTGCGCTGGTTGGACGACGCCCAACTGCTGCGCCTGCTGGATGAAATGCCCCAGCGCCCCATGCTGGCCGGCGAGGACGGCCTGCGCCTGTCGCTGGCGGGCGCGCAAGACAAACTGCCAGTGGTGGCAGACGGACACCGCATCGGCCTGCCCCTATTGGGCACGCCCAGCAGCCACATCATCAAACCCGCAATTGCCGGGATCGACGGCAGCGTGCACAACGAAGGCTTTTGCATGGCGCTGGCCGTGGCCATGGGCCTAGACGTAGCCCCTGCCAGCGTGCGCCAGATCGATGGCCGCCCCTACCTGCTGGTCACGCGCTACGACCGCGTACCGGCAACGGGCACCGACGGCTTACCCACGCGGCTGCACCAGGAAGACTTCTGCCAGGCCCTGGGCGTGCCGCCCGAAACCAAGTACCAAAACGAAGGCGGCCCGGGTCTCGCCGATGCCTTTATCCTGCTGCGCAACACCACCCGCCCCAGTGCCGTGCAGGTGCTGAAGCTGCTGGATGCCGTGGTGTTCAACGCCCTGGTCGGCAACCACGACGCGCATGCCAAGAACTTCTCACTCCTGCACACCCCACGCGGCACGGTGCTGGCCCCGCTCTACGACCTGCTGTGTACGGCGGTCTACCCGCGCCTGACCGACAAAATGGCCATGAAAATCGGCAGCAAATACAAGTTCAGCGAAGTGCTGGCCCACCACTGGATGCAGTTTGCCGAGGCCGCCGGGCTGTCGCCTGCGCTGGTGAGGAAACGGATTCTGGAAATTGCCGACCGGCTGCCAGCCTTGGCGCGGATTACGCTGGCCACGATGGAACTGCAAGGCAATGGGCACGTGGTGCTGGGGGAGATCGTGGGATTGCTGGGGCAGCGGTGTGCGTTGACAGTGCAGCGGTTGGGAGAAGATAAAGGAGTGGCTCTCAGGTAGAAACTTGATGCTCTTCAATGGATCCATGACCCACGGAAAAAGGACCTTAAATTTGCGTCTAGCGCAGGTAAATATTGCAGTTCTTGCTATGCTTTTAATACTGACCGGGGGTTACTGGATACACCGCGCCGCTCTTCTCCAACAAGGCTTCGTATCGGTGTTGCAGTACCTCATGTCACACTTGCCCCCGTAATAACAAGAAAGATGAAATGGCTACCGCCCCAACTCCAAACTCCCCTGCACCTGCACCGAGTCGACCTGTAGTTCCGCAGCCAGCTCGTGACGTAAGGAATCGGCCTCCCGCGCCCTCTCGTCCTCGTGGATGAGTCGTCTTGTGAATGAGCAACAGCAAAAGCCCAATTTAGTCGTCAAGCAACCGACGAAGGAAGTACGCGTTACGCGTGCAGGTACGGTCCTAGCTTCTAAGAAGGTTACTTCTGCCAAGAAAGCCGCACCTGCGAAAAAGGCCACTCCCGCCAAGAAGGCTGCTCGCTAAAACGACGAATACGCAATGACAACTCCACACCCTGACTGGCCGAAAACTCTTGAATGGGTCGAAAAGCAAGGCCAGGAAAGCCTTAAAGCACGATTCGCAACTGCAGAGATAGTTGCAAAAGAGGCGCAGACGACCCTCACGGTCCTCCTCGCGGCAATTGGTGGATCGGCTGCCTATGCCGCAAAAATATTTGATCCGGGAACTCCCGGGCCGATAGAAATTGCGGCCACAGCAGTTTGCATCTACTTGCTGAGTCTCGCAGTGCTCTTAGTCAGAAGTTGCATGATGTTCCAAAGTTATCCCGCGCTTTACCAAGACCCCGAAAATCTGATGCACCCCGAATACTCAATTGACGAGATTCGGGAGGAGGAAGTTAAGAATATTGGTATCCGCATCAAGGAAGCCGCCGGGATCAATGCGAAGCGGGCCAGTAACCTTAACAAACTACGACTTGCAACTGCACTCAGCCCGCTCTTGTTTGCAATTACGGCAGCATTGGCACCGTCAAAACCACAAGTGACTTCTGAGAGAACCAAGCTCATCTGCAACATCGAAAGCGCAACTTCCGCCCCAAGAGCCAAAATTGAATGCGAGATCGCAAAATAGCAACAAACACGCCTAGCGTCGGGCACAACGACTGCTAAGCCAGGAACCCGAAGAACCGGCTTCGCCGGGCCACTGGGTTCGCCCCCTGCAAGGGGGGAGGCGAAAACACGAAGTGTGCAGCCTGGGGGTGAGCCATTCCCTACAGCCGACACGCCGCAAACCCCGCCCCATCCGCCAGTACAAAGTCCCGAAACGCCGCCCCCAGATCGGACGGAACAGCATCCCTTCGGTGCAGCAAGCACCAGTCCAGCATCTTCGGCATGTCCTGCAGATCCAGCACCGCCAGCATCCCCGCCGCCAGCTCGACTTGGAACACGTGGGCGGACAAGAAGCTGATGCCCATGCCGACCATCACGGCCTGTTTGATGGTCTCGTTGCCGGATAGCTCCATGGACACATTCACCTGCAGCGACTGCGATTGCAACAGGTGTTCCAGGAACTGGCGCGTGGCGGAGCCGGGCTCGCGGAAGATGAAGTCTTCGGTACGCAAATCTGCCCAGGTCAGCTTGCGTTTAGTTGCCAAGGGGTGGTTCGGCGGGGCGACGATGCAGTGGGGGTTGCGGGCAAAGGTTTCGGCCTCCACATCGGCCTCGCTGGGCGGGTAACCGCCGATGGCCACGTCCAGCTGGTGGTCTTGCAGCATGGCCAGGATTTTCTCGCGCCGCTCCACAGTCAGCTTGAAGCGTATGCCCGGGTGCCGCGCCTTGAAGGCCATCAGCAGTGCGGGCGCAAAGTAGTGCGCGGTGGGCACTACGCCCAGGTGCAGTAGCCCGCCCTCGCCGCTGCGGCTGGCGGCCATGGCCTCGTCTGCAATGCGCACCTGGTCCAGGATGCGGCGGGTGTGACGCAGTAGGGCTTCGCCGGGCGGGCTCAGCACCAGGCGCTTGCCGGTCTTGATGAACAAGGGCTGGCCCACATCGTCCTGCAGCTGGCTGATTTGCATGGACACCGCCGGTTGCGTGAGGTGCAGCTGCTCGGCAGCGCGCGAGTAGCTCAGCGTGGTGGCCACGGCTTCAAAGATGCGCAGCTGGCGCAGGGTGGTGTTTTTCATGCGAAACAGTACAGGGTTTCACCCGCAACGCGGGCCTTGAATAGCGGGCGAAATCGGCCCACTGGCCATGGGCTTGCAGGGGGTTTCCCTAAGCTGCAACGCAGCATTTCAGGCCCCACGGGCATTGGGCGCAAACCCCTGCCCGAGCAGGTCAAAAGTATAAGCAAAACTTTGCCAAAACATAAAAACCTATGTGTTGTCGATATGCATGGCGCTACCTAGACTTCAGCCCATCGCAACCCCGCCCACTCCCGATTCGCCCCCATGCCCCACACCACCATTGCCCCCTTTCCCACCTGGAACGACGCCCATGCCGCCACGCTGGATGCGTCCGGCCTGCTGCTATACCGCTCCAACCTGCTGGGCTCTGACCTGCGTATCACCAACTACGGTGGCGGCAACACGTCGGCAAAGCTGGTGCAAAAAGACCCGCTGAGCGGCCAGGACACGACGGTGCTGTGGGTCAAGGGATCGGGCGGCGACGTGGGTTCGATGAAGCTCGACGGCTTCAGCACCCTGTACATGGACAAGCTGAACGCGCTGCAAAAGCTGTACCGCGGCCCGCAGTTTGAAGACGAGATGGTGGCCTACCTGCCGCACTGCACCTTCAACCTGAACCCACGTGCCGCCAGCATCGACACGCCGCTGCACGCCTACCTGCCGTTCGCCCATGTGGACCACATGCACCCTGATGCGGTGATTGCGATTGCCGCCATGGCCAACAGCGAAGCACTGACCGCCAAGATTTTTGAAGGCACGGTAGGCTGGCTGCCCTGGCGCAAACCTGGCTTCGAACTCGGCCTGATGCTGCAGCGCTACCAAGCCGCGCATCCCGACCAGCGCGGCCTGGTGCTGGCCGGCCATGGCCTGTTCACCTGGGGCGACACGGCCAAGAGCTGCTATGAAAACACCGTGGGCGTCATCGCCCATGCGCAAAACTGGCTGGGCCGCGAACGCATGGCCCGCAAGGCCGTGAGCTTTGGCGGCGTGGCGCAGGAATCGCTACCCACCGCCGAGCAAGACGCGACCCTGGCCCGTGTGCTGCCGGTGCTGCGCGGCCTAGCTTCGAAGAGCGGCCACAAGCTGCTGCACGTAGACCGCCAAGCCACGGTGATGGAATTCGTCAACAGCCGCGACCTGGCGCCGCTGGCGGCGATGGGCACGTCCTGCCCCGACCATTTCCTGCGCACCAAGATCCGCCCGTTGATCCTGGAAGCGTCTGTCTACAACCTGGAAGGCGCCGCCTTGGCCGCCGCGCTGGAAGAGAAGCTGGTCGCCTACCGCGCCGACTACGCCGCCTACTACGAGCGCTGCAAGCGCCCAGACAGCCCAGCCCTGCGCGACGCAAACCCGGTCATCATCCTGCTGCCCGGCATCGGCATGGTGTCGATTGCAAAAGACAAGGCCACGGCGCGCATCGCTGGCGAGTTCTACGTCAACGCCATCAACGTGATGCGCGACGCCAACGCCATCGACACCTATGTGGGCCTGCCCGAGCAGGAAGCTTTTGACATCGAATACTGGCTGCTGGAAGAAGCCAAGCTGCAACGCATGCCCAAGGCCAAGCCCCTGGTCGGCAAGGTTGCGGTGGTGACCGGCGGCGCCGGCGGCATTGGCCGGGCCATCGTCGAGCGCTTTTTGAACGAAGGCGGCTGCGTGGCTCTGCTGGACATCGATGCCGAGGCACTCGAATCCACCCGCGCCGAACTAGCCAAGCGCTACGGCAAAGACGTGGTGCGCAGCATGGTCTGCGACGTGACGTCCGAAGAATCCGTCATCAACGCCTACGAGCAAACCACGCTGGAATTTGGCGGCGTGGACATTCTGGTGTCGAATGCCGGCATCGCCTCGGCGGCACCGATCGAAGACACCAGCCTGGCGCTGTGGATGCGGAACCAGAACATCCTGGCCACCGGCTATTTCCTGGTGGGCCGTGAATGTTTCCGCCTGATGAAGGCCCAGGCCATTGGCGGTGCCATGGTCTACATCGCCAGCAAGAACGGCATGGTGGCCAGCGCCCAGGCCAGCGCCTATTGCGCCGCGAAGGCGGCCGAGATCCAGCTCTCGCGCAGCTTTGCCTTGGAAGGCGCGCCGCTGGGCATACGCTCCAATGTGGTCAACCCCGATGCGGTGATACGCGGCAGCAAGATCTGGACGGGTGCCTGGAGCCAGGAACGCGCCGCCGCCAACAAGATCAGCGAAGAAGAACTGGAAGCCTTCTACCGCGACCGCTCCATGCTGAAGCGCAGCGTCTTCCCCGAAGACATTGCCGAAGCCACCTACTTCCTGGCCAGCGACCTGGCCGCCAAATCGACCGGCAACATCATCAATGTGGATGCGGGCAACCTTGCAGCATTCCCCCGCTGAATACGCGATGATTGCGCGTTAATTCGACGGTAAAACAAAACAAATGAGACAGACATGACCACGACCAAAATTGCTCCTGAATTAATAGCTGACCACGCACATAACGCAAGCGCCAGAGTCGATTCCGACTACAAATATCTGGGCGAGCAGCTGGCCCGCCGTGGCGTCGATATCGACGTGTTGAAAGCCGAGGTAGCCAAGTTCGCGGTGGCCGTACCCAGCTGGGGTGTGGGCACCGGCGGCACCCGCTTCGCCCGCTTCCCCGGCAAGGGTGAGCCGCGCAATGTGTTCGACAAGCTGCAGGACTGCGGCGTGATCCAGCAACTGGTGCGCTGCACGCCCACCGTGTCGCCGCATTTCCCCTGGGACAAGGTCAGCGATTACAAAGAACTGCGCCAGCATGCCGAGTCCTTCGGCCTGGGCTTTGACGCGGTCAACTCCAACACCTTCTCCGACCAGAAGGACCAGCCGCTGTCATACAAATTCGGCAGCCTGACCCATGCCGACGCCGGCGTGCGCGCCCAGGCTGTGGCGCACAACCTGGAGTGCATAGAGATCGGCAAGCAGATCGGCAGCAAGGCGCTGACGGTGTGGATTGGCGATGGCTCCAACTTCCCCGGCCAAAGCCACTTCCGCCGCCAGTTCGACCGCTACCTGGACAGCAACCGCCAGATCTACGCCGCCCTGCCGGCCGACTGGAACATGTTCCTGGAACACAAGATGTTCGAACCGGCCTTCTACGCCACCGTGATCCAGGACTGGGGCTCCAGCCTGCTGGCCGCCCAAAGCCTGGGCGAGAAGGCCCGCTGCCTGGTGGACCTGGGCCACCATGCGCCGAACACCAATATCGAGATGATTGTGGCCCGCCTGGTACATGCACAAAAGCTGGCCGGCTTCCACTTCAACGACAGCAAGTATGGCGACGACGACCTGGACAGCGGCAGCATCAACCCCTTCCAGCTATTCCTGGTGTTCAACGAGCTAGTGGACGCAGCGCAAAGCAAGGCGCCCAACTTCAAACCCGCCTACATGCTGGACCAGTCGCACAACGTGACCGACCCGATAGAGAGCCTGATGACCAGCGCCGTCACCGTACAGCGCTGCTACGCCCAGGCCCTGCTGGTGGACCGCGTGGCCCTCACCGGCTACCAGGACAGCAACGATGTGCTGATGGCGGCGCAGACCTTGAAGGCCGCCTTCCACACCGACGTGACACCGCTGCTGCAAAAGATCCGCCTGGATGCGGGCGGTGCGGTCGACCCGGTGGCTACCTACCGCGCCAGCGGCTACCGTGCCGATATGGCGGCGATCCGCCCTGCCAGCGGTCCCAGCAGCGGCATTGTTTAAGCGCACCTGCATCAAGCTACGGCGCAACCCCATCGACACTGCCGGCATACGTGCCGTCGGTAGCGACTCCGGCCTTCAAGCCAACTTTTGATACCAACAACGACATCCAGGAGACAAGCATGCAAAAACACCTCAAAACCCTGATCACCGTGGCCCTCGGCGCAGCCTTGGCCAGCCCGGCCTTTGCAGCCGACAAGATCGCCCTGGTGGTGAAAAGCCTGGGCAACGGCTTCTTTGACGCGGCCAACCAGGGTGCGCAGGAAGCAGCCAAAGAGCTGAAGAATGTGGAAATCATTTACACCGGCCCCGCCAAGGCCACGGCCGAAGGCCAGATCGAAATCGTCAATTCGCTGATCGCCCAAAAGGTCTCGGCCATCGTCATCTCGGCCAACGACCCCGACGCCCTGGCACCTGTGCTCAAGCGCGCCATGGACCGTGGCATCAAGGTCATCTCGTTCGACTCCGGCGTGCGCAAAGACGGCCGCATGATGCACCTGAGCCCCTCCAGCAACCCGCTGATCGGCGAAAAGCTGGTGAAGATGACGGCCGACGCCGTGGGCGCCACCGGTGAAGTGGCCATCCTGTCCGCCACCGCCCAGGCCACCAACCAGAACATATGGATCGATGAAGCCAAGAAAGTGCTGGCCCAGCCCGCCTACAAAGGCCTGAAGCTGGTCAGCGTGGTCTACGGCGACGACCAGACCGACAAGAGCTACCGCGAAGCCCAAGGCCTGTTCAAAAGCTACCCCAACCTGAAGGCCATCATCGCCCCCACCACCGTGGGTGTGGCCGCAGCGGCCAAAGCTGTACAGGATGAAAAGAAGGTGGGCAGCGTCTTCGTGACAGGCCTGGGCCTGCCCTCTGAAATGGCTGGCCATGTGAAGAGCGGCGCGGTCAAGTCCTTCGCCATTTGGAACCCTATCGACCTGGGCTACTCGTCCATCTATGCGGCCAGCCAATTCATCTCGGGCAAGGTCACCGGCAAGCCGGGTGAAAAAGTGTCGTTGGGCCGTGTAGGTACCGTGACGCTGGACGCGAACAGCGAAGCAGCTATGTCGGAACCGTTTACTTACGACGCAACCAACGTAGAGAAGTTTGCAAAGTTTTTCTAACGCGGCAGGCCCGCTGGTATCTGTGGGTGCCAGCCAACAAGTTCATGGGGCATCTCTGTCAGGGTGGGTGCCCCTTTTTTATGCAAAGCTGGATTTCTAAATGAGTGACGTATTGCTTAGCCTGCGCGGCATCCACAAACGCTTTGGCGCTACCCATGCGCTGCGTGGCGTGGACCTGGACTTGCAGGCCGGAGAAGTGCTGGCCCTGGTGGGCGAAAACGGCGCCGGCAAGTCCACTTTGGTCAAGCTGCTGACCGGCGTGATTCCGGTGGACGAAGGCAGCATCACGCTCAACGGCGTGGCACACAAATTTGCCAACGCCCAAACTGCCAAGGCCGCTGGAATCCAGGCCGTGCACCAGGAAACGGTGATGTTCGAAGAACTCAGCGTGGCCGAAAACATTTACGTGGGCCGCCACCTGATGCGCGGCCCTTTCATCGACTGGAAGAGCATGAACACCCAGGCCCAGCAGGTGCTGGACCAGATCGGTGCGCGCTTCCAGGCCAGCACCGTGGTGAAAGACCTGAGCCTGGCCGAGAGGCACCTGGTGGAGATCGCCCGTGCCCTGTCGCAAAAAGCCCAGGTCGTGATCCTGGACGAGCCCACAGCGGCCTTATCGCAGCAGGAAATCCGCGACTTCTACGGCATTGTGCGCAAGCTGCGTACCCAAGGTGTGGGCGTGATCTTCATCACCCACAAGTTCGACGAAATATTTGCCGTGGCCGACCAGTATGTGGTGCTGCGCGACGGCACTACCGTGGGCAGCGGCCGTATTGCCGATGCCACCGAGCAAGACCTGGTGAAGCTGATGGCGGGCCGCGCCATCGACCAGATCTACCCCGCCATCACCTCGGTGCCGGGCGAGGTGGTGCTGACGGTGCAAGACCTGTCCCACCCCACCGAATTTGACAAGCTGAACTTCACCTTGCGCAAGGGCGAAATCCTGGGCTTTTACGGCCTGGTCGGCTCTGGCCGCAGCGAATCCATGATGGCGCTGATGAGGCTGAACCCCGCAGCCCACGGCACATTCACCGTCGGCGGCAAACCCTTTTCACCCAAAGATCCGGCGGACGCCATCAACGCCGGCATCGCCTACGTGCCGGAAGAGCGCCAGCGCCAGGGTGGCATTCTGAGCTTTTCGGTGCAGCACAACATCAGCCTGGCGGGCCTGAGCCGCTTTGCACGTGGGCCCTGGCTATCGCAAGTGCGCGAATCGGCACTGTGCCAACGCATGATCGAGCGCCTGCGCATCAAGACGCACTCGCCCGACACCCTGCTGTCCGGCCTGTCGGGCGGCAACCAGCAAAAGGTGGTGATCGCCAAATGGCTGGGCCTGGAGCCACGCATCGTGATCCTGGACGAGCCCACCAAGGGCATCGACGTGGGTGCCAAGCAGGCTGTGTACCAGTTGATTGCAGAAATGGTGGAACAAGGCCTGGCGGTGATTCTGGTGTCCAGCGAACTACCCGAGGTGATGAACCTGGCCCACCGCACCATCGTCATGCGGCGTGGCGTGCAGGTGGCCGAATTTGCCCGTGCCGACGCGCATGCGGAAGCCATTGTGGCGGCGGCATCCGGCGCCACTGCAGCCAACAGCCCGCCGCCTGCGGCGCGGCCCACCCAGGTATTGCTAGAGGCATTTGCAGCATGAAAAAATTTAACGTGATTCGCAGGGAATGGCTGCTCCTGGCCATCATCGTGGTGATTGCCCTGGCCGTAGGTGCGCGGGCTCCCGTGTTCCTCAGTTGGCGCAACGGGCTGGATATCGCCAACGACTCAGCCATCCTGAGCATCCTGGTCATGGGCCAGATGCTGGTGTTGCTGACCCGTGGCATCGACCTGTCGGTCGCATCCAACCTGGCGCTGACGGGTATGGTCTGCGCGCTGCTGGGCCGGGCCTGGCCCGAGGCGCCCATCGTGCTGCTGATATTGGTGTCCTTGGTGGTAGGCGCGCTGCTGGGCAGCGTCAACGGCTGGCTGATTACCCGCTTTGCACTGCCACCCATTGTGGTGACGCTGGGCACGCTGTCGGCCTACCGGGGCGCGATTTTTGTGGCCAGCAAGGGCGCCTGGATTTCCGACCAGGACATCCACCCCGCCATCAAGGGCCTGCCGCGCGAGGTCTGGCTGGGCCTGCCCGCCCTGGTGTGGTTTGCGCTGGCCGTGCTGGCTGCCAGTGCCGTGTTTTTGAAGCTGCGCCGTGAAGGCCGCGAAATCTACGCCCTGGGCGGCAACCCGCATGCAGCGGCCTATGTAGGCATCTCGGCCAACAAGCGGCTGCTGATGGTCTACACGCTATCCGGCATGCTGGCCGGGCTGTCAGGGCTGCTGTGGGTGGGACGCTATTCCATCGCCTACACCGAGCTGGCCGCAGGCTATGAGCTGACCGTGGTGGCGGCCTGCGTGATCGGCGGCGTGAGCATTGGCGGCGGCGTGGGCAGCGTGCTGGGCGCCGCTTTAGGCGTGCTGTTTATCGGCGTGGTCAACGGTGCCTTGCCGGTGATCCAGGTGTCGCCCTTCTGGCAGCAGGCAATTGCCGGCGCGGTGATCTTGGTTTCGGTGGCGGTGAATGCCCGCGCCGAGCGGCGCGCTGGGCGCCAAATTCTGGAACGTAAAGGGAGTCTGGCATGAAGGCCTGGAACACATGGGAACGGGTGCTGCTGGCCCTGCTGGTACTGCTTTTGGTGGTGTTTGGCGTGACGCAACCGGGCTTTATGTCGCCCGACGCGCTGGCCGACAGCACCTTCAATTTCAGCGAAAAAGGCATTCTGGCGCTGGCCCTGGCCTTGCTCATCATCACAGGCGAAATTGACCTGTCCATCGCCGCCACGCTGGCGCTTTGTTCGCTGGCCATGGGCTTTTCCATGCGGGCGGGGGCCGGTCCGCTGGGCATCACGCTGGCGGCATTTGCCACCGGTGCTATTGCCGGCGGGCTGAACGGCTGGCTGGTGACGCGCTACAAACTGCCCTCCATCGTGGTGACGATTGGCACCTTGTCCCTGTACCGGGGCCTGGCCCTGGTGGCACTGGGCGACAAAGCCATCTCTGGCTACCCCGAGGCCTTCTCCACCCTGGGCAATGCCTATGTGGGCGAGCTGATTGGCGTGCGCTGGCTGGTGTTGCCGATTGAATTCGCCATCCTGCTGCTGTGTGCCGTGGCGGTGGGCGTGGTGCTGCACCGCACCGTGCTGGGCCGCCGGCTGTATGCGGTGGGCGCGAACCCAGTAGCGGCCCGCTTCTCGGGTATTGCGGCCGACCGTTACCGCATGGGTCTGTTTGTATTTGCCGGCCTGATGGCGGCGCTGGCAGCCATCATGTTGACCGGCCGCATCGGCAGCACCCGCCCCAACATCGCCATGGGCTGGGAGCTGGACGCCATCACCATGGTGATCCTGGGCGGCGTGGCCATCGAAGGCGGGCGCGGCAGCATCGTGGGCACCATGCTGGCCGTGCTGCTGCTGGGCCTGTTCACCTTTGCCATGGGCATGGCGAACGTGACCGGCATTGTGATGAGCATGGTGATTGGCGCGCTGCTGATCGTCTCCATGGTCTTGCCGCGCATGTTCAAGCGGCCTGGCCGGAGGCTGTTGGCATGAGCGTTGAAATTAGCTCGGAGAAATACGCCTTCCGCATGTTCCTGCACCCGGGCTGCGTGGCGGAATACAAAAAGCGCCACGACGAGATCTGGCCCGAGCTGGTGGCCCTGCTGAAAACAGCGGGCGTGAGCGACTACAGCATCTACCTCGATGAGGAACACCATGTGCTGTTCGCCGTGCTGCGCCGCGCCGCCGGCCACACCATGGACGCCCTGCCCCAGCACCCGGTCATGCAGCGCTGGTGGGCCTATATGGCCGACCTGATGCGCGCCAACCCCGACGGCAGCCCGGTGGCCGAGCCGCTGCCCTGCATGTTCCACCTGGACTGATGCGCATGCAGGACACGACTCTGGACCTGACCCTGGTCATAGACATCGGCAAAAGCCACGCCAAACTGCTGCTGGTCAACGACAGCGGCGAAGTGCTGGAGCAACACGGCCGTAAGAACGCCCCAGTCACGGCGCCGCTGGGCTACAGCGCGCTGGACATCGGCGGCCTGACCGACTGGATCTGCTCCACCCTGGCTGCGTCTGCGCTGACGCGGCGCTGCGCCCGCGTGATTCCCTGCACCCACGGTGCAGCGTTTGTCGCACTGGACGACAGCGGCCTGGCCTGGCCCGCAATGGACTATGAGTTTGACGGCTGTGCAGGCCAGACCAGCGCGCTGCATCCGGCCTATCAAAGCCAGCGCGATGCCTTCGAGTCCACGCTGTCGCCCGACCTGCCCATGGGCCTGAACGCGGCCCGCCAGCTCTACTGGCTGCAACACACCCATCCGGACGCCTGGGCCCGTACCCGCACCCTGCTGCCCTACCCGCAGTACTGGGCCTGGTGGCTCAGCGGCGTGGCCGCCAGCGAGGTATCGTCCCTGGGCTGCCACACCCAGCTGTGGCTGCCAGACAGGCAAGAATTCTCTGCCCTCGCCACTTCGCAAGGCTGGGCCACCCTGTTTGCGCCACTCGCACCTGCCTGGCAAGTGCTTGGCAACGTGCGGCCCGCGTTGACCGAGACACTGGGCTTGCCAGCCGCCTGCGAAGTGCATGCAGGTGTGCATGACAGCAATGCCTGCCTGGCGCGCTACCTCTCGAACGCACAGGACCTCACCGTGGTCTCCTCTGGCACTTGGACGGTTTTGATGGCGCCCGATGCCTCCACCGCTACTTTGCGAGCAGAACGCGACATGCTTTGCAACGTCAACGTACTGGGCCAGGCCACGCCCACAGCCCGCTTCATGGGTGGGCGCGAGTTCGCCGCCATACTGGACGGCGCCCATCCAAATCTGGGCACACTGGACGACATCGCCAGTCTGCTGCATAGCCAAACCTTTGCGCTGCCCAGCTTCGCCCTCCAGGGCGGCCCTTTCATGCAACGCGTTGGGCAGATCGTACGGGCCGGCGAAACAATTCCTTTGTCCATGCTGCCCCCGGGTGAACGCTCGGCGCTGGCGGCGCTGTATTGCGCGCAACTCACCGCATGGCTGGTGCAGCAGTTGCGCCCCACTGCAGCCCACGCCAGCGTGGTGGTCGAGGGGCCGTTGGCCCATAACCCGCTGTACCTTGGGCTGCTACAAGGCCTGCTGCCAGACCACCACTGCCAAGCCAGCACCGACGCCATGGAAGGCACGGCGCGCGGCGCCTGGATGCTCAGCCGTTGGACAAGCAGCCCTGCCGCCACCAGCCTGCAAGCTGCGCCCCGCTACGTACTTCCCGGTTTAGCCGCCTACCAGGCGCTCTGGCTGCAAGCATTGCAGTAAACGCTCTACTTTTAATAGCTACTTGCGCAGGCATTACCTGCGCCGCAGCCCTATTTTTCATATATCCAGATGCAGAAAAGGTATATGCATCTGGACTTACACTCTGGGGGTGCGCACTTGTTGGTGCGCAACAGCGTTCTCAGGGCGGGGTGAAATTCCCCACCGGCGGTAATGGCAGCGATGCACAAGCCCGCGAGCGCCTGCAGATGGCCCGCCATCCGCAGGGTCAGCAGACTCCGGTGCGATTCCGGGGCCGACGGTCATAGTCCGGATGCAAGAGAACGCGTTCCTGCAGCCCTTTGCCGTGCGCGGCGTTGGGCTGGGCGGGTGCGCGTGCGTCCTGGGTTTGGAAACTTTTAATGTGTTGAAGCCCTATGACCACGACCGCAAAATTCTCCGGCAACATCCGCGTTGCCTTTGTCCAAGCCACCTGGCACGCCGACATCGTCAACCAGGCGCGCGACGGCTTTCTGGCCGAGATGGCCCGCCACGGCGTTGCCCGTGAATCCATTACCGTGATTGAATTGCCCGGAGCTTTCGAGATTCCGCTGCACGCCAAGAAGCTGGCGCAGTCGGGCCAATTCGATGCCATCGTGGCAGCTGGGCTGGTGGTGGACGGCGGCATTTACCGCCATGACTTCGTGGCCACGGCGGTGATCCAGGGCCTGATGTCGGTGCAGCTGGAAACAGGTGTGCCCGTGTTCTCTGCGGTGCTGACGCCCCACCATTTCCATGCCGGTGCCGAGCACCAGCAGTTCTTCAGCGCCCACTTCGTGCACAAGGGTGCGGAAGCGGCCCAGGCCTGCCTGCGCACCGTGACCAGCCTGCGCCAGCTGAACGCGCTGACGCAGTAAGGACTTGTTGCCTTAGTGCAGCATCAGTGTGCGTTCGCCCTTGCACTTGCCGGCACGTGCCGGTGGGCTGCACAGGCCGCACACGTACTGGCGGGGGTTTTCGTACAGCTCGGTGACGAACTTGCCACCGCAACCGCTGCACTGCGTCATGTTCAGCATGTTCGCATCCACAAACTTCACCAGGCGCCAGGCACGGGTGAAAGACAGCAGCGGGTCGATTTCAGCAGCCAGAATCTGCTCGCTGTACAGGCGATAGGCCTTGGTCAGCGTGTCGATAGAGTCCAGGTCCACGCTCTTGGACAGGTATTCGTAGATGTTGAGAAACAGCGACGAATGGATGTTTTCTTGCCACGACAAAAACCAGTCGGTGGAGAACGGCAGCTGGCCTTTGCTAGGCGACTTGCCCGACACTTCCTTGTACAGGCGCAGCAGGCGCTCGTAGGACAGGTCGGTCTCCGACTCCAGCACTTGCATGCGTGCACCCATACGGATCAGCATCGCGGCACGTTCAATTTGCTGGGAATCCTGCAGCACGCTCTTGACGGGTTTGGTTGCCATGGTGCGCTCCTTACAGGACTTCGGCCACGCGGCCAGCCATCAGGATGTTGGCATGCAAGATGTTGGTGGCCGAGTTGCCCACCTTCTTGATGTCGTGGTTGGTCAACAAGCTCCACACCAGGCTGTCTTCCACGCGGAAGTGGCACAGCAGCATATTGCCCGACGCCAGTTTCAAAATTTGTGCTGCCGACAATGCGCCGAGGATGTCGGCTGCTTCTTCATTGATGCCCAAGCGGAACAAGGCCTCGGCCTTGTCCTGCCGAATCAGGCTTTGCGCCAGCATGAGGTACGTCAGATTGGCCTCGCGGATTTCGGCAATGATCTGTTCGCTGTTCATGGTGATGTCCTTTGGGGCTAACCCCGTTCAAGCCCAGTTCAGGCCGCATGTTGCTTGTCGCAAATTGCTTCTTCCCGATCCGTTGAAATGGATTGTGAATACCCCCCAATCAAAAATTAAGTCGGCGTAGAGCCATCCCGCATGTCAGGCTTTTGGGCACGCGTGTAAGGTTTTTTCTTACACGCGTGTCAGCCCGCTCAGGGCAGCTCGGCAACCGGGTCGCGGCCCATCAGGGCGGACACCGCGTCAGCCGGGCGCATGCGGCCGTCCAGCAAGGCCACCACGCCCTCGGTGATGGGCATGTCCACACCCAGCGCCTGTGCGCGCTGCAGCACCGTGCGGGCGCTGTACACGCCCTCGGCCACATGGCCCAAAGAAGCCACGGCCTGCTCCAGACTGTGGCCCTGGGCCAACAACAAACCGACCTGGCGGTTACGGCTCAGGTCGCCTGTAGCAGTGAGCACCAGATCGCCCAGGCCAGACAAGCCCATAAAGGTCTCGGCCTTGGCGCCCAGGGCAAGGCCTAGGCGCGTCATCTCCGCCAAGCCCCGCGTGACCAGAGCGGCCCGCGCATTCAGGCCCAGGTGCAGGCCGTCGCACAGGCCGGTGGCAATCGCCAGCACGTTCTTCACCGCGCCGCCCACCTCCACGCCGGCCACGTCGTCGCTGGCGTACACGCGCAGCGCCGGACTGTGGAATGCCGCCACCAGTGCGTCACGCACACGGGGCTGGTGACTGGCGGCCACCAGTGCCGTGGGCTGGCCCCGCGCCACCTCCTGGGCAAAGCTGGGGCCGCTCAAAACGCCATAGCCGGCATCCTGCCAGTGCGGATTATTTGCTATTAATTCAGTAGCTACCTGCGCACGTATTTCGTGCGCTAGAAGCCCAAAAGCCTTGGAACCCGGCGGCTCAAAGCCCTTGCACAACCAGGCGACCGGCGCCTCGCAGGCAGCCACCACGCCCAGCAAGGAACGCAAGCCCGACATGGGCGTGCCGACAATCACCAGGTCCTGCCCAACGAGCAGGCTAGCCAGGTCTTCAACGGTAGAGGAGCAGAGTTGCAGCGCATCCGGAAAGCGAATGCCCGGCAGATACCGGGCATTGCAGCGATCGGCTTGCATGGCCGTCGCCTGTTGCGGATCGCGCGCCCACAGCGTGACGGCGTGGTGCGCAGACGGGTTTTGGGCAGCGCTGATGGCCAGCGCCGTACCCCACGCACCCGCGCCCAGCACGATAATTTTCATGGCGGGCTGGGAACGCTGGTTTTACTGCAGCGTGGCAGTAGGTGCCTCGGCCGACGCGGCAGCTGCGTTGGCTTGCTGCTGTTCGTACATAGCCTGGAAGTTGATTTCCGCCAGATGCACTTGCGGGAAGCCCGCGCGTTGCACCAAGTCAGCCACGTTGCCACGCAGGTACGGGTAGACGATTTGCGGGCAGGCAATACCGATGATCGGGCCCATCTGCTCTTGCGACATATTGCGGATTTCGAAAATACCGGCTTGCTTGGCTTCGACCAGGAACACGGTTTTTTCGCCAATCTTGGTTTGCACGGTGGCGGTCACAGCCACTTCAAAAATGCCGTCGGCTACAGGGTTGGCTTCCACACCGAGTTGGATTTCCACCGAAGGCTGGGCCGGGTCCAGCAGGATGCCGGGGGAATTGGGCTGCTCCAGCGAAGCCTCTTTCAGGTAAACGCGCTGGATTTGGAATACGGGATCTTGTTGCTCGGACATGGAATTCTTTCAATTCGAATCAAAAACAAAGCCCGCCAAAACAGCTCGGCGGGCTAAAAAGCAGACGGATTATTGCCGATCAGGATGACGTTTCACGCCGCGTTCAGCAAGGGCAGCAAACCACCCCGGCCATCCAGCGCCACCAGGTCATCGCAACCACCCACATGGGTATCGCCGATGAAGATTTGCGGCACGGTGCGCCGGCCGGTGATTTCCATCATGGTCGCACGCGCTTCCGGCAGTTGGTCTATGCGGATCTCATCAATCGACTCCACGCCCTTGCTCTTGAGGATTTGCTTGGCCCGTATGCAATACGGGCAAACAGCGGTGGTGTACATCTTCACAACTTGCATGGGCAGCTACTTTCGGCAAAAAACAGATAACGTTATCTAAGACCTTATCAGGACTTTTCAACTGGCAGATTGGCTTCTTTCCAGGCCTTCAAGCCGCCGCTAAGCACCTCGGCCTGCTCATAACCCAGTTTTTTGGCCACAGCCAGGGCGCGGTTGGCGCGCGCGCCCGTGGCGCACACCAGAATCAAAGGCAGGCCTTTGTTCTTCACCGTGCTGGTGAGCTTGTCTTCCAGCTGGGCCAGGGGAACGTTCTTGGCGCCGCCCACATGGCCGGCAGCGAACTCTTCGGCTTCGCTCACGTCCACCACCACGGCTTTTTCGCGGTTGATGCGCTGCACAGCACCGTTGGCCGTCAGGGTTCCAGCTTTGGCGCCATTGGCCAGGACCGGCCACAGCAAGCCCACACCCGAGGCCACCGCCACCGCTATCAACATCCAGTTATCCAGTAAAAACTTCACTTTGCACCTTTATTTGGGGTTAACCGGGACTTGCCCGAACCGGCGATTTTAGAATGGCGGGGTAGCGATCGCTTGGGACGCTATTTAAATACAACCTGCCTACACGCCACATGTACAAACTCGTTCTGATCCGCCACGGCGAATCCACCTGGAATCTTGAAAACCGCTTCACGGGCTGGACCGATGTGCCCTTGACCGAAACCGGCATCGAACAAGCCAAGCAATCCGGCCGATTGCTGAAAGCCGAGAACTACGAATTCGACGTGGCCTATACCAGCGTGCTCAAACGCGCCACCCACACGCTGTGGCATTGCCTGGACCAGATGGACCGCACCTGGCTGCCCGTGGTGCACAGCTGGCGCCTGAACGAACGCCACTACGGTGCGCTGCAAGGCCTGAACAAAGCCGAAACCGCCAAACAATACGGCGATGACCAGGTGCTGGTCTGGCGCCGCAGCTACGACACGCCACCACCGGCCCTGGAAGCCACCGATCCGCGCAGCGAACGCGGCGACATCCGCTATGCCAAGCAATCCCCTGAGCAAATCCCGCTGACCGAATGCCTGAAAGACACGGTCGCCCGCGTGCTGCCCTTCTGGAATGACTCCATGGCACCCGCCATCAAGGCCGGCAAGCGCGTGGTACTGGCCGCGCACGGCAACTCCATCCGCGCACTGATCAAGTACCTGGACAACATCTCCGACGACGATATCGTGGGCTTGAACATCCCAAACGGCATTCCTCTGGTGTACGAGCTGGACGCTGACCTGAAACCCATTCGCCACTATTACCTGGGCGATGCCGAGGCTGCAGCCCAGGCTGCTGCTGCCGTAGCGGCCCAAGGCCAAAAGAAATAGGCTTCAAAAAGGTTTACATGGAACGTATCCGTGCAAACGGATATCAACGTGTATATTGACAGCGACTTGAAAGATGCTTATGGGCCAGAAACTCAAAATTACCGGCTGGGTTGCCGCCGGTGCTATCGCCGGGGCCTTAACCACGGTCTCGCTGCAAACAGTAGCGCGGGGCGCGATGGCGCCACTGCCGCTGGAAGAGCTACAACAACTGGCAGCGGTCTTCGGCATGGTCAAAACAGACTATGTGGAACCGGTGGACGAGAAAAAGCTGATCAGCGATGCCATCTCCGGCATGGTGGCCAGCCTGGACCCCCATTCGCAGTACTTTGACAAAAAGTCTTTCAAGGAATTCCGTGAAGGCACGACCGGCCGTTTTGTCGGCGTGGGCATCGAAATCACCCAGGAAGACGGCTTGGTCAAGGTGGTTTCGCCCATCGAAGGCTCGCCGGCCTTCCGCGCGGGCCTGAAGCCCAACGACCTGATCACCAAGATCGACGACACCGCCGTGAAGGGGCTTGCCCTGAATGACGCAGTGAAGCGCATGCGGGGTGAACCCAATACCAAGGTCAGCCTGACGATCTTCCGTAAGGATGAAAACCGCAGCTTCCCGGTCACCATCACCCGCGAAGAAATCCGTACCCAATCGGTGCGCGCCAAGGTCGTCGAGCCCGGCTACGCATGGGTCCGCCTGAGCCAGTTCCAAGACCGCACGGTAGAGGACTTCGCACGCAAGATCGAAGACATCTACAAACAAGAACCCAAGCTGAAGGGCCTGGTGCTTGATTTGCGCAACGACCCCGGTGGCCTGCTGGATGCCGCAGTCGCGGTGTCGGCCGCCTTCCTACCTGAAAACGTGACCGTGGTGTCCACCAATGGCCAGTTGGCAGACAGCAAGTTCACCTACAAGGCCTCGCCCGAGTTTTACCAACGCCGAGGTGCCGACCCCCTCGCCCATCTGCCGGTCGCCCTGAAGACGGTGCCACTGGTGGTGCTGGTGAATGAAGGCTCAGCCTCGGCCAGCGAAATCGTGGCCGGCGCACTGCAGGACTACAAGCGCGGCACCCTGATGGGCAGCCAGACCTTCGGCAAGGGCTCGGTGCAGACCGTGCGCCCCCTGGGGCCAGACACCGGCCTGAAGCTAACCACCGCCCGCTACTACACGCCTAGCGGCAAGTCCATCCAGGCCCGGGGCATCGTGCCAGACGTGATGGTGGATGACACCGAAGAAGGCAGCCCCTATGCCGCCCTGCGCATGCGCGAAGCCGATCTGGACAAGCACCTGAACAGCGGCCAGGGCGAAGAAAAGAAGGACGAAGCCCGTGAAAAGGCCCGTGAGGAAGCCCGCAAACGACTGGAAGCAGAGGCTCTGAAGCCGATTCCTGAACGCAAGCCGGCGCCTGAGTTCGGCAGCGACAAGGACTTCCAGCTGATGCAAGCCATCAACCAGCTCAAGGGTCGGCCGGTGCTAGTTAGCAAAACCCAAACCGAGCGCGCTGAAGAGAAGAAAGAGAATTAAGCCTCTCTGCCCCCACACAATGCCCCGATTTACGGGGCATTTTTCTTTGCCCACGACAATTGCAGCATGAACGACGAGCAACTTCTACGCTATTCGCGCCACATTCTGTTGGACGACATCGGGATCGAAGGCCAGGAGCGCCTGCTGGCGTCCCGGGCGCTGGTGATTGGCGCGGGCGGACTGGGCTCACCCGTCGCCCTCTACCTGGCAACCGCAGGCGTGGGCCAGATCAGCCTGGTGGACCACGACACGGTAGACCTGACCAATCTGCAGCGGCAGATCGCCCATACGCTGGAGCGTGTCGGCAGCGCCAAGGTGGATTCGGCCCGCCAGTCCATGCAGGCCATCAACCCTGAAATTCAAATCACCGCCATCCAGGCCCGCGCCGATGCTGAGTTGCTGAACCGCATGGTGGCGGATGCAGATGTCGTGGTGGACTGCTGCGACAACTTTGCCACCCGGCACGCCATCAACGCAGCCTGCGTGCGGCACGGCAAACCACTGGTGTCAGGCGCGGCCATCCGTATGGACGGGCAGATCAGCGTATTCGATCCGCGCTCGCCACTATCGCCTTGCTATGCCTGTGTTTTCCCACCCAGCGACGACTTCGAGGAAACCCGGTGCGCAGTCATGGGTGTGCTGGCGCCGCTGGTCGGCATCATCGGTGCCATGCAGGCCGCCGAGGCCATCAAACTGCTCAGTGGCGCGGGCAGTTCCCTCGCGGGCCGACTGCAAATGCTGGACGCCCGCACCATGGCCTGGAATGAAATTCGCATTCCCCGTGATCCAGGCTGCAGCGTCTGCGGCCATCGGCACGCACCCTGACCGTCTTACTCCTATTTTTATAGCTAGAAACCCAAGCAATATATGCGGATAGTGCCAAAAATATTCCTCATCCTCGCCCCACATTGCAAATGAATACGGCGACGCGACTACAGCGCTGGTTTCCCTTTCTGGCCTGGCCCCGACCCGATCGCAGCACCCTGGTGGGTGAACTGTGGGCAGGCTTGACCGTAGGCATGATGCTCATCCCCCAGGGCGTAGCCTATGCCGCGCTGGCGGGTATGCCGTTGGTCACTGGCATATACGCATCCATGCTGCCAGCTTTGGTGGCCGTGCTGTGGAGTTCATCGACCCGCTTGTCAGTAGGCCCTACTGCGCTGAGTGCGCTGCTGGTCGGCAGCGCACTGCTGGGCATGGCCGAGCCGGGCAGCGCCCAATGGGTGAAGTTGGCTGTCTGGCTGGCTCTGCTGTGCGGATTGCTGCAGGTGCTGCTAGGCCTGGGACGCTTTGGCTGGCTGCTAAACCTGGTCAGCGCACCGGTCTTGACGGGCTTCACCCAGGCGGCAGCCGTGCTGATTCTGCTGTCCCAGTTGCCTGCGCTATTGGGCCTGCATGGCGCCCTGGCTAGCATGTTGCTGCAGCCCGCCATGGACCCACAGGCCGCAGCCTTTGGCCTGGGCGCCTGGGCCGTTCTAGTCATAGGCAAGCGCTGGCTACCAAGATTTCCCACCTTGATGCTGTTAGTCGTTGCCAGCGCAGCACTAAGTGCCCAGCTGGATTTTGCAGACCATGGGGGCGCAGTAGTCGGCCACTTGCCCGCCGGCCTGCCCTTCTTACAATGGCCCGCCATGCTTAGCTGGGCCGAGCTGGGCGGCCTGGCCCTCCCCACTTTGGTGCTGACCTTGATCAGCTTTCTGGAAACCGCCTCCAGCGCCAAGGTGGACAGCCAACGCAGCGGTAAGCGCTGGAACGAGAACCAGGATCTGATCGGCCAGGGCATGGCCAAAATCGCCTCGGGCCTGTGCGGTGCGTTCCCCACCAGTTCCTCGTTTTCCCGCTCGGCCATCAACCTCTATGCCGGCGCCAAAACCGGTTGGGCCACCATTTTTTCGGTCGTGTTGGTACTGCTCGTGCTCCTGTGGCTGACGCCCTTGCTCTACCACGTGCCCCAAGCCGTGTTGGCGGCCGTAGTGGTGGCCGCCGTGTCCAGCCTGCTGCAGCCGGCCGAACTGCGCCGCATCTGGCGTGCAGCACCGGTGGAAGCCCTGACCTGTGCCACTACTTTTGTGCTGACCCTGGCAACCGCGCCCCGACTGTACTGGGGCGTACTAGCTGGGCTGCTGATAGGCTTATCCCATTTTCTGTACCACCGGCTACACCCCCGCATCATCGAGATTGGACTGCACCCGGATGGCAGCCTGCGGGACCGCCACCTGTGGCAGCTGCCGATGCTGGCACCCGACACCTACGCGCTGCGCATGGACGCCGAGCTCGACTTCGCGTCCGCCAGTGCACTGGAACGCACACTGATGGAGCACCTGGCGCTACACCCCAAGACACGCCAAGTCTGCCTGTTTGCACAACCCATCAACCGCATCGACGCCACCGGTGTGGAAACCTTTGGCAAGCTGCGCCAGGCATTGGCTCAGAGCGGCATCACATTGCACGTGAGTGGAATGAAACTACCGGTGGAGCAAGTGTTGCGTCGTGCCGGAGAACTCCCTCCTGTAACATCCCGCTCAGAAATGTTGCAACTACACCGAACAGATCAAGATGCACTCATTGCTTTACAAAAGGAGCTGGAAGACTTCGTGATTTGAGGCCGGCTGGCACCGCAATCGAAAGCTGGTTTCGCGGACGCGGTTTTTCATAGCCTTACTGTTAAACTTTCTGCACTACTGATTGGTACTTTTGTGTCTGCATCGGCAACCTCACTTTCCATCGATTTGCACGGTTTGCATCTTGAGTCGGCCTGCGCGCTGCTCCAGATAGAGCCGCCTGCGCCCGATGTGGCCGACCCCGCTGCTTACCTGCAAAATATTCTGGACAGTTTGTGCGATCTGTCCCTGCGCGACCCGCTCACTGGCCTGTCCAATCGCCGCCACTTCAATGCCGTACTGGCCTCCGAAGTGGACCGTGTGGCGCGTTCAGGCGAAGAAGCGCTGCTATTAATGATCGACATTGATCATTTCAAAAGTGTGAACGATACCTATGGCCACTCCGCTGGCGACGAAGTCCTGCGGGTCGTTGCAAAAACCCTGCAGACCTGCGTGCGCCCCATGGACACGCTGGCACGCTTCGGCGGTGAAGAGTTCGTGGTGATATTGCCGTCCTGCCAGCCGAGCTTTGGCCATGTGGTGGCGGAGCGCATCCGCAGGGCTGTGGAAAATACCATGATCTCTATTGCCCCCGGACTCGATCTGAAGGTTACGATCAGCATCGGTGGCGCATTCGCTTTGCAATGGATACGGTCAACCAGCGAGCTCTGGACGGAACGTGCGGACCAGCAACTTTATTTAGCCAAAACTACCGGGCGTAACCGCCTATGCCTGGAGCCCCCACCGGAAAGCAATGTCAGCGCGGAAGAAAAAAATCTGTTGTTTGGTCACCTGTCTGCCATCGAGCCAGCATGGGTTGAAATGTCGTCTAGTGCCACCTCTGATGGCGCTACACAAAGGTAAGCCGTGAGTAACAACAATTCAACAACCTCGACCACTCCGGCAGGCGCCGGCGCCAAGGTATTGGCCATCACCAGTGGAAAAGGCGGTGTAGGGAAGACCTTTGTCTCGGCCAATCTGGCGGCGGCACTTGCCAAGCGGGGCCACCGCGTGCTGGTGCTGGATGCAGACCTGGGCTTGGCGAATCTGGATGTCGTGCTGAACCTGCACCCCAAGATCACGCTGCATGACGTATTTACGGGCAAGGCAACGCTGGACGAGGCCATCATCAAGGCACCCGGCGGCTTTTCGGTACTGCTGGCTGGCTCTGGCATGGTCGAATATTCACGGCTGACGCCAGAAGTCCGCGACGAATTCCTGCAGGTGGTGCGTAGCCTGGTGCCTCGCTATGACGTGCTGTTGCTAGATACCGGCGCAGGCATCTCGGATGTAGTGCTGTTCTCGGTCTCGCTGGCGTCCGAAGTCCTGGTGGTGGCCACCCCCGAACCCACCTCGCTCACCGACGCATATGCGGCCATCAAGGTGCTGGCCACCCAGCAAAAGCGCCAGCACGTGCGCTTGATCATCAACCAGACAGCGCGCCCTGGCGATGGCCGGGCGATCACCACCCAGCTGCAACAGGTGCTAGACCGCTTTGTGACCACCGGTACCGGACGCTCTGTGCGTCTGATCCATGTGGGTGACATTCCCGCCGACTTGGCGGTGCGTGAAGCCGTGATGCGACGCCAGTTGTTGCTCGTCAACACGCCAGGCTGCCCTGCTGCACTAGCGATGTCCGAGTTGGCCCGCAAACTCGACGAAACCGTGATCACCCCCACTGAATTCAGCAAGGCTTGAGCGCAAAGCGCTTCAGGCCGTGATGATCCAGCCCTCCAGTGGGTCCATATCGACGGGTAAGCCGTAGCGGGCAATGCCTAATGCATGCTGCCCTGCGGCCCATCCGGCCTGCAGCATGCACAGCACCGCATCCAGGGCGTCACCGCTGGCATCCGCCACCAGGCTTTCGCGCTGTTCGGCACTGATAGCCAGGCGCAGCCCCAGGCCTACCGCGCCATGGGCGCCCTGCCCCAACTCCAGCGCCTGCACCAAGTCTTTGCGGGCCTGCATGCGCTCACGCGTTTGTTTGGCCTTGTCATCGCTTTTGTAACTACGCCGCCCGACACCACGGGCACCCGGCTGCCATCCGTCCAGCACACGCCGCGCCAGCAAACCGGGGTAGGCCTCCAAGGCCACGCGCCGTGAGTCACCGCGATGCAAACCTGGGAAGTCGACTCCGGCGTCCAGCAACAAGGGAACACCCGCGTGCAACATATAGGCCACCGGTGGGTTTACCCACTTCATTGACGGGCTGGAGCCGGCCGCGAAATCGCAGCCGCGGTGGGCGAATTTGCCGCCCGCAGGCCGGGCGTCGCAGAAAGCCGCAAACTGCGCCCGGACCTGGGCCCGGTCCAGACTGGAAAAATGGCGTATACAGTCCACCCAGCACAGCGGCCAACCCAGGCTTTCAACCAGTTCGCGGGGCAAGCCGAAGGGCAAATCGAATGCCCCCACCCAGTCTTGAGGCTGGGCAACTACGGCAGAAAAATCGGATAGGGAAGACATGCGTTCCAGCCGAGTCAACGCCACGCATCCATCCGCGTGGGTGCCCCAGGCCAGCACAATGTTTTTGCGCTTCGTCGGGCTACTGGAAAAATCACAGCCCAGAAGTGCAGGCAAGCCCATACCCTAAGCTGCTGCAAATACTGGAGAACGCTTAGACGCGGCCCACAATGGATGCGGTGGCCATCAGCTCTTCCAGCAGGGCCAGCGAGACTTTGCCCGACACGGAATAGGGGTCCAGCTCTGGCTTCTCTGCATATTTCAAGAGAATGGACTGGTTCAGACGCTGGATGTTTACCTGGCCCATAGTCCAGCCACCAAAACGTCGCTCGGAGATTTCTTCGAAATGCAGCAGCGCCACGTCTTTATGGCGTGCATCGCGCTGGATATGGCCATACAGCTCATTGACCGGCATACGACCGCCTTCAATGGCCTGCAAAAAGATACCGCCGCCATAGCAAAGAATGCCGGTGATGCCGCAGGTCGGGTTGTATTGGCGCGACTGGGCCAGGATGGCCTCAATCGCAGCAGGGCTGGTATCCAGGGCGCGGCTGGCGTAGAGCAGACGTACAAGCATGGCGTTAGCCCTTTCTGGGGAGGAGAGACAGGAATTCACGGCGCAGGCTGGAGTCCTTCAGGAATGCACCGCGCATGACCGAGTTGATCATCTTACTGTCCACATCTTTCACGCCGCGCCAACCCATGCAGAAATGGCTGGCCTCCATCACGATGGCCAAGCCGTCCGGCTGGGTCTTCTCCTGGATCAGGTCGGCCAGTTGCACCACGGCTTCTTCCTGGATCTGGGGGCGGCCCATGATCCACTCGGCCAGGCGCGCATATTTCGACAAGCCGATCACGTTTGTGTGCTCGTTGGGCAGCACGCCGATCCATATGTGGCCCATTACCGGGCACAAATGGTGGGAGCAAGCGCTGCGCACCATGATCGGGCCGACGATCATCAGCTCGTTCAAATGCTCGGCATTGGGGAATTCGGTGATGGTGGGAGCCGCCACATAGCGCCCCTTGAACACCTCTTTCAGGTACATCTTGGCCACTCGGCGGGCGGTGTTCTCGGTGTTGTGATCGTTTTCGGTATCGATCACCATGCTGTTCAGCACACCCTGCATTTGCACGGTGACCTCATCCAGCAAGGCCTCCAATTCACCAGGCTGGATGAACTCGGCAATATTGTCATTGGCGTTGAAACGCTTGCGCGCGGCCTGCAGCCGTTCGCGAATTTTGACGGATACAGGTGTGCCTTCCCCGTCTCGGGCATCAGCCAGCGCAATGGGATTCATAGCATCAGGTGTTTTCATTAACATACAAGAATGGTAGCAGGGCAGGCAATAGTGCCGCGCGAAGGCGCTACAAAGCCCTTTTCAACGCTACCGAATCGGGGCCTGCTGCGGGCACAGCATAATCAGCCCCTTTTTCGAAACGCTGGTTCCCACAAAAAGAAACTATGGACAACATCGACCTGCTCAACACACGTGAAAACTGGTACGCGGCCTTCTTCGCGGGAGACACCGACTTCATGGCCAGTGTGGAGGCCGACTCCTTCTGCGTAGTGCATGCGTCCGGCGTGCAATCCAAATGGGAACAATTGCACGGCATCTCCCGTGCAGTGCAGGCAGACCGCTGGTTTCCCAACAATGCCTACAAGCAGGACGCCAGCCTGTCGCTGCAAAACCATGGTGAATTCGTCGTGGTATCTGGCCAAAGCCATACGCTGATCGACGAGGAGCGCCTGGGTAGCGTGTACTTCAGCGAACTCTGGCGCAAGCAGGCGCAGGACTGGCAGGTCATGCACCTGCACTACACGCCGGTGGAATAGGCCAGCAGCGGCCCGCTTTAACGTTACCGCCTTACTGGGTGGAGGCGCCGGCTTCGAACCACTGTTTGATCATCGCGCGCTCGGCATCGGTGATGCCGGTGGCGTTGTTCATCGGCATGATTTTCGTCACCACTGCCTGCTGGTACACCGCCTGGGCGTGCTGCTGCAGGGCGGTCGGTGAGTCCAAGCGCACATTCTTCATTTGCACCTGGGGACCGTGGCACATATAGCAGCGCTGGGCCAGCACGGGCTGTATTTTTTCATAAGAAAATACGGCCGAAGCGCTTGTACTACCTGCGGGAGTAGCTACGGAACTTGTAGCATCCACGGGCGCAGGCCGCATCCACACAATGGCCCCCACGATCACCGCCAGGCCAACCAGGGCATACGCCAAAGGATGGCGGTTGCGACCCAGCAAATAGCCGTGGCGCATCACGAAGAACTGGCGTATGGCCGCACCGGCGAACATCATCAGCACGAGCACCAGCCAGTTCTGCGGGTGGCTGTAGGTAAAGCTGTAGTGGTTGCTCAGCATGGCAAACAACACCGGCAGCGTGAAATAGGTGTTGTGCACGCTGCGCTGCTTGCCGCGCTGCCCATGGATCGGGTCCACTGGCTGGCCGGCCTTGATGGCGGCCACCACGGTGCGCTGGCCCGGGATGATCCAGAAGAACACATTGGCGCTCATGGTGGTGGCAATCATCGCGCCCACCAGCAGAAAGGCTGCACGCCCAGCAAACCAGTGGCAAGCCAGCCAGGCCGCCACGCAGACCAGCACCGCCACCAGTGCGCCGACGATGGCGTCGCCATGCTTGCGCTTGCCAAACAGCTGGCAGATGCTGTCGTAGCACATCCAGAACACCACCAGGAACGACAGCGCCACACCAATCGCCGCGCCGGGCGACCAGTTCATCAGCGACTTGTCGATCAGATAGGTACTGGCATTCCACAGATAGGAAACGGTGAACAGCGAGAAGCCGGTCAGCCAGGTGGAATAGCTCTCCCAGTAGAACCAGTGCAGATGCTTGGGCAGCTGCGGCGGCGCCCCGGCGAACTTCACCGGGTGGTAGAAGCCGCCGCCGTGCACGGCCCACAGCTCGCCGCTCACACCTTGTTTTTTGAGGTCGTCGTCGACCGGCGGAGTCAGGCTGCTGTCGAGAAAGACAAAGTAAAAAGAAGAGCCAATCCATGCGATGGCGGTGATGACGTGGACCCAGCGCAGCAGCAGGTTGGCCCAGTCGAGGTAATAACTTTCCATGTGCACTCTCACCCTTGATGGCACCCGCACGGGGCACCAGTAATTTCTCTGCCTACCACTGCGGGCACTGTAGGCAAAACGAGGTCGCGAACAAAAGCTGTGAGAGAAAGCCTTGCACCGCTGCGACCTGAACCTGTGATTCTATGGATTAATCAAGAGTTAAGGCTTTGCAACAACTGTGCCGCAACCGCGACCGCGATCACCTCGGGCTCTTTGCCCGTAATGCCCGGCACGCCGATCGGGCAGGTCACCCGGGCCAGTTCGGCCTCGTCAAAGCCTCGGGCGAGCAACCGCTGACGAAAGCTGGCCCATTTGGTCTGGCTGCCGATCAGGCCGATAAAAGGCAGGTCGCCCTGGCTGCGCTGGCGTTGCAGGCAGGCCGCCACGATGTCCAGATCTTCGGCGTGGCTGAAGCTCATGATCAGCACCTGGCTGCCGGGCCGCAGATCGGCCACTGCCTTTTGTACCGGGTCGGAGTGCTCGCAATGCACATGCGCCGGCAGATCAGCGGGGAAGATACCGTCGCGGCTATCTATCCAGTTCAGCTGGAATGGCAGGCGCGCCACCACCTGCACCAACGCATGGCCCACATGGCCACCACCAAACAAGGCCACCGGCCTGAGCTGTTGGGCGCACTGCTGGCGCAGGCGCGGTGCATCCGCCGCCGCGATGGACTCAAAACGCAGGTAGACCACGCCGCCACAACACTGGCCCAGGCTGGGCCCCAGGGGGTAGCGCAAAGTCTTTACGGGGACCTCGCCGACCCGCAAGCGCGCCCGGGCTTCAGCGATGGCCTGGAACTCCAGATGGCCGCCGCCTATCGTACCCACCAGATGGTCGACAAACACCGCCATCCAGGTCCCGGACTCACGCGGCACCGAGCCTTGGGTAGACTCTACGCAGATAAGCACCGCAGCCTTGGACTGCAAGTGGTGGAGTAAAACGTCAATATGTGTCACAGCAAGCAATCTGGCCAAGAAAGCAGTATGCACGGCTGCGCGCACTGCCCCAAGCCTTCAAAATAATGAAAAAGCAACTCAAATACCTGCGTTTGAAACTAGCCGGCCTGTCCGCAGCCGCTGCGGCCTTGGTGGCGGGTTGTAACTCCACACCAGCACCCCAGCCAGCCGGCACACCTAGCCCGCCTTCGCCACCCAACACCGCTGCGCCCAGCAGCCCTCGCCCGGCCCAGCCTGCACCGCCCAAGATCTCCGCCGCCACCAATCCGCGCGACTACCGGCGCGATGCCGCCCGCCACCTGTACGACCGCAATGCAGAACGCATATTCCAAGGCAAGTTGCAAGCCAATCTGTACGCGATCGGCGTGCTGGAGGTGCACCTGGACCGCAACGGCATGGTCACCGGCCTGCACTGGATGCGCGCGCCACGCCACGCACCCGAGGTGGTTACCGAGATCGAACGCACCGTGCGTGCCGCAGCACCCTACCCTCCACCGTCCCGTATGGGCAAGGTCACCTACACCGATACCTGGCTGTGGGACAAGAGCGGCCAGTTCCAGCTGGACACACTGACCGAAGGCCAACTGTAGACACGCTACAAAAAACATAGCTTCCAGCGCAGGTAAATACTGCGCCAGCGGCCCATTTCTCTTAAAAACCTATCAACTCCCCCGGTAGGTCGAATAGCTCCAGGGGCTGACCAGCAGAGGCACGTGGTAGTGCTGCGCGGTATCGGCCACGCCGAAATCCAGGCTCACCTTGTTTAAAAACTGCGGTTGCGGCAACACCACGCCGCGCGCCGCAAAGTAGGCTGCCACGTCGAACACCAGCCTGTAGGTGCCGACCTGCAGCGTGTGGTTGTCAAACAGCGGCGCGTTCGTGCGGCCGTCATGGTTCAGCACATGGCGCTGCAGCAAAGTGCTGCTGTCACCCTGGGTGGCATACAAATCCACCGCCATACCAGCGGCCGGGCAGCCATGCATGGTGTCCAAAACGTGCGTGCTCAATCCCATAGATATCTCCACAAAAACGGTTTCAAAACGTAAAACAGATGTGTATACAGTTCGGTATTTCCGCTATTATGGATGCATGGAAGCAAGTACCACCAACACCCATACGATCGTCGAAGCGCTAACCAAGGCCATTGTGGAACACCGGCTGCACCCCGGCACCAAGCTGGCCGAGCAAAAGCTGGCCGACCATTTTGGCGTCTCGCGCACCCTGGTAAGGCAAGCCCTGTTCCAGCTGTCGCAAAACGGCCTGATCCGCCTGGAACCCGCCCGTGGCGCCTTCGTAGCCGCGCCTTCGGTGGCCGAGGCGCGCCAGGTCTTCGCCGTGCGCCGCATGCTGGAGGCGGAAATCACCCGCGCCTTGGCCCGCAGCATGACGCCGGCCAAGCTCAAGGTGTTGACCGACCATTCCGCGCTGGAGAAGTCCGCCCTCCAAACCCAGGACAACAGCAACCGCGCCGAGCTGCTGGGCGACTTTCACATCCGCATGGCCGAGCTGCTGGGCAACGACGTGCTGGTGCAGATGATGGTGGAGCTGCTGTCGCGCTGCTCGCTGATCACCCTGATGTACCAACCCGACAGTGCCGCCGAACACTCCAGCGAAGAACACGGCGCATTGATACAGGCACTCGCCGACCAGGACGAAAACCTGGCCGTACGCCTGATGGACGAACACCTGCAACACGTGGAGGCCAGCCTGTCCTTCGACCGCAAAATTCCCAGTAACGACATCGCAATGGCACTGGCCTGACTTGTGCTTGAGGAGCCCTATGACCGAGACATCCACCCACCACAGCAACTACCCCCGCGACCTCATCGGCTATGGCCGCAAGGTGCCCCACGCGCAATGGCCCAACCAGGCCAAGATCGCTGTGCAATTTGTGTTGAACTACGAAGAAGGCGGCGAAAACAACGTGCTGCATGGCGACGCCGCGTCGGAAACATTTTTGTCCGAGCTGATCACCGCCCAGCCTTTCCCTGACCGCCACATGACCATCGAGTCCATGTACGAGTACGGCTCGCGGGTGGGCAGCTGGCGCATCCTGCGTGAATTTGAAAAGCGCGGCCTGCCGCTGACTATCTTCGGTGTCTCCATGGCCCTTGAGCGCCACCCCGAGCTGACCCAGGCCTTTATCGACCTGGGCCATGAAATCGCCTGCCACGGCTGGCGCTGGATCCACTACCAGAACCTGCCCGAAGCCACCGAGCGCGAGCACATGGCGATAGGCGCTGAAATCATCCGCAAGCTCACCGGTGGGCAGTGGCCCCAAGGCTGGTACACCGGCCGCGACAGCCCCAACACCCGCCGCCTGCTGGCCGACCAAGGCGGCTTCAGTTACGACAGCGACTACTACGGCGACGATCTACCGTTCTGGATGCCCACCACCAAGAGCGACGGCACCGTAGAACCCCGCTTGGTCGTACCCTATTCGCTGGACACCAACGACATGCGCTGCGTGCAGGTGCAGGGCTTTAACACCGGCGACCACTTCTTGCAGTACCTGAAGGACAGCTTCGACGTGCTGTACGCCGAGGGCGATGAAGCCCCGAAGATGATGAGCATCGGCATGCATTGCCGCGTGCTCGGGCGCCCAGGCCGCTTCGGCGCTCTGCAGAAGTTCCTGGACTACGTGCAAAGCCACGAGCGCGTGTGGATCTGCCGGCGCATCGACATCGCCCGCCATTGGCACGAAACCCACCCGTTCCAAGGCTGAGCCGCGCATGCCACTGACGCTAGATTTCCTCAACACGGCTCCACTGGAGACCGTGTTGCAGCAGTTGCCGGGCCTGTACGAGCACTCGCCGTGGATCGCCGAACAGGCGCTGCAGCAGCGCCCGTTCCGCTCGCTGGCGCAATTCAAATACGCCATGGTGCAGGTACTGGCCGCAGCTGGCAACCAGGCCCAGCTGGACCTGATACGCGCCCACCCCGACCTGGCGGGCAAGGCCATGGAGGCCAATGGCCTGACGGCCGAGTCCACCCACGAGCAAAACCAGGCCGGCCTGACCCGCTGCACGCCCGAAGAGCTGGCCCTATTGCAGCAGTTGAATGCCGACTACCGCGCGCACAACGGCTTCCCCTTCATCCTGGCCGTGCGCGGCCCGCGCGGCATCGGCCTGCGCAAGCAGGAAATCATCGACACCTTCCAGCGGCGACTGCGCAACTCGGCCGACTTTGAATTAGCCGAGGCACTGCGCAACATCCACCGCATCGTCGAAATCCGGCTGGACGACGCCTTTGGCAGCGCGCCCGTACTGGGCAATCTCGTGTGGGACTGGCAGGAAGCGCTCAGCGTCCACACCGACCCCGGTTACGCCGAAAAAGGCCAGCTCACCGTCACCTACCTGACCGATGCGCACCGTGCCTGCGCCCAACAGATCGTGCTCACCATGCGCGACTGCGGCTTTGACGAGGTGTCTATCGATGCCATGGGCAATGTAGTGGGCCGCTACCACGCTACAACGCCACATGCCAAGACGCTGCTGACCGGCAGCCACTTTGATACCGTGCGCAACGGCGGCAAATACGACGGCCGCCTGGGCATTTACGTGCCCCTGGCGTGCGTGCGCGAACTGGCACGCCAAGGTAAGCGCCTGCCCTTTCACCTGGAGGTGGTCGGCTTCGCCGAGGAAGAAGGCCAGCGCTACAAAGCCACCTTCCTGGGTTCGGGCGCACTGATTGGCGACTTCAACCCCAGCTGGCTGGACCAGACCGACGTCGACGGCATCAGCATGCGCTCCGCCATGCAGCATGCAGGCTTGCGGATAGAAGACATCCCGGCCCTGCAACGCCAGGCAGCCAATTACCTGGGCTTTGTCGAGGTCCATATAGAACAGGGCCCGGTGCTCAACGAGCTGGATATTCCGCTGGGCATCGTCACCTCCATCAACGGCAGCGTGCGCTACACAGGCGAGGTCCAGGGCGTTGCCTGCCATGCTGGTACCACCCCCATGAACCGCCGTCGCGACGCCGCCACAGCCGTGGCCGAACTGGCGCTGTTTGTAGAGCAACGTGCCGCGCGCGATGGCGACTCAGTCGGCACCGTGGGCATGCTGCAGGTGCCCAACGGCTCCATCAACGTCGTGCCTGGCCTGTGCCAGTTCAGCCTGGACCTGCGCGCGCCGAACAATGCGCAGCGCGACGCACTGGCTAGCGACGTAGTGGCCGCACTGCAAACCATCTGCGAACGCCGTGGCCTGCGCCATACGCTGGTCGAGGCCATGCGCGCCGCCGCCGCCCCCAGCGCACCTGCCTGGCAGAAGCGCTGGGAACATGCGGTGGACAACCTGGGCGTGCCCCTGTACCGCATGCCCAGTGGCGCTGGCCACGACGCCATGAAGCTCCATGAAATCATGCCCCAGGCCATGCTGTTCGTGCGCGGCCAAAACTCCGGCATCAGCCACAACCCGCTGGAAAGCAGCACCAACAACGATATGCAGCTGGCAGTGGATGCCTTCTCCCAGCTTTTGACCCAACTCGCCACCGAACTCCCATGACCGCCATAACCGTTAGCACTGCTGATTATTCCCGCCTGGACACCTGGATTGACAGCCATTTCGACGCCGAAGTCCAATTCCTGCAAGCGCTGATCCAGGTTCCCACCGACACGCCGCCGGGCAATAACGCCCCCCACGCCGAGCGCACCGCCGAGCTGTTGCAAGGCTTTGGCTTCATCGCAGAAAAGCACGCCGTACCGGCAGCCGAAGTACAGGCCGCCGGCATGCAGTCCATCACCAACCTGGTGGTGCGCCGCGCCTATGGCCCGGGCAAAACCATTGCGCTGAACGCCCACGGCGACGTGGTACCTCCCGGCGAGGGCTGGACGCACGACCCCTACGGCGCAGAAATCAAAGACGGCAAAATCTACGGCCGCGCCACCGCCGTCAGCAAAGGCGACTTCGCCAGCTTCACCTTCGCGGTGCGGGCACTGGAGTCCCTGGGCCTGCCGCTGCAAGGCGCGGTGGAGCTGCACTTCACCTACGACGAAGAATTTGGCGGCGAACTCGGCCCCGGCTGGCTGCTGAAAAACAAAATCACCAAGCCCGACCTGATGATCGCCGCCGGTTTCTCCTACCAAGTAGTTACCGCGCACAATGGCTGCCTGCAAATGGAAGTCACCGTGCACGGCAAGATGGCCCATGCGGCCATCCCTAGCAGCGGTGTCGATGCGCTGAATGGCGCAGTTCACATCCTGAACGCGCTGTACGCGCAAAACACGCTGTACCAAAACATCACCTCCCAGGTAGAAGGCATCACCCACCCCTACCTGAATGTAGGCACCATCGTTGGCGGCACCAATACCAATGTGGTGCCCGGCAAGGTCACATTCAAGCTCGACCGCCGCATGATCCCCGAGGAGAACCCGGTCGAGGTCGAAGCCAACATCCGCAAAATCATTGCCGACGCGGCGGCCAGCCAACCCGGCATCACGGTGGACATCAAGCGCCTGCTGCTGGCCCGCTCTATGCGCCCCCTGCCCGGCAACGCGCCGTTGGTCCAAGCCATCCAGAAGCACGGCCTGGCCGTGTTTGGCGAGGCCATTCCGGCCATGGGCACACCGCTGTACACCGATGTGCGGCTGTATGCCGAAGCCGGTATTCCTGGCGTCATCTACGGTGCCGGCCCGCGCACTGTGCTGGAGTCCCACGCCAAGCGTGCCGACGAAAGGCTGGACCTGGAAGACCTGCGCCGCGCCACCAAGGTGATTGCGCGCACGCTGTGCGACTTGCTGGCGTAGTCGCTCACTGCATTCAAAATACAAAAAAGCCCTGAACCGCGCAATGCGGCTCAGGGCTTTTTGTCGTCAAAGCGCGGACGCATCCGCGCAATGGCTCAAACGATCAGAAGCTCTGCGAGTACTGCAGGCCCATGACCCAACCACTGTCCTTGTAAGTGCCATTCAAGGCGCCACGGCCGGCAGCCGCCTGGTTGTTCTGGATCTGCGCGTCCTTCAAGTACAGATAGGCCAAACCGAAGTCCAACGTGGAGGCTTGGGAGAGCTTCCACTGCGCGCCGGTCGAGAGCCAGATACGGTTGTTGTCCGGCAAAGAAGCCAGGCGCGTGCTGGCACCCTTGACCGGGGTCTGGTCATAGGCTACGCCGTACTTGAACTTCCAGGCATCGTTGTACTTATAGTTGGCACCCACCGCCACGCGCCAGGTATCGCGGAACTCGGTATCCAGGGTCTGCGCCACGGTACCTGCGGCCGCGCCCGAAGTGCGCACGATGTCGATCTTGGGAATGCTGCTCCAGCCGGTCCAGGACAGGTCACCCAGTAACTCCCAGCTCGGGTTGAGTTGGTGCGCCACGCTGGCGATGAAGGTGTCGGGCAAGGTCACGCTGGCCTTGACGTTGGCGCCAATCGCCGCGTTCACTGCGGCCGACGGGCTGCCACCCGTCAGCGTGCCCGTGAGGTCGTACTTGATCTTGGAGCGGTACGACACACCAACCTTGGTTGCAGGCGCGAGCTTGATAAGCGCACCCACGTTCCAGCCCCAGGCATTGTCGTCAATGCTCAGTGCCAGCGGCGTGTTGCCAGGCAAGCCTGGCGGCACGGTTGGCACCACCGCGAGTCGGCGCGAGTAGTCCGCCGTCAGGCGCTGCCAGTTCAGGCCAAAGCCCAAAGAGACAACATCATTGGCCTTCCAGGCGATCGACGGGTTGATGTTGTAGGTCTTGACATCGAATTGGTTCGATTGCGCGCTGCCGGTCCAGGGCGACTCATAGTCGGTCTTGGAGCCAAACGGCGCGCCGACGCCGATACCAGCGTACAGCCCGTCCTGCAGCTTCCACGACAGGTAGCCATTAGGTGCCACACCCCAGTGGCCGGCGTCGCCGCCCGAGCCTGCAGTGGCCAGCGTGCCGACCGAGGACCCTTGGTTCTGGAACTTGAAGCTGGGCTTGATAGCAGTCGCGCCTATCGAGTATTCGCGGTCTTTCAGCTCGGTCATACCGGCCGGATTGAAGTAGACCGTACTAGCGTTATCGGCCACCGCCGCAGAGCCGGCATAGGCATTGCCAATGCCGCTGGCGTTTTGCTCCAGCAGTTGGAAGCCCGACGCGCCGGCGCTACCTGCAAAAAGCGCGGCGATGAGCGCCGATAGATGTTTGAGGTTGTGGGTTTTCATCGTGTCTCCAAATTTGTTAATAATTGTGTCTGGTTTATGTCCCAGGCATGACACTGTACCAACGGAGATAAGCCACACAAAGCGTATCCGGGCTGTCAATGTCACCTGCGGAACAGCAGCAGAGCACGCGAAGCCGGGCTGCACGCTGATCTGCAGGCTGAAGTCGCACGCCAAGCGCGCCGACAAACGGCGGGACCTGGAAGACCTGCGCAGCGCCACCAGTCGATTGCGCGCAAGCTGGCGGACTGCGTGCACCAGCCGCATAACCCCATACACGCTTCGCATAACTTTTCGCAGCGTAAGTAGGCTCCACAATGTTTATGGCCTGTAGCTTGCGTTAGGCTTGCCTTTCATAAAAATTCTTCGAGGACACAATCAATGGCCAAAGAAATTTCCCCTGCCGAAATGGCTCTGCGCGACGCCGCACGGGAATACCACAGCACCCCCAGCAAGGGCAAGATTTCCGTCACCCCGACCAAGCCGCTGTCCAACCAGCGCGACCTGTCGCTGGCCTACTCGCCGGGTGTGGCCTACCCCTGCCTGGACATTGAGCGTGACCCCTCCCTGGCCGCCGAATACACCTCGCGCGGCAACCTGGTTGGCGTTATCACCAACGGCACAGCGGTGCTGGGCCTGGGCAATATCGGCCCGCTGGCGTCCAAGCCGGTGATGGAAGGCAAGGGCTGCCTGTTCAAGAAGTTCGCTGGCATCGACGTGTTCGACATCGAACTGGCCGAAAACGACCCTGACAAGCTGGTGGACATCATCGCCGCCATGGAGCCCACACTGGGCGGCATCAACCTCGAAGACATCAAGGCGCCCGAGTGCTTCTACATCGAGCAAAAGCTGCGCGAGCGCATGAACATCCCGGTGTTCCACGACGACCAGCACGGCACGGCCATCATCTCGTCCGCCGCCCTGCTGAATGGCCTGGAACTGGTTGGCAAGAAGATTGAAGACGTCAAGGTGGCTGTTTCCGGCGCTGGTGCCGCTGCCATCGCCTGCCTGGACGTGATGGTTGGCCTGGGCGTACAACGCAAAAACGTGTTTGTATGCGACTCCAAGGGCGTGATCTACCACGGCCGCGCCGGTGGTTTTGACGCGTCCAAAGAGCGTTACGCCCAAGACACCTCGGCCCGCACGCTGGCCGACGCGGTCAATGAAGCCGACGTATTCCTGGGCTGCTCCGCCGCCGGCGTACTGACGGCCGAGATGGTCAAGACCATGGCTGCCAAGCCCATCATCCTGGCGCTGGCCAACCCCGAGCCCGAGATCCGCCCCGAGCTGGCCAAGGCCGTGCGCCCGGACTGCATCATCGCCACCGGCCGCTCCGACTACCCGAACCAGGTCAACAACGTCCTGTGCTTCCCCTACATCTTTCGTGGCGCGCTGGACTGCGGCGCCACCAAGATCACCGAAGCCATGAAGCTGGCCTGCGTGCGCCAGATCGCCGACCTGGCCAAGGCCGACATCAGCGAAGAAGTGGCCGCCGCCTATGCCGGCAAGGAACTGGTGTTCGGTAGCGACTACCTGATCCCCACCCCCTTTGATTCGCGCCTGATACTGCGCATTGCACCCGCCGTGGCCAAGGCCGCTGAAGAGTCCGGTGTGGCCACCCGCCCCATCAAGGACATGGAGGCCTACCGCCAAAGCCTGTCGCGCTTTGTCTACCAAACCGGCATGTTCATGCGCCCGGTGTTCAGCGCTGCCAAGGCTGTGCCCGCCAACGCCAAGCGCGTAGCCTATGCCGAAGGTGAAGACGAACGCACACTGCGTGCCGCCCAGCTGGCGGTGGACGAAAACCTAGCCCACCCCATCCTGATCGGCCGCCCCGCCGTGATCGAGGCCCGCATCCTCAAGGCCGGCCTGCGCATCCGCGTCGGCGTGGACGTGGAAGTGGTCAACCCCGAAGACGACTCCCGCTTCCGCCAGTACTGGGAAACCTACCACCGCCTGATGGGCCGCCGTGGCGTGTCGCAAGACGTGGCCAAGGCCGCCGTGCGCCGCTCCAACACCACCATCGCCGCGCTGATGGTGCGACTGGGCGATGCCGACGCCATGCTGTGCGGTCTGCTGGGCCGCTACGAAGGCCATCTGCAGCACATCCGCGACATCATCGGTCTGAAGAAAGGCGCCTCCGGTTTCGCCGCGCTGAACGCGCTGATGCTGGAAAAGCATACCCTGTTCATCACCGACGCGTTTGTGAACGAAGACCCGACAGCCGAGCAACTGGCCAGTATTGCCGTCATGGCGGCCGACGAAGTCAGCCGCTTCGGTTTGCCACCCAAGGTGGCCTTCCTGTCGCACTCCAACTACGGTTCGTCGGACCGCCCCTCGGCCCGCAAAATGCGCGCGGCCCACGAGCTGTTCAAGGCCATGGCGCCCGACATCGAATCCGATGGCGAGCTCCAAGGGGATGCGGCCCTGTCGCAAACCATGCGCGAAGCCTCGTTGATGGACGCCGAAACCAATCTGCACGGCGAAGCCAACCTGCTGGTCTGCCCGAACCTGGATGCTGCCAACATCTTGTTCAACGTGCTGAAGATGACCGGCGGCCAGGGCGTGACCGTGGGCCCGATCCTGCTGGGTGCCGCCGCGTCCGCCCACATCCTGACCCCATCGGCCACCGTGCGCCGCGTGGTCAACATGACGGCACTGGCCGTAGCCAACGCTGCTACCGTGCACAAATAAGTGCCAACGCCCCTCGGGCAACCGAGGGTCTCAAAGAACGCACCTACACGGTGCGTTTTTTTATGGGCTTGGGCACCTTTTTTGCTCTAATGCAGGAAACCTCTGTTTCTGGAGCCCCCATGACCCAACGCGTCTTTTTGCAGTCTGCCCTGGCCTGCGCCGTCTTGCTGGCCACCGTGCCGGTATTTGCCCAGACCACGCCCATCAAATTCCAGCTGGACTGGCGCTTTGAAGGCCCTGCCGCCCTGTTCCTCACCCCCGCAGCCAAGGGCTATTTCAAGGACGCCAAGCTGGACGTGACCATTGATGCCGGCAACGGATCGGGAGGCGCCGTCACCCGTGTGGCATCGGGCGCCTACGACATGGGCTTTGCGGACATGGCGGCACTGATGGAGTTCCACGCCAACAACCCCGACGCAGCCAACAAGCCCGTCGCCGTGATGATGGTCTACGCCGACACGCCCGCCTCGGTGATGGTGCTGAAAAAGTCCGGCATCAAGAACCCTGCCGACCTCAGCGGCAAAAAGCTGGGTGCCCCGGTGTTCGACGCTGGCCGCCGCGCCTTCCCCATCTTCGCCAAGGCCAACAACATCACCGGCGTGCAATGGACCAGCATGGACCCACCGTTGCGCGAAACAATGCTGGTACGCGGCGACGTGGACGCCATCACCGGCTTCACCTTCACCTCGCTGCTGAACCTGGAAGCCCGCGGCACCAAGTCCGAGGACGTGCTGGTCCTGCCCTACCCGCAGTTTGGCGTGAAGCTGTACGGCAACGCCATCATCGCCTCGCCCAAGCTGGTCAAAGAGAACCCGGCCGCCGTCAAAGCCTTTTTGCAGGCCTTTGCCAAGGGCATGAAGGACGTGATCGCCAAGCCTGCCGCCGCGATTGAGGACGTGAAAGCCCGCGACGGCATCATCAACAGCGCGCTGGAACTACGCCGCCTGAACATGGCCATCGACACCGCCATCAACACCCCCAACGCGCACGCCGAAGGCTTTGGCAAAACCACGCCGCCACGCCTGTCGCTGATGGCCTCGCAGGTGTCCGACGCCTTTGCCACCAAGACCCGCGTGAACCCGGACGCGGTGTGGAACGGCAGCTTCTTGCCCAGCACCGCCGAATTGAATGTACTGCCGGTCAAGAAGTAGCTACTATCTTTTCAATAGCTGCCTGCGCAGATATATCCTGCGCTAGCGGCCTATTTCTTATAAATTTGTGCAAACACCTTTTGTAGACTTCTCGGACGTCTGGCTGGCCTATAACGACGCGCTGCTGGCGCAAAACCAGTTTGCGGTGGAGGCCATTGACCTGCAGGTGCAACAAGGCGAGTTCATCGCCATCGTTGGCCCCTCGGGCTGCGGCAAGTCCACCTTTATGAAGCTGGCCACCGGGCTGAAGATGCCGTCCAAGGGCCACATCCGCATCGACGGCCAGCCGGTCACCGGCCCACTGAAGATTTCCGGCATGGCCTTCCAGGCGCCGTCGCTGCTGCCCTGGCGCACAACGGTGGACAACGTGCTACTGCCGCTGGAGATCGTCGAGCCCTACCGCTCCAACTTCAAGACCAAGCGCAAAGAGTATGTGGAGCGCGCCCGTGCGCTGCTGCAAAAGGTCGGCCTGGCCGGCTATGAAGACAAGTTCCCCTGGCAGCTGTCGGGCGGCATGCAGCAGCGCGCCAGCATCTGCCGCGCGTTGATCCACCAGCCCAAGATGCTGCTGCTGGACGAGCCCTTCGGCGCGCTGGACGCCTTCACCCGCGAAGAGCTGTGGTGCATCTTGCGCGACCTGTGGACCGAGCAGCGCTTCAACGTGATCCTGGTGACGCACGACCTGCGCGAAAGCGTGTTCCTGGCCGACACGGTCTACGTGATGGGCAAAAGCCCGGGCCGCTTCATCGTCAAAAAGCAGATTGAGTTGCCCCGCCCGCGCGAGCTGGAGCTGACCTACACCCCCGCATTCAGCGACATCGTGCACGAGTTGCGCGGCCATATCGGCAGCATTCGAAAGACCTCGCCATGAACGCCAAGACCCTGGAACGCTGGTCACCGTGGGTGCTGCTGGTCGCCATCGTGCTGCTATGGCAGGGCATCTGCAGCGCCTTCGACGTGTCGGAATTCATCTTCCCCAGCCCCTGGCGCATCGCCACCCAGTTGGTGGAATTCAAAGGCCCGATTGCCCTCCACGCCTGGCGCACCTACTGGGTGACCATGGCCGGCTTTGGCCTAGCGATCGTGGTCGGCGTGCTGCTAGGCTTTGTGGTCGGCAGCTCGCGCCTGGCCTACGCTGCCATTTACCCGCTGATGACGGCCTTTAACGCCCTGCCCAAGGCGGCCTTCGTGCCCATTCTGGTGGTGTGGTTTGGCATTGGCACCGGGCCGGCGATATTGACGGCGTTCCTGATCAGCTTCTTCCCCATCATGGTGAACATCGCCACCGGCCTGGCGACGCTGGAGCCCGAGCTGGAAGACGTGCTGCGCGTACTGGGGGCCAAGCGCTGGGATGTGCTGGTCAAGGTCGGCCTGCCGCGTTCCATGCCCTACTTTTTCGGCTCGCTAAAGGTGGCGATCACGCTGGCATTTGTGGGCACCACGGTGTCGGAGATGACCGCCGCCAATGAGGGCATTGGCTACCTGCTGATCTCGGCCGGGTCATCCATGCAAATGGGCCTGGCCTTTGCCGGCCTGATGGTGGTGGGCGCCATGGCCATGGCGATGTACGAGCTGTTCAGTTTTGTCGAAAAACACACTACCGGTTGGGCGCACCGAGGCTCACAAAACGAATGAGAATAGTTTGCGCGACAGTAGCAGAGTTAAACCGCCGGGCATTGATTTTCGTCAGTAGCCTCATGGCCTGATGTGCGTATGCTGCGGCTGCCGTTGCTATTGACGGCAGCCGTCCGCAGTTTTAAGCGGGCGCTCATAAGGAAACCCCATGAAGACCCAACGACGCGTATTTTTGATGGCAGTCGCCGCCGGCGGAGCCGCACTGAGCACTTTGGCACGCGCCCAAGCCAAGGTCGATGACAAAGACCCCCAAGCCGCTGCACTCGGCTATGTGACCGATGGCACCAAGGCTGACGTGAAGAAATACCCCAAGTACGCCGCCGGCCAAAACTGCGGCAGCTGCGCCCTGTACCAAGGCAAGGCCGGCGACGCCACCGGTGCCTGCCCGCTGTTCGCTGGCAAAGTGGTCGCAGCCAAGGGCTGGTGCAGCGCCTGGGCCAAGAAGGGTTAATTCCGCTCCATGCCACCTACCTCGTTCAAAGGCAACAAACAGTCCTTGCCGAGCAAACTCTGCGCAGCCTGTGGCCGTACCATGACCTGGCGTAAACGCTGGGCCAAAACCTGGGACGAGGTGAAGTACTGTTCAGACGCCTGCCGCAAGGCAAAAAATGCTTAGGCACCTGGTGCTTGTGCTGGGCGACCAGCTGAACCTGGACTCTTCGGCTTTCGATGGCTTCGACCCCGCGCAGGACGCGGTGTGGATGGCCGAGGTGGCCGAAGAGTCCACCCACATCTGGTCCAGCAAACAGCGCATCGCGCTCTTCCTGACAGCTATGCGCCACTTTGCGCAGGCCCTGCAAGCTGCAGATCTACCGCTGCACTACACCCGCATCGACCAGCCGGACAACTGCGGCAGCCTGGCGGCCGAACTGCTGCATGCTATAGAAAAACTAGCGCCTCGCGCAATCATTCTCTGCGCCCCAGGCGATTTTCGTGTTTTTAAATCTGTCCAGGCCGTAGTCCGGCAAGCCAGCATCCCCCTGGACGTGCGCGACGACCGGCACTTCTACGCCACCGTGCGCGAGTTCGCCGCTCACGCCAAAGACCGCAAGACCATACGCCTCGAATACTTCTACCGCGCCCTGCGCAAACAGCACGCCGTGCTGATGGAAGGCGACCAGCCCGCAGGCGGCCAGTGGAACTTCGACGCCGAGAACCGCGAAGCCTTTGGCAAGGCTGGCCCCGGCGCCGTGCCACCCCGCAGCACCTTCGCGCCCGATGCCACCACGCAGCAAGTCATCGCGCTCGTCAACACCCGCTTTGCCAGCCACCCCGGCACGCTGGACAGCTTTGCCTGGCCCGTCACCCGCGCGCAGGCACTACAGTCGCTGGACGCGTTCATCCAACAGCGCCTGCCGCTGTTCGGCCGCTACCAGGACGCGCTGTGGCCGGGCGAGGCCTGGCTCTACCACTCGCACATCTCCGCTGCGCTGAACCTCAAGCTGCTGGACCCGCGCGAGGTGGTGGCCGCCGCCGTAGCGGCTTATGAAACCGGCCACGCACCGCTGGCCTGTGTTGAAGGCTTTGTGCGCCAGATCCTGGGCTGGCGAGAATACGTGCGCGGCATCTACTGGACGCAAATGCCCGGCTACGCCGAGCGCAATGCGCTGCAGGCACACGAGCCCCTGCCCGCCTGGTACTGGACCGGCCAGACCGACATGGCCTGCCTGCGGGACGCCATTACCCAAACCCTGGCCCACGGCTACGCCCACCACATCCAGCGGCTGATGGTGACCGGCCTGTTCGCCCTGCTGCTGGGCGTGGAGCCACAGCAGGTGCACGCTTGGTATTTGTCGGTCTACGTCGATGCGGTGGAATGGGTAGAGCTGCCGAACACCCTGGGCATGGCGATGTATGCCGACGGTGGGCTGATGGCCAGCAAGCCCTACATCGCCACCGGCAAATACATCGAGCGCATGGGCAGCAAGCAGCACTGCGCCAGCTGCCGCTACGACCCTGCCCAGCGCGAAGGTGAGCGGGCCTGCCCCTACACCACGCTGTACTGGGACTTTCTGGCGCGCCACGAAAAGCTGCTGTCCACCAACCCGCGCATGGCCTTGCAGGTCAAAAACCTGGCCCGGCTGAGCGACGCGCAAAAGCAGGCCGTCGCCGAGCGCGCCGCCGCTATACGCGATGGCACTGTGGGGGTAAATAGCGCAGCGGCCCGCCATGGCATTTAGGGGGTGTTAGCGTCACGGTCCTTCGACGTATTGGCTGACATGACGCTCCACACTCCCACCTTGGCAAGGGCACAAGCCCTTATGCAGGCCGTGCGCCCTGCCGACTATGCGCGCAGCCGCAATGCCATAGACGGTGCAGTGACCGGCTTGTCGCCGTACATCACCCACGGCCTCCTCACCCTGCCCGAGGTGCTGGCCAGCGTGGCCGCGCAGCACAGGCTGGACATGCAGCACAAATTCGTTTTCCAGCTGGGCTGGCGCGAGTACTTTCAGCATGCGTGGGGGCACCGGGGCGCAGGCATCTTGCAGTCGCTGCATGCTGGCCCGCTGCCCGACAGCAGCTACGCCCCCGAAGTACCCGCAGACATCCGCCAGGCGCGCACCGGCATACCCGCTATCGACACCGCAGTGCGCACGCTGTATGCCACAGGCTACCTGCACAACCATGCGCGCTTGTGGCTGGCCAGCTACGTGGTGCACATCCGCAAAGTGCATTGGCGCGCCGGCGCCGACTGGATGATTGCCCACCTGCTAGACGGCAACCTGGCCAGCAACCACCTGAGCTGGCAGTGGGTGGCGGGCACTGGCAGCAGCAAGCCCTATCTATTCAACGCCGAGAACGTGGCCAAATTTGCCCCACCCGACTGGCACAGCCCCGGCAGCGTTATCGACACGTCGTACGAAGCGCTGGACGCCATCGCCCGCAGCCCGCAGGCACTGACAAGCCCAGCCGCTGCACTAGGCGTAGACGAACCCGCAGTAACTCACACCCCACCAGACGCCACTGCACCCGATGCCGCACTGGTCGCTGGCCGCGACGTCTGGCTGGTCCACCCGTGGGCGCTGCGCCTGCCGCCGGATCTGCCGGCTGGCACGCTGTGCATCGGCATCTACCTTGCAGAATTTCATAGCACCTGGCCCTGGAGCCACCTGCGCTGGAGCTTTGTCAGCACCCGCATGGCCGAGCTGACCGACCTGCGCTGGCATGCCGACACCGCCGCGCTGCAACAGGCCCTGCGCGGCGCGCGTTCGGTGCGCACCGTGGCCGACCCGCATATTGATTTGGGCGCCATCGCCCAGGTGCAGCCAGCCCCCACCCTGTTCGCCGAAGTGGCCCACCCATGCACCTCGTTCTCCCAGTGGTGGACGCGCAGCACCCGCAGCAACCCGCATTTGCGCGACCTGCCCGGCTTGACCGGCCTATCGGCAGGCCCCTTGTTTGACCCTCCCCCAGAAAGAGACGCCCATGACGACACCCACAACCTCCCCCCAGATAGCCCTGGTGACCGGCGCCCGCGGTGGCATAGGCCGTGAAGTCGTAGCCCAGCTACGCCTGGCCGGCCACCGCGTAGCAGCCGTGGGCCGCGACGCCGCCACGCTGGCCGAGGTAGCCGCCGATGCGCACATCGCCGCCGACACCACCACGCCCGAAGGCGCGGCAGAAGCCATCGCCGCCTGCGTAGCCCAGTTGGGCGGCCCGCCCACGCTGCTGGCCCACTGCGTGGGCAGCACACTGATTGCGCCCCTGCACCGCAGCACGGCAGCCCAGTACCGCGAGGTGATGCGCATCAACCTGGACAGCGCCTTCTTCATGCTGCAAGCCTGGGTGGAAGCTCTGCGCGTAGCCAAGCTACCGGGTGCCGCCGTGCTGGCGTCCAGCGTGGTGTCGCGCATAGGCGTGGCCAACCACGAGGCGATTGCCGCAGCCAAAGGCGGCATAGAAGCCCTAGCCCGCAGCGCTGCCGCGACCTACGCCCCGCTAGGCCTGCGCGTCAACGTCGTGGCTCCCGGCATGACCGACACCCCCATGACCGCCAGCATGCTGCGCATGGACGCCATGCGTGAAGGCGCAGGCAAGCAATACCCGCTGGGCGGCGTACAGACCGCCGTGCAGGTGGCTGATGCCATGGCCTGGCTGTTGAGCGACGGCGCGGCGCGTATCACCGGACAGGTGATAGCGGTGGATGGTGGGTTTACGACCGTGCGGCCCCTAGTACGGTAGGTGTGGACGCTAGTGGGAATTGCTATTAAATTCGTAGCTACTACCGCATACAGAACATGCGCCAGAGCTATTTTTCACCAACATAGTTGCCCACAGTTGCACACCTACTGGCACGGTCAAGCTGCGCCTACCGGTTTATGCCCACCACGGTGACGCCATGCGGGCACGCATGCCTATCCATCGCTTGCACCTGCCGCAAACAAAAAATCCCTGCAACTTTGTGGTTGCAGGGATTTCAGGAATGGGCCTAAGTGGAGATATGAACTGCGGTAAAACCCAATTCACCGGGCCTTCTACTCTCAATAAGTTACCGACCATTCCCCGCCAGCGAAGACCACTTCACCAGATACCTGGTTGCGAGCAAGGTTCGGCGCACGCATTCGATGGCATAACTGCCCAAGGTTCAGCTCCAGCGACGACGCACAGCTGCCAAGCCAACCAAAGCCAGCCCAACCAAGGCAATAGAGTTGGGTTCCGGGACGGTCGAAGTTGCAACAACCGGGGTGCCGTCGCTGAAGACAAAATTGCTACGGTCTAAATCAGAAGCAAAAATCCTCACCGAATCCAAATCGCCACTCGCAGCGCTAACGCGAAATCCAATAGAAAACACCCCGTCCAATAATTCCGGTATGGATTCTAAGGAGCCCAAAACTAGCAGTTGTCGATTGAAACGCTGGGATAAGAACGAACGTTGCAGCCCTACTCCATCTAAATCACCAAAGATATCGATATCTACAGATAAATGATCCCACGCAGCCCCGGAAACATCCAAGCGGATAAGCTGATAGGCCCCATTGGGCAATTTCGGTAAGCTAAAGTTGTAAATCAAATCGTCACTTGCACTTGTTCCTACAGGCACTGGAACCGCATGCGCCGAAGTGCCTACCAGGGCCCCCACCATGCCGGCGGCAAGGCACAAATGCTTAAGAGACAAAGCGGTGAAGATCTTTTTGATGCGCATGGCCGAATAACTTTTCTTGAATATTGAATGGGAGGGGTGTTTCCCGCCGTTATCAGCACCATGTGTGCCACGTCAAAATAGTTTTTTTAAATCATCAACTTGCGCGGAAAATTTGCACGGCAACCAAGGCAGTTGTCAAAAAATCCGACAGGGCTAACAGATGTTGGCACTGAACAATCAATAGGTCAGCGCTGATAAGCAGCAATAGTGGTCAAAACAAGTCGAGCTGGGCTGACGGCGCTGGCGTACGTGGCGGTCGGTTGCGCTTGCTGCCGGTAGTGGTGGGCAAGCCAGCTTTGCGCGACCCATGCTTGTCCTGGATGGCGTTCGCCTCGGCCTTGGCTTTCGGGGTGCCGCGCAGGCCGTAGAGCCGCTCTTTGGCCTGTTTCACTGCCGCCGCGTCGTCCACGATGGGCGCGGGGTAATGCTGGCCTATCACGCAGCCTGCCGCACGCTGCTGCGCCGCGCCCATCAGCCACGGCGTAGGCAGCAGAGACAAGGGCACGTTGGCCAATTCGGGCACCCAGCGACGGATGAACACGCCGACCGGGTCGTGGTCTTGCGCCTGCTTGGTGGGTGAGTAGATGCGCAAGGTGTTGATGCCGGTGGTGCCGCTTTGCATCTGCATCTGGCACCAATGGATGCCGGGCTCGAAGTCCAGAAACTGCCGCGCCAGAAACAAGCCGGTCTCGCGCCAGTGCAGCCACAAATGGTAGGACGCAAAAGACACCAGCATGGCCCGCATGCGGAAGTTCAGCCAGCCGGTGGCTTTGAGGCTGCGCATGCAGGCGTCCACCATCGGGTAGCCGGTCTGGCCGGCGCACCAGGCGTCAAACCGCCCAGCGTCAAAATCGTCTTCACGCAGGCCGTCGTACACGCGGGCAAAATTCTGCTGTTCGATCTGGGGCGCGTCCTCCAGCTTTTGCATGAAATGGCAATGCCAGTGCAGGCGCCCGGCAAAGCTGCGCAGCGCGCCCAGCCAATGGCGATCTTCCCCATCACCCGCCTCGCGGACGGCGCGTATCCGCACTTGCGTGGCCTGGTAGACCTGGCGCACGGACAGTGTGCCAAACGCCAGGTGCGGGCTCAAGCGGCTGCAGCCGTCTTCAGCGGTCAAAGGGCTGGACAAGGACTTCGCATAGGCCCCGCCCCGCATGTGCAGAAAGCTCTGTAGAACGCCGTGCGCCGCTGCCTCGCCGGCGGCCTGCACGCGGCGGCCATGGGGCTGCAGGCCCAGCTGGCCCAAGGTGGGCAGATCGGTCAGCGCCACCCGAGGGCCTCGCCAGCCCGGCGGCATATCAACCTGGGGCTGGCCCATGCGCTGCTGCCAACGCTCGGCCCAGCCGTTGCGCGAGCGCAGGCGGCGCACCACGCCGGTCTGCGCAAACTCTTGCCAGGCGATACCGTGGGCGCGGCACCAGTCGGCCACCGCCACGTCCCGCGCATAGCTCCAGCCCGGGCCGGTTTCCTCATGGCTCAGCAGATGCGCCACGCCATGGCTGCGCCGCAGCTGTGCCAGCGCCTCCAGCACCGGCCCCACGTGCACCAGCAGTGGCAAGCCGCGCACAGCCAATGCCTGGCGCAACTCCGCCAGGCACTGCAACGCAAACTCCACATGCTGGCTATCGCACTCGGGGCTGTGCAGCCATTCCGGCTCCAGCACGAACAGGCCCAGCACCGGCCCGGGCAAAGCCGCAGCGGCAGCCAATGGCGCGTGGTCGGCCACCCGCAAATCTTTCTTGAACCATACGACAGTACACATGCCGACACTGTCGCCGATTTCAGTTTCCGCCGGTGTGCAGCCCGCAAATGCCCCCCACAATGTGCTGCCAGCGGACTGAGGATTACCGATACCTTCCGTTAACATGCCGCATCCCATAGCAGAGCAGTTTGGCCACCATGACACCTCGTATGCGCACCGCCTCTCCCGTGCTCCCTGCCACCCGCCCGGTCTATGCGGCCTGCCTTGCCGCGTTAGTGCTGCTGCAAGCTGCTTGCTCGTCCACGCCGCTGCCGCCCTGGCCCTCGTCCGCCGACACAGCTGCGCCGACACGCACCGCGCCGACACCGGCACCCACACCTAGCAAGCCAGCGGCAGAGCTCCCTGCGGCCGTGGCCAGCCCGGTTAACACCCCGCAGATCACCACGCCTGCCGATGCCGGTGCCGGTGCCGACGCCACAGAGAGCCCGGCAGTGGCTGCGCGCTTCCCTGCCCCGTCGCTGGCCTACAGCACACCCGGCCTGCAAAGCGGACGCAACAGCTTTACCACCAACCCGGAAATCATCGATTGGCTCAACGAGCTGGCAGACCACCCCAGCCAGGGGGTCAAGGCCACAGTACTGTCCATGGGCCAGTCGCAGCAAGGCTCGCCCCTGGTGGCCCTGCTGCTAACCCGGGCCTCCAGCCCCGACGCCCCTACGGTGCTGGCCACCGGGCGACCCACCGTACTGCTGGTGGGGCAGCAGCATGGCAATGAACCCGCCGGCAGCGAAGCGCTGCTGGTGGTGGCCCGCGAGCTCAGCCAGGGCCTGCTGGAGCCCTTGCTGGACAAGATCAACGTCATCATCGTGCCACGCGCCAACCCGGATGGAGCCGCCGCCAACCAGCGCGCCACCGCCAACGGCATCGACATGAATCGCGACCACCTGCTGCTGAACACCCCCGAAGCCCGCGCCCTGGCCCAGCTGGAGCGCAGCTACCAGCCCATGGTGGTGGTAGACGCGCATGAATACACGGTGGCTGGCCGCTACCTGCAGAAGTTTGGTGGCATCCAGAAGTACGATGCACTGCTGCAGTACGCCATGACGGCTAACCTGCCCGAATTTCTGACCCGGGCCTCTGAGGAGTGGTTTCGCCGCCCCTTGTTGAGCGCCCTGAAAGACCAGAAGCTCAGCAGCGAGTGGTACTACACCACCAGCAACACGGCGGACGACCTGCTGGTCTCCATGGGCGGCACGCAACCCGATACCGGGCGCAATGTCAACGGCCTGAAAAACACAGTCAGCATGCTGGTCGAGACCCGGGGCGTGGGCCTTGGCCGCCAGCACATCCAGCGCCGCGTGCACACCCAGGTCACGGCCATGGTCAGCATGCTGCAAAGTACGGCCAGCCGCAGCGACGAGCTGAACAAGCTACGGCCTTATATGGAGCGTGACGTAGCCAGCCAGGCCTGCCGTGGCAGAGCCGTGGTGGAAGCCGGCCCCACCAGTGCCCAGTACACACTGACCCTACTGGACCCGAACACCGGCGCCGACCGCAAGGTCACGGTGGACTGGAATTCCGCCCTGGAGCTGCAAAACACCAAAACCCGCAGCCGCCCCTGCGGCTACTGGCTGTCGGCCAGCTCCACACTGGCCGTGGACCGCCTGCAGATGCTGGGCGTGCAAGTGATGCGGGTGATGGAGCCTGGCGCCCTGATGGGCGAGTCCTACCTGGAAAGCAGCCGCAGCGAAGGCAGCCGGCAAGACGTGCGCGGCACCATCCAGGACGGCACGCCCATCGTCCAGACCAAGGTCACGCTGATACCGGGGGTGGTGGATGCGCCGCAAAACAGCTTTTATGTGCCGCTGAGCCAGCCCCTGGGCAACCTGGTGTTGGCGGCCCTGGAGCCAGACACGCAGAACAGCTATTTCGCCAACCACCTGTTGGATGGCTTGCGTGACCTGTCACGCGTCACGGCCGAGCCGACGGTACGGATGGAGAAGCTGCCCTGACTTCAAAGGGCTGCGTTTGAGCCTCAGGGTGGCAGCGGTGCCGCCGGCGTCTTGGTGTTTTCAGCGTTGCGCTTGCGCGTCTGCTCAGCGTGTTCGGCGGCGTCCTGCTGCTTGCGCAGATAGCGCTCACGCTCTTCCCCGGCCGTCGCGGCCTTGCGCGCGCGGGCGGCCTGGGCTTCTTCAAAAGCCTTTTGCTTGCTGTCCAGCGTGGCTTTGCGGGCGGCTTTTTCTTGCGCGGCCTGGGCGGCGGTATGCGGTTGGCGTGGCGTCGAAGGGGTGGGTGTACGCACCTTGCCCACGCTCTTCTCACCCGGCGTGGCACTGGCCGGCGGGCTTTCTTCGGCGGCTTTTTGCTCCATGCGCTGCAGCTGCTCGGCGCCCTTGCGCTTGCGTGCGGCATCGTTGAGCAAAATCTCCTGGCGGCGCAGGTCGGCCATCTGGTCACGTCGCTGGGCGCGGTTCGCATCCCGGCAGTCGTTCACGGCAAACTTCTGGAAGCAATGGGCCTCTTCGTTGTCGAAACGCTGCTGCACCTGTGCACGCTCGGACTGGATGCGGATGCGCTCGGCCTGCTCGGCGTCGGCCGTGGCATCGGTCTGGGCCTGGGCCAAGGTAGCCCCCAGCAGACAGAGACAAAGAATCAGGGGCTTTTTCATGTGATGTGCGTATCGACGATACGGCGCTCCAGCGCCAGGAATTCGGTGGACTGCATCTCGGTCAGGCGGGACACGGTACGCGGGAACTCGTGGGCCAGCGGGCCGTCGGTGTACAAGGCCTCGGGTGCCACGGCGGCCGACATGATCAGCTTGCAGCGGCGGTCGTACAGCACGTCCACCAGCCAGGTAAAGCGCCGCGCCGGCGACGCCATATTCACGGGCATGTGCGGCACATCGCTGAGCAGCACGGTATGGAACTGGCTGGCGATTTCCAGGTAATCGTTTTGCGAACGTGGCCCGCCGCACAGCTCGCGGAAATCGAACCACACCACACCACCCGCCTTGCGCCGGGCCCGTATCTCGCGGGCCTCGATGTGCAGTATGGGGTCTTCATCCTGTGTCTCGGCCAGGCGGTTGAAGGCGTTGGTCATCTCCTGGTCCGCTTCAGGGCCCAGCGGGGTATGGTAGAGCTTGACCTGCTCCAGGGTGCGGCGGCGGTAGTCGGTGCCGTTGTCCACGCTCAGCACTTCCAGCTTTTCATTTAGCAAGGCAATCGCAGGCAGGATGCGGTCGCGGTGCAAGCCGTTGGGGTACAGGTCGTCGGGTTTGAAGTTGGAGGTGGTGACAAAGCCCACGCCGTTGGCAAACAGCGCGGCCAGCAGCCGGTGCAGGATCATCGCGTCGGTAATGTCGGCTACGTGGAATTCATCGAAACAGACCAAGCGGTAGCGCTTGGCCATGCGCTTGCCCAGCTCGTCCAGCGGGTTCACCGTGCCCTGCAGCTCTTGCAGCTCTCGGTGTACCTCGCGCATGAATTCATGGAAGTGCAGGCGGGTTTTGCGCTTCAAGGGCACAGCGTTGTAGAAGCAATCCATCAGAAAGCTCTTGCCACGCCCCACCCCGCCGTACATGTAGACGCCGCGCGGAATCTCCGGGCGGTTGATGAGTTTTTTGAGCGCGTTGGAACGCTTCTCTTTGTACGCTGCCCACTGAGAAGCACAACGCTCCAGTGCTTCCACGGCGCGCAACTGCGCCGGATCGGCGGTGTAGCCACGCTGGGCCAGTTCTGCCTCGTAGGCCTGTTTGACGCTCAAAGAGAAAAACTCCGGTTGCTACAAATTAAATAGCTGCCAGCGCAGATAGATTCTGCGCTGGCAGCCCTTTTCTTCTAAAACTGGATTAGAAGTTCAGCGTACGCTTGTCCACGGCCAGAGCGGCTTCCTTGGTGGACTCGCTCAAGCTGGGGTGGGCGTGGCAGATGCGGGCAATGTCTTCCGCGCTGGCGCGGAATTCCATGGCCATCACGCACTCGGCGATCAGCTCGCTGGCCTGGGGGCCAACGATGTGCACGCCCAGGATTTCGTCTGTGGCAGCATCCGCCAGCATCTTCACCATACCGGTGGTGTCGCCCAGCGCACGTGCGCGGCCGTTTGCCAGGAACGGGAAGGTACCGGCCTTGTAGGCACGGCCTGCACCCTTGAGCTGCTGCTCGGTCTGGCCCACCCAGGCGATTTCCGGGTTGGTGTAGATCACCCAAGGCACGGTGTTGAAGTTCACATGGCCGTGCTGGCCGGCGATGCGCTCTGCAACCGCCACGCCTTCTTCCTCGGCCTTGTGCGCAAGCATAGGGCCGCGCACCACGTCACCCACCGCCCAGACATTGGGCAGGTTGGTCTTGCAGTCGCCGTCCACCGTGATCGCACCGCGCTCGTCCAGGGCCAGACCCACCACTTCGGCACCCAGGCCAATGGTGTTGGGCACGCGGCCGATCGAGACGATCAGCTTGTCCACGTCCAACGACTGGGCTTCACCCTTGGCGTCGGTATAGGCGATGTTCACGCCCTTCTTACCCGTTTTGATCTCGCCGACCTTCACGCCCAGGTTGATCTTCAGGCCTTGCTTGTCGAAAGCCTTTTTGGCTTCCTTGGCGATCTGCTCGTCCACCGCGCCCAGGAAGGTCGGCAGACCTTCCAGGATGGTGACTTCGGCACCTAGACGGCGCCAGACCGAGCCCATCTCCAGGCCGATCACGCCGGAGCCGATCAGGCCCAGCTTCTTTGGCACAGCGCCGACGCGCAACGCGCCGTCGTTAGACAGCACCAGCTCTTCATCAAACGGCGTGCCGGGCAAGGCGCGGGCGTTGGAGCCGGTAGCGATGACGATGTGCTTGCCGACCAGGGACTCTTCGCCCACCGTGATTTCGTAGCCGCCGTCCTTGGCTGCGGCGAAAGTGCCACGACCGTGGAAGAAGGTGATCTTGTTCTTTTTGAACAGGTACTGGATACCGTCGTTGTTCTGCTTCACGACGATGTCCTTGCGGGCAATCATCCTGCCCACGTCCATCTCCAGACCGGACACGGAAATACCGTGGTCGGCGAAGTGGTGGCTGGCCTGGTCATAGTGCTCGCTGGATTGCAGCAGCGCCTTGGAGGGGATGCAGCCCACGTTGGTGCAGGTGCCGCCCAGAGCGGGGCCGCCCTTGGCGTTCTTCCACTCGTCGATACAGGCCACGTTGAAGCCCAGCTGGGCTGCACGGATGGCAGCAATGTAGCCACCGGGGCCGCCGCCAATGACAATCACGTCAAAATTCTTGCTCATGAAAACTTCCAATCTGATTACGTAAAGACCCATGGAACAAGGGCAGCCTGGGCTGCCCTTGAAACCGTCTTAGATGTCGAACAGGAGACGGGCTGGGTCTTCCAGCGCTTCCTTCATGGCCACCAGGCCCAACACGGCTTCGCGGCCGTCGATGATGCGGTGGTCGTAGGACATGGCGAAGTAGTTCATCGGGCGCACCACCACTTGGCCGTTTTCCACCACAGCGCGGTCCTTGGTGGCATGGATGCCCAGGATGGCGGATTGCGGTGGGTTGATGATGGGGGTGGACAGCATGGAGCCGAAGGTACCGCCATTGGAGATGGAGAAGGTGCCGCCGGTCATGTCTTCGATGCCCAGCTTGCCGTCACGGGCCTTTTGGCCGTATTCGGCGATCTTCTTTTCGATGTCGGCAAAGCTCATCTGGTCGGCATTGCGCAAGATGGGCACCACCAGACCGCGGGGCGAACCGACAGCGATACCGATGTCAAAGTAGCCGTGGTAGACGATGTCGTTGCCGTCCACGCTGGCGTTCAGCACGGGGAACTTCTTCAGGGCGTGCACAGCCGCCTTGACGAAGAAGCTCATGAAGCCCAGCTTGCAGCCGTGTTCCTTTTCGAAACGCTCTTGCATGCGCTTGCGCATGTCCATGACCGGGGCCATGTTGATTTCGTTGAAGGTGGTCAGGATGGCGTTGGTCGATTGCGATTGCAGCAGACGCTCCGCCACGCGGGCACGCAGGCGGCTCATGGGCACGCGCTGCTCAGGGCGGTCGCCCAGGTCAGGCGCCATGGTAGAAACCTGTGGCAGGGACTTGGTGGGCACGCCGGTGGGGATCACCGCAGCAGCAGCCTTCGGGGCAGCCACGGCAGCCAGTACATCACCCTTGGTGACGCGGCCGTCTTTGCCGGTGCCGGCCACGGAGCCTGCAGCCAGGGCGTTGTCGGCCATCAGCTTGGCAGCGGCAGGCATGGGCACGCCGGCCATGGAGGTGCTGGTCGCGGCGGCTGCAGGCGCAGCGGCGGCCACAGCGGGTGCAGCAGCTGCGGCGGGGGCAGCAGCCACAGCGCCGGCTTTGCCTTCGGTGTCGATACGGGCAATCAGCTGCTCGGCAGCCACGGTGCTACCGTCGCCCATGACCAGCTCGACGATCACACCGGCGGAGGGTGCGGGCACTTCCAGCACGACTTTGTCGGTTTCCACTTCGATGAGGATTTCATCCACGGCAACAGCGTCGCCAACCTTCTTCTTCCACTGCAACAAGGTGGCTTCGGCCACGGACTCGGACAGTTGTGGAACCTTCACTTCAACGATAGACATTTCAAAAACTCCAGATTTTTATATGTGGGGCGTGCGGGCCGGAGCATTCCGCTCCAGCCGGCACAGCGTTGGCCCGGAGGCACAACGCAGGGTGCTTACTTGGTCAGAACAAAGCCTTTGAGCTTGCCGAACGCGCCGTCGACCAGAGCCTTTTGCTGCTCTTGGTGCAGGTGCGAATAGCCGGCTGCAGGAGATGCCGAGGCCGCGCGGCCCGAGTAACCCAGCTTCTGGCCGTCGGCCATGTTCTCGTGCAGATAGTGCTGCACGAAGAACCAGGCGCCCTGGTTTTGTGGCTCGTCCTGGCACCACACGAGTTCCGTGACGTTGGGGTACTTCTTCAGTTCGGCAGCGAAAGCTTTGTGCGGGAACGGATAGAGCTGCTCCACACGCAGGATCACCACGTCGTCGGCGCCCTTTTCTTCGCGCTTCTTGGCCAGGTCGTAGTAAACCTTGCCCGAGCAGGCGATGACGCGCTTGATCTTGTCAGCCTTGACTTCCTTGTTCTCAGGGATGACGGTCTGGAAACTACCCTTGGTGAACTCGCTCAGCGGAGACGCTGCATCCTTGGCGCGCAAGAGGGACTTGGGCGTCATGATGACCAGCGGCTTGCGCAGGTTGCGCACCATCTGGCGGCGCAACAGGTGGAAGATCTGGCTGGCGGTGGTGGGCTGCACGACCTGCATATTGGTGTCGGCGCTCAGCTGCATGAAGCGCTCCAGGCGGGCCGAGCTGTGCTCGGGGCCTTGGCCTTCGTAGCCGTGTGGCAGCATCAAGGTGATGCCGTTGACACGGCCCCACTTGACCTCACCGGAGGCGATGAACTGGTCGATCACCACCTGGGCGCCGTTGGCGAAGTCGCCGAACTGGGCTTCCCAGATCACCAGGGTGTTGGGGTCGTTCGAGGCATAGCCGTACTCGAACGCCAGCACCGCTTCTTCGGACAGGATGGAGTCGATGACCACGAACGGAGCCTGGTTGTCGGCCACGTTTTGCAAAGGCGTGTAGGTGCCTTCGTCGAACTTTTCACGGTTCTGGTCATGGATCACCGCGTGGCGGTGGGTAAAGGTACCGCGGCCGCAATCTTCACCGCTCAAACGCACGGGGTAGCCGCTGGCCACCAGGGATGCGAAAGCCATGTGTTCGCCCATGCCCCAGTCCACCGGAATATCACCACGGCCCATGGCGGCGCGGTCGTCATAGACCTTCTTCACCAGGGAGTGCGGTGTGACGGATGCCGGAATGGTGGTCAGCTTTTCAGCCAGGCGCTTCCACTCGGACAGGGGAATAGCGGTGTCGCCAGCGTCGGTCCACTTGCGGTTCAGGTACGGGGACCAATCCACTGCGTACTTGCTCTTGAAGTTGGTCAGCACCGGGTCGAAGGTGTTCTTGCCTGCGTCGAGAGCGGCGCGCATGGCCTTGACCATGTCGTCACCCAGCGTTTCGCCGAAGCCTTGGGCCGTCAGCTTGTCGGCATACAGCTTGCGCGTGCCGGGGTGCTTGGCGATCTTCTTGTACATCAGCGGTTGGGTCAGCGCGGGCGTATCTTGCTCGTTGTGGCCCAGTTTGCGGAAGCAGATGATGTCCACCACCACGTCGCGTTGGAACTCCATGCGGTAGTCCAGAGCGATTTGGGTTGCCAGCACCACGGCTTCAGGATCGTCACCGTTGACGTGCAGCACAGGGGCTTCGATCATCTTGACGACGTCGGAGCAGTACAGCGTGGAGCGGCTGTCGCGTGGGTCGCTGGTGGTGAAGCCGATCTGGTTGTTGATCACGATATGCACCGTGCCGCCCGTGAAATAACCACGGGTTTCGGCCAGCGCCAGGGTTTCCATGACCACGCCTTGGCCGGCAAAAGCCGCGTCGCCGTGCACCAGCACGGGCAGCACTTGCTTGCCTTGCGGGTCGGCACGGCGGTCCATACGGGCGCGCACCGAACCTTCGACCACCGGGTTCACGATTTCCAGGTGGGAAGGGTTGAAGGCCAGCGTCAAATGCACCGGGCCGCCAGGGGTGGAGACGTCGGAGCTGAAACCTTGGTGGTACTTCACGTCGCCGGAAGGCAGGTCTTCAGGGGCGGTGTGGTCGAACTCGGCGAACAGGTCGGAGGGCACCTTGCCCAGCGAGTTCACCAGCACGTTCAGGCGGCCACGGTGGGCCATGGCGATCACGATTTCTTGCACGCCCTTGGTGCCGCCCATCTGGATCAGCTCGTCCATGGCGGCGATGAAGCTTTCACCACCTTCCAGGGAGAAGCGCTTTTGGCCCACATACTTGGTGTGCAGGAAGCGCTCCAGACCTTCGGCTGCGGTCAAGCGGTCGAGGATGTGCAGCTTTTTCTCTTTGGACAGGCTGGGCTTGCTACGGATGCTTTCCAGCTTTTGTTGCCACCAGCGTTTTTTGTTCTGGTCGGTGGTGTACATGTATTCGGCGCCAATGGTGCCGCAATACGTTTCACGCAGCGCATTCATCAGGTCGCGCAGAGACATGGTCTCTTTGCCAAAGAAGGTGTTGCTGGTGTTGTAGACGGTTTCCTGGTCGGCATCGGTGAAGCCGTAGAAGGATGGGTCCAGCTCAGGAATCTTGTCGCGTTCGGTGCGCTTGAGCGGGTCCAGATCGGCCCAACGTACGCCGACATTGCGGTACGCGGCGATCAGCTGCTGCACGGCGGTGCGCTTGCGGCCCATTTCGGAGTCGGCGCCCGTGGCCATGACCACCTTGGTGCCGCCTTGCTTGGCGCGTTCTGCGAAGGCGTTGACTACCGGCAGGTGCGGCACGTCTTTGGCGTCGCTGCCGTCGGCGGCGGGCACGTGTTGGAGCGCGTCGAAGTAATCGCGCCAGTTGTCGGGCACGCTACCGGGGTTTGCAAGGTAGTTTTCGTAGAGTTCTTCTACGTAGGGGGCATTGCCGCCGAAGAGATAGGTGTTGCCTTGGTAGGCTTGGTACACCGAAGAGACTGGTTCACTCATATTCCGCTGACCTCCGTTTCCCTGCAGGAAACATTAGCTGGTTAAAGCTGGGTTTAATTAACCTTCCGCGACACGGCTGGACCGATTGGCGGATGCGACTGTGGCAGGAAGGGCCTAGTACGGGCGGGATTATCTACCCAATATGGGGCGTGTGGTGCCAAGTTACGGGGGAAGAACAGGCACCCGCTATTAAATTTATAGCTACCGGCGCATGCTGAATATGCGCCAGCCCCATTTTTTATCTAAAAATCCATGTGGTGCGGGAGAAACATTACTTTACCAAGGCCTGCACCGCTTTGAAGTCGGCGTGCTCGGCGGTGCGCAGCCATTCGAACAGCACCATCTCGGTGGTGACCAGCTCGGCGCCAGCGCCGGCCAGGCGGTCAAACGCGGCGTCGCGGTTGCGTTCGGTGCGCGAGCTGCAGGCGTCGGTGACCACCCAGACGTCGAACTCGTCTTCCAGCAGGTCCAGTGCCGTTTGCAGCAGGCAGATGTGCGCTTCCAGCCCGGCAATGACGATGGTGTTGCGCTCGGGCGCCGCGTTTTGCGGCTTTTGCAGGTGCTTGGGCAAGCTGCGGGCATTGCCCTGCACCGGCTTGGCGGGTGGGCGCAGCCATTCGCCCAGGCCCTCTTCCATGCCGCTGAAATGCATTTTGCTCAGGGTGTCGCGGCACAGAGCGCGCATCTCGGCCGGGTTTTGGCCCAGCTTGGACGGGTTTTGCTCGGTGCCCCAGACCGGCACGTCCAGCAACTGGGCGGCCTGGGCCAGTCGCATGGCATTGGCCAGCACGGCGGTGTTTTCAAAAATGGCGGGGAGCAGGCGCTCCTGGTAGTCCACCAGGACGAGTTGGGATTCTGGGGCGTCGAGCAGCATGGAGTTCCTTGGCGAAATCGGGGGCAAATAAGCCCCAGATTAAACCGCAGATGCCACGTCACCCACCGCTGGCTGCAACAGCCCGCCGGTCAAAGACTGCAACAAGGCCAGGCCCAGCGGCCAGTCGCCATGGCCAGACGCCACATTGATATGCCCCGCGTCCTGCAGGCGCACCATCTCGCTACCCCAGGCGCGCGCATAGGCACCGGCCAGGCGCACCGGGCAATACGGGTCGTTGCTGCTGGCTACCAGCACACTGCGGTACGGCAGGCGGGCATAGGGCACGGGCGCGAAGTCGTTCAGGATGGCGCGGCGCTCGGGATCGGCTGGGGCTACCAGCAGCGCGCCCTGGATGCGCTCCACCGCTTCGGGCGGCAAATGGGTGGTGGCAATGCAGCCCAGGCTGTGGGCCACCACCACCACGGGGCCAGGCCGGGCCAGTATCGCCCGGGTGATGGATGCCACCCAGGCCGCACGCGTAGGCGTGGCCCAGTCATCCTGGTCCACGCGCTCCACCCCGGCCACGCTCTCGGACCACAGGGTCTGCCAATGCCCAGGGCCGGAATTGCGCCAGCCGGGCACGATGAGAATTCTGGTTTGCGTCATGGCCCGGATTGTGGGCAGGCCACAGCCAAACTCCAACGACTGAATTGCTGTTTGTTTATACGCATGAGCTTAGAACCAAATTGTCTGAAAAGACGCTACAAATTCACACATAAAAAAGAGCTTCAAGCGCAGTAATTACCTGCACTTGCAGCTCCTGTTTTCATAGCTGACTAGACCGGGTTAGAAACCGCTCAACACCGCTCCCTTGAACTCGGTTTGCACGTACTGGCGGATCTCCTCCGAGTGGTAGGCCTTGACCAGCTTGGCCACCCAAGGCTTGTCCTTGTCCTGCTCGCGCACGGCCAGCAAATTGACGTACGGGCTCTTGGCGCTTTCCTGGGCAATCGCGTCCTTGGCCGGGTTCAGCCCGGCTTGCAGGGCGAAGTTGGTGTTGATGGCCGCCGCGTCCAGGTCGTCCAGCGAGCGCGGCAGCTGGGCAGCGTCCAGCTCCACAAAGCGGATCTTCTTGGGGTTGTCCACCACGTCCAACGGCGTAGCCTTTAGGCCGGCCTCGGGTTTGAGCTTGACCAGACCCTTGTCCTGTAGCACCAGCAGCACCCGGCCGCCATTGGTCGGGTCGTTCGGAATGCCGACCTTGGCGCCCTCCTTCAGGTCCGCCAGGCTCTTCACCTTCTTGGAATAAATGCCAATCGGGAAGTTGACGGTGTTGCCCACCGACACGATCTTGTAACCCCGGTCCTTGACCTGCTGGTCCAGGAAAGGCCTGTGCTGGTAGCTGTTCAGGTCCAGATCACCCGAAGCCAGGGCAGCATTGGGCTGGATGTAGTCGCTGAATTCGACGATCTGGATCTTCAGACCGTCTTTCTCGGCGATCTTTTTCACCTGCTCAAAAATTTGCGCATGCGGCCCGGCGGTAACGCCGACCTTCAGCGGTTTGTCTTGCGCCAGTAGGCTGCCCGACAGCGTGCTCAACAACGCCAGCGAAAGGGCGGATTTAATCAAGGTACGTTTATGCATGGTTTTCTCAATTGAAAAGGGGAACTACTCACCTTCAACGCGCAGCTTGGACGCACGCCACCCAGAAACACCGCGGAACTGGCTTTGCCAGGCCGCTGGTGTTGCTCCCTGCAAGGGGGTTGGCGGAAAGTGCGCAGCACTGCAGCCTGGGGGTGAGCCACTATTTATGGCTTATCCGGCGGACCAGCCAGTCGCCCAGGCTTTGCAACGCCTGCACGAAGACGATCAGCACCAGCACCACGGCCAGCATCACCTCGGGCAGAAAGCGCTGGTAGCCGTAGCGGATACCCAGGTCGCCCAGGCCACCGCCGCCAATAGCGCCGGCCATGGCCGAGTAGCCGGTCAGGCTCACCAGGGTGATGGTCACCGCTGCCACGATGCCAGGCAGCGCCTCGGGCAGCAGCACCTTGAAGACGATTTGCAAGGTGCTGGCACCCATGGCCTGGGCCGCCTCCACCAAGCCGGCATCCACCTCGCGCAGCGCGGTTTCCACCAGCCGGGCAATGAAGGGCGCGGAGGCAATCGTCAGCGGTACCACCGCCGCCGCCGTACCAATGGATGAGCCAGTCAGCAGCCGTGTGAACGGAATGATGGCCACCAGCAGGATGATGAAAGGCGTGGAGCGCACAGCATTCACCAGCGTGCCGACCACGCGGTTCAGCGCTGGCTTGTGCAGCACGCCGCCCTGGTCGGTCAGCCGCAGAAAGACACCCAGCGGCACGCCGATCACGGCCCCGGCCAGGCCAGAGATGCCGACCATCACCAGCGTCTCCCAGAACGAGGACGCAAACAGCTCCAGCAATTGGGGCGTGAAGGTTTCAAACATGGGCCACCTCCTGCACTACGACGCCAGCGCCACGCAAATGGGCCACGGCGGCTGCCAGTTGCTCGCGCGCACCGCGTACATGTACAGCCAGCGCGCCGAAAGGACGGCCCTGGATCTCGTCCACCTGGCCGTGCAGGATGTTCAGGTCCAGCCCGAAGCGGCGGATCACGTCCGACAACAGCGGTTGGTCAGAGTCGTCGCCGGCAAACGCCAGGCGCAGCAACTGCCCTTGGTGAGCAGGCGTATCGGTGGCCATCAGCTTGCGGATGCGCGCCAGCACGCTCTCCGGCAGGTCCTGCGGCAAGATCTCGTCGATCAGGCTGCGGGTGGTGGCGTGTTGCGGGCGGGTGAACACATCCATCACCGCGCCCTGCTCCACGATGCGGCCGGCATCTATCACCGCCACCCGGTCGGCCACCTGCTTGACCACCTGCATCTGGTGCGTGATCAGCACAATGGTCAAACCAAAGTCGCGGTTGATCTGGCGCAGCAGACCGAGGATGGAACGTGTGGTTTCCGGGTCGAGCGCCGAGGTGGCCTCGTCGGACAATAAAACCTTGGGGTTGCTGGCCAGCGCCCGGGCAATGCCCACGCGCTGCTTTTGCCCGCCGCTGATTTGCGCGGGGTAGCGGTCGCGCAGCGCCGACAGGCCGACCAGGTCCAGCAGGCCATCGACCCGGTCCTTGATCAGCGCCGGGCGGGTGCCTACCAGCTCCAGCGGCAGCGCCACATTGTCAAAAATCGTCCGTGAAGACAGCAGGTTGAAGTGCTGGAACACCATGCCGATCTGGTGCCGGGCGGCACGCAGCGCGGTAGCGTCCAGCGCCGTCAGGTCCTGCCCATCGACGCGGACCTGGCCTTGCGAAGGCCGGTTCAGCAGGTTGATGGTGCGCACCAGCGAGCTCTTGCCCGCGCCGCTGCGCCCGATCACCCCGAAAATTTCACCCGCCTGGATGTGCAGGTCTATACCCCGCAATGCTTGCACCGGGCCAAGGAGCCTGCCGGACTTGGAAAGCGTCGGCTGCAAATCGACCGCAGCGGTCCATTTTTCACCGGCTTTTTGCCCCATAGCGGAGCTATGGGCCTGCAAATCCGGCAAAAACTGTCCTCGCTGGGGCCGATTTTCGCTTTCGACGTTCCAAGCCCGACAGGCTCCTTGTGGGCCCGGGTAAGTCTGGTGGATGTTGTGCAGCTCAATCATGGGGTGGCGATGCCAGTCCTTAGAGCTTGGCGATCGACACTTCAGTGGACTTCACCAGGGCCACGACTTCGCTGCCCACCACCAGTTGCAGGTCGTTGACCGAGCGGGTGGTGATGACGGATGTAACGATGCCCCAGGGGGTTTCGACGTCGATTTCAGAGACGACATCGCCACGGATGATTTCCTTGATCTTGCCGCGGAATTGGTTGCGTACGTTGATGGCTTGGATGGACATGGATTTACTCCTGGTTAAAAAATCGTTGTGCTATGGATTACGTAGCTACCAGCGCAGGTAATAACTGGGCCAGAGGCATCTTTTATATAAATCTGAAGTGGCTTACACCGCTGCCAGCGCCTGGTCCAGGTCAGCCAGCAGGTCGTCGATATGCTCGATGCCGACGGACAGGCGCACCGTGTCTTCCGTCACACCGGCCTTGGCCAGCTCGGCCGGGTTGAGCTGGCGGTGCGTGGTGGACGCCGGGTGCGTGGCCAGCGAGCGCACGTCGCCGATGTTGACCAGGCGGGTGAACAGCTGCAGCGCATCCAGGAAGCGCGCGCCGGCTTCACGCCCGCCCACACCTTCAGCTTTGACGCCAAAGGTCAGGATGCCGGAGGCAAAACCGCCCAGGTACTTTTTGGCCAGCGCGTGGTCGGGGTGGTCTTCCAGACCGGCGTAGGTCACCCACTGCACCTTGGCCGACTTTTGCAGATGCCGCGCTACCGCCAGCGTGTTGCTGTGGATGCGGTCCATGCGCAGAGCCAGGGTCTCGATGCCTTGCAGGATCAAGAACGCGTTGAACGGCGAGATGGCCGCGCCGGTATTGCGCAGCGGCACCACGCGGGCCCGGCCGATGTAGGCAGCGGCGCCGAGTGCCTCGGTATAGACCACGCCGTGGTAGCTGGGGTCAGGCTCATTCAGGCGCTTGAAGCGCGCCTTGTGCTCCGCCCAGGGGAACTTGCCCGAATCGACGATGGCGCCGCCAATGCTGGTGCCGTGGCCGCCCAGGTACTTGGTCAGCGAATGCACCACGATGTCGGCGCCATGCTCGATGGGCCGGCTCAGGTAGGGGCTGGGCACGGTGTTGTCGACGATCAGCGGCACGCCGTGGCGGTGGGCGATCTCGGCAATCGCGGCGATGTCGGTCACATTGCCAGCGGGATTGCCCAGGGACTCCACGAAGACGGCCTTGGTCTTGTCGTCGAACAGGCCTACAAAGCTTTTAGGGTCGCGGTGGTCGGCAAAGCGGGTGGTGATGCCAAACTGCGGCAGCGTGTGGGCGAACAGGTTGTAGGTGCCACCGTACAGCGCGGTACTGCTGATGATGTTGTCGCCCGCCTCGGCAATCGTCTGGATGGCGTAGGTCACCGCGGCCTGGCCAGATGCCAGGGCCAGCGCGGCAATGCCGCCTTCCAGGGCCGCCACACGCTGCTCCAGGATGTCCTGCGTCGGATTCATGATGCGGGTGTAGATATTGCCCGGCACCTTCAGGTCGAACAGGTCAGCGCCGTGCTGCGCGCTGTCAAAAGCATAGGCCACGGTCTGGTAGATCGGCGGCGCCACAGCGCGCGTCGTCGGGTCCGGCGAATAGCCGGCGTGGACCGACTTGGTTTCAAACTTCCAGTTGCTGCTGTCTCTTGCCATGCTGTCTCCCGAAGGTTGTGGTGAAAATCAAATCGCCCAGTTCAGGCCAAAGATAGGTGTCAAATCGCCGCTCCGCGCAGGCGGAACGTGCGCAGGTTGCTCCGGTTTCTGTAGCACGCGGTCGAGGATGCGTTTTTCGATGCGGGCAAACTCGGCGTCGCCTTGCGAGCGTGGCCGGGCCAAAGAAATGTTCTCGTCCAGCGCGATGCGGCCGTCTTCGATCAGGATCACGCGGTCGGCCAGGGCCACTGCCTCCTGCACGTCGTGGGTCACCAGCAGCGCGGTGAAGCGGTGCTGCTGCCACAGGCTTTCGATCAGGCGGTGCATCTCGATGCGGGTCAACGCGTCCAGCGCGCCCAGGGGTTCGTCCAGCAGCAACAGGCGCGGCTGGCGTACCAGGGCGCGGGCCAGGGCCACGCGCTGGCGCTGGCCGCCAGACAGGCGCGACGGCCATTCGTTCTTGCGGTCGGCCAGGCCGACCTGGGCCAGCACTTCTTCGCCACGGGCACGCGCCTCGGGAGGCAGGCCCAGCACCACGTTGTCCAGCACGCGGCGCCAGGGCAGCAGGCGCGCCTCCTGGAACATGATGCGGGTGTCGCCGTGCAGGCCGTCTACCTGCTTGTCGTCTATGGACAAGCCACCGCTGCTGGCGGCTTCCAGCCCGGCAACCAGGCGCAGCAAGGTGCTTTTGCCGCAGCCGCTGCGGCCCACGATGGCGATGAACTGGCCGGGCTCGACGGTCAGCTGCGCCTTGCGCAGCACCTCGCGCTCTCCGTACTTCTTAGTAAGGCTGCGGGCTTCCAGCTTGACGCCGCCTGGGGTGGTATTGCTCATGGATTCAGCTTTCAGATTGAATAGACTGGGCTCTTACTGGTAGCCCGGGTGCCAACGCAGCCACCAGCGCTCTAGCCCACGGGCAAACAGGTCGGCCAACTTGCCCAGCAAGGCGTACAACAAGATGCCTACCAGCACGATGTCGGTCTGCAGGAATTCGCGTGCGTTCATGGTCAGGTAGCCGATGCCGGACTGGGCGGAGATGGTCTCGGCCACAATCAAAATCACCCACATCAGCCCCAGCGAAAAGCGCAGGCCCACCAGGATGCTGGACAGCGCGCCGGGCAGCACCACGTCGCGGTACAGCTGCCAGCGCGACAGCCCGTAGGTGCGGCCCATTTCAATCAGCTGCGGGTCCACATTGCGGATGCCGTGGAAGGTGTTGAGGTAGATCGGGAAGAACACCGACACCGCGATCAAAAACAGCTTGGCCATCTCGTCGATGCCGAACCACAGAATCACCAGCGGTATCAGCGCCAGCGCCGGGATGTTGCGCACCATCTGGATGCTGGAGTCCAGCAGGGTTTCAAAGAACTTCACCGAGCCGGTCAGCAGGCCCAGCAGCAAACCCAGGCCGCCGCCTATGGCCAGACCGGTCAGGGCGCGGCCGGCACTCACCTTGACATGGGTGAGCAACTCGCCGGACAAGGTCAGCGTCCACGCAGCTTTGACCACGTCCACCGGCGCGGGTAGCACGCGGGTGGACAACCAGCCCAGGGACGATGCGACCTGCCAGACCACGATCAAGGTGATGGGCACCAGCCAGGGCAACAGGCCCTGCCCTACGCTGGCGGCAAAGGCACGCAGCTGGGCCAGGTGGCGCGAAGGTGCTGGGGCATCCGGCGCCTCCAGCGCTTCTGCAAATGCATGTGGGAAGGGCGTGACCTGCAGCTCGCTTTCCTGCGGCAGGGAACGGGATGCTTGTTGGTGGATGTTGTGGGAAATTGTGCTGCTCATACCGTACTCGCTTGGGATGCATCGGGCTCCAGAAACTCCAGGCGGTTGCCCGCCGGGTCTTTCACGTAAAAGCGCAGGTGGCCGACCAGGGGCTGGGTTTCCTCCAGCACCACATCGGCCGACAGCAGGCGCCGGCGCAAGGTGGGCAGGTCTTGCACCTCGAAGGCCAGGTGCGCGGGCACCGGGCTCGGCTGCCAGTTTTCGGTGGGCACCAGGTCCACGCGCTGGTGGCCAGCCACGAAGCGCAGCGGCGCGCCCTGGGCGGGCTGCTGGCCCACTTTGAATTCGGTCAAGCCGATCAGCTGGTTGTAAAAGCGGCGTATCTGCGGCTCGTCACCGGCCCGAAAGCCCAGCTGCGCGTGGTGGATGGAGTGGATGTTCATGGCGGCGCTCTTCTTGAAGGGGTTGTCAGCTTTGCGAGGCTTGGGGAACGTGACGCGGTACAAAGTTGTTACCAATCACCTCGCCAAACGGGCCGGTCAGGGTCTGGCCGGGCAGCTTGTTGCGCAGCGACAGAGGCAACAGCGGGAACACCAGCTCGGCGAAGCGGTAGGCCTCTTCCAGGTGCGGGTAGCCAGACAGCACGAAGGTATCCAGCCCCAGGTCGGCGTATTCCTGCAGGCGCGCGGCCACGGTCTTGGGGTCGCCCACCAGGGCGGTGCCGGCGCCGCCGCGTACCAGGCCCACACCGGCCCAGAGGTTGGGGCTGATTTCCAGGTCGGCACGGGTGCGCTTCTTGCCGCCAGCGTGCAGCGCGGCCATGCGGCGCTGGCCGGTGGAGTCCATGCGGGCAAAGGCGGCCTGGGCGCGGATGACGGTGTCGTCGTCCAGCCGGCTGATCAGGCTCTCGGCGGCCTTCCAGGCCTCGTCGTCCGTCTCGCGCACGATGACGTGCAGGCGGATACCGAACTTGACGGTGCGGCCCTGCTTGGCGGCACGGGCGCGTACATCGGCCACTTTTTTGGCGACTTCTGCGGGTGGCTCACCCCAGGTCAGGTAGGTTTCGACCTGCTCGGCGGCCAGGTCGTGTGCGGCGTCGGACGAGCCGCCGAAGTACACCGGCGGATGCGGCTTCTGCAGCGGCGGGTAAAGCAGCTTGGCGCCCTTCACGCTCAGGTGCTGGCCCTCGTAGTCATAGGTTTCGCCGTCGTGGCTGCGCGCCAGGATGTTGCGCCAAATGCGGATGAACTCGGCCGATTGTTCGTAGCGTTGGGCGTGGTCCAGGTAGACGCCGTCGCCCTCCAGTTCGATCTGGTCGCCGCCGGTCACCAGGTTGATCAGCAGGCGGCCGCCGGACAAGCGGTCAAAAGTGGCGGCCATGCGGGCCGCCAAAGCCGGCTGGTGCAGGCCGGGGCGCACGGCGACCAGGAACTTCAGTCGCTTGGTCACCGGCAGCAGCGCCGAAGCTACCACCCAGGGGTCTTCACAGGAGCGGCCGGTGGGAATCAGCACGCCTTCATAGCCCACGCTGTCTGCGGCCTGGGCGACCTGCTTCAGGTAGTCGAAATTGACCTCGCGCGCACCTTCGCTGGTGCCGAGGTAGCGGCTGTCGCCGTGGGTGGGGATGAACCAGAAAACTTGCATGACTGCTTCCTTTAATTAGCTTTTCAATACGGCGTCAGCCACCTTGACGGGCTTGGGGATCAACCCGATCTTGAAGAAGGCCTGCGCTACGCGCTGCTGGTCATCCACGGTCTGGCTGGCCAACGGGGCTACGGGCGAATGCGGGCGGCGGGTCAGGAACAGGCTGACCACACCAGCGTCCAGGCCGCTGAAATCCGAAATCAATTTAATGGCCTGCTTGCGGTCGTCCTGCGCCAAGCGGTCGGCCCGGGTGAGCTCCTCAAACAGCACGGCAATCGCCTGGCTGTGCTGGGTGGCAAAGGCCCGGGATGCCAAATAGAACGAGTTGTTGCTCGACAGGCCAAGCCCATTGCTCAGCACGCGCGGACGGACGGCCAGCTCGGTGGCGGCGTAAAACGGGTCCCAGATGGCCCAAGCGTCCACGCTCTTGCGCTCGAAGGCGGCGCGTGCATCGGCAGGTGCCAGGTAAATGGGCTGGATCTCATCCCACTGCAGGCCAGCCTTCTCCACCGCGCGCAGCAGCAGGTAGTGGGCGCTAGAGCCTTTTTGCAAGGCCACTTTGCGGCCCTTCAGGTCGGCCAAGGTGCGCAGCGGCGAATCGGCCTGGGTCAGAACGGCCGAGCTTTCGGGCTTGGGCGGCTCGGCGCCGACGTAGACCAGATCCTTGCCTGCGGCTTGGGCGAAGACCGGGGGTGAGTCGCCGGTCAGGCCGAATTCCAGGCTGCCGACGGCCAAGGCCTCCAGCAGCTGCGGCCCGGCGGGAAACTCCAGCCAGCTCACCTTGGTATTGGGCAAGCGCTTTTCCAACCAGCCCAGTTGCTTGGCGATGACCAGGTTCACGGCGGACTTCTGGTAGCCAATACGTAATTGCGGCAATTGCGGAAGCTGGGGTAAGGTCGGCACATCCGCTACATTTTTAGTAGCTGCTTGCGCAGATGGAGTAAGCGCTAGCGGGCCAAAAATACCAAAACTGGCGGCACTGGTCGCTAGCAGACGCAGCAGCTTACGCCGTGCGTCCTGGGAGGTGTGCAGGTCGTCCACGGTGTCTGCCTCAGGCCACGCCAGCCAGGGCGGCTTCCAGGATGCTGATCTTCCTGGGCAGCAACTTCAGCTCAAAGAAAGTGTCGGCAATCACCTGCTGCTCGGCCAGGATGGCTTTGGTGACGGGCACCGTGCCAATCGGGCGGCGCTGCAAGGTCAGCTCGGCCACGCTGCGGTCCAGCCCCAGGATGGCGGCGTATTCGGCTGCTGCGGCGGCGCGGTCGGTGCCAAACCATTTGTCAATGGCTGCCACCTCCTCCACCGCGATGCGCAGAATATCGGCGTTCTTGTCGGCAAAGCTGCGCGAGCTGAAGTAGTAGCCCCGGTTGTTGACCACACCGGTGGCGTCGGCCAGCAGGCGGGCGTCGGCATTCTTTTGCGCGGCGGCCAGGAACGGGTCCCAGATCACCCAGGCGTCCACCGAGCCCTGCACAAAGGCGGCGCGGGCGTCGGCGGGGGCCAGATGCACGTGCTGCACATCGTTGTAGGCCAGGCCGTTTTTCTCCAGCAGCTTGGCCAGGAAGAACTGCACGTTGGAGCCCTTGTTGTAGGCAATCTTCTTGCCCTTGAGGTCGCCCACCTTCTGGCTGGCCGAGGCCTTGGGCACGACGATGGCTTCGCTGGCGACCAGTGGCGCGGTGGCAGCCACGTAGACCAGGGGCGCACCGGCGGCCTGGGCGAAGATGGGCGGGGCTTCGCCTACGTCGCCAAAATCGATGGAGCCCACGTTCAGCGCCTCCAGCTGCACCGGGCCGGCGTTGAACTCGGTCCAGGTAACGTTCACACCCAGCGGGGCCAGGCGCTTTTCGAGCGTGCCACGGGCCTTCAAAAAGCTCAGCACGCCTTTCTGGTTGCCGATGCGCAGAGTGCGGGTGGCGGGCGCTTGGGCCAGGGCGGTGACGGCTGGCAGTGCCAGGCTGGCGGCGGCTGCGCCGGCGATCAGCAGGCGGCGGCGTTGTTCGAAATTAGATGTACTCATGGTGTGTCCTAGGGGTCTGCGTAGGCAAAGCTCTGCCCTGCCGCTGCGCAGCTGTCAAAAAATCAAACGGTGAAGGAAAGGGGTGGAGCGGCTTAGACGCTACAGCGCACGTCGGCAAACTGCACCGGCGCGTACTGCGGCTGCAGCGACGGTTTGCGCTTGCCGGTGAAAGGCAGCAGGTCCACCACGCCTTCCAGCCGGCGCGCAAGTTCCACGTCGATCTGCTGGCCTTCTTGCGGTAGCAGCACCACTTGCGCGTCGATGGCGAACACGCCCGGCAGGATGTGCTCTGCCGACAGCGACTGCAGCACCGGCCGCAGCGCGTAGTCCAGCGCCAGCATGTGGTGCGGGCTGCCGCCGGTGGCTACTGGCAGCACCGTCTTGCCCTTGAAGGCGGTCTGAGGCAACAGGTCCAGGAACAGTTTCAACACGCCGCTGTACGCCGCCTTGTAGATGGGCGTGGCCACCACCACCGCCGTGGCCCGCGCCACCTGGGCAATGGCCTGGGCAATGCTGGGGTGGGCCACATTGGCCAGCAACAGGGCCTGGGGCGACAGGTCACGGATCTGCACCCGGTCCACCTGCGCACCCTGCAGCTGCAGACGCTGCTGCACGGCGTCCAGCAAGACGGCGGAGCGGGACCGCTCCGAAGGGCTTCCGGCAATCAATAAAACGGACATGTGGTGGACTCCTAACGTACTTGGTTAAGCCCCCTGCCTTCACCAGAGATACCGTGGAACTGGCTTTGCCAGGCCACTGGTATTGCCCCCTGCAAGGGGGTTGGCGAAAGACGCGAAGCGCTGCAGCCTGGGGGTGTGCCTATTTCTTCCCATAGAACTGGTCAAAGACACCGCCATCGGCGAAATGCGTCTTCTGGGCTTTGGTCCAGCCGCCGAACAGGTCGTCAATGGTGAACAGGTTCACGTTGCCGAACTGTTTGGCGTACTTGGCAGCGGCGGTCTTGTCGCGGGGGCGGTAGTAGTTCTTGCCGGCCAGGTCCTGGCCCACCGGGCTGTACAGGTATTGCAAGTAGGCCTCGGCCACCTTGCGGGTGCCGCGCTTGTCCACCACCTTATCGACCACGCTGACCGGCGGCTCGGCCAGGATGGACAGGCTGGGGGTGACGATCTCGAACTTGTCCTTGCCGAACTCGCCCAGCACCAGGTAGGCCTCGTTTTCCCAGGCGATCAGCACGTCGCCCTGGCCACGCTCAGCAAAGCTGATGGTGGAGCCACGGGCGCCGGAGTCCAGCACTACCGCGTTCTTGTAGATGCCGGCCACAAAGTCACGGGCCTGAGCGTCGGTGGCGTTATTCTTCTTCACCGCGTAGCCCCAGGCGGCCAGGTAGTTCCAGCGGGCGCCGCCGGAGGTCTTGGGGTTGGGCGTGACCACGGCGATGCCGGGGCGTACCAGGTCCGACCAGTCGGTGATCTTCTTGGGGTTGCCCTTGCGCACCAGGAACACGATGGTCGAGGTGTAGGGCGACGCGTTATTGGGCAGACGCTTTTGCCAGTCGGCGGGGATCAGCTTGCCGTATTCGTGCAGTGCGTCCACGTCGTAACCCAGGGCCAGCGTGGCCACATCGGCCTCCAGGCCGTCAATGATGGAGCGGGCTTGCTTGCCCGAGCCGCCGTGCGACTGGCTGATGGTCACGTCCTGGCCGGTCTTGGTCTTCCAGTCTTTGGCAAAGGCGGCGTTGAAGTCTTTATAGAACTCACGGGTCGGGTCATAAGATACATTTAGTAACTTGACCGGCTCCGCAGCATGCGCTGCCAGGCCAGCGAGAGACAAGGCCAGGGCCACAAAGGATTGCGAGATTTGGCGGCGGGTGGTCATAGAGCTTGAACAGAGTCCATTTGGTTTGCGATGGATGGATTCTGGAAGCAGCGTGTCAAAACTGGAACGAATGAATTCTCAGTTGTTTATTACTTATTCATCTCATAAGCCTCAGACCCAGAGTTATTTGCCGGGTCTGGCCCTGCTCGGGCTTTGCCTGTGGGCGGCTGCCCCTGCCTGGTCGCAGGCACGTTTTAAGTCAGATGTGATGCGCAATTTTGGCGGCGTGTACGCCAGCAGCTGCGGCAACCCCAGCGGCCCCAGGCTGCGTGTCGCCTGGGATGCACTGGTAGTGGAGCACGGCGACAAGCGCATCGTCGGTCGCAATGTGCAGGCAGATACCCGCTACTACGGCGCCGCCGCGCAGCTGCCGCATTTCCAGGTGGCGCTGACCAGCACGCTACGGTCTGGCGCCAAGCTGGACTTTGTGGTGCTGGAAGAAAAGTCCATCGTCAACATCACGCTACAGGCCGATCCCAAACTACAAGAGGCTCTGGGCAAGACCGTGCTGGCAGCCAAGTACCACCGCTGCAGCAACGACAAACCGGGCAACAAGGGCGAGGAAGCCGCCAATGAGCCGCGCGACGGCAGCCAGGCCACGTTGCCAGAACCCATGAGCGACATCGAGAAGTTGCTGCTCAACCCCCAGTTCAAGACCACCTACACCCGCGCGCTAGGCCCGCTGGTGCGCGAACGCTGGCTGGCCCGGCTGGAAGGCCCCCGCCCACCCATGCGGCGTGAGCACATAGACGGCACCGAATACGTGGTGATTGCCGTGTGCAAGCCGCATTTCTGCACCAACTACAACGCCGCCCTGCTCTACGCCCCCCAGCAGGGGCTGCTCTACGGCAAGGTCTTCCAGCTGGGCAGCAGCACCCAACTGGGCGAACCACCACCGCAGGTACAAACGCGCCTGGACGCGCTATGGGCCGAGCAGTGGCTGCAACACTGATGTGCTATTAAAACAGTAGCTGCCTGCGCAGGTTCTATCTGCGCCAGCGGCCTATTTTGCTTATAAGCGCCGTATAGGCTTCTTGACCCACACCAGGCGGTAATAGGTGGTTTGCATGGCCAACATGGCCAGAAACGCCACCGGGTAGGCGGCCCAGATGCCGTTCAGACCGTAGTGCTGGCTCAGCACCCAGGCCACCGGCACCTCCACCCCGCCAATTGCCAGCATGGTCAGCGCCGTGGGCACCAGCACCGTGCCGCTGGCGCGCATCAGGCCCGATAAGACCATGGACATGCCCATGACGATGATGGCCCAGAGCATGGTGTGCAGCAGGGTCTGCGCCAGATCGACCACCGCCGGGTCGGTGATGAACAGACCCAGGATGCGCCGCGAAAACAGGTAGGCCAGCAGCACCAGCGCACCGGTCAGCAGCGCATTCATCCAGATGCCGGTGCGGGCGATCTTGCCCAGCATGTCGCCCCGCCCGGCGCCAATCGCCTGCGCACCCAGGATGGACGCGGTGATGGCAATCGAAAACGCCGGGAACTGCACATAGGACACGATCTGGTTCACCGCGCCGTAAGCCGCCGTGGCCTGTGAACCAAAGCGGTTCACCAGGAACAGCACAGCGATCTCGGCCAATGAGATGGTGATCATCGACAAGCCCGTGGGCAGGCCAATGCGCAGCACCTTGGCCAGAATCTGCCCGTCTACCCGCAGATAGGGCCGGAACGTGGCGTCCGGCGCCAGCACATGGCGCACGCGCAGCAGGTGCCAGGCCGTCCAGGCCATGGACACGGCAAAGCCCAGGCCCGCCGCGTACGCGCCGCTGACCACGCCCAGCTGCGGCAAACCGCCCCAGCCGCGTATCAGCGCGGGCGTGGCCAGCAAGCCGACGGCGGTGGAGATCAGCAGGGTTTTCAGCGGCGTCTTGGTGTCGCCCACGCCGCGCATCATGGAGGTGACCAGCAAGAACAGAAACACCGCCGGCGAGGCCACCAGCATCACCCGCGCATAGGCCGTGGCGTCGCCCAAAATATCGGCCGGCGTGCCCAGGGCGCGCAGCAGGCCGTCGGTGAACATGCCGCCAAACAGGGCCACCACGACGCCGGCGTACAGGCCCACCATCAGCGTAGTGCCGGCAATCGCCTTCACCCGCTCGGGCTCCTTCGCGCCCCAGGCCTGGCCTATCAGCACGGCAGCGCCCGAGCCCAGGCCGATCATGAAGGCGATCAGAAAGAACAGCACCGGGAAAAAGGCCGACACCGCCGCCATCGCACCCACGCCCAGCATCTGGCCCAGGTAGATGTTGTTCACCGTGCCCGACAGCGCCTGCAGAAAGTTGCTGGCAATCATCGGCACCAGAAACGCCAGGTACACCCGCCACAGCACCTTGGGCCGGGCCGCTGGCCCGGGCATGGCGGCGCCCGCTGGCACGGCCGCACTACGATTTGCATCCATATTCAAACCTCGAAAACGTTGGCCAAGATCTTTTGCAGATGGGCCTGCACATCTGCTGGCCAGCGGGCTATCTGCGCTTCAAACGCTTGCGCGTCGCCCGCGAACAGGGCCCGGCTGGCTTCTTCAAAGCCGGGAGCGTCGCCCGCGATAGCGGACATGAACTTGTAGCCCACGGCGCTGCAGCGGGCGACCTCGTCCTTGCGCTCGGATGCATGCCGCGCCACTTCCACCAGCTTGCGCAGCGCCACCGAGGCGCCGCCGGGCTGGGTGGCCAGCCATTCCCAGTGCCGTGGCAGCAGGGTCACCTCGCGCGCCACCACGCCCAGCTTGGGACGGCCTGGCCCGCGCGGCGCCTGGCCGGAGGGGCTGTCTTCAGCCGGCAGTTGCGCGGGCTCGGCCATGGCATCCACCGCCTGTGCCTGCTGCACCAACTGCACCGCAAACTCTTCCACCGTGCCGTGCCAGTCCAGCTCCAGCACTTCGCTGGTGGCGTCGTCAAACACCCATACCGGCGTGGGTGCGGCGCTGTCAGCGCCCGCGTCCACCGCCATCTTGGCGCGCATGGCTACGTCACGCAGCGCCCCCGCTGCAATGCAGTTGCCGCCTTCGAAGGCGGTGCAAGAAGTATCCAACCATGCCATATTTTCACCCGGATTTAATTAATCCATGGATTCTACCCGGATTTAATATCCGAGCAATTTACACCCGGGTAAAAATTTGCAAACCCGGCTTACACAGGCTTTTCAACCGGCGGTTCAAGTTGCGCTACCGGCTGCACCGGCACATCGCGCAACACCATGGTGGACGGGTTGGACAGCGGCAGCCCGGCGGCACGCAACTCCTTCAGCACCACCAGCAACACGTCACTGCGCACGTTGTACGAACGCCGGGGCGTTGGCACATAGGCGGTGGCGTTGAACATCAGCTTGCCGCTGCTGTCTATGCCCTCCAGCGCCACGCTGGGCGCAGGCGTGGGCTGGACCTCGGGGTGGTTGGTGAATGCCGCCAACAACACGTCCTGCACGCGCTGCACATCGGTGTCCAGCGGCATGGGCAGCTTGATCTGCACCAGGCCCAGCGGGCTGGCGTGGGTGATGTTGCGTACCGTCTTGGTGATGAACTCCGAGTTCGGCACGATCACGGTGGAGCGGTCGCTCATCTGGATCTCGGTGGCCCGCACGTTGATGCGGCGGATATCGCCCTCCACCGTGCCCAGCACCACCCAGTCGCCCACCTTCACCGGCCGCTCGGCCAGCAAAATCAGACCGGAGACAAAGTTCTGCACCACCGCCTGCAGGCCAAAACCAATACCCACCGACAAGGCACTGGCCACCCAGGCCACCCGCTCCAGGCCAACGCCCACGGCCGACATGGCCATGGCCACCACGGTTACACCACCGGCATAGCCAAACAAGGTGCTGGCCGACATCTGCATGCCCGCGTCCAGCGTGGTGGTGGGCAGAAAATTGTTCTCCAACCAGCGCTTGAGGGTGCGCACGCACAGCAGCCCGCCCACCACCACCGCCAGGGCCAGCAGCACCGCTGTGGGCCGCAGCTGGATTTCGCCGATCGCCAGGCCGTCGCCCAGCGCCGAAGCGCGGTGCATCAGCTCGGGCGGCCCATCACCAAACGGCGACAACACCAGCAGCAGGGCCACCAGCGCTACCGTGGCGCGCACCACGCCTGACAGCAGCACGGCCGCCTGGTCGCGCAGGCGCCACACTTCGGGCTCGGGGTTTTCCACCGGGGCGGACGCCAGCCAGCCCATGCACATATCGTCCACCAACATCATCAGCAAGTAGGCCGTGCCAGAGACGATGGTGCACCAGGCCACCTGGCGCAACACAAAGCTGCCCAGCGCCACATAGCCCAGCAGCAAACCCACCACGCTGGCCGCCAGCACCAGCCAGAGCAGAAACGCCAAGCTGCTCAGCCACAGTGGCCGGGCCGGCACCTGGCCCACACCCGTGCCCTCCTCCAGCTGGCGGCGCAGCCGCTCGCCGCGCATCACCGCCATCACCATGCTCAGGCCCAGGGCCAAAGCCAGAATGCAGTTCAAAGCCACAGCTGTGGCCAGGCTGGCGTTCACCAGGCTGTAAAGCTGCTCGGCCAGCCAGCCGGCCGTGGTCACCAACGCCAGTACCAGCGGAAAGCGCCGCAGGCCGAGCGCCACGGTATCTGGCATGGCCGACAAGCGCCAGGTGGGGCGCTTGGGCGACAGCAAAGCCTGACCCAGGCCCGCCACGTAGCCACCGAAACAAGCCAGACCCACGCTGCGCACCAGCAAGGCATGGGGCAGCTCGGACAGGTCGCTATTCCACTCCAGCCCGGTGCGCACCACCAGAGCCACCAGGCCCCAAGACAGCACCGACAGCAGCACCCGCAGCACCGCGTACAGCGAGCGCCGCAAGCGCCCGCCCGGCACCTTGTGGCTGACCAGGTACAGCGCCGCCACTGCCAGCCGATTCCGCACCAGCGCCAGCACGGCCAAGGCCGCCGCCATGCCCAGCCACACGCCCACCGTGGCAGCGCGCAGGGCCTTCACCAGCTCTCCCACCAGGTCGGCCGAGCGGCCCGCATCGGCCACGAAGTTGTCGCGCAGCTCTTTCCAGAACGGCGGCGCCAGTATGGAAGCCGTACGCTGGCCCAGTTGGGCCTGGAACTGCGCGCGCCGCTGGGCAGAAATCTGCGCCGCCAACTGCTCACTTTCCACCACCAGCAGGCGTGCCAGCTTCAGCTGCGCGTCCAGCGCATTGCGGCTCTTGTCCAATTGGCTGCGCATGGAGCTGATGTCGCTGGCCTCTTTTTTGTCGGCCGGTGCGGCGCCCAGCTCGCTCAGCCGGGCCTGCACGCTGTCCAGCTGCGGCGACAGCTCGTCTGCTGCTTTTTGCGCCTGCGCCTCGGCCGCGATGGCAGTGCTGCGCCAGGCCATCAGATCGGTCTCGGCATCCGCATCGGGCAGGTTCTTCTGCATGGTCTCAATCTGCTGGCGCAGCTTGTCCAGCGAGTCGTCCAATTCCCCTGGCTGCGCCCCAACAGGCGCAAGAACACAGGCCACACATACCAGCACGCAGGCAAAAACTTTAGAGAAAAATTGGCTTCTAGCGCTCATGGGTATTGGCTTGCCTGCTATGAATTTCATAAATTGATGGGCCGCCGGGCGAGCCCCCTGGTACACCGCAGCGTGTCCTGGGGGTATGCGCCCGGCCTGCTGCTGCAGCACCAGCAGCGCTACAGGCAAAACGGTGACGGTACCATTGTTGTGTCTACCCCCAGGATGGCCGCAAGCGAATTCAAACCCCTGAGCTGCGGAATTGCAGACGCTCTCTGACTGGGAGCACCCCACCCAACCTGCGGGAAATTGGGGCCGACCTGACGCCCGGGCCACCACCCGCCACACACAAGAAAACAATGCACTCTTCTCAGCTCACCATCCGAGCCGCACAGGCATCCGACGTTCCCCACATCCTCGCAATGATCCACGAGATGGCGGAATTCGAGCACTTAACCCATCTGCTGAATGCGTCCGAAGAGCAGTTGGAAAACGACCTGTTCGGCCCCCGTCCAGCCGCCGAATGCGCAGTCGCCACGGTAGACGCGCAGCCCGTAGGCTACGCTGTTTTTTTCCACAACTACTCCACCTTTCTGACGCGCAAAGGCCTGTATCTGGAAGACCTGTACGTCAAGGCCGATGCGCGCAGCCTGGGCGTGGGCAAGGCCCTGCTCAAGCACCTGGCCAAGCTGGCCTGCGAGCGCCAGTGCGCACGTTTCGAATGGAGCGTGCTGGACTGGAACACCGCAGCCATCCAGTTCTATGAAAAGCTGGGGGCCAGCGTGCTGCCCGACTGGCGTACCTGCCGCGTCACCGGCGACGCACTGCAGGCCATGGCACAGGACTAAAACGCCGCGTCAGGCCCCCAGCTGCGCCCAGGCCTTGTCCAGCCGCTTGGCGCTGACCGGCTGCGGGGTCTTCAGCTCTTGCGCGAAGAAGCTGACGCGCAGCTCCTCCAGCAGCCAGCGGAACTCCTGCATGCGCGCGTCAAGCACGCCTTTGCGCTCGGCCACCAGGCGCCAGTAACGCTGCTCCTGCGGGCGCAGCTCGGCCAGGCGGGCGGTGTCACGGGCCGGGTCGGCGCGGTATTTGTCCAGCCGCGCGGTGATGGCTTTCAGGTAGCGGGCGTAGTGCTGCAGCGGGCCCCAGGGCGTGTTGGCCAGGAAGCGCTTGGGCATCAGCCGCGCCAGCTGCTGGGCAGCGTCGGCGGTGGCGTCGGGTGCGTTCTTGGTGTCCTTGATCTTGCGGGCGGCGGTGGCGTATTCGGTCAGAATGGTCAGGGCCAGCCGCGCCACCTCGTTGGCGATCAGGGTCAGGCGGCCACGGCCTTCGTCGATACGGCGCTTGAAGTCGGCATCAATGGTGGGCAGCGGGTCGAGCAGAAAGGCCCTGTCCAGCGCCACGTCGATGATCTGGGCACGCAGCTCTTCAATGGTGCCGCCGCCTGAGCCGTCGGCATTCTTGCCCACCTGCATGAACACCACGGCCATTTTTTGCAGGTCGGGGATGTTCTTTTCCAGGTACTTCAGCGCGTCCTTGATCTGCAGCGAGAACAGGCGACGCAGGCCGGCGCGGTGCTTGGCGGCGGCCACTTCGGGCTCGTCGAAGACCTCGATGGTGACGGCATCACCCGCGTCGATCAGGCCGGGGTAGCCGATCAGCGTCTGGCCGCCCTTCTGGATTTCCAGCAGCTCGGGCAGCTCGCCAAAGGTCCAGGCGGTGTAGCGCTGGTTGGCCGGGGTGGCAGGCTTTGCTGCGGTTTTTATAGCTGCTTGCGCAGGCGCTACCTGCGCTGCAGGCTGATTTTCTTTAGAAACTGGTTGGGCGGCGGCATTGCTCGCCATCTTCAAACCGGCGAGTGCCTGGAAGGCCCCGCGCGCCTGCGCGCCCAGCTCGGACTTCAGCGCGCCCAGGTTGCGGCCCGTGCCCAGCTGGCGGCCATGCTCGTCCACCACGCGGAAGTTCATGAACATGTGCGGGCTGAGCATGTCGGCCTTGATGTCGGCCCGCACCACGTCCAGCGAGGTGGCGGCGCGCACCAGCTTCAGCACCGCATCGACAAGGGTGCCGTGGCCGAACAGTGCGGGCGCGTTCAGCGTCTCGGCCATCTTGGCGGCGGTGTCGGGCAGCGGCACCAGGCGCGAGCGCGGGCGCTGGTGCAGGGTTTTGATCAGCGCCTGGATCTTGTCCTTCAACATGCCGGGCACCAGCCATTCGCAGCGCTCGTCGTTCACCTGGTTCAGCACGAACAGCGGCACGGTGACGGTCAGGCCATCTTTCGCGTCGCCGGGTTCGTGCAGATAGGTGGCCAGGCAGTCCACACCGCCCAGGCGGATGGTCTTGGGGAACGATTGCGTGGTGATGCCGGCGGCCTCGTGGCGCATCAGCTCCTCGCGGGTCAGCATCAGCAGCTTGGGGTTGATCTGCTGCGCGTCGCGGTACCAGCGCTCGAAGCTGGCGCCGCCGTACACATCGGCCGGCAACTGCTGGTCGTAGAAGGCGTAGATCAGTTCGTCGTCCACCAGCACGTCTTGCCGGCGCGCCTTGTGCTCCAGGTCTTCCACCTGCTTGATCAGTTTGAGGTTGGCCGCCAGGAACGGGAACTTGCAGTCCCATTGGCCCTGCACCAGCGCTTCGCGGATGAAGATTTCCCGCGCCCCCACCGGGTCCACACGGCCAAAGTTGGCACGCCGCCCGCTGTAGATGACGATGCCGTACAGCGTGGCCCGCTCCAGCGCGGTGACCTCGCTGGCCTTCTTTTCCCAATGCGGGTCCAGCAGCTGTTTTTTGAGCAAATGGCCGGCCACCTGCTCGACCCACTGCGGCTCGATGTTGGCAATGCCACGGCCAAACAAACGCGTGGTTTCCACCAGCTCGGCCACCACGATCCACCGGCCCGGCTTCTTGCGCAGGTGCGCGCCAGGATGGCGGTGGAACTTGATGCCGCGCGCACCGAGGTACTCGGTCTGAGCGACCTCGTCGCCCTCGGTCTTCCAGCCGATATTGCCCAGCAGGCCGGACAGCATGGACAAGTGAATCTGCTCGTAGCTGGCCGGCGCAGTATTCAGCCGCCATTTGTGCTCGGCCACCACGGTATGCAGCTGGCTGTAGATGTCGCGCCACTCCCGCACGCGGCGGATGTTGATGAAGTTCTGCCGCAGCAGCTGCTCGTATTGGCGGTTACTGAGCTTGTGGCGCGGGGAGCCCTCACCCCGGCCCTCTCCCAGAGGGAGAGGGAGTGGACCACCCGACTTGCCCCCTCTCCCGCCTGCGGGAGAGGGTTGGGGTGAGGGTGCATTCGGCTGCCCGCCCCGGGCGTCGTTGATCCACTTCCACAGGTTCAAATACCCGCTGAACTCGCTGCGGTCGTCGTCGAACTTGGCGTGCGCCTGGTCGGCCTGGGTCTGCAGGTCCATGGGGCGGTCGCGCACGTCCTGCACGCTCAGGGCGCTGGCAATCACCAGCACCTCGTCCAGCGACTGGCGGGCGCGGGCTTCCAGAATCATGCGGCCCACGCGCGGGTCGAGTGGCAGCTTGGCCAGCTCCTGGCCGGTGGGGGTCAGCTCGTTCGCGTCGTCCACCGCGCCGAGTTCGGCCAGCAGCTGGTAGCCATCGGCAATCGCGCGGCCCTGGGGCTTCTCTAAAAACGGAAAGTCTTCGACGATGCCCAAGTGCAACGACTTCATGCGCAAGATCACGCCGGCCAGCGAGCTGCGCAAAATTTCGGGGTCGGTAAAGCGCGGGCGACCGTTGAAGTCCTGCTCGTCGTACAGGCGTATGCAGATGCCGTTGGCCACGCGGCCGCAGCGGCCGGCGCGCTGGTTGGCCGAGCTTTGGCTGATAGGCTCCACCAGCAGCTGCTCCACCTTGCTACGGAAAGAATAGCGCTTCACGCGCGCCGTACCTGCATCAATCACGTATCGGATGCCGGGCACGGTGAGCGATGTCTCGGCCACATTGGTGGCCAGCACAATGCGTCGGCCACCGGCGTGGGCGTCGAAAATGCGGTCCTGCTCGGCTGGGCTGAGGCGCGCGAACAGCGGCAGCACCTCGGCGCTGCGGAACACCGGCTGGTGGCTCACATGCTTGCGCAGGTGGTCGGCGGCCTCGCGGATTTCACGCTCGCCGGGCAGGAAGATCAGGATGTCGCCCGCGTTGTGCGGATCGCGCCAGAGTTCGTCCACAGCGTCGGCCATGGCCTCGTTCAGGCCGTAGTCACGGCTTTCTTCGAACGGGCGGTAGCGCTGCTCCACCGGGAATGTGCGGCCCGACACCATGATGACCGGGGCCGGGCCCTTTTTGGACTCGAAATGCTTGGCGAAGCGGTCCGCGTCGATGGTGGCGGATGTGACGATGATCTTCAAATCCGGCCGGCGCGGCAGTATCTGGCGCAGATAGCCCAACAGAAAGTCGATGTTCAGGCTGCGCTCGTGCGCCTCGTCGATGATGATGGTGTCGTAGGCATTCAGCAGCGGGTCGGTCTGCGTCTCGGCCAGCAAGATACCGTCGGTCATCAGCTTCACGGAGGCATCGCGCCCCAGCCGGTCCTGGAAGCGCACCTTGAAGCCGACCACATCGCCCAGCGTAGTTTTCAATTCTTCGGCAATTCGCTTGGCCACCGAGCTCGCGGCAATGCGGCGCGGCTGGGTGTGGCCGATCAGCTTGCCTCGCTGGCCTTCGGGGCAGTTCAGTTTGCCGCGCCCCATGGCCAGGGCGATCTTGGGCAGCTGGGTGGTTTTGCCGGAGCCGGTTTCACCGCAGACGATGACCACCTGGTGGGCGGCAATGGCGGCTTCTATCTCTTCGCGCCGTTCTGAGACGGGTAGCGAAGCGGGGAATTCAATTTTCAACATATCCGGCGATTATCCCGGCCCGCGCCGAGCCCTGCTGCGGGCAGGGCGTACTCCCAATGGTGGACGTGGCGTAGATACAAGCCGAGGCACATCCGCTATGGTGTTCTGCCCCGCACAAATGTCGCGTTGGCACTTACACCTCTACTGTGGAACACCACTCCAAGGATTTGCCGATGACGCTGCTACACCGACTGGGTTTGGGACAAAAATTCATCATTCTCGGCCTGATCGCGCTGGTGATGCTGGCAATCCCATTTGGCCTATATATACGCCGCGCCTTTCTGGACAGCCAGGCCGCCCAGCGCGAAGCCCGGGGCGGGCCTCCCCTGGTAGCGCTGAACAAGGTCATACAGCTCACTCAAATGCATCGAGGCATCTCCCTCGCCATGCTCAGTGGCAACGCACAGCTGGAAGCCCGGCGGCCAGCCGTGCGTGATGCGCTTGCGCAGGCCATGGACAACCTGGCCGCCGCGCTGCAACGGGCCGACACCTCGCCGCGCCTGCAAACCCAGTGGAGCGAAACCCGGCAGCTCTGGCAGGACCTGGAACAACGTGTTACCCAGCATGCCGTCAAACCCCAGGACAGTACCCGCCAACACACCCAGATCGTAGGAAGCGAGTTGCTGCTCAGCGACGAGCTGATGGCCGAGTTCGGCCTCAGCACCGACCCCGAGGCTGACACCCACTTTCTGATCCAGGCCAGCCTGGTGAATATGCCGCGCCTCGCTGAAAGCCTGGGCATCATGCGCGCGACGGGCTCGGGCTTTCTCACCCAGACGGTGCTGCCGCCCGAAGGCCGGGCCAGCCTGACCGCACTAAAGGGCCGCGCCATCGAAGCCCAGGCCGATATGTTCCGTAACATCCAGCGCGCCGCCGACGGCAACGCCCAGTTCAAAAGCGTGCTGACCGCCAAGGCCGAAAGCGCCCGCGCAGCCACCAACACCGCCCTGGCCCTGGCCGACCAGGCGCTGCTGGACGCGGCTGAAATCAAGGCCTCTGCGGCCGACTACTTCGACACCTTCAGCCGCGCCATCGACGGCCTATTTGAATTCAACGCCCTGGCCATGCGAAGCATGAGCGACGCACTGCAGGACCGGGCCAACACGGCGCAGCGCGCCAGTTGGGCTCTGGTGGCCGGTTTGATCGTCGGCCTGATGGTCACCACCACGCTGGCGCTGGCCTTTGTGCGCAGCATCACCGGCCCGATTGCCGAAGCTGTGTCGGTGGCCCGCGCGGTAGCCAACAAGGACCTGACCGTCGCGGTACCCGTGCGCGGCAGCAACGAGCTGGGCCAGCTGATGCAGTCGCTGGACACCATGCGCAGCCACCTGGACCACGTGGTCACCAAGGTCCGCGAGGGCTCGGAAGCCATTGCCATGGCCAGCAGCGAAATCGCCCAGGGCAATAACGACCTGTCGGCCCGCACTGAAAGCCAGGCCAGCGCGCTACAGCAAACCTCGGCCTCCATGGAGCAGCTCAGCTCCACTGTCCACCAGAACGCCGAGAACGCGCGCCAGGCCAACACCCTGGCCGGCAAAGCCAGCGCAGTCGCCCACCAGGGCGGCAGCGTGGTCGCCCAGGTGGTCGAAACCATGAAGGGCATCAACGACGCCTCGCGCAAAATCGCCGACATCATCGGCGTGATCGACGCCATCGCCTTCCAGACCAATATCCTGGCGCTGAACGCGGCCGTGGAAGCTGCCCGCGCCGGCGAACAAGGCCGAGGATTTGCCGTGGTGGCGGGCGAAGTCCGCCTGCTGGCCGGGCGCTGCGCCAGCGCCGCCAAGGAAATTCGCGGCCTGATCCACACCAGCGTGGAGCGCGTCAGCAGCGGCTCCAGCCAAGTGGACCAGGCCGGCAACACCATGCAGGATGTGGTGCGTAGCATCCAGCAAGCCACCACCATCATGGGAGAGATCAGCCTGGCCAGCGCCGAGCAGAACGCCGGCGTCTCCCAGATCGGCGAAGCCATCATGCAGATGGACCAGGTCACCCAGCAGAATGCCGCGCTGGTGGAGCAGATGGCCGCCGCCGCCAGTGCGCTCAAATCCCAGTCGCGGCAGCTGGTACAGGAAGTGGCCAGCTTCCGCCTGCAGGAGCGCATCGGGCAGGCCCAGCCAGCCCATCCCCGGCTGACGCTTTGAGCCACGAGGCGGCCAGCAGGCCGCAGCGGAGATACTACGGTAAACCACCGGCGGCCCCATGCGCTTGATAAATCACTACCTACCCCACTACCAGTTCCAGGAAAAGCACCAGCTGCTGACCCACGCCACGCCCGCCGCCCTGCTGGACACCGCGCTCCGGCCCGAGATCAGCGAAGACCCGTGGACCCGCCGCTTCATCCAGCTACGCGAGTTGCCCGACCGGGTATGGGGCGCCCTGGGTGGCCGCAGCGGACTGCAGCAACAGCCCGCGTTTGGCATCCAAAACTTCACGCCACTGGGCCGCGACGAAGACCAGGAAGTCGCCATAGGCCTGGTGGGCAAATTCTGGCAGGCCGACTATGGCCAAGTCCCAATTGGCAACGCCGACACCTTTGCGCAATTTGCCGAGCCTGGGTTTGCCAAGCTGGTACTGAACTTCAGCGCCGAAGCTGCAAGTGACGGCAGCACCTGGCTGCGCACCGAGACACGGGTGTTTTGCAATGACCAGACTTCGCTGCGGCGGTTTACGCCGTATTGGTGGTTGATTCGACCGGTGAGTGGGTTGATACGGATGCGGCTGCTGGCTCGGATTCGGAATGCGGCGCAGGCTAAGTAAGAATGTCCGACGTTGAAACTGGGCGTAGACTTCACTGCCTGCAAACGGCCAATTGCGGACATACGTCGTGGCCGCCGGTCGATTGATCACCGCAGTCATCTTGTAAAGTTTTCGCGGGCTTCCCCGCCTGCCTTGACCAACGCCTGCGCGGACTGATCCGTCGAACTCGCCTAGCGATCGAGCGCAAGCCGGTCTCCGCGGGTTTACTGGGGACTTGCGCTCGGTGAGGTCCCGGCCCCGCGCTGCCCCACCCATGGTAAAGTGAAATCCTCATTGCTCTCAGGAGGCATAAGGCTGGACCCGACGGCCAAGGACAAGGTCATAGTGCGCGGCAGGCTCACCAACCAAAACCCGGTGCAGTACATCGCACGACCCCAGTTCCTAAACCGCAAGCCGCTACGAAGCGGCCCTTGAGCGATACCAAGCCAACCAAAAAGCAGATCACCGTCACAAAGAAGGAGGTTCCCATGATCCGTTACAACGTTTCGTTTGACACTAAGCTGGAAGCTTGCTTCCGCAACCCTCTGCGTGCTGTGGCCCTGTCCGCATGTTTGGCCGTCGCGACAGCAGGTGAAGTTCACTCGGGTCATCCTTATGCCCCTTGAAGTAGAAAATGGGAAAAGGGTCAGCGGCGAGCTGGCCCTTTTTTTTCGATGACAGAGAAAGTCCTCATCCTCGCACCTGACGACTTCGACGAGCTGGATGTGGAGATTGAACTGGTTGCTTAATTCCAAGACTTAATCGGCAGCGACCTTGAATCTGCCCTCGAAACCGATGTTTGGGAACTCGATCTACGAACGCATTTCATCTAGGCTGAAGTCACCGACGTATCCACCGAAGCGGGCAGAATTGTCGTCTTCTGTGATGTGACCTTCGACGCCTTCGTAGTTACCGACATCAGAACTACGCCGGGACGGACGAAAGGCACATTGTCGGTAGCAGAGTAGGTGAAAGCTGGGTCTTCGACAAGTACACACCGCGCCTTCCACGCGACACAGTGTGCGAGTTTTAGGAAGCCTGCATCCAACGCTTGAGCAGTGCGAATCTCTGAACTGAGGACGGACGGTAATCTTTGAAGAGGTCATCGCTTCCACTTCGGAATTTCTTACATCCGATTGAAGGCCACTTCCTGCCATGATGTCCGCTCTGGGCCCTAAGCCGACTTCCACTTTGGTACCGCACAAAGGCTAGGCTAAGCTACCAACGCCCCACGCAGCCTCTCCCCCACCCCCTCCGGCTCCATCCTCCCCACCCGAACCTCCGGCGTGCCATGCCAGTCCGCACAGCGCTGGATCGCATCTGCCACCGCCCGCACCGCCGCGTCACTCAGCTTCACGCCATCTTCCAGAAACAGCGCCTTCACCTCAAACACGCCCTGCGCGCGGTGCGCCTTGGCGTCTAACCGGCCGATCAGCGCGCCACGGTAAAGGATGGGCAGCACGAAGTAGCCGTAGGTGCGTTTTTCTTCCGGCGTGTAGCACTCGATGCGGTAGTCGAAGCCGAACATCGCCGAGGCGCGTTCGCGGTCCCAGACCAGCGGGTCGAAGGGTGATAGCAGCGCGGTGTGGGTGGCGCGCAGCTGGCCGGCCTGGGCAGACTGCAACAGCTCGGCGTGCTGCCGGTGTACGTAGCCAGGCAGCGCCCAGCCTTGCACCTCGACACGCTGCACCACGCCCTGCTCCACCAGCGCGTCCAGGTCGGCGTCTTTCAGGCGTGGCTTCTGGCGGAAGTAGTCGTGCACCCAGCGGGCCTGGGTGATGCCCAGGGCAAGAATGGCTTTCTCGGTGAAATACTGGTGCACGGCGGCGGCTTCGGGCAGCACGGCGTCGGCCAGGTGCGGGTGCACGCGGTGCGCCAAGTCGTAGACGCGCTGGAAGCTGTCGCGGCGCTTGACCATCAGCTCGCCGCTGGCGAACAGGGCCTCTAGCCAGCGCTTTTCGTCCTTGCGGTCCCACCAGCCGTTGCCGGTTTTGCCGTCTTGCCGGGTGAAGTCGGCTGAACGTACCGGGCCGTTGCTGTCAATATGCGCCAGCAGGGCATCCAGGTGGGTGCGATGGCTGGCCTGTATGGATTTGCCATTCTGCAGGCCCCAATGGCGGCGCGTGTGCTGGTTGTAGCTGCGGTGTAGCAGCAGGTCTGCGGCGGGAGCGAAGCAGGCTTCATGGGCCCAGGTTTCGAACAGATGACCATCGGCCAGGGCTGCGTCCAGCCAGGCCTGCGGGTAGGCGCCTAGCCGCGAGAAAAGCACCAGGTAGGGGCTGCGCGCCACCACGCTGATGGTGTCTATCTGCAGCAGCTGCATTTGCGCGATGCTCTGGCGCAGCGCCAGGGGCGTGGCCTTGCGGCGCGGCGCGGCCAGCAGACCCTGGGCGGCGAGTTGCAGATTGCGTGCCTGGGCCAGCGCCAGGGGCTTCGTCAGTAGAGGGTCGTGTGGCATGGCGAACAGTCTATATCGCTACTATTTTTATAGCTACTTGCGCAGGTAATACATGCGCCAGAGGCCTAAAAGGCTTGAAACCCCAAAGGCGCTGCAACGGCGGCTACAGGCCATTACATCTTCAGATGCTGCAGTGCAGCACCGGGTTTTATACTGAAGCCACCCCTTCTTGTCGGGCTAATTGCCCCCCACGCCGTGACCCTACGCGCCTCCTTTCGCCAACTGTTGTTGCTGGCCTTTGTGCTGATTGCCGCACTGCTAGGCGCGGTGTCGCTCAGCGGCCTGCAGGCGCTGCAAGGCGTGCTAGCGCAAAGCCGGGCGAACGGGCAACAGAGTACACAGCTGAACTTGGCGACCCGCGGCCTGGCCGAACGCAGCACCGACATGGAACGCGCCGCCCGCCAGTACCTGGTGCTGGGCGATGACGCCTTGCGCCAGCGCTTCGACGATGCTGCCAACCAGGCCCAGGCCCTGCTGCTGCCCCTGGGCCAGTACCCGCCCACAGCCGCACTGGCCCAGCAGTGGCTGGCCTCGGCCGTGCGCATCCGCAGCCAGCTGGCCGATGACCGCGTGCCGCGCCCCAGCCGGGGCAATGCGGTGGCGGCAGAATTCCAGACGCTGGACGGCATCTCGCGCGGCCTGTCGCAGCAGGTGCAGCAAAGCATTGCCGAGCACAACCAGCAGGTGCAAAACGCGTTGGAAGAACAGCGCAACCGCCAGGTGCAGCAGGTGCTGGTGGCCATCGTGGCGGCAGCGGTGGCGGCACTGGCGTTTGGCTTGTGGCTGACGCGCCCGCTGCGCCGCCTGGGCCAGTCCATCGTGGCGCTAGGTGAAGGCCGGCTGCAGCAGGCCATACAAATACACGGCCCGGCCGACCTGGCCAGCCTGGGCCGTCAGCTGGACTGGCTGCGCCTGCGGCTGACCGAGCTGGACGAAGACAAGGCCCGCTTTCTGCGCCACACCTCGCACGAGCTGAAAACCCCGCTGGCCGCGCTGCGCGAGGGCGTGGCCCTGCTGCAAGAAGGCGTGGGCGGCACCCTGGGCAGCGAGCAGGCCGAGATCGTGGCCATACTGCAGCACAACACCGGCGTGCTGCAGCAGCAAATAGAAGACCTGCTGCGCTACAACGCCGCCGCATTCGACGCGCGGCAGCTGCAGCGCCGCCCCACGGTGCTGCGCACATTGCTGGACGGTGTAGTGCAAGCCCAGCGGCTGAGCTGGCAGGCCCGTAGCCTGAGCGTGGCGGTAGAAGGCGACGCCACGCTCAGCCACCCGGTAGACCCGGAGCGCCTGGGCATGGCGCTGGGTAATCTGCTGTCCAACGCCGTGCGCTTCAGCCCCCCGGGGGGGCGCATACGCTGGTGGGTGGGCACGTTGAACAGCCAGGTGGTGTTAGAGATCAGCGACAGCGGCCCCGGCATACCCGAGGACGAGCGGGAACACATCTTTGACCCCTTCTTCCGTGGCCATATACAGCCACAAAACCAGCCACGCGGCAGCGGCATCGGCCTGGCCATCGTGCGCGAGCAGGTAGCCGCCCACGGCGGGCTGGTACGCGCCATGGCCAACACCGGTGGTGCCTGCTTTCAAATCGTTTTGCCTCTGGACACCTCACATGTTTAAGTTACTGATCCGCAATCTGAGCCTCTGGAGCCTGTGCGTACTGGTCGCCTGCAGCGCCACGCCAACCCTGCCGGTACAGCCGCAGCCAGCCAAGGTCCCCGTGGATACACCCGACCCCACGCCGGTGATCAAACTGGTACCCATGCCCTCGCCGCTAAGCCCGGCGGACCAGGCCGGCCGCCAGCTGCAGCAATGGCAGGATGCGCTGCGCTTGGCCGCCCCCGAGACAGCGTCCGGCTTTGCCTCCCGGCTGGCGGCCGAGCCCGCCACACCGGCCGGCATGGTGCATCTGGCCCTGGCCTGGCTGCACACCCGTACCCCCGGCGATGCCGCACGGGCGCAGGCCCAGTTGGAAGGCCTGGCCAATTCCACAGAACCCACCGCTGCGGCCTGGGCAGGCTGGCTGCCGCTATTGACTGCGCGGGCTGCTGAACAAAAGCGGCTGGAAGAACAAGTCGCCCGGCAAAGCCAGCAGCTGCGCGACAACCAGCGCCGCATAGACCAGTTGACCGAGCAACTGGAGGCGCTGAAGGCCATCGAGCGGTCCCTGGCGCCGCGCAGCATGGGGAAAGCGCCATGAGCACCACGGGCGGCAAGCCGCAGATCCTGGTGGTAGACGACGACCCCGACATGCTGCGCCTGCTGTCGCTGCGCCTGGGCGCCGCCGGCTATGCCGTCACCGCCGAAGTAGATGCCGAGGCCGCGCTGGCCCGGCTGGAGGTACTGCGCCCGCAGCTGGTACTGAGCGATGTGCGCCTGCCGGGCTTGGACGGCATGGGCTTGTTCGACGCCGTACAGTCGCGCTTCCCAGGCCTGCCGGTGATTCTGCTGACCGCCCACGGCAGCATCCCCGACGCGGTGGACGCCACGCTGCGCGGCGTGTTCAGCTACCTGACCAAGCCCTTTGACGGCAAAGAGCTGCTGGCGGCGGTGAGCCGGGCCCTGGCCTTGTCTACCGCCAGCCGCCCGGTGGCGGGCTCGGCCGGCGAGGCCTGGCGCGCCGAGATCGTGAGCCGCTCGGCGGTGATGGACGAGGTACTGGCCGAGGCGCGGCTGGTAGCGCCCAGCGACGCATCGGTGCTGGTACGCGGCGAAAGCGGTAGCGGCAAAGAGCTGCTGGCACGCGCCATCCACCGCGCCAGCCCGCGTGCCCACGGTGCCTTTGTGGCGGTGAACTGCAGCGCCATTCCCGAGGCGCTGCTGGAGTCCGAGCTGTTTGGCCACGTCAAAGGCGCCTTCACCGGCGCAGTGGCGCACCACCGGGGCTTGTTCCAAACAGCCAACGGCGGCACCCTGTTTCTGGACGAAATCGGCGACATGCCGCCTACCCTGCAGGTCAAGCTGCTGCGCGTGCTGCAAGAGCGGCAGATACGGCCCGTGGGTGCCCAGCAGTCGGTAGATGTGGACGTGCGCATACTCTCGGCCACCCACCGCGACCTGGAGGCCGCGCTGGCCCAGGGCGACTTCCGCGAAGACCTGTACTACCGGCTGAACGTAGTCACCCTCACCCTGCCCCCGCTGGCCGACCGGCGCGAAGACATCGCCCTGCTGGCGCAGCACTTTCTCCAGCGCCTGGCAAGCAAGTACCACAAGCCGGTGAAAGGCTTTGCCCCGGATGCGCTGAGCGTGCTGGCTACCGCCGCCTGGCCGGGCAATGTGCGCCAACTGCACAACGTGGTCGAGCAGGTCTGCGCCCTGGCCACCACGCCGCTGGTGCCGCTGGCCCTGGTGCAGCGCGCCCTGCGCGTGCCCACGGTGGAGGTGCTTGGCTTTAGCGAGGCGCGCAACCGCTTTGAACGCAGCTACCTGGTGGGCCTGCTGAAGCTGACCGACGGCCAGGTGGCCGACGCCGCACGGCTGGCTGACAAGAACCGCACCGAGTTCTACCGCCTGCTTCAAAAGCACGGGCTGACACCCGGCCTGTTCCGCGCCGAGCCGCCCGACGGCGAGCCTGAAAGCGGCCTGTCGCCAGCTGGCGACAGCTGATTTATCTTTATGAATCAATAGCTTGCAAGACGCAGGCGGATACCCGGGAGCATAGCTGTCGCTGATCAGCGACGCTTTTGGGCAAAAAATCTGGCTTCCATTTTTCAAAAATCATGTAAGCCATTGATTTTTAAAGAATTATTCCTGTGGCATAGGGTTTGCACCAGTACCGGCAATGACCTGTACTACACGCACATCTCTATCCGCCCTGCTGGTGCTATCGGCTCTAGCGGCACCCGCCACCTTTGCAGCGCCGCCACTGCGCACCGACTTCGACACGCTCGCAGAGCGCGCCCAAACCCTGGCGGCACAGCCCTACAGCCCGGTACCCAGCCAAACGCCGCAGGCGCTGCGCCAGCTCAGCTACGACCAGATGCGCGACATCCGCTTCAAGCCCGAGCGCGCGGCCTGGCGCGCCGAGCAGCTGCCGTTCGAGCTGATGTTCTTCCACCTGGGCAAGTACCAGACCGAGCCGGTACGCCTGCACGAGCTCACAGCCGAAGGCGAACGGGCATTTCGCTTTGATCCACAAAACTTCAGCTACGGCGCCAACGCGCTGAATCCACAAAGCTGGGGCGACATAGGCTACGCCGGCTTTCGCGTGCACTACCCCCTGAACAACCCCGCCTACAAGGACGAGCTGGTGGTGTTCCAGGGCGCCAGCTACTTCCGGGCGCTGAGCAAAGGCCTGCACTACGGCCTGTCGGCCCGTGGCCTGGCGGTGGACAGCGCCGGTGGCGGGCCGGAGGAATTTCCCCGCTTCACCGACTTCTGGATTGAACGGCCCGATACCAAGGCCCAGGCCCTGACCGTGCTGGCCCTGCTGGACTCGCCCCGCGTGTCGGGCGCCTACCGCTTTGAGATCAGCCCCGGTGGCACCACCAGCATGACGGTAAAGGCCCGGTTGTTCCTGCGCGCATCGCCGCAGAACCCGATACGCACCCTGGGCATTGCGCCGCTGACCAGCATGTTCAACTTTGGCGAAAACCAGCCCAGCCGCGACGACTTCCGCCCCGAAGTGCATGACTCCGACGGCTTGATGGTCGCCAGTGGCGAAGGCGAATGGCTGTGGCGCCCGCTGCAAAACCCGCGCAAGCCGCTGGTCACCTCGTTCACCACCCAATCGCCCAAGGGCTTTGGCCTGATGCAGCGCGACCGCAGCTTCAGCAGCTACGAGGACAGCGAAGCCAGCTACGAACGCCGGCCCTCCGCCTGGATCACACCGCTGGGCGACTGGGGCAAAGGCCGGGTGGAGCTGATGCAACTGCCCACGCCCGACGAAACCCACGACAACATCGTCGCCTACTGGGTGCCGGCCACTTTGCCCGCCCCCGGCCAGCCGCTGGACGTGTCATGGCGCGTGGACTGGCAGGGTGAAGCCCAGCAGCGCCCACCCCAGGCCTGGGCGACGCAAACCCGGGCTGGCCGCAGCTTTGCCGCCCTGGCGCAGAACGAGCAGCAATTCATCGTGGACTTCAACGGCCCGGCCCTGCCCGGCAGCGGCGAGCTGAAGGCCGTGGTCAGCGCCAACAGCAACGGCCACATCACCGAGCAGAACGTCTACCGCGTGGAAGCCACCGGCGCCTGGCGCCTAGCCCTGCGCGTCAAGACCCTGGACCCCGCGCGCCCCGTGGAACTGCGCGCCTACCTCACAGCCGGCCCTGACACGGTCAGCGAAACCTGGACTTACATCCTGCCTGCCCTATGACCACACCTGCACACACCTCCGGGATGCCTCCCATCCAACGCGGCTCCATGCCCGCCCAGGCCTGGTTGGGCTTTATGGCCCGCCTGCGTGGAGAGCAAGCTCCTGGCGACGCGCCCTGGCGCGCCAATGCCGCCCAATTGCAGCAACAAACACCCGCCTGGGAAGCGGCTGCCCAGCAACGCCGCAACTGGCTGCTGTTCTGGATTGCCGGTGCCACGGCCTTTGCCACCGCCCTGCTGTGGCGTGCCCAGCCCGGCGCGGGCAGTGACTGGTTGCTGGCGGCGCAACTAGGGCTGTTCGCGCTGCTGTTTGCCTGGGTGTCGGCCGGCACGGTGACCGCCGTAATGGGCTTCTGGGTCACGCTGCGCGGCGACCGGCATGCACTGTCGGCCCGCAGCGCGGACGGCATCACCCTGCCGGCAGACGCGCGCACCGCCGTCATCATGCCGATCTGCAACGAAGACGTGGCCACGGTGTTTGCGGGCCTGCGCGCCACCTGCGAGTCGCTGGTGAACGCCGGGGCCGAGCGGCTGTTTGACGTGTTTGTGCTGTCCGACACCAGCGACCCCGATCTGCGAGTGGCCGAGATGAGCGCCTGGCAAGACTTGCGCAGCCAGATGCAAGCCCATGGCAGCAAGCTGCAGGTGCACTACCGCTGGCGCCAGCACCGCACGCGCCGCAAGGCCGGGAACGTGGCCGACTTTTGCCGCCGCTGGGGCCGCAGCTACCGCTATATGGTGGTGATGGACGCCGACAGCGTGATGAGCGGCGACACCCTGGTCACCCTGGCCCGCCTGATGGAGGCCCACCCGCGCGCCGGTATCTTGCAAACCGCGCCGCGCGCCTGCGGCCACGCTACCCTGCATGCACGGGCACAGCAGTTTGGCAGCCGTGTCACCGGCCGGCTGTTTACCGCCGGCATGCAGTTCTGGCAGCTGGGCGAGGCCCATTACTGGGGCCACAACGCCATCATCCGCGTAGCACCCTTCATGCAGCACTGCGCGCTGGCCACCCTGCCCGGCACCGGCGCCCTGGCGAGCGAAATCCTGTCGCACGATTTTGTGGAAGCCGCCCTGATGCGCCGTGCGGGCTACGAGGTCTGGCTGGTGAACGACCTGGAAGGCAGCTACGAGCAGCAGCCGCCCCACCTGCTGGCCGAGCTGCAACGCGACCGCCGCTGGTGCCAGGGCAATCTGCAAAATGCCCGCCTACTGGCCGAACCTGGCCTGCGTCCGGTCCACCGCGCCATGCTGGCCACCGGCGCCATGTCCTATGTGTCTGCGCCGCTATGGCTGCTCTACGTCGTGCTGGGCGCCTGCCTGTGGCTGCACGACAGTGAGTTCCAGCCCTGGTCCCACCATGGCGTGGTGACGCTGTGGGCGTCTACCGCGCTGATGCTGGCCCTGCCCCGGGTGCTGGGCCTGGCCGCCGTACTGTTGCGTGGCGAACAAGCCCGCTTTGGCGGCAGTCTGGCCCTGGTGGGCAGCACCGTGCTGGAAGCCGGTCTATCGATGCTGCAAGCACCGCTGCGCATGGCGGCGCACAGCCTGTTCGTGGTAGGTGCGCTAACGGGCTGGCGCCTGGAATGGACCTCGCCCCCGCGCGAAGCCAATGACCTGCCCTGGGCCGATGCAGCACGGCGCTTTGGCCCCCTGGGCCTAGGCGTGCTGTGCCTGCTGGCCTGCATTGCCGCCATCTCGCCCGCCACTGCGCTGTGGCTGTTGCCCATGGGCCTGCCGCTGCTGCTGGCCGTACCGTTCACCGTGCTCAGTAGCCAAAGTGGGCTAGGCCAGCGCATGCGCAATGCCGGCTGGCTGCTGGTGCCCGAGGAGACCCAGTCCCCGTCGGTGCTGAAGCAAGCCTGGGCCTATGCCAAAGACAGCCATGTGCGCACATCCGCCGGCAGCTGGCTGGCCGACCTGCCGCGTCTGGCCAGCCTGGCTCTGCAAGCCCTGGGCCCCCGCCACACCGGACTGGGCCTGCGCGGCGAGCACCGCCGCCAACGCGTGCGCCAACTGGGTCGCCAGGGCCACGCCGTACAGCAAGCCGCAGAAAAAATGCGCTTTTTGAACGAGCCGCATAGCCTGCGCATGCTGCATGCCGCCCTGGTAGGTGCCCGCGTGCGCTGATCGAGAAAAAGCAGCGGGGCTGGCCCCGCTGCAACAGAGGCTTTCATGCACAATCACGCGCCATGACCATGACCTCTGTTTTCAACTTCACCTTCGTGCCCTGGTTCCGTTCCGTGGCACCGTACATCCACAAGTTTAGGAACCAGACCTTTGTGGTGGGCATCGCGGGTGAGGCGATTGCAGCGGGCAAGCTGCCCAACCTGGCACAAGACCTGGCCATGATCCAGAGCATGGGTGTAAAGATCGTGTTGGTGCACGGCTTTCGCCCGCAGGTCAATGAGCAGCTCAAGGCCAAGGGCCACCCCCCCAAATACGCCAACGGGATCCGCATCACCGACGAAGTTGCGCTGGACTGCGCGCAAGAAGCCGCCGGCCAACTGCGCTACGAGATCGAGGCGGCGTTCAGCCAGGGCCTGCCCAATACGCCGATGGCAGGCGCTACCATCCGGGTGATTTCGGGCAATTTCATCACCGCCCGCCCGGTCGGCATCGTGGACGGCATCGACTTCCAGCATTCCGGCCTGGTACGCAAGGTAGATATCGCCGGCATCACCCGCGTGCTGGACATGGGCGCCATGCTGCTGCTGTCGCCCTTTGGCTTCTCGCCCACTGGCGAAGCTTTCAACCTGACCATGGAAGAGGTAGCCACCTCGGTCGCCAGCGCCTTGCAGGCCGATAAGCTGATCTTCCTGACCGAGGTGCCCGGCATCCGCATGCATCCGGGCGAGCCCGAGAGCGAAGACAACCCTATCGACACCGAGTTGCCCCTGGCCATGGCCGAAAAACTGCTGGCCGAACTTCCCGCCGCCAATGTACCCACCGACACCGCCTTCTACCTGCAGCACTGCGTGACGGCCTGCAAGTCCGGCGTGGAGCGCAGCCACATCATTCCGTTTTCGGTCGATGGCGCCATCCTGCTGGAGGTGTATGTACACGACGGCATAGGCACCATGGTGGTGGACGAAAAACTGGAAAGCCTGCGCGAAGCCTTGGTAGACGATGTGGGCGGCATCTTGCAGCTGATCGAGCCTTTCGAAAAAGACGGCACCCTGGTCAAGCGCAGCCGCACCGAGATCGAACGCGACGCCCATATGTACACCGTGGTGGAGCACGACGGCGTGATCTTCGCCTGCGCTGCCCTCTACCCCTACCCCGAGGCCCACACCGGCGAGATGGCCGCGCTGACGGTATCGCCCCAGGTACAAGGCCAGGGCGACGGAGAAAAAGTGCTCAAACGCGTGGAGCAGCGCGCCCGCGCCGCCGGCCTACAGAGCATTTTTGTGCTGACCACCCGCACCATGCACTGGTTCATTAAACGCGGCTTTGTGCAGGTGGACCCCGATTGGCTGCCCGAAGCCCGCAAGCGCAAGTACAACTGGGACCGCAAGAGCCAGGTGCTGGTCAAAAAACTGAGTTAGCGCTCCTCAGGGCGGGGGGGCGATTCGGTGGCACGTGGCCGTCTATGGCGCCCGAAACGTCGGAAACTGATAGAAATTAGTTGCATTTAGCCGTGCGCCCAGCCGAGCCTGGGTACACAATGTGCTAGCAAATACCCCTTTGCGGGTTCTCTGACCACCGCCAGGACGTTCTATGCGCCGCTACGGACACCGTGACATGCATGCGAAGGGCCTCGCACCATGAGGCAAACGGCTCCGCACCCCTCGGTGACGGACTCCCGCCTGAACCGACGCCACGCCCAGGAATGGTGGGCCATGGCACTGGCGCTGCTGGTTTTGCTGGGTACGATGGCCTGCAAACTCTGGCGGGAACACGGGCTGAACCGGGAAAAAGAATTCGACCGCCTGCAAACCCAGGCCCGCGTGGTGGACGAAAACCTGATCCGCCAACTGCAGGGGGTGAACCGAGCCCTGGCCGGCCTGCGCTACGACCTGTACTACAGCGACCACCCCGGCGAAACTCCCAATATGAGCCGACGCCTGCAGCTGTTGGCCGACGCCATGCCTGGCGTGCGGGACCTGTCCATACTGGACAAATCCGGCATCGTCATCGGCAGCAACAACAAGAGCGCATTGGGCGCCGACCTACACCAAAGCCCGTATTTCGAAATTCCCCAAGCCAGCCCGGACTACGCGGCGCTGTATATATCGCCCAACTACCTACCCAGCTCCGGCTTCTATGCGGTGGGAGTCAGCAAGGCCGTATCCGAGGTGGATGGGCAATTCATAGGCCTGATCAGCGCCACGCTGGAGCCAAGCTATTTCGACACCGTGATGCAGTCGGTGCTCTATGCGCCCGACATGACCGTGAGCATCACGCACAACGATGGGCGGGTGTTCATCATGATTCCGCCCAACGTCAAATCCCTGAACACCAACATCAACGTGCCGGGAGCATTGTTCCACCGGCATGTCCAGTCTGGACAGACCATAAGCCAGCTGGTTGGCCAGTCAAAGGTGCTGGGCGACCAGCGCATGCTGGTCTTTCGCAATATACAGCCCGCAGAGTTGCGCATGTACGCGCCGCTGACCGTCTCCGTGAGCCGAAACCTGGCCGAGGTAGACGCCATCTGGTGGGACGAAGCCAAGCTGAACCTGGGCCTGCTAGCGGCATTCGGCACGATTGCCTGCATAGGCCTGGCCTATATCCACAAGCACCGCCGGGCCATGCACCTGGCCCATATTGAGATACAGGAAGCCTTGAAGGAAACCGCCCAGCGTTTTGAATTCGGCCTCAAGGGAGCGGACCTGGGACTGTGGGACTGGAATATGGCCAAGAACACCATGGTGTTTAGCGACCGGCTCTGGCAGATGCTGGGCTACCAACCCAACGAAATCCTGCTGCGGGGCGGCCTGTGGTGGCAGCTACTGCACCCGCAAGAGCTGCCCGTTTTGCGTGCCGCATTCATCGCCCACATCAAGGGTCATAGCCCGTCTTACAAGCTGGAGCACCGCGTGCGCCACAAGGACGGCCACTGGATCTGGGTACTGGACCACGCCATGGTCGCAGCGCGCGATGAAAAAGGCCGCGTCACCCGCGTGCTGGGTACGCACATGGATGTGTCAGAGCGCAAGCAGGCAGAGGCACACCTGGCGGCTGCCACGGCCTTGCAGCGGCGCACCGGCGAGATCGCCAAGATCGGTGGTTGGGAGTTGGACCTGTCGAACATGTTGCAGACATGGACGCCGGAGGTCTTTCTGATCTATGACCTGTCCGTGGGCACGCCGCTCTCCCTGGATGAATCTCTGAACTGCTACACGCCAGACTCCCGCCACAAACTGGAGCAGGCTATGGCGGAAGCTATACGCTACGGCACGCCCTGGGCCCTGGAGCTGCAAATGACAACCACCGCCGCGCGCCAGGTGTGGGTGCATTCCCATGGCGAGGCCATCGTGCAAGAGGGCCACACCGTGCGCCTGGAAGGAACCTTGCAGGACATCACCGAACGCATGCAGTTCCAGGCCGAGCTGCAGCGCGCCAACGAACAGCTGGCCGAACTCAGCGTGACCGACGGGTTGACGGGCGTGGGCAATCGGCGTTTCTTCGACCAGTGCCTGGCGTCCGAGTGGGCGCGCAGCATGCGCCAGGAGCAGTCTCTGGCCTTGCTGATGATAGACATAGACCATTTCAAGCTCTACAACGACGCCTATGGCCACCTGAGCGGCGACAACTGTCTGCGCGAGGTAGCACGCATTCTGAACACCTGCATCTGCCGTCCAGGCGAATTGCTGATGCGCTATGGCGGTGAAGAATTTGCGGTCTTGCTGCTGGACACCGATATCGCTGGCGCCACCGTGGTTGCGCGGCGCTGCCTGGAGCGTATACGGCATGCCGGCCAGCCGCACAAAAACTCCCCTACGGCCAGCCACGTTACTCTGAGCGTGGGCATTGCCAGCGTCATACCGCACAAGGACATTTCAGAACAAGACCTGCTGGAACAGGCCGATGCAGCCTTGTACGAAGCCAAGCGCCAGGGCCGCGATCGCCATATGTGCGCAACCCAGGGGCCACCGCCTGCGCCTGGCCCCAGCCAATCCGAGTTTTATCTGGGCTGATCAGGCCTTGAGCTTACGGCCCAGGAACACCAGGGCCAACAGGATGATGGCGACAAAGCAGACAAACGACCAGTTAGCGATGGAGCCTCCCAGGAAGGTCCAATCCACCACCGTGCAATCGCCGCCGCCCTTGAAGATCATGGGAATGGCGCGCTGCAGTGGGAAGGTTTCAATCATCCCGTAGAGGTCGCGCCCGCAAGTGGCCACCTCGGGCGGATACCACTGCAGCCAGCTCTGGCGCGCAGCCACGAACGCGCCGAAACCCGCTACCAGCAGCACCAGGAACACGCCAGAAACTTGCAAGCTTTTTTTGCCGCTGGCGCTGGTAATACCTGCGATGATTGCTACTAAAACAAGAGCATATCGCTGGACGATGCACATGGGGCAAGGCTCCAAGCCCACCACATGCTGCAGGTACAGGCCGAAGGCCAGTAGGCCGATACACACCACGCTGACTCCCAACAGCACACGGCGTGGGGCGGCATCAATCCAGGACAACAACATGCATAGCTTTCAAAAAATGCGCCCTGCGGACGCACCCCTTGGGGCTACATCACGCTGGCGCGGACTCCACAAACACTTTGGCGCGGCGTGGTGTCACCACCAGCGTGTCGCCCTCTTGCAAACCTAGAACCCGGAACTGCTCCGCAGGCAACTGCGCTTCCACCAGGTTATCCAGCGTATTGTCCACGGCTTGGTGCTGCTCCAGCGGCGTTAGTTCCAAACGGGCGATGGGACCGATCACCAATGCGCGGGTCAGCTTCACCACCATGCCCAGCGGTTTGCCGGCCGCGTCCAGGCCTTCACCCTTCACGTAGCGCTGCACCTGGATGTCGTGGGGGCGCACATAGGCAAAGGCCTTGGCGTCTTGCGCGTCAGGATGCTCTGGCGCCTGGATCTTGATGCCTTCCAGCTGTACCTCGCCCTCGTGGGCGCGGCCATGGAACAGATTCACATCGCCCAGGAAGCCATACACAAAGGGGCTGGCCGGGTGGTCCCACACGTCTTGTGGCGAGCCGATCTGCTCGACCTTGCCCTTATTCATCACCACCACGCGGTCGGCCACCTCCAGCGCTTCTTCCTGGTCGTGGGTCACGAAGATGCTGGTCACGTTCAAGTCATCGTGCAAGCGGCGCAGCCAGCGGCGCAACTCCTTGCGCACCTTGGCGTCCAGCGCACCAAAAGGCTCGTCCAGCAGCAAGACTTTGGGCTCCACCGCCAGTGCGCGCGCCAAGGCAATGCGCTGGCGCTGGCCGCCAGAGAGCTGGCTAGGGTAACGGTTGGCCAACCAATCCAGTTGCACCAGGCCCAGCAGCTCATGCACCTTGGCCTTGATCGCCGACTCGCTGGGGCGCAGGCTACGGGGCTTCATACGCAGACCGAAGGCCACGTTCTCAAAGACCGTCATGTGGCGGAACAGCGCGTAGTGCTGGAACACAAAACCGACCTGGCGTTCACGAACATGTACATCGGTGGTGTCTTCACCAGAGAAGTGGATGCTGCCGGAGTCAGGCGTTTCCAGCCCGGCGATGATGCGCAGCAGCGTGGTCTTGCCGCAGCCCGAGGGGCCGAGCAAGGCTACCAACTCGCCGGACTGGATGTCCAGGCTGACATCGCCCAAGGCAGTGAAGCTGCCAAACTGCTTGTGGATATTGCGGATTTCGATGCTCATAACAGGCCTCTTTCAATGGGCGGCGGCAAGCTGTGCCGCAGGTGTATCGGTACGTGGCGCTTCGGGTGGTATTTCGGCAATGGAGCGCAGCTCGCGCTCGATGCGCCACTCGGCCACCGACTTGATCACCAGCGTCACCAGCGCCAGGATGGCCAGCAGGGACGCCACGGCAAAAGCCGCCACGGATTGGTATTCGTTGTACAAAATCTCGACGTGTAAAGGCAGCGTGTTGGTTTGCCCACGGATATGGCCGGACACCACCGACACCGCACCAAACTCACCCATGGCCCGCGCATTCGTCAGGATCACGCCATACAGCAAGCCCCATTTGATGTTGGGCAGAGTCACATACCAGAAGGTTTGCCAGCCGGTCGCCCCCAGCACGATGGCCGCCTGTTCCTCGTCATTGCCCTGGGCTTGCATCAGCGGAATCAACTCACGGGCCACAAAGGGGAAGGTCACAAACACCGTGGCCAACACAATGCCAGGCACCGCAAACACGATCTTCATATCGTGCGCCTGCAACCAGGGGCCGAACCAGCCACTGGCGCCAAACAGCAGCACGTAGACCAAGCCCGCCACCACCGGCGACACCGAGAACGGCAGGTCCACCAGCGTGGTCAGAAAGGACTTGCCCCAGAAGTCGAACTTGGCAATCGCCCAGGACGCGGCGATACCAAACACCAGGTTCAGCGGCACGGCGATCACGGCCGTCAGCAACGTCAGCTTGATAGCTGACCAGGCATCGGGCTCCTGCAGGGCTTCTAGGTAGGCGCCCGCACCTTTGCGCAACGCTTCGGTGAACACCGCTGCCAGCGGCAGCACCAGGAACAGCAGCAGAAATACCAGTGCCACGGTCAGCAGCGTATAGCGGACCCACGCGGCCTCAGTGGTGCCGGCCTTGGCGCGGCGTACGGTATTGGCACTCATGCGGTGGCTCCGGTTTGGCGGCGCTGCCAGGCCTGCAGGGCGTTGATCAGCAGCAGCAGAATGAAGGATATGGTCAGCATCACCACGGCCACGGCGGTCGCGCCGGCGTAGTCGTACTGCTCCAGCTTGCCAATGATGATCAGCGGCGTGATTTCAGACACCATGGGCATATTGCCCGCAATGAAAATCACCGAGCCATATTCACCGATGGCACGGGCGAAAGCCATGGCGAAGCCGGTCAACAGCGCAGGCGCAATATGCGGCAGGATGACGCGGGTAAAAACCTGCAAACGGGTCGCACCAAGTGAGGTTGCAGCTTCTTCCAGTTCTTTTTCGGCGTCTTCCAGCACCGGTTGCACCGTGCGCACCACGAAGGGCAGCCCAATGAAAATCAATGCAATCACAACCCCAGCCGGCGTAAACGCCAGTTTGATGCCCAGCGGCTCCAGGTATTGCCCCAGCCAGCCATTTCCCGCCAGCAAAGCTGTCAATGAAATACCAGCCACCGCTGTCGGCAAGGCAAATGGCAGGTCCACCAACGCATCCACAATCTTCTTGCCCGGGAAGCTATAGCGCACAAGTACCCACGCTACCAGCAGGCCAAACACCAGATTCACCAACGCCGCCAGCAGCGACGCGCCAAAGGTCAGCCGGTAGGAAGCCAGCACGCGCGGCCCCGTCACGGCGTCCACGAACTGGTCCCAGCTCAAGGTAAATGTTTTAAAAAACAGGGCCGACAAGGGCACCAGCACGATGATGCTCAGATAGAGCACGGTATAGCCCAGGGTCAGGCCAAAACCGGGCAAGACGCGTTTGGCCTTGCCGGACGGAGCGCGCGCAACGCTCATTTGGCACCTGGGGTGTAGATCTTGTCGAACTGGCCACCGTCGTTGAAGTGCACCTTCTGCGCTTCACCCAGGCTTCCAAAAAGCTCGCTCACAGTGAATAACTGGATAGGCTTAAACACCGCAGCGTACTTCTTCAGTATGGCTTCGCTGCGGGGGCGCAGAGCGTGCTTGGCCGCAATCTCCTGGGCTTCGTCAGAGTACAGATAGTCCAGGTATTCCTTAGCCAAGGCTGCCGTTCCCTTCTTGGCTACCGTGCGCTCCACCACGGCGACAGGGTTCTCGGCCACGATGCTGATGCTGGGGTGGATCGCGTCCACCTTGCCGGCGCCAAACTCGCGGTCGATAGACACCACCTCAGACTCGAAGGTGATCAGCACATCGCCAATATTGCGCTGCAGAAAGGTCGTTGTGGCTGCTCGGCCGCCCTGGGCCAGCACCGGCACGTTCTTGTACAGCTTGCCCACAAACTCGGCCGCCTGGGCGTCGCTGCCGCCCTTCTTCTTCACGTAGCCCCAGGCCGCCAAGTAGGCGTAGCGGCCATTGCCGCCGGTCTTGGGGTTCACTACGATCACCTGGATGCCGGGTTTGACCAAGTCATCCCAGTCCTTGATGCCCTTGGGGTTGCCGTTGCGCGTCAGAAACAGCATGGTGGATGTGGTGGGGGATGCATTACCCGGGAACTTCTTATTCCAATCCTTCGCAACCACGCCTTTGTCGGCCAGAAAGTCGATGTCGGTCGAGGTGTTCATGGTCACCACGTCGGCATCCAGCCCCTCGGCCACCGAGCGGGCAATGGCGCTGGAGCCGGCATGCGATTGGTCCACCTTCACATCCTTGCCGGTGGTCTTCTTGATGTGGGCGATGAAAGCGGCGTTGTAGTCCTTGTAGAACTCGCGCGCCACGTCATACGAGCCATTCAGCAGCGTAGTCTGCTGGGCAGACGCCAAGCCCGTGGCAGCCAAGAGCAGGCCGGCGAGCAATGTGCGCAGCGCGCTGGATGGACGGCTAGACGAAGAAATCCTGTGAAAAAAGCGCATGCGTGACCCTGGCAATAAAGTTGTAAGCAATATTGTCTGGTCAAAGCTTTACACCACAAACGACTGATTTCTTGTTTGTATAGCGTGATTTGGAATATAGAAGCTCAGCGGTTCCCGCTGAAGCCCCCCGCTTAGTGCCAACCCATATGGCCGCGCCAATAAGGGTTGCCGTAGTGGTACGGACGCGGCGCCACGTAAACCGAAGGCTGCACCACCACAGCCGGTGCCTCATAGTATCCAGGTCCATAGGCCCGTGGACCGTAAGGAGCAACCACGCAGCCACTCAGAACACAGGCTAGCAACACGGCAGAAATCACGATACGCATGGCGAGGCTCCTAAAATACAGTTCTACTGCAACGCGACAGCGGCACCGTTTGCCGACGCCCGTACGCGAAGTTCTGTAAAGCCCAGGCAGCGCCAGGGCGTTGCAAACATTGCTACAGTCGCCCCCTGCAATGCGAACCACAACCGGTTTGCGCACCCCACACTACACATTACAAGGCTTTTTATGGCACGCATGGTCCACTGCATCAAACTCGACAAGGAAGCCGAAGGCCTGGATTTCCCACCCTACCCTGGCGACCTGGGCAAGCGCATCTGGGAAAACGTCAGCAAGGAAGCATGGGCCGCCTGGCTTAAGCACCAGACCATGCTGGTGAACGAAAACCGCCTGAACCTGGCCGACCTGCGCGCCCGCCAGTACCTGGCCCGCCAGATGGAAAACCACTTCTTTGGTTCGGGTGCCGATGCCGCCCAAGGCTACGTACCGCCAACGCCCTAAATTCACAGACAGCGCCGAACGAATTGCCGAACACTCTTATCCCAGGACCCCACGGGACCGGCTTTGCCGGACCTTCGGGGTCGCCCCCGGAAGGGGGTTGGAGGCCACACGAAGTGGGCAAGCCTGGGGGAGAGCCGATCCAATGGCTACCTGATGGAACCCCGTTCAGCCCCCGCTTTGGTGACCGCTACCGCAGCGAATCGGGTGGGTTGAGCCAGGCGCAAGAGGTCTTCTTCCACGGCTGCGGTCTGCCTGCAGCCTGGGCACAACAGCCCCAGTGGTGCATTCTGGAAACCGGTTTTGGCCTGGGCCTGAACTTTCTAGTGACCTGGGCGGCCTGGAAGGCTGACCCGCAGCGCCCATCGCTGCTGCATTTTGTTTCCATCGAAGCCTGGCCCTCCAGTGCCGACGACCTGCTACGTAGCTTTGAGGCCCACCCTGCGCTGCTGCCCCTGGCGCGGCAACTGCACGCCCAATGGTGGGGCCTGTCGCCGGGTTTCCATCGCCTGGTGTTTGAAGGTGGCCAAGTACAACTCACCCTGTGCATAGGCGACGCACAAGCCATGCTGCGCGAAATGGCGCTGCAGGCCGACAGCGTGTACCTGGACGGCTTCAGCCCCCAGCGCAACCCCGACATCTGGAGCCCGCACACGCTGAAGGCCGTGTCGCGCTGCTGCAAACGCGGCACGCGCATCGCCACCTGGACCATCGCCCGCGCGGTGCGCGACGCGCTGGAGCAGTGCGGCTTCTCGGTACAAAAAACCCCGGGCGTGCCACCCAAGCGTGACAACCTGCAGGGCCGCTTCGACCCTCGCTGGGAGCCCCGCCCCGCAGTGCAGCCCGCGCCCACACCCAGCCACTGCGTGGTCATAGGCTCTGGCCTGGCCGGGGCCAGCGTGGCCGACAGCCTGGCGCGGCGCGGCTGGCAGGTACAGGTGCTGGATGCCGCTGCAGCCCCGGCCGCAGGCGCTTCCGGCCTGCCCACGGGCATCTTCTCGCCGCTGATTTCACGCGACCACAATGTGCAGTCCCGCCTGTCCTACAGCGGTGTACGCGCCACACTGCAGCTGGCCCAAACCCGGCTGCAGGCGGGCCAAGATTGGCAAGCCACCGGCGTGCTGGAATGGCTGGGCGATAGCCCTGCCGCCGAATACCCGGCCCATACGGCCGCCAGCACGGAAGCATTGGACCAGGCCGACTTGCCTGCCGACACCCATGCGCTGTGGCACGCCCGCGCTGGCTGGATCAGACCCGTGCAGCTGGTGCAGGCCCTGCTGGACCACCCTGCCATCCGCGTGCGCGGCCACAGCCCGGTAGACCGGCTGCAGCCCTGCGAGCAGGGCTGGCAGGTGCTGGACGCGCAAGGCCATGTCCTGGCGCAAGCGCCGCTGGTCGTGGTTGCCGCCGGCTTTGCCAGCCGGCAGGTGGCGGCGGCAGACATTCCGGTGCAGGCCGTACGGGGCCAAATTTCCTGGGGCTTGCGGGGTGATGCGGCCCTGCCGCCCTTCCCGGTCAATGGCCAGGGCCACTGCATACCCGACTTCCCCAGCGCGAATGGCCGCGCCTGGCTGATCGGCGCCAGCTACGAACGCGACACCATCCACAGCGAAAGCTGCGAGGCAGACCGCATCGGCAACCTGGAACGCCTGCGCAGCTTGCTCCCCGGAGCCGCCGAGGCACTTGCCCCCTGCTTTGAACAAGGCTGCGTGCAAGACTGGGCCGGCGTGCGCTGCACCTCGCCAGACCGCCTGCCCATGGTGGGCACACTGGCGCCCGGCCTGTGGGTCAGCACCGCCATGGGCTCACGCGGACTCAGCTTCGCCCACCTGTGCGCCGAACTGCTGGCGGCTCGGCTGCATGGCGAGCCACTACCGTTGGAGAAAAAACTGGCGGCAGCCCTGGATGTGCAACGCTTCGCCGGCGTGCGCCCATAGGCACCACCAACTCAACCAAAGCAATCTTGATTTGCTACAAATAAAATAGCTGCTGGCGCAATATTTATCTGCGCCAGCAGCTATTTTCATGCCTTAAATATATCTATGGCGGCCCCTCAGCCAGCGCCAAACCCGTCATCCGCAGCAATCACCGCGCCGTTCACAAAATGGCTTTGGCCGCAGGCCAGCATGACCAGCAGGGCGTCCAGGTCTTCGGGCTTGCCAATGCGCTTGCGTGGCAGCATCTGCACTAGCTTCTGACCTTGTTCGGTCTCCCAGTGGTGGTGGTTGATGTCGGTGTCGATGTAGCCAGGGCAGATGGCGTTCACGTTGATGCCGTGCTTGCCCCACTCCACCGCCATGGCCTTGGTCATCTGGATCACCGCCGACTTGCTCATGCAGTACACGCCGATCTGCGGCAGCACCTTGAGCCCGGCCATGCTGGCGATATTGATGATGCGCCCGCCGGTGAAGCTGCCCGGCGCCGAGCCGTTAGCGCGTGCCAGCATGCGCTTGCCCACCTCTTGCGCCACAAAGAAGGCGCCGCGCACATTGGTGTTGAAGATGAAGTCGAAGTCGTCTTCGGTCACGTCCTGCAAGCGCTGCGTGGTGCTCACGCCCGAGTTATTGACCAGGATGTCGATAGACCCCACCTCGGTCTCTGCGTGGGCCACGGCCGACTTGATGGAGTCCATGTCGCTCACGTCCAGCTCGACCACATGGGCGTCGCCACCCTCGCCCTCGATGCGGGCGCGCAGGTCCTTGAGCTTGTCAACTTGGCGACTGGCCAGCACCACGGCAGCTCCTGCACGCGACAAAGTTCGGGCAAACTGCGCCCCCAAGCCGCCCGACGCCCCGGTGACCAAAGCCACCCGACCCGAAAGATCCATGCTGTATGCCATCGCAAGCCTCTTCGCTGTTCGTTAAGTGCAGACTGGATTGTGACAGTGCAGCCGCCCCATCCACATAAAATGCCTTGCGATTTTGTAAGCCACGTAACCGCCGCATAAGCATCGCGCAGCAATAGCCCCCCACAGGAAAAAACCCATGACGAACGAAGAGATTCTTGCCCAGTTTGGCCCCCGCGAAGCCATGGAATACGACGTGGTGGTGGTAGGTGGCGGCCCAGGTGGGCTTGCCACCGCCATCCGCCTGAAACAACTGGCCACGGAAAAAGGCACGGACATCTCGGTCGTGGTGCTGGAAAAAGGCTCCGAGCCCGGCGCCCACATCCTCAGCGGCGCCATCATGGACCCGATCGCGCTCAGCGAACTCTTCCCCGACTGGAAGGCCATGGGCGCGCCCCTGAACCAGCCGGTGACCGACGACGCAATGATCTTCCTGGGCGAAAAGTCGTCCTTTCGCACGCCCAACTTTTTACTGCCGGGCTGCTTCCAGAACCACGGCAACTACATCGTCAGCCTGGGTGCCGTCACCAAATGGCTGGGCGAGCAGGCCGAAGCCCTGGGCGTGGAAATCTTCCCCGGTTTTGCCGCAGCCGAAGTGCTGTACAACGATGACGGCTCCGTCAAAGGAGTGGCCACCGGCAATATGGGCGTCAGCAAGGAAGGCGAGCCCACGGCCGACTTCCAGATCGGCATGGAACTACATGCCAGGTACACCGTGTTTGCCGAAGGCGCACGCGGCCACCTGGGCAAGCAGCTGATCGCCAAGTTCAAGCTGGACGACGGCAAAGACCCGCAAACCTACGGCCTGGGCATCAAGGAAGTCTGGGAGATCGACCCCAAGCGCCACCAGCCCGGCTTCGTCATGCACACCGCCGGCTGGCCCATGGACAACAGCACCTACGGCGGCGCCTTTCTGTACCACATGGAAGGCAACAAGGTCACCCTGGGCTTCATCACCGGGCTGGACTACGCCAACCCGTATCTGAGCCCGTTTGAAGAATTCCAGCGCTGGAAGACCCACCCGAACGTGCGTTGGTACCTAGAAGGCGACGCAGAGCACGGCATTGCCCCCGCCAAGCGCCTGGGCTACGGCGCACGCGCCATCACCGCCGGCGGCCTGATGAGCCTGCCCAAGACCGTGTTCCCCGGCGGTGCGCTGGTGGGCTGCGACGCGGGCTACCTGAACGTCAGCCGCATCAAGGGCAGCCACGCCGCCATCAAGACCGGCATGCTGGCCGCCGAGGCCGCCTATGACGCCGTCACCAGCGGCCGCCAGCACGACGAGCTCAGCGCCTACCCCGAGGCCTTCGAGAACAGCTGGCTGCATGCCGAGCTGCACAAGGCGCGCAACTTCAAGGCCTGGTTCAAAAAGGGCCTGGTCACCGCCACGCTGATGAATGGCATTGAACAATTCGCGCTGCGCGGCCACATCCCCTGGACGCTGCGCCGCGACAAGCCCGACCACGCCTACCTGAAGCCGGCTGCCGAATGCAAGCCCATCGCCTACCCCAAGCCCGATGGCAAGCTGACCTTTGATCGGCTGAGCAGCGTGTTCATCAGCAACACCAACCACGCAGAAAACCAGCCCGCGCACCTGACGCTGAAAGACGCATCGGTGCCGGTCAATATCAACCTGCACAAATACGCTGGCCCAGAAGCCCGCTACTGCCCGGCAGGGGTGTATGAGTTCGTGAAGACAGATACGGGTCAGGACAAGCTGCAGATCAACGCGCAGAACTGCGTGCACTGCAAGACCTGCGACATCAAGGACCCGACGCAGAACATCGTGTGGGTCACACCCGAAGGCGGCGGCGGGCCCAACTACGCGGGCATGTGATTTTTGATGCCTTTTTTAAGGCAACAAAACCGACGCCAGCGCATATAAACCGTGCGCTGGCAGCTCTTATTTTTGAAGTTAAAAATCGGAGCAGACTTGTTCAATGCCCGGCGGGTCCCGCAGCAGGCTTCTTGCCGAACAGCGCGCTGATCTCGCCCACCACGCCACGGCGGAACAGCATCACGCAGACTACGAAGATCACGCCCATGATCACGGTGACCCAGGAACCCACCTTGTCGGCCAGCAGGTCTTCCAGGCTGACGATGGTGATGGCACCGGCCACCGGGCCGAGGATGGTGCCCAGGCCTCCCAGCAGCGTCATCAGCACAACCTGGCCCGAGGTATGCCAGTGCACATCGGCCAGCGAGGCCAGCTGGAACACCAGCGCCTTCATGGAGCCCGCCAAGCCCGACAGCGAGGCCGAGATGACGAAGGCCAGCAGCTTGTAGCGCGCCACGTCATAGCCCAGCGAAGTGGCCCGCGCCTCGTTGTCCCGTATGGCCTTCAGTATCTGGCCGAAGGGCGAATGGATGGTGCGGTGCACCAGCCAAAAGCCGCCCAGGAACACCGCAAACACGAAGAAGTACATGGCGATGTTGTCCGACATATCCACCAGCCCAAACAGCTTGCCGCGTGGGATGCCCTGCATGCCGTCCTCGCCACCGGTAAAGCCCATTTGCAGCGCCACAAAGTAGACCAGCTGCGCCAGGCCCAGCGTGATCATGGTCAGGTAGATACCGCTGCGGCGTATGGCCAGCATGCCGAAGATGGCGCCCAGCACCGCGCCAAATGCAGCGCCGGCCAGCAGGCCCAATTCAGGGGGCCACCCCATGTCGCGGCACAGGTAGCCGGTGATATAGGCCGAACCGCCGAAGAAAGCTGCGTGGCCGAATGACAGCAGCCCCGCAAAACCCAGCAACAGGTTGAACGCGCAGGCGAACAGCGCAAAGCACAGCACCTTCATCAGGAACGTGGGGTACAGCACGAACGGCGCAATGCTCCCCACCACGACCAGGGCCACGAACATCCACAGCGTACGCTGGCTTGCCGCTTTGCTGGCACCGTGGGCAGGAATAGCTTGAACAGATTGCATCGTTCTTCCTCAGGCTTGCTTGCCAAACAGGCCCGCAGGTTTGACCAGCAGCACCAACACCATGACCAAAAAGATCACCACCGCCGAGGCTTCGGGGTAGAACACCTTGGTCAGCCCCTCCACCACGCCCAGGCCCAGGCCGGTGACGATGGAGCCCATGATCGAGCCCATGCCGCCAATCACTACCACGGCAAACACCACGATGATGAGGTTGGAGCCCATCACCGGGTTGACCTGCACGATGGGTGCTGCCAGCACGCCGGCAAAGGCCGCCAGCGCTGCCCCCACGGCATAGGTGGCCGTCAGCAGCACCGGCACGTTGATGCCCAGGGCCTGCACCAGGTCTGGCCGCTGGGTGGCCGCCCGCAGCGTGGCGCCCAGACGGGTGCGCTCAATGGCGTACCACGCGACAAAGCACACGCTCAATGCCGCTACCACCACCCAGGCGCGGTAGATCGGCAGGTACATAAAGCCCAGGTTCACGCCGCCTTGCAGCAGCTCCGGCACTTCATAGGACGAGCCCGACACGCCAAAGAAATTCTTGAAAACCCCCTCGGCGATCAGCGCCAAGCCAAAGGTCAAGAGCAGGCCATACAGGTGGTCCAGCTTGTACAGGTGGCGCAACATGAGGCGCTCTATGGCCACCGCCACCACACCGACCACCAGGGGCGACAAAATCAGCGCCCACCAGTAGTTGATACCCAGGTAGCTCAAGCCCAGCCAGGCCACGAAAGCGCCCACCATGTACTGTGCGCCATGGGCAAAGTTGATGATGTTGAGCAGGCCAAAAATGATGGCCAGGCCCAGACTCAAGATGGCATAAAACGAGCCGTTGATCAGCCCCAGCAACAGCTGGCCGAAAAAGGCCGGTGACGGTATGCCAAATATCTCCATAGCGGGATTCCCTCGTAGCGCGGACAAACCCCAAGGCCGCGCGCGGCCCCGGGGACTTGGGGTTTACTTCTTTACCAGCGGGCAGCGCGATGCCGACAGCGGCTGGAAGGCCTCGGCTGCGGGAATCGTTGCGCGCACGTTGTAGTAGTCCCACGGCGTCTTCGATTCGGCCGGGGTCTTGACCTGCATGAGGTACATGTCGTGCACCATGCGGCCGTCTTCACGGATGGTGCCGTTCTTGGCGAAGAAGTCGTTCACCGGCATCTTCTTCATCTGTGCCATGACCTTGGCGGTGTCGTCGCTGTTGATGGCTTTGACGGCCTTCAGGTAGTGCATGGTGGACGAGTACTGCCCCGCCTGCACCATGGTCGGCATGCGCTTGTGCTGGTCGAAGAAGCGCTTGGACCAGGCCCGTGTCTGGTCATTCAGGTCCCAGTAGAAACCTTCGGTGAGGTACATGTTCTGGGTGGTCTTCAAACCCAGGGAGTGGATGTCGGTGATGAACATCAGCAGCCCGGCCAATTGCTGCTTGCCGGTGATGCCGAACTCGGCCGCCTGCTTGATGGAGTTGACGGTATCGCCGCCCGCATTGGCCAGGCCGATGATCTGCGCACCCGAGGACTGCGCCTTCAGGAGAAAGGACGAAAAGTCCGACGTCGGGAACGGGTGGCGTACACCGCCCACCACTTCGCCGCCATTGGACTTGACCACGTCAGACGCATCTTTTTCCAGCGCATGGCCAAATGCGTAGTCGGCCGTCAGGAAGAACCATTTCTTGCCGCCAGCCTTGGTAACCGCCTTGGCCGTGCCATTGGCCACTGCATAGGTGTCGTAGGCCCAGTGCACGGTCACGTCGTTGCAGGCTTCGTTGGTGATGGAGGTGGCGCCCGCACCGTTCACCAGCACGATCTTGTTCTTTTCCTTGCCGATCTTTTGCACCGCCAACGCGGTGGAGCTGGTGACCAATTCAGTCAGCACGTCCACCTTGTCACGCTCCACCCATTCACGGGCCTTGTTGGCGGCGATGTCGCCCTTGTTCTGGTGGTCGGCAGCCACCATTTCAACCTTGAAGCCGGGTTTTTCGGCAGCCACAAAATCATCGATGGCCATCTTGGTGGCGAGCACCGCGCCAGGCCCGGCCAAGTCAGAGTACGTGCCCGACAAATCGGTCAGCACGCCGATCTTGACGACACCGTCGGACACCTGTGCCTGGGCCCCCGTGGCCAGCATAAGGGAAAGGCCTGCAGCCATAGCAAGTGATGTAGCAAGCGGTGTGGGCTTGAATTTCATGGGGTGTCTCCTCTGGTCAACGATGAAAAGGTCTTGTTACCCGGCTTACACGCCGAGCAAAGCTTGCATGTCGCTGGTCTTGGCTGCCAGCTCGTCTTTCTGAACCACCATGGCCACCTGGCCATGCTCCAGCACGTAATGCCTGTCCGCCAAGGGCGCGGCGAAGCGGAAGTTCTGCTCCACCAGCACGATGGTGTAGCCGCGCGTTTTCAGTAGGCGAATTACCTCGCCCAGCTTCTTCACGATCACCGGGGCCAGGCCTTCGGTGATTTCGTCCAACAGCAGCATCTTGGCGCCGGTGCGCAGAATGCGGGCCATGGCCAGCATCTGCTGCTCGCCGCCCGACAGGCGGGTGCCGGGACTGTTGCGGCGCTCGTACAGATTGGGAAACAGCGCATAGATTTCGTCCAGCGTCATGCCTCCGCTGGCCACCACCGGGGGCAGCATCAGGTTTTCTTCGGTGGACAGGCCGGCAAAAATGCCGCGCTCTTCGGGGCAAAAGCCCACGCCCAAGCGTGCAATGTGGTGGGGCGCCATGCGCACCACTTCGTTGCCATTGAACATGATGGAGCCGCTACGCCGCCCCACCAGGCCCAGAATGGCCTTCAAGGTGGTCGAGCGGCCGGCGCCGTTGCGGCCCAGCAGGGTAATCAGCTCGCCCCGGTTCACATGCAAGTCCACACCGTGCAGTATGTGCGACTCGCCATAGAAAGCATGCAAATCGGTGACGCGCAGCATCTCGCTGCTGGGGTTGAATGCGCTGCTCATGGCAAGACCTCCGTGCTGCGCACTGCGGTGCGAGCTTGCTTGGGGCGGCCCAGCGCGGCGCTCATGCCTCCACCCCCACGTAGGCTTCCAGTACGCGCGGGTCTTTGGACACGGTCGCGTAGTTGCCCTCGGCCAGCACGCTGCCGCGCTGCAAGACGGTGAGCGTGTCGCACAGCGACTCGACCACCGACAGGTTGTGCTCCACCATCAGAATGGTGCGGCCTTTGGATACCTTGCGGATCAGCTCCACCACGCGGCCCACGTCCTCGTGGCCCATGCCCTGGGTGGGCTCGTCCAGCAGCATCAGCTCGGGCTCCAGGGCCAGGGTGGTGGCGATCTCCAGGGCGCGCTTGCGGCCGTAGGGCATCTCCACCGCCACGGTGTCGGCAAAGCCTTGCAGGTCCACCTGCTCCAGCAGCTCCATGGCCCGGCCGTTCAGCGCGTCGAGCCGCGTCACCGAGGACCAGAAGTTAAACGAATCAGTACGCTTGCGCTGCAGGGCCACGCGCACGTTTTCCAGTGCCGTGAGGTGGGCGAATGTGGCGGAGATCTGGAACGAGCGCACCATGCCACGCCGCGCCACCTGGATGGGTGTTTCCCGCGTGATGTCGATACCGTTGAACTGGATCTGCCCCTTGGTGGGTTGGATGAATTTGGTGAGCAGATTGAAGACGGTGGTCTTGCCCGCGCCGTTGGGGCCAATCAGCGCGTGGATGCTGCCGCGTTGCACCTGCAGGTTGACGCAGGCGACTGCAGCAAAGCCAAGGAATTCCTTGGTCAGGCCTTCCGTCTGGAGAATGATGTCACTGGGCAAATCGAGTCCTTTACTGCAGGTTCATCGGGCAAGCCTGCTACACAACACCGTGCGTGGCAGGCAAAGAGGCATCAGGTATTTGCGTTCGACTTTACTTGTTCACGCAGAACAAATTTTTGGATTTTCCCGGTTGACGTTTTCGGCAATTTGCAGAAGACCACCTGTTTCGGTACTTTAAAGCGTGCCATATGGCTTCGGCAGAAGTCAATGATGTCCTGGGCGCTGGCCTGCGCATCGGCCTTCAATTCGATGAAGGCGCAGGGCACTTCGCCCCATTTTTCGTCTGGCTGGGCTACCACGGCCGCCAGCATCACCGCCGGGTGGCGGTGCAGCACATCCTCCACCTCGATGGACGAGATGTTTTCACCGCCCGAGATGATGATGTCCTTGCTGCGGTCCTTGATCTGGGCATAGCCATCGGGGTGCATCACCGCCAGGTCGCCGGTATGGAACCAGCCGCCGGCAAACGCCGCTTCGGTGGCAGCCGGGTTCTTCAGATAGCCCTTCATCACCACGTTGCCACGGAAGAAGATTTCGCCCATGGTCGTGCCGTCAGCAGGTACCGGCTGCAAGGTTTCAGGGTCGAGCACAGCCACCGCCTGCTGCAGCGGATAGGGCACACCCTGACGGCTGTTCAGGCGGGCGCGCTCGGCTATCGGCAGGCCAGCCCAGGACTCTTGCGGTGCACACACGGCCGCCGGGCCATACACCTCGGTCAGGCCGTAGACGTGGGTGATGTGGATGCCGGCGTTCTCGCAGCCCTCGATCACCGCCGCTGGTGGCGCCGCACCGGCCACAAGGCCCTGGATGGTGTGGGTGATACCTTCGCGCAGGGCGGCGGGCGCGTGGATCAACATGCTGAACACAATCGGCGCGCCGCACAGGTGGGTGATGTGGTGCTCGCGTATCAGCGGGTAGATCAGCGCCGGGTCCACACGCCGCAGGCACACGCTGGTGCCGGCGATCAAGGCCATGGTCCAGGGAAAGCACCAGCCGTTGCAGTGGAACATGGGCAAGGTCCACAAATACACCGCGTGGTGCGGTATTTGCCAGGACAGCACGTTGTTGGCGGCGTTCAGATAAGCACCGCGGTGGTGGGTGACCACGCCCTTGGGGTTGCCTGTGGTGCCCGAGGTGTAGTTCAGCGCAATCGCATCCCACTCGTCGGCCGGCAACTGCCAGGCAAAGTCAGGTTGGCCGGCGGCGATGAAGCTCTCGTAGTCGGTATCGCCCAGGTATTTGCCTTCAGGCGCCAGGGCATCCTCCACCTCGATGACATAGGGCCGCTTATCGCCCAGCAGGGACAGGGCCTTGTCGACCACGGAGGCGAATTCGCTGTCCACCAGCAGCACCTTGGCCTCACCGTGCTGCAGCATGAAGGCGATGGCCTCGCCGTCCAGCCGGGTGTTCAAGGTGTTAAGCACGGCGCCGGACATGGGCACGCCGAAATGGGCTTCCAACATGGCCGGCACATTGGGCAGCATCACCGCCACGGTGTCACCCTCGCCTATGCCCCGCGCTTGCAGGGCGCTGGCCAACTGGCGGCAACGGGTGTAGGTCTGGGCCCAGGTCTGGCGGCGCTCGCCGTAGATCACCGCCAGGCGGTCCGGGTAGACCTTGGCCGATCGCTCGATAAAGCTCAGCGGCGACAAGGCCACAAAGTTGGCGGGGTTCTTGTCCAGCCCTTGCTGGTAAACGTTGTTGCTGCGCATGCTTGTCTCCGGTTCCCGGGCACTGCGTGCCGGGGTTTTGTTTTATGTGGCGCATTGTGGCCACGCAAATTGACGGTTTGCTGACGAAAACGCGCTTTCGAAACCCATGCAACCTTATAGGTCAAATTGGCCGCTAGCGCACAATTTATCTACTCAAGCAGCTATTCAAACCATAGCAAACTACGTAACGATCCGTAGCCGCCGGTGATAGGAGAAGAAGGCCCACAACAGCGCGCTGGCATCGGGCCCCACGCTGTCGTTGAAGCGCAGCGTGCCGTCGCCGCCGCTCCAGGCGTGGTCCAACCCGGCGATACGGCAGACCGACACGATGGGTTTGCGGCCCACGCGGTAGTCCTGCGTCTGAAAGGCATGACGCGGGCTGCGGCCCTTGGGGCGGGCGGGACTGAGTACGGTGACCGGGGCCAGATTGGCGATGCCATTGACCCGCAGAAACTGCTGCGCCACCTGCTGCTGGTTGACGATGCGCACCACCTTATCAGCCTCGCCGTGCAGGATGATGGCCGGCATGCGCGGGAAGCCGCCTCCATCCACGGTGGCCTGCACTGCCTGCGCCACATGGGTGCCGCCACCGGTCTGCATCGCGGCAAAGGCGCTCATGCGGTTGTCTGCTGTGCCAAACACCGGGCCGGAATGCAGGCCCACGGCGGCAATACGAAAGGGATAGCGCAGCGCGATGATCTGGGCCAGCGCCGCGCCGGCCGAGATGCCGGCCAGGTAGACCCGGCTTGCGTCCAGCCCCAGCCTGGCCACCACGTGCGTGACCATGCCCGCCACCAGGCCGGCCTCGCCGCCGCCATTCTGCGTGGTGCGCTGGTACCACTGCCAGCAGCGGTGGGCGTCGATGGTCAGCAGTTGTTGCGGGTACAGCACGGCAAAGCCTTTGCGCTGGGCCAGGGTGTTCATGCGACTACCCTGGGCGAATTCGGGTGCCGTCTGGGTGCAGCCGTGCAGCATGACGACCAAGGGCAAAGGTTTGAGAGCCTGCGCCTTGTCGCGCAGCGGCAGGTACAGCCAGTAACTCATGCGCTGGCCATTGGGTGCGGCGAAGAAGGAACGGGTCCAACTGCCGGGCAACTCCGCCGGTGGCGCAGATTTGGCGGCGGGCTTGGCAGCGGGTTTGGCGGATGGTCTTGCAGCAGCCTTGGCGGACGGTTTGGCGGTGGGCCTGGGCGCAGGCTTCGGCGGCGCCAGCGCCTTTTTTACCGCCGCCTTGGTCGCCTTCTTGGTGGCCACCGTCAAACTTCTGACCAGCTTTTTCTGCTGGGTCTTGGCGATGCGGGTCAGGCTTTTCAACCACAGACTGCTGAGACTTCGGGCCATATTTGCAATCTTTCGTGGTGGTGGCGTTGACCGGGGTGGTCAATCTCGATCGGGGGCGATCGCTTCGGCGTAGTCGTACAAGGCACCCAGAATTTCTTCGCCGCGCTCGTCGGCGGTTTCCGACAGGGTGTCGATTTCGCTAAACAGCGTGTCGATGGTGCGGGCACCGCCCTCCCCGTCAAACAGGCGCGCGGCGCGGTGTTCCTCCCACCGCTGCAGCTCCTCAAACGACAGGCTGGCCGGAAAGTTGCGCGCACGGTAGCGAAACAGCAACTCGTCCAGCCGGCTGTCATCAAAGCTGCTGCGCACTTGGGCCAGCTTTTCAGGCGACAGCGTGCGCAGATCGTTCAGGCGGCGGCGGTCATGGTCGTCCACAAAGCCGCCGTACAGGTCTTCGTCCACATCGCGCGCGGGCTCTGGCGGGCGCTCAAACACGGCGGGCCAGATGCCGCTCATATCTGGCAAGGCCCGCGCCTCGGCCGCATGGGCGCGTAACACGTCACCGTCCAGTCCCCAGCGTTTGGCCAGCTCGGGCGACAGGGTTTTCAAATTTGCCACCACCATGGGCGACTTGTTCAGGTGGATGGTCTTGATGGGCAGCCGGCTCACGCCCTCGGGCAAGTCGCTGGCCTTGCTGAAGAGGCGCAGGCGGATATCTTCCACATTCATCTGGCTGAATTCCGCCGGGCTGTGCGACAGGTCCCAGGCGATCAGCTCGTTGCGGTTGGTGGGGTGCATGGCCAGCGGCCACATCACGGCCAGGCAGCCGCGTTCGGCCGGGAACATGCCGGAAATATGCAGAAACGGCCGAGCGGCCTGCAGCGTGGTGGGCAGCCCCAGCTCGGCAGCCACACGCTCTTTCTTGTGCAGGCCCAGGCAGAAGTCGAACAGGCGCGGCTGCGTGGTGCGGATCAGGCGCGCCAGGGCGATGGTGGCACGCACGTCAGACAAGGCGTCGTGCGCGGCCTCGTGCAGCAGGCCGTTGGCGCGGCTCAGGTCTTCCAGGCGGAAGCTGGGGCCGCCTTCGGGTTTGGTGGGCCATGCTATGCCCTCGGGGCGCAGCGCGTAGGTGGTGCGCACCACATCCAGCAGGTCCCAGCGGCCGCAGCCGTTTTGCCATTCACGCGCGTAGGGGTCGATCAGGTTGCGCCAGAACATGAAGCGCGTGATCTCGTCGTCAAAGCGAATAGTGTTGTAGCCCACGCCAATGGTGCCGGGCTGGCTTAAGGCCTGCTCGATCGCTTGTGCAAACACGGCCTCGGGCACGCCGCGCTCCAGACAGAGCTGGGGAGTAATGCCGGTGATCAGGCAGGACTGCGGGTCGGGTAGAAAGTCGGGCGCGGGCTGGCAGTACAGCATCATGGGCTCGCCGATTTCGTTCAGGTCCGCATCGGTGCGGATGGCAGCGAACTGGGCGGGCCGGTCGCGCCGCGCGTTGGCACCAAAGGTCTCGTAGTCGTGCCAGAGGAAGGTGTGCTGCGCGGGCGCGTCTGTCATGGTGGCCTCAGCGTTTTCCCAAGGCCAGGTCTACGCCACGGTTGGCCAGCGCATCGGCGCGCTCGTTACCGGGGTGGCCGGCATGGCCCTTGACCCAACGCCATTCAATCTTGTGGCCGGCCGTGTTGACCAGGCTGTCCAGGCGTTGCCACAAGTCGACGTTCTTCACCGGCTCTTTGGATGCGGTCATCCAGCCACGGGACTTCCAGCCCTTGAGCCATTCGGTCATGCCCTTGAGAACGTACTGGCTGTCGATATACAGGGTGATGCTGCAAGGCTGCTTGAGCGCGCTCAGGCCCTCGATCACGGCCATCATTTCCATGCGGTTATTGGTGGTGGCCAGCTCGCCGCCAAACATTTCTTTTTCAGTGCCGCCCCAGGTCAGCAAAACGCCCCAGCCGCCGGGGCCAGGGTTGCCCTTGCAGGCGCCATCGGTATACATGTCAACGTGGTTCAAACACAGCTTTCTAATAAGGATTCGGGAACGTCGTTTTTACCAGATGGGCTAAGTGCTATGGTTGCCATGGCGGTTGGCGTCCCGGTTGGCAATCGGCACGGGGGCATTGGCCAGGGCCTTGGGGACTTTCCAGCGCGGCCCCATCAGCCGCATGCCGCGCACCCGCTTGACGGCCACCACGAAGTAGACAGCGCCTAGGATGGGCGCAAACCGCTCACCCGCAGCGTCCATCCAGGCGAAGCGGTTCAGCCAGGCCTCGCTGCGCACCGAGGGGCGGTAGCAGCCGAACTGCACCGACTCCACCTCGAAGCTCAGCAGGCGCAACCAGTCACGTAGGCGCCAATAGCCGATCATGCCGCCCATCTCGGGCAAGTAGCTACCGCCTATGCCCATGCGGCGGTACAGGTGACCACGGCTTTGCCGCAGGCCCCACAGGCTCATGGGGTTGAAGCCGGCAATCACCACCTTGCCCTCGGGCACCAGCACCCGCTCTACCTCGCGCAAGGTGGCATGGGGGTCGGGGCTGTGGTCCAGGGCATGCGGCAGCAGCAGCAGGTCCAGGCTGCTTTCGGAAAACGGCAGCGCTGCAAAATCGGTGACCAAGGTTACGCGCTCGCTCTGTAGGTCTGCATCTTGCGGCTCGGTAACAGCATGGGTGGCAAGCCAACGGTGCGGTATGCGGTTATTCTGCAGCCCTGGCAGTTCCGCAAGCCCGAGCTGGAGGGCGTGGTAACCAAATATGTCCGCGACTGCCTCATCAAAGCGCCCACGCTCCCAATCCAGCATGTAGCAGCCGGGCGGGGTTTTCAGCCAATCGTGCAAACCTATAATTTCGCTGCCCATGAACTTGCTTGCCCTACCTGCTTTTGCCGATAACTACATCTGGATGTTGCACGATGGCCACCGCGCACTCGTGGTGGATCCGGGCGACGCACAGCCCGTGTTGGACGCTCTGCAGAAGCACAGCTTGCAGTTGGACAGCATTCTAGTCACCCACCACCATGCCGACCATGTCGGCGGTGTGGACCGCCTGCGCGAAACGACCGGAGCCACGGTGTACGGGCCTGCGCGGGAGCGTATTCCCGAGCCGCTGCACAAGTTGAGCCAGGGCGACCGCATCACCGTGTTGGGCCTGCAATTCGAAGTGCTCGACGTGCCTGGCCACACCGCTGGGCACATCGCTTACTACACACCCCAATGCCAGGGCGCGCCCTTGGTATTCTGTGGCGACACCCTTTTCTCGGGCGGCTGCGGGCGCCTGTTTGAAGGCACACCGGCGCAGATGCTAGCGTCCCTGTCTGCGCTGGCCGCATTACCGGGAAACACGCGGGTATGCTGCACCCACGAATACACATTAAGTAACCTGAAGTTCGCACGGGTGGTGGAACCCGATAACGCCGCCCTGCTCCAATACCAGCTCGCATGCATAGTCAAACGTGAGGCGAATGAGCCCACATTGCCCTCCAGCATGGCGCTAGAGCTGCAGATCAACCCCTTTTTGCGCACCCGCCAGCCCACGGTACGACAGGCCGCACTGGCGTTTGATGCCACCACCTTTGATGAAGCCAGCGTATTAGGCGCACTTCGCACCTGGAAAAATCAGTTTTAATGAAACTCCTCTCTCTTCTCAGCCTGTCCGTCATGGTCTGGCTGACAGGCTGCGCCAACATCGCCCCCAAGGCCGATGTCAGCCCGGCAAGCACGACCCCAGATGCTGGTCTAGCCACGGCCAAACCGGCGGCAGGCACGTCTGCGCGCACAGCTATCTACCCCCGTGCTAGCCTGCAGCCGATTACCGCCGCAGAAGCCAGTTCGCGTGGCGTGGCCCAGCTAAAGCCCCCCGCAGACCTGTGGGAACGCATACGCCGCGGCTTTGCCATGCCCAATCTGGAAAGCGACCTGGTGGTAGACCGCGAGCAGTGGTACACCACGCGGCCTGACTACATCCAGCGCATGACCGAGCGCTCCAGCAAATACCTGTTTTATGTGGTGGAAGAGCTTGAACGCCGAGGCATGCCCACCGAGCTAGCGCTACTGCCCTACATCGAAAGCGCCTTCAACCCGCAGGCCGTGTCCAGCGCCAAGGCGGCCGGCATGTGGCAGTTCATGCCGTCCACCGGCAACTACTTCGAGCTGAAACAAAACCTGTTCCGCGACGACCGGCGCGACGTGCTGGCATCGACCCGCGCAGCACTCGACTATCTGCAAAAGCTCTACAACATGTTTGGCGATTGGCAGCTGGCATTGGCCGCCTACAACTGGGGCGAAGGCAGCGTCAGCCGCGCAATTGCACGCAACCAGAAGGCTGGCCTGGGCATCAGCTACAGCGAGCTGAACATGCCCGCCGAGACACGCTTGTATGTACCCAAGCTGCAAGCCGTCAAGAACATCATCGCCAACCCGAATCTGTATCGTACCGACCTGCCGCTGATCGAGAACCACCCTTACTTCCAAAGTGTGGACATCACGCGAGACATCGACGTGGCCCTGGCTGCCAAGCTGGCCGATGTAAAGCTGGACGACTTCAAGGCGCTCAACCCTTCGTCCCACCGGCCCGTGATTCTGGCGGCGGGTACGCCGCAGATTCTGCTGCCCTGGGACAACGCCACCGTCTTCACCCGTAATCTCGAAGCCTATACACAAGGCCAATACGCCAGCTGGACGGCCTGGACGGCGCCCAGCACCATGAGCGTCAGCGCTGCCGCACAGCAGGTTGGCATGAGCGAATACGACTTGCGCAGCGTCAACAACATCCCGCCGCGCATGCTGATCAAGGCAGGCTCTTCGCTGATCGTGCCGCGCTCGGCCCTGATGCAGGACGTAAGCGAACACGTAGCCGACACGGCACACCTCAGCCTGGCCCCCGAGATCGTCAACCGCAAGACATCGGTCAAGGCTGGCAAGCGCGACACCGTCGCCAGCATCGCCAAAAAGTACGGCGTCAGCGCCAGCAATGTGGCGGACTGGAACGACATCAAGGCCAGCGCAGCCTTCAAGGCCGGCCAACAAGTGGTGCTATTCCTACCCGTCAAGCTGACCGGCACCCGCGCTGCGCCTCCCGAGCGAGCGGGACAGCACTCGCGCAGCACGGCCAACAACAAGACCAGGGGCACCAGCAAGCAACCGGTGATTGTCAAGAAGCCACGCAAACACTAACGGGCTGGTGATGCCCGTATGGCATCAGGCCTTGAAACGCTCCTTGGCGTTGCGGGCAAATTCGTTGGTGTAGGTTTTCGACAGATCGATGCGCGCGTTACCCATGCTGACGTCAAAGCTACCCAGCGCCTTCAGTGCCAACCTGGCGCCGTCTTCGGCCAGCATGCCGTCCAGCGAGATGGCCTCGCGCCCCTTGTTGAAAGACGCCAGGTACAGCGCGCGGTCTCCCAGGAAATAACTCTCAGGCACGATCTTGATGATGTCGCTAGGGCCGGCGGTCTGCAGCCATTTCAGGCCGTGCACCATGCCATTGGCCAGCGCCTGCACAGTGTTGGGATTTTTCTGGATGAAGTCCAGCGGTGCATACAGGCAGGCTGCGGGCATGCCGCCCCCCATGGCCTCGCGGGTACCGCGTAGCGTGCGCGCGTCGGCCACCACGCGGATATCACCCTTTTGCTCCAGCATGGCCATGACCGGGTCGCTGTTGCTGATGGCATCAATTTGCCCGGAGCGCAGCGCCTGCACCGCAATCCACCCTGCCCCCACGGCCACAAACTGCACCTCACCCGGATGGATACCCGCCCTGGCAAGCACCACATTCGCCACTGTATGGCCGGGCGAGCCCAAGGCCGATACGCCTATGCGCTTGCCCTTCAGATCGACCAGTGTGCGGTAGTCTGGCAGGCTGCGGGTCGATATGCCAAGCGCAATCTGGGGAGCACGGCATTGCAGCACGAACGCCTGGAAGTACTGGTTGCGCGCCTGCAAAGTCAGCGTCTGCTCATACGCGCCTGCATACACATCGACCGGACCGCCGGATACCGCCTGTGGGGAGCGCGCACCGCCCACCACGTCGCTGATATCCAGGTCAAGCCCCTCGCTCTTGAAGTAGCCCAACTGGTCGGCAATGGTCAGTGGCAGGTGGTAGAGCGCAGCCTCGCCATCCACCACCAGGGATACCTTGTTACGCTCTAGGCGACCCTGGGCACGCAGTACCGGAGCCGCCATGCCCGCAGCCAGGGCAGTCATGGAAGCGGTGAAGGTGCGGCGGCGAATAGGCATGGTGTGCATAGTTGTATGCATCCAGCTTAAAGACCGCCAGCCCGTTTCCTATTGGGGCCATCCCCGTGCGGGTTTGCCCGTAACGCTTCGAGTTAAGGGTTAACGTCTATCCACGAAGGCATGGGCGATCGTGCCCAGATCTACATACTCCAGCTCGCTGCCCACCGGCACGCCACGGGCCAGGCGCGTAACCTTCAGGCCACGGGCCTTCAACGCCACGCTGATCACATGCGCAGTGGCCTCGCCTTCAGCTGTGAAGTTGGTGGCCAAAATCACCTCTTGCACGATGCCATTGCTGGCGCGGTCCAGCAACTTCTGCAGACCGATGTCTTTGGGGCCCACGCCATCCAGCGGGCTGATCTTGCCCATCAACACAAAGTACAGCCCTTTGTAGGCAGCCGTACGCTCCACCGCAGACTGGTCGGCGGGGTTCTCCACCACACACAACTTGGACGCGTCACGCCCATCGTCCTGACAGGTGTCGCAGATAGCGTCTTCGGTAAAGGTGTGGCATAGCTCGCAGTGCCGCACATTGCCCACCGCCTGGGCCAAAGCCTGCGACAGCATCTGCGCACCCTCGCGGTCATGCTGCAGCAAATGAAACGCCATACGCGACGCCGACTTCACCCCCACCCCCGGCAAGCGGCGTAGCCCCTGAATCAAGGCAGTCAACGCACTGGTATCAGCCATGCACGCCTCTTGCTACATTTTCAGTAGCTGCCTGCGCATATTCCGTATGCGCTAGCGGCCTAAAAAGCATAAACCCGATCAGAACGGGAATTTCATGCCACCGGGCAGACCAGGCATGCCTGCAGTCAGCTTGCCCATTTTTTCCTGGGTGGTTTCTTCGGCCTTGCGCACTGCGGCATTGAAGGCTGCAGCCACCAGGTCTTCCAGCATGTCCTTGTCGTCGGCCAACAGGCTGGGGTCGATGGTGATGCGTTTGACATCGTGCTTGCAGGTCATCAGCACCTTGACCAGACCAGCACCAGATTCGCCGGTCACTTCGACGAAAGCCAGCTCGTCCTGGGCCTTCTTCATGTTGTCCTGCATGGCCTGCGCTTGCTTCATCAGGCCGGCGAGTTGTCCTTTGTTGAACATAGTTCTTCCTTGAATTAAAAGTTAAAGGGGTTTCAGCGTACCGGGCACAATTTTCGCGCCGTAGTCTCGCATCAGGGATTGCACCAGCGGATCACCCAGGATGATCTCTTCCGCTATGCGTTGCTTTTCTGCGGTCGCCGCCGCGTTGCGCTTGCCTGGGCTGTCCACCACCTGGCCGACCTCTACGTCCAGGCTGGCTCCAGGGCTGATAGCGTCCAGAGCGACGCGCAAGCGCTCGCGGCTCAACGGCTGGTTCAGCGACTCGCGCTCTATGCGAATGACCCAGCGGCTATCCGCATGGGAGACCAATTGGGACTGCAGCGCCAGCTCGCGCGCCAAGCCCGTGACAGTGTCAGTAGCCACCATTTGCTGCACCGTGCTGTGCCAAAAGTCGCCCTCTTCACCAAACACGATGGCGGGAGCCGCTGGCGCGCTAGGAACACTGACGGTAGCGACAGATGTGGGCGGCTCAACCGGTACGTCGACGACTGCAGCAACCGGCGCAGGCATGGCCGGCGGTGGCATCTCTACGGGTGCGGCAGCTGGCACCACTGCGGGTGGAGCTACGGGCGCAGCCTGGACAACCGGAGCAGCAGGCGGCTGAACGGGAGGTATGGAAACAGCAGGGGCTTCGGGCCGGGGCGCTGCAGCCAAGGGTGCCGCCACGGGCGCTGGTGCTGGTGCTGGCTGCGAAACACGCGGCGCAGCTTCAATCAGAGTTTTTTTTTCCGCTGGGGCTTTGGCCTGGGCGGGCTTGAAGGCCAGCAAGCGCAGCAGCACCATGGTCAGCGCGGCGTATTCGTCCGGCGCCAAGCCCAGCTCGGCGCGGCCATGCAGGCACATGCTGTAGAGCAGCTGGGTTTCGTCCGCCGGCATGGCAGCAGCCAGGCGGGCGGTATCGGCGGCCTCGGGGTCGGTGTCGTCTGCCACCTGGGCTTTTTCAGGCACGGCCTGGATCACGGCCATGCGTTGCAGCACGCTGGTCATTTCTTCCAACGTGGATGCCGCGCTCAGGCCATTCAGACGCAGGGCCTCGGTGGTTTCCACCACCGTTTTGCCATCGGCCAGGGCCAGCGCTTCGATCAGGCGGAACACATAGCTGCGGTCCACGCTGCCCAGCATCTGGCGCACCGTAGCCTCTTCCAACTGGCCACTGCCAAATGCAATCGCCTGGTCGGTTAGCGACAAGGCATCGCGCATCGAGCCGCGTGCGGCGCGGGACAGCAGACGCAAAGCACCAGTCTCGGCCTGCACGCCCTCGGCCTGCAGTACCTGGGTCAGATGCGACAGCACGGTTTCAGGTGCCATCGGGCGCAGATTGAACTGCAGGCAGCGCGACAGCACGGTGACCGGCACTTTTTGCGGGTCGGTGGTGGCCAGCACAAACTTCAGGTATTCGGGCGGCTCTTCCAGCGTCTTCAACATCGCGTTGAACGCAGTGTTGGTCAGCATGTGCACTTCGTCAATCATGAAGACCTTGAAGCGGCCCTGCACGGGCTTGTACACCGCTTGTTCCAGCAGGGCCTGCACCTCGTCCACACCACGGTTCGACGCCGCGTCTAGCTCGGTGTAATCGACAAAGCGGCCCGCATCGATATCGCGGCAGGCCTGGCACACGCCGCAAGGGCTGGCGGTGATGCCGCCGGTGCCGTCCGGGCCCTGGCAGTTCAGCGACTTGGCCAGGATGCGCGACACCGTGGTCTTGCCCACCCCTCGGGTACCCGTGAACAGATAAGCATGGTGCAGGCGCTGTGTGGTCAGCGCATTGCTAAGCGCCTGCACCACATGCTCCTGCCCCACCATTTCAGTGAAACTGCGCGGACGGTATTTGCGGGCAAGCACGAGATAAGACATTGCTGGATTCTAAGGGGCAGCGTCACCCCGTTTTTCTGTCTCAGCGCCCGCAACAGGCGGCTTAGCTTTTCATTTACCCAGAACCAGAAAGGCCTTGCCGTTGGCTTACAATAGATCTTGACGGGCCTTCCCGCATGGTAAAGCGGCCAACCGAGTCAGGTGGGGAACCAAGCAGCTCTAACTGTGGAGCCAGTGCCGGGGTCAAGGCTCGTCAACTAATTCACCAAAAGTCCAATGCTGGCAACAGGTTAAGGCAATTAGCCACCTCCAGCCCCGCGACTGTGTAACTTCACTGTGTACCTTTAGCCTTTCCGGAGTCCGCCCATGAACCAAAAGAGCGCGGATATGAAAAGAGCAACAGGCGTAAGTCCTAGGTCTGGTCCCACCAATTGGCAATGTGCCATCAAGCCCCCCAAGGACCTCCAGGCGCACTACACGGGATAGTGGGCACACCGCGTTGACGCGGCACAGCAGACCTCCAGTAAGCCAACACAAATGCCGCACAGCTGCGCCATGAATGGCTCCTGCGCTTTGAGGACCTGCGTAAGGTTTTGAATCCTGTTCCCGTGGTGCACATCTCTCCAGAACTGTCTTCGCTTCTGGCCGATCGAGTGAGGGCCACATTGCTATGGCAAAGATGATCAACTACGCACAGGCCCCCCGCTGTTGGCTGAGCTGGTGCACACCCGCAAAGATGCACAGCGTAATCAAACCAATCAGCTGCGCATCACCCCGGACGCAGGCCTACCAAAAGCTACACGCATAGCGTAACCGCACCGGGTGGGGTCTTGAGGCGTCCGGATGGTGCCCCTTGCATACCAAGGCGGCCGCCTGCTGTCACGTCAAGCTACGCGCCGCCACCCAGCGCCATGGGCTTCGCGTTCACAGCCACGCACGCCATCTCCTCATCTGGAAATATTGCAACCAGCCAAAAAAATGCATCGCTGCCATGCAGCACTTTGGCGGCTTCGCTGGCTGGCTTCTGCAACGTGGTCTGCAACGCCTCAGGAATCCCAGGCGCCTCCAGCAGATCTACTCTTTGCGCTGCGGTAACTGGGTCGAGCTGCTCCTCTGCGTTGAAGATCAGCACCAAGTCTTTCGTTTCGTAATGGGTCACAGCATCCCAATAGGCCGCAAATAGACGGTCATCAATCAGGCCCTGAACGCGGCTTTCAAGTGCAGACAAGTTTTCATTCATATCTGCGAAGCATACATGGCCTAAATCTGCAGGAAAAATGTCTGAGGGGTGCACGGGTAAGCATCCCGCAATAGCGCTAAATCGGGCGAAACCCGAAAGGCCTGGACGCATTGGGCGTAGACGCAGTGGCGGCAACGCCGCCGACTTGCTCCTTACTTCCTCCACGTCGTTCACCGTACTGCTTGTGAAACCCCATGGCCCGGTCGTAGTCTTGCCGCGCTACCGGATCGGACAAAACGGAGTAAGCGTTGTTAATCAGAATGAGTTTGTTATTCGAGACATCGTTATCCAGGGCAACGTGCTTGTCCGGGTGGTGGCGCTGGGCGAGGCAGCGGTAAGCGGCCTTGACGACTTCCATGCTGGCACGCGGACTGATTTCCAGAGCTTCGTAGAGCGTGTCGTCACATGTCATTCAGTACGGTCGTGTAAGCAGGCACCAAAAAGTGTTCAAAGGGCTATAGCCCAAGCCCAGCTTAACCAAGGGTACTGCCGACGGTGCGTGCGCTGCCACGCATTGCTCACAAACCCTCACAAATCTAGCTATAGATGCAAACCGCCCAACGACGGGGCTGGACCAGCAACACTGGCGAGACACAACAGGCTCTCTCCACAGCATTGCGCGCGCCCTATCGCCTATATAAATAGCCCGTGTACGCAAAAATTACCTGCGTGAACCGCTATGGATTTGATAGCCCTGGATGCCGCCCAGGTAAACCCGGCGTAAAAGCCGGCGACTTCATGCGGGCTTCACACGCGGCGATACTTCCACATCGTAGTATGCGCACATTCTGCGGTTTGCCCCTCTACTTCTGCCCTCTGCCCTCTGCCCCATGACCCCATCCCTCTTGACTGACAACGGCGCAACACAGCAACAGGGGCGGTCCAGCATCCGCTTTGCGGGCGTACTGGTACTGGTGGCCGCTGCTGCGGGTGGCGGCTGGTGGTGGGGGCAGCGCAGCAACCCGGCGCTTGTTGGCGCTGCCGGGCCGGCCAGCGCCGCCAGCGCGCCCGCAGGTGCAGCCAGCGGCTCCCGGCGCTTCACCGGCAACAACCGGGTGCAGCCGGTGTCGGTGGCCACAGTGCGCACCCAGGACGTGCGGGTGCTGGTGCCGGCCATCGGCAACATCAGCGCGCTGAATACGGCAGTGGTGCGGGTACAGGTATCGGGCGTGCTGCAGTCGGTGCGCTTCCAGGAGGGGCAAATGGTCAAGGCCGGCCAGGTGCTGGCGCAGATCGACCCGCGCAACTACCAGATCCAGCTGGCGCAGATGCAAGGTCAACTACAGCGCGACCAGGCCCAGCTGCGCAATGCCCAGCTCGACATGGAGCGCTACAAGGACCTGCTGACCAAGGATTCCATTGCCAAGCAGCAGGTGGACACGCAGGACGCGCTGGTGCGCCAACTGCAAGGCACGGTGCAGACCGACCAGGCCCAGGTGGACAACGCCAAGCTGCAGCTCTCCTACACCCAGGTCACCGCGCCGATCAGCGGGCGGCTGGGCTTCCGCCAGGTAGACGTGGGCAATATGGTGCAGACCAGCGATACCAACGGCCTGGTCAGCATCACCCAGACACAGCCGCTGAACGTGGTGTTTGCGGTGCCGGAAACCCATCTGCCCGCCATCAACCGCCGCCTGAAAGCTAAAACACCGCTGCAGGTCGAGGCCTGGGACCGTGAGCAGAAAGACCTTCTGGGCGAAGGCCAGGTCACCAGCACCGACAACGCCATCGACACCACCACCGGCACCATCAAGCTCAAGGCCGCGTTTGCGAATGCTGACGGCAAGCTGTTCCCCAACCAGTTCGTCAATGTGCGCCTGCAGCTGGACCTGCTGAACGGCGCCATGGTGGTGCCCAGCAGCGCCATCCAGCGCGGTGCCCAGGGCACATTTGTCTACGCTGTGAAGGACGACGGCACGGTGAACGTGCGCAAGGTGCGCATGGGCACCACCGACGGCGATGTAGTCAGCGTGCAGGGCGATGTAGCTGTGGGCGACAAGGTCATCATCGACGGCGCCGACCGCCTGCGTGACGGTGCCAAGGTGGAGGTGATTGCCGCACCTTCCGCCAACACCAATAACGACACCGGCAGGCCGCACCGCAAGAACGCATCAGCCCCTGCGGATGCCGCACCATCTTCTGCACAAAATGCGCCTCCAGCGCAGGTAAAACCTGCGCAAGCAGCTACAAAAATTGAAGCACCCGCCAGCGCCGCCAGCAGCGCAGAGCGCCCGCGCTGGCTGGACCGCCTGCCGCCGGAAGAGCAAGAAAAGTTCCTGAAGATGACACCCGAGGAACGCAAGGACTTCATCGACAAAGCCCGCGAACGCCGTCGCCAGCGCGAATCCAACGGCGGCTAAAGCCGGGGCACCATGAACCTGTCGCGCATCTTTATCCTGCGTCCGGTCGCTACATCGCTCTTGATGGTGGCGATCCTGATCGCCGGTCTGCTGTCGTACCGCCTGCTGCCGGTATCCGCCCTGCCCGAGGTGGACTACCCCACCATCCAGGTCACCACGCTCTACCCCGGCGCCAGCCCGGACGTGATGACATCCTCCGTCACCGCGCCGCTGGAGCGCCAGTTTGGCCAGATGCCTGGGCTGGCGCAGATGTCTTCGGCCAGCTCGGGCGGGGCCTCGGTCATCACGCTGCGGTTTTCGCTGGATGTGTCGCTGGACGTGGGCGAGCAGCAGGTGCAGGCCGCCATCAACGCCGGCAGCAACCTGCTGCCCAGCGACCTGCCCATGCCGCCCACCTACAGCAAGGTGAACCCGGCGGACGCGCCCATCCTGACGCTGGCCATCACCTCGCCCTCGCTGCCCATCACCCGGGTGCACGATCTGGTGGAAAACCGGCTGGCGCCCAAGCTGTCGCAGGTGCCCGGCGTTGGCCTGGTGGCACTGGCCGGTGGCGGCCGCCCCGCCGTGCGCATCCAGGCCAACCCGGGCGCGCTGGCGGCCGCCGGCCTGGCGCTGGACGATGTGCGCACCGCCATCACCAATGCCAACAACAACCAGGCCAAGGGCAGTTTTGACGGCCCGCAGCGCGCGTCCACCATCGACGCCAACGACCAGCTGCGCTCTGCCGCCGAGTACCAGGACCTGATATTGGCCTACAAGAACGGCTCGCCGATCCGCCTGCGCGACATCGCCAACGTGGTGGACGGCGCCGAGAACAACCGCCTGGCCGCCTGGGCCGGCGTCTGCCCTGCAGATACAGCGGGCACCTGCCAGGCTTCACAACGCCAGTCGCTTCCCGGCATAATCCTGAACATCCAGCGCCAGCCCGGCGCCAATGTGATCGACACGGCGAACCGCATCAAGGCCCTGCTGCCGCAGCTACAAACAACCCTACCCGCCTCGCTGGACGTACAGATTCTGACCGACCGCACGGTGACCATACGCGCATCGGTGGAAGACACGCAGGTCGAGCTACTTCTGGCGATCGCACTCGTGGTGGCGGTGATCTTTGTGTTCCTGCGCAGCGGCTCGGCCACGCTGATCCCCAGCCTGGCCGTGCCGCTGTCGCTGGTCGGCACCTTTGGTGTGATGCACCTGGCCGGCTTTTCCATCAACAACCTGACGTTGATGGCGCTGACCATCTCCACCGGCTTTGTGGTGGACGACGCTATCGTGATGATCGAGAACATCGCCCGCTACGTGGAGCAAGGCGAAAAGCCCATGGCCGCCGCGCTCAAGGGCGCCAAGCAGATCGGCTTCACCATCATCTCGCTGACGATTTCGCTGATCGCGGTGCTGATACCGCTGTTGTTCATGGGTGACGTGGTGGGACGCTTATTCCATGAGTTCGCCATCACGCTGGCGGTGTCCATCCTGATATCTGCAGTGGTGTCGCTGACCTTCACTCCCATGCTGTGCGCGCGCTTGCTCAAGCACACGCCCGAGGAAAGCCATGGCCGCATCTACCAGGCCACGGGCCGCTTTTTTGACAGGCTGATACACGGCTATGGCCGCGCGCTGGACTGGGTGCTGGCCCGCCAGGCTGCGACGCTGATTGTGTTCGTGCTGACCGCCGCCTTGACTGGCCTGCTCTACTTCGTGGTGCCAAAGGGCTTTTTCCCGCTGCAGGACACGGGCGTGATCCAGGCCATGACCGAAACGGCGCAAAGCACCTCCTTCGCTGGCATGGCCGAGCGCCAGCAGGCGTTGGCGGAAGAAATTTTGAACGACCACTCGGTGCAAAGCGTGTCGTCCTTCATCGGTGTGGACGGCGCCAACACCACGCTGAACCAGGGCCGCATGCTGATCAATCTGCTGCCCAAGGCGCAGCGCGGCGAGTCGGCAGCGGCGGTGCTGCAGCGCCTGTCGCAGGCCAGCCGCAAGGTGGCCGGCATAGAGCTGTACCTGCAGCCGGTGCAGGACCTGACCATCGAGGACCGCATCGCCAAGACGCAATACCAGTTCCTGATGTCCGGCCCCAATTTTGACGAGCTCAACAGCAACGCCGCCGAGCTGCTGCGCCGCCTGCGCGGCCTGCCACAGTTGGCCGATGTGGGCAGCGACGTGCAGGACCAGGGCCTGCAAGCTTTTGTGGACATAGACCGTGCCGCCGCCAGCCGCCTGGGCGTAAGCGTGGCCACCATCGACACGGCCCTGTACAACGCCTTTGGCCAGCGCCTGGTGTCCACCATCTACACCCAATCCAACCAGTACCGCGTGGTGCTGGAGGTGCCGCCGCACGACAAGCTGGGGCCGCAGGCCCTGGCTGCCCTGTATGTACCGGGCACAGGCGGCGTGCAGGTGCCGCTGTCCGCCGTGGCGCGGGTGATTGAAAAGCCGGCCGCGCTGGCGGTGAACCACGCCAGCCAGTTCCCATCGGCCACGCTGTCGTTCAATGCGGCACCGGGCCATTCGCTGGGCGAGGCGGTCAGCGCCATCCAGGCCGAGCTGGCCACGCTGCAGCTGCCGCCCAGCATAGAAACCAGCTTCCAGGGCGCGGCGCTGGCCTTCCAGGCATCGCTGAACAACACGCTGCTGCTGATACTGGCGGCCATCGTCACCATGTACATCGTGCTGGGCGTGCTGTATGAGAGCTTCATCCACCCGGTAACGATTCTGTCCACCCTGCCCTCGGCCGCGCTGGGCGCGCTGCTGGCGCTGCTGGTGTTTGGGCTGGACCTGGACATCATCGCCATCATCGGCATCGTGCTGCTGATCGGCATCGTGAAGAAGAACGCCATCATGATGATCGACTTCGCGCTGGACGCCGAACGTGAACAAGGCCTGAGCCCGCGCGCCGCCATCCACCAGGCCTGCCTGCTGCGCTTCCGTCCGATTCTGATGACCACGCTGGCAGCCCTGCTGGGCGCCCTGCCGCTGATGCTGGGCAACGGCGTGGGCAGCGAGCTGCGCCATCCGCTGGGCGTGACCATGGTGGGCGGGCTGATCGTCAGCCAGCTGCTGACGCTGTTCACCACGCCGGTGATCTACCTGGGTTTTACCGGCCTGGCGCAGCGCTGGCGCGCCTGGCGGGGCACGGAGGCTGCACGATGAAAGCCAGCCCACGGCCCACCATTTGCTATGGAATAAATAGCTGCTACCGCAAGATCCACCTGCGCCAGCAGCCTATTTCTTATAAACCATGCTAAGCGCCCAGCACACCCTCACCGTTCGGGCTGAGCTTGTCGAAGCCTGGCTGAACCTCACCCAACCCTTCGACAGACTCAGGGCGAACGGGGTTGTTGGTGCAGTGGGTTGTCGTGCACTGCGGGGGCAGCGGGCATGAACATATCTGCCCCCTTCATCCAGCGCCCCATCGCTACCATCTTGCTGACGCTGGGCATTGCCATTGCCGGCATCCTCAGCTTTTTCATGCTGCCGGTGGCGCCGCTGCCGCAGGTGGACTTTCCGACCATTTCGGTATCGGCCTCCATGCCCGGCGCCAGCCCCGAAACAATGGCCGCCACCGTGGCCACGCCGCTGGAGCGGGCGCTGGGGGCGATCGCCGGAGTGACGGAAATCACCTCCAGCTCGTCCCTGGGTAGCACCCGCGTCACGCTGCAGTTTGACCTGGACCGCGACATCAACGGCGCGGCGCGCGACGTGCAGGCGGGCATCAACGCATCCCGCAGCCTGCTGCCTACGGGCATGCCCAGCAATCCGTCTTACCGCAAGGTGAACCCGGCGGATGCGCCGGTGATGATTCTGTCGCTGACCTCCTCCACACTCACGCGCGGCCAGATGTTTGACGCCGCCTCCACCGTGCTAGCCCAGCGCCTGGCCCAGGTGGAGGGCATAGGCCAGGTGGACGTGGGCGGCGGCGCCCTGCCCGCCGTGCGCATCCGGCTGGACCCAAACCGCCTGTCGGCCAACGGCATTGCGCTGGACGACATCCGCGTGGCCGTGACCGCCACCAACGCCAACCGCCCCAAGGGCCTGCTGGACGATGGCCAGCGCAGCTGGCAGATCACCGCCAACGACCAGGCCCGCACCGCCGCCGACTATGCGCCGCTCATCGTCAGCTACAAAAACGGTAGCGCCGTGCACTTGTCGGATGTGGCGGAGGTGACAGATTCAGTGCAAGACGTGCGCAACTACGGCGTGGCCAACGGCAAGCCCGCCATCCTGCTGCTGCTGTACAAGGCACCCGGCGCCAACATCATCGACGCGGTGGACAAGGTGCGCGCCCTGCTGCCACATCTGCAAAGCACCATCCCCGCCGCCATCGACCTGGACGTGGTGTCTGACCGCACGCCCACCATCCGCGCCTCCCTGCGCGAGGTGGAGCATGCGCTGGTGATCTCGGTGGCGCTGGTGGTGATGGTGGTGTTCCTGTTCCTGCGCAACGCGCGTGCGGCCCTGGTGCCCAGCGTGGCGGTGCCGGTGTCGCTGGCGGGCACGTTTGCGGTGATGTACCTGTGCGGCTACACGCTGGACAACCTGTCGCTGATGGCGCTGACCGTGGCCACAGGCTTTGTGGTGGACGACGCCATCGTGGTGCTGGAGAACATCACCCGCCACATGGAGCGCGGCAAGACGCCGCACCAGGCGGCGCTAGAGGGTGCGCGCGAGATCGGCTTTACCGTGGTGTCCATCAGCCTGTCGCTGATTGCGGTGTTCATCCCCATCTTGCTGATGGGCGGCGTGGTGGGCCGGCTGTTCCGCGAATTTGCGGTGGTGTTGTCGGCATCCATTCTGGTGTCCATGGTGGTGTCGCTGACCACCACGCCCATGATGTGCGCGGCCCTGCTGCGGCCGCAGGTGAAGAACGCCAACCCGTCCCGCCTCACACGCTGGCTGGGTGCGGCCCAGGCTCGGCTGCTGCGCGGTTACCGCCGCTCGCTCGCCTGGGCGCTGCGCCACCAGCCGCTGACCCTGCTAGCCCTGGTGGCCGTAGTGGCGCTGAATGTACACCTGTACGGCAGCATTGAAAAAGGCTTCTTCCCCACCCAGGACACGGGCCGTGTCAACGGCTTCATCCGCGCCGACCAGTCCACCTCGTTCCAGGCCATGCGCCAGCGGCTGGAGCGCTTTCTGGCCATCGTGCAGGCCGACCCGGCGGTGCAGAACGTGACCGGCTTCACCGGCGGCAGCCAGCGCAATACCGCGCAGATGTTCATGGCGCTGAAGCCACGCTCGGAACGCACGGAATCGGCCGATGAAGTCATAGACCGCCTGCGCAACAAGCTGGCCAAGGAACCCGGCGCGCGCCTGTTCATGTCGCAGCAGCAGGACATCCGCGTGGGCGGACGCCAGTCCAACTCCAGCTACCAGTACACCCTGCAGGCAGACGACCTGGAAGACCTGCGCACCTGGGAGCCGCGCATACGCCGCGCCCTGATGCGCCTGCCCGAGCTGGAAGACGTGAACTCCGACCAGCAAGACAGCGGCATACAAACCTCGGTGGTCTACGACCGCGACGCCATCGCCCGCCTGGGCCTGACGGTGCGCGGCATAGACACCACGCTGAACGATGCCTTTGGCCAGCGCCAAGTGGGCGTGATCTACAACCCGCTGAACCAGTACCGGGTGGTGATGGAGCTGCAGGACAAATACCTGCAAGGCCCCGAGTCGCTGGCCAGTGTGAACCTGGTCTCCGCCACCGGCCAGGCCGTGCCGCTGCCCAGCGTGTCGCGCACCGAGCTTGGTTTGGCGCCGCTGTCCATCAACCACCAGAGCGGCACGCCGGCCACCACCGTGAGCTTTGACCTGCCGCTGGGCGGCAGCCTGTCCAGCGCCACGGAGGCCATCACCAATGCGATTGCCGAACTGGGCGTGCCGGTGTCCATACGCGGCTCCTTCGAGGGCACGGCCAAGAGCTTCAAGGACGGGCTGAGCACCCAGCCCATGCTGATACTGGCCGCCCTGGTCACCATCTACCTGGTGCTGGGCATTCTGTACGAGAGCCTGGTGCACCCCATCACCATCCTATCCACCCTGCCCTCGGCCGGTGTGGGCGCGCTGATCGCGCTGCAACTGTTCAACACCGAGTTCTCACTGATCGCCATGATTGGCGTCATCTTGCTGATAGGCATCGTGAAGAAGAACGCCATCATGATGATCGACTTCGCGATTGCCGCGCAGCGCCGCTCCAACATCAGCGCCGCCCAGGCCATCTACCAGGCGGCCCAGTTGCGACTGCGCCCCATTTTGATGACCAGCGCCGCCGCCCTGCTGGGCGCGGTGCCGCTGGCGTTGGGCCGGGGCGATGGTGCCGAGCTGCGCCAGCCCCTGGGCATTGCCGTGGTGGGCGGGCTGATACTGAGCCAGCTGCTGACGCTGTACACCACACCCGTGGTGTATGTGGCCATAGACCGGCTGCGCACCCGCTTCCAAGGCCGGCGCCAGCTCTCTTTTGTTTCTGTTCGGAGTGCCAGCGATGCTGCCTAGAGTTTTTTACCCGCTGACGGCCCTTGCCGCGGCCCTGCTGGCCGCCTGCAGCAGCACGCCGCCCTACCAGGCCCCTGCCGCGGCCGTGCCTGCGGCATTCAAGGAAAACGGCAACTGGCAAAGCGCCAACCCGCAGGCAGCGGCCGTACCCGATGCCTGGTGGCAGCTGTACAACGATCCCGTACTCAACGACCTGCAAACCCGGGTGGAAGCCAACCAGAACATTCTGGCCAGCGCAGCCCAAGTAAGGGTGGCCTTGGCCGCCGTGGGCAGCAGCCGCGCGGCGCTAAGTCCCACGCTGGGCGCCGGTCTGACGGCCAGCCGCAGCGCCAGCCCGGGTACATCCGCGAACAATAGCATCACCTTGTCGGGCAGCGCCAGCTGGGAGCTGGATCTGTGGGGGCGCCTGTCGGGTGCGGTCAGCTCAGACCAGGCCCGCTTGCAGGCCAGCCAGGACGACCTAGCGGCGGCGCGCCTGTCACTGCATGCCACCGTGGCGCAAACCTATTTTTCGCTGCGCGCAGCGGAAGCCCAATCGGCCTTACTCAACGACACGCTGCAGGCCTACCAGCGCTCGCTGGACCTGACCCGCAACCGCTACCGCAGCGGCGTCGCCGCAGCATCCGACGTGGCGCAGGCCGAAAATCAGCTCAAAACCACCGCCGCCCAACTGGTGGAGTCCAACAGCAGCCGCGCCCAGCTGGAGCATGCGCTGGCCGTAGCACTGGGTCAGACTCCCGCAGACTTCCAGCTGGCACGCACCGCCACGCTGCCGCAGCCCCCGGCCGTCCCCACGCTGCTGCCATCCAAGTTGCTGGAGCGCCGGCCGGACATTGCAGCCGCCGAGCGCCGAGTGGCCGCCGCCTACGCGCAGATTGGCGTGGCCCAGGCCGCGTTCTTCCCGGCGCTGACCTTGTCGGCCAGCGCGGGCTACCGGGGCAGCAGCCTGGCAAATTTAATCAGCGCGCCGAACCTGTTGTGGTCGCTGGGCCCTTCGCTGGCCCTGACAGCCTTTGATGGCGGCCTGCGCCAATCGAATGTGGACTCGGCCCGCGCCAGCACCGATGCGGCCACGGCCAACTACCGCCAGACGGTGCTGACGGCTTTGCAAGAGGTGGAGGACAACCTGGTCATCGCCGCCAGCCTGCAGCAAGAGGCGGCATTGCAAGCCGAGGCCGTGGCTGCAGCGCAGCGTGCGCTGGACATCGTGAACAACCAGTACCAGAGCGGTACGGTGAGCTATCTGAATGTGGTGACGGCCCAGGCCAGTGTGCTGTCAGGCCAGCGTAGCCTGCTGGATGTGCAAAACCGCCTGTTGGCGGCCAGCAACCAGCTGTTAAAAAATATCGCCGGCCGCTGGTAACTGTTGCTCACCCCCAGGCTACAGTGCTACGCACTTTTCGCCAACCCCCCTCACATCGGTTTGAAAAACGGATGTGACACGCAGGGGGCGATACCAGCGGTCCGGCAAAGCCGGTCCCACGGTATCCCTGGAGTTAAAACCGCGATGGCGTTAATGCAGGTGGCGCGGACGGCGACCGCCGCCGCCGTGGCCACCGGTGCCGCCTGAACCGCCGGGGCCACGTGGTGGCTTGCCCAGCTCCAGCGAATTCACCAGGGCATCGAAACGCCGGGTGAACAACTGGTCGATCTCGTTGACCACACCGTTGAGTTCGGAAGCGTCAAAGTGGCGCTCCATCATGTTGACCACGTCCTGCACCAACAGGTCGCGCTGCACCTGCATGATGGCGGCCGGCGTGGGACCGACGAACAGCATCATGAAGTCGTCGCGGGAATCGTCGGTGGCTTCCTGGTCGTCTTCGTCGAAATCGGTGTCATAAAACGTGACTTCGATGGAGGCGCCACTGTCGGCCAACTCGTTCAGGCTCATACACATCTCGTCCAGAGATTGCTTGAAATCTTCGTCGCCTGGCACGGTCCAGCACATTTGCAGCATGTGCTCTACGGCATCGAACTGGATACCGGGCTCTTCCTCATAAGCGCTGCCCGCCGCATCAGCCAGGGACTTGGCGCCAGCGTATTTCCACAGTGGCTTGAGCGCATCCTGAACTTGTTGGAACGTCACGTCAGTACGCAGAGGCACCTGGCCATGCACGTGGATTTCGAAGGGGGCGTTGTAACGAGGCATAAAGAGATATTAGGCGCTTTTCAGATGGTTGGGAACCAGCGCGCTTTTTTAGAGAGGGTGGCCGGACCGGAAGCAGAAAACCTCTTGGAAACCGCATGGATGCTGGTTTTCGGAAAAGGCTTTCTGGAAACTACCGTCGAAATGGAAGACGTTCCGATTTGTTGTGGATTTAATACAGTCCAAGATTTTACTTGCCGCGCCATAGGCAGTTGCGCCAACCGCGCTGGACGCCAGAACAAGCACTTGTCAGTCACTCCAATGGCGACCTATCTTCCGCGAGGGCAAACCCCTAGCCAGGCTCCTGCACAAAACAAGAAATGGGCGTATCGTGACCTGCTGACACCCACACACAACAGCAGGAGTGCACGATGAGCGTTGAATTCAAGATCAATGGCAAACCCGCCAAGGCCAATGCGGAATCGGACACCCCCCTGCTCTGGGTGATCCGCGACGAACTGGGCATGACCGGCACCAAATTCGGCTGCGGCGCCGCACTGTGTGGCGCGTGTACCGTGCACGTTAATGGCCAGGCCGTGCGCTCCTGCCAGACACCACTGGCCAGCGTGGCGGGCAAGAGCGTCACCACCATCGAAGGTCTGTCCAAAACCAGCACCCATCCGCTGCAGGTTGCCTGGATCAAGCATGAAGTGCCGCAGTGCGGCTATTGCCAGTCGGGCCAGCTGATGAGCGCGGCCGCGCTGCTGGCCAAGAACAACAACCCCAGCGATGCCGACATCGACAGCGCAATGAGCGGCAACCTGTGCCGCTGCGGCACCTACAACCGCATGCGCATCGCCATCAAGGATGCGGGCGCCATGCTGCGCCACAAAGCCTGAGACGAATGGAGACCACCATGATGCATACCGATACCACCCGTCGCAGCTTTCTCAAGTCCTCGTCCGCCCTGGCCTCCAGCGGCCTGGTCATAGGCTTTGTGCTGCCCAGCGCGCCCGGCCAGGCGCTCGCCGCCGGCACGGTGCACACGCCGAATGCCTGGGTCCACATCGCAGACAACAACGCCATCACGCTGCAGGTTGCCCGCTCTGAAATGGGCCAGGGCGTGTACACCTCGATGTCAATGCTGATCGCCGAGGAGCTGGGCGTGGAACTGTCGCAGATCACGGTCGAGGCCGCGCCGCCCGCTGCCGTCTATACCAACGCCCTACTCGGCGCGCAGATCACTGGCGGCTCGACCTCGGTGCGCGACGGCTGGGAGAAGCTGCGCATCGCCGGCGCCCAGGTCCGCGAAATGCTGGTCGCGGCGGCCGCCGCCGAATGGCGGGTGGAGGCGTCTAGCCTGCGTGCCAGCAAAGGCATGGTGTTCGGCCCGAACGGGCAAAAAGCCAGCTACGGCCAACTGGCCGCCGCCGCTTCGCTGCTGCCGGTGCCGGAAAAACCGCAACTGAAAGACCCCAAAGATTTCGTGCTGGTGGGCAAGCGCGCCAAGCGCGTGGATACGGCGGCCAAGATCAATGGCACGGCCGAATACGGCATCGACGTGAAGCTGCCCGGCATGGTCTACGCCGCACTGGCGCAATGCCCGGTAATCGGCGGCACGGTGAAGAGCTTTGACGCCAGCCAGGCCAAAGGCATGCCCGGCGTGATCGACGTGGTGGCCATCCGTGACGGCGTAGCCGTGGTGGCCAACAGCTGGTGGCGCGCCCGCAAGGCACGCGACACAATCACCATCGAATGGGACGAAGGCCCGGTCGCCGCCCTCAGCGACGCCAGCATGATTGCCGCCACGCGCGACGCCGCGCTGCATGGCAAAGTCCTGGAGATCGCCAAGCCGCAGGGCGACGTGGCTGCAGCCATGCAATCCGCCAGCAAAGTGGTCGAAGCCGAATACATCCAGCCGCTGCAGGCCCATGGCCCGCTAGAGCCAATGAACTTCACCGCCCATGTGGACGGCGACAAGGTCTTGCTGATCGGCCCTACCCAGTTCCAGCAAGGTGCGCAGGGCGCGGTGGCTGCGGCGTTGGGCGTCAAGCCGGAGCAGATCACCCTCAAAACAACCTTCCTCGGCGGTGGCTTTGGGCGCCGGCTGGAGCTGGACTTTATCGTGCAGGCAGCGCAAATTTCCAAGGCCGTGGGCAAGCCGGTCAAGCTGCTATGGACCCGCGAAGACGACTTCACCCACGACTTCTACCGCCCGGTGGCTATCAACCAGCTCAAAGCCGGGCTGGACGCAGCCGGCAAGCCGGTGGCGCTGCATTTCAAGGTGGCCTCGCAGTCAGTGACGCAGCGGGCGTTTGGCCTGCCCAAAGACACGGTGGACCCGTTCATGGCCGAGGCCTCGGTGCCGGGCTACAACATCCCGAACACGCAGTTCGACCTGGTGATCTTCGACACCGGCCTGCGCGCCGGCTACTGGCGTGGCGTCAGCCACAACATGAACGCGTTTGCCAACGAGAGCTTCGTAGACGAAATGGCCAAAGCCGCAGGCCAGGACCCCTACGCCTACCGCATGGCGCTGCTGGAGGGTAAGCCGCGTTTTGCCAACGTGCTCAAGCTGGCGGCCGACAAATCCGGCTGGGGCCAACCGCTGACCAAAGGCCGGGCCCGGGGCATAGCATTGATGGAAGGCTATGGCAGCTACCTGGCCCAGGTGGCCGAAATCAGCCTGCAAGATGGCGCTGTGCGTGTGCACCGCGTGACGGTAGCGGTCGATGCCGGCCACCTGATCAACCCCGACACGGTAGAGGCGCAAATCCAGTCCAGCGTAATGTTCGGCATGGGGGCGGCGCTGAAGCACCAGATCACCCTCGACAAGGGCCGGGTGCAGCAGGAAAACTACCATACCTTCGCCCCCGTGCGCATGTTCGAAGCGCCGAAGATCGACATCGTGCTGGTGCCCAGCACCGAGTCCCCCGGCGGCCTGGGCGAGCCGGCTACCGCGCTGATCGGCCCGGCAATTGCCAACGCCGTCGCCAGCCTCACCGGTAAGCGCATTCGGCGCCTGCCCATACAGTCCGAAGCGCTGCAGCAAGCCTGACACAAACAGGGGTGGGCAGCGCCACTGCCCTCCGCGTAACCAATGCTTGCTGAGTGAAAAGGCCGGGATGGACAGTTTAGATTTACGGGTTTTGGGCGATGCCCTGGCTTGGCGGCGTGCCGGCCATGCGGTCACCTTGTTCACCGTGGTGGAGACCTGGGGCAGCGCCCCGCGCCCCTGCGGTGCGCTGCTGGCCCTGCGCGACGACGGTCTGGTCAGCGGCTCAGTTTCAGGCGGCTGCATCGAGGACGATTTGCACACCCGCGCCCAGCCGGCGCGCGGCCTGCCTGCGCTGCTGAGCTACGGGGTAACCAAGGACGAGGCCGCCCGTTTCGGCCTGCCCTGCGGCGGCAGCCTGCGCCTGGTGCAGGAACCCTTGCAAGCCACCGATTGGATTACCGAGCTGCTGCAACGCACCAGCGCCCACCAGCTGGTCGCACGCACGCTGGACCTGGCCACCGGCGCGGTGCAACTGCACACTGCCACGCGCAGCCAGGCGATGGCGTTCGACGGCCATACGCTCACCACCTTGTTCGGGCCCCGCTGGCGCCTGTTGCTGATAGGCGCAGGCCAGTTGTCGCAGGCCGTCGCCAGCATGGCTACGGCGCTGGATTTCGAGGTGCTGGTGTGCGACCCGCGTGAGGAATACGCGCTGCCATTGGCCCCGGGTGTGCAACGCGTGGACGGCATGCCCGACGACGCAGTGCGTGCGCTGCAGCCCGACGCCCACACCGCCATCGTCGCACTGACGCACGACCCCAAGCTAGACGACATGGCCTTGATGGAGGCGCTGACCTCGCAGGCTTTTTATGTTGGGGCACTCGGCTCACAGCGCAACCAGGCCACGCGCAAGCAGCGGCTGGCCGAACACTTCGACCTGAGCGCGGCGCAGCTGGCGCGGCTGCACGGCCCGGTCGGCCTGCGCATCCAGGCCCGCACGCCGGCAGAGATTGCGGTGTCCATCCTGGCGGAAATCATCCAGGTGAAGAACAGCCTGCCCAGCCCAGTTCCAGACTTTGCCGCTACCGCCAGCCCGGCCCATGTCTGAACTGCTGCCGGTAGTGTTGGTATTGGCCTCTGGCCGGGGCGAGCGATTTATGGCGTCTGGCGGCACGGTGCACAAGCTTCAGGCCGATCTGCATGGCATGACGGTGCTGCAGCACACCCTGGCCGCCGTGCGCGCCAGCGGCCTGCGCTGGCACCTGGAGGACGCCGGCCACCCTGGCATGGGCGACAGCATTGCCGCCGCCGTACGCGCCACCCGCGATGCCCCAGGCTGGTTGATTCTGCCCGGCGACTTGCCATTGGTGCAGGCAGAAACGCTGCGACAGATCGCCACCGCTACCATGCCGACCGACATGCTGGTGCCGATGTTTGACGGCCAGCGCGGCCACCCGGTGCGCTTCTCGGCCGCATGCGGCGAGGCGCTGGCGAGCCTCAAAGGAAATAGCGGTGCAGGGCCGATACTATCTGTGCAAGCAGCTACAAAATTGATAGTATTTGATGCCGGCTGCGTATTGGATGTGGACACCGTGCAGGACTTGGAGCGGGCTCGGGCGTATTGGCGAGCCAGTTAGCCTAGATCCGGCAGTTGAACGCGCCGGAGGGTGCCGCGATGAGCGCGCCAGGGAAGGCGCGCCGACGCTGCGGGCTCCTGCCCGCAAGGAGAAGCAACGCACAATGGCGTGGTCAGCGTGGTGCCCTTGGGTGCGGAGCGCTCTCAACCAAAAGGTGATCGTGATCAAGTGACACAAAGCCAATGACCGCGCGGCATTCCAGACAATTGCAAGCGGTCAACTGCCGGATCTAGGGTTAATACTCACGCAAGCGGATCGCTCTCAAAATACAGTGACGGGCGGAAAAGGGCCTCCGCCTTTTCATGCTCTCTGGCAGCCCATACGCCCAGCTCCTTGGCACGCATGGGTTTGGCAAACAGGTAGCCTTGCAGCTCATCGCAACCCATAGCTACCAGCAGATCGCGTTGGTCGCGGGTTTCAACCCCTTCAGCGACGACTCGCATGTCCAGCGCGTGGGCCATGCGCACCACCGAGTTAGCGATGAACTGGGCGTGCTCGCTGCTTTCCAGGTCAATGACGAAGGCGCGGTCAATCTTCAGCTCGGCCGCAGGCAGTTTGCGCAACGTGGCCAGGCTCGAATGCCCGGTACCAAAGTCGTCAATCGACACATGCACGCCCATGGCGCGCAGCTTTTCAAACGTCAACATCGTCGCGGCAGTGTTTTCCAAAGCCACTGACTCGGTGATCTCGCAGGTGAAGCGGGCCGCTGGCGTGCCGGTCTGCACCAGCACGCTGTGCAGATGCTCGGCGAAATCATCACGGCGCAGCTGCTGGCCCGAGATATTGACGGCGATGCGCATGCTCAGGCCCTGCTCGCGCCAGATTTGCGCCTGCAGGCAGGCCTGCTCGATAACCCAGCGGCCAATGGATTGCATCATCCCGTAGCGTTCGGCCAGCGAAATGAATTTGTCCGGCCCGACCAGGCCGCGCTTGGGGTGGCGCCAGCGAATCAAGGCCTCAGCCGAGGTCACTTGCAGGCTGCGGGCGTCAATTTTCGGCTGGTAGTACAGCTGGAATTCCTGCCGCTCCAGCGCGCCACGCAGATCGTGCATCAGCGAAGCGCTGTCGCGCCGCGCCTGGGCCAGCAGCGGGTCGTATTCGGCAAAGCCGTCACCGCCAGCCAGCTTGACCGAGCGCATCGCCATCGCCGCCCGCTCCACCAGGTTGCGCCGCTCGGCGTGCTCTGGGTACGCCGCCAGGCCAATGGAACAGGTGAATATTAAAGACTGCGATTTGGCCTTGGACTGCACCAAAATCGGTGCCGCGCAGGCCGCAGTCACCAGCGTCGCCGCGTGCCGCCCGGCCTCCAGACCACCCCGAACGATGACTGCAAACTCGTTGCCCACCATGCGCGCCGCAATGGTGCCGCTTCCCAGCCGCGTCTGGATGCGCTTGGCCAGTTCCTGCAGCACCTGGTCTCCGGCCTGCTTGCCAAACGCCTCATTGGTCGAACGGAAGTGGTCCACATCGGTATACAAAACGCACACCGCCTGCCCCTCGAAATCGCCGTGCAGCACGGCATGGTCCAGCTCGCGCTCAAACTGCCGCGGCGTCAACAAGCCGGTCAGGCTGTCGCGGGCGTAGGCCTGGGCCAACTCGCGCGACACCTCGGCCAGCCGCATAGCCGTACGCTGCCAGCGCCACAGCAAATACACCACAACCGCCGCCAAGCCCGCTGCCAGAAACAGCAGCAACCAGGGCACAAGCGGGCTGGAGCGAATGAATTCCATGGGCAGTCTTACAGCAGCAGATGGACGTTTTAGGGAAGGGAAACGGACGATCGTGCGCACACACGACCCTCCATTTCGAAGTATGCCTGCACGGATGCTCTTGAAGGCGGCAATTTGCGAAGTAAAGACTTGGCTTTACCAGCGTGACTTGGCCGCTAGGAGACTGTCGGGATTGGAACGTCGAAAGCAAAAACCAAAGGCCTCACCAAAATCGGCCCCAGCGGGGACAGTTTTTGCCGGATTTTCAAGCCTACAGCTCCGCTATGGGGCAAAAAGAAGCAGTTACACGGAGCGTTCCGTCCAGATTGGGTACCCAAAGTCGGGAATGCGGAAGTAGCGTTGGCGGCTTAAAACAATGAACTATGGCCAGCTGTTGAGCGCGGAGGTAGGTCGTGAGTGCGAACAAAAAGACAAGCGACTACGGGTACCAGAGGTTCATTGTGCGGACACCAGGGTTACATCCATCTACTGTCAGCATCTACTGGCACGGGTACAGTTTTCTGTGTTGCCGGGTTGAGGGTCGGAAGCCCAGGGCGTTTAGTAAGCTGGTGCTTGAGGTTGCTGACAAGCTACACCTGGACGGCTACGCGGGGACGCCATCAAAGGCAGTGCGTATGGGTGTAAGAGCAATGCTCTGAAAAGAAAAAGTGCGGAATTTCTGGCCCCCTGGCTGCAGAGTCATACAAGGTAGCCGATACGGCTACAGAGCCAGGGTATGGAAAGGGATACGCCCATGTACGCAACGACATCCGGTTTAATCCCCGTAAACGTCCCCACTACGTGCGATGCCACCCTGCCCAGGGGGCCTAGTGCGTAGTAATGGAGGTGCTATGTCGTTTGAGGTGCTGTAACTGGTACCCCGAGCCGGACTTGAACCGGCACGCCTTGCGGCTCCGGATTTTAAGTCCGGTATGTCTACCGATTTCATCATCGGGGCAATTTCAGCTGAGCACTACATTATGCATCAGGCCATTTTTGACATTTTTACAAGTCTCCAGTGCCTACAAAACACACACCACCTGTTCAAAAATTGTACAAAAGCTTTTTTATGGCTTAGTGAAAACGTCTGCAAGCATTTGATTTATAACGTAATTTTAGAAGAGACCCTTAACCAAGAGAAATTTTAAGTCTGCTGTCGCGACCCATTACACCACCGAGCCTACTTCGCAATGCACTGGCGTGTTGAAACAAAACAGCCCCGGCAACACGACGGTTGACAGGGCCGGATTTTAAGGCGACTACCAGATATTCCTGATAACAGATATCGCTGGAAAAACCCGTGTTACCTCAGAACGTATTCAAGATCTTTTTGGGGCCGCGCAGCTGTCTTCTCGGGAGGGGGTGGAGATCGCGCTGAAGTGATTGAATGCAATCTCTCCGGAAAGGCATCCAATACACAACCATTTCGTTAAGAACAAAATCTGGACGTAAAAAAGGAAGCATATAGCTTCCTTTTTTACTAATTTGGAGCGGGAAAAGAGTCTCGAACTCTCGACCTCAACCTTGGCAAGGTTGCGCTCTACCAACTGAGCTATTCCCGCATTTCAAGCCTTGCATTATAGCATGACTTTTTTCACTTAATCCAGAAAACCAGACCAAGTTTTTTGGAGGCGCGACCCGGAGTCGAACCGGGCTAGCCGGATTTGCAATCCGGTACATAACCGCTTTGTTATCGCGCCCAAACCAAATATGAAAAAAGGAAGCATTAAGCTTCCTTTTTTACCAAATTGGAGCGGGAAAAGAGTCTCGAACTCTCGACCTCAACCTTGGCAAGGTTGCGCTCTACCAACTGAGCTATTCCCGCGTCTCAAGCCTTGAATCATAACATGATTTTTAGCTATTTTTTAACTTGAACTATGTTCTTGTCGCTTGCTGCTTTAGATCATTAATCTGCTGTAGCAAGCCTCAAATTATAGCCCACTTTTTGAGTCTTTCCACACCCTGCTCCAATCTCTGCAAATTTTGCGACGCGAAGCACCAGCGTAACCATCCCTGGGCCTGCGGTGCAAAAGCATTGCCCGGTGCTAGACCCAGGCCAGCCTCGGCCACCAGGCGTTTGGCGGTCAACAAGGAGTCGCTATGGCCTTCAAGCTTGAAGAACGCATACATGCCCCCTTTTGCCGGCGCCACCTGTATGCCGGGCACGGCTTGCAACAAGGGCACCAGGGTGTCACGGCATTGCTTCAAATGGGCGACCACACGCGGCGTGATCTCGTCGGTGCGCTGCAACGCCTGAATGCCCGCGCGCTGCACGAAAACACTAGCACACGAGGTGTTGAACTCGATTAACTTACCCATGTGCGGCGTTGCGCTGGCCGGCATCACCAGCCAGCCCAGACGCCAGCCGGTCATCAAAAAACTCTTGGAAAAGCTGTGCACCACCACCAAGCGATCGTCCGGCTCCGCCATATCGAGAAAACTGGGGGCGCAGCCATTCAGGCTGGGTTCGTAGTACAGACGCTCGTACACCTCGTCGGCCAGCACCCAGGTACCGGTGCGGCGGCAATGGTCGAGAATGGTTTGCTGCTCGGCGCGCGTCAGCGTCCAACCCGTGGGATTGTTGGGCGCGTTCAAGATCAGCAGTTTGGTGTTTAGCGTGATGGCCGCCAGCAACTGCGGCATGTCCAAGGCCCAAGCTCCATTGGCCTGCGGCTGCAAGGCCACACAATGCAACTGTGCACCCAAAATAACCGGTTGGGCCGTGAGGTTTGGCCACACAGGCGTCACTGCAACCACACGATCGCCGGCATCCACCAGCATTTGCATCGCCAACATCAGCGCATTCACGCCGCCCGAGGTAACGGCAATCCGGTCGGCAGCTATGGGGCCGTGCAGATCGCTCATATAGCGGGATACTGCCTCACGCAGTTCCGGCAAACCCAGGTTGTGGGAATAAAAAGTTTCGCCTTGCTGCAACGATTCGATCGCCGCCTGGCGGATGAAGTCGGGCGTCACTTCGTCGCTCTCTCCAAACCAGAAGGCCAGCACATCACTGCGCCCCATGCCTGCATTGGCAACTTCACGGATTTTGGATTCCTCAAGATTCAGGATGGAGTGGCGCATGGCATGGCAAAAAACAAAAGGGGCTTGATTATCATGAACCTCACCTTATGCCCAGGATATAGCCGCCATGACCATACGCACCCTCGCCTGCTATGCACTAGCCGTGACTCTGGCAGCAACTGCACCTCTCAGCGTTGCGAAAACCAAAAAGAAGCAGACATCAGGCGAATCTTCGCAAGAGCGCATCCACCGCGGCTCGGCGGAGAGCACGGCCGAACGCGACAAGCGCTTGCTGCGTGAGTGCAAAGGCAGGCCCAATGCCGGGGCCTGCGCAGGCTACACCGGTTAGCCGGGGCGCTGCATCTTGCAGCTGCTGGGCATTTCAGCCTGGGCCGCGCTGATCTGCTTGATGACGCGAAAGCCATAACCCGAACCCTCCACGTCGAACTTCACGCCCGGCGCGCCCAGCCGGTCCATGATGCCTACTGCCAGGCTTTGCTGGAACTGGTGGTCCACCGCGCGCATGCTGCCGCTTTGGCCATACAAACTAACGCTGGCGCTCTCCAGCTTTGCGGCGACAGCTATCAAATCCATAGTACCCGCCCTTTCGATCGCCTGGGCCAAGGCCTCCACCATGAGCTGCATGCGCATGTGCAGATAGTCTTCCGACGGCTTGGGAAAGCGCTGGCGAAAGGCTTTGACAAAGGCCTCGCTCTGCACGCCCGGCACGTTTGGCAGCCAGTCAGCCACGGCAATCACCTTGCCCACGCCCGCCTCACCCAGTGCGGCTGGCGCGCCAAGAGCGTTACCGTAGAAAGTGTAGAACTTGCCCTCAAAGCCCAGCTCGCGGGCGGACTTCACCAGCAAGGTCAGGTCATTGCCGAAGTTGCCGGTGATGACGGCCTGGGCGCCACTGGCCTTAATCTTGGCTACATAGGGTGCGAAGTCCTTGATGCGACCTAGCGGGTGCAGCTCATCGCCCACCACCTGCACGTCGGGGCGCTGGATGGCCAGTTGGCGCTTAGCCTCGCGCGCCACCGTCTGGCCAAAGCTGTAGTCCTGGCCCAGGATGTAGACGTTCTTGACTGCGGTGTCGTCCTTGAACACCGACATCAGCGCCGCCATGCGCATATCGGTATGGGCGTCGAAACGGAAATGCCAGTAGCTGCATTTCTCGTTGGTCAGCGTGGGGTCCACCGCTGCATAGTTCAGGAAGATCACTCGCTTTCCAGGCTCGCGCTCGTTGTGCTTGTTGATGGCGTCGATCAGCACCGCCGCCGTGGCCGAGTTATTGCCCTGCATGACGATCTGCACGCCGTCGTCGATGGCCGCGCGCAGCGCCGACAAAGCCTCTTCGTTCTGGCCCTTGCTATCAAAACGCTCAAGCTGCAACGGGTGCTTGCCGTCGGGCAGCTTCACGCCGCCGCGCGCATTCACGCGCTCCACCGCCCATACCAGGTTGCGGAACACCGCTTCGCCGCCGTTGCCCAGCGGGCCGCTCAGCGCCTCGATCTGGGCCAGCTTGATAGGCGCAGCGGCGCCCTGGGCCCGCACCAGCGCAGGGGCGCATAGAGACGCCCCCAGAAGTTTCAAGAGCTGGCGACGAAACTTAAACATGGCGAAATTTCCTTGAAAAAAAACCGGATGCACATAGATGCTGTCCATGCGGCAATCGCTGTGAGGGCCGCGCAGTGTAATAGGAGCTACTCCATGTTTTTTGCTACCAACATCCCCGCATCTGCCCGCTTCGTACGTCCAGCACACAGCCTGCGCGCACTGCACCGCCTGCTCGAAGAAAGCCATGCCGGCGCAGCCCAAGCAAGCCATAACGTGGCCCAGGACGAGACCAGCTACACCCTGCAATTCGATGTGCCTGGCATCTCCAAAGAACAGCTGTCCATCGGCATTGAAGGCAGCGTGGTGCGCCTGGAAAGCCTGCCTGATGCGCCGCGCAAATACAAGGCGGCCTACGAGTTACCGCAGGACATCGACGTGTCGGCCAGCGATGCCAAGCTAGAAAACGGCGTGTTGACGCTGAAGCTGGCCAAAAAAGCCCCCGTCAGCAATGTGTCCACGCTGACAATCAACTAAGACCTGTAAAAGCAGTTAAAGACTGTCCAAAGGCCAGCGCGGTTTCACGTCGAACGCATAGGTTCGCGTGGCCGCCTGCAGGCCGGACTGCAGACGCATGGCTCCGGCCATGGCGATCATGGCGCCGTTGTCGGTGCACAGATGCAGCTCGGGGTAGTGCACGCGCACGCCGGCTTTGGCGCAGACCGTATTCAGCTGGGTGCGCAGTGCCTTGTTAGCCCCCACGCCGCCGGCAACCACAAGGCGACGTAGCCCGGTGCGCTGCAAGGCTGTTATCGACTTTTTCCACAACACCTCGACAATCGCCGCCTGGGTGCTGGCGGCCAGATCGGCCTTGCGCAACTCCAGATCGTCGCCCAGCTTCTTGGCCTGGGTCATCACCGCCGTCTTCAAACCGGCGAACGAGAAATCCAGATTGCCGCTGTGCAACAAGGGGCGCGGCAGCTTGAAGGCTGCTGGGTCGCCCTGCTCTGCCAGGCGTGACAAAGCCGGGCCACCGGGGTAGCCCAGGCCCATCAGCTTGGCGGACTTGTCAAAGGCCTCGCCTGCGGCATCGTCAATGGTTTCGCCCAGCATCTCGTAGCGGCCCACGCCGTCCACGCGCATCAGCTGGGTATGGCCGCCAGAAACCAGCAGCGCGACGAAAGGGAATTCCGGCGGGTCGGCGCTCAGAAACGGCGACAGCAGATGTCCTTCCAGGTGGTGTACACCCAGCACGGGTTTGTCCAATGCCGCACCCAGCGCGCAGGCCACACCCGCACCCACCAGCAAGGCGCCAGCCAGCCCCGGACCACGGGTGTAGGCCACCACATCCACATCGGCCAGGCTCTGGCCCGACTCGGCCAGCACCTGCTGGGTCAGCGGCAGCACACGGCGGATATGGTCGCGGCTGGCCAGTTCGGGCACCACACCACCATAGGCCTGGTGCATCTCGATCTGGCTGTGCAGGGCGTGCGACAACAGCACGGGCAAAGACGCTCCCTCGGCACGCACCAACGCTATCCCGGTTTCATCGCAGGATGATTCAATACCTAGTACCAGCACAATAGACCTCTCGCTTTTTCAGCACAGCAACCAAACGCTGGAGTTTAGGCGACCCACCTCACCAACCGCCACGCACCTTATTGGCGCAAATCTTGCGTATTTTCTGCCATGAGCCCTTCCCTGCGTATCGTGGTCATTGCCCCGGATCTGGACATACTGGACCCGTCGGACAGCCATGCCTTGCTGCAAGCCGAACGCTCGCGTGCGCTGCGCATCGGCCTGCTGGAGAACAACTACAACCTCATCGCAAGCCTGCCGGCCGATGTGTTCCTGACCGAGCGCCTGGCACAGCTGCAACCCGACATGATCATCGTGGACGCCGAAAGCGAAGCACGCGATGCACTGGAGCATGTGGTGATGGCCACGCGCAATGCGCCCCGGCCCATCGTCATGTTCACCAACGACGGCGATACCTCGCATGTCAAGGATGCGGTGGCGGCGGGTGTGTCGGCTTACATCGTGGCCGGCCTATCCGCCGACCGCATCCGCCCCATACTGGACGTGGCCATGGCGCGTTTTGAGCACGAGCAGGCCCTGCGCACCGAGCTGGCCGTGACCCGGGTGGAGCGCGATGAGCACAAGGCCGAGCTGCACAACCGAAAGATCATAGACCGCGCCAAAGGCCTGCTCATGCAGCGCCAGGGCATCACCGAGCCGGAAGCCTACGACAAGCTACGCAAAGCCGCCATGGACAAGAGCATGAAGCTGGTGGAAGTGGCCCAGCGCATACTCGATGTGGCCGAGTTGCTGGGGTGATCCGGTAGAATGCACCAACTCAGTGCAAACTTGTATCAGAATGAAACAGGACTTTGACGCAATCTGCATATAGCTTCTCTGCTATCAAATAAGCAGCAACAGAGATTTTCAAGGCTGGCACAGGGCTTGCAAAAATAGCCCCTTGCTGCAGAGCCTGAGTCTGCGCACCAGACACACAAGCCGGCCTGGCTGAGCACTACTTGGTTTTGCAAACTCCGTATCCACCTTGAAACCCGTATTAGCCCCATTTGCCCGTGCCCCGCAGGCGACCGTGCACGCCGTAAAGCCCGTCAATTTGCACCGGGTGCTGGACACACTGGTCAACAACCTGGAAGGCATGGCCTACCGCTGCCTACTAGACGGCCGATGGACCATGCGCTTCGTCAGCCAGGGCTGTACGCGCCTGTGTGGCTACAGCGCGCACGAGCTGCTGGACCCACAACGCATCTCCTGGGAAGCCATAACCCACCCTGACGACCGCGCCCGGGTACGCCAGGAAATCGGCGCCGCCATCGCCCAGGGCCAGCGCTTCACCGTGTACTACAGCATCACCACGCGCAGTGGAGAGGTCCGCAAGGTGAAAGAGCAAGGCATACAGGTCACGGACGAGGCCGATCAGCTGGTGCTGGAAGGTTTCATCGAAGACGTGACCGATGTGCACCTGACGCTGGAGGCCCTGGCACATGCCGAGCTGCGCTACCGGCAAATCTTTGAACACGCACGCGAAGGCATCTTCCAGACCACGCTGGACGGGCGCTACATCGCCGCCAACCCGGCGCTGGCCCTGCTCTACGGCTATGCCACGCCGCAGGAGCTGATCGCCGACCTGTCCGACATCGACCGCCGTCTGTATGTGCAGCCACACCGGCGCGAGCGCTTCGCCCGGCTGATGGCCGCGCACGGTGAGGTCAGCAACTTCGAGTCCGAGGTGTACCGGCGCGACGGCAGCAAGATCTGGATTTCCGAGAACGCGCGCAGCGTGTACGACAAACAAGGCGCCTTCGTCTGCTTCGAAGGCACGGTGCAGGATATTTCGGAGCGCAAACAGCAGCTGGAACAACTTGAATACCAGGCCAACTACGACACGCTGACCGGCCTGGCCAACCGCAACCTGCTGCGCGACCGCATCGCGCCCGCCATCTCCCACGCCGAGCGCCTGGGGCATTTTCTGGCCGTGGTGTTCATCGACCTGGACCACTTCAAACTTATCAACGACAGCCTGGGCCACGACGCAGGAGACCAGCTGCTGGTGGAAATTGCGCAGCGCATCCGCGCCTGCATGCGCGCCTCGGACACGGTGGCGCGACAAAGCGGCGACGAGTTCGTGCTGCTGCTGAACGAGCATGTGCAGGCCCACTCGGTCATCTCGCACCTGCAGCGCCTGCTGGGCCAAATCAACCAGCCGGTGCACCTGCAAGGCCGCGCATTCCAGATGGGCGCCAGCATGGGCGTGGCGCTGTACCCGCAAGACGGCAAGGACGCGCAAACCCTACTCAAGCACGCCGATGTAGCCATGTATGCGGCCAAGGAGCGCGGGCGCAACAACTTCCATTTCTTCACCCCCGAACTCAACCAGGTGGCCGACGAACGCCTGAACCTGGGCACCGCCATGCGCGTCGGGCTGGAGCAAAACGAGTTCACCGTGGCCTACCAGCCCAAGGTGGATGCGCAGGGCCGCATCACCGGCCTGGAAGCGCTGGCCCGCTGGCACAGCGCGCGCATAGGCACGGTGGGCCCAGACCGCTTCATCCCGATCGCCGAAGAGACCGGCCTGATAGGCGCGCTGACCGACACTATCCTGCGCCAGGCCTTTGCCGATGCCTGCAGCTGGGCGCCGGTACAAGGCCGCCAGCTGTCGGTGGCGGTGAACCTCTCGGCCAAGCTGTTTCTGTCCAACGACCTGGTGGCGCGCATCCGCAATCTGCTGCAAGCCAGCGGCCTGGAGCCGCAGCGGGTCGAACTGGAGATCACCGAAAGCGTGTTCCTGCACGATATGGAGCGTGCCGTGGTGCTGCTGAACGAGCTCAAGGCCCTGGGCGTGCGCCTGGCCATGGACGACTTCGGCACCGGCTATTCGTCGCTGTCGTATCTGCGCAGCCTGCCGCTGGACACCATCAAGATAGACCGCTCGCTGATCACCGGCATCGAACAGGACGAAGACCTGGCCGTGATTGCCTGCGCCATCGTGAACCTGTGCAAAAACCTGCGCAAATCAGTGGTCGCCGAGGGCGTGGAAAACCGCGCCCAGTTCGACTTGCTGCAAGCCAAGGGCTGCGACGGCTTCCAGGGCTATCTGTTTTCCAAGCCGGTGCACCAAGACGTGTTGCGCAAGCTGCTGGCCCAAGCCCAGGGCACCATTTTGCTGCCGCCGACCGAAGCTCTGGCCTGCTGAAATGATGCACTGCACAAGAGCAGTGCAAAAACAAGTTTCAAAACAAAACCGCTTGTAGCGCATATAAATACAGCGCAAGCAGCTATATTTTATATAGCGTCCAAAGGGAAAACAGTCTGGCACGGCGTTTGCTTAAATAGACTAAGACCAAGGTTGGTCCCATGGCAGCTGGAATCCAATGGCGGGTTGCAGCGATCAGTTTTCGGACAAAGGCGTCCCCATCCGTTCAGGCGGCTGCATATGCAGCCCCGGGCGCGATGAGGACGCCTTTTTTGTTTTTGGCCCCGACTTTCACATTCACTTTGGGAAGCTTGCACATGACCGATCTTTTGACCACCAAACTAAGCCGCCGCACCGTGCTGCAGACAGCGGCAGTTGGCGCTGTAGGCATCAACCCTGCGCTGCGGGCAGCGGTGTATGCCCAGGGCTCCGACAAGCCCGAGAAGGAAGAAGTCAAGATCGGCTTCATCCCGCTGACCGACTGCGCCAGCGTGGTGATGGCCTCGGTACTGGGCATCGACAAAAAATACGGCGTAAAGATCGTCCCCAGCAAGGAAGCCAGCTGGGCCGGTGTGCGCGACAAGCTGGTCAACGGCGAGCTGGACTTCGCCCACGTGCTCTACGGCCTGGTCTACGGCGTGCACCTGGGCATCAGCGGCCCCAAGAAAGACATGGCCGTGCTGATGACGCTGAACAACAACGGCCAGGCCATCACGCTGAGCAAAAAGCTGGCCGACAAAGGTGCCGTCAACGGTGCCGGCCTGGCCAAGCTGATGGCCAGCGAGAAGCGGGAATACACCTTCGCCCAGACCTTCCCCACCGGCACCCACGCCATGTGGCTGTACTACTGGATGGCGGCCAATGGCATCAACCCCCAGAGCGACGCCAAGGTCATCACCGTGCCGCCGCCGCAAATGGTGGCGAACATGCGCGTAGGCAATATGGACGGCTACTGCGTGGGCGAGCCCTGGAACCACCGCGCCATCATCGACGGCATAGGCGTGACCGCTGCTACCACGCAGGACATCTGGAAGGACCACCCCGAGAAGGTGCTGGGCACGACCTCCGAGTTCGTCAAGAAATACCCCAACACCGCGCGTGCCGTCACCGCCGCGATTTTGGAGGCCGGCAAGTGGATCGACTCCGGCCTGGCCAACAAGAACAAGATGGCCGAGACCATTGCCGACAAGAGCTACGTCAACACCAGCGTGGACGCCATCAACCAGCGCATTCTGGGCCGCTACCAGGACGGCATGGGCAAGACCTGGGACGACCCGAACTACATGAAGTTCTACAACGACGGCGCGGTGAACTTCCCCTACCTGTCCGACGGCATGTGGTTCCTGACCCAGCACAAGCGCTGGGGCCTGCTGAAAGACCACCCCGACTACCTGGCCGTGGCCAAGCAGATCAACCAGATCGACATCTACAAACAGGCCGCCACCGCCAGCAAGACGCCGGTACCCAAGGATGCAATGCGCAGCAGCAAGCTGATGGACGGCACGGTGTGGGACGGCAAGGACCCGAAGAAATACGCCGACAGCTTCAAGATCCACGCCTGAGTTCTTACAAAAGCTAAGCCCACCCCAACCGTTCAGGCTGAGCCTGTCGAAGCCCTTCGAGAAGCTCAGGGCGAACGGAAACCGAAACTGGGTTGGTTGACAAGATTTTTTGCCCTAGGAGAACCCCATGGTCAGTGCTGTATTCCACTCCCCCGGCGGCGTCGAGTTTGACGAACCGGACACCACGATTGCTCCCAAAATGCTAGCTACTACCGCAACAACTACGAGCGCCAACGCCGTAAAAGACCAAGCACCCAAGCTGCCTTACGACTGGCGTGGCCTGTGGCTGAAGGTGCTGCCACCGGTGCTGGGCCTGGGCCTGTTGATAGGCATCTGGGCACTGGTGTCCATCGGCACCTCGTCCAGCATCCCCTCGCCATACGAGACCTTCCAGCAGGCGGTGGTGCTGTTCAGCGACCCGTTCTACCGCAAGGGCCCGAACGACCAGGGCGTGGGCTGGAACGTGCTGGCCTCGCTGCAGCGCGTGGCCGTGGGCTTTGGCCTGGCCGCGCTGGTAGGCATACCGGCCGGCTTCGTGATTGGCCGCTTCAGCTTCATGAGCCGCATGTTCAACCCGCTGATCAGCCTGCTGCGCCCGGTGTCGCCCCTGGCCTGGCTGCCGATTGGCCTGATGGTGTTCAAGGGCGCACACCCAGCCGCCATCTGGACCATCTTCATCTGCTCGATCTGGCCCATGGTCATCAACACTGCGGTGGGCGTGCAGCGCGTGCCGCAAGACTACATGAACGTGGCCCGGGTGCTGAACCTAAGTGAGTGGAAGATCGTCACCAAAATCCTGTTCCCCTCGGTGCTGCCCTACATGCTGACCGGCGTGCGGCTGGCGGTGGGCACGGCCTGGCTGGTGATCGTGGCCGCCGAGATGCTGACGGGCGGCGTGGGCATAGGCTTCTGGGTCTGGGACGAGTGGAACAACCTGAATGTGAAGAACATCATCATCGCCATCTTCGTCATCGGCATCGTCGGTCTGGTGCTGGAATACGCGCTGATCAAGCTGGCCACCGCATTTACGTTTGAGGAAGTCAAATCATGAGCAACCCATCCATCCCCGCACATGCCAACCCCAAGTACATCGAAATCCAGGGTGTGGAGCAAACCTTCCGCACCGCCAAGGGCAGCTTCCCGGCGCTGCGCGATATCGACCTGACGATTGCCAAGGGTGAGTTCGTGGCGCTGATCGGCCACTCTGGCTGCGGCAAGTCCACCCTGCTGAACCTGATCGCCGGGCTGACCGAGCCCACCCGTGGCACGCTGATCTGCGCCAACCGCGAGATCAAGGGCCCCGGCCCGGAGCGCGCCGTGGTGTTCCAGAACCACTCGCTGCTGCCCTGGCTGACCTGCTTTGAAAACGTCTACCTGGCGGTAGAGCGCGTCTTCGGCGCGGGCGACAAGTCCACCGGCGCCGCTGCCGAAAACAAAGCCCAGCTCAAGGCCCGCACCGATGCCGCTCTGGCCCTGGTCGGCCTGACCGCCGCCGCGCAAAAACGCCCAGGCGAAATCTCCGGCGGCATGAAGCAGCGCGTGGGCATTGCCCGCGCCCTGAGCATGGAGCCCAAGGTCTTGCTGATGGACGAGCCCTTCGGCGCGCTGGACGCCCTCACCCGCGCCAAGCTGCAGGACGAGCTGCTGGCCATCGTGCAAAAAACCCAGAGCACGGTGGTCATGGTGACCCACGACGTGGACGAAGCTGTGCTGCTGAGCGACAAGATCGTGATGCTGACCAATGGGCCGGGCGCCACCATCGGTGAGGTGCTGGCAGTGGACCTGCCACATCCACGCAACCGCGTGCAACTGGCCGACGACCCGCGCTACCTGCAGTACCGCAAGGCGGTGATCGACTTTCTGTACACCCGCCAGGCGCACGTCGAGAAACTCACGGCTTGAGGCCAAAGAGCCGGGTACGCCACAGCTTCGGGCGACCCAACACAACCGTTCGCCCTGAGCCTGTCGAAGGGCTCTATGAGCATGCCATTCGACAGGCTCAGGGCGAACGGGGTTTAGCAATACACAAGACAAAAAAGGCGCTGGCGCAGGTATCACCTGCACGGAAAGCTACAAATAGCGTAGCAATCGAACTCAGACGCCGCGCCGCACCTGGGCCTCAAAATCTGCCAGCGGCAGCGGCCGACTGAACAGATAGCCCTGGTAGGCATGGCAGCCCTGGGCGGCCAGCACCTCACGTTGGGCCTCGGTTTCCACGCCCTCGGCAATCACCGCCAAACCCAGGCTGTTGCCCAGCACGATGACCATATTGGCGATGGCCGCGTCGTTCGGGTCGGTCAGGATGTCTCGCACAAAGCTCTGGTCGATCTTCAGCTGGTCCAGCGGCAGGCGCTTCAGGTGCGACAGCGAGGAATAGCCGGTACCGAAGTCGTCCAGCGAGAAGCCCACACCCTCCGCCTGCAAGGCTTCCATCTTGGCGATCACGTCTTCTACATTCGACACCAGCAGGCCTTCGGTCAGCTCCAGCTTCAGCAGCTTCGGCGGTGCGCCCGTACGCCGCAACACATCCAGCACCTGGTCCACAAAGTTGCTCTGGTAGAACTGGCGCGGGCTGACGTTGACGGCCACCGTCAGGTGCGCCAGGTCAGGCTGCTGCGCCCACAGCGCCAGCTGGGTGCAGGCCGTCTCCAGCACCCACAGGCCCAGCGGCAGGATCAGGCCGGTGTCCTCGGCCAGCGGGATGAATTCGGCCGGCGACACCATGCCGCGCTGCGGGTTGTTCCAGCGCACCAGGGCCTCCACACCGATCAGTTCACCCCGGCCCACCACCTGGGCCTGGTAGTACAGCAGAAACTCCTGACGCACCAGGGCTTCGCGCATGCCGGCCTCCAGCTCGGCGCGGGCCGAGACCACGGACTGCATTTGCGGGTCGAAGAAGCGCAGCGTGTTGCGCCCCGCTGCCTTGGCCTGGTACATGGCCATATCGGCCCGCTTCAGCGGCTCCTCTATGCCCTCGTGTGGCTCGCCGAACAGAGTGATGCCGATGCTGGGCGTGCTGTGGTGGGCTTGCTCGCCCAGCATATAGCCCTGGTTCAGGGCGGCCAGCATTTTCTCGCCAACCGTCTCGGCCATGGTGGCCGCTTCCAACGGGTCACCGCCCAGGTCTTCCAGCATGACCACGAACTCGTCGCCCCCCAGTCGGGCTACCGTGTCGCCCTTGCGTATGCAGGTGCTCAGGCGCGCAGCCACGGCTTGCAACAACAGGTCGCCCTTGTGGTGGCCAAAGGTGTCGTTCAGTATCTTGAAGTTGTCCAGATCGACAAACAGCAGTGCACCCAGACGCTGGTGGCGCGACCATTGGGCCATGGCGTGGGCCAGGCGGTCCATCAGCAAGCGCCGGTTGGGCAGCTGGGTGAGCGGGTCGTAGAAGGCCAGGTTCTGGATTTGCTCCTCGGCCAGCTTGCGCTCGGTGATGTCGGTCATGGTGTCCACGTAGTGGGTGATCTGCCCGGCAGCATTCCTCACCGCCGTCACCGACACCCACTGCGGGAACACTTCACCGTTCTTGCGGCGGTCCCATATTTCTCCCTGCCAGGTTCCTTTGCTGGCAACCACTTCGGTGATGTTGTCGAAGTATTCCTGGCTGTGGTGGTCCGAGCGCAGCAGCTCCAGAGGCGTATGGCCCACCACGTCCTCAGCGGTGTAGCCGGTTATATCGGTAAAAGCCCGGTTCACCCGCAAAATATTCCAGTCGCCATCGGCGACCAGCATGCCCTGCTGCGACTCGAAGGCCGTGGCGGCGATGCGCTGCTCCTCGTCTGCCAGCTTGCGCTGGGTCAGGTCGTGCAGCACCGTGTGGATGGCGTCCACGCCGTCAAACACGATGGAGGTTGCCTGCGCCTCCACCTCCACCTCGCGGCCATCCAGCCGGAAAAAGCGCATGCGCGCCGGCCCCACGTTGCCACCGGTTTCCAGCACATGGCGCAAACGCTGGTGGGCCAGCTCCTTGGAGTCCGGGTGCACCCTGTCGTCCATACGCGTGCCCAGCAAGGCATCGGCCGACGCCGCCCCCAGCAAGTCCAGCGCGGCGGGGTTGGCGTAAATGATGACTCCGCCAGCCTGCACCACCACCGCCTCAGGCGAGCGTTCCACGATGGTGCGGTAACGGGCCTCGCTGTCGCGCAAAGCTTGCTCACGCTGGCCCAGGGTCTGCAGCAGGCGGTTGAAGCCGCCGATCAGAGCGCCCACTTCGTCCTGGTTGGGTACCACCAGCGGGCGCAGCGCCGACCCTTTATCCGACACATCGGCCAGGGTGCGTACCGCCACCAGCATGGGGGCGAACTGGCGGCGCAGCATCCACCAGGTCAGCCCACTGGCCAACAAGCTCAACAGCACCGCCGCCAGCAACATGCGTCTTTGCATGGCATAGATCGGCGCAAAGGCCTCGTCTGCGGGCAGAACGGACGACAGGGTCCAACCCGCAGCCCCAATCTTCATGCTGGTAGACATCACCTCCTGCCCCTTGCGATCCAAAGACAGGCCATAACTGCCATCGGCCTCGAAGAGCCGGTCTATCGACGCATCCACCCCGGCAGCCGGCAATACTTGCGACACCAGAGCTTTGTCGGTGGCTGCCACCACCTGCCGGTATTTGGTCGTAATCAGGATATAGCTGCCGGTACGCGGGTGGCGCTGGCCCGTCACCTGGTCCAGAAAGTTGGGTTCAACCAGGTTGGTCCATCCAGCAATGGCGCCCACCACCCCACCTTTGGGGCCTCGGACCGGTATCACCATCGACATGATCCAGGCCTGCAGCTTGGAATCCCAGAAAGGGCGGCCCACGGTGGCCGCACCTTCACGCATGGCGGTGGCCACCGCATCGTCGTCCAGCCCGTTGCTGCCCATGCGGTCGGCCAGGCGTTTATCCGTATCCACCACGGTGCCGTCGTGGCGGTAAGTGATAAAGCCGGCATTGAACAAGTTGCGGGTGATGGGCCGCTGGCCGACCCAGGACTGCAGCAGCGGCTTGGATCCCAGCGCTTCGGGCGGCACTTCGACCGAAAGATTCACCAGCGCCTGGAAGCGTTGCTTCACGCTGTTGCTGAGATCGGACGCCAGCGCCTGGGTGGTGGTGACCTGGTGTTCGCCCAGCAGCAGCTGCATTTCATCTCGCAGCACGCGGCTGGCGTAGAACGCCAACGACCATATGCCCAGCAAAAAAATGGCCAAGGTGCTCAGAGTCACTCTGGTTTTGAGCGAGCGCCATTGAAAGGCCTTCAAATACATCCGAAATATCTCCAGTCGCTCGCTGATTCTGCCAGTTCCAGGCTACTGGAACTGCGGATTTGATGCCCGCCACCATACCATTCCTATCGCCTGACGCGCTTACAAATTTTTACGTATGGACTGTACTGGAGAACTAACAGGCCACCTTGCGCAAAAAATCGGCCAACGTGCGCCCAGACTCGGAACGGAATGAAGCGTCCAGCACCTCCAGGCTGCGGATACGGTCCACGCGGAAGCTGCGGAAGTCGTCGCGGGCCTCGCACCAGGCCACCAGAGTCCACACCCGGCCCCAGTAAAAGCAGCCCAGGGGGTGCACGGTGCGCTGGCTCTGGGCGTCTTTCACATCGCTGTAGTCCATCTGCAGCTTGCGGCGCTGGCCTATGGATTCGCGCAGCAGCTGCAGGTGGGCGCGCACCGGTGCGGTCAGCCCGTTGTAGCTGGCGGGCGGCGCATACACCGCCAGGCTCTCGGCGGCGACCCGCGCGGCCGGCGGCAGGATGGACAGCATCTTGCCCAACGCGTCCTCAGCGGCCAGGGCCAAGGGAGCGTCCAGCCAGGGCTGGGACAAGCGCACCGCCGCCACCAGGGCCTTGGCCTCGTCCTGGCTGAACATCAGCGGCGGCAGCTCGAAGCCCGCGCCAAAGCGGTAACCCATGCCCGCCTCGCCCTCGATGGGCACGCCCTGGCGCTGCAGATCGGCCACGTCGCGGTACACCGTGCGCTCGGACACCTCCAGCCGCTCGGCCAGAAAGGTGGCGGTGGACAAGCGCCGCCCACGGATCAGCTGGACGAGCTGGAACAGGCGGTCGGCACGGCGCATGGCATGTTAGAAGTTTTAAGCTTTTTAGGCTGCTAGCGCAGGAGATACCTGCGCTAGCAGCTATGAAAAATGCAGCAGATTAGTCTGCCACGCTGCCGGCTACCGTCACACCGATGTAGACGGCGATGCGGCCCTCGCCGGTGTATTCCTCAAAGTCCACGGCGTAGCGGCGCGGATGGGCGGGCGCATTTTCAAAATACTGCCACACCGCCGCCCACAGGGCCAGCACGGTCTGCGGCATGGCGCCCTGCCCTTCGAACACCATGTAGGCGCCGGCCGGAATCTCCAGGCTGTGCAGGCCCTCGGGCACCTCTTGTGCCTGCACGGCAGCAGTCAGGTCGTAGGCGCCATTCACGTCCGAGGCATAGCCGCTGTAGGCACCGTACAGCGCCGCCTGCGGGGTGTAGCCGGGCACAGACTGCGCCACCTGCTCGGCAAAGAAGCGGCCCCACAGGGCTGGAATCTTGCCGGTAAGCGGGTTCATCTCTTCCAGGTTGCTGGTGCGCGTGGTGATGCCGGCCAGTAGCCGGGCTGTGTCTAGGCGCACCAGGCGCGGCGGCGGGATCAAGGTCATGGTCAGATATCCGGGAATGAAAGCTGCAAACCTCTGTGCGAGGCGCTATCTAATATATAGCTATCTGCGCAGATTCTGTCTGCACCAGAAGGCTGAATCGCTTGAAACTGCAAGGCCGCCAGATCAGCACACATGGCCTGCGCAATCAGGCGCATATCGTGCTCGCTAACGTCGAACAGACCGAAGCGGAACTTGTAGCCCCAGCTGCTGGGCGACTCGACAAATTCGAACTGCGGCACCAGCGGCAAGATGGACGCCTCTTGCGCCGGTACATAGGCCACGTCCCGGCGGAACGGCACAAAGCCACCGCCCATGTCAAAGGCATAAGGCCCACCCGGCTGCACGATGCCAATCGACACAAAGCGCTGCAGCCGATCCTTGCCGCCCATGGTGACGGTGGGCGCGTAGTAGGCCACGCGGTCGCCGGCCTGCACGCGTTTGAGCGGCAAGGCTTTGCCGTGGCAGACCTGCATATAGCCCACGCCGCCCGCCTCCACGCTGCAGCCACGCCGCGCATGGACCGCGCTGGCCACGGCAATCCAGTTCTTGCGTGCCATGGCCGCGTCCTCAGGCCAGGGAGTGCAGGCCGACGCGGTTGCCGTCGGGGTCGCGCAGGTGGGCGATGAAGCCCATGCCGGGCGGCAAGGCGGTTTTGGGTTTGAGCAGTTGGGCGTCCAGGCTTTGTGCCCGCGCCAGGGCCGCGTCAATGCTGGGCGAGCAGTCCAGGTACACCAGCGTGCCCTGGGTCGAAGGCTCGGGCGTATCGGCGCCGCTTTGCAGACAGCCTTTCACGCCCTCGTCTGGCGCAGCGAAGATGGCCAGCGTGTAGTCCTGCCCGCCCATGGGGAAGACCTCGCGGTGCAGGCTCTTGCCCAGCACGGTTTCATAAAAGCGCTGGGCCTGGTCGATGTTCTTGACCGGGATTTCAAACCAGCTGATGGCGTTGGGAGTAGACATGGGATGCATCCTTTCGGGGTTCAGTTAAAGAGAACCATATGGTGCAGACCTGCTGCTGACAACGTGGTGTCAGCAGGCTGCGCACCTGCCCGCTGCCCTTTCTGCACCAATGTGTCGCATCAGCGTGGCACAAGTTTTGCATGTTTTTGTGCGGGCGTAACGGCGCGCCCATTCCTGCTCCCCCGGGCAGGCTGTGCGTACAACGAAGTGTGCACAGGGTATTGCCCTCCGCAAGACCAGGCACGGCGCAGGCCGTGTGGTTTCTGTTGGCGGGTTTCATTTCCATAACCGTATCTTTGCAGCACTGTCAGCGCACGTTTGCGTGCGCGACGACCACCCCTGCTACCACGCAGCGGGCATGCAAAACCTAGAGGACCTTGACCATGGCGACACAGCCAAGCTATTTCCGCAGTTTCCTGAAAGCCGGCCACGCACCTACCCTGGGGGCAGCGTTCTTCTACTTCGCGTTCTCCTGCGCGATCTGGGTGCTGAACGGCACCATGGCGCCCTTCATCACCGAGGCCTACAAGCTGTCGCCCGCCGAAAAAGGCGTGATGCTGTCCATCCCCATCTTTGCCGGCGCGCTGATGCGCTTCCCACTGGGCATACTGGCCCAGTACATAGGCCGCAAGAACGCCACGCTGGTGGAGATGGGCGGCATCGCCATCGCCATGCTGTTCGGCTACTTCTACGTGCAGTCTTTCAACGAGCTGCTGGCCATGGGCGTGCTGCTGGGTATTGCCGGGGCCAGCTTCGGCGTGGCGCTGTCGCTGGGTTCGGGTTCATTCCCACCGCGCTACAAGGGCCTGGCCATGGGCATCGTGGGCGCAGGCAATGTGGGCACAGCGGTATCTGCCCTGCTGGCACCGCCGCTGGCCCAGGCCTTTGGCTGGCAAACCGTGTACGGCTTTGCCGCCATTGGCATCCTGCTGCCCATGGCGGTGATGGTGCTGTTCGCCAAGGAGCCGCCAGACCTGGACAAGCACGCCAGCTTCAAGGAGCACATCGCCTGCCTGTTCGAGAAGGACGGCTGGGCCTTTAGCCTGATCTACGCCGTGACCTTCGGCGGCTTCATCGGCCTGACCACCTTTTTGCCCAGCTACTTCTACGACCAGTTCGGCGTGAGCAAGGTGCAAGCCGGCCAACTGACCATGCTGGCCGCCTTCATGGGCGCGGCGCTGCGGGTATTTGGCGGCTGGATCTCAGACCACTGGGGCGGCGTAAACACCCTGACCGGCGTGCTGTTGGTGGTCAGCGCCACACTGGTGCTGTGTGGCTTGGCAGAAAACTCCCTGACCATCACCGTGCTGCTGTTCCTGGTGTGCTTTGCGGCCCTGGGCGCGGGCAACGGCGCGCTGTTCCAGCTGGTACCGCTGCGTTGGCCCCTGTCCACGGCAGTCGCCGGCTCCATGATCGGTGAGATCGGCGCCCTGGGCGGCGGCCTGATCCCCAACGCCATGGGCCTGAGCAAGCAGCATGCAGGCAGCTATATCTGGGGCTTTGTAGGCTTCGCAGCCTGCGCCGCCGCCATGCTGGTGCTGCTGCGCGTGATGCAAATCCGCTGGACGCGTACCTGGGCAGAAAAGGGAGGCCGCGCACGTAGCGCGTGAATACTTCACGCTATGTAATTTATAGCTATGAGCGCAGGCATAACCTGCGCCAGCAGCTTATTTTTTAGAAATTTACGCGCCTACTTCGGCAAAAACAGCAACCAGTACACCAGCAACAGGTTGAACAGCACCGACACCAGCAGGCCCAGCTTCCACATGGCAGTGGGGTCGCGCCGCAGCCGTGGTGAAGGGGCCGGCGCCGTCAGGGGCCGCGAGGCGCCGCGCTCCAGGGCCAGCAGGAATTCCTCGCCGGTCTCAAAGCGCTGGCGCTGGTCGCGGGCCACGGCTTTGAGCACCACGTGGTCCAGCCAGATGGGGACCTCGGGGTTGTGGCGGCTGGGGGCCGTGGGCTCACGGTAGTAGCGTCCTACCTGGTAGGGCAGCACATCGCCATAGGGCAACTTATGCGTCAGCAGTTGGTACAGGGTTACGCCCAGTGCGAACAAATCGCTCTGCGGGTTGGGCAGCTCTTCCGGTGCATCGCTGCCCAGCAGGCTGAAGCCCCATTGCTCGGGGTTGATGTAGCTGGGCGTGCCCGCGTGCAGCTTGCGCATAGCCTCGGGCTCGCGGCCGCTCAGCGCCACGCCCAGGTCCAGCAGACGCAGCACGCCGTCCTCGCCCTGGTGCAGGTTCGCCGGCTTGATATCGCGGTGGATGACGTTTTGCCGGTGCAGCCAGCCCAGCGCCTGGGCCACCTGGCGCGCCGCGCTGACGGCCTGGTGCACGCCGAACTTGTGCTGCCGGTCCAGCATCTGCTGCAGGGTTTCGCCGCTGTGCCAGTCGTACAGCAGGTAGAAGGCGCTGGCCGGCTGGCCGCTTGCGCTATTGGTCGGGAACGTGGCATGCAGCGCCACCAGGTGATCCGCTGCGCGGCCCGACAGCATGCGCTTAGCCAACCAGGCTTCGTGGGCCAGCATGGCGCGCTCTTGAGGGTCGTGGGCCCGGCTGGGGTGCAGGGTTTTCAAGGCGTACAAGGCTTGGGTTGTCGGCTCGCGCACCTGTACCACCACGTTGATGCCGTTATCTGCCACCATGGCGGTGACAACCAAGCCATCCAGCATGTCTCCTACGCGGAACAGCCCGGGAATGGGCAGCGCACGCGCTGCGCGGTTTTCGTCTTCCAGCGTGGCGTCCAGCAGGCCCAGCACGCGCACCACCATGGCTGTCAGGTTGTCGCGGCTGCCGCGTTGCAGGGCGGCTTGGACCAGGTTCTCGGCGGCATGCTTGGCGCTGTCGGCCTCGGCCAATGCCTGCAACTGCGGATCGGCCAGCACGCCGTGCACGCCATCGGTCAACAGCACAAACACGTCACCCACCTGCAGGTCGCCCTGCAAATAGTCCACCAGCAAGCGCTCGTCTATGCCTACCGCGCGCAGCAGCTGGTGCTGCAGATCGGGGTGGTCGGCCACGTGGTCGTGGCTGAGCTGGGTGAACACGCCATCGCGCAGCAGATAGGCGCGCGAGTCGCCCACATGCGCCACGGTGTAAGACTGCCCGCGCAGCACCACAGCGGTCAGCGTGGTCAGACCCATGGCCGGCTTGCGGCGGCGGTTGATGCCGGCCAGCCAGGCGTTTTGCGCACCAATAATGCGGTCCAGCGCCACCGTGGTATCCCAGGTTTCGGGCGTGGCGTAGTAGTCGCGCACCAAGCTGGTCACCGTGGTCTGCGCCGCCTCCTTGCCCATGCCGCCGGCGCTCACGCCATCGGCCAGCGCCACGATGGAGCCCATGCCCAGCTGGTGTGCCTCCGGCAGCATGGCCGCGCAGAAATCCTCATTCACCGGCTTGGTGCCGGCCAGAGACGTAAAACCTATGTCGATATCAAATGCCATGCACCAATGATGCAAGTTTCATTCCCAATTTGGTGCATTTTGTGCGAGGACTAACCCTAGACAACTATTCACTGGCGCTTCAACGCCAGAACGCACGCCCCCAGGGATACCATGGAACCGGCTTTGCCGGGCCATTGGTATCGCCCCCTGCAAGGGGGTTGGAGGCTACGCGAAGCGAGCAAGCCTGGGGGCGAGCACTTTTACTTTTACCCCATCAACATCTGCATGCTGTGCTCGTACAGGTCACTCAGGCCTTCAAACACATCCAGCAGGCCCTCGCTGGCCAGGGCCACAGCCTCCAGGCCGCGCGGCATATCGGCTGCGCCGGCCTGCAGCTGCCGCCATTGCTCGCCCGCCGTCACCAGCTTGGCGCGGATTTCTGGGCTGCTGAGTGGAATGTCGTTCAGATAGTTCAGGGCCCGCTCGAAGGTGTCACAGGCTTCCGCCATACCGGCCTGGGCGCGTTGCTGGGTGGCGCGGTCACCCAGCATGGCCAGCAAGGCCAGCTTGGCGAAGCGCTGGGACAGCATGCGCTGGCGCCCCGCCACGTTCAATACATGCAGCGGCGCCACGGCACCCGCGCTTTCCAGCACACCGGTAAGCCGCTCGGCATGCAGCAACAGTTGCTCCGCCTGGCCATCTACCTGCAGCATCTGGCTGGCGCGCTGCTCGGCGTGCAGACCGGATTTGAGCTGGCGCCAGCTCTGCCCCACCTGCGCCAGCAGGTCGCCAAAGGTGGGCTGCGAAAGACTTTTGCCCAGAAAGGCCATATTTCCGTCGATGCGCTGGGCCGACTGCAGCTGTGCCTCGGCGAATTGCGCGGGCCGCACGCCGGCCAGCTGCAGCAGGTACAGCTTGACCAGGCGCTGGGACAGCATGCGCAGCTGGCCGGCGCGGTTCACGCCCTCGGCAAAGCGCGCCGAATGCACGATGTGCTGCGACACCTGGCCCAGGCGCTGGTTGGTGTGCATGGAGGCGGTACGCAGCATCTGGAAGGCGTCGTCATCGGACACCTGGCGCGCATGCATCAGCACCCCCTTGGCCCGCTCCACGATCTTGCGTTCGTCCAGGCGGTTGCGCAGGTCCTGCAACTCGTCGCGCAACGCCTGGTCGCGCTTGAATACCGCCTGGGCCAACTGCACCAGCGGACGCAAGCGGTGCTGGCCGTAGCCATTCACCACATAGGCCTGCACGCCGCAGGCCAGGGCCAGGTCCAGGCGGTCGGCGTCGTTGTCGTTGGTGAACAGCACCACCGGACAAGGCGCGGTCTCCAGCAGGGCCTGCAAAGCCTTGAACAGGCTGTCATCGGGCAGCGGGTCGTACATCACAAACACATCTGGTGCATGCAGCACCGCCTCTTGCACCAATTTGCTGCGCTCCACCGGCGGCGCCAGCAGGCGGATGCCCACCGCCTCCAGGTCGGCCAGCAGGGTGTGCGCTCCCTGGGGCGCGTTGAGATGTACCAATGCAGATGTCATAAAAATCAATCGCTTTTTCAGAGGCTGCGCCCCTCCGGGACGCCACAAGCCCATAGGGTAAACCCATATTCCACCGGATGGCACAGCTTTTGCATTAGAAATTGCGGGCGTAACGACGCGCCCTTTCCCGTCCATCCGGCGGGTTTTACGTACAACGCCGTGCGTAATGGTGTAAGTCCCAGGCATGAATCCTGGCAGTGACTGCGTTCGCGCGCTCACCCAAGTTCTGTTTGAAGACCTCGGCACCACACCTGACCCCCTTGCTTCACCGCCCCTGTTTGCTGCGCGCCATGAACTTTGTGCGCTCTACCGTGGGCCCACATTTTTTCGCAACCTTTGGAGTCGCTCGAATGAAAAAATCTAAATTGGTGATGGTCGGCAACGGCATGGCCGGTGTACGCACCATTGAAGAACTGCTCAAGGTCGCCCCCGATCTGTACGACATCACCGTCTTCGGCGCGGAGCCCCACCCCAACTACAACCGCATCCTGCTGTCGCCCGTGCTGGCCGGCGAGCAGACGTTGGACGAGATCGTGCTGAACTCCTGGGAGTGGTACGCCGAAAACAACATCACCCTGCATGCCGGCAAGAAGGTCACTGAGGTAGACCGCGTCAAGCGCATCGTGCGCGCCGTGGATGCCGATGGCAACGTCACCGAGGCCGAATACGACCGCCTGCTGATGTGCACCGGCTCCAACCCTTTCATCCTGCCCATCCCCGGCAAGGACCTGAAAGGCGTGATCGCCTACCGTGACATTGCCGACACCAACGAGATGATCGACACCGCCACCAAATACAAGAACGCGGTGGTCATCGGCGGCGGCCTGCTGGGCCTGGAAGCGGCCAACGGCCTGATGCTGCGCGGCATGACGGTCACCGTGGTGCACGTCAACGACTGGCTGATGGAACGCCAGCTGGACAGCGTCGCGGGCAAGCTGCTGCAAAAGTCGCTGGAAGACCGTGGCCTGCAGTTCCGCATCGGCGCGCAGACGCAAGAGCTGGTGGGTGGCCCCGACGGGCGCGTCACCGCCATCAAATTCAAGGATGGCACCCAGGTCGCCGCCGACCTGGTGGTGATGGCCGTAGGCATCCGCCCCAACACCGACCTGGCGACCAAGATGCGCCTGCACGTGGACCGCGGCATCGTGGTCACCGACACCATGCAGACCGTGACCGATGGCCGCATTTACTCGGTGGGCGAATGCGCGGCCCACCGTGGCATAGCCTATGGCTTGGTGGCACCGCTGTTCGAACAGGCCAAGGTGGCGGCCAACCACCTGGCCGAGTTCGGCATCGGCCGCTACATGGGCTCGCTGACCTCCACCAAGCTGAAGGTTACCGGCATCGACCTGTTCAGCGCCGGCAACTTCACCGGCGGCGAAGGCACCGAAGAAATCATCATGAGCGACCCGTTTGGCGGCGTCTACAAAAAGCTGGTGCTGCAAGACGACAAGCTGGTCGGCGCCTGCCTGTATGGCGACACGGCCGACGGCAGCTTCTACTTCAAGCTGCTGCGCGACGGCCGCAGCGTGGCCGACATCCGCGACAAGCTGATGTTCGGCGAAAGCCACCTGGGCGACACCGGCCACGAGGGCCACAACAAGGCCGCCACCATGCCCGACAGCGCCGAAGTCTGCGGCTGCAACGGCGTGAACAAGGGCACGATCTGCAAGGCCATCCGCGAAAAAGGCCTGTTCACCCTGGAAGAAGTGAAGAAGCACACCAAGGCCAGCGCGTCGTGCGGCTCGTGCACCGGCCTAGTCGAGCAAATTCTGATGTTCACCGCCGGCGGCGACTACTCGGCCACGCCCAAGACCAAGGCCATGTGCGGCTGTACCGACCATGGCCACCAAGCCGTGCGCGACGCCATCTTCAAAGAGAAATTCCTGACCATTGCCGAAGTACAGCGTGGCATGGGCTGGAAGACACCCAACGGTTGCTCCAGCTGCCGCCCTGCGCTGAACTACTACCTGATCTCCAGCTGGCCCAAGCAAGCCAAGGACGACCCGCAAAGCCGCTTCATCAACGAACGCAGCCACGCCAACATCCAGAAGGACGGCACCTACTCCGTCATCCCGCGCATGTGGGGCGGCGAAACTACCGCCGACGAGCTGCGTCGCATTGCCGACGCGGCCGACAAATACAAGGTGCCCACCATCAAGGTCACCGGCGGCCAGCGCATCGACTTGCTGGGCGTGAAGAAAGAGGATTTGGTCGGCATCTGGAAAGACATCGGCATGCCCAGCGGCCATGCCTACGCCAAGGCCCTGCGCACGGTGAAGACCTGCGTGGGCTCTGAATGGTGCCGCATGGGCACGCAGGACAGCACCCAGATGGGCAAAGACCTGGAGCGCGCCCATTGGCGCATGTACGCCCCGCACAAGGTCAAGTACGCCGTGTCGGGCTGCCCGCGCAACTGCGCCGAAGCCGGCATCAAGGACGTGGGCATCATTGGTGTGGACAGCGGCTGGGAGATGTACATCGCCGGCAACGGTGGTATCAAAACCGAAGTGGCGCACTTCTTCGTCAAGCTCAAGACCTCGGAAGAAGTGCTGGAGTACACCGGTGCCTTCATGCAGCTCTACCGCAAGGAAGGCTGGTATCTGGAACGCACCGTGCACTATGTGGCCCGCGTCGGCCTGGATTACGTGAAGAAAAAGATCCTGGAAGACGCTGAAGGCCGCAAGGCCTTGAACGAAGAGCTGCAGTTCGCGCTGGACGGCGAGCCCGACCCCTGGTTCGACTTCCAGGACGCGCAAGTGGACACCCGCCAGTTCACGCCGGTCGCCACGATCGCCGCCTAAATTTATAAAAATAATGCCCCTAGCGCAGGTAATACCTGCGCAAGCAGCTACAAAAGGAATAGCAAAATGAGTGAATGGAAAGTCATCTGCAAAGTGGAAGACATCCCGGTTCTGGGCTCGCGCCGCGTGACCCGCGCCCAGGGCATGGACGTGGCAGTGTTCCGCAATAGCCAAAACGAAGTCTTCGCCCTGCTCGACCGCTGCCCGCACAAAGGCGGCCCGCTGAGCCAAGGCATCGTGTTCGGCACCAGCGTGGCCTGCCCGCTGCACAACTGGAACATCGGCCTGTGCGACGGCCAGGCCGCGTCGCCCGATGAAGGCTGCACGCCCAAGTTCAGCGTCAAGGTGGAAGACGGCACCGTGCACCTGAGCCCGCAGGAGCTGGCCACGGTGGGGCTGGAATTCACCGCCCCCGTTGCCGGCCCCGGCCACAAAAAGCCCGAAAACGCTTAACGCCACGCACTGACTCGCGCCCCATGACCACTCCCACTGAAACCAAATCCACCTGCCCCTACTGCGGCGTCGGTTGCGGCGTGATCATCGAATCCGCGGGCGCGCAGATCACCGGCGTGCGCGGCGACCCCGACCACCCGGCCAACTTCGGCCGGCTGTGCACCAAGGGCTCGACCCTGCACCACACGGCCAGCGCCACAGTCACGATGCAGACCCGCCTGCTCTACCCCATGCAGCGCCTGCAGCGTGACCAGGCGCCCAAGCGTGTGTCCTGGGACCACGCCCTGGGCATGGCCACGCGCAAGTTCGCACAGGTCATCCAGGACCACGGCCCGGACGCCGTGGGCTTCTACATCTCTGGCCAGCTGCTGACCGAGGACTACTACGTCTTCAACAAGCTGGCCAAGGGCCTGATCGGCACCAACAACGTAGACACGAATTCCCGCCTGTGCATGAGCAGCGCCGTGGCCGGCTACAAAGCCACACTGGGTGCCGACGCGCCCCCGCCCTGCTACGACGACGTGAACCACACGCACTGCATCTTCATCGTGGGCAGCAACACCGCCTGGGCCCACCCCATCCTGTTCCGCCGCATCGAAGACGCCAAGAAGGCCAACCCGGCGATGAAGATCATCTACGCCGACCCGCGCCGCACCGACACCGCCGAGATCGCCGACCTGCATCTGCCCATCCAGCCCGGCACCGATGTGATGCTGTTCAACGGCATGCTGCACATCATGCTGTGGGAAGGCTGGACCAACGCCGCCTACATCGCTGCGCACACCAACGATTTCGACGCCCTCAAAGCCACGGTGCGCGACTGCACGCCCGAGCTGGTCGCACAAATTTGCGGCATCACCAAGGCCGCACTGTTCCAGGCGGCCCAGTGGTTTGCCACCTCCAAAGCCACACTCAGCCTGTACTGCCAGGGCCTGAACCAGTCCAGCAGCGGCACGGCCAAGAACGCAGCGCTGATCAACCTGCACCTGGCCACCGCCCAGATCGGCAAGCCCGGCGCGGGTCCGTTCTCGCTCACCGGCCAGCCCAACGCCATGGGCGGGCGCGAAGTCGGCGGCATGGCGAACTTGCTCAGCGGCCACCGCGACCTGGCCAACCCGGAGCACCGCGCCGAAGTCGCCGCGCTGTGGGGCGTGCCCGATGTACCATCCAAGCCCGGCAAAACCGCCGTGGAAATGTTCCAGGCTGCCGCCGACGGCGACATCAAGGTACTGTGGATTGCCTGCACCAACCCAGCCCAGAGCATGCCCGACCAGGCCCTGGTGCGCCGCGCATTGCAGCGCGCCGAGCTGGTCATCGTGCAAGAAGCCTTTGCCACCACCACCACCTGCGAATACGCCGACCTGCTGCTGCCGGCCACCACCTGGGGCGAAAAGACCGGCACCGTCACCAATTCAGAGCGCCGCATCAGCCGCGTGCGCCCGGCGGTTGCAGCCCCCGGCGAGACCCGGCATGACTGGTCGATCGCCGTCGAATTCGCCCAGCTGCTGGAAGGCGAACTCGGCCGCCCCGCCGCGCTGTTCAACTACCCCACGGACGAATCCATCTGGAACGAGCACCGCGAGTCCACCCGTGGCCGCGACCTGGACATCACAGGCATGAGCTACGCCATGCTGGACGCCGCCCCCCAGCAATGGCCGCTGCGCACCGGCGAAAGTACCGGCAAGGCTCGGCTGTACGAAGACGGCATCTTCCCCACCGCAGACGGAAAAGCAAAGTTTGCCAACACCGTGTACCAGCCGGTGGCCGAGCCACGCGAGGCGCGCTACCCCTTCTCTCTGACCACGGGCCGCCTGCGCGACCAATGGCATGGCATGAGCCGCACCGGCACCGTGGGCCGCCTGTTTGGCCATGTAGCCGAGCCCAGCATCCAGATGCACCCGCAAGACATGGCGCGCCGCCTGCTGAACGAGGGCGACCTGGTCCACGTGACCAGCCGACGCGGCTCCATCGTGGTGCCACTGCAGGCCAGCTCCGAGGTCGGCATGAGCCAGGCCTTCATCGCCATGCACTGGGGCGAGGAATTCCTCAGCGGCGTCAGCGCCAGCGGCGAGCGCCTGACCGGTGTGAATGCACTGACCACGTCCGCCTATTGCGCCACATCGAAGCAGCCAGAGCTGAAGCACGCGGCGGTGAAAATCCTGAAGGCCGAGCTGCCCTGGTCCCTGCTGGGCGTGGCCTGGCTGCCCGACGACCAGGCCTTGGCCGCCCGCGAGCAACTCAAGGCGCTGATGGTGCAGTTCCCCTACGCCAGCGTCGTGCCCTTTGGCCGTGAACGCAGCGGCCTGCTGTTCCGCGCGGCCAGCCACGAAACGCCACCAGACGAAATACTGGCCCGCATCGAGAACCTGCTGGGCCTGGACGCGGCCGATGTGCTGCGCTACGCCGACAAAAAGAAGGGCCAACGCCGCGCAGTACGCCTGACCCGCGAGGGCGACACCGTACAGCTCACCGGCTTTGTACTGGCCGGCGACACCAGCGCCGAAGGCTGGATCAAGACCCTGCTGCAAGACCAGTTGCCCGCCCAGGCTTATGGCCGTCTGCTGCTGGTCCCCGGCAGCAAAGCGCCGGTGGCGGTGAAGGCGCGCGGCACCCAGGTGTGCACCTGTTTCAACGTGACCGAGGACGCCATCAACGCCGAGCTGGCCCAATGCCGAGGCTTTGAAGACGAACGCCTGGGCCAGCTGCAAAGCCAGCTGAAATGCGGCACCAACTGCGGCTCCTGCCTGCCGCAATTGCGTCGCATGGTGCGGGCGACGATGCCAACGGCGCAGCCGGCCTGAGCGCGCGCCGTCCATCATTCCGCAAATAACTATTTGTTATCAGCCATCCGCGACAATCAGGCCATGGGAATCAGCCACTACATCAAAGAAATCGGCCGCGGCAAAGACGGCGCACGGGCGCTATCGCGCGAGCAAGCCACCGACCTGTTCGGCCAGGTGCTGGACGGCGGCTTGACCGACCTGGAAATCGGCGCCTTCTGCCTGGCCATGCGCATCAAGGGCGAGACCGCCGCCGAGATGGCCGGCTTTCTGGATGCCACCCGTTCCCGGCTGCAATTGGTGCCTGCGGGCGACCGCCCGGTCGTTGTACTGCCCAGCTACAACGGCGCCCGCAAACTGCCGGTGCTGACCCCGCTGCTGGCCCTGCTGCTGGCCCGTGAAGGCCTGCCAGTGCTGGTGCACGGCACGGCCACCGAGTCCAGCCGCGTTACTGCACAAAATGTGCTTCTGGCGCTGGATATACCTGCGCTGACAGCTATTAAAAAAATAGCAAATGGCGAAGTCTGCTTTGCCAGCACCGAGCTGCTTTGCCCCGGCCTGAAGCGCCTGCTGGACGTGCGCCGCGTGGTCGGCCTGCGCAACCCGGCACACAGCCTGGTCAAGCTGATGGCGCCCTGCGCCGGCCCCAGCCTGGTGGTCAGCAGCTATACCCACCCCGAATATGCGGTGTCCATGGCAGCCACTTTGGGCTTGATGGAAGCCAACGCCTTGCTGCTGCGCGGCACCGAAGGCGAAGTCGTGGCCGACCCACGCCGCGCACCACAAATGACCGCCTACCTGCACGGCCAGCCCCAGGTGGTGCAGGAAGCCCATGCCGGCCCGTTGGCCGCCGTGCTCGAGCTGCCCAAAGAGATTGACGTAGACACCACCGCCGCCTATACCCAGGACGTGCTGGCCGGGCGCAAACCTGTTCCTGCCCCGATTGCCCAGCAGGTGGAACATATCTTGCGCATCACAGACCGAATCGCCACCCACACCGCAGCCCATAGCACCGCCCACGTATGAACACCACCGCATCCCCCTCTTTCCAGCCCGGCATGGTCCACCTGGTCGGCGCCGGCCCTGGCGACCCGGAATTGCTGACGCTGAAAGCGCTCAAAGCCATCCAGGCTGCCACTGTGCTGCTGGTGGACGACTTGGTCAGCGACGAGATCGTGGCCTATGCCCCGCCCACAGCGCGCATCGTCCATGTAGGCAAGCGCGGCGGCTGCAAGTCCACACCCCAGGCCTTCATTGAAAAACTCATGATCATGGCCGCCCGCGAAGGCGAAAACGTGGTGCGCCTGAAGGGTGGCGACCCGTTCATCTTTGGCCGTGGCGGTGAAGAGGTGGAACACCTGCAAACCGCAGGCATACGTGTCAACGTAGTCAACGGCATCACCTCGGGTCTCGCCGCCGTCACATCGCTGGGCGTACCGCTCACCCACCGCGAACACGCGCACGGCGTCATTTTCATCACCGGCCATGCCAAGCCTGGCGATGCAGGCACGGACTGGCGCGCCCTGGCTGCCACAGCCTTCAGCGCCAAACTCACCCTGGTGATTTACATGGGAGTCAGCGGCGCGCGGCGCATCCAGGACGAACTGCTGTCCGGACTGCCTGCCAGCACCCCGGTCGCCGTGGTTCAAAACGTGTCGCTGCGCACCCAACGCCACGCCATCACCCACTTGGGCGCGCTGCACAACACCATTGAGACTGAACAACTTGGCAGCCCGTCCATCATGGTGGTGGGCGATGTGGTGCGGGGTCTGCAAGCCGTTTCACAAGACACGCACGTACACGCAGCCTGAGTTCACGTTCGCGCCCTTGCACGACAAGGCAGTCAAGGGCGCGGCTTCGCCAAGCGAAAAATCCTGTGCCAAATAACGCCACAGACGCAACGTCTGGTCAATCGGGGATGCACTCTGGCATCGGTGTCGATTTTTCTTACAATTTCTAAAATTCCCATACACTCAAGGTTTTGAAACCTTTTCACAAAACCTCTAAGTCCTTGAATTTTATGGAAATTCCCCCAAAATTAGCCACAAGGCATGGTAATTGCTGCAATTTACACAGCAATTAGAAGTTACAGCAAAACACCGAACGCCAGGACGCAAAATGTCAAACCATATCCACACTCCAGAGAGCGAGGCCGCAGCACCAGACGCAACACTGAGCCACGCGGGGCTTAGCTCAGATGCTTTGGCGCGTAGACGCATGCTCTTGAAGAGTCTAGGTAAGGGCTCTACCGTCATCGCTGCGGCTGCAGTTCCCATGCATACCTTGGCAACGACCGTGACCTCATCAGGCAAGCTGTGTTCGGTGTCAGGCACCATGTCGGGTGTTCATTCGCAAGTGACCAATCGGACCGTTTGCATGGGCTACAGCCCCGGTTACTACAAGAAGTGCTCGCAATGGCCTAACTACAACCTAGTTTCGAAGCATGCAACGAACTATGTTGGGTCAAAATCGTTCACGGAGACCTCCACGTTCGCATCGGTATTTGGCAGCGGAAGCTCAAGCGGGCTGCTCTACATTTTGAACAACGATCCGAACACCGAGTACTTCCATTGGATAGCGGCACTGCTGAATGCCTGCAGCGGCTCGCTGGCCCAAAACTTTCCGTATACGCCCAAGCAAGTCATTGATTTATATAACTCGGCCGAGCCTACACATACCAACGCCTTGAATTTCTTCAAGTCGTACATGGAAAGCTAAATATATTTTGCCCAGTTCTGCAAAGATAACTACGTACCAAATAAACCCTGCGATTCGCCTGCATTGGGCCTCGTGGGATGACGAGTACGTAGTCTTTGACGAGACCTCTGGTCAAACGCACCAACTCGACTCTGTTCGGGCTTTCGTCCTCAATACTTTGTGCAACGGCGCTTCCAATTCGGACACAATAGTTTCGGAACTCTCCCAAATTCACTATTTGGCCGAGAATTGGGATCTTCCGAAATTGACAGAGGATATTTTGGTTGAACTCTCCACCACCGGATTATTGGAAGCAGTGAGCGCATGAAACTTGGAGAAATACCTGCATCCAAGATAAAAGATAGATTGAAATCAAATGGGCTGATCTTAAAAATCGGCCCATTTTCATTTCGAATAATCTCTCCGATCCATGCCTTATCTGAAGGCTTGGCCGCTCTCTACACAGACTACCCGGTTCTGGAAGATGGAGAGTTTGCCGACTTTACCGTGACGATTGCAGAAGGATCTGGCATACGGCGCTGGACACGCCGCCAGGCCATTTTCAAATTTGACGGCAACGAGCCTTTCATCCCCTTGCCGCAGGACCACGCATTTCCGTTGCTGGAATGGTCCATGAACTGGTGCATCGCCATGTACGCGCACCAGTACCTCCTCTTGCATTCCGCCGTCATTGAAAAGAATGGATTCGCTGCCATCATGCCTGCCCCGCCAGGCTCCGGAAAAAGCACGCTTTGCGCCGGCTTGGCCCACCGAGGCTGGCGGCTGCTGTCGGATGAATTGGCGCTTATTTCGCTGCAGGACGCCTCCATCACGCCGCTGGGGCGCCCCATCAGCCTCAAAAACCAGTCTATCGACGTAATTCGTGGGTACGTACCGGGCGCGGTCTTCAGCAAAGTCGTGCATGAAACGTCCAAAGGCAGTGTGTCGCTGCTCAAGGTGCCGTCAGAGCACATCGCACGCATCCAAGACACCGCACGGCCGCGCTGGGTAATCTTCCCCAAATATGTGGCCGGAGCCCAACCCCAGATGACACCCCGCTCCAAAGCCAACAGCATGCTGGAGCTGGGCCGCAACTCCTTCAACTACATGGTGTTGGGCTTGAAGGGATTTGAGACCTTGTCCCGAGTAGTGGACGCCAGCGCCTGCTTTGATTTTTGCTACAGCCAGCTGGATGACGCAGTGGTCGCATTCGATGCAATGGCCACCGGGAGTACCGCGTGAGCAGCAACCTGTTGACCCCGGTATGGGCCGACGCCAATTGGCTCCCAAACTATTCGGTACGTGAGTGGGAGGCACTGCTGGGACAGGCACGCCAATCCCGCTTGCTGGCGCGCCTGGCGTGCCATCTTCTAGACAGCGAACGGCTGAGCCAAGTTCCGCCCGGACCACGCCCCCACCTGGAAAGTGCCTTGCGCCTGGCGGACAGGCAACAGCACGAAATCCGCTGGGAGGTTGATCAAATTTGCAAGGCCTTGCGCCCTTTGGGCATACCCGTGGTACTGCTCAAAGGCGCGGCCTATCTGATGGCCGATCTGCCTGCGGCGCGTGGACGCTTGTTTGCCGACATAGACATCCTGGTCCCCAAAGATAAGATCGATATCGCCGAAGGCGCATTGTTGGGCGCAGGCTGGATTTCGGATGAACGCGATGCCTACAACCAGCGCTACTACCGGCAGTGGATGCATGAAATCCCGCCACTGCGGCACGTGCGCCGCGACTCCTTCATAGACCTGCACCACACGATCACCCCCCCCACCTCACGCTTCAATGTCGACGGCCAGCGGTTGCTGCGAGACATCCAGCCATTGGCCGGCCAGCCTGGTCTGTTTGTGCTCGCGCCGGTGGATATGGTCTTGCACAGCTCCGTGCATCTCTTCCAGGAAGGCGAATTCGGCCATGGCCTGCGTGACCTGCTGGACCTGCGCGACATGCTAAATGATTTCGGCCGCCAAACTGACTTCTGGGAGCACCTGCTGCACCGTGCGGACCTGCTGGGTTTGGGCATACCGCTTTTTCACGCTGTTCAGCAGATTCAACATTTGTTTGGAGTCCAGCTACCCACCCAGCTGCAGAGCCGTGTAGACAAAATGGGCCCAAGCACCTTGTCCCGCAAGTTCATGGCATGGGCCCTGGGCCTCGCGCTACAACCCAACCACCCCAGCTGCAACAGCCGCTGGACTGGGCTTGCGCGGTGGTTGCTCTATGTCCGCTCCCATGCATTGCGGATGCCCTTGCACCTACTACTGCCGCATCTGGTCCGGAAATCCTGGATGCAACACTTTCCGGCAAAAGACTGAGGATCTATTCAGGGCGCATAGGCCCGGACCATACGCGCAAGCTCAGGATCCGTGGTCGCCAAGCCCGCGCTTTGCACCGCCATCGGTGGCAACCACAACTCCAAAACGCCGGGCGTAACCGGCAAACGATCCGGCAGATCACGTATCCATGGCACCGTGCCAGGCGGAGACCAGGGTTCGCCGACAAAGCGGGCCAACACCTGGGCGCAGTTCTTCGCCGCCAAATCCCCCCGGTCGTGCAGCAAAAAGGTAGCCCGCGGCCACGGCACGGGACGGCGCTGCTGGCGCAGATCGGCGCTGCGCACCACGTTCTCCACCGGAGCGATCTGGACCGTGCCCCCCGCCACCTGGTCGGCCACCGACTTGATGCGCTCACGCAGCGTATTCGCTGCCAACAAAGACCCGGCGTCGTACACCTGCATATAGACCAGCGTCTTGCCCGCTGGCCGGCTGCAGGCCTGGGCCAACTCAGGGGCACTGGGCATTCCTGGCTCGCCCGGAGCTGCGGCCGATGAAGCGCTGCCTGGCTTAGCGGCTGAAACGGGCCCCGGCGCACCCACCGGAACCGGCAGCGACGCCACCACCACCGGCTCTTTGTGCAGCAGTGCCCAGACCGACGGCGCATCCCAGTATTGGGCCAGCTGCTTCCATTTCTTGTCGGCGTCAAGCGCCTGCTGCTCGGGACCATCCCGTGGCAGCCAGTAGTTCATAGCCGATGCATCACCCAACGGGCGCTTGACCTCGCTGCACAAATGTTCCTGCATGCGCTGGTAGTTGGCGCGGCACTCTGGCGCCAACACAGCCTCGGGGGCGGCGCCCACCGGCTTCTCGCACTGCTGCGCCATTTGCTGCACCAGGCGGTCCACACCTTTGGCGTCCAGGGGGCGCATGGCCGGGCTGTCGCGGCGCTGCAGCAGATCCAGGGTCTGCGTCAAAAGATGCTCCGGCAGTTTGGGGCAGCCCCAATCCTGCACTGCCAGGCCTTCCGACACCTTGATGAACAACTGGCGGGTTTCGGTCTGGTCGTCATGGCTTTGGCGCTGCAGCTGATCTTGCACCTGCCACAGCGACAACACCAATGTGCCCGATGCGCCCAGGCCCAGCGTGGTGCCAATGGCCGCAGCCCGCGCGCCGCGCCGCCATACGGGCTCGCTGGGAGCGGCATCGCCAACCCGGGCACCGCTCAGGCGTGCCGCCACATCCATGCCATGCCGGGCCTTGCTGCGCCAACCCGGCAACTGGCCCAGCCAGTCGTCGGTCAACGCGCGGCCAAAGTCCTCGCCAAGACGGTGGTAGCTCTCCCACTGGGCTTCATCGAACGATTGGTCCACCGTGGACTCGTGCGGAAAACTGGGGTGTTTTTGCGCATAGGCCAGCACATCCACATCCAGCGCGTCGTGCAGATTCGGCTTGACCACCAGTAGCGTGCCCTCAGGGCGCATGGGCTGGCCATCGGCGCCCGCCCTTTCGCGGTAGCGGATGCGTGCCAGCATCACGCCTCGGCAGGAATGGTTGTTGGCCATGTCCTCGGGCGACAGTACCGTGACACCGCGGCCATCGGACACCAGCTTGCGCGCTGCCTCGGCATGGCTGTAAAAGTCGATCTCGGCACCAAAGTCGATGCGCGCCTTGCGTACCAGGTTTTCCAGGTCGCTGAATTCGTAGTTGGCGTCGCAACTGGCGTCGGACAGGATGATGAAATCCAGCTCGCGCTTGAGCAGCGCATACACGCCGGTGTTTTCAAAATGCCCGCCGTCCGACAGGTACCACCAGGGGCGGTCCAGGCCGAAAAAAGTGGCCGAAGCTTCGCTGGCCAGCATCATCGGCTTGGGGCTCCAGAGCCAGGCCAGACGGCTGCCCCAGCGCAATTGGGCATGCTCCTGCGGGGCCCGCATCCAGTAGCCCAGGCGCACCCCCATCAGGTACAAAAGCAAAGCCAGGCCGCGCGAGGTGTAAGCCCCCGCCCCCGACGATGCCGCCGCACCCGACACCGCCACCCAGCGCCCCAACGAGCCAGCGTCATCATGGCGACGCGAAGCCATGAATGCGTCCGGCCCGACTTCGAAACCGCGCCAGCTGGCCGTCACGGCCGTGCCCTTGCGATCCGCGTTGTACAGGCCGCTGCGGTCATCCCGGGTCTGGTTCAAACAAGTATTCACCAGGTGCAGCGGCCCGCCTTGCAGCTCTGGCGCATAGGTACCCAGGCGCTGGTCATCGCCCTCCACCACCTGGGTGACACTGGGGTGGTGCTGGCTGGGCTGGTCCAGGCGGCGTGCCGGATTGCCCACCGCCAGGTAGGCACGCGCCAAGCGCGCCCGGTAGAAACTGTGCAGCGACGACGTGTTGGCCATCTGCGCGTTGCCCGCCGTCAGCAGCATCCACATCGCCCAGGCCGCCAGCAACAGCAGCAGGCGCAAGGTGGCCGGTATATCGTTGAACGCCGGAAAGGTGATGGGTGAAAACACAAACCACTGCAACAGCACCAGCCAGAACATCACCAGCAGCCCAAAGCCCATCTGGCTGCCCCAATTGACGATGCGCGGCAGCCAGTCCTGCGCCTGCTTGCTGGTCTCTGCCGCCATCTGCTGCAGGGGTTGAACCAGGTTGCGCAACACCAGCAGCACCAGGCCCCCTACTCCCACGCCGCGCCACAACCAGGGCAGGTTGCGGTCGTCCAGCAGGGCCTCCAGCAGCCACCAACTGCACCAGTCCAGCAGCCCCACCAACAGAAGACCCAAGGTCCCCAACAACACGGCGCGCAAGGCCGTGGTGAGCTGATTGCGGACCAAGGCCACCCGTAGCGAATAGGCCCCGCGCGACAGCCACAGCCAGCAGACCACACAGCCCTGCCCAAGGGTCAGCGATGCCATGCCCAGGGCTATCAGGTTCAGCCAGCCCGGGCCGTCGCGCAGCGCGGCCGTCCAGCCCACCGCCACCACCTGCACCCACAACAGCACCGTGCACAGGGCCGCCACCAGCAAAAACATGCCGCCACGCAGGCCCGGCCCACGCCGGCGTATGGGCCCGCCCGGCGGCGCATCCCGCACCGCCCAGTAGCCCGCCACCAAGCCTGGGGTCAAAGCCAGGTAGAACAACAATGCAAACACCCACCAGGGCGTACCCCAGGGCGCCCAGGCATCCAGCCAACGCTGCCGGTGTTGCAGCAAATGCGGCGCAATCACTAGCGCGCCCAGCAAGATGCTGGCAAACATGAACTCCATGTGGATGGCCAGCCAGGCGCGCCAATAGGTAGCCACGGCGATGCCGGTGTCGCGCGAGCCGGCTGGCGTCAGGTAGCGGCCATTGCGGCGCAGCCACTGCAACACCGGCGAGCCGCTGCCGGCCATCAAAGCCTGCGCCCGCTGGATGCCGTAGCTGGCCACCAAGCGCCCCCACATGGCGCCGGTATAGCCGCCGCCGGAAACGGTAGAAAGGTAATCCACCCGGCCCAGCAAGCCGTCGCTGGCCAGGTCCCGCTGGACGGCCGCAGGTGGCTGCGCTGGCCGGCTGCGGTTCTGCGCCAAACCGCGCAGCAGGCCCAGCGCAAACGTGGCACTGCGCACACCGCCGCCCGACAAGGCCAGGCCAACGCGTGGCAGATCCAGCGCGGCCGGGTCGGCCTGCGCCTGCACTTCGCCCAGCACCAACCTACGCCGTGCGGCCACGGCCTGGCGCTCGGCCTCCAACAGGGCATGTAGGCTATCGGGTAGCTGGCTGGACGTTGCGGGCATGGCGGCCTCCTGAGAGCGTGTTCAAAGTCTTTTTGAGGCCGCGTTGGGGTGCAATCGGGATGAGTTGGCCGTCGGAGACCGCAGCATGGGCTCTCTGCCCATGCAAGGGCTCTGGCGGGCAAATCGTCCGATTTCACCCCAACCCGCAGGGCAGATGCCTGTTCGGGCGCTCAGCGTCGTCACAAAACCAACCAAGGCAGAAGCCTAGGCTCAAGGTTTTGCGCCTAGCTGCGCATCCCTAACAGGCCTCTGCGCGGCCCCAAAAAGACTTTGAACACGTTCTCAAAACGCATTCTGAACCCAGGGCCTCCGTAGCGCATCCCCCAAATGTGCATGCGCAGCCGCAGGTGAGATGGCACATTGCTATACATTAGATAGCTATCAGCGCAGATAAAACCTGCGCCAACTGCCAAAATCTCAAACACTCTCGTGCTGCAATCTTTTCGAACCCGTTGGCTGCAACTGGCCGGCAATACCCGTGGTGTAGTGCTCGTCATGCTGGCCATGCTGTGCTGGTCGGTGCTGGACGCCTGCAACAAGCGCTTGATGGCCGAGGGCATCGCCCCCATGCAGGTGCTGTTTCTGCAGGCCAGCCTGGTCCTGCTGCTGCAGGTACCCGCCGTGCTATGGACCCGGGGCCGCATCATCGCCACCCGCAACCCTTATTTGCACTTGCTGCGCGCCGGCTTCATCGTGACCTCGGCGGCCTGCGCAGCCTGGGCGGTATCGCACCTGCCCCTGGCCGAGGCCAGCGCCTACCTGATGACGGGCTCGCTGTTCATGCTGCCGCTGGGCGTGTGGCTGCTGGGCGAGCGCCCCCACTGGCTGCGCTGGCTAGGGGTGGCTGTCGGTTTTGGCGGGGTGCTGACCATTCTGCAGCCCGGCGCCGCCGCCTTCCAGCCGGCCGCGCTGGTGGCGCTGTTCGGTGCGTTGATGGAGGCCATGCTGGGCGTGGTGCTGAAGAAATACTCGGGCTCGGAACACCCGATTGCCGTGCTGACCTGGAGCCAATCCGCCTGCTGGATCAGCTTTGGTGTGCTCAGCGGCTTTAGCCTGCCCAGCGTGCCCAGCGCGCTGTGGGGCCTGCTGCCGCTGGTGGCGCTGTCGGCCTCGGGGATTTACCTGGCTTACTTTTTTGCCTACCGCGCGGGCGATGCCTCGGCGGTCGAGGCCGGCAGCTTTTCGCTGCTGCTGTTCAGCCCCACGCTAGGCTATGTGTTCTTTGCCGAAAGTCCGGCCGCCGCGTTCTGGGCCGGTGCGGGGCTGCTGGTTTGCGGCATTGCTTTGGTGATTGTGGAACCCAGCGGGCATGCGCCCTGAAGCCATGGATAGCCTTGGTTAGCCTTAGGTATTGATTTGCTATATTTTCAGTAGCACCTAGCGCAGGCATTGACTGCGCCAGAGCCACAAAAAGCTAAAACCCCAAAATAGGTGCGGGTGCGTGGGTCAACGGTTTACCGGGGGTCTGCGGCCAAAGCCGTGGCAGTTTGTGCCAAGCTTTGTAAAATCCACCGCATTCCGGTTTCCAATAAAAACATGCTGCCCTCGCGGCAGCTTCGTGCCCAGTCCGAACTTGTGTCGGACCCGGCACGCCCATGGCCCTGGTTGCCGCCTGGGCCATGTGTTCTGCGGGCGGTTGTAAGGCAATTTGCAACCGCTCTTTTCTTTTTTTACCTCCCCCCCAAGTGCCTTGTAGCGCGCGTCGCTTGCCTGTGTCCTCGGGTCTTTTCTGTGTGATTTGGCGCTACGGGATTCTGGCGCAGGCCCTCTTTGCACGCATCCCCCCAATTGGGCATAAAGCCGCCAATTGCCTGCCCAGTTGGTAATCAGGCGTATCCACCGTGCGCCGAATATCGCTATATTTTCAATAGCTGCCTGCGCAGGTGGAATATGCGCTATCGGCTTAAATACTTCACTGCGCCCAAGCCGGCGCAACGCCCGCTGGCCATGCTGGCCGTGAGCAGGTAGCCGCCCGTGGGGGCCTCCCAGTCCAGCATCTCACCGGCGCAGAAGACGCCCGGCAGCGGCTCCAGCATCAGGTCGGCGTCCAGGGCCTCAAAGGCCACGCCGCCGGCGCTGCTGATGGCCTCGTCGATCGGGCGGGTCGCCACCAGGCGGATCGGCAGGGCTTTGATGGCAGCGGCCAGCGCGGCCGGGTTCTGGAAGCTGGCCTTGTCCAGCAGCTCGTGCAAGATAGCGGCCTTGATGCCGTCCAGGCCCAGGCGGCTTTTCAAGTGGCTGGACAGCGAACGCGTGCCGCGCGGGTGGGCGACCTCGGCCAGCACGCACTCGGCGGTTTTGTCGGGCAGCAGGTCCAGGTGGACGGTGGCGCTGCCGTTCAGCGCAATTTCATCGCGCACCAGTGCCGAAGCGGCATACACCAGGCTGCCCTCGATGCCGGTAGCCGTGGCGACAAATTCGCCCTGGCGGCGGAAGCTGTCGCCAGCCGCATTGGTGAAAGACAGGGCCACGGTCTTGAAAGGCTGCCCGGCAAAACGGCTGCTGAAATGCTCGGTCCAGCCCGCCACGTCAAAGCCGCAGTTGGCCGGCTGCAAAGGCAGCACCGGCACGCGGGCCGCTTGCAGCAAGGGCACCCAGGCGCCGTCGGAGCCCAGGCGGGCCCAGCTGCCGCCCCCCAGGGCCAGCACCACCACGTCCGCTGTAGCCTGCACCGGGCCTTTGGGGGTTTCAAAATGCCAGGCCGCGCCCTCCAGCCCCACCCAGCGGTGGCGCATATGGAATTGCACGCCCGCCACGCGCAGGCGGTGCAGCCAGGCACGCAGCAGCGGTGCGGACTTCATGTCTTTGGGGAACACCCGGCCAGAGCTGCCTACAAAAGTCTCCACGCCCAGGCCTTGGGCCCAGTCGCGCAATTGCGCCGCCCCCAGGTCTTGCAACCAGGGTGCGACCTGCTCCTGCCGCGCACCGAATCGGCTGGCGAACAGCTCGGCGGGCTCGGAGTGCGTCAGGTTCAAACCACCCTTGCCCGCCAGCAGAAACTTGCGCCCCACCGAGGGCATGGCATCGAATAGCTGCACAGCAACACCGGCCTGGGCCAGCGCCTCGGCCGCCATCAGGCCGGCCGGGCCACCGCCTATAACTAGTGCGGTTTTGCCCTTGGGCGTCATTTCGTCTTGCATGCCATCTTTCAGTGAGGTTCGGTAAGGAATAAGAACGTGTTTACGTTCCAAATGGGCGCCCGTGCCATGGCTACGGCAGCGGTCAGCGGAAGGTCGCTAGGGAAATGGGCTGCAGGCCAAGCCATGCAGTTGCAACACCGCTGAAACAATCGGCTTCCACAATCCGGCCAGCAGCTGGGCAGCCACACACGGGGCAGGCCCGTAAACCCTGCATTATCCAAGAACCGGAGACGCTGATGACTGTAGTTCTAAGCCTATTGGGTGTGGCCCTGGTCCTATACGCCGGCCTGGCCATCGCGGCGGCCGCTTCCTACCCCAGGCACTGAGGGTTCTTACCACTCCATGCAGGCGTTTGTATGCCGAAAACAAAGGAACATCCGATTGCGCTGACAAGGGTGTAAAAATTGCACTATGGCCTCTACGCCTGCGAGACACACCACTATGCGCAAAGACAGCCGCCAGCACTGCAGACCTCACTCCCTCAGCACCCTCCTTCGCCCCCTGCTGGGCGGCGCCCTGCTCTGGCTGGCCACGCAGGCCAGCGCCTTGACCTCTGACGAGATCACTAGCCGTGGCTGGGTCAGGATAGGCGTGCTGGCTGGCCAGCCGCTCTACGGCTCGACCAACGAGAAGGGCCAAATGGTGGGCTACGACATTGATGTGGCCCAGCTGTTGGCCGGCTATCTTGGCGTGAAGGCCGAGCTTATCCCCCTGCCGCCACCGGCGCGCATCAACGCCCTGCTGGACGGCAAGGTGGACTTTCTGGTCGCCACCCTGGCGCCCACACCCGAGCGCGCCAAGCTGGTGCTGTTCACCGAACCCTACAACGCCTTTCGCATGGTGGCGGTCGCCAATGCCAGTCTGCCGCTGGCCGGACTGGACGGGCTGCGCGGCAAGCGTGTCAGCCTGAACCAGGGCTCCAGCCAAGAGAGCTTTCTGCTGAAGGCCAACCTGGCCGGCATACAGCTGCAACGCTACCTAGACGACACCCTGGCTTTCCAGGCCGTCGTGGCCAACGAGGTGGACGTGGTGGTGCTGCCAGAAACCGTGGCACGGGAAGCCATACTGCGCCGCCCAGACGCCAAACTGATGGTCAAGTTCACGCTGTTCAACCAGGGCAATGCCATGGCGGTGAAGCTGCCCGAGATAGAACTGCGCAACTGGCTGAACAAGGCCATCGACAAAATGCGGGCCTCTGGCGAACTGGACAAGATTTCCATGAAATGGACGGGCAGCGCCGCGCCCAAATAGGCCCCGTGGCAGCTCAATCCACCTCCACCAGCACTCCCTTGCCGGTCAGAAACGCCACGTGCACCGAAGCACCCGGCTGGGCCGCCTGCAGCGCGGCTCGGTAGCCACGCAGCTGCTGGACCAAGGCCGGTTGGCGCTGTGGCGTAGCTGCGGATTTGTAGTCTAGAACCCACCAGGCACCCGTATCACGGCGGCGCACCAGGCGGTCCAGGCGCTGAGTCTGACCCAGCCAAGTCAGCGCGACCTCGTTGCCATGCCAATCGATGGCCTCGGCACTCCAGGCCCAGGCCCCATCACCGGCCAGGATGGCAGTGGCCATGGCGGCAGCTTCACGTGCCTGCTCGGCATCCAGCCCGAATTCACGCGCCACCACGGGCAGGGTTTGCGGGTCCAGCACGGCACTACCTAGCGGCACCCATTCCAGCAGGCGGTGCATGGCCTGGCCCACACGCGACTCTGCACCATCAGGCTCAGCTACTGCGCGCGGCGGCGTGGCCGACAAACCAATGTCGGGCAGCACCAGCACCTCGAAAGCTGCGTCCACGGCTAGCGCGCTGGATACGACCATCCCATCCGTCTGCAACTGCACAGCCTCAGCCAGGGGCTGCAGGCGCTGCCACCACGATCCCTCCACCGCGTTGCGCGGCTGCACCGACGACAGCACCAGCTGCTGGCGCGCGCGCGTCATGGCCACGTACAGGCCGTTCAGCTCCTCGCGCCGGCGTGCGGCCTGCTCTATGGCCAGCACATCGACCACGCAGGCGGAGGGATGCGACTCGCTGGCCAGAAACACCAGGCGCACCGGGGCCGCGGCCTCGCCGGGCCAATCCACCAGCACGCCCATGGTTTCGGCTTTGCTGGGCGGAGAATCGGTGTCCAGCAGCAGCACCAGGGCGGCCTCCAGGCCCTTGGCGCCGTGCACGGTGAGCAGGCGCACAGCGTCCGGCAGGCTGGTGACTGGCGCTTTCACACCACCGGCCTTGAGTGCGCGCACCAGCGCGTAGGGCGTGGCAAAGCGGCCTTCGTTCAGCTGCAGGGCGGTGCCCAGCACGGCGCGCAGGTTGGCCTGCACCGATCCGCGCAGCGCGGCGGGCGCGGCGGCGGCGAAGCGGGCCAGCACGTCGCCATCGGCATAAATGGCGTCCAGCGCGTCGTGCGGCGGCAGCTTGTCCAGCCACTGCTTCCATCGCAACAAAGTGGGCGCTAGCGCAGATAGTGCCTGCGGCAGATGCTCTGAATTGTGTAGCAAGGTCCACCAGCTGCTGTCGTCCTGGCGCTCGGTATCGGCACGGGCAGCGCGTTGCAATTGGGCCAGGTGCACCAGGTCGGCGTCTGTCACGCTGAACAGCGGGGACTTCAGCGCCTGGGCCAGCGACAGGTCGTGGTGGGTGGACACCAGCGCGTCCAGCAGCGCGGCGATGTCCTGCACCTCGGGGGCGTCGGCCAGGTCGGCTTTCTCGGGCTGCTGGGTGGGGATGTGCAGGCTGCGCAGCGCATCGCGCATGGTGGCCAGGCGGTCGCGTTTGCGGGCCAGCACCATCACCTCGCGGGGCGGCAGGCCGTCGGCCAGCTGCTGCGCCAGCCAGTGGGCGGCCTGGCGGCATTCCAGGGTGCGCAGGGTGTCTTCGGGTTCTTCGCGCGGCGTGCCCAGGCTGTCGCGCCAACCACCCTCGCCCGCAGCCGCCGTGCTGGCGTTCGCGTCCCGGGGAATGGCCGGCAGGCAGCGCAGCGCGCCCTGGGCGGTGGATTCGGTGGTGTGGTCGCGGAAGCCGTCGTAGGCACCAGCGGCCTGGGCTGCGGACATGACGCTGTTGACAGCGGCCATCACCGGCGGCGCGTTGCGGCGGGTGTGGTCGCAGCTGAGCAGGTCACCGCCCAGGCCATCGACTACAAAGGCCTGCGCCGCGCGGAACACCTGGGGCTCGGCACGACGGAAGCGGTAAATACTCTGCTTGGGGTCACCCACGATGAACACGCTGGGTGCATTGCCGCCCGAGCCCGCATAGCCGCTGAGCCAGGCATGCAGGGCCTGCCACTGCAGCGGGCTGGTGTCCTGGAACTCGTCGATCAGCAGGTGCTTGACCTTGGCGTCCAGCCGTTCCTGCACCCAGCCGCTGAGCACCGGGTCAGACAACATGACCGAGGCGGCGCGCTCCACATCGTTCATGTCCACCCAGCCGCGCTCGAACTTGAGTGCGGACAGCTCGGCCACCATCACCCGGGTGAGCCGCGCCATGCGCTGCTGATGGCCCCAGGCGGCGTGCTGCAGCTGGGCTTGGGCGACTTGCAGCACCACCTCTTGCGCCGCCCGGATGGTGGCGATGCCGACGATCTTCTCGCCGAACTTGCGCGCCGAGCCGGTGGCGGTCAGCAGCGCGGCGGCCACGCCTTCAGCGTCCGTGGCGGTGATGGCACGCTCCAGCTCGCCACCCTTGGCAGAGAAGGTAGGCGCGCTGGCCTTGCCCAGGCAGCTGGCCGCGTCTTGCAACAGCGCGCGATGGGTCCACAAATAATCTTCCGGTGCAGCCAGCCCGGCGAACGCCGGGAACTGCTCAGCAAACGGCGGCACCGACGCGTCCACCACGCCGTGTGCGTCGGCCAGCGCAAACTCGACACGCTTGCCCAGTGCGGACGCCAACGCCTTTTGCGCCTGGAAGCGGCCATGCTCGGCCACCAGGGCTTCGAAATCGGCGCGCGCGGTAGGGCTATCAACCACGGCGGCATAAAAGCGCGGCCAGACCTCGCGCACGGCCTCGGTGTCGTCCTCCAGCAGCGAGTAGTTGGCGGGCAGGCCCAGGTCCTGCAGCACAGCCAGCGGTGCGGTGCGCAGCAGGGCCGCAAACCAGCTGTGGAAGGTGCGTATCTGCACCGGCCGGGCACTGGCCAGCAGCTGGGGATACAGCTGCTTCAGGGCCGCCGCCTGGACGTGCAACTGCGCAGCGGGCACACCCCGCGCCTGCAGTTCGGAGGCCAGTTCTTCCGGGCTGGCCTGAGCGAATTCGACCAGCCAGTCGTTCAGCCGCTGGCGCATTTCACCGGCGGCTTTTTTGGTGAAGGTAATGGCAAGGATTTCATGCGCGGCCACGCCGTGGCCGTGGGCCTCGGCGTTGTGGGCCAAGCTCCCTTCCAACAAGGCCCGCAGAATGCGCGACACCAGCATCCAGGTCTTGCCCGCGCCGGCGCAGGCCTCTACCGCGATGCTGCGGCGCGGGTCGCAGGCCATTGCGTAAAACGCCGCCCGTTCCACCGGCCGGCCGTTGTGCTCGTAGGCAGCTTGCGTCATCTACATCAATCCTTTTTACCCAATGCACCTGCGGCCAGCAGGCTCAGCAGCACAAAGGGCAGGCACATGCCAAACGCCCAGCGCACGCCCCAGTGCTCAGCCACCTGGCCCAGCAGTGGCGGCCCCAGCAGGAACACCACGAAGGAAATCTGCGCCAGCGCCGCCACGTTCACCGCCGCAGGCCGATCTACCCGCTGGGCGGCAGCCGACATGGCCAGCGGAAAGATGCCGCTGGTGCCCACGCCCATCAGACCCAAGCCCAGTAGCGCCCAGGCCGGCCCGGGTGCGAACACCACCAGCAGGGCACCCACGCCCAGCACCGACAACAAGCCGCGCGCCACGCCCACCGGGCTGTAGCGGTCCACCAGGCCATCGGCAAAAAAGCGCATCAGGCCCTGGGTGCACGCACCGGTGGCCACGGCCAGGCCGCATAACAGGGGCGAGGCAGCAAACACGTCACGCATATAAATGGCAGACCAGTCGGCACCCGCGCCTTCCAGCAGCATGGCCGACAGGGTGACGCACACCAAGGCCATGATGGCCAGCGTGGGCCGGGCAAAGTGTGGCGGCGCATCACCCGCCGCCACTTCACGCAGCGGCGCGGGGCTGAAACGGCCCAGCAGCAGCACGACCGCGAGCACCACGACGGGCACCATGCCCATCAAATGCAGCTGCGGGCTGATGCCTAGCTGGGACACGCCCGCGCCCATCAGGCCGGCGGCAAAAAAGCCAAAGCTCCAGAAACCATGGGCGCGGTTCATGATGCGCCGGCCCAGCTGGTGTTCCACCCGATCAGCCTCCACATTCACCACGATCTCCACCATGCCTATGCACAGGCCCGCAGGCACCAGGCAGAAGTACAACACCAGCGGCCCGCTGGCCCAGGAGGCGATGGCAAAAAACACCGCCACCAGGGGCGTCAAAACCAGCAGCGCGCGGCGGTAGCCCATGCGCTCCAGCAGCGGGCCGGCGAAACTCAGCGACACCAGGGTGCCGGTAGCCGTGCCAATCAGCGCCAGGCCCAAAGCCCCCTCGCCCACGCCCATGCCGCGCTGGATTTCGCCCAGCCGGGGGAAGATGCTGCCCAGGCTGAACGCATATAGAAAGAAAGCGGCAAACACCCGTATCTGCGGCGCCAGGGCCAGGCCCCAGCGGTGGCCCACGCTGGGCGACGAGCGTGCCATCGCGATGGGGTCCGCATCAGCCATGCGCGGGCTCCAGCCAGCCCAGAGCTTGCAGGTCACGTTCGCACTGGGCGGCGTCCAGGAACTGAATGGCTTGCCAGCCACGGGCGCGCGCGGTCTGCACGTTGTGCGCGTTGTCGTCCACGAAAACCGTGTGCTCTGGCGTCAGGCCAAACTCGGATTCGGCCTTGGCGTAGATGGCGTGCTCAGGCTTCACCAAGCCCACCAGGCCGGAAAAAATGCCGTCGTCGAAGTAGTGGAAAAACTCGCGCTCTTGCAGCAGACGCTCGCTATACGGCGTAGGCATGTTCGACAAATACACCAGCCGGTGGCCCCGGGCCTGCAGGCGTGGCAGCAGGGCTGCGGTGTCCAGCTTGGTATGCAGATGGTCGGGAATGGCGTGGATGAAGTCGAGCAGGTCGTCGGAGTCCACACCAGTCTGGGCGGCCAACTGCACGGCCAAGTCGTCGGGCTCGACGCGGCCTCGGTCAAATTCAGCCCATGTGGAGCCTGGGTGCAGGCCCTGGAAGATGCGCTCACACAGCTGCTGCGCGGCTTCCGGCGTGGGGGCATGCTGGGGCAGCATGGTGGCGACAAGGTCTACAGGCTGCCAGTGCAGGAGCACGGCGCCCAGGTCGAAGACAACGGTTTTGTACATGAAGATGGTTTCCAGTGAAGGGGGCCTAGGCGAGATCGCGATGGATGCCCGGCAATGCCAGGAGGGTAAGCCATTTTGGCAGTCCATTTCCCGTGGCAGGCTGCATAACCGGCTTCCCAAGGCCCGGTATAAGATGAGTTTTATACGGCAGTGCCAGGCTCCATGGTGACGGATCGTAGTGGGCCAATGGGCGAGTGACTATCGCTCATTTTTAAGAAATAGATGAATTAATCTCATGCCAAAAAACCCGGGCCCGATATGAGCAACGCCCGCCGCCTCCCTTCTATGAACATGCTGCGGGCCTTCGAGGCCGCCGCGCGCTGTGAGAGCGTGACCCTGGCCGCGCAGGAGCTGCACGTCACGCAAAGCGCCGTCAGCCACCAGATCAAGGCACTGGAGGCCTGGCTGGGCGTGACGCTGGTGCAGCGCAACGGGCGCCGCCTGGGCTTGACGGCCGAAGGCACCGCCTACCTGCCCAGCCTGAGCAGCGCTTTCGACCTGATGGCCCAGGCCACCGGACGCATCGAGCGGCGGGGGCGGCGCAACACGCTGGCGGTGAACTCCATGGCCACGCTGTCGGCGCAGTGGCTGATCCCCCGCCTGGCCAGCTTTTGTGCCGAGGTGCCCGATGTGGACGTGCAGCTGTCCACCACCGCCAGCGCCTTCGATTTTGACCCTGCGGCCTACGATGTATCCATACGCTGCATGTACGACATTGAACGCGCGGAGCTGCTGCGCAAGGACAAATGGCAGGGCGTGCAGATCGAGGCGTTTTTGCCCGAGTCGCTAACGCCGCTGTGCAGCCCGCAGCTGGTATCCGGCAAGCTGGCGATCCGCAAGCCCGCCGACCTGCGCAAGCACACGCTGCTGCTGAGCCGCTCTACGCCCATGTTCTGGCAGGACTGGCTGGCGGCGGCAGGCGAACCCGAGTTACAGGCCGCGAATATGGTCACCTTCGACCACACCCATCTGGCCGTGCAAGCCGCCATCCAGGGCATGGGTGTGGCGCTGGGCAACCCGCACCAACTGCGCGACGTGTTAGACAGCGGCCTGCTGGTGCGGCCCTTCCCGCAGCTGGAGATTGACCTGAAGAACGTCTACTGGATACGCCCACCCCACGCGGCGCAGAACCCGCAGGCTGTAGCGTTTTGCGAGTGGCTCAAGCGCTCGGGCAGCACCTAGCTAGCTACCCCACCAGTCTTTGCGGCACAGGCCACGTGCGGCGCAGAACTCGCAGACCATGCCCTCACCGAGCGCGGCCAGCACGGCGCCGTCGGCAATGCGCTGCATGTCTTCCAGGATGCCGTGTACCAAGGCGTCGCGCGCCTCCACCACCTCGGTCTGTTCGAACAGCTTGCTGCCGTCCTTCTCACCCACATTGAGGTAGGCGGCACGCAAGGTGTCATGCGGCAACAGGGCGGCGTAGAAAGCCAGCTGCGTGTCTTCCATCGGCTGCTGGATGCGCTTTTGCGTTGCCATGGCGTTTTCGGTCTTGTAGTCGATCACCAGCGCGGTGTGGCTACCGTCGGCCCGCACCTGGTCGATGCGGTCAATGGTGCCTATCAAGGTCAGCGGGCCCAGGGGCTGCTCCAGCGCGCTTTCGGCTTGTTCGAACACACCGCCGCTGGCCTCGTGCTGGGCCAGCCAGTCCAGGTAGCCGTCGCGCACACGCGGCCAGGCTGAGGCGAAGGGCAGGAACTCGCCCTGCTCCAGGTGCATGTCCTGGGTTACTTTTTCAGACGCTATATTTATCATAGCTACCCGCGCAGATAAAACCTGCGCTGGAGCCCTATTTAGTTCTTCATGAAAAGTCTTGAGCACCGCGTGCAGCCAGGTGCCAAAGTCACGCTTATCCACTTCGCCGGTCAGCTCCTGCGACTCCTGCAGGCCGAGTTGGCGCAGGCCAAAGAAGCGGTAGGGGCAGCGGCGCAAATCCTCGTAAGCGCTGGCCGACAGGCGCAGCACCGGCAAATCCTGGCCCACCGGCAGCGGCGGCTGGCTGGGCTGGGGCTGCAGGCTGCGCGGAATACGCGGCTCGGCGGCAACCACATCCTGGCCATCCACACGCAGGGCCTGCACCAGCGGGCTGGCCAGCAGGTCTTCACCCGAGGCGTCGCTGCGCCTCCATAGCACGTCGGTGTGCGGGGTTTGCAGGGCATTCGCCCAGGATGCACGGGTCGCGGCCTCCAGCGCAGCGCGCGAGGGTAGGCCCAAGGCTTCTCGCTGGGCTACGGTCCAGGCGCCGGGTGGCTCGGGCGACACCGCCAGCCGCACCTCGTCGCAGCCCGGCAGCACCAGGGCCGCAAACGGGCGCGCCAGCAGCTGGCTTAGCGGCAGTATCACCACCTGCTCGTCCAGCGGGTGCGTGGGCACAAAGGTGGCCGCCTCCAGCGTATCGCCCACCCAGGTGCTGAACTCGGCCAGCCGCATGCGGCGGGCGGCCTGCGGCAGTTGCAGCAGTTCTTGCTCGGCGCCCTCCTGCAGGCGCAGCGCCGACAGCAAACTATTCCCCGCCACGTCGGCCACCAGCGCAGGCCATTGGCCGCTGGCCTGCAGCAGCCCGCGCAAAGCCGCCAGCCATTGCACCAGGGGGCGCGCCGCTTGCAGGCTGGCGCGCAATTCATTGGCCAGACGTACCGCATCGGATACGGCGGGCTGGCGCGGCGTGGCCTCGGGGCTCCAGGATGACCAACTTTGCGCGGCGGCCTTGCGCAGCGCGCGCTCCAGGCCTTGCACCACGCGGGGCCGGAACGCGGGGGCGTTCTTCAGCCAGTCCAGTACGGCATCGCTGCTCGCGTCCCAGCGGGCTGCGCGCAGCGTGATCACCACCTCGGCCGCAGCGCGGGTGGTGGACAGCTTCCAGCCGGTTTCGTCGCGAATGCGTACGTTCTGCGTGGCCAGCATGGCTCGGATGCGGCGCGTGAGTAAACGGTCCGTTGCCACCAGGGCCACTGGTGCCCGGCCGGCTTCGATATGCCGCAGCACAGAGGCAGCACCGCGCTGGGCTTCGTCCTCGGAATCGGTGCAAGGGTGTAGCGCGGGCATAGCGGGTGGCGGCGGATCGGGGCGCAGCAAACGGGTCACCTTGCTGCCCCAGGCTTGGCACAAGGCCTCAACCAAGGGCTCGGACTGGAAGCCGTCTAGCACGATCACGCAGTCCAGGCCCTCCGGCACGGCGGCATTCCACAGCGCGTCGGTGGCATAACTGGATGCCGCCGCCCACTCCAGGGCAATGCGCGCCACCACACTCTCAAGGGCCAGCACCGATGCCTCCATGCCCAGAGCCACGGCAGCGCGGGCTTGGGCTGCCCATTCCACCCGCTGCTGCGGTGCCACGGCGGCGGCCAAAGGCGCCAGTTGGTGGGCCGCCTCGACCAGCCGGGCCGCCAAGGCCTCGGCCTGGGCGCCCAGGCCGGCGCTGTCAAGCAAAGCCGGCGCCTGCAACATGTCCATGGCGGTGTCGAAGCGCAGGTCGTGCGCGCCCTGCAGCACGCCGCCCAGGCTACGTGCCCAATTCAAGGTCGTTTCAAAACGCGGCGTAAAGCCCGCAGGCTGGGCCTGGGCCCAGAAGCGCTGTGCCAGGGGCATCAGCTGCGCATAGGGCAGCAACACCACGGTGCGCGATGGATGGGCCTGGCGCTGCGCCATGGCCTGCCGCATTTGGTCCAGCAAGCCGGTTGCGGGGGCAAACCATAGCGGGTCGTGGAGTGGTGGCATGGATAAGGCTGTGGTGTAGAGGGGGAAATGGATTTTCGCTATGGATGCAATAGCACCACATAGCGCGTCCACACAGGACGAGGGGGCTTGCTTTCTGTCACAATGCCGCAACTTCAGTCGTATCGGCACTCAGTTTAAGGAACCCCCATGGCCAGCGAACTCATCAAACACATCTCGGACGCCACTTTCGAAGCGGACGTTCTGAAATCCAACACCCCTGTCCTGGTGGACTACTGGGCTGAATGGTGCGGTCCTTGCAAGATGATTGCACCGATTCTCGACGAAGTTGCCACCGGTTACGAAGGCAAGCTGCAGATCACCAAGATGAATGTGGACGAGAACCGCGACATCCCCGCCAAGTTCGGCATCCGCGGCATTCCCACCTTGATGATTTTCAAGGGCGGCGAACTGGCTGCCACCAAGGTTGGCGCCATGAGCAAAGCCCAACTCACCGCATTTATCGACCAGCAACTGGCCTGATAGCGCATTCCCTGAAGCCACCCCTGCGGTGGCTTCGTTTTTTCCTGTCATAATTCGCCCATTCACCTGATTGCCACCCAGCAAAACGGTTCGAGTTCCCGGTTTGTGAGGCCCTTCTAGCCTCCTCAAAACCTCCCCCCCTTTTTCCTCTAGAACTCCGCACAGGAGTCCATCCATGCACTTAAACGAACTCAAGGCACTGCACGTGTCTGAAGTCCTCAAGCAAGCCGAAGAACTTGAAATTGAGAACACCGGCCGTATGCGCAAGCAAGAGCTGATGTTTGCCATCATCAAAAAGCGCGCCCGCACCGGCGAGCAGATCATTGCCGATGGCGTGCTGGAAATCCTGCCGGACGGCTTCGGCTTCCTGCGCAGCCCGGATACCAGCTACACCGCATCGACCGACGACATCTACATCAGCCCCAGCCAGGTGCGCCGCTTCAATCTGCACACCGGCGACATGATCGAAGGTGAAGTGCGCACGCCCAAAGACGGCGAACGCTACTTCGCGCTGAACAAGCTCGACAAGGTCAACGGCGGCGGCCCGGAAGAAAACAAGCACAAGGTCATGTTCGAAAACTTGACCCCGCTGTTCCCCAAAGAGCAGATGAAGCTGGAACGCGACATCAAGGGCGACGAGAACATCACCGGCCGCATCATCGACATCGTGGCGCCTATCGGCAAAGGCCAGCGCGCCCTGCTGGTCGCCCCGCCAAAGAGCGGCAAGACGGTGATGATGCAGCACATGGCCCACGCCATTGCCGCCAACTATCCAAACAGCCACATGATGGTGCTGCTGGTTGATGAGCGCCCCGAAGAAGTGACTGAAATGCAGCGCTCGGTGAAGGGCGAAGTCATCGCCTCCACCTTCGACGAACCCGCTGCGCGCCATGTGCACGTGGCCGAGATGGTGATCGAGCGCGCCAAGCGCCTGGTCGAACTGAAAAAAGACGTGGTGATCCTGCTGGACTCGATCACCCGCCTGGCCCGCGCCTACAACAACGTCGTGCCCTCTTCAGGCAAGGTGTTGACCGGCGGCGTGGACTCCAACGCGCTTCAGCGCCCCAAGCGTTTCCTGGGTGCCGCCCGCAATGTGGAAGAAGGCGGCTCGCTGACCATCATCGCCACCGCGCTGGTCGACACCGGCAGCCGCATGGACGAAGTGATCTTTGAAGAATTCAAGGGCACCGGCAACTGCGAAATCCACCTGGATCGCCGCCTGTACGAAAAGCGCGTGTTCCCGTCGATCCAACTGAACCGCAGCGGCACCCGCCGCGAAGAGCTCCTGCTGTCGCCTGAGATCTTGCAAAAGAGCCGCATCCTGCGCCAGTTCATGTACAACATGGACGAGATCGAGTCCATGGAACTGATGCTGAAGAACATGAAATCCACCAAGAACAATGTCGAATTCTTCGACATGATGCGTCGCGGCGGATAGTAGTTCTTCAAAATATGTGATAATGGAAGGCTAATCGCGAAAAGTACCGGGCTTTTGAATTGGGCAAACAGATTGCCCAAGGCACCGGGCGGCTAACGCAATTGAAAAGGAAGAGCTATGAAAGAAGGCATTCACCCCAATTACCGTGAAGTGTGTTTCCTGGACTTGTCCAACAACTTCAAGTTTGTGACCCGTTCTTGCGTTAACGCCAAGGAAATGATCACCCTGGAAGACGGCCGCGAACTGCCGCTGTACAAGCTGGATACCTCCAGCGAGTCGCATCCCTTCTACACCGGTACGCAAAAGTCCGTGGACAACATGGGTGGCCGCGTGGAGCGCTTCCGCAACCGCTTCGGCAAGACCACTGCAGCTACCAAAGCCGCAGAATAAGTTCTTCCGCATCCGCATCTGCGGAAAAGAAGGGCAGCCCGGTTTATCCGCGCTGCCCTTTTGTTTTATTGGCCGTAAGATTCCCGCCTTGTGAACCATCCAACCCCTGCCATCGTGGCACAAAGTGCCGTACGCCGCCTGCCGCGCGTGGCCTTATGGCTATTGTGTCTAGCCTATATCCTGCCTGGTTTTCTGGGCCGCGAACCCTGGCGCAACAACGATATGGAGACCTTCGGCTACATCGCCGAATTGGCCAAGGGCGCCACCGACTGGCTACATCCGCGATTGTTAGGCCAAGCCCCTGAAGCCGAAGCCATGCTGCCCTACTGGCTGGGCGCCTGGGCAGTGCATTGGAGCCCGGCGGCCGTGGCCATGGATTTCGCAGCACGCGTCCCTTTTATTCTGCTGTTGGGCATGACACTGGCCACCACCTGGTATGCGGTCTACTACCTGGCCCGCAGCCCACGCGCGCAACCTGTGGCGTTCGCTTTTGGCGGGGAGGCCAAACCGACCGACTACGCCCGCGCCATGGCAGATGGCGGTCTATTGGCCATCATCGCCTGCCTGGGGCTTGCGCAGCTATCGCATGAGACCACGCCTGCCCTGGCGCAACTGGCGTTCACCAGCCTGGCTTTTTTTGCCATGTCTGCCCTGCCTTACCGAACCTGGTTTCCTGCCGCCGGCATTGCGGTTGGACTGGCGGGATTGGCACTTTCCGGCGCCCCAGCCATGGCTGTGTTGCTAGGCCTGGGCGGAGCGCTAGTATGCTTTTTGGACCGCCATGACCAGCCCGACCGGTCCGAACTGGACATTCCCCACAGCGCGCGGCGCAGCATAGCCTGGTCCGCTGCCATCATCCTGCTGACGACCGCCGTGGCCGCATTGGCTTGGCGCCTGGACCTGTGGCGCTGGCGCATCGACCTGCCAGAAACCAACGGCGCCAACATTCGGGGTATTCTGCGGCTGCTCCTGTGGTTTACCTGGCCCGTTTGGCCCCTGGCCATGTGGACCCTGTGGCGCTGGCGCAAACAGCTGACCAGTGGCAACTTTGGTCGCCATCTGGCGCTACCGTTGTGGTTTGTGGCTGTGGCCCTTGCTACCACGCTAAGCACCAACTTTGCCGACCGCTCCCTGCTGCTGGCGTTGCCGGCCATGGCGACGCTAGCAGCATTTGCACTACCCACCTTGAGCCGCACTGTTTCGGCACTGGTGGATTGGTTCACATTGCTGTTTTTCACCGTATTCGCGCTCACCATCTGGGTAATATGGTTTGCGGCACAAACCGGCATACCGCAGCAACCGGCAGCCAATCTGGCGCGCCTGGTGCCGGGCTTCATTCCTTATTTCAGTTGGCCCACCTTCCTGCCCGCGCTGCTAGCCTCCCTGGTATGGATCTGGCTGGTGCAATGGCGGGTAGGTCGCCACCGCTCCGCAATCTGGAAAAGCCTGGTATTACCCGCTGGCGGCACGGCCTTGTGCTGGCTGCTACTGATGACGCTGGGCCTGCCGGCCGTCGACTATGCCCGCAGCTACGTGCCCATGGTGCGCAGCGTAAGCCAGGAAATCCGGGCGCAATCGCAGCAATCCCGTCCGTTGGAATGTGTGGCGTTTGAAAACCTCAACAGCGGCCAGATCGCCGCCTTCCAGTACCACGGCCAACTCAAACTGACACCGGCTGCAGATGGCTCGCAATGCGGCTGGCTGCTGGTCGATGCCACCACGGCACGCCCGCCGCGCGACTCGTTGGATCTGAGCGCCTGGTCGCTGCGCCTGAATGTACGCAGACGTGACGATAACGGCGAAAACATCCGCCTGTACCAGCGCAAGGACGTGCGCAAAAACTATTGATGATTTAGGCCTCTGGCGCAGATATAACCTGCGCCAGCAGCTATATATTAAATAGCAGAGACTACTTGGCGTAGGCTGGTTGCTGTTCTACGCGCAGACGATTGGCCGGAAACACAATCGCAAATCGAGAGCCCTGGCCCAGGGTGCTCTCCACCTGTAACTCAGCACCATGGCGTTGCACCACATGCTTCACGATTGCTAGGCCCAGGCCGGTTCCACCGGTTTCTCGGGAACGGCTGGGGTCTACCCGGTAAAACCGCTCGGTCAGGCGCGGCAAATGCTCGGAAGCGATGCCCGGGCCGGTGTCCTTGACGGAAAACTCGGCTCGCCCATCCGGCAGCTGCGCCCAACGCACCTCAATCCGACCACCGGGCGGCGTGTAGCGCACAGCATTGCTCACCAGATTGGACATGGCACTGAGCAATTCGCTATGCGCGCCTGCCAGCGCGCCTTCTGGCATGGGCCCAAAACGCAGGGAGTGCGACTTGGCATGCCCTGCGGTGACCAAGCCCGACAAGGCCTCGGCCTCACGGGCACAGTGGGCAATCAGATCACGCACTGGTATCCAGTCATTGCTACTGGGCGCAGGGCCGCCCTCAATGGACGACAGGGTGAGCAAATCACTCACCAGGGTTTGCATACGGTCCGCCTGCTGGGCCATAAAACCCAGATAGCGTTCGCGTTGCTCCTCATCCAGCGGCACGCTTTGCATGGTCTCCACGAAGCCAGACATGACCGTCAGCGGCGTGCGGATCTCGTGCGACACATTGGCCACAAAATCACGCCGCATGGCCTCAGCCTGCTCCAGCGCCGTAATGTCACGCGAAAGCAACAGACGCCGACCCTCGCCATACGGATGCAGGTGCACGGACAACCGAACGGGGCGCGTCACGCTGCCGCCGCGGCCTATCATCACCACGCCCGCCGTCAGGTCGGGTGCCGCAGCATAGTTGGCAAATGCGGGATCGCGCACCAGGTTGCCAATCAGTTGCTGCAAGTCGCGTGACACGTCGAAGCCGAAATGGGTCGCCGCGATCTGGTTGCACCACTCTATGCGCCCTTCGGCATCCAGCAATACCACGCCATTGGGCGACGCTTGGATAGCGGCCAGGAATTCATGCAGGCGCCGGTCCGAATCCTGCATCTTTTGCTCGGTCTGGCGCAACCAGCGCCGTGTACGGTCGCTGAAGTCACCCCACCAGCCTTGCATATGAGGCGCCTTGGCGACCTCACCGGTACGCAACCATTGCATCACGCGACCACCGCGCCATATATCCACCAGCATCCAGGCAGCGCTGGAAAGCACCGTGCCTATGGTCGCCCCCAGATAGCCCCCCAACTCCCAACCCAGCGAGCCCGCAGCCAACTGCACGCCCAAAAAACTCAAGAAACGAAACCACATAGGGGCGATAGTAAATTGAGGAGCGACGCCTAGGCCGCCCCGAAAATCAAGCTGCCGAAGCAGCCGCTGGGGCAGACGCCACCACCGGCTGGGCCGTGATGCGGTAACCCGCACCACGCACTGTCTCGACCATGGCGCCGCCCGCGCCCAAGGCCTCGCGCAAGCGCTTCACGTGGACGTCCACCGTGCGCTCCTCAATGAATACATGGTCACCCCAGACACGGTCCAGCAGTTGTGAACGGCTGTGCACGCGCTCGGAATGCTTCATCAGATAGTGCAGCAGCTTGAATTCGGTCGGGCCGATCTTCACCGCCTGCTCCTGGAAGGTCACCCGGTAAGTGGACGCGTCCAACACCAAAGCACCTATGCTGACCACACCGCCATCCTGCTCGGGCGCACGGCGACGCAGCACAGCACGGATGCGGGCCAGCATTTCCTTGGTCGAGAAAGGCTTGGAGATGTAGTCGTCCGCGCCGGCATCCAAGCCGGCAACACGGTCGCTTTCGTCGCCGCGTGCGGTCAACAGGATGATGGGCACCGCCTTGGTACGCGGGTTGGCACGCCATTTCTTGGCCAGTGACAAGCCGCTTTCACCGGGCAGCATCCAGTCCAGCAAGATTACATCGGGCAAAACCGCATCCAGCTCGCACTGGGCCGTGACACTGTCCATCGCCCAGGTGGGCTGAAAACCACTGTGGCGCAGGTTGACGGCAATCAGCTCGGCAATCGCCGGCTCATCCTCGACGATCAAAACCCGTGGCATGTTTTTCATTGCAGCACCGACTCCACCTGTGCCGTGGTCGCATGACGCACATCCTCGCCTTTGACGATGTAGATGATGAACTCGGCAATATTCTTGGAATGGTCGCCAATGCGCTCGATGGCTTTGGCAATGAACAGCAGATCCAGGCTGGCAGAAATGGTACGCGGGTCTTCCATCATGTAAGTGATGAGTTTGCGCACAAAACCGTCGAACTCTTTGTCCAGCAGATCGTCCTCCTTCAGGATGCTCACTGCAGCGGCTGTGTCCAGGCGGGCGAAGGCGTCCAAGGCCTTGCGCAGCAGACCTGAAGCCATGTCAGCCGACACCCGCAGATCCAGCGTCGGCAGGGCACGTGGCGCGCTGCTGTGGGCAATGGACTTGACCATGCGGGCGATCTTGTTGGCCTCGTCGCCCACGCGCTCCAGATTGGCGGTGGTCTTGGAAATGGCAATTAACAAGCGCAGATCACGGGCCGTGGGCTGGCGACGCGCAATGATGCTGGAGAGCTCGCGGTCGATCTCTATCTCCATGGCATTCACGCGGAGCTCGGTCTCAGAAACCTGGTCGGCCACTTCACCGCTGAATTGCGAGAGCGCGTAGATCGCCTGGCGAATTTGCGATTCAACCAGACCGCCCAGCTCCATCACACGGCTGGAAACGCCATTGAGTTCCGCGTCAAACTGGCTGGAAAGATGTTTTTCAGGCATGGTGTTGTCCTTTGGGTAGGCGGAGATCAACCGAAACGGCCGGTGATGTAATCCTCGGTCTCTTTGCGCTTGGGCTTGAAGAAGATGTCTTCGGTGGCACCAAACTCCATCAAGTCACCCAGGTACATATAGGCGGTGTAGTCGCTGCAACGCGCGGCCTGCTGCATGTTGTGGGTCACGATCACGACTGTGTAGTCATTCTTCAGCTCGGTGATCAGCTCTTCGACCTTGGAGGTCGAAATGGGGTCCAGTGCCGAGCAAGGCTCGTCCAGCAACAGCACCTCGGGCTTGATCGCAATGCCGCGTGCAATGCACAGGCGCTGCTGCTGTCCGCCCGACAGGCTGGAGCCGCTCTGGTTGAGCTTGTCCTTGACCTCGGTCCACAGAGCAGCCTTACGCAGGGCCCATTCAACGCGCTCTTCCATATCGGTAGCGCTCAGGTCTTCAAACAGCTTCACACCGAAAGTGATGTTGTCATAGATCGACATGGGGAACGGCGTTGGCTTTTGGAACACCATGCCGACCTTGGCACGCAGCAAGGCCACGTCTTTTTTGCTGGTCAGCAGGTTTTCTCCGTCCAGCATGATCTCGCCTTCAGCGCGCTGCTCGGGGTACAACTCGAACATGCGGTTAAAGATGCGCAGCAAGGTGGACTTGCCGCAGCCGGATGGGCCAATGAAAGCCGTCACTTTCTTTTCCGGGATTTCCATATTGATGCCCTTGAGCGCATGGAATTTTCCGTAGTAGAAATTCAGGTTCTTGACCGAAATCTTGGAGTTTTGGGCAATAGCGGTTTGCATGGTTAACCTTTGTTCTTACCAGCCCAGGCGCGGGCCAAAATGTTCAGACCCAACACGGTCATGGTGATCAAGAAGACCCCAGCCCAAGCCAGCTTTTGCCAGTTCTCGTAGGGGCTCATCGCAAATTTGAAAATCGTCACCGGCAAGCTGGCCATGGGCTGGCTCAGGCTGGAAGTCCAGAACTGGTTGCTCAGCGCAGTAAAGAGCAGCGGTGCAGTTTCGCCGGCAATACGGGCCACAGCCAACATGATTCCGGTGATCACACCAGCCCGTGCGGCCTTCAAGGTGATGCTCAAAATCACTTTCCACTTGGGCGCACCCAGGGCATAAGCGGCTTCGCGCAGGCCTGGCGGCACAAGTTGCAGCATGTTTTCCGTGGTACGGATGACCACCGGAATCACGATCAAGGCCAGGGCCACGATGCCCGCCCAGCCCGAAAAGGACTTGAATCGAGACACAACAACCGAGTAGACAAACAAACCGATCACGATGCTGGGAGCCGACAGCAGAATGTCGTTCACAAACCGCGTGGCCGATGCCAGCCAGCCTTTGGTGTCGTATTCGGCCAGATAGATGCCAGCCATGATGCCAATGGGAGCACCGACAAACGTGGCCAGCCCCACCATCAAAACCGAGCCGTAGATCGCATTCGCCAAACCACCTTCGTCGTTTGGCGGAGGAGTCATTTGCGTAAGGGTGGCCAAGCTCAGGCCATCGATTCCTAGACGCACGGTTTCAAACAAGATCCAGAACAACCAGAACAGGCCAAAAGCCATGGCTCCTAGCGCCAACACCAGGGCAATCTGGTTCACCCGCTTGCGGGCAGCGTACTTCACTCCGCGAGCCTGCTCGACGGCAGCCGCTTTGAGCAACATTTCGCTCGTGGTCATGATTTGGCTCCTTCATTCTTGCGCAGTTGCAGCAGCAGCAGCTTGGACAGGGAAAGAATGACGAAAGTAATAAAGAACAACACCAAGCCCAGGTACATCAAAGCACCTTGGTGCAAGCCCTCGCCCGCTTCGGCAAACTCGTTTGCCAGCGCGGAGGTGATGCTGTTTGCGGCCTGGAAAAGGCTTAATGAATCCAGCTGGTTGAAGTTGCCGATCACGAAGGTAACCGCCATGGTTTCGCCAATGGCACGCCCCAGACCCAGCATGATGCCGCCGATCACACCGGACTTGGTGTAAGGCAGAACCACCTTGGACACGACCTCCCAAGTGGTTGCACCCAATCCGTAGGCGGACTCCTTCAGCAAAGTGGGCGTCACCTCAAACACGTCACGCATGACAGCCGCGATGAACGGGATGATCATGATGGCCAGAATGATGCCGGCAGACAAGATGCCGATACCCACCGGTGCACCTGAAAACAGGGCGCCTACATAGGGCACACCGCTGAACAGGGATTGCAGCGGCTGCTGAACGTAGGTGGACAGCACCGGACTGAACACCAGCAGGCCCCACATGCCATACACAATAGACGGCACCGCAGCCAGCAGCTCAATGGCGGTACCCAGGGGTCGTTTCAGCCAGGCTGGAGACAACTCCGTCAGGAACAATGCGATACCGAAGCTGACCGGCACGGCGATTAGCAAGGCAATGATGGAAGTCATCACCGTGCCGTAAATCATCACCAGGCCGCCAAACTCCTCTTTCACCGGGTCCCAGGTAGTGCTGGTCAAAAAGCCCAGTCCGTACTTGGTGATGGCAGGCCAGGCACTGACCACCAGCGACATCAGGATCGCCACCAGCATTGCCAGGGTAAAAATGGCCGAACCTTTGGCCAACCAGCCAAAGATACGGTCGACGACAGGGCCCGAACGGGCCGCTTTGGGGCGCGGAGGAGTGCTCATCACATGTCCGGAAGTCTTGACAGACGGATTTAACGATAGATCTTGCGCCGGAAGTGTAGATGACACGTTTTGCTCCTTTCCTTGGTTCATTGTTAGTAACTAACTATCCCCATGCCACAGCAAGAACGCACACCGCCCATAAACACAGCAGAACTGGCGTCGCCAGGCTGCTGGTGTTGCCCCCTGCAAGGGGGTTGGCGAAAGATGCGAATCGCTGCAGCCTGGGGTGAGCCCAATTACTTGATGGCAACAGGCTTGCCAGAAGCGTCCGTCACTTGGCCCCAGGCCTTCTCAATGGAAGCCACCACGGGTGCTGGCAAAGGCACATAGTCCAGATCGTCCGCAATCTTGGCGCCGTTCTTGTAAGCCCAATTGAAGAACTTGAACACTTCGGTAGCGTTGGCGGGCTTGTCCTGCTTCAGATGCATCAGGATGAAGGTCGCGGTAGAGATAGGCCAGGCTTCCTTGCCGGGCTGGTCGGTAATCAGTTGGTAGAACGACTTATTCCAATCCGCGCCAGCAGCAGCCGCAGCAAATGCGGTGTCACTTGGTGTCACGAACACGCCGTCACGGTTCTTCAGCACCGCGTAAGTCATCTTGTTTTGCTTCACATAGGCGTATTCGACATAGCCGATGGAATTGGGCAGGCGGTTCACGAAAGCGGCAACGCCTTCATTACCCTTGCCACCCGCGCCCACAGGCCAGTTCACCGCTGTGCCCTCGCCCACTTTTTCTTTCCACTCTGGATGGACGCGGCTGAGGTAGTTGGTGAAGTTGAAGGTCGTACCCGAACCATCGGCGCGGCGCACGGGGGAAATGGCGGCGTCAGGCAAAGGCAGGCCTGGGTTCAGGGCCACCAGGGCCGCATCGTTCCACTTGGTGATCTTGCCCAGATAGATATCGCCCAGCACTTGGCCGGTCAGCTTCAGTTGGCCGGGAGCGATACCCTTGATGTTCACCACGGGCACGGTGCCGCCAATCACGGCCGGGAACTGCATCTGGCCTTTGGACTTCAGCACGTCATCAGTTTGGGGCATGTCGGAAGCACCGAAATCCACCGTCTTGGAGTCGATCTGCTTGATGCCTGCGCCAGAACCTACCGATTGGTAGTTGATCTTCACGCCCGTAGCCTTGTTGTACTCAGCCGCCCACTTGGAGTAGACGGGAGCCGGGAAGGTAGCACCTGCACCGGTGATTTCTTGGGCGCTGACCAGGCCCGAAAACGACAGTACGCCGGAAGCAGCCAGACCCACCAGGGCCATTTTGAAACGTGTATGCATCAGCAAATCCTTAAAGTGTGAGGAAACCAACCCGACGATTTACCGGTCGCGGTAAATCTGTGCGATGGTGCTAATTTAAGAAGGTTATGTGACAGACATATGACAAAACAAAGCCCACACCGGGGCCGAAAGGCGCGAACGAGGTCCTAGGCCACATGGGTGCTATGCTGCGCCCACAAAAACCTGCGACACCATGCAAAACGGAACACTTCTCGCCGCCCTGGACTTGGGCTCCAATAGCTTTCGCCTGGAAATTGGCCGACTCGACCATGGCCAGATCCACCGCACCGAATACCTGAAGGAAACCGTACGCCAAGGCAACGGTCTGGACGAAAACCGCAACCTCAGCGCCGAAGCCATGCAGCGCGGCTGGGATTGCCTGGCCCGCTTCGCCGAGCGCCTGGCGGGCTTCAAACCGCACCAGGTCCGAGCTGTGGCAACCCAGACCCTGCGGGAAGCCCGGAACCGGGACGCGTTTCTGTCCCGAGCACATGAAATTCTGGGCTTCCCCATCGACGTGATTCCGGGTCGGGAAGAAGCCCGGCTGATCTACCAGGGCGTGGCCCGCTTGCTGCCCCAATCGGACGAACGGCGCCTGGTGGTAGACATTGGCGGCCGCTCCACCGAAATGATTCTGGGCCAGGCGTACGAAGCCAATGTCATGGAATCCTTCCGGGTCGGTAGCGTCGCCTGGTCGATGAAATACTTTCCCCAGGGCCAATTCACCCGTGATGCATTCCGCATCGCCGAAATTGCCGCCAAAGCAGTGCTAGACGAAGCCGTGAATGCCTACCGGCGTGACACCTGGGATGTAGCCTATGGCTCCTCCGGCACGGTAGGCGCAGTTGCTGACATCCTGCACGCCGCCGGTTGGCCCTTGAATCTCATTACCCGTGAAGGCCTGGATTGGATCAGCGACCGGCTGCTCAAGGCCCAAACCGTCGAAAAATTGCGCATCGAAGGCATGAAGGACGACCGCAAACTGGTCATCGGCGGCGGCATCAGCGTGCTGCGTGCCATTTTTGATCTGCTGGGCATAGACGAAATGCATGCAGCCGATGGCGCGCTACGCCACGGCGTGCTGTACGACCTGGTCACGCGGGGCCAGGAAGAAACCGATCTGCGCGCGGTGTCCGTGCAACGCATGGCCGCCCGGTTTGTGGTGGACGCGGACCAGGCACAGCGCGTAGCCCAGACCGCGAGCCATTTGTTTGGCCAGATGCAGGAGCGCAGCGGCGTCCCTGCGGCAGAAATTACCCGACTGCAGCGCAAGCTGCACTGGGCAGGCCAGTTACATGAAATCGGCAGCCAGATTTCCCACAACGACTACCACCGGCATGGTGCCTACATTCTGGGCCACGCCGACCTGCCTGGCTTCGCCTTATCGGAGCTGCAGCGCCTGAGCCAACTGGTGCTGGGACACCGTGGCAAGTTGCACAAGCTCGAATGCGACTTCAATGATGCCGACTACATGCAGCAGTTGCTGTCGCTACGGGTGGCTGCCATCCTGTGCCACGCCCGCCGCGATCCAGATGTGGAAGGACTGGAACTGGAACTCGGCGATTCCACGCAGTTTTCGCTGTCCACCCGCCCTGGCTGGTCGCAGGCATACCCACAATCGGCCCACCTGCTGCGCGAGGAAGCTCTGGCCTGGCAAAAAACGCCTTGGGCCCTGCTACTTTCCGAAGCTTGAGAAATAGCAAGCAACGCCAAGAAAACTTTACGTCAAGGACATAAAACCTGAATAATGGAAGTACGCGGCGCGCACGGTTTGAAGCATGACGCAGGACGAGACAACCAGCAAGGCTTCCAATGTCAGAAAATCGACGACTCAACCTGGGTGACAGCTACAAGCAGTATTTCGAGATTGCCCCTGCACTGGAAGAGGCGCGCGTCAACGACGTATTCTTCGTTCGCCATGATGTGTATGCCCGTGAACTAGGCTTTGAGCCGGTACGGGAAGACCAACGCGAGACCGATAAGTACGACTACCGCTCGCAGCACTGCCTGGTGCGCACAGCGGGCGAGCCACACAGGCTTGCGGGCTGTGCCCGACTGGTACTGACCGACCCAGCCGACCCTGCGGCTCCGCTGCCATTTGAAGTCACCTGCAGAGACACCATAGACCGCAGCATCATCGACCCGGCTAGCCAACCGCGCGAACGGATTGCCGAAGTGTCGCGCCTGGCAGTCATGTCCGAGTTCCGCCGACGTAAGGGTGAACAACACAGCGAAGCCACCATTTCAGAATCTGATTTTGGAGAGCGCGACCAGCCTCGCTTCCCCTACATTCCCGTCAGCCTGTACATCGGCGCACTGGCCATGGCGCGGCGCCAGGGCATAGACATCCTGTTCACCCTCACCGAACCCCGCCTGGCCGAGCATTTCGCCAAACTTGGCGTCAATATCATCCCCATCGGCGGCCCCGTGGAACACCGCGGCCTACGTGTGCCGTCCATGTTGAAGGTGAACGACGTCTACCAGGGCGCACGCCTGATGATGCGCCCGTTGTGGCACGCCATCAACGAGCAAATGGATGCCGCCTACGCCGCCAACGCGAACAACAAATAAGCTCCAAAGCCAATTTCCTTATTTCTAAATATGCCTATTGGCATATTGGTAGAACAATAAAGTAGTTTGGAATCATTGGACCGGCTTCTATAGTCGCGGCCATGCATGATTTAGCTTTTGTTTTCGCTGGATTTTTTGTCGGCTTTGTAGTGGGTCTGACAGGTGTGGGCGGCGGCTCGCTCATGACACCCATTCTGATCTTCTTCTTTGGCATGAAGCCTTACCTGGCGATCGGTACGGACCTGCTGTTTGCCTGCTTCACCAAGGCAGGCGGCACGCTGAAGATGGCGCGCTCGGGTTTGGTCAACTGGCGCATCGTGGCCACCTTGTGCGCAGGCAGCGTGCCAGCCTCACTGCTGACCCTGTGGGCGCTGCACACGCTGGGGCCAGCCGACCCCCATGTGCAAAAAATCATGACCACCACATTGGGCGTGGCTTTGTTGCTGACGGCCTTGGCCACGCTCTACAAAAGCATTCGCGGCAAGAGCGCACCGCGCACCATCAGCAACCAGGCCATGGCCCAGGCAGAGCGACCGCGCCACTGGAGCCTTCCGCTGCTGTTTGGTGCCTGCATAGGCTGCCTGGTGACGCTCACCTCGGTGGGCGCTGGCGCGATTGGCGTCACGGTGCTGATGCTGCTCTACCCCTTACTACCGCTGCAGCGCATTGTTGCCGCCGACATCGCTTATGCCGTGCCCTTGACGCTGGTAGCCGGCCTGGGCCACGCCGGCCTGGGCTCGGTGGACTGGCCGCTGCTGGGCAAGCTGCTGGCCGGCTCCCTGCCCGGCATCTGGCTCGGATCGCACATGGTGCTCAAGACACCTGACCGCGTCATCCGCGGCGTACTGTCTTTGTTGCTGGCTTATGCGGGCACCAAATTACTGGCACTTTAAAATCGCGGGTTGCCCCCACGCGACCCGTACCACGATAGACAACCAAAATGTACCAATACACCGAATTTGACAAACAGTTTGTGCAACTGCGTGCCGCCCAGTTCCGCGACCAGCTGGAACGCTGGCAAAAGGGTACGCTTGCCGAAGACGAATTTCGCCCACTGCGCCTGCAAAACGGCTGGTACGTACAGCGCTTTGCACCCATGCTGCGCGTGGCCGTGCCCTATGGTGAGCTGAACAGCGCCCAGCTGCGCGTGCTGGGCACCATCGCCCGCGATTACGACAAAAAAGACGCGCACGACCTGACCAAAGCCAACCCCGGCCTGAGCGATCTGCACAGCCTGCCCAGCGCCTGCGCCCACTTCACGACGCGCCAGAATGTCCAGTTCAACTGGATTCCGCTGGATAAAAGCGCCGACGTGATGGACCTGCTGGCCAGCGTGCACCTGCACGGCATCCAGACCAGCGGTAACTGCATCCGCAACACCACCAGCGACGAGCGCGCCGGCATTGCCGCCGACGAGGTCGCCGACCCCCGCCCCCTGGCCGAGATCATCCGCCAGTGGAGCACGCTACACCCTGAATTCGCCTTCTTGCCGCGCAAGTTCAAAATCGCCATCGTCGGCGCCACCGACGACCGCGCCGCCACCGCCTGGCACGACGTGGGCCTGCATGTGCTGAAGAACGAGGCCGGTGAAGTCGGCCTGCGCGTAATGGTTGGCGGCGGCATGGGCCGCACACCGGTCGTCGGCACCGTGATCCGCGACTTCCTGCCCTGGAACCAGATCCTGAACTACCTGGAAGCCGTGGTCCGCGTCTACAACCGCTGGGGCCGCCGCGACAATATGTACAAGGCGCGCATCAAGATTTTGGTCAAGGCCGAAGGCCAGCGCTATATCGACGAGGTCGAGGATGAATACCAGCAAATCCTGACCCGTGACGGCGCGCCGCACACCATCAGCCAGTCCGAGCTGGACCGCGTCACCGCCAGTTTCGTGCCGCCAACCAGCCGTGTCGGCGTCTTGCCAGCCCTGGCCAACCCGGTTGCCGCCCCTGTCGACGACAAGGAATACACCCGCTGGCTGAAGCAAAACGTCGCTGCCCACCAGAACCCCCTACTACGCGCCGTGACCCTGTCGTTCAAACGCCTGGGCTATTCACCCGGCGACGCCACCGCAGAGCAGCTGGATGCCGCAGCCGACCTGGCCGACCGCTACAGCGCCGGTGAAACCCGCGTCACCCACGACCAGAACCTGGTGCTGCCCTGGGTCCGCGCCGACGAGCTGCCCGCGCTGTATGCCGAAGCCAAGGCGCTGGGCCTGGCCCGTGCCAATATTCGCCTGCTGACCGACATGATCGTCTGCCCCGGCGGCGACTTCTGCAGCCTGGCCAATGCCCGCTCGCTGCCGATCTCCGAAGCCATCAGCCAACGCTACCAGGACATGGACGAACTGCACGACCTGGGCGAAATCGACGTGCACATGAGCGGCTGCATCAACTCCTGCGGCCACCACCACAGTGCCCACATCGGCATTCTGGGCGTGGACAAGGACGGCCAGGAGTGGTACCAGGTGACGCTGGCCGGCTCGGACGGCTCGAACCTGTCTGGCCCCGCCATCGCCGGCAAAGTGGTTGGCCCGTCCTTCAGCGCCGCCGAAGTACCTGAAGTCATCGAAGCCGTGCTGGACACCTACCGCGCGACCCGCAGCAGCGGCGAAAACTTCATCGATACCCTGCGCCGCGTCGGCCAGGACCCGTTCAAGTTGGCCGCCAACAACGCCCGCATCAGCACCGGCAAAGCGCCCCGTGCCACGGCTGAAGCATGAGAGGAAATACTATGAAAATAATAGCTGCTACCGCACATATTCCCTGCGCTGAAGGCCAAAAAGACCATATAGCCTTGGCCAACACAGAAGACCCCCGCAGCCTGGACTTGGCGGGCGTGACCCGCATCGACCTGAACTTCCCCAAGTTCACCGATGGCCGCGCCTACAGCCAGGCCTTTCTGCTGCGCCGCCGCCTGGGTTTTACGGGTGAAATCCGCGCTACGGGCGACGTGCTGATCGACCAGCTGGTGCAAATGCAGCGCAGCGGCTTCGACATTGCTGTGCTGCGCGAAGGCGTGGACGCCAGCGCCGCCCAGCGCCAGTTCGACCGCTTCCAGGGCTTCTACCAAGGCGACGCCGTCCATGTCGTCCCCCACTTTGCCGAAACCGAAGACAGCGCAGCCTACGGTGCCGAGCTGGAGCGGCAGGACTCGGCCTGATATCGGCCCGATAGGAAACAACACCATGAGCACCCTCAATCTCGCACAAATCAACGCCGACCTCGGCCGCAACGCCCCCGCGCTGGTGGAATGGGCGCTTGGCCTAGGCCAGCCCGCCATCGTCACCACCAACTTCCGCCCGTTCGAAGCGGTCATCCTGCACATGGTCACCCGCGTCAACCCCGACGTGCCCGTGGTCTGGATGGACAACGGCTACAACACCGAGGCTACCTACCAGTTTGTCGATGAAGTGACAAAGCAGCTGAAGCTGAACCTGCGGATCTACCTGCCGCTGCGCTCGCGTGCGCACCGCGAGGCCGTGGAAGGCGCGACGCCCGCGCTGGACGACCCGCGCCACGCAGCCTTCACCGAAGAAGTGAAGCTGGAGCCTTTTTCCCGCGCCCTGCGCGAGACGGCACCCAAGGTCTGGTTCACCGCACTGCGCGCCACCGACACCGCCGTGCGCGCCCAGATGGACCCTGTCAGCATCAACCCCGACGGCCTGATCAAGGTCGCGCCGCTGCTGCACTGGTCGTCCAAAGAGCTCCACGAATACTGCGTCACCCACGGCCTGCCCAACAACTTTGACTACGTGGACCCCACCAAGGGTGAAGACAACCGCGAGTGCGGCTTGCACCTTGCCCACTGAAACTTGACCCCGACATGAATACCCAAGTGACCCCACACCATCTGAGCAACACCCACCTCGACGCGCTGGAAGAAGAAACCATCTTCATCCTGCGCGAAGTGGCCGCCGTTTTTGAACGCCCCACCCTGCTGTTTTCGGGCGGCAAAGACTCGCTGGTACTGCTGAAATGCGCCGAAAAGGCGTTCGGAGCCGGCCGCATCCCCTACCCGCTGCTGATGATCGACACCGGCCACAACTTCCATGAAGTGACCGACTTCCGCGACTTCCGCGCCAAGGAACTGGGCGCCGAACTCATCGTGCGCAACGTCGAAGACTCGATGAAGCGCGGCACCGTGCGCCTGGCCCACCCCGGCGAATCGCGCAACGTGCACCAGTCGGTCACCTTGCTCGAAGCCATCGAAGAATTCCGCTTCGACGCGCTGATCGGCGGCGCCCGCCGTGACGAAGAAAAAGCCCGCGCCAAGGAACGCATCTTCAGCCACCGCGACAGCTTCGGCCAATGGCAGCCCAAGGCCCAGCGCCCTGAGCTGTGGACCCTGTTCAACACCCGCCTGCAACCCGGAGAACACTTCCGCGTGTTCCCCATCAGCAACTGGACCGAGCTGGACGTCTGGCAGTACATCGAACGCGAGCAGATCGCACTGCCATCGCTGTACTACACGCACAAACGCGAAGTGGTGGAGCGCAAGGGCCTGCTGGTGCCCGTCACCGAACTCACCCCGCTGAAAGCCGGCGAAACCGCCGAGATGCGCGATGTGCGCTTCCGCACCGTGGGCGACATCACCTGCACCTGCCCGGTGGAGAGCTTTGCCGCTAGCGCTGGCGACATCGTGATCGAAACCCTGGCCGCCGACGTGAGCGAACGCGGCGCGACCCGCATGGACGACAAAACCTCTGAGGCTTCCATGGAGAAGCGCAAGAAAGACGGATACTTCTGATGATTGCTACCACTTCTATAGCTACTCCCGCAGGCACTACCAGCGCTGCAGCCCTATCTGCCTTGAAGTTCATCACCTGCGGATCGGTCGATGACGGCAAGAGCACGCTGATTGGCCGCCTGCTGGTCGACACCAAAGCCGTGCTGCAAGACCACCTGGCCGGCGTGCAGCGCCAGGGCGAAACCGACCTAGCCTTGCTGACCGACGGCTTGAGTGCCGAGCGCGAGCAAGGCATCACCATCGACGTGGCCTACCGCTACTTCAACACCGAAAGCCGCAAGTTCATCATCGGCGACGCACCGGGCCACGAGCAGTACACCCGCAATATGGTCACCGCCGCCAGCAGCGCCGACGCCGCCGTGGTGCTGGTCGATGCCACCAAGCTGGACTGGAAAAACGCTGCCCTGGAGCTGCTGCCGCAAACCCGCCGCCACTCGCTGCTGTGCCACCTGCTGCGCGTGCCCAGCATCGTGTTCGCCATCAACAAGCTGGACGCGGTGGAAGACTCGGCCCTGGCCTTTGCCCACATCAGCGCTGCTTTGAACAGCTTTGCCGCCGCCGCCGAAATCCCGGTGAAAGCCATCGTGCCGATTTCGGCATTGAAGGGCTGGAACGTGGTCGAGGCCGGCCACAGCGAAAACCCCGATTGGTGCAAGTACACCGGGCCTACCCTGCTACAAATTCTGGAGCAACTGCCGAGCACACCGGCCGAGGTCGAACAGCCCTTCGCCTTCCCGGTGCAATGGGTCGAAAAGTTCTCGTCCAGTAGCGACACCAGCCAGGGCCGCCGCGTGTTCTGGGGCCGGGTCGCCACCGGTAAGGTGGAAGTAGGCCAAGAAATCCGCATTCTGCCCAGCGGCCAGACCGCCACCGTGGCCCAGGTGCTGGACCATGCACGCAACCCTAAGAGCGTGCTGGCTGGCAACAGCGCCGGCATCACGCTGGACCGCGAAGTCGATGTATCGCGCGGCGACTGGCTGCTGGCCCCGGGCCAGTTCGAAGCCAGCCGCGAAATCTCGGCCACCGTCGCCTGGATGGACGACGAACCCCTGGTCGCCGGCCGCGTCTACTGGGCGCTGCACGGACACCGCTGGGTCAAGGCCAAGGTGAAACGCATCGTGCACAAGCTGGATATCAACACACTGGCCGAGGAAGACGCGAGCGAATTGCCCCCCAATGCCATCGGCCATATCGAGCTGGCACTGCAGGAAGGCATTGCCACCTTGCCGTATACCGCTTCGCGTTCGCTGGGTGCGCTGGTGCTGGTCGATACGGCATCGCACAAGACCTCGGGCGCCGTGCTGGTCCGCTAATTTAAAATCACGGGTTAACCCCGCAATTGAAAAAAATACCATGACTCACGTCGTATCCGAAGCCTGCATCAAGTGCAAATACACAGACTGTGTGGACGTCTGCCCCGTGGACTGCTTCCGCGAAGGCCCGAACATGCTGGTCATCGACCCCGATGAATGCATTGACTGCGCCGTATGCATCCCCGAGTGCCCGGCCAACGCCATCTATGCCGAGGAAGACATGCCTGCCGACCAGCTGGCCTTCATCAAGCTGAATGTCGAACTGGCCCGCGCCGACGGCTGGAAGAGCATCACCAAACGCAAACCAGCCCTGCCCGACGCAGACGACTGGAAAGACGTGATGCCCAAGATCCAGCTGCTGGAACGTTAAACCCAAGTTGACTATGTTGCCCGTACTGGAAACCGGCGCCGTCGTCATCGGCGCAGGCCCGGTCGGGCTGTTCCAGGTCTTCCAGCTGGGCCTTTTGGAAGTCCCCGTCCATGTGGTTGACGCCCTGCCCCACGCAGGCGGCCAGTGCATGGAGCTCTACCCCGACAAGCCTATCTACGACATCCCCGGCACGCCGGCCACCACGGGCCGTGCGCTGGCCGCGTCGCTGCTGCAGCAAATACAACCCTTTGGCACACAGTTCCACCTGGGCCAACAGGTCAGCAGCATCGCCAAACAGGCCGATGGCCGCTTCCTGGTATCCACCGACCGCGGCACCCAGCTGCTGGCACCCGTGGTGGTGATCGCGGCTGGTGTCGGCGCCTTCCAGCCTCGGCGCTTGAAGCTGGACGGCATCGAAGCCTTTGAAGGCAGCCAGCTGCACTACCACGCCCCACCCGCCGATGTCACGGGCAAGCACCTGGTGGTAGTGGGCGGTGACGAGGCCGCCTTGCGTTGCGCTCTGGTATTGGCCGAGACCGATGCCCAGAGCGTGACACTGCTACACCGCCGCGACGTGCTTCAAGCGCCCACCGCAGACATTGTGGAAATGCAGATGCTGCAGCAAGCCGGGCGCATGCATTTCATGGTCGGGCAGATCACTGGTTTTGAAGCCGATGCCAACCGCTTGACCGCCCTGCAGATCAGCGACGTAGATGGCTTGCCGCACCGCCTACCGGTAGACGCAATCAGCGTTTTCCAGGGCCTGTCGCCCAAGCTAGGTCCGGTCGCCGACTGGGGCCTGGCCATGGAGCGCAAGCAATTGAACGTGGATACAGCGCGCTTTGAAACCAGCGAGCCAGGCATCTTCGCCGTGGGCGACATCAACACCTACCCGGGCAAGCAAAAGCTCATCGTCTGCGGCTTCCACGAAGCCACGCTGGCGGCCTACGCCGCTGCGCCGCGGGTCTTCCCCGGCAAGAAAATCCCGTTCCAGTACACGACGACTTCGCCACGGCTGCACCAGTTGTTGGGCGTAACTACGCCAACAGCAGAATAAGGCACCCGGAATCTAGCGGAATTCGGGTTAAAACTTTGCGCGGTAATACACCATGGGCTTGCCACGGCTGACGCGCAGCACCACCTTCTCGTTGTTGTTGAGCTGCATGCCCAAGGCACCACCCAGCTCGAACTGGATGCCGCGTGCGGTGGCCGAGCTGAACTGCATTTCCAACCGCGTGTCGTAGCCGAGGTCGCCATTTGATCGCTGGATCAGAGCCATCGCATCCGGCGCCGGCGCCACGTGCTGCCAGATGCCGATATTCACGCGCCCCCGGCTGTCCTCGGAAGAACGCCAGCGCAGGCCCAGATCCAAGCCCGGGGAAACGCTGCTGCCGTTCAGTGCAGGGCTCGCGACAGGGGGTATGACGGCAGCGCTCAGGCCTACCGCCGATTGGGGGGATGAGCCGGACCAACCGGTCAAGGACATACGGGAATTTGCAGTGCGGTCCAGACCCGGAACCGGCGCTAGCTCCAGCTGCAAACTGGGCTGAGGGGCCACCACATCTTGCTGGGCGTAGACCCAGGACGCCATACACAAAGCCACCAGCGGTGGCAGACCGCACGACCGCAAAGACGGTAGATAAGCGTACAGACCGGCAGATTGCATGGCGCACATCCTGGGAGAGTTAAGTCCATTTTGGCGCAGATAAAAAACTCTGTGTGTGAGAAAACGAGCTGTTTTGTGACCGGACTTAACGCTGTTGTCAGCGTGAGATAGCAAACAGACGCTTGGTAAGCGCCGCACAGGACTTCCGTCAGTTAAATTAGCGGCTTTCGCTGTAGCCAGCGTCAACGCCTAGCCTGACTGGACCTCTATTTTCATGTTTTACGTCACACGCGACGCCTCTGGCAACATTGCCAGCCTCAGTCGAATCCCGCAAGCGCAGACAGAAGCGATCGAAGAGAGCCACCCGGACATCCAGGCCTTCCTGTCCTCTCCCCGCCCTGCGCCGGAGTTTTCAGAGATAGATGCCGACTTCATCCGCGTGATTGAAGACGTTGTGTACACGTTGATCGCCAAAAACATCATTCGCCTGACCGATTTACCTGTTGCAGCCCAGCAAAAAATGACCCATCGCCAGAACAGACGTAGCCAAATCACCGGGGCGCTGAACCTGCTGGACACCGACAACGGAATTTTGTGATGCAAGTATCCAATCAGAACCTGCCCCACCCCACTGGCGACCACGGCACAGCACAAGTGCACTGGCGCATCAATGAACATGCGGCCCATGTAGATCCCTTGCTGGATGCAATCGTCGCAATCGCACGCATCTTCGATATCTCGACCACCCCCACGGCGCTGTCCGCGGGCCTGCCGCTTTCAGACAACCGCATCACACCTGCCCTGGTCCCCAGAGCTGCGGCCCGGGCCGGCCTAACGGCCCGGCTGGCACGCCGCAGCTTGGCGGACCTGCGTCCCAGCCTGCTTCCCGCCATCTTGCTTTTAAACGACCAGCAAGCCTGCGTTTTGCTGGAGTGGCTGCCCTCCGGAGAAGCCCGCGTGCGTTTGCCCGAGGGGGGAGATTCTGCGCTGGTGCTTAGGCGGGAGGCCCTGGAGGCACAGTACACGGGCGTGGTGTTTTTCATGCGCCCGGTGTTCAAGTTCGACCCGCGCGCACCGGAGACCTCGGCCGTGCGCAGCCGCCACTGGTTTTGGGGGGTGGTGTTTCAGAACTGGCGCCTCTACCGGGACAGCTTGCTGGCGGCCTTGCTGATCAACATCTTTGCCTTGGTCACACCCATCTTCAGCATGACGGTATACGACAGGGTGGTCCCCAACCACGCCGAAGAGACGCTGTGGGTGCTCGCGCTGGGCGCCACGCTGGTGTTGATTTTTGACGCACTACTGCGGATTCTGCGGGGCTACATTCTGGACACGGCAGGCAAGCGCATCGATGTCACCCTGTCGTCCAAAATCATGGAGCGGGTGCTAGGCCTGAAATTGGCCGACCGCCCCGCCTCAGTGGGCTCGTTCGCGGCCAATCTGCGGGCTTTTGAGTCGGTGCGGGACTTTGTTGCCTCGGCCACCATCACCACCCTGGTGGACATTCCATTTGTGTTCATTTTCCTGCTGGTGCTGGTATGGATCTCGCCCTGGCTGCTGCTGCCGCCGCTGGTCTGCATCGTCGTTCTGGTTCTGGCGTCTTTGGTCGTACAGCAAAAAATGCACGAACTGGTAGACCTTACCCAGCGTGCAACAGCCCAGCGCAATGCATCCCTGGTCGAAAGCCTGGTGGGCATTGAAACCATCAAGTTCATGGTGGCAGAAAGCAGCTTCCAACGTAAGTGGGAGCAAGCCACCGTCTTCCTGGCACAGCAGAGCAGCAAACTGAAGCTGCTTTCCAGCTCCATCCTGACCGTCGCCCAGTCTTTGCAACAGTGGGTGTCGATCACGACCATCATCGCCGGGGTGTATCTGCTGTTCAACCGCGAAGTGAGCATGGGCGGCATCATCGCGGCATCCATGCTGGCGGGTCGGGCCATGGCACCGTTTAGCCAGGTAGTGGGCTTGCTGATGCAGTTTCACCATGCAAAAAACGGCCTGGGCGCGGTAGAAACCCATATGAAAAAAGAGCCCGAACGTCCGGACGGATCGGACTTCATCCACCGCACCAGCTTCCAGGGCGGAATCGAGTTCAAGGGCGTGGACTTCTCGTATCCGGGGCAAGACCAGGCGAGCCTGAGCCGGGTGTCGTTCAAGATCAACCCGGGCGAAAAAGTGGCCTTCATAGGCCGTATCGGCTCAGGCAAGTCCACGCTGCAGCGCTTGATGCTGGGCCTGTACCAGCCTACCCATGGCTCGATTTTGGTGGACGGCATAGACGCGCGGCAAATTGACCCCGCCGAGCTGCGCCGCGCCATTGGCTTTGTGCCGCAGGATGTCAACTTATTCTTTGGCTCCCTCAAGGAAAACATCTCCATGGGTGCGCCGTTTGTGAACCACCAGGATATTTTGACGGCCGCCGAAGTCGCCGGCGTCACCGAGTTCGCCCACCGCCATCCACGCGGTTTTGACATGCTGGTTGGCGAACGCGGAGAAACCCTGTCGGGCGGACAGCGGCAGGCCGTGGGCATAGCCCGCGCAGTGCTGAACGACCCGCCCATTTTGTTGCTGGACGAACCCAGCAGCGCCATGGACCACCAAAGTGAAGAGCAATTGAAAACGCGACTGCGCCAGTTCGCCGTGGGTAAAACCATGGTGCTAGTCACCCACCGCACGGCCCTGTTGGAGCTGGTGGACCGCTTGATCGTGATCGACAACGGGCAAATCATGGCCGACGGCCCCAAAGCCCAGGTCGTGGAAGCGCTGCAAAGCGGCCGCATCGGGAGAGCCGCATGAGCGCCGGAACACCCTCCAGCCACCGCATGGTGCAGCTAGCCCAGCGCTTGTACGCGCCCTGCTCCAGAGGCATAGACCGGGCTTCACAATTGCTACTGGGCAAGGACACATCGAACGACCAGGACTTTGACGCCAACGCAGACTGGGCAATTGCAGAGCAAACGCCGCGCGGTGCCCGCATCATGGTGTGGATCAGCACATTGGCCGTGGTAACGCTCCTGGCCTGGTCCAGCTGGGCCACCCTGGACGAAGTGGCCCGTGGCGAGGGCAAGGTGATTCCATCGCGCCAGGTACAAGTACTGCAAAGCCTGGACGGAGGCATGGTGTCCGAGATCGCCATCCATGAAGGGCAAAGCGTTAAGGTAGGTGATTTGCTGCTCAAGGTGGACCCCACACGCATGGTGTCCTCGCTGCGCGAAAACCAATCCCAGTACCTGGCATTGCTGGCCAAGTCGGCCCGCTTGAAGGCCCTGGCGGAAGGCTCAAGCTTCATACCGCCGCCCAAGGTGACCGCCGAAGCCCCGGAGATCGCCGAGCAGGAACGCCGCTTGTACGAATCGCGCCGCGCCGAACTGGACGCATCGATGGGCGTTGCGCGCCAACAGTCTGCACAACGCTCGCAGGAGCTGCTGTCTGTCAAAGCGCGCCGTGAACAGGCCAACCAAAGCTACAACCTGACCGCTAAAGAGCTGGAGCTCACGCGGCCCCTGGCCAAATCGGGCGCCGTGTCGGACGTTGAACTGCTACGTTTGGAACGCGATGTCGCCCGCTACCGGGGGGAACGCGACAGCGCGAATTCAGACATTCCCAGGCTGGAGGCCGCCATTGGGGAGGCCAACCGCAAGATCCAGGAGGTGGACCTGACCTTCCGCAACACAGCCCGCTCCGAGCTGAGCGAAAGCAATGCCAAGTTGAGTGCGCTGTCCGAAGGCAGCACGGCACTGCAAGACAAGGTTAAACAAACCGACATCCGCTCGCCGGTGAACGGCACAGTAAAGCAACTCCACGTGAACACCGTGGGCGGCGTTGTGCAGCCAGGAAAAGACCTGGTGGAAATCGTGCCCTCCGACGATGCCTTGCTACTGGAGGCGCGTGTGCAGCCGCGCGACATCGCCTTCCTGCACCCGGGCCAGAAGGCCATGGTCAAATTCACCGCTTACGACTTCGCCACATACGGCGGACTGGAAGCCACCCTGGAGCACATCAGCGCAGACACCGTGGTGGACGAAAAGGGCAATGCCTTCTTCCTGGTGCGTGTACGCACCCTATCAACCAATTTGGGCCCAGGCAAGCTGCCCATCATTCCTGGCATGGTGGCTGAGGTCGATATCCTGACGGGCGAAAAAACCGTGCTCTCCTACCTGCTCAAACCCATACTGCGTGCCAAAGCCAACGCCCTGACCGAACGATGAACGATTCCGGATACCTTGTTTTCATCAGTCACGACGCGGGCCTGCTCCAACACTGGCAAAACGCCTTCGGCAGCAGCCAAAGCACATTTCTGACGCAACTCTCAGACCTGCCGAGCAGCGCGCTGCCAACCGACACCACGGTGTGGCTGGATACCGCACTGCCACAGCTTCCGGCCTGGGGCGATGCGTTTTGGCGCACCAAGTTACAACACTACCGGATCGTGTGCGCCAGCTCCAACCCCAAAGATGCGGAGGCCATAGCGGCGCTGGATATGGGTTGCAGCGGCTATTGCCAGGCATTTGCACCCGCAGACACATTGCAGCAGATCCAAAAGGTCGTCACCGCAGGCCACATATGGGTAGGCAAAGAGCTGATGCAACAGCTGCTAGCCAACGCCAACCGCGTAGCCAGCCAACGGCCCGCCCCGCCAGACAACTGGAGCCCCATGCTGACCGCGCGGGAGCGCGAGGTCGCCGTGCTGGTAGCGCAAGGCGCCTCCAACAAAGCCATTGCCCAGAGCTGCAACATCTCCGAGCGCACCGTCAAAGCCCACCTCGCGGCGATCTTTGAAAAAATGAACCTGACAGACCGCCTACAGGTCGCGCTCAGGGTGCACGGCATCAGCTAAATTTAGATAAAACAGGCCTCTAGCGCAGGTATTAACTGCGCGTACAGCTATAAATAATATAGCAATCACCATCCTGTGCATCGTCAGTGAATAAATTCACGAATCACCGAGAAAAGTCGGCCGAACAGCCCTCACCCTGTACCTAAGGCCAATACCGGGAGAGGCATCCACCGCATAGCATTCAAACACCTTATTTTTTGAATGCAAAGCACCTCCATGGCAACCTCCCAAGTCTCAGCACAAGCCCGTGGCATCGTCGTCCTTCTGGAGGGCCAAGCGTGGGTCGTAGATGCTTCAGGGCAGCGCGTGCTACTGAAGGTGGGAGATGAAGTCAAAGAAGGCCAAGTGGTCATTACCGACAACGGTGCGCACCTGGAGCTGGCACTGCCCCACGGTGACCCGATCACGATCACCGCCGCCCGTGAACTGCTGATTGACGCGAACCTGCTGGGTACCGCGCCCACCGACCCTACCGAGGCGGTCCTGAAAGACCTGAACAGCGGCGCCGACCAGGTCACCAAAATCATCCAGTCAGGCGGAGATTTGTCCACCGAATTGGACCCCACCGCTGCGGGCTTGACCGGCGGTGATGCCAACGGTACGCACGGCTTTGTACAGCTTCTGCGCATCACGGAAAGCCTGGATTCGTTGAACCTGGATCGCTCTGCCGTGGCGTCCGATACGCAGCAAATTCTGCCAACCCATCCCTTGGTTAACGCAACCACAAACACCAGCGGAATCGTCGCCTCCATCACACTAGACAGCATCACCGGGGATTCCGTCGTCAACAGCAGCGAGGCCGCTGGCTCCGTCGCCATTACCGGCACAGTCGGTGGCAATGCCCATGCCGGAGATACTGTCACCTTGACGATAGGGACGCAAACCTTCACCGGCCAGGTGGATTCCAATTTGCATTTCAGCGTAACCGTATCCGGCGCTTTGCTGGCCAGCAATAGCAGCGTCAATGCATCCGTCACCACCACCGATACGGCAGGCAACACGGCCAGCGCCAACGGTGCTGCCAGCTACACCACCGACACCAGTGCCCCAACGTTTACGAGCCAAAACTTCTCCTACGCGGAAAACCAGGTCGCTGGCGCCACCGTGGCAACTCTGGTGGCCAGCGACAACACGGCCGTCACCAACTACCGTTTCACCGAAACAGGCACCAACACCAGCGCCGATGGCTTCTACACTGTCAGCAACACCGGTGTCATCACCCTGACCGCCGCCGGAGCCGCCTCCGCTGCCAACGACTTTGAGACCCCTTCTAACAGCCATAGCTACAGCCTCACGGCGGTCGATGCCGCAGGCAATAGCACGACAGCAACAGTCACATTGAATGAAACCAATGTGGAGGAGAGCACTCCGGACACTGCGCCCCCTGCTGTCGCAGCCCAGTCCTTCAACTACGCCGAGAACACCGCCGCCGATACCACGATTGCCACTGTCGCCGCCAGCGACAACACGGCCGTCACCGGCTTCAGCTTTACCGGCGGCCAAACCGCCAACGGCGTGAGCACCAGCTCCGACGGTCTGTACCAGATCAACACCAGCACCGGTGCAATTTCTCTGACCGCCAACGGAGCGGCCTCCGCCGCCAACGATTTCGAGCAGGGCCCCAACGGCCACGCCTACAGCGTGACCGTGGTCGATGCCGCAGGCAACAGCTCTAGCGCCACCATCACCCTCAATGAGACGGATGTGGTGGAGACCACGCCAGATACCACCGCTCCGGTGGTCAACGCCCAGTCCTTCAACTACGCCGAGAACACCGCCGCCGATACCACGATTGCCACTGTCGCCGCCAGCGACAACACGGCCGTCACCGGCTTCAGCTTTACCGGCGGCCAAACCGCCAACGGCG